>JBMOMN010000001.1:0-33246 GCA_049324115.1 Chloroflexota bacterium
CGATACCGCTTGTTTCAAGTATATCCATCAAATGCACGAGCGAATGGGTTTTTGGAAATTCCAGGTTTCGCGCAACGCAAAGCGCTTTCAGGGCCTTTTCAGCCGCCTGCTGCGCGTTGAAGCACAGGTCTTCCAGCAAAATTCCTTGCAATTGTCCGCCTTTTTCAGCAAGGATCAGGTTGCTATCGGCGTGGCGCAGCCAGGCCAGGGGATCATCGGGAGTATCAGGCTTCATAAACTACAAGTCCCTCTTTCAAGGCAGGTTTCAGGATCGTCCCGGGACTTTGACCGAACTCCTCCAAATCGTCTTCGGTGGCGACGACAATATCCACAGGAACGCCGACTCCGCGCAAATTGCGGTAGATTTCCTGGGCCAAACGGCGGCGGTGGACCGGCCCACGCATCACGACCAGCAGATCCAGATCGCTATCCCGATTCGCCTGTCTGCGCGCAGTTGAGCCAAAGAGCAGCACGCGCACAGGGCTGGCAGTATCTACGATACGCCGGGTAACTTCCTGCAGGATCGCATTCCTGGCGACAAATGATGGCTGGGAATGGCTCATGGGACCTCTCATCCATTATTATAATACCCACGGTCACAAATTGCGCTTTCCTACTCGATAAAAGGCGCAATTTGTGACCGCCCTGGGTATACATTGCAAAGTTCAATATTCGTTCATTGAGTGCGGTATAAATTTTCGGAAAAAAAGACCGTCCACGAATTTTGCACGAATAAACGAACAGAGACTGCCCACTCGCGTTAAGGTCTTGGATTTTGCCCGGTAGAGAATCATTGAGCGGAAATTCCATATCATCTCAAGCTACCAGTTCCGCTTCGGCCTCGCGCATGGCATTGAACGAGGCGATCGCCACCTCCAGCATCTGCATATCTGGCTCACGCGTGGTCAGCGACTGGAGCGCCAGGTTCGGGCGGATGATGGCCCGGACGAAGCGCGAGTCGAGGTGGTTCGCCGTCCAGCGGATGTACTCGACCGCGATCCCGGCCAGGACCGGGATGAGCAGGATGCGGGAGGCCAGCTTCCAGAACAGGGTCAGGTCGCCGAGCAGGGTGAAGACCAGGATCGAGACCAGCACCAGAGTCAAAAGGAAAGCCGTGCCGCAGCGGGGATGTTCCAGCGAAAACTTCGCCACGCTCTCCGGCGTCAGTTCGGCCCCGGCCTCGTAAGCGTTGATCGTCTTGTGCTCCGCGCCGTGATAGCCGAACACCCGGCGGATATCCGGTATCTGGCCGACGGCCCAAATGTAACCGACCAGGATGCCCAGGCGGATCACGCCTTCGAGCAGGTTGGCCCAGAATGGCGAAAACCCCAAAGCCCCCAGCCCGGACATTTGGACGCTCCCGTCCAGCCCGGCCTGGAACAAGGCGAACAGGTACTCCACCCCGCTGACCAGGGCGGCCGGCAGGACGAAGAACAGGCCGATCCCCAGCACCAGGGAAAAGCCCAGGGTCAGGTAAAGCGCCGGGCCTTCGAGTTTTTCGTCTTCGCCGGTCTGGACGTTGGCGGCCAGGGTCAGGGCGCGCATCCCCAGGCCGAGCGCATCCCAGAGCATGATCACGCCGCGCAGGAAGGGGATTTTGGTGATCTTGCTGCGATAAACCGCCCCCAGCGGTTCCTTGTGGACGACGATCTTCCCTTCGGGGTCGCGCATCGCCACCGCAAAGGCTTTCCGGCCGCGCATCATCACCCCTTCGATCACGGCCTGTCCGCCGTAAGTGATAATTCGATCTTCCATAGCACCAAACCTATAAAACTTCGGAAGTCTTCCCGGACAGACTCCAAAAAGACTTCCGAAGTTGTCACAAATTGTAGAAAAAGTGGATCAAGGCTTCGATGCCCTTGAACCAGACCGGCAGTGTCAGCTTCTCGTTGGGAGCGTGCAGGTTGTCATCCGGCAGGCCGAAACCGATCAGCACCGATTCGACCTTCAGCAGCGACTGCATCTGCCCGACCACCGGGACCGAGCCGCCCTCCCGTTTGAAGACCGGGCGCTTGCCCCAGACCGACTCCATCGCCGCGCTCATCGCCTTGACCGCAAAATTGTTCCGGTCCGAGATCGAAGCCGGGCTGCCCTTCGTCACCTCGACCACCTCCCAGGTGACGGCGTCAGAGACGTTGGCCTGCACGTAGCGCTTCAAACCCTCGAAGATTTCTTCCGGGTCCTGGTCGGGGACGAGGCGGCACGAGACCTTGGCCATGGCTTCGGCGGGGATGACGGTCTTCCCGCCCGGGCCGGTCCACCCGGCGAGGATCCCGTTGACGTCCAGCGTGGGACGCGCACCTGTGCGTTCCACCGGCGAATAGCCTTTTTCGCCCCACAACGCCGGGACGCCGGTCTGCTTCTTGTAGAAAGCCTCGTCCATGTCCAGGCGGGACAGTTCGGCCCGTTCATCCGATTCCAGTTCACGGACCCGGTCGTAGAAACCGGGCAGGGTGACGTGGTTGTTCCCGTCGTGCATCCCGGCGATGAGGCGGGCCAGCTCGTTGGCCGGGTTGCGCACTACGCCGCCGTTGATCCCGGAGTGCAGGTCGTGGTCCGGCCCTTTGAGGCGGATCTCGAAATAGGCCAGGCCGCGCAGGGCGTAGGTGATGGTCGGCAAGTCCGGGCCGAGCATCCCGGCGTCCGGGTTGAGGCAAACGTCGCAGGCCAGCAAATCCCTGTTGTTGGCGATAAAAGCCGCCAGGTTGGGCGAACCGATCTCCTCCTCGCCCTCGATCAGCCACTTGACGTTCACCGGCAGGCCCCCGGTCCGGGCAACCGCTTCGACGGCTTTGAGCGAGGCGGCCACCTGGCCCTTCATGTCCGACGCGCCGCGCCCGTAGAGATTGTCACCGCGCAGGGTCGGCTCGAAGGGCGGGGTCGTCCACAGTTCCACCGGGTCCACCGGCTGGACGTCGTAGTGGCCGTAGATCAGCACGGTCGGCTTATCCGCCCCGGCCCCCAGCCATTCGCCGTAAACGACGGGATGCCGGGCGGTGGGGTAGACCTGGACCCGGTCCATGCCGAGATCACGCAGTTGGGCGGCCACCCATTCGGCAGCCTTCTGGATGTCGGGTTTATAGGCGTCGTCGGTGGAAACCGAGGGGATGGAAACAATGGCTTTCAGGTCGTTCAGGAATTGCTCGCGATGCTCGCGGGCGTATTGCAGGGCTTGTGCTTGCATTGGGGTCTCCTGGGGTGGTTATGATCGAACATTCCCGTACAGATACCAGAACGGCTGCTCCGGGAAAACAGGTTTCAGTTCCGGCTCCCAGATGAATCCTCCGGGATGCCAGTAGGATTTCAGGACGGAATCCAGCCCGGACAAGGCGGAGCTTTCGGGCGGCGGGACCGGCAGTTCGGCGGCCAGCAATTCCAGCAGCACCCGCCAGGACACTTCGTGGGCGTAGGCGTCGGCGTGGGTTTCGGGATCGCGCCGCAGGTCCGAGAGGTAGTTCTGCCAGAGCCTGAAGCGCACCCCGAATTCGCGGGCGGCTTTGGCTTCCCAGGCCACCCGCCGGGAGGTGCGGAACGCATCCACACGCCGCTCGAAATCCCGGATTTCAGCCTGTTTCGCCGGGGCGTCGGCGTAAGCCTGCAAACGCCGCAGGGCCGCCAGCAGCCCGCCGAGGGTGAAACGCGGCAGCGAATAGCCGAACCTGGGCGCGCTCAACGGCCAGAACAGTTCTTTCGATAGCAGGTAATCAGGCAGGTCTTCAACTCCCGCCTTGACGAATTGCAGGTCGGTCTCCCGGCTCGACATTCGTCCCCGTTACGGGCCGGCCGTAGCCGTCGGCTCCACGCTGCGCCGGGTGACAAGGAACCAGGTGTTGATGGTCGCAAAACGGTCGGCCGGCTCGAAGAGCGGCGGCATCTGCACCCCCTGGACCTGTGAGTCCACGCCGAAGGAATAGACCGGGTAAAAAAGCGGCAGGGAGGGCAGTTCTTGCGAGAAGACCACCTGAAAATTGTGATAGAGCCGCAAACGGGCCGCCGGGTCAACCTCCACCCGGGCCTGTTCGAGGAATTCGCTGGCAGACTGGTTGTCCCATTGGGAGTAGTTCTGCCCGCCGGTGGCTTCGGCCTGGTGCCAGAAGGGATACGGGTCGGGGTCGGGGGAGCGGGCCAGGTTCAGGTCCACCAGGGCGGCCTGGTACTGGCGCGTCACCAGGTGGTCGAAGAATAACTGGTCGTAGGGGACGGCCTGCAAATTGACCCGGACGCCCAGTTTAGCCCAATCGCCCTGGATGGATTGGGCGATGGCGGTATGGAGTTCGTCGTCCGGGTGGAGCAGGGTGAAAGACAGCGCCGCGCCTTCTTTTTCGCGCACCTCCCCGCCCGCAGCCGGGATGGTGTACCCGGCGGCGATGAGCATTTCGGTCGCGGCTTCGGGGTCGTAGGTGATGCGCTCGATCTCGTCGAAATAAGCCCAGGTGCCGGGGAAGAGCGGGCCGTCGGCCACGATCGCCTGGCCTTGCAGCAGGGTATCCACCAGCCGCTGGCGGTTGAGACCGGTCATCAGCGCCCGGCGGACTTCGGTCTCTTGCAGGAAGGCCGTTTCGGGATTGTTGAGGTTGAGCAGCACCAGGCTCATTTCCGGGAGACGGCCGGTGTGGACCGAAAGGTTGGGTTCCTCCAGCGCCTCGTCCAGGACGTCGGGCGTGATCTGGCTGACCCCGAGCACCTCACCCTGCTGATAGGCGGTCAGCGCCTCGCGGGAGGTCGGGTAATAGCGGAAGACGACCTGCTGGATGAAGGGAGCCTGGGCGTAGTAGTCTTCGAAAGCCGTCAGCACGATGCCCGTGATCTGGCCGCCCTCGACCAGCAGGTGGTCGAACTTGTACGGCCCCGACCCCACCGGGCGGATGTTGAACTCGGCGTCCTGCAACCCCTCCGGGGGTGTGGACTCCAGCAGATGTTTCGGGAGCAGGCCGAAGGTCAGGTAATCGAGGAACGGGGCGAACGGTTCGGGCAGGGTGAACTTGATCGTCTTGTCGTTCAGCCGTTCGACCTGGACCGTCTTCCACATCTCCTTGACATCTTCGGGGTAGGCCGAAACGCTGCCCATCAACAGACCGAGGGTGAAGATCACATCGTCACTGGTAACAGGCTCGCCGTCGTGCCAGACCGCATCCGGCCTGATGGAGACGTTGTAGAGCGTGCCGTCCACCGAGATACCCCAGGACTGGGCCAGGTCGGGCTGCGGGACACCGCGCCCGTCGAAGCGGATCAGGCTGCCAAACAGCAGCCGGTCCACGTCCCGGTCGGCGGCATTGTTCAGGTCCAGGAGCGGGTTGAGACGGCTGAGCGACCCGACCACCGCCTCGGTGTAGACTCCGCCCGAAACGGGCTGGGCTACGAACGTCTGCTGGATGGCCGGTTGCTGGCTCAACAACAGCCCCGCCACGACCACCAGCGTGACCAGCACGACCAGGATTTGCCAACGTAATCGTTTCATAGGGACAAAAAAAGAAAGGCCACTCGACCCTCAACCGGCCCATGCGGCCGCGCGCAGGTCAATGGCCTTCGGATGCGCGTGATCTTTTAGCGTGACAGGATGACCGCGGTGATCGCCAGGGCAAAGAACAGCACTGAAAGGATGATGGTCGCCCAGAACAGGGTGCGTTCGATCCCGCGCCGGGCCGTGAAGACGCCGCCGGAATCAACGCCGGTCAACCCCCCGCCCAGACCGGCGCCTTTGCTCTGCAAGACGACGCTGGCGATCAACACAATCGAAACGATGATCAAGCTGATGTATATGACATTTAACATTTTTAGTTAAGCCTCCTGCTATAATAGCGCCGGAATTATACCTGCGATACAGGAAAATCGTCAACCAGAGGTCTCATGCAAGAACTCGTCATCAACCTGCACATGCACACCACTTACTCGGATGGGACCGGCTCCCACCAGGACCTGGCGGCCGCGGCCCTGGGCGTCGGCCTGGACGGGATCATCGTCACCGACCATAACGTGCTGGTGCGCGGCCCCGAAGGCTACTACCGGGAGGGCAAAAAGCGGCTCGCCCTGCTCGTGGCCGAGGAGATCCACGACCGGCTGCGCATCCCGCAGAAGAGCCACCTGCTGGCCTTCGGCGCCAGCCGCGACCTGGCCTCCCTGGCCGACGACCCGCAGAAACTGGTCAACGCCGTCCGCAGCGCGGGAGGGCTGGCTTTCATCGCCCACCCCAGCGATCCGGCTGCCCCCGCCTTCAACGAGGGCGACATCTCGTGGGTGGACTGGGACGTGGAAAACTTCACCGGCCTCGAACTCTGGAACGGGTTCAGCGAATTCAAGTCCCGGCTCAAAAGCATCCCGCACGGGATTTTTTACGCCTACTTCCCGGCCTTCATCGGGCGAGGTCCGCTGCCCGAAGTCCTCGCAAAGTGGGACGAACTGCTCGAAAGCGGCAAGCGGATCGTGGCAATCGGCGGCTCGGACGCCCATTGCCTGCACTATAAATTCGGCCCGATCCGAAAGGACATCTTCCCGTACCGGTTCCATTTTCGCACGGTCAACACCCACATCCTGGCCCCCCGCCCCCTGGGTGAAGACTTCGAAGCCGACAAACGCATGATCTTGGATGCCTTCGCTGCCGGCCACGCCTTCATCGGGTACGATCTTCCCGGACCCACGCGCGGATTCCGTTTCTCGGCCCAGGGCAAAGACCGGACGGCCCTCATGGGCGACGAAATCCCGGCCCAGGGCGGGGTCACGCTCCAGGTCCGCCTGCCGGAGGGGGCCGAGTGCCACCTGCTCAAGGATGGCGAACGCCTCAAACGCTGGACCAACCAGGCCGTCTGCACCCACATCACCACCGAGCCGGGCGTCTACCGCGTGGAAGCCTACCGGAATTACCTCGGGCGCAAACGCGGCTGGATTTACAGCAACCCGATCTACGTCCGGTGAACTTCGACGCCCAATTCGGAGTCCAACGTCTCCTGACGCTGGAGTTGTCACCGAAAGTCGGGAGACTTTCGACTCCGTTTTCCGGCCCTTTGCAAATCCCCTACTCTGTGCTAAACTACAGCCCGTTTAATTTAGAGGTCACATCAACCTGTGACTCTTTCCACTCCCGGCTCGCCTACGGCGTTGAACGGGAGCAAACCCAAGGAAAGGAGGCTCCCCATGCGAAAATATGAACTCGTTTGCATCGTCCATCCAGACCTGGATGAGACTGCGTTCAACGGCGCGGTCGAAAAGGTCAAGGGTTGGATCAGCGACTTCGGCGGCAGCATTGACAAAGTTGACATCTGGGGCCGTCGCAAGCTGGCCTATTCCATCGGCAAACAGCGCGAAGGCAACTACGTCTTGCTGCACGCCCAGTTGGACCCCGCCAGCCTGAACGAGCTGGACCGCAACCTGCGGTTCCACGAACCCGTAATCCGCTTCATGATTACCCAAGCCAATTAGTCCAAAACACCTGATTTTCGGTTTCTGAGTTAGCTTTTTAAGGAGAATAGTATGAGCCGCGGCTTGAATAAAGTGATGATCATCGGCCACCTGGGACGCGACCCGGAGATGCGTTACACACCCTCCGGCCGCCCCGTGACCACCTTTACGGTTGCCACCAGCCGTTCCTGGAACTCGGCCAATGGCGAACGCCATTCCGAGACCGAATGGTTCAACGTGGTTGCCTGGGGGAACCTGGCCGAAATATGCAAACAATACCTGACCAAAGGCCAACAAGTTTACATCGAAGGTCGGCTCCAAACCCGCAAATGGGACGATAAAGAAGGCGTCAAGCACACCTCGGTGGAGATTGTCGCCAATGAGATGATGATGCTCGGCGACCGGCGCGAATCGAGCCAGGCCAGCCAGAGCACCGAAAGCGTTGCCGCAGACAACTTTGAAGATCAGGTTGACGAGGACGAATTCCCGTTCTAAATACCCTACGGAGAGTAAGTAATGTCAGATGATTACCGCAGTGACGAAAGAGGCCAGGGCCAGGGGCGAGGCGGCCGGTACTTCTTTTCTCGTCCTAAAACGTGCGCTTTTTGCGCCGACAAGAACTTGGTCATCAACTACAAACACGTCGAGATTTTACGACGTTACGTGACCGAAGACGGGCGCATCCGCCCGCGCCGCCAGACCGGCGCCTGCGCCAAACACCAGCGGGCGCTGGCCGGCGCCATCAAACAGGCCCGCCACATCGCCCTGTTACCCTTCAGCAGCGACCTGGACGAAGGCCGTTCCTGATCCGCAAACCTCGACGGGGCATGGGCAACAGCCATGGCCGTGCCCCGTTCGGTTACAAGAGGCCCTTATGGCGAAAAACCGCCCCACCGCTCATAAAAACAAAAAACACCTGGCGCGCCTGGAGATCGAGCGCCGCCAAACCAAGGCCATCACCATTACGGCCATCGCGGTTGTGGTGATCGTGGCCCTGCTGATCGGCTACGGCATCCTGGATACGACAGTGCTGCAAGCGCGCAAGGTCGTCGCAACTGTCGGCGGCGCTGAGATCACCGTCCACGACCTGCAGGTCCGCACCCGCATGAGACGCGAACAGTTGATCCAGGCCTACATCAGCTACGCCCAGTTCAGCCAGCTCTACGGCTTCGACCTGAGCGCCCAGATGAGCCAGATCGAAGCCGAACTGAGCGACCCGTTGGCGGTCGGACAGGTGATGCTGGAAGAACTGATAGACGGCACGCTGCTCAGCCAGGAAGCCGAACGACGCGGCATCACCGTCAGCGAGGCGGAACTGGATGAGGCCATCCGCGGAGCCTTCGAATTCTACCCCGACGGCTCCCCGACCCCGACCATCACGCCGACGCCCGTCGCCTACTCCACGCTCTCGCCCGAACAGATCGCCCTGGTCACGCTCACGCCCACACCGACCGCGACCGTCGAGCCGTCGCCGACCGCCACGATCGAGGCCGAGGCTTCGCCCACGCCCACCGCCGCCCAGCCTGCGGATGCCACGCCGACCGTGACTCCTTTCCCTGAACCCACTGCCACACCCTACACCGAGGAAGGCTTCCAGCAGGCTTACCAGGAAAACATTGACAAGTTGAAGACCGTCAATGCCAGCGAGGCCGACTACCGGCGGGTGGTGCGCGAAGACTTGCTGCGCAAGAAATTATTCGAGATCGTCACCGCCGACGTAAAACCCGAATCCGAGCAAATCTGGGTCCGCCATATCCTGGTCGAAACCGAGGAAGAAGCCAACCAGATCTACGACCGGCTGATGAAAGGCGACGATTTCGGGGCGCTGGCCATCGAATTTTCGACGGATACGGTCTCCGGCCCCAACGGCGGCGACCTGGGATGGGCCAAATACGAGACCTTCGTGCCTGAATTTGCCGATGCGGCTTTCGCCCTGGAGATCGGCGGGATCAGCAAACCCGTCCAGAGCGATTTCGGGTGGCACGTCATCCAGGCCATCGGCCACGAGATGCGCCCCATGACCACCGAGGAGTTCGATCAGGCCAAGCAGACCGTGTTCGACGAGTGGCTGGCCGACCTGCGCCTCCAGACCGAAATCGTCTACGTCGAGGGCTGGGACCAGTACGTCCCCTCCGACCCCGACCTGGACCAGGTCTTGCAAGGTATGTCCGGGACCGGGCAATAACCCGCTGACCCGATCATGGATCCAAAAAACGGAGGCCGTCCTTGTGACGGCCTCCGTTTTTTGGCAGCAGCCCAAAATCGCCCGTCAGTCCCCGCGCCCCAGGAACTCGTCGCTCACCTCGTCCAACCGCAGGCTGATGACCTGGCTGGCTGAGTCGCGGCCCATCGTGATGCCGTAGATCACGTCTGCCGCCTGGACGGTGTTGCGGTTGTGGGTGATGATCACGAACTGGGTCTGCTTGCTCAACTCCACCAGCAGGTCGCGGAAGCGGCCCACGTTGGCCTCGTCGAGCATGGCGTCCACCTCGTCCAGGACGCAGACGGGGGTGGGCGAAACTTTGAGCAGCGAGAAGACCAGCGCAATGGCCGTCAGGCTGCGCTCGCCGCCGGAGAGCAGCGCCAGGCCCTGTTCCCGGCGTCCGGGCAGGCGGGCCTCGATGTCTATCCCGGTCTCGGTCAGGTTGTCCGGGTCGGTCAGCACCAGCCGGGCCGACCCGCCGCCGAACAGCCGCACGAAAATATCCCGGAACTGCTGGGCCACCTCGTCGAAAGTCTTCGTAAATTCGCGCCGGGTCAATTCGTCCAGTTCGGCGATCACCTCGCGCAGGTCGGTTTCGGCGTGGCGCAGGTCTTCCACCTGGGTGGTCATGAACTCGAAGCGTTCGCGCTCGGTATCGTATTCCTGTTTGGCTTCCGGGTTGATCGCGCCCATCCGCCGCAGTTGGGCGCGCTTCTGGGTCAGGTTTTCTTCCAGATCGGGAGATAATTCTTTTACCAGCGGCAACTGCTCGACCATCCCGTCGAGCGGCAGCGGCACCGGGCCGGACACATTCTCGGCGTAATCGAACATCACCAGCCCGAAATCGTCTTCGATCCGCTGGCGCAGGGTATCCAGGGCCTCCTGGCGGCGGGAGAGTTCCAGCTGGGCCTGGTTGTAGACCCGTTCCACGGCGCTCATGTTGCGCTGGGCCGCCAGTTCCTGCTCCTGCAAACTGGTCTGATGCTGTTCGGCCTGGGCCAGCTCGGCCTCCGCCGGTTCGATCTGGTCTTGCAGGGCCTCGATCTTCCCGCGTAAATTCGCTTCCTGCGCCCGCAGGGTCTCCTTTTCGGTCTCCAGCCCCGCGAGCGAACGGTCAATCTCCGCCACCCGCTCCACCTGCGACCGCTGCTGGGCTTCCAGCCGTTCCAGGGATTGCCTGCGCTCGTGGAGACGGGAGCGGGCGCTGGCGACGGACTGTTCGGCCACCGCCAGGCGGGTTTCCCAGTAAGTCAATTGGGATTGGACTTCATCCAGGCCGAGGCCGGCCAGTTCGGAGGTGATCGTCCGCTGCTCCTCGACGGCTTTTTCCAGCGCCGCCTCAAGCTCGGACCCCTGGTCTGCGGCGCGTTTCCGGTCATTTTCCACCGCCGACAGTTCCTCCCGTAAAGCCTGCGACTGGCGCTGCTGCCACTCCAACTGGCGGCGGGCCGATTCGACTTCCAGCGCGGCCTGTTTCCCGGCTGCGTCGGCCTCGTCGAGCTGCTGCCGCGCCTGCCGGACGGCATTCGTCCGGTTCGACAGGTCGCGCTGCATTTCGGCCAGCAGCCCCGTCAGGCGCTCCATTTCCTTTTCGGCGGCCCGCAGTTTGCGCTCCGAAGCGGCCAGGGCCTCCTGCAATTCCCGTCGCTGGCGCGGCCTCCCCAGGGTCCCGGAACGAGCGGGGTTCCCCGCCAGGACCAGCCCGTCGGCGCGGAAGACCTCACCCCGCAGGGTCACGGCCCGCGCGTGGCGCTCCATCCCCTTGAGGATGCGCCGCGCCGCAGCCCGGTCCTTGACGACCAGCACCTGGCCGAGCAGCAAGTCCAGCGCGGGCTGGAACTCGCGCACCGCGCCGACCAGCCCGGAAGCCACGCCCAGGCAGCCCTCGTCCGCAGGGGCGGCGAGCGGCGGGGCGGGAGCCAGCCAGGCCAGCGGCAGGAGCGCCGCCCGGCCCGCCTCGCCGCTTTCGAGCAGCGACAGGGCGGTTTCGGCGTCTTCGCCGGAGGCGATCACCAGGGCGTCGAGCTGCTCGCCGAGAGCCGCGGCGACCGCCCCTTCGAGTTCCGCCGGGACGTCCAGCGCGGCGCTCAGGGCGCCCCGGGTCCCGTCCAGGCGGGATTGGCGGGCGGCTTCGAGCAGGTAACGGGTGCCCTCGGCGTAGCCGGTGAGCGAGGCTTCAGCCTGTTCGAGCACCTCGAGCTGGGCTTCGAGCCGGGAGTGTTCGGACTTGCGGGCGTTGAGCGCTTCGGCCTGGACCATGCGGTCGGCCTCCAGGTCGGAAGCTTCGGCCTGGCGGGTTTTCAGGCCGTCTTCCGCTTTTTTCAGGGCCGCTTCCGCCCGCTGGCGGGATTTGGCGGCTTCCTGGTGGGCGCTATCGGCCTGGCGGAGGCCGCCGTCCGCGGCGGAGATGGCGTCCTGAGCCGAAGCCAGCTTCCCGGTCAGGGAAGTGATGCGGGTGGACAGTTCATCCAGCCGGGCTTGGCGTTCGGCGCGCTGGGCCGTCAGGCGGTTGATGGCCTGGCGGGCCTGCTGGAGCCGTTGTTCGATCCGGCCCCGTTCGGCCTGCCGCGACTGGACGGCCTGGCGGGCGGAGTCGGTTTGAGTTTTGGCTTCGTCGAGTTCGGCCTGCAGGCGGGAAATTTCCGAGTCCACCTCGGCGAGGCGTTCGGCAGCGTAGCCGCGTTCCTCGCCCAGCCGCTGCTGTTCGGTCAGGGCCGTCTGGCGAGATTCCTGCAAGGCGCGGCGGCGCTCGTCCATCACGGCCAGGTCGCGGCTGATGGTCTCGCGGCTGTTGCGCAGCTGGGACGCGTCGCGCTGCCAGGCGTTCAGCCGCTGGCGGAGTTCATGCAGGCCTTCCCGCGAGACCGTAAAACTCTGCATGGTTTTCTGGTAAGCCCGGCGGGCCTCGGCGAGACGGGTTTCCTGCTGGCGGGCCGATTCGCGGGCTGCGGCCAGTTCCTGCTGGGCGCGGTGCCAGTGGAAGCCGTACCACTCGCGCAGGAGCACGTGCAGGTCTGCCTGGACCGCGCCGTACTCCTCGGCCCGGCGAGCTTGTCGCTCCAGGCTGCGGATGCGCGGGGTCAGTTCGGCCATGATGTCAAGCACCCGTTCCAGGTTGCGTTTGGTCGTGTCCAGGCGGCGCAGGGCTTCTTCGCGGCGGGCGCGGTACAGGCCGATCCCGGCGGCTTCCTCGAACAGGCGGCGGCGCTCGTCGGCCTTGAGGGCCAGGGAGGCATCCACCAGCCCCTGGCCGAGGATGGTGTAGGTCCGCTCGCTCAGGCCGGACTGGGCCAGCAGTTCGTTGATCTCGCGCAGGCGCACGTGCTGGCTGTTGAGCAGGTAGTCGTTGCGCCCGTCCCGGTAGGCCCGGCGCGAGAGGGCTACTTCGCTGAAATCCACCGGCAGCCAGTTGTTGGAATTGTCGAAGGTGATAGTGGCCGAGGCCATCCCGGCCCGCGGGCGGTGCTCGGACCCGGCGAAGATCATGTCCTCCGTCTTTTTGGCCCGCAGGATGCTGTAAGTCTGTTCGCCCAGCACCCAGCGCAGCGAGTCGGCGATGTTGGATTTGCCCGAACCGTTCGGGCCGACGATGGCGGTAATCCCCTCGGCGAACTCGAAGACGGTCCGGGAGGCGAAGGTTTTATAGCCGTGCAATTCAAGGGATTTGAGACGAAGCGGCATATTATTCCAGAATGAGAATTTAGAGCAGGCCGACGGATTCGAGCAGGGCCTGGGCCGCAGCCTGTTCGGCGACCTGTTTGCTGGGGCCGTTGCCGCGGCCGTGATAGTCGTTCCCCACGTGGGCTTCCACGGCGAATCGTTTGTCGTGGTCGGGTCCGCTGGATTCGAGGATGATGTAGTGCGGGATTCCCAGGTGCTGGGCCTGCGCCCATTCCTGCAGGCGGCTCTTCGGGTCGAAAATGTCCGGCTGGAGCAGGATCATATCGGCGGCTTCTTCGAGGAAGGGGGTCACGAATTCGATCACCGTCGGGATGCCTTTGTCCAGGTACAGGCCGCCGACCACGGCTTCGAAGGTGGCGCACAACAGCCCCTTGCGCCGCCTTCCCCCGGCCTGCTGCTCCCCCCGTCCGAGGCGCATGGCAGCCCCCAGGTCCAGTTGGCGGGCGAACTCGGCCAACTGCTCGGTCCGCACCAGCGCCGAGCGCATCCGGGTCATCTCGCCTTCGGCCATCTCCGGGAAGCGGTTGTACAGCCAGGCGCCGACGACGAAATCGAGCACGGCGTCGCCGAGGAATTCCAGGCGCTCGTTGTCCTGGATCACGTCCGAGTTTTCGTTGCGATAGGAGCGATGGGTCAACGCCCGCGCCAGCAGGTACAGGTCGCCGAAAGGCAGCGACAGACGCCGCGCCAGCGCTTCGGGGGATTCGATCTCGCCCCGGGTTTGTGGGTCAGGGTTCATGGGAGCCTCCCCGGAACTCAGGGAGCGTCAGCCGCGAAAAACCTTCGCAGCTGGCGGCCTCTCAGTTCCGTATGAAAAATTTGTGTAAAGCGATTGTACACGCGATGCGCAGGGAAACACAACCCTTGAGCCTTAAAAATTCCGCCAACGTTGTCCCACATTTTTTGGATCTCTCTGCCGGATAAAGTTTTGAGAAAACCCTTTTTCAACGCGGATTACGCGGATGGAGCGAATTTCACGAATTAATCTTCAAACACATTGTTAACGCATCAAAGTGCTGGGACGGAATCCGCTAACCCTTCGACCAGCCCAGGGCAGGTCTGCGCCAATCTTCGCAATTTTTTTCGGGAGATTAGCGAGAATTCGCGAAGATTCTGTGTTCGTCAAAAGCATGTTAGACAACCTTTGAACCGCGGAGCCATTGAGACACTGAGAAAACAAGGGAAAAACTTCGTGCCTTCGTGTCTTCGTGGTGAAGGCTCTTGTCCAATATGCGCCTGACCAGCACAGAATTCGCGAAGATTAGCGGATTCTCTTCCATGCTGGTTAAGAGCGTCCCACCAGTTTGGCGCGCTAACAAAACATTCGCGCCATTCGCCAAATTCGCGTAATCCGCGTTAAGTTTTTTGGTTTTGTCCGGCAGAGAATTTTGGGATAAAATGTACCGACATCCAAAAAGGAGCAGCGCATGGCAACGGGAGAAACGCCGCGTTTTTTGCAAGCCATCGAACTGGGAGTTGGCGCCTGGCAATGGGGCGACAAAGTCATTTGGAACTACGGGCGCGGTTACACAGAGGCCGACATTCGTGCGGCCTTTGATATTTCAATCAGCCAGGGAGTCACTTTCATTGACACCGCCGAAATCTATGCGATGGGCAAATCCGAGCGGCTGGTCGGCAGGTTCATCAAAACGACCGAACAACCCGCCCTGGTCGCGACCAAGTTCTTCCCGTTCCCCTGGCGCTTCGGGCGGAAATCGGTCGTCTCGGCCCTGAAACGCAGCCTGGACCGCCTCGGGCTGGACTCGGTCGCCCTCTACCAGGTCCACTGGCCGCCGGTGATGGGTTCCATCGAAACGCTCATGGACGGGATGGCGGACGCGGTCGAAATGGGCCTGACCCGGGCCGTCGGCGTCTCCAACTTCGACCAGACCCAGATGCTGGCGGCGTATTCCGCCCTGGCCCGCCGCGGACTGCCCCTCGGCTCGAACCAGCTGGAATACCACCTGCTCGACCGGCGGATCGAAAAGAACGGCCTGCTCCAGCGCTGCAAGGAAATGGGGGTGCGCGTCATCGCCTACAGCCCGCTCTGCCAGGGCCTGCTGGCCGGCAAATACACCGCCAAAAATCCCCCGCCCGGGTTGCGCGCCCGCCAGTACGGACCCCTGCTGGGGAAGGTCGGCCCGCTCATCAAATTGATGACCGAGATCGGCCAGGATGTGGGCGGGCGGACCCCGGCCCAGATCGCCATCAACTGGTGCATCTGCAAAGGGACGCTCCCCATCCCAGGCGCCAAGACCGCCGAACAGGCTGAAATGAACGCAGGCAGCACCGGCTGGCGGCTGACCCGGGAGCAGATCGCGGCGTTGGACGAAGCCAGCGATAAGATCAACAGGTAAAGGGAGAAAATCCATGCTCGCCAATTTCGACATCAACCACCTGCTCGCCTTCCCCGTCAAAGACCGGGACGCGGTCAACAAATCCCTGGTCGGGTTTGTTGTGACGCTGCTGGCTTTCGTCATCCCGATCCTGCCCATGCTCATCCTGGCCGGGTACACCGCCCGGATCGCCCGCCAGGTGCTCGACGGGCAGAAACCGTCCATGCCCGCCTGGGATGACTGGGGGACGATGATCAAAGACGGCGCCCGTATTTTCGCCGTCCGCATGATCTATGCCTCCCCGCTGCTCCTGATCCTGATCGTGGTCTTCGGGCTGATGGCCTTCCTGCCGGTTTTCGCTGAAACTTCCGGTGATCCCGATTCGACAGGGATTTTCATCTTTTTCCCGCTGCTCGTCTTTGGCAGCATGATCGTTACCGTGCCGTTCTCGTTCTTCCTCGGCATCGTCCTGCCTGCGGCCGAGGTCCACGTCATCGCCCAAAACGAATTCGCGGCCGGGTTCCGCTTCCGTGAGTGGTGGGCCGTTTTCCGCAAAAACTGGGGCGGCTTCCTGCTCGCTTTCGCCCTTTCTTATGCCATCTCCATCCTCCTGGTCATGGGAACACAATTGTTGATGATAACCATCATCCTGGCCTGCCTGGTTCCACTTCTTATGCCAGCCGTTGCTTTCTACATGAGCGTGGTCATGTACGCCGCCTTTGCCCGGGCCTACAAAGACGGCCGCGAGATGCCCCTCCAGGAACCAACCCGGCAAGATTGAGTTATGCGCCTGCTGGAAATCTCCATCCCGCTCCTGCTTACAATTTACACGCTCTGGCCGCTCGCCAGCGGCAGCCTCCGCCCGTCAGCCGTCAACGCCCTGCCCGCCCTGGCCGCGGCGCTCGTGGTCATCCACCTTTTCGTCGAAGGCTATCGCTGGCAGATGATCCCGCTCTACATTTTGACCGGGATCATCCTGGCCGCCAGCCTGCCCGGACTCTTCCACGCTTCGACCGGCGGATTCCAGCGCCTGGGCTGGTCCGCGGCCGGTCTCATCTTGACCTTTATCCTGCTCGCCGTTTCGACGGCTGTCCCCGCCCTGCTGCCGGTGCCGCGCGTCGTCGCCCCCAGCGGACCCTACACCGTCGGCACGGCCACCTTCGTCCTGACCGACCGCTCCCGCCCGGAACTCTACTCCGGCAAGGACGAGCCGCGCAAGTTCATGGTCCAGGTCTGGTATCCGGCCACCCCCGGCCCTGACGACCAACCCGCCCCCTGGATGGCGGATGCCGAAACCGTCGCCCCTGCCATCGCCGAATACATCCGCCTGCCGAAATACTTCCTGAACCACCTCGCCCTGGCCAGGACCACCTCCTACCAGGACGCGCCGGTGGACCCCGACGGCGCGCCCTACCCCGTGTTGGTCTTCTCCCACGGCTGGAACGGGTTCCGCGCCCAGAGCACCTTCCTGATGCAGGAACTCGCCAGCCACGGCTACTTCGTCGTCGGCATGGAACACCCCTACGGCTCGGTCATCACCGTCTTCCCCGACGGGCAGGTGGCCTACAACAACCCGTCCGCTCTGCCGGAGGGTGAACCCGAAGCCGGGTACGAGATCGCGGCCCGCCTGCTCGCCGATCAATGGGCACAGGATATTGGCTACACGCTCGAAACGCTCGGACTCTGGACGACGGATGTGCGTCACGAATTTTGGGGAAAGCTCGATTTCAACCGGATCGGCGTATTCGGCCACTCGACCGGCGGCGGAGCGGCAATCCAGTTCTGCGGCGCCGACCCGCGCTGCCGGGCCGTCCTGGGCCTCGACCCGTTCATGACCCCAGTCTCCACCGCAGTGCTGGATCGAGGCCTGTCCATGCCGTTCGTGGCGATCTTCAGCCAGGCCTGGGCGGACGAAACCGACAGCAAGAACAATCGCCTTTTTAACGGGATGCAGGCCCAAATGTCCGGCCCCGCCCCGGCCGTCTCCATCCAGGGGACCGCCCATTACGATTTCACCGACCTGCCCGCCCTGACCCCGCTGGCCCCCCGTCTCCACCTGAAAGGCCCGATCAACGGGGAGCGCGTCCAGCAAATTGTCAATGCCTACACGCTGGCCTTCTTCGATCTCCATTTCAAGGGAATTCCAACCACGCTGCTGAACGCCCCCTCGCCCGACTACCCGGAAGTAAAATTTCTCGAACCCTGAGAACGATCCACCCGGCCCGCGGCGAGTCCGTTCCAATCCGTGAATCCGCATCAATTCCGTTTTCAAAAAGCCCGGACTGCGATAGTCCGGGCTTCGTGTTTTCAGGCCTTGCCGCCGCCTGTGATGTAATGCTCCATTTGCTCCAGCATGATCTTCTGCTCCGAGAGCATGGCCCGCATCGCGTCCCGCACCGAGATGACGCCCACCAGTTCGCCGCCGTCCACCACCGGCAGGTGACGGATGTTGCGCTCATTCATCAACTGGACACATTCTTCCAGCGGCTGGCTGGCATCCACGAACCACACCTTGCCGGTCATGATCTGGCTGACCGGGGTCGTGCGGCTCTGGCGGCCCCTCACGTCCACCTTGCGGACGATGTCCCGCTCGGACAGGATTCCCTGGATGTTGCCGCCGGCATCCTTCACGATGACCGCGCCGATATTATGCTCTGCCATGACCCGCATGGCTTCGAATACGCTCTCGTCCGGTGAAACAGCCACGATCGAGGCAATTTTTTTGTCTTTAAGCAAATCCCTTGCAAGCGCCATCGCTTCACCTCCGTAAGAATATGTCATCAGTTTACATGGTTTGGAGGGGCATGTCAACAAATATTCCAAATTTTGTCGCAATTTGCCCATTGACTCTTTCGCCGAGGTTTGATATATTAATTTAGTCAAACCTAATTCTTATATTAGTCAAAATTAAAGGTATCGGAGTTAAGACTATGAGCCAGAAATTTTCGCGAAGGGATTTTCTAAAAGCAAGCGGACTCGGCGCGCTGGGCGCATTGGGAGCCGCCATTTTTGGGTATTCCAAAAGCCGGGCCGCCGGGCAGGTGCATCACCCGGCCGTGGCGACGATGCAGCACGGAGGCAACGCAATGCCGGGCGTAGTCGGCGAAGTGGACCACGCCGCGAATGGCTTCGACCCTACCGAAATCCTGACCGATTTCGACTACGGCCGGGTCTCCACCCTGCCCGACGGGCGCACCCTGCGCGAGTTCGACCTCATCGCCCTGAACCAGACCATCGAAGTGGTCCCCGGCATCGAGTTCCCGGCCTGGACCTACAACGGGCGCATCCCCGGCCCGACCCTGCGCTGCACCGAGGGCGACCTGGTGCGGGTCCACTTCAAGAACGGCAGCAACCACCCGCACACGGTCCACTTCCACGGCATCCACCCCGCCAGCATGGACGGCGTCCCCGGCACGGGACCGGGCGGCAGCGTCGAGCCGGGCGGCGAATTCACCTACGAGTTCGAGGCCGAGCCGTTCGGGCTGCACCTGTACCATTGTCACATATTCCCGCTGGCGCGTCACATCGCCAAGGGCCTCTACGGGGCCTTCATCATTGACCCCAAAGACGGACGCCCGCCGGTTGACCGGGAGATGGTCATGGTCATGCACGGCCTGGACGTGGACTTCGACGACACCAACGATTTCTACGCCGTCAACGGCATCCCCTTCCACTACCAGAACCACCCGATCCAGATCAAAGTCGGCGAGACGGTGCGCGTCTACCTGGTCAACATCCTGGAATTCGACCTGATCAACTCCTTCCACCTGCACGCCAACTTTTTCAACTACTACCCCACCGGCACCAGCCTGGCCCCCGCCGAATACACCGACACCATCATGCAGACCCAGGCGCAGCGCGGCATCCTCGAATTCAGTTACAAATTCCCCGGCATGTACATGTTCCACGCCCACAACACCGAGTTCGCCGAATTGGGCTGGGCCGGCATGTTCGAGGTGACGGAATAGAGGTGGCCATGACTGAAAACCCGACCACCCAACGCTTCTCACTGCGGACCCTCGGCCTGCTCCTGCTCCCGGTCATCCTCCTGGCCGGGGTCATTGCGCTGTTCCTCGGCACCGGCGGCGGCCTGGACCTGGAGCCTGCCGCGCCGGTCGAAGACCTGGCCATCGAACGCTACGTGCTCGAACCGGGCGGCATCGCCCTCCACGTCCGCAACGCCGGGCCGGAGCCGCTGACCGTTTCGACGGTTATCGTCAACGACGCGGTCTGGCCGTTCACTGTCGAGCCGGACCCGACCCTCCCGCGCCTCGGGCGGGCCGTCGTCCGCCTGGATTATCCCTGGACGGAAGGTGAAGCCTACGGGATCACGCTTTTCACCTCCAACGCCGTTCCGTTCGAGGTGGACATCCCGGTGGCCTTCACCACCCCGCAGCCCACCACCGGCACTTTCTGGTCCTTCGCCCTGATCGGCCTGTACGTCGGCGTCATCCCGGTCTTCCTGGGCATCTTCTGGTTCCCGGCCCTGCGGCAGTTGGGCCGCCGCTGGATGGTCTTCCTGATGGCCGTCACCGCCGGGCTGCTGGTCTTCCTCGGCCTGGACACACTGGTCGAGGCCCTCGAAAGCGCCGCCGACGCCCCCGCCCCGTTCCAGGGCATCGGGCTGATCGGGATCGGCGCGGTCGCCACCTTCCTGCTGCTCGACGCCCTCTCCCGCCGCCAGACCTCCACCGGCAGGGACGAAGCCGGCCAGCGGCTTTCCCTGGCTTACATGATCGCCACCGGCATCGGCCTGCACAACCTGGGTGAAGGACTGGCCATCGGCGCGGCGTATAATGTAGGTGAAATTGCCCTGGGCGCTTTTTTAGTGGTGGGCTTCATCATCCAGAACATCACCGAGGGACTGGGCATCATCGCCCCGGTGCTGCGCGACCGGCCCGGCCTCCGCTCGCTGGCCTGGATGGGGCTGATCGGCGGCGCGCCCGCCATCCTCGGCGCCTGGATCGGCGGTCTGGCCCCCTCGCCCACGCTGGCGGTCCTGTTCCTGGCGGTCGGCACCGGGGCCATCTTCGAGGTCGTCTACGAGATCGCCAAATTGATCCAGAAAGACACCGCCCGCCAGCCCATGCCGATGACCGTTTTCTACGGCATAGTGGCCGGGATGCTGCTGCTCTGGATCACCGGATTGTTGATCAAGTAAGCCTGACGGGAGCGCGGACTTCAGTCCGCTGGGAACCGGCAAGCTGAAGCCTGCACTCCTTTTTCGGATAGGCTCAAGGATGTTTATGGAAACCACCCTCACCCAATCCATCCAGGACTACCTGAAACACATTTACGAACTGACCGAAGACGGCGGGGCGGCCAGCACCAACGACCTGGCCGCCCGCCTGAACATCAAACCCGCCTCGGTCACGGGCATGATCCAGAAACTGGCTTCGGCCCAGCCGGCCCTGGTCGAGTACTTCAAACACCAGGGCGTGACGCTCACCCCCGAAGGCCAGCGCGCCGCCCTGGAGGTCATCCGCCACCACCGGCTGCTGGAAACCTACCTCGTCACCAAGCTTGGCTACACCTGGGACGAAGTCCACGACGAAGCCTGCCGCCTGGAGCACGTCATCTCGGAGGACTTCGAGCAGCGCATCGCCGAGGCCCTCGGCCACCCGGAGCGCGACCCGCACGGCGACCCGATCCCCAACGCCGACCTGCGCATGCCCTCCGATGCCTCGCGCCTGCTCTCGGACCTGCGCCCGCCCTCGACGGTCACCATCCGCCGCGTTGGCCAGGCCGACACGGCCCTGCTGCGCCACCTGGACGGGTTGGGATTGCGCCCCGAGGCCCGCCTGGAGATCCTCGACTACTCCAATTTCGACAAGACCATGCACCTGCGCCTGGACGCCAGCGGCGAAAAGCTGGTGCTCGGCCAGGCCATCACCGACCAGATCTTCGTAGAGGAAACCGTATGAACCCCGTCACCTGGATCGCCCTGGGGCTGCTGCTCCTCCTGGCAGCCTTATTCGTCCCCCGACAGATCGGCAACTGGCGCGAAGCCCGCCGCCGCGAACAGACGGAAGACGCCCTCAAGTTCCTGCTCGACCGGGAACAGGAGGGCCGCCACGCCTCCGCCGAATCCCTGGCCGGGAGCCTCGGCCTGTCACTGCCGGCGACGCTCAAGCTCCTGGCCCGGATGGAATCCCAGAACCTGCTGGAAGTCCGCGGCCACGAGCTGCACCTCACCCCCGAAGGCGAACGCTGGGCGCTGCACATCGTCCGCGCCCACCGCCTGTGGGAACGTTACCTGGCCGACGAAGCCCGGATGCCGCTCGAAAAGGTCCACGCCGAGGCCCACCGCCGCGAACACCACGCCACCGCCGACCAGCTCGACCGGCTCGACGCGGCCCTCGGCTACCCGGCCACCGACCCGCACGGCGACCCGATCCCCAACCGGGCCGGGCATATCCTCCACGACGAGGGCGTCGAACTGACCCGCTGGCCGGACGACATCCCCGGCGTCATCGTCCACCTCGAGGACGAACCCGCCATCGCCTACGCCCAGATCCTGGCCGCCGGGCTGCGCCTGGGGCAGACGGTCCGCATCCTCGAAAAGACGCCCCAGCGCTACACCCTCTCGGACGGCGAGAACGAGTACCGCCTGGCCCCGGCTGTGGCGGCCAACGTCCACGTCGCGCCGCTGCCGGAGAGCCAACGCCTGCAATTGGGGGCGATCCCGCTCTGGCAGTTGACCCACGACCAGCGCGGCGAAATCGTGATGCTGGACGATGCCGTGCAGGGTTTCACCCGCCGCCGCTTCCTGGACCTGGGCCTGACTCCCGGCACCGAAATTTATCCTGAACTGAAGAATTTCTTCGGCGACCCGCGCGCCTATCGCGTGCGCGGCACGCTGATCGCCCTGCGCAAAGACCAGGCCGCCCAGATTTGGGTGAAACCGCATTAACGGAGTCCAACGTCTCCCGACGTTGGCTGGTCAAGATTGATAAGGAGCACTTATGACCGACACCATCATCCTCGCCCAGTCCCTGACCAAAAACTACGGCTCCGTCCAGGCCCTGCGCGGCGTGGATTTGGAAGTCCGCAAGGGTGAAATCTTCGGTTTCCTCGGCCCCAACGGAGCCGGGAAGACCACCACCATCCGCTGTATGCTGGACATGATCCGGCCCAACGGCGGGACGCTGCGCGTGCTGGGCCTCGATCCGCAAAAGGAGCCGGTGGCCGTGCAGGCCCGCACGGGCTACCTGCCGGGCGAGTTCGCCTTCGAGGGCCGCCTGACCGTGGAAGGCGCGCTGAAATACCTGGCCAGCCTGCGCGGGGACAACTTTGATTGGGGCTTCGTCAAAAAGCTGGCCGAGAGGCTCGACCTGGATCTCAAGCCGCAGTTCAAGAACCTGTCGAAGGGCAACAAACAAAAAGTCGGCGTGGTGCAAGCCCTGATGCACCGCCCCGAATTGCTGCTGCTCGACGAACCCACTGCCGGTCTCGATCCGCTGGTGCAGCAGGAAGTCCTGAAACTCGTCCGGGAGGCCAACGAGAACGGGACTACGGTTTTCTTTTCCTCGCACATCCTGAGCGAAGTGCAGGAGATCGCCGGGCGGGTGGGGATCATCCGCCGGGGGGTGGTGGTGGAAACGGCCGGGGTGCAGGAGCTGATCCAGAAATCGCTGCGCCGGCTCCGGGTCCGGTTCGCTGCGCCGGTGGCGGACGGGGCGCTGGGACAGATCCCGGGGGTCAGCATCCTCTCACAGGACGAGACCTCGGTCTCGATCCAGATCGAAGGCGAAATGGACGCGCTGGTCAAGGCCCTGGCAAAATACCCGGTGCAAGACCTGGAAAGCGAACGCCCGTCGCTGGAAGAGATCTTCATGGCTTACTACGAGGAGGAATAAGATGTTGACCGAATTCAGGAACACTCTGCGCCGCTCATGGGGCGCGATCCTCGGCTGGGGACTCTCGCTCGGCGCGCTGGGATTTTTCATGATGGGCTTTTACGATACGCTCGAAGACCAGCGGGCCATGCTGGAGCAGTTGATCGCCCAGTACCCGCCCGAACTGATGGCTTTCTTCGGCGGCAACGGCACCGCCAACCTGTTCACGCCCGCCGGATACCTGACGATGGAATTCTTCTCGCTCATGCCGGTGGTGCTGGGCATCTTCGGCGTGATGGCCGGGAGCGGCCTGCTGGCCGGGGACGAGGAAAACGGCCTGCTCGACCTGGTGATGGCTTATCCGGTCAGCCGCAGCAACCTGTTCTTCGGGCGGCTGCTCGGGTTTGCGGTCACGCTGGCAGCCATCCTCGGCCTGACCTGGCTGGCTTTCGTGGCCGGGATCGGCACGACCAGCATGGACGTGACCGCTGTCGAATTGGTGCGACCGTTCGTCAGCCTGTACGCGATCGTCTTCCTGTTCGGCGGGTTGAGCCTGTGCCTGAGCATGGCCCTGCCCTCACGCGGCATGGCCGGGATGCTGGGCGGGGTGCTGATGGTCGCCAGTTACTTCATCCAGTCGCTTTCCACGCTCAATGAAAGCCTGGAGAAAGTGGCCGAATACCTGCCGCTGAGGTATTACCAGAGCGGCTACGCCATCGAAGGCCTGAACAGCGACTGGGCCTGGCTGCTCGGCTTTGGGCTGCTGTTCACGGCCCTGGCCTGGGCGCTCTTCCTGCGCCGCGACATCCGCGTCAGCGGCGAGGGCAACTGGCGGTTCGGCTTTGCGAAGATAGTGTTCAAAAAACCAGCATGACACTCCTGCAAAAACCTTTTTCACCGCGAAGGGCGCGAAGAAATTCATAAGGAAAAAGCTGTGAACGAAAATTTATTCCGCATTTTGGCTGCGGCCATACTTTTTACCGGCGTGGGCATTTCCGGCTACTTCCGGCGCAAAGCGAACCGGGAGGCGGGAGAGAAAATCTCCCGCAAAGTGGACGGTAACGCCATGATGACCGTCATCAAGCTCGGCGGGTTGCTGCTCTGGTCCAGCCCGGTCATCTACCTGCTCAACCCGGACTGGATGGCCTGGGCGAAGATCGGCCTGCCGGTCTGGATTCGCTGGCTGGGCGCCGGGTTCGGCCTCCTGTGCGTTGGCGGCATTTACTGGCTGTTCAGCAGCATCGGCAGCGGCATCACCCCCACCAGCGCCACCCGCAGCGAGCACAAACTCGTCACGCACGGCATTTATCGCTACATCCGCCACCCGCTTTACACCTTCGGCTCATCTTTGTTCATCGCATTCGGGATGATGGCCGATAACTGGTTTATCGCCGCGCTGGGAATCCTGGCATTTACCGTCATGGCTATCCGCACGCCGAAAGAGGAAGCCAACCTGATCGCAAAATTTGGCGATGAATACCGCGAATACATGAAATCCACCGGCCGTTTCCTGCCGAAACTCACGAGGTAAACCTTCCATGACCGACACAAAAATCCAACTCCCCACCGAGCACTGCGACACCTGCCCGGCTTACGCGCACCTCGAACAGATGGGACTCAAAATTGACGATTTCGACCGGGTGGTGGCCCTGGCGGGCAACCCCAACACCGGCAAATCCACCCTGTTCAACACCCTGACCGGGTTGAAGCAGCACACCGGCAACTGGCCCGGCAAAACCGTCACCCGCGCCGAGGGCGGCTACCAGTTCAACGGCGTGCGCTACAAACTGGTGGACCTGCCCGGCACGTACTCGCTGCTCTCGGCCTCGCAGGACGAGGAAGTGGCGCGGGATTTCATCCTGTTCGGCCAGCCGGACTGCACCATCGTCGTCACCGACGCGACCGCCCTGGAGCGCAACCTGAACCTGGTGATGCAGGTGATGGAGATCACCGACCGGGTGGTGGTGGCGGTTAATTTGATGGACGAGGCCCGCCGCAAAGGGCTGGAAGTGGACGCCCGCAGCCTCGCGCGGGACCTGGGCGTGCCCGCCATCCCGATCGTGGCCCGCACCGGTGAGGGGATCTCCTCCCTGCTGCAAACCATCGCCCAGGTCAGCAACGGCGAGATCGTCACCCGGCCGCACCGGGTCAGCGGCACGCCCGAGATCCAGCGCGCCATCGAGGAGCTGGTCCCGGTCATCGAACAGGCCCTCCCCGGCATCCCCAACGCCCGCTGGGTGGCCATCCGCCTGCTCGACGGCGACTCCCGCGTCCAGCAGGCCCTGTCGAGCGGCGAATTCCCCGACATGATCGCCCGCCAGCGCCGCGCCGACGTGCAGTTCAGCCGGAAGATGGCGGTGGAGGGACGGCAGTGAGCAGTGTTCAGTGTCCAGTATTCAGTGTCCAGGTGACTTATGAGCAGTGAAATTTTCCAACCCCAGGATGTCATCTCCAAGGCCGAGGCTTTGCGCGGCGCGCTCTCTTCCGGTTTCCGGGATGAAATCGTCAAGTCGCTCTATGCCGAAGCCGAGACGATTGCCAAACGGGCGGTCAAATCCGCCTCGAACAAGAAATACGACTTCGACCAGAAAGTTGACCGGCTGGTCACGTCGCCGGTCTTCGGCCTGCCGATCATGCTGGTCATCCTGGCCGTCATCATCTGGCTGACCGTCCAGGGCGCGAACGTCCCCTCGCAGTTGATCGCCCAGGGCCTGTTCTGGGTCGAGGAGCAGGCCGCCGGTCTGTTCGATGCCATCGGCGTGCCCTGGTGGATCACCGGCTTCGTCTGGCACGGCGTGTACCGCGGCCTGGCCTGGGTCATTTCGGTCATGCTCCCGCCCATGGCGATCTTCTTCCCGGCCTTCACCATCCTCGAAGACCTGGGCTACCTGCCCCGGGTCGCCTTCAACCTGGACTGGCTGTTCAAGAAATCCGGGGCGCACGGCAAGCAATCCCTGACCATGGCGATGGGATTCGGCTGCAACGCGGCGGGCGTGGTCGCCACCCGCATCATCGACTCGCCCCGCGAGCGTCTCGTGGCGATCCTGACCAACAACTTCGTCCCGTGCAACGGGCGTTTCCCGACCCTGATCATGCTGGCGACCGTCTTCGTGGCGGCAGCCTTCCCTCCGGCGTTGACCTCCCTCGTCGCCGCCGGGACGGTGGTCGGGGTGGTGCTGGTCGGCGTTTTCTTCACCCTGTTCATGTCCTGGCTGCTCTCGAAAACGATGCTCAAGGGCGAGGCTTCCGCCTTCACGCTGGAACTGCCGCCCTACCGCCGCCCGAATATCGGGCGCATCCTGTACACTTCACTGATAGATCGGACCCTGTTCGTGCTGTGGCGGGCCATCCAGACCGCCGCGCCGGCCGGGGCCATCATCTGGATCCTGGGCAACATCAACGTCGCGGGCGTCAGCCTGGCCGGGCACATCGCCAACTTCCTGAACCCGCTCGGCTTCCTGATCGGCCTGGACGGGGTGATCCTGCTGGCTTACATCATCGCCATCCCGGCCAACGAGATCGTCGTCCCGACGATGATGATGGTCTACATGGGCGCCGGCATGATGACCGACATCCCTACCTTCGACGCCTTGCGCGCCCTGCTGGTGGACGGCCACGGCTGGACGATGCTGACGGCGGTCAACCTGATGTTGTTCGCCCTGCTGCATAACCCCTGCGCCACGACCATCCTGACCATTTACAAGGAGACCGGCAGCAAGAAATGGGCCACTGTCAGCGTGGTAATCACGCTCGGCATGGCTTTCCTGGTCACGTTCATCACGGCGAGTGTGGCCCGCTTGCTGGGGTGGGCTTAGAACCCGGGAGTCCGGCATCTCCCGATGTCGGAACGGGCAAGCTCCCAAATCAGGAGATTTCGGAGTCCGGCATCTCCAGATGTCAGGCCGGGCAAGCTCCCAAATCAGGAGATTTCGGAGTCCGGCATCTCCAGATGTCGGGCCGGGCAAGCTCCAAAATCAGGAGATTTCGGAGTCCGTAAAAACAAAAAAGGCCGGAAGGCGTTGAGCCTTCCGACCTTTTGTTGGATTGCGTATCGGGCTTTATTCGTTACGGCTGAGTCTGCTGCCAGCGACCGCCGCGTCCGCCCATCATGCCGGGGCCGAAGCCGCCCTGATAGCCGGTACCGTCCTGCGGGTAAGCGCCGCCCATCGGGCAGTTGCCGAAGCCGTAACCGCTGGCGTACATGCTGTTCATGCGCTGCAGCATCCAGTCGGCCTGTTCCTGGGTCAGCACGCCGTCAGCGACAGCCTTCTCGAAGGCGACGGTGTGGACTTCGGTGAAGAAGGCGGGCAGGTCCGCTTCGGCTACGCCGTTGTCGAGGGCGATCTGGTACATCGGCACGCCGGAGGCCAGCAGGTCTTCGACCTGCTCTTCGGTCAGGCCGAGCTTCTGAGCCAGGGCCTGTTCGACGTAATCGTGCATCGGGCCGTAGCCGCCGCGTCCGCCCCACATCATGCCGGGGCCGTAGGGTTGGGTGGGTTGGGTGGGCTGCGTGCCCTGGGCGAAAGCCACGCCAGCGCCGAGAGCGCCGAGCGCCAGGACGACGAGAACTGCGATCAAAAGTGTCTTTTTCATGGTTGTTACTCCTTTAGTGTGATTTACGGTGGGTGTGTTTTTCACCGTTATTCTGGCTATAGGATACAACCGCCATGTAAAGGTACTATAAAGGTTTGTCTAAGGAACGCAAAAGAATCACCAAAAAAGGAGTGAAAGCTTCAGCTTGCCTGTCCCCGGCGGACTGAAGTCCGCACTCCAGGGGTTTTAGAGGTTTACTCGAAGAAGTCTTCCAGCACCCGGTTGTATTCATCTGGACGGTTCAGGTAGATGAAATGCCCCACGCCTGAAAACGTGTGGAACTGGGCAGAGGGGTACGTCTCCTTGAGTTGTTCCCGCAGCGTTTCTTCGACGAGGGGGTCGTTGTCCGCTTCGATGATCAGCACCGGCAGCGACAGGTTTGCCGCGTCGAACTTCTCGACCACGCAGGCGTAGCGCCCGGCGACCTGGGCCTTGCTCATCCGCCCGGCGGCGATCTCGTTCAGGAAGGCCAGGGTCAACTCGTCGTTGCCCGAGGTGGGGTAGATGCTGTCGCGGAAACTGCCTTTGAGCACCCCCAGGACCGCCCACTCCGGCAGGTAGGGGATGAGCGAGCCGATGGTGCCGTTCTTTTCCAGGATCAGGTCGTTCGGCGGGAAAGTGTTCGAAAAAACCGCGCCCAGCACCCGGTCCGGGTGACGCCCCGCCAGGTATTGAGCGAAGTATCCGCCCAGGGAGGTGCCGACCAGGTAGAACTGATCCACGCCCTCGGCCTTCAAAATCCCCAGAACGCCCTGCTCCATTTTCGCCAGCGTGCCCAGTGCCGGATAAGTCACGGCGATAATGCGGAAATCCGGCTCGAAGTGGCTGATCTGCTGCCACCAGATGTCGGCTGCGCCGGTCATGCCGTGCAGGAACAGGATGGTCCGCTCCCCGTTCCCGGCGGAGATATACTCCCAATCCCGGCCCTCGACCGCGAGCGTCTTCGGCGGGTGCGAGCTGCGGAAGGCTTGCAGCGCGCCGGCCCGGGCCGGGTCAACGCTGGCGTAGAGTTCGTCGAAGGGCTGTGGCAGCACCGGGAAAAAGTAAACCGCCAATAGGGCCGCCAGGACAGCCAGGGTGATGATCCATTTGCGAGACATTCTCTCCTCCGGTTTTGTGATTACCCGGATTATACCCAGGATGGCAACAAACTGCGTTTTTTATGAGACAACTCTACTGCAAAAACCTTTTCCACCGCGAAGGCCGCGAAGCGCGCGAAGAATTGCCTAAAGTTCTCGAAGAAACAGAGAGGAAATCCTGGAGTCTCTTCGAGAACTTCGTTTCTTCGCGGTGAGATTTAACCTTTTTGCAGTGGACTCCGGGATGGAATGCGCTATTATCATTCGAAATCGTTCCACGGAACTGGATGGCCCAGCCGCTCCCCGGTGTTGTAAAATGGACAAAAGCCGTATGCGATTTACCGTTTTTGGAGGCCGTATGTTCATCTTCCAGGTCCATCACTACATCAAGTCCGAAATGATCGAAGCCTACAAAGCCGCCACGCTCGAAAACGCCCGCAAGACTGTCCTCGAGCCGGGCATCTTGCGCTTCGACGTCTTCCAGGACGCCGAAGACCCGACCCATTTCAGCCTGTTCGAAGTCTACCGGGATGACGCGGCCCGCGAGTCCCATCTGCAAACCGGGCATTTCAACACCTGGAAGGAGGTCTACCTGGCCGCGAAAGACCGCACCGGGAACGGCAACACCTTCACCGCCCTGTTCCCGGACGAGAAGGAGTGGGGATAGAGGGTATAATATGGCACAACATTTTTAACTTCTTGTGCCATACTGCGAGGATACCATGTCTCTCACCATTCAATCTACCGATCTCCGCCGCCGCGTCCGGGATGTGCTGGAACGCGTCCGCACTGAGCAGGAAATCGTCATCGTCAAAAGCTATAACACCCCCCAGGCGGTCATCCTGCCCTACGAGGAGTACGAACGCTACCAGACCTGGCGGGCTGTCCAACAAAAACGGGCAGCCTGGCTGGGAGAGTTGCGCCGGATCGCCGAACAGGTCAGCGACTATGCCGCGCTTTCAGACGAAGACGCCGAAAAACTGATTGATGAAGCTTCAAAACAATAGCCGCGATGCGCGTCGTCATAGACCCCAACCTGCTGGTCAGTTACCTGCTCACCCACCGCGGCCCGATCGCACAACTCCTGGACTTCCATCTTGCCCAGGGAAATTTTAACCTTCTGGCCTGCGTCCAACTACTCGAAGAACTCGACCGCGTCCTGCAATATCCCAAATTCCAACGCTACTTCGACGGTGAGACCCGGCTCCGGTTCGTGGCCCTGGTCGCCGCCCTCAGCGAATCGGTGGACATGCCCGACGACATCCCGCAACTCCTCCGCGACCCCAAAGACGATTACCTGATCTCCTGCGCGTTGGCCGGTTACGCCGATTTCATCATCAGCGGGGATAAAGACTTGCTCGAATGGAAAGCCGGAGCGCCTTTCAAAATCCTTACCGCAAGGCAATTGCTCAATATCCTGGGGGACTGAACGAGGCAGCCTCTCCGACTGCCTCGCTCACTTTTTACTTCTCACCAATTACCAATTACCCCTCCTCCCCCGCCACCAGTTTGATCCGCTCCCAGGGTTTGAGCTTCTCGTCGTCGGCCAGGATGTTGCGGAGTTCGTACATCTCGTCCCGCAGGGCGGCGGCCCGCTCGAATTCGAGATTTTTGGCGGCTTCTTTCATTTGCTTTTCCAGTTCGGCGACGATCTTTTCCAGTTCGCGCCGGTCGGTCTTGCCAGTGCGGTATTTGCCGCGCTCTTCACCGACCGCCAGGGCCGATTCACGCGCCTCCGCCGAGAGCGAATCGGTGATGTCGCGGATCGCCTTGTGGATGCTGACCGGGGTGATCCCGTGTTCAGTATTGAACTTGATCTGTTTGGCGCGGCGGCGCTCGGTCTCCTCGATGGCGAACTTCATCGAGTCGGTCATCCGGTCGGCGTACATGATCACCCGGCCGTTGACGTGACGGGCAGCCCGGCCGATGGTCTGGATCAGGGCCGTGCCGGAGCGCAGGAAGCCTTCCTTGTCGGCGTCGAGGATCGCCACCAGCGAGACTTCCGGCAGGTCGAGGCCCTCGCGCAGCAGGTTGATCCCGACTACCACGTCGAACACGCCCAGGCGCAGGTCGCGCAGGATGCCGACCCGCTCCAGCGTCTCGACTTCCGAGTGCAGGTAGTGGACCTTGATGCCCAGCTCTTGCAGGTATTCGGACAAATCCTCGGCCATGCGTTTGGTCAGGGTGGTGACCAGCACCCGCTCGCCGACCTCGACCCGTTTCCTGATCTCGCCGATCAGGTTGTCCACCTGACCCTGGACGGGGCGCACCTCGACCTCCGGGTCCACCAGCCCGGTCGGGCGGATGATCTGCTCGGCCACTTGGTCGGCCCGCTCCATTTCGTAGGGTCCCGGCGTGGCGGAGGTGTAGATCGTGTACCCCATGCGCTGCTCGAACTCGGCGAACTTGAGCGGACGGTTGTCGAGGGCGCTGGGCAGGCGGAATCCGTATTCGACCAGGGTTTCCTTGCGCGAGCGGTCGCCATTGTACATACCCCGGATCTGCGGTACGGTCATGTGGCTCTCGTCCAGCACCAGCAGGTAATCTGACGGCAGGAAATCAATCATCGTCCAGGGGGGAGTGCCGGGGCCGCGCCGGTCGAGGTGGCGGGAGTAGTTCTCGATCCCGGAGCAGTAACCGACCTCGCGCAGCATCTCCAGGTCATATTGGGCGCGCTGCTCCAGGCGCTGGGCTTCGAGGAATTTGCCCTGTTCTTTGAATAACTTGATCCGCTCTTCGAGTTCGGCCTCGATGTCCTTGATGGCGTCCTTGAGCTTGTCATCGGCGGTCATGTAGTGCTTGGCCGGGTAGATGTCGACCGACTCCAGTTCGGCGTGGATCTCACCGGTCAGCGGGCTGAAGTCCATGATGCGTTCGACCTCGTCGCCGAAGAAGGTGATGCGGTAGCCGCGCTTGTCGGCATAGGCGGGGATGATCTCCAGGGTATCGCCGCGCACGCGAAAGGTCCCGGCCCGCAGCTCCATGTCGTTGCGCTGGTACTGCCCCTCGATCAGTTGGCGCATCAGGGCGTTGCGGCGGTAGAGTTCCCCCACTCTCAGGTTGACCGCGCCGCGCAGGAACTCGTCCGGCGAACCAAGGCCGTAGATGCACGAGACCGAAGCGACGATGATGACATCCTTGCGAGAGACCAGGGCGGCCGTGGCCGCCAGGCGCAGGCGCTCGATCTCCTCGTTGATCTCGGTCTCTTTTTCGATGTACAGGTCGTGGCGAGGGACATAGGCTTCAGGTTGATAGTAGTCATAGTAGGAGACGAAGTACTCGACCGCGTTTTCCGGGAAGAACTCACGGAACTCGGCATAGAGTTGGGCCGCCAGGGTCTTGTTGTGAGCCATGATGAGGGCCGGCATCTGCAACTCCTGGATGATCGAGGCGACGGTAAAGGTCTTGCCGGTACCGGTCGCGCCGAGCAAGACCTGGTTGCGCATCCCGTTTTGGACGCCGGTCACCAGGCTGGATATGGCTTCGGGCTGGTCGCCCATGGGGATAAAAGGGGCTTGGAGTTTGAAGTTCATGGGATATCCGGTTGAATAGTAAAAGGGAACGGACGTTCTATTATACCCGGATTCTCTCGCAGTTTTTTCGAGAAGTGCTAAAATAAACCCATAAGATTGAGTTTGTAAGTATCGTACCTGAAGATAAGGCTAAACTTATGAAGGCATCCCTGATCCGAGATCAACTCCACAAACAAATTGATCGCCTGCCGGATGAAATCGTTGAGCAAATTGCAGATTTCGCCCAATTCCTGATGGCAAAGCGCAAGGCTGCGCCGAACTATGAAGACTGGGACGAGAAACAATGGCAGGAATTGGCGCTGGAACAGTTCTTCCAGGAAGATGATGATGTCGTCTACACCCTCAAAGATGCCCGCGAGGTTTATCGCACATGAAACCTGGCGATAAAGTAAAATCATTCATCCGCTTGGCTCGTCTTGCTACTGTAGAATCGACAATCATCAATGCTCGCCTGGGGGAAATTTCTGCTTCTAACGGGATTTGTGGTTTTCGATTTGCACACACCCGGCTCTTGCGCAATTAGCGGGAAAGAACCTAAACACAAAGGGACACGAAGGCGCTCAAAGGGAAAACGCCTTGATTTGATGGGTT
>JBMOMN010000002.1:0-31975 GCA_049324115.1 Chloroflexota bacterium
CCATCAAATCAAGGCGTTTTCCCTTTGAGCGCCTTCGTGTCCCTTTGTGTTTAGGTTCTTTCCCGCTAATTGCGCAAGAGCCGGGTGTGTGCAAATCGAAAACCACAAATCCCGTTAGAAGCAGAAAATTTTCAGGAGCTCGATCATGTCGAACTATATTCCGCCTCCACCCGCTGAAACCGAAGAACCCGTCTGGACCTACCGCGGCTATCGCTTGAAGACCAGCGAATTCGTGACCGCCATGGTCCATTTCTTCCGCGCCGAGATCCAGCGCGCCAACGTCTGGCGCCAGCGGCTCGATACGACCACCAACTGGGCGGTCGTAGCCACCGGCGCGACCCTTTCCATTGCCTTCAGCCAGCCAGACGTCCATCACGGGGTCATCATCCTCAACACCCTGCTGGTGACGTTGTTCCTCTACATCGAAGCCCGGCGTTACCGCTATTACGAGTTGTGGAGTTACCGCGTCCGCATGATGGAAACCGATTTCTTCGCCGCCATGCTGGTCCCGCCCTTCCATCCCTCCCCTGAATGGTCGGAAAGCCTGGCCGAGAATTTACTCGCGCCCAGATTCCCCATCTCCATCTGGGAGGCCTTCGGCCGCCGGTTGCGGCGGAACTATTTCTGGATTTTCCTGATCCTGGGGATCGCCTGGCTGGGCAAAAGCTGGCTTTTTCCCACGCCGCCCGCCGGCATCGAGGAATTCATCCTGAGGAGCTCGGTCGGCCCCATCGGCGGCAAGGTCATGTTGACCCTGGGCATGATCTACTACGGGTTCCTGTCCCTGGTCGCAATCGGCACCGTCGGTATGACCCGCGCCACGGGCGAAATACTGCCGCGTTTCGGTCCCGACAACGGTCACGACCTCCACGAAAACGGGCATAAATCCGGAGACCTGCGCGCCTGGTTATACCCTCGCCACAAAAGGAAGCAATTCATGGCGATGATCATCACCGACCAGGCCGCCAATGTGTCCGACCGCATCCTCACCAGTCTCAAACGCGGCGTCACCGCTCTCGACGGCAAGGGGATGTACACCGGCAAAAGCCATTCGGTGCTGATGTGCGCCGTCACCGTTACCGAACTCCATAATTTGAAAGCCGCCGTCGCCAGTGAAGACCCGCAAGCCTTTGTCATCGTCTCGCCCGCCCAGGAAATTTTGGGACGCGGCTTCAACCCGTTGGCGGAATAAAAATGCGCTGCCTCGCCGAAATCCTGGAGGAAAGCTCGTCCCGCCACAAGCACCTCTGCCCGCGTCAGGTCCTGGGGGCGCGCATGGGATTGTACGCCGCGGAACTTCTCTCGCTCGACCTGCCCCACAAGGGCAAGGGATTGCTGGTGATCGCCGAGACGGATGGCTGCGCGGTGGACGGCCTGATCGCCGCCACCGGCTGTCACGTAGGCGGGCGCACGCTTCGCATCCGGGATTTTGGGAAGGTCGCCGCGACCTTTGTCGTTACCTGCTCTGAAAGCGCCATCCGCCTCGTCCCCCGGCCCGAAACCCGTTCCCTGGCCTGGAGCTACGCCCCCGAAGCCCGCAACCGCTGGGAAGCGATGCTCCTGGGCTACCAGGTGATCCCCGCCAGTCTCCTCTTCCACGTCCAGACCGTCAGGCTGACCACGCCGCTGGCGGAGATCGTCAGCAAACCCGGCAGGAAGGCTGAATGCGACCTGTGTCGGGAGGAGATCATCAACGGCCGCGAAGTGATCCGCGGCAGTTCGACGTTGTGCGCTTCGTGCGCGGGCGAAAGCTATTACGAGGTCCTGGAACCCCCCGGACTGTACCGCGAAATTCATTTCGCAGCAAAAACCTGTTGAACACAAAGTATCCATGAAAGGGAAGGAGTCCAAAGTCTCCAGACTTTGGCGCCAACGTCGGGAGACGTTGGAGTCCGCGCCCTATTTTCATATCAGACCACTAATTTGACCAAAAGACGCTCGCCTTTTTATCAACAGGTGAGCGTCTTTTTATCGAAAGGTTCGGTATGGCTTGCTCGAGGGACAGGCAGTTTTAGCCTACTCCTCGATGCGCATTTTCTCCTCGAGCACCCGCACCCCGGCAGAGAGCAGCAGCGTCATGGACAGGTAGAGGAAGGCGACCACGTTGAAGGTTTCGAGCACCCGGAAGGTGCTGGCCCGGCGCAGGCGTCCCAGCTGGGTGATGTCGTTGATGGCCAGCACGGTGACGAGGGCCGAGTCTTTCAGCAGGGCGATGAAGTCGTTGCCCAGCGGAGGCAGCACCCGGCGGACAGCCTGCGGCAGGATGACGAAGCGCATGGCCTGGATGTAACTCATCCCCAGCGAACGGGCGGCTTCCATCTGGCCCTTGCCGATGGACTGGATCCCGGCCCGGAACACTTCGGCCTCGAACGCGCCGTAGCCGATGGCCAGGGCGATGATCGCCCGCATCTCGTTCGGAACCTTTCGGATCAGGAACGGGTCTGCCAGACCCCCAAACAGGTTGGCAAAGACGGTCCCGGCAGCCCATGACAACCACCATTCGCCAAAATTTTGCAGCCACTGGACCAGGACCGGCATCAGTGCGAAGGCAAAGTAGAGGATCAGTACCACCATCGGGACGCCCCGCACGGCCTCCACGTAGAGGGTGGAAACGTTGTAAATGACCACGTTTTTCGAGACCCGCGCCAGCCCCACGAACAGGCCGATCACAGTTGCCAGCAAATAGGAGAAAAAAGTGATCCGCAAGGTGACGATGATCCCGTCGCTGAGGTAGGTAAAGGTGCTTCTGTAGGTTTCCGAGGCAAAGATCGAATACGTCAGGAGAAGACCGGTAAGGATAAGTGCGATCGCCCACCAGGGCCACTTGGATAAATTAACTTTGCTGGTACGGTTTGCTTCCAGTGCTCTTTCCATATCGCCTCCGAGAATGATAACGATTGCCGGATGGGGGAAGCCCCCCATCCGGCGTGGTTGGATTAGAAACGGCTGGTCTGGAACTTATTTCAAGCCCCACTTGGCATTCAGGGTATCGAGGGTGCCATCGTCAATCATGGACTGAAGCGCAGCGTTGACGGATGCAACCAGATCGCTGCCGGGCGGGAAGACGAAAGCGAGCTGCTCGTCGGAGGTGATCTCACCGCCGATCATCAGTTGGCCTTCGTTTTCGCTCATGAAGCCGGAGGCGGAAATGGTGTCAATCACGACCCCATCCACATCATTGGAAATCAGGGCCAGGACCGCCGCGCCGAAGTCTTCGAAGGATTGGGTCCGCTCCGCGCCGAAGGTCTCGTGGGCCACGATCTCGTTGGTGGTGCCGATCTGGGTGCCGAGGACTTTGGACGTGTCGCTCTTGAAATCATCCAGGGTGGCGGTTTCTCCCGCCCGGACGAGCAGCACCTGGCCGACGGTCACGTAAGGGATCGAGAAGTCCACGATCTCGTCGCGTTCCGCGGTGTAGGTCACGCCGTCGGCCAGCCAGTCGTACTCACCGGCCTGCATGGCGGGGAAGATGCCGTCCCAGGCGGCTTCCTTGAATTCGGGCACACAGTTGAGGCGGTTGCAGATCTCACGGACGACGTCGTAGTCCCAGCCGACGGCTTCGCCGCTGGCTTCGTCAATCATGTTGAAGGGTGGATAGGCGTTTTCCACGGCGACAACAAGGGTTTTGCCGCCCAGGTCGGGCAAGCCTTCCATGGCCGAGCCTCCGCCGTTGTCTGCCGGCTCCTGGGGGGTGCTGCAGGCTGTCAGCAGCAGGGCCGCCATGACGAGCATACTGAGGATAATGGGCAGTTTTTTCATTCTCTTCATCCTTCTTTCTTTTATAGTAAGTTTGGCCGTTTCTAACGGGCGTTTTCCGCTCAGGTTAAGCATAAAGGAAGTTCCCGTGAAATGCAATGGCTAATTTGAATTTTTAGAATGTTTTTATGTTCTTGCGGGAGTCCAACGACTCCTGTCGTTGGATGCCAAAAAGTATGATTGACCGAGTGGTAAAATCAAACAAAAAAACGAGAGGAACCATGATCGCAGTTTTTCCCACCCCTGAATGGTTGACGACCCTCGAAGAAAAATTGAACTCGGATGTCCGCTATGCCGACATTGCCAGGAACTGGGAAGGGGACCTGCTCTTCCACATCCAGGCGGGCGGGCCGTTGAAGGACGAATTGCTGTATTACCTCGACCTGTGGCACGGCAAATGCCGCGGGGTTGCCATTTTGGCCAATCTCTCGGAGAAGCAGCCGGCCTTCGTGCTTCGCGCGCCCTACGAAAACTTTGCCCGCATCTTGAAAGGCGAACTCGACCCGATGCAGGCCATGCTCACCCGCAAGCTCCAGGTGCAGGGCAGCATGGCGGTGATGATGCGCAGCGTCCCGATCGTGCTGGATTTCGTCCGCTGCGCCCGCGAAGTGACCGGCGAAATCCTGGCTTGAAACTCGACTTATGCAGCCCATTCTCAAGATAAACCTGACCACCGGTGAAACGGAAACTTACACGGTCCCGCCGGGCTGGGAGCGGGATTTCGTCGGCGGGGCCTCGCTGGCGGCCCGCCTGTTATACGGGCATCTCATCCCGGACCTGGAGCCGTTCGCGCCCGAAGCGCCGTTACTCTTCCTCAACGGTCCCCTGACCGGGACGGCCGGCCCGGCGGTCGGGCGTTTCGTCGTCTGCGGCAGGTCGCCCGCGACCGGGCTGTGGGCCGAGTCGAATTGCGGCGGGTTCTGGGGGCCGGAACTGCGTTTCGCCGGCTTCGACGGGTTGTGGATCACGGGGAAAGCTTCGGGGCCGGTCTATCTCTGGATCAACGGCGGACAGGCCGAGGTCCGGGACGCTCGTGAGCTGATCGGGCAGGATACCTTCCAGACGCAGGGAGCCGTCCGGGAGCAGTTGGGCGTCCCGAGGGCACGCGTCGCCGTGATCGGGCCGGCCGGGGAGCAGCGCATCCCGTTTGCCGGGATTTTCTGCGACCACGGTCGCACCGCCGGACGGACGGGCCTGGGTGCGGTGATGGGATCGAAGAACCTGAAGGCGATTGCGGTCAAAGGCGGGCAAAAAGTCCCGATTGCCCAGCCGGAGCTTTTCGCGGCCCGGCGGGCGGAGGCCAACCGCCGGCTCAAACAAGACCCGCTGACCAGCGTGATGCACGACCTCGGCTCGGCCGGCGGGGCGGAGTATTTCGATTACCTGGGCGAGATGCCCAAGAAGTATTTTTCGGCGGGCGTGCTGGAGGGGGCTGAGAAGGTCAGCGGCCCGTCGGTGGCCGAGAGTATCCTGGCCGGGGTGAGCGCCTGCCACGCCTGCGTGATCGCCTGCGGACGGGTGGTGGACCTCGGCGACGGGCAGAAACGTAAAGGCCCGGAATACGAGACCCTGGTCGGGTTCGGGCCGAACCTGGGCCTGACCGACCCGGTCGTTGCCACCCGCCTGGGCGAGCTGTGCGACCGCTTCGGCCTGGACGTGATCAGCATGAGCGGGACGATCGGGCTGGCGTTCAGGCTGTTCGAGATGGGGAAGATTTCGCTGGAAGATAGCGGCGGGATGGCGCTGGAGTGGGGGAACGCCGGGGCTGCCGAACAGTGCATCCACCTGGCGCTGCGCCGCGAGGGACTGGGCGAGTGGCTGGCGCAGGGGTCGCGGGCGCTGGCGGCGCATTTCGGCGCGGCGGACGAGGCGGTGCAGGTCAACGGGCTGGAACTGGCCTATCACGACCCGCGCGGCGCCTCCGGGATGGCGCTGGTTTACGCCACCTCGCCGCGCGGCGCCTGTCACAACCAGTCCGATTACTTCCTGGTAGACATCGGCAACGCCGACGAAAGCCTGGACCTGGAGTTCTTCGACCGCCAGGCCGGGGCCGAAAAGGCGGCCAACGTGGCCCGCCACCAGGACTGGCGCACGGTCAACAACAGCCTCGTCCTGTGCGTGTTTGCCAACGTCCCGCCGCAGACCGCGCTGGAACTGCTCAACGCGGCCGACGGCCTGGATTGGGAACTGCCCGACCTGCTGCGCGCCGGCGAGCGGGGCTGGAACCTGAAACGGGCCATCAACCACCGTTTCGGCCTGACCCGTTCGAACGACACCCTGCCTAAAGGGATCCTCGAACCCCTGCCGGACGGCGGCGCGGCGGGATACGTCATCCCGTTCGAGGCGATGCTCTCGGCCTATTACGCCGCCCGCGGCTGGGACCCGGAAACGGGCCGCCCGACGAGGGACAAACTCCACACCCTGGGCCTGGACGACGTGGCCGGGGATCTATGGGGTTAAGTTCGATCCGCCCTAAACACAAAGTACACAAAGGCTCTCGAAGGGAGAAAAGGCGCAGCGCCGGACGGGTTTTCCTTCGTTCCCTTTGTGCTCCTTCGTGTTTCGAAAGGTTATTCCCGTCAAGAACGGGAGAGCCAAAAACACAAGAGGTATAGCCATGAAACTCGTTACTGTTCCCGAAATGCTGGCGGTAGAAAAAGAGGCCGATGCCAGCGGCCTGACTTATGCCCAAATGATGGAAAACGCCGGGCGCAACCTGGCGAAAGAGGTCCTGTCCCTGCCGTATGGCAAAGTGGACGAACCCGAAGTCCTGGCGCTGGTCGGGCCGGGCAACAACGGCGGGGATGCGCTGGTCGCTCTGGCGCTCCTGGCCGCCAACGGCTGGCGGGTGCGGGCTTACCTGGTCAAGCGCCCGGTCAAGGGAGATGAACTGGCCGCCCGGCTGGTCGAGGCGGGCGGCGAAACCCTTTCCGCGGAAGACGACCCCGATTTCGACCAACTGGACGCTTTCATCGGGACGGCCACCATCCTGCTGGATGGGCTGCTCGGGACCGGGATCCGCCTGCCGGTCAAGGAGGACGTGGCAAAGGTGCTGGCTGCGGCCAAGGATTCCTTGCTGGGGCTGGATTGGCCGCCTTACATCGTTGCCGTGGACTGTCCCTCCGGCGTGGATTCGGACAGCGGCGCGGCGGATGAGTGCGTCATCCCGGCGGACATGACCGTCACGATGGCGGCGGTCAAGCGCGGCCTGTTGAGCCTGCCTGCCTTCGACCTGCTCGGCGAACTGCGCCTGGCAGGCATCGGCGACCTGTCCGAACTGGAGGCCTGGAAAGCGGTCAAGAATTTCGTCGCCGATGAAGACCTGGTGGCTTCGATCCTGCCGGAGCGGCCCTCCGACGCCCACAAAGGCACCTTCGGCACGGCCATGATCGCGGCCGGATCGGTCAATTACACCGGCGCGGCCCTGCTGGCCGGGGAGGCCGCCTACCGGGTCGGCGCGGGGCTGGTGACGCTGGCCGTCCCGTCCCCGCTGCACGCCGCCCTGGCCGGGCAGCTCCCCGAAGCGACCTGGGTCCTGCTGCCGCACGAGTTGGGCGTCGTGTCCGGTCCCGCAGCCGAGGTGCTTTTCAAGAACCTGGAGCGGGCCACATCCCTGCTGCTTGGTCCCGGCTTCGGGACGGAAGACGCCACCCGCGAATTTATCGAAAACCTGCTCACCGGAAAATCTACCCCCAAAAAGGTTGCCGCCCGGATCGGTTTCGTGCATGAAGCCCAGGAAAAGCAGGATGAGAATAATTTCGAACTGCCCCCGATGGTGGTGGATGCGGACGGGCTGAAGCTGCTGGCGAAACTCGAAAACTGGCCCGGACTTTTGCCTGCCTCGGCGGTCCTGACGCCGCATCCCGGCGAGATGGCGGTCCTGACCGGGCTGGCGAAGGACGAGATCCAGGCCGACCGGCTGGGGACGGCCCTCCGTTTTGCGAAAGAGTGGGGGCACGTGGTCGCGCTCAAGGGCGCGTTCACCGTCGTCGCCGCCCCGGACGGGAGGACGGCTACCGTTCCCGTGGCCTCGTCCGCCCTGGCGCGGGCCGGCACCGGCGACGTGCTGGCCGGCCTGATCGTCGGCTTGCGCGCCCAGGGTGTGGAGGCGTTCGAGAGCGCGGTGGCCGGCGCGTGGATCCACGCCCAGGCCGGGCTGTACGCCGCGGACGCGCTGGGCGGCACTGCCTCGGTCCTGGCCGGGGACGTGCTGGCTTACGTCCCGGACGTGTTGTCGGATATTGGGGAGTAACCGGAAATCAGTCTTCCAGCATCTGGCGGGATTCTTCGTGCATCCAGCGGCGGCCGTCGCGGGCGAGCAGGTCGTTGGCTTCGGATGGCCCCCAACTGCCGGAGCTGTACTCGGCCAGCGGCGGGGATTGGTCTTTCTCCCAGGTCTGGGCGATGGGGTCAATCAGGGTCCAGGCCATTTCCACTTCGTCGGCGCGGGTGAAAAGGGCCGCGTCGCCCTGGAGAGCGTCCAGCAGCAGGCGTTCGTAGGCTTCAGGGATGGCGGTCGGGCCGAAGGACTCGTCGTAGTGGAACTCCATGTCCACCGAGCGGGTTTCGGCGATGGTATCGGGGGCTTTGGCCTCAAAGCGCAGGTGGACGCCCTCGTCGGGCTGGAGGTAGAGCACCAGCATGTTGGCCGTCATCTTTTTGCCGGGCGGCATGGGGAACATCGCCAGCGGCGGTTCCTTGAAGCGGATGATGATCTGGGTCTGCTTTTCGGCCAGGTTCTTGCCCGAACGCAGGTAGAACGGGACTCCCTGCCAGCGCCAGTTGTTGATGAAAAGCCGAAGGGCCGCGTAGGTCGGGGTGGTGGATTCAGGCCTGACGTCCGGTTCGCTGCGGTAGCCTCGATAACGGGCGCGGACGGTGTTCCGGGCCACTTCACCGGGCGTCATCGGCTGGATGGCGCTCAACACCTTGACCTTTTCATTCCGCAGGGCGTCAGCGTTGAACGAGGCGGGCGGTTCCATCCCCACCAATGTGACCAGTTGCAGCAGGTGGTTCTGGAACATATCCCGCAGCACGCCGACCCCGTCGTAATACCCGGCGCGGTGCTCCAGACCGACCGCTTCGGCGACCGTGATCTGGACCGAGTTGATGTAGTTGCGGTTCCAGAGCGGCTCGAAGATGGTGTTGGCGAAGCGGGTGAAGAGGATGTTCTGGACGGTTTCCTTGCCCAGGTAGTGGTCAATGCGATAAATTTGCTTTTCGTCGAAGACCCGGTGGATCTGCTGGTTCAAGTGGCGGGCGGAGGCCAGGTCGGTGCCGAAGGGCTTTTCGACCACCACCCGCCGCCAGCCGCCTTCCTCGGTCGTCTGGCCGGTCTCGCCGAGCAACTGGACGCACCCGGCGAAGAGGGTCGGAGGGATGGCGAGGTAGTACATACGGTTGGCCGGGCCTTCTTCGAGGCCGGTCAGACGGCCGGCCAGTTTCTGGAAATCGGTTTTATCCGTGTAGCGACCCTGCTGGTAGTGCAGCCTGGGGGCAAACAGCGACCATTCTTCCTCGGTGAATTCATACCCGGCGAATTTGTCCAGGCCTGCCCGGAGATGGCGGCGGAATTCATCGTCCGTGAAGGCCGTCCCGCCAAAGCCGATGATCGTGAATTCCCTGGGCGATTTGCGCTTGCGGAACAGGTTGAAGAAGGATGGGATCAGCTTGCGCTGGGTCAGGTCGCCGGATGCGCCGAAAATAATGATGGATGTGGGGATACGTTTGTCCATAATTTCTCCCCTCCCCCAAATTCCGCACTTTGGAATTTGGGGGAGGCAGGGAGGGGGTTTAGAATTGGGGCCTTATTCCGCCTTTTTGACCGCATGCCCGCCAAACTGGTTGCGCAGGGCGGCGAGCATCCGGGCGGTGTAGTTTTCCTGGTCGCGGCTGGCGAAACGCATTTGCAGGGCCAGGGTGATGACCGGGGCAGGCACGTCCAGGTCAATCGCTTCGAAGACCGTCCAGCGGCCTTCGCCCGAATCGGCCACCCAGGGTTTGATCTCTGCCAGGGACGGGTCGTCTTCGAGGGCGCGGGCAGCCAGGTCGAGCAGCCAGGAGCGGACCACGCTGCCGTAGCGCCAGACTTCGGAGACCTGGTGCAGGTCGAGGTCGAATTCTTCTTTGGCTTTCAGGATGCTGAACCCTTCGGCGAAAGCCTGCATCATGCCGTATTCGATCCCGTTATGCACCATCTTGACGTAATGGCCTGATCCGTGCGGCCCGACGTGTCCCCAGCCTTTATCGGGAGCGGGGGCGAGGGTCTCGAAAACGGGACGCAGCGCCTCGACCACGTTGGGTTTGCCGCCGATCATCAAGCTGTAGCCTTCGGCCAGGCCCCAAACGCCGCCGCTGGTCCCACAGTCCACGAAGTGAATGCCCCTGGAATCCAGCAGTTCAGCGCGGCGCAGGGTGTCTTTGTAATTGGAGTTGCCGCCGTCCACCACGGTGTCGCCGATGCTGAGCAGGTTCGACAGTTTCTCGATGATATCGTCCGTGACTTGCCCGGCCGGGACCATGACCCAGACGACGCGCGGCATTTCGAGCTGGCCGACGGCTTCTTCGAGCGAGTGGGCGCCCCGCGCCCCGACTGCGACTGCGGCTGCGACCGAGGCATCCGAGCGGGCATAACCGATCACGTCGTGCCCGCCGCGTACCAGGCGGTCCGTCATGTTCAATCCCATTTTGCCCAAACCGATCATTGCGAGTTTCATAAGTTCTCCTTGTTTCCAACAGACTTCGGAAATCTTTTATGGGAGATTTCCGAAGTCTATTTTTAGTTTACCCGCAGCCGCCTCGTCCACCAGCCAGGTGATCTGACCATCCTTCGGTTGGATGCGCTGGGCGGGTAGTTCGCCTAACACTTTTAAGTCGCTGAGCACCCGGCTTAAAGTTACGGCCTTGTTCGCGCCCGTGACCAGGAAAATGACGTGTCGGGCGTCGTTGATGACCGGCGGGGTCATTGTGACCCGGTGTGCCGGGCGGCCCTGGTATTGGGCGGTGACGGCCAGGACGGGCGAGTCGGCTTCGACCGGCGAGCCGGGGAACAGGGAGGCTGTGTGCCCGTCTTCGCCCAGGCCGAGCAGGATCAGGTCGAAGCGCGGCCAGTCCCTTCCGGGTTCGGCGTAATTCTTCAAGATTTGCGTGTAACCACTAATCACCATCTGTAACCCAATTTCACCCTCGATCCGCTGAACATTCCCAACCAAAACGGGGACGTGCGCCAGCAAGGCTGTGTGCGCCTGTCCGTAGTTGCTGCCGGGATCATCCGGCGGGACGCAGCGCTCATCACCCCAAAAAACGTGGGTGCGGGACCAGTCCACCCGGCTGCGGTAGGGAACATCCGCCAGCAGGCGGTAGAGGCCGTTCGGGGTGCTGCCGCCCGAAAGCGCAACCAGGAAGCGGCCGCGTTCAGCGACGGCTTGTTGGGCGACTTCGACAAATAATTCTGCCGCGCCCCGGTCGAGGGATTGGATGTCTGGGAAAATGCGGAGGGTGGGGGTCATCGTCTTTCATTTCGGAGTCCAACGTCTCCCGACGTTGGGAGCGTCTCCTGACGTTGGGAGCGTCTCCTGACATTGGGGCGGCGGTCGAGGTCCAAAATCAGGAGATTTTGGAGTCCAACACTCCCAAGCTATAAGATTTCGGAGTCCAACGTCTCCCGACGTTGGGAGCGTCTCCTGACGTTGGGAGCGTCTCCTGACGTTGGGGCGGCGGTCGAGGTCCAAAATCAGGAGATTTTGGAGTCCAGCGTTCCCAGGCCAGGAGGTTTCGGAGTCCATGACGTCCAGGCTAAATGCGATTGTAACAGCCTGCGGGCCGATTCGGTGATGGTTTGCAGGGCCTGGCCGGTGTCGCCGTTTTCGGGCAGGCCGATCAGGTCGCCGAAGGAAACCCGGGGCGTCAGACCGAACAGTTCGCGCCCGGTCAGCGTCTGGCGGATCATCTGGAGCATGAACGCCAGCCGCTGCCGGTCGGGGCGGGAGCGGCGCAGGCGGGCGAAGGGGTGACGGTAAGCGGCCCGGGCGATGACTCCGCTCACAATCGTGACCAGGACCCGGGTCCGGGGGACGCGCTTGAGAAAAATCTCCAGGCTGCGGGACCAGAGTCCGAATTCGGCATCCGCCCCGGGCATGAGGTCGGGGTCAGGTTCGATCCCGCCCCGGGCAAAGATCAACAGCGCGCCGCCGTCCTGCAAATGGCGGATGGCCTTGCGGATGACCTCCATCCGCCCGTGCGCGTCGTCCGGGCCGGGGGCGTAAATGGCGTGCTGGCTGACGTGCGGCAGGTGCTCGAAAAAAGGGATGTCGCCGACGATGATCTTGTAATCTGGCCGCTCGACATGGGCCGAGATGACCAGCGAGTCGCAGGCCGCCGGGTGGTTGGCGGCGATCACCAGCGGCCCGTCGGGCGGGATGCACTCGAGGCCGCGAGCAACGTGGTCTTTGACGAACCGGGGCAGCACCCAGCGCGCCCCGGCTGCCACGCCCTGCCCGGCCACGATCCGGTCCAACTCGACGCCGATCCCGGCAAAGCGGCGGGCGGCCCTCTCGAACAACGGCCGGATGGCCCGTCCGGGCAGGCCGTCCGGCGCCAACCCGAGGGCTTTGGTCAATTCGAACAGGAGGGTATTTTTGAGGGTTTCGATCTCGTTCTCGGACATGGCGGCCTCCGCGGCAGGCAGTTACGTCTATTGTATAGCAATTCCGGGCGGAGTTGGTACAATACCGGCATGACAACCCTTGACCTCGACCAACTCAAAGCGTATCGGGCCGGGACCTTCGGCCTGCTCCCGTCTCGACGCGTCTCCACGCCTGAGGAGGCGCGGGCCTTCGTGGACGAGCGCGGCTTCGTGTTCTTCTGGCCGATCTCCAGCGTGGACTTTCCCAGCCTGTGGGCGGCGGTGGCGGGTGACAGGCCGGTGCCCAACGAACACGACGATCCGGGTCATGTGACCTGGCGCTGGAAAGATGACGCCCTCGACAAACGGATATGGTATTACGCCAAAGTCTTACGCCGCAAAGCGACCATGATCTCGCTCGAATTCGCCCCGTATTTTTACGCCTTGTCCGAGAATTACGGCTCGCCGGAGGAAGATTACCTGATTGCCTACCGGGAGGGACGCCTGCCGCAATCGGCGAAGCTGGTGTACGAAGCCATCCTGGACAAAGGCCCTTTGAACACGATTGACCTGCGCCGGGAGGCCAAGCTGGTCAATGCCAGGGATGCCGAGTTCAACAAGGCCCTCGAATTGCTGCAAAGCGATTTCAAGATATTGCCAATCGGGATTGCCGAAGCCGGGGCCTGGCGCTATGCGTTCATTTACGAGATCACGGCCCGATATTATCCCGAACTACCGGAGCAGGCCCGCATGATTGGCGAGGCCCAGGCGCGGGAGAAACTGCTGGACCTGTATTTCAAGGCGGTGGGCGCAGCCCAACTGCGGGATGCGAACAAGCTCTTCCGCTGGGGCAATACCCTGACCGAACGGACGGCGCGCCGCCTGGCGGCGCAAGGGAAGCTGGCCGGCGGGCTGGCGCATCCGCAGTTTCGGGGGGAATGGTTTTCGGCTATGTGATCAGCTCGTCGGGCAGGTGGGCGGTGCGGTTGAGGGCGTAGACGACGACTTCGCCGTTGCGAACGTCCACGCGGCTGATGGAGCAGTTGTTGAGCAGGAACCAGGATTTGTATCCGTGGGCCGCCTGCCGCCAGGGGAGATCGAGCATGGCGCACAGGAAGTGGACGAAGAAACCGCCGTGGCTGAAGAGGACGACCTGCCGCTCAGGCGTGGAATCCCTGTCGGCGTGGCGGGACAGGATCAGGGTCCAGACCCGCCCGGCGCGGCGCTGGCATTCGTCTTCGGTCTCGAAGGGACGATTCCACCAGCCGCTTTCGTCCAGTTCGGGCGGCAGGGCCAGTTCGGGGAAATGTCCCTCGAACCAGGAGCGGGGTTTGCCGGGCAGCCCGATCCCTTCCGCCTCCCCCTGGCGGCCAACGATGCCGCCGCTTTCGTGGATGTCGAGGGCAGCCAGGGGAAGTCCCAGCTTGCGGGCGCAGGGCGCGGCAGTCTGGACGGCGCGTTCCATCAGGCTGGTGTAGAGGCTGACGGTTCCTGCGCCAATGGCCGAAGGCGGCAGGAGGGAGGCCAGTGACCCGGCCAGGAATTGGGCCTGCCGCGAGCCGCTTTCAGTGAGGGCCGGGTCGGGATCGGGTTGGAAGCCGGGTTCGTCCCAGTGGGCGTTGTTCCGGGATTGTCCGTGGCGGATGAAGTAAAGTTGCATGGGGGAGCCTCAGGGTGTGGAGTGGGCTGATTATAGTCGAATTGGTTGTTGGAATTTTGACGAGGCTTCGGTGATATAATCACCCTACTTCCCAGATCGACAGGTTTTGGGCGCCAGTCCTTTTGCAGGCTGGCGCCCTTTTCTATGAGAAAGTTGGCGTAGGAGGTCCTGATGCGCTTCCGCGAAGGTGAAGCAGTCGTACACAGCACCTATGGACTTGGCAAGATCATCGGTGAGGAAGAGAGAACGCTCTACGGCCGCACCCTGATGTATTACGCGGTCCGTATTGACGACATGACCGTTTGGGTCCCTGCGGACGAGAATCTCGAGACGCGCCTGCGGCCTCCGATCCGCCAGGAAGAGTTCGAGCGGTTGTTCGAGATCCTCACTGGTCCCGGCGAACCCCTGCCGGACGACCGCCAGTCGCGCAAGGAAATCCTGAGGGAGCGCCTGCGGGACGGTCGGGCCGAATCGCTCTGTTACGTGATCCGCAGCCTCGAAGATTTCCGCCGGACCCACTCCCTGAACGAGAACGACCAGTTACACCTCAAGCGGGCGCAGCACACCCTGGCTGCCGAGTGGGGATATTCGATGTCCATTACCCCGGAACAGGCCGGCGATGAATTGCTCCATTTGCTGAGCGAGAGTGACGGCGCGAAACGAGGAAAATCATGATTTCAGAAGACAGGCAGATCATCCTGCGAGTGGTGGAACAATACGCCCGGACGGGGATTGCCGGCGACGAGCAGGTCAAAGTGACCTGCCTGCCGGACAACAAGACCAGTTACGTCGAACACATTGCCGAGGAAGGCCGCTCGATCATGCTGGACGAATTCCGACTGGATGGCAAAGTCATCTGGGCGGGATATAGCCGCCGCTCCGGGATAGTGTATTTGAGCAACGGGCGTTAACCTGGCGGCAGGCAGTCCGGGTATCCATTCCCCCAAATCTGAATTCTTATTCAGGATATCTCTACGACCCAACTTATTTGTAGGGTGGCGGCTGCATTATTCTGGGTATAATTTTTCAGTACACAAAAATCCATCCCGGAAGATGCTCATGACCGGTGGCCCAGGAAATTCGAAGAGCAACTCCCATCGTCACGTGTCTGGAGGCGAAGCCCATCCAGGACTGATCCAGGGCTGGCGTGAAAAGGCCCTGGATTGGATTTTACGCGGTATCTTCATCTTCACTACGCCGGTGCTGATCCTGGGCCTGATCAACCTTGTCCAGGATTTCCGCCTCGGAATGCCTACATCCCAGGCGTTTTTTATGGGGGTCTTGTATGTTGCGGTTTATTTCTACATGGTGTTGATCACGTTCGGAAAACGGTTTGGCTACCCTCTGCGGGTAGCCAGTTTGCTTTTTATCCTGACCTGCGTGGCAACAGCCGACCTGATCGCGGGCGGGTTGAGCAGCGACGGGCTGCTGATCATCTTCGCGGTGATTGCCCTGGCCGCCGTTTTCCTCGACATGCGCAAGACGCTGGTCGTCCAGGCGGCCGGGATCGGATTGATCCTGGGCGTGGCCTGGCTGCTGGTCAGCGGGCGGATCGTGATCGCGCTTGAATTGCAGGCCAACTCGTCCAACCTGGCCTCCTGGCTGGTGCGAGGGCTGGTTTTCGCCCTGCTGAGCACGGGCCTCGTCCTTTCGACCACCTACCTCGTCCGCTGCCTGGAACAGAGCCTGGTCTCAGCCCGGAAACAGACCGACCAGTTGGCCGCCATGCAGGATGTGGCCCTCGATATCCTGGCCCATACCAGTATGAAGGAATTGCTCGAGGCTATCGTCTGCCGGGCGGCCGGGCTGTTGGCAGCCGCCGGGGGGCTGGTCTTCCTGGCAGATGCGAAGAGCGGCAAACTGGTCCTGGCCGGGATCTGCGGGCCGGGGCAGGATTCCCTCAGGACCGAATTGCGGCCGGGCGAAGGTGTAGCCGGAAAAGTGTTCATCAGCCAATCCCCGTTGATCGTGCGGGACCTCGACCGGTGGGACCGGAACATGAACTCATTCCCGAAAGGCGTTTGGGGCAGTGTTATCCAGGTCCCGATCTGGCATGTCGAGGATGTGATCGGTGTGCTGGGCTGCTACACCCTGAGCGGCGACCTGCGCGAATTCGACCAGGACGACCTCCTCACGCTCGAACGGCTGGCCCGCCAGGTCTCGGTGGCGCTGGAAAGCGTGCATCTGATCGAAGCCCTCCGCCAGGCCGAATCCCGCCTGGATGCGATCGTCCAGACTGCCCCGCTTGCCATCGTTTCGATGGATTTGGACCAGCAGATCGTGACCTTCAACCAGGCCGCCGAGGAGATGTTCTTTTGCAAAGCTGAGCAGGTCATCGGGCAGCCCATTAACACCCTCATCCCGGAGCGTTACCACCGCTCGCACCAGAAATTCGTCGAATCGTTCATCCGCTCCAGCAAGGGACGCGTCTCGTGGGTCGTCCCGCGGGAGCTGACCGCCCGGCGCTTGACCGGCGAGGAATTCCCGGTCGAGATCACCCTCGACCGGGTCGAAGACGAGGGCGGGCTTTTTCTGATCGCCATCCTGCGCGACATTACCCTCACGAAACAGGCGCAAAAGGTCATCGAGGAGAACGAAACCCTCAGCCGGGTGCTGCTCGAATTCTCCAAGAACCTCGAGCTATCCCAGACCCACCAGGCCGTCATCGAGTCTGCCCTGGAAGTCACCCAGCAGACTCTCGGATACAACAACATCTGGTTTTACTCGATCTCGATGGACAAAAGGACGGCTCACCTGCTCGGCGCGGCCGGGTATAAGGCCCAAAGGGCCAGGGATATGCTCTCGCACATCCAGATCACCGGCGACCTCTTCCTCGAAAAGGTGGTCGAAAGCTCCTTCCCGGTCGTCGTGCCGGATGCCCGCCAGGACCCGGATACGAATAAGGCCATCGTCGCCCGGATGGGCAACCGGACGATGGTCAACATCCCGGTCCAGTTGTCCGGCCAGCGGGTCGGGACCCTGGGCCTGGGAACTTTCGACGATGAAGACATCCTCGTCCCCGACCGCCCCCGGCTGGACTTCCTGACCACGATGGCCGGCCACATCGCCATTTCGATGGACCGTATCACCCAGGCCAACGAGCGGGCCAAGGCCGAGAACGAGATCGTCAGGAGCTACCAGACCCAGGCGATCATCAACCGCCTGCTCAGCATCGCCCTCGACAACGCTTCCCTGGACGGGAAGCTGGGCAACGCCCTGGACGTGATCCTGTCCACGCCCTGGCTGCCGGCATTGCCCAAAGGCGCGATCTTCATCTCGGAGGCCGTGACCGGCGACCTGGTGATGGCGGTCCAGCGCAACCTGGACAAACCCATCCAGGCCCGATGCACCCGCATCCAGCCCGGTTCCTGCCTGTGCGGGCGAGCTACCCAGGACGGGGACATCCGCTTTGCCTCTTACCTGGAAACCCACCACCAGGCCCACGCGGGTGAAGCCGGCGAGGCGGGACCCCACAGCCATTACAATGTGCCGATCCGTTCCCGCGGGGCGCTGCTCGGCGTGCTGGTGCTTTACACGTCCGCCCGGCACGAGCGGGAGGTGAAATTCCTGAATGCAGTGGCCAACACCCTGGCCGGGTTGGTCGAGCGGGCCAACGCCCAGGAGCAGATCGAACGGGCCAACGCCGAACTGATCCTGGCTTACGATACCACCCTCGAAGGTTGGTCGAAGGCGCTCGACCTGCGGGACAAGGAAACCGGCGACCACACCGGGCGGGTCGCGGCCCTGACGGTCAGCCTGGCGCGCTGGATGGGTGTGCCGGAGGATGAACTGGCCCACATCTGGCGCGGCGCCTTGCTGCACGACATCGGCAAGATGAGCATCCCGGATGCCACCTTGAAGAAAACCGACCAATTGACCCAAAAAGAATGGAAAATCATGCGCCACCACCCCCAGAACGCCTACGACATGCTGGTTGCCATTCCCTACCTGCGGCCCGCCCTCGACATCCCCTACTGCCACCACGAAAAATGGGACGGCAGCGGCTACCCGCGCGGCCTGAAAGGCAAGGAGATCCCCCTCTCGGCCCGCATCTTCGCCCTGGTGGATGTCTGGGACGCCCTGAAATCAGACCGTCCCTACCGCAAGGCCTGGCCGGAAGAAAAAATTGTGGAATATTTCCACGAACAGTCGGGGAAACACTTCGACCCACGCGTGGTGGATGCGTTCATGGAAATGCACGCCCATATCAAAGCCAACGGGGGCTGAAAGAAGCGTGTTGCTCAAGCCGCCGGGAGCCGAGCCGGGAATTGGGGGCTAACAGATCCTCGGCAGCAATTCCCCCGCAGGCAAATCCACGACTCTCGAACTGCCGATGGCGGTTTTGGCGACGACCAGCCCCGGATGGGATTCCGTCACCCGGCCGATGATCGCCGCATCCTTCCCGGACGGGTGAACCCGCATCGCCGCCAGGACGGAGTCCGCCTGCCCCTGGGGGACGAAGGCCACCAGCTTGCCCTCGTTGGCGATGTAGAACGGGTCGAGGCCGAGCATTTCACAGGCCGCGTTGACCGCCGGACGCACCGGCACTTTCAACTCCTCGAATTCGATCCCCACCTGCGACGCCGCAGCCAGCTCGTTCAGCACCGCCGATAGCCCGCCCCGGGTCGCGTCCCGCAGGCAGTGGATGTCCTTGCTGGCGGCCAGCATGGCCTGGACCAATCCGTTGAGCGGGGCGGTGTCGCTGACGATCTCGCTCTCGAACTGCAAGCCTTCCCGCACCGACATGATCGCCATCCCGTGGTCGCCGAGCGTCCCGCTGACGATGACCGCGTCGCCGGGGCGCAGGCCGCGCGGCGACAGGTCCACTCCCTCCGGGATGATCCCGATCCCGCTGGTGTTGATGTACACCCCGTCGCCGTGGCCCTTGTTGACCACTTTGGTATCCCCGGCCGCGATCTGGACCCCGGCTCTTGTGGCCGCGGAACCCATCGCGGCCACGATCCGGCCCAGGGTGTCCATCTCAAGCCCCTCTTCCAGGATGAATCCGGCAGATAAAAACAGCGGGACCGCGCCGCTCATCGCCACGTCGTTCACCGTCCCGTAGACCGCCAGCTCCCCGATATTCCCACCAGGAAAGAAGAGCGGGCTGACCACGAAGGTATCGGTCGAAAACGCCAGCCGTTGACCGCTGAGGGCTGACGGCTCGATTGCAGTCGAATCGGCCAGTTGGCCGAGCAGGTCGTTGGCGAACTGGGGGGCGAAGAGGTGGGCGATCAGGTCGTTCATCATCTTGCCGCCCGAGCCGTGACCCATGACGATGGTGGGGTAGTTCCGCAGGGGCAGCGGGCAGGTCCAGCCGTCGAAGGAGGGGATGTCCATGAGAGCCTCTATCTTGTGGTCAAGGGATATAAATCCGCCCAATACCAAGGTAATTTTCGATATTTAAAACGATTTCCACGAGCCGTTCGGCGCATTGCTCACGATAATTGCGCTCTTCAAGACGATCAAGGACGCTTATTGTGACGACGGGTAATGAAGTTGGTTGATTGAAATCCCTTATCGTGCGTTCCAGGGAATCTTCTCCATCACTGTTTCGATTTGCTGTAAGCAGAATTAAGTTGTTTTTCTGGGAAAATTGCCATATGTCACGGTCGCTGGTGTTGACGGGTAAACCCACATCGGCAAAAGTCAACATGGGAATTTCCAATAACGCAAGCCATCCTACATTTTCCAGAGTACCCCAGAGCAAAATCCCCTGCTTTTTCATATGATGGTCGAGAAGTATTTTCATTCTTCCTTTTCGGCGCGATATTGTTCGCGCCATTCCCTGAGTTTAGCAAGAACAACATCCCGTTGCTGATAGGTCTTCCCGGTTAAGTCCCGGTTCTTTTCATCCCAATATTTCCGGTTTTCTTCCGACGATTTCATAACCTGTAGATATTCTTTTTCCACTTCTTCCTTGTGCAGATGAATATAATCGAGAATATCCAGCATTTCTTCATCGGTCAATTCATAAATATCGCGGACATTTTTTAGAGAATTATTTCTCCTGATGGAATCCATAAGGGTATACAACGTGAGGCGGGTACCTTTCACGGTTAATCCCGCTTCGGTCCGTACTATGGTGCGGTTTTCACGTGGAATGGGACCGTCTGCTTCCAGGAGTGCCTCAATCAGTTTTTGCGAACGCAGGCCGGCCAGTTCGTTTTGCAGACGTTTCACTTCTTCTTCAAGTTGGAGGATGCGTTCGTTTGCTTGAAAGGGGGATCGTTTAGGTTTCATGCAGCGCTCTCTTTTCGCCTCCTATTTTATCATTGTGGAGGGTGTCCCGTATTATCGGGATGGCGGGGTCAAATCCCCAGCAGGTACAGGGTCGCCGCCGTGGACAGCAGCGCCAGGTAAGGCGTGACCTTGTGGATGGCCGTTGCCGCCGGGAACGGGCGGGCAAGGCTGGCCAGCCCGCCGGTGATAATGGCGGTCACGGCAATGACCCCGCTGGCAATGACCACTCCGGTCTCGGTGCCGGTCCATGCGCTGGCGGGACTCAGGCGGAAGATAGCGTCGCCGACGAAAACCGCCGCCCCCAGCGCGATGAATTTGTGGACGGTCATTCTTATCGGGTTGACCGGCTTTCCCGTCCTGCCGGTCCAAAAGCCGGTGAGGAAGAGGATGATGAAAAAAGCCGCGGTGATCAGAGGTTTTTGAAGGAGAGGGGACATGGCATTTCCCTTGATGCGATTTTGGGGAGGAGTGACTGGGGTCTTTGTCGTTCCAAGTATACAGTAAAAAATTCCCAACCGGTGTGATCCGGCAGCATGACCAGCCTGGAACCGCAACCTGCGGATAATGCAACCGTCCCCTCGAACCAAGCGTATATCCTCGGTGTAAAACACTGTATAATTACAAGCAGATATTCAATAATCTTCAACCTTAATTCAATATTTCAAAAGGAGAATGCAGATATGGAAAGAAGAAACCGTACCCAATTGGCCCTGGGCATCCTGCTGCTGCTGTTCGGCGCGGGGATGATCGCCGTCCGCCAGGTGCCCGAACTGCAAACCTGGTTCGATACCTACTATGACTGGCCGTTCGGCGTGATCGGGGCAGGGGCCATTATTTTCGTCATCGGGCTGCTGGTCGGCGCGCCGGGCATGGCCGTCCCGGCCTCCATCGTCGCCGGGATCGGCGGCATCCTGTATTACCAGAACGCCACCGGTGACTGGGGGTCGTGGTCCTACATGTGGTCGCTCATCCCAGGCTTCGTCGGCGTGGGCAGCATCCTGGCCGGGCTGCTGGGCGAATCCACCCGCACCAATTTGAAACACGGCCTCAACCTGCTGGTCATCAGCGCCTTCCTGTTCCTGATCTTCGGCAGCTTCCTGGGCGGCTGGGCTTTGCTCGGCGACTTCGGCCCCGCCATCCTGCTTATCCTGCTCGGCATCTACGTCATCGTACGCGGCCTGATCCGCAGCACCCGAAGGGAGTAAGCCATGCGACGCGACAGCCTTTTCTGGGGATCCGTCCTGGTCGTCCTGGGCGGGTTGTTCCTGCTCCAGGCCATGGGCATCATCCCGAACGCCTGGGGCCTGTTCTGGCCGGTCTTCCTCGTCCTGCTGGGCCTTTCGATCATTCTTGGCGTGTATCTCGGCCCGCGTTTCCGAGCAGGCGAGGATGAGGGCGAGAGCTTCGAGATTGACCTGCAAGGCGCCAGCGAGGCCACGGTCAAGTTCAGTTACGGGGCCGGGCAGGTCAGCGTCGGACCGGGCGCTCCGGCGGGCAGGCTGCTGGCCGGCTCCTCCGGCGTCGCCATGTCCCACTCCAGCCACAAGATCGGCGACCGGCTGGATGTCAGTGTGGACGCCGGCCCGTCCTTCATCCCATTCATCGGCCCGGCCAACAACGTCTGGAATTTCCGCCTTTCGCCCGATGTGCCGATCCGTATCGAGGTCGATTCCGGCGCGGCCGGCCAGAAATTCAACCTGGAAGACTTGAACGTGACCCACTTCGACCTGGACACCGGGGCGAGCAGCACCAGCCTGGTCTTGCCCTCGCGCGGCGGCACCTTCGTGGACCTGGACGCGGGCGCGGCCTCGATTGACATTCGCGTCCCTGAGGGCGTCTCTGCCCGGATCAGCATAGACGAGGGCATCACCGCCCTCGAAATTGACGAGCAACGTTTCCCGCGATTGCACGGCGGTTTCTACCAGTCACCAGGCTTCGACACCGCCGAGCGCCGGGCCGAGATCAAGATAGACGCCGGCGCAGGCCGGATCCACATTTATTGATGTTTTCAGGTTCAGAGGAGAAAGACCATGATCATGAAACGTATTGACTGGCGGATCGTCCTGGGTGGGATGCTCGTCCTGGGCGGTGTGTTGGGCATTCTCGAACAGTTCGGCCTGCTGAAAGACGCCTCGGGCATCTTCTGGGGTTTTGTGTTTGCGGCCGGCGGCGCTGGCTTCCTGTACGTGTTCCTGACCAGCCGGCCCAACTGGTGGGCGGCCTTCCCGGCCTTTGCACTGCTGGGGCTGGCCCTCTCGTCCTTCCTGCCGGCTTCGCTGGAGGGCTGGGGCGGCCTGGCCTTCCTCGGCCTGCTCGGGCTGGGCTTCTGGCTGGTGTATTTCACCGACCGTGAGCGCTGGTGGGCGATCATCCCCGGCGGCGTGCTGCTAACCCTGGGAGCAGTTTCTGCCCTGGATGATTTGACCGGCATGGAGACCGGCGGCGTGTTCTTCATCGGGCTGGGGCTGACTTTCCTGCTGGTCGCCATCCTGCCCGGCCCGCGGCAAATGGCCTGGGCCTTTATCCCGGCTGCGGTACTGCTGGTCATGGGCCTGCTGATGGGTACGCCGTTCTTCGGCCTGACCGAATTCGTCTGGCCGGCAGCCCTGATCGTCGGCGGCATCCTGTTGATCTTCTTTTACTTCCGGCGCGAAAGCGTGGAGTAGTCAAAGTCCCCTGCGTGCGCAGGGGACTTCTCGTAGTAGCGACTTCAGTCGCGATTCGGTTGCTTTGCAGATTAACGACTGAAGTCGTTACTACCCGGATCATTCACCCGGGTCATTCGGCGGCGACGACCTCGAGTTCCGGGAAGAACTGGCGCACCGTCCCGGCGACCCATCCGTGCAGGGTGGCCGGGGATAGGGGACATCCCAGGCAGGCCCCGCCCAACCGGACTTTGAGTACCTTCCCTTGCAAGGAAACGAACTCGACCGAGCCGCCGTGATATTGTTCCACGTAAGCGCTGACCTGTTCGAGCAGCCCCTTGATCTGGTCTTCTGAACTGTACGATCCCATGCTTGTGCCTCCTCTCGTAGCATTCGAATTCTGGCTGGCGACGCGGCTGCGGATCATATCGCGCACCTGCTGCTGGGCGTTCGTCCAGCGGGTGGAGACCATGCTGGCCAGCCTGTCGAGGATGGATTGGCCGATCCCCGGGTGGCTCAGGCACAGCTCGCGCAAGTCCGCCCCGCTGATGCAGATCGTCTGGCAATCGGTCTTGCTGATCGTGCTTGAAGTATACACCTCACTGCCCACCAGCGCAGACCAGCCGAAGGCCCCGTTCCCGGTGAGGTGGGTGATGGTGATCTCGGGACCGTCGTAGGGTTTGAAGAGGATGGCAACACTCCCGCTCAGGAGCAGGTAAAAGGTCCCGGCCGGTTCGCCCTGTTCGAAGATCACATCGCCGGTTTTGAAGGCGCAGGTCTTGAACAGCGGTTCGAGCAGGTTCAACTCATCCGGGGTGAAATCATGGAAGAATGCGAGATCGCGGTAATTTTCGAGCATTTGATTGCATCTTACTCGATGGGATGACCGCTTTCTAGTGGCAATCATCCTCAAAGCCTTGACATTCGTCCCATATTTCGCGCTATCCTTCACTACCGGGCGGATGTCAGGCAGGGCAAATTGCCAGACGGAAAATCCCAAAAAGAAAAAACGGCCTCCGGGCCGCCTGAGGTATACTTGGTTCGCCATTGCAACCTTTTCAACAGGATAACATCTAAATGGATGAAAACAGTCAAGATTTTTCGTTGGGGGCGCTGCGCGCCGGTGACCGGGCTGAGTTGGCCCGCGTGGTGGACGCGTTTTCAGGCCAGATTTACCGCCTGGCGCTGAAAATGCTCGGTAACCCGCAGGACGCGGAAGACGTGCTGCAAAACACCTTCCTGAAAGCCATCCAGCATTTCCCGGACTTCGAAGGCCGGTCGAGCATCTCGACTTGGCTCTACCGGATCGCCGCCAACGAAGCCCTGATGCTGCTGCGCAAGCAGAAACCTGAGATCCCGGTCCCGGGCGAGGAAGATGCCGACGAGGACGACGACTACCTCCCGGTCCAGTTCGTGGACTGGAGTAACCTCCCCGAAGCGGAGCTGGTCTCCTCGGAGGCGCATACTTACCTCGACTCGGCCATCCGCCAGTTATCCGAAAAACTGCGCGTGGTCTTCGTCCTGCGGGACGTGGAGGGCCTGTCCATCCGGGAGACCGGCGAGGTGCTCGGTTTGACCGAGACGGCGGTCAAGACCCGCCTGCTGCGCGCCCGCCTGCAACTGCGCGAACAGCTTTCGGGTTACTACCGCGAAAGACTGCGCCAGGAGAATATCGAATGATGGATCACGAACATTCCCGTTGTAACGATATCCTCGGCTCGCTGTCCGATTACGTGGACGGCGAACTGCGCGAGGATCTGTGCCGCGAGATCGAAAAGCACCTCGCCGGGTGCGCCAACTGCCGTGTAGTCGTGGACACGCTCAAGAAGACCGTTTACCTGTACCATGAAACCGCCCAGGTCGGCGAAGTGCCGCTGGAAGTCCGCGAACGCCTGTACAAGCGGCTCGACCTCGAAGAATATTTCAAGAAACCCTGATTGCAACTTTTCCCCCCCGCCTCGCATCCAAAGGACGTGACAGCCAAGCCCAACCACACGCTCTCGGCCTTCGAGTTGTCCCTGGTCGAGCCTGCGCCGGAGGAAGCCCGGGTAGCCCTCAAACGCGGCGCACCCTGCCCCGAATGTAATTCCGGCGTGCTGGACTACAACGGCCTGCTCGAACTGGAATGTCCCCGGTGCGGGTTCAAGAGCGGCAGCGGCGGCGGCTGTACCTGATAAATTTGCGAAGCCCCGTGCGGGCCAGGAGAACCAATGGAAAGATTGCTCAACGACAACATCGTCAGCCAGATCAGGGAAGCCTTCGAGAACCTGAAACACCCGGTCCGGGTGCTGTTTTTCGGCTCGAAGGAAGATTGCGATTATTGCGACGATACCCGCCAACTGCTCGAAGAAGTGGTCGCCATCTCGGATGTGCTCAGCCTGAGCGTTTACGACATGGAGGCCGACGCCGACCTTGCCAGGCATTTCAACGTCAGCATGGCCCCGGGGATCGTGATCGCGGCCAAAGAAGGCGACCAGATCACGGACCTGGGAGTGCGCATGGCCGGCATCCCTTCTGGACATGAATTCTCGTCCCTGATCCAGGACCTGATCCTCGTTTCGGGCCGGGACTCGGGCCTGAATCCCCAGACCCGGGAGATGCTCAAAGCCCTGACGAAGCCGGTGCTGCTGCAAGTCTTCGTCACCCCTACCTGACCGTACTGCCCGCGAGCCGTGGTGCTCGCTCACCAGATGGCCATGGAAAGCGACATGGTGCAGGCCGAAATGGTCGAAGCCATGGAGTTCCACGACCTGTCGAACCGGTACGGCGTCAGCGGCGTGCCGCACACCGTTGTCAACGACGGCAAGGGCAACGTGATCGGCGCGGTCCCCGAGACCAACCTGATGGCCGAGATCCAGCGCGCCGTCACCCGCTAAGGGTTCAAGTGACAGCCAGGTGAAAATTTGGCTGTCACTTTATTTCAGGAATTGGAGAAGCAGTTTATGAAAATACTCAAAATTGCCGCCGTCACCGAAGACGGCGAAAAACTCAGCAGCCATTTCGGAATGGCCCAGCTTTATAAAATATTCAGCGTGGAAGACGGGCAGGTCGCCGGCGCGGTCGTGCTGGACAAGCCGCACCACAAGGTCCACCCCGACCATAGCCAGCACGGCCACCACGACGGACACGGACACGACCTTCACGAGGATATGTTCGCCCCGATCCGCGATTGCCAGGTGCTGCTGGTCGGCGGGATGGGGCAGGGCGCATTCAACCGCGCCCAGTCCGCCGGGTTGGAGATCGTCTTCGTGGGCGGGAGCATAGACCAGGCCGTGCAGGATTATTTATCTGGTAAACTGGTCAGCGACGCTCGAAGACTCCACATCCATTAGAGGTGATCATGTCTGGTCAAAAGAACAACCGGATCGCGCAGCGCAAACGGAATACGGTCGGCGCCCTCATCTTCGGGGCCGGACTATTGCTGGTGGGGGTCGCGGCGGTGATCGCCCTGCCCAGGGCCTCCACCGGCCAGGCCGCCGCTGAAGCGGCCGAACCGGCGTCGGTGGTGCCGGTGGCGGTGGAATACCCGGCTCCCGAATTGACCCTGACCGACCTGGAAGGCAACACCGTCTCGCTGGCCGACCTGCGCGGCCAGGTGGTGCTGGTCAATTTGTGGGCCACCTGGTGCCCGCCGTGCAAATACGAAATGCCCACCTTGCAGGCTTATTTTGAAGATCATGGAGCCGAAGGCTTTACCCTGGTCGCCATCAATGACGGCGACCCGACCGACGACGTGGTCGCCTTCGCCCGGGACTACGGCCTGACCTTCCCGGTCTGGCTCGACCCGACCTACATCGCCAGCGAGCAGGCCTTCAAAACCAACGCCCTGCCCAGTTCGTTCGTGATTGACCGCGAAGGCGTGGTCCGCTATGCCTGGACCGGGGCGATCAGTTTGGCTATGCTGGAAAAGTACGTCACACCGATGCTGGGGAATTGATCCCGCGAATGGAGTAGCATGGACGCAAAAGTAAGCTGGAAGGGACGCATGTCCTTCGAGGGGATGGCGGGGACCGGTTTCACCGTGCCGCTCGGCACCGAGCCGTCTGTGGGCGGCGACAACGACGGTTTCCTCCCGATCGAGTTGATGCTGGTCAGCCTGGCCGGCTGCACGGCCATGGACGTGGTCTCCATCCTGAACAAGAAGCGCCAGGACGTGACCGGCTTCGAGGTCCAGGTGCAGGCGCCCCGGGCCGAGGCGCATCCCAAAGTCTTCCTCTCCGCCCGGATCAATTACCGGGTCACCGGCCGCGGCGTGGACGAGGCCGCTCTCGTCCGGGCCATCGAACTCTCGGCCACGCGCTATTGCCCGGCCCAGGCGATGCTGGGCAAAGCCTTCCCGATGGAACTGCACTACCAGATTTACGAACAGGACGGGGGAGACGAGCCGGTCATCCAAGGTGTGTGGAATCTGCCACAGGAAACCTTGCGCGGAAACTGAGATCACGGAGATTCCAAAAAGGCTCACTACGAGCCTTTTTTATTTTGGCTCTTCGGGATCAAGTGGGGTGGAAACCTGTTTTACCACAGAGCGCACTGAGAGCACCGAGATTTTAAAAGGCGGCTCTCCCGTTTTTGACGGGAAAACCTTTTGAAACACGAAGGAACACAACACCTGCCCTCCCGCTCCGCTCCGCTACAGGGACTATCGTGGCGGGCGGTGCCAGGGAGTCAACGAAGGAATATCTTTACGGCAAGGCGCTTTTTTCCCTTTGAGAGCCTTCGTGTGACTTTGTGTTTAGGCTCTTTCCCGCTTGTTACGGAAGAGCCTAAAAGGTTTTCTCTGTAGACTCTGTGATCTCACTGGTGAAAAAATGGGCGACCCCACCAAATACCAGAGAGCCTTTATTTTCTGATAAGAAAATAGGACGCGGACTCCAACGTCTCCTGACGTTGGCGCCAAAGTCTCCAGATATTTGCGCCAAAGTCGGGAGACTTTGGACTCCTTTTTCATCTTTTCTATTCGCTGGAGGTGATCCCGCTGCCGGCGGAGGTATCCGAAGCATGGATCGTGACGCCGGATTTCACCAGCGTGCCCAGGTAGGGCCGCGAGCCGTTGTTTGCCACCCAGCCTTCCAGGTTGAAGGCCAGCAGCCCCTCGGCCGGGATCCACTCGCCGTTGTATTTGCGGGCGATGTGGACGTGGGTGCCGGTGCTTTCGCCGCCCTCGCACGAGGGATGCCCGATCCGGTCGCCGGGGTCGAGCCGCGTGCCGAGCGGGACGCGGTCCTGGGTGGAAACGTGCAGGTAGAATAGCGTCCAGCCGGTGCGCGGGTCGCCGTCGCCGTCCAGGTCCAGTTCGACCACGCCGCCCTCCGAGCGGACGACCAGCCCGCCGGTCATGGCCGTCACCCAGTCGTCGGCGGGGGTGCATTCCTTCACCCCGGCCGGCGCAAAGTCTATCGCGGCCAGCGGGGCGCCCTCGCCCCAGCCGGTGTGCGGGCCGCCGGTGAAGCTCCAGGTCTTGCCGCGCTCGAAGGGCAGCAAAAGCTCGGGCTGCTGGAGACTGACCGGGATGTGTTCCACGGAATCCAGCCAGGGGTCGCCGAACAGGTCCGTGTAAACGCGGCGCAGGCCGCCGGGTCCGATGGCGCTTTCGTAATCTGTCCCGCTGAGTTTGCGCGAAAAGTAGTAGTGCAATCCGGCAGTTGCGGCGTTCTGCCAGGGGTCTATCCGCTCGATGCGCTCGTCCGGCAGGGTGAACTCGGTCAGGCTGCCCGTCCGCCAGCCGTAGTAGCCGTTGTTGAGGGTGTTGGCCGCCCAGACCAGTTGCATGTAGACGCTGGTGTGCATGTAACTGTGATGGCCGAGCACGTAGGGGCTGGCGGGGCGGCGCGGGTCGGTGAGCGCCCCGGCCCGGTATTCGAGCAGGGCCAGGAGCAGGCGCGGGCTGACCGAGAACTGGGCTGCCACGAAATCCACGATCTGCGCCCCGCTGCGTTTCTGCGCCCCCACGTAATCCGCATAGCTCGCCAGCCAGCCGGGATGGGCGGCCACGAAGGCTTCGGTGTCGAAATCGAGACTGCCCGGCCCGTTGACGAAGGCGTGGTCGGGGAGGATCGGGTAGGGGCTGCCCCAGAGCGGGAGGTAGTAGATGGGGATCCGCATCGGCATCCCCGGCGGGAGGGTGGTCGCATCGTCCGGGATGACCGGGTTGGCGGCCATGATCTCGGCTGCGGTGGTGTTGAAGTGTTTCGCCAGGGCCGGGACGGTGTCACCCGTCTGGACGACGTAGTCCACCAGTTCCCCCGGTGCGTATCTCGGACGGGTGGGGATGGGGGTGTTGGCGATGGCGGGTTCCTGGCTGAGGGTTTCGGGCGTGCCGCCGATGGGCAGGAGGGTGACTTCGGCCCGAGGCTGGCAGGCGCTCAGGGCGAGGCCGATACTGGTAAAGAAGATCAGGTACTTTTTCATAGCAATGACAAAATTAGCTTACTCGCCTTCCCTGCGGAAGACGTGCGAAACGGAATCGCCGACCTTCGAGGCGGTGATGGTCAGGCCGTCGCGGGTCAGGCTGCCCAGGTAGGGCGCGCTGCCGTTGTGGGCGATCCAGCCGTTCAGGTTGAAGGGGATCGGCCCGTCGGCCAGCACCCACTCGCCGTTGTATTTGCGCGCCATGTGGACGTGCGTGCCGGTCGAGACGCCGCCCTCGCAGGAGGGGAAGCCGATCGGGTCGTTGAGGTTCACCCACGTGCCGGCCGGGACGCGGCCCTCGGAGTGGATGTGCAGGTAGAGGATGTTCCAGCCGGTCTGCTCGTAGCCGTCGCCGTCCAGGTCGAGCATCACCACGCCCCGCTCGGAGCGCACCACCAGCCCGGAAGCCGAGGCTGTCACCGGGTGGGGCGAGACCATGCAGCCGCGTTTGTCGGAGGGCGGGGCGAAGTCGAGGGCGGCCAGCGCGCCTTTGTCGGCCCAGGCGGCGTGCGGCCCGCCGGTCAGGCTCCAGGCCGGGCCGGGACGGAACGGGAAGGCCAGCGGGGGTTGGGTCAGGGCGGTGGGGAAGATCGGCTCGACGCCGACGGCGCGTCCCCAGGGGTCGCCGAACATGTCGGCGTACAGGGCAGGGAACCCGACCCGGGGGTCGAGCGCCTGCTGCCACTCGTCCAGGCCGCGGGTCTGGGCGAAGTAATACTGGAGGGCGGCGGTGCCGGCGTTGAGCATCGGGTTCATGCGCACCAGCGTGCCGTCGGCCAGGGTCAGCTCGGTCAGGTGGCCGTTGCGCCAGCCGTAGTAGCCCTGCGAAAGCTGCTGCACCGCCCACATCATCTGGCGGAACAGGCCCTTGTAATAATAATTGTTGTTCCCCAGCGGATAGTCGCTCTCGGCCAGATTGGTCGGCTGGCCCAGCACCCAGTGGCTTTCGTATTCGATCAGGGCCAGCAACATGCGCGGGTTGACCGAGTTCTCGATGGCCGTGCGCTGGACCGACTGCGCCCCGCTGCTCCAGCCGGTGCTGGTCAGGTATTCCTTGTACTGGTCGAGATAACCGCCTGCTTCGCTGACGTAGCTGAGCGGGTCGAAGCCGATGGCAGACGGGGAGTTGGCGACTTCGCTGTCGGGGATGGTCTTGTCGCCGGGGCCGACGGTTTCCAGCACGTCGGGGATGACCAGCAGGGTGTTGGGTTCGAGCAGGCCGGTTTCGGGCAAGGGGATGTCGGACCGGATGTCGCCGACCTGGACCCCGAAGTGGGCGGCCACGGCTGCCAGGAAATCCCCGCCCTGGGAGTAGTAAATGATCGGGGGTACGGTTTCCGGGATGGGGGTCAGGGTCGGCGTGATGGTCGGGAGGGGGGTCTCGGTCGGCGTGGGCGTGGCCGCAGGCGGGACGGGAGTCGGCATGACGGCCACAGTGGGCAGGGCGTAAACTTTGTCGGGCGTGGGAGACGCGGCCACGCCCCATAGTGAACCGGATGGGGCGCAGGCTGCAAGCAGGCAGGTGATGAGCAGTAAGGCGGGCAGGCGGGATTTCATGTTGTGCCCCCGATTATAATCAGTAATCAGTTTTCGGTGTTCAGCGATCAGTGTTCAGCGAAAATCACTTGCTTTCAATTTGATTTTTCTCTACAATTAGCATAACCCTTGATGACAGGGAAGGAGACCTATGAAACCCGAAACAAAACCAAAGACCCTGCCTGCAATCTTGATCTTCATCGGCTCGGCTTTTTTGCTGGGTGCAATTATTTTCGCCCTCGATAACGTTACCGCGGCTGAACCCGCCGGGCTGGGAAAATGGATTTTCGATATTTTTATCGCAATCCTCGGCGCAGGGACAGGCATCAAAGGCTGGCTCGATTTACAGAAGAAAGATAAACCGGCCGAACCTGCATCAAAAATAATTGCTTTCGACCAGGGGCAGGTTGCTACTGGCGAAAGCGGTAGGAATATTCAGACGCAAACCTATATCGAGAGAGCAGAAATCGCGCCTTCCGTGCTAGAAACTCACGATACCATCGGCTATATCCCACCCGCTAAAGCTGTAACCTATATCCATCGTGGCTCCATCGAAAAGGATGTCATGGAGTTTTTGAAAGATGGCGGCACGGGTGCAATCGTGGGCTTACACGCGCCCGGCGGGTTGGGGAAAACCGAATTGGCCAAGCACGTGAGCGATGAAATGAAAGATCATTTTGATGGCGTCCTGTGGGTAGATGTGGGTGAGAAGACCCCGCCCCAGGTGGTTGCAGACATGCTCATTCGCTGCGGGATCACGACCCAGCCGGGCGTGGGTTATGAAACCCAGAAAAATGAACTTCATCATTTCCTGGGGGAGCGCTGCCTTCTGGTCATCCTGGATGATGTGCGCCAGCCCGCCTTGAGCGGTTTAAAAGACATCCTGCCGCCTAAACCTTGCGCAACCCTTTTGACAAGCCGCATCCAGCAGATTGGCGGGGTTAATCGAACCTTTGCTCTCGACCGATTAACTGAGTAGTCGTGTAAAAATAACTTCCGCACTTTAACAACCGATCTCAAGCAGAAGAGAGGCGTGGGCGAATGGTGTAGTTCCAATTGGGGCAGGTTGCATGTCGTTCAAGGTTTAGGCTTTCCATCACC
>JBMOMN010000003.1:0-30605 GCA_049324115.1 Chloroflexota bacterium
TCAGAAGCACATTGAACAACCTTCTGAACCACTGAGTCACGGAGACACAGAGAAAACAAAGGAAAAACTTCGTGCCTTCGTGTCTTCGTGGTGAAAGCTCTTGTCCAACATGCGCTTGACCAATACACGAATTTCGCGAATTTGCACGAATTATTTAAAAATTTGTGGGAATTCGTGTAATTCGCGGCTAAGGATCGTATCTCTTATGACTTTGGAAAACCGCGTCTTCGTGATCACCGGAGCCACCGGCTCGACCGGACGGGCCGTCAGCCGCGCCTTTGCGGATGCGGGAGCCTCGCTGGCCCTGCTCGGAGCGCACCCGGACCGGTTGTCTGCCCTCGTTTCCGGGCCTGGCCTGCCCCCCGAACGGACCCTGACCCTCCCCGCCGACCTGACCGACCCAACTGCGACGCGGGCCGCGGTCGAAGCCGTGATGCGGAGATTCAACCGCCTCGACGGCCTGATCCACTTGGTCGGCGGCTGGACAGGGGGCAAATCCGTCCCCGAAATTGACCTGGCCGACCTCGACTCCATGCTCGACCAGCACGCCCGGACGACTTTCCACGCCGCCCAGGCTTTCGTTCCGCACCTGATTGCCAACGGCTGGGGGCGGATCATCGTCGTCTCGTCGCCGCTGGCGCGTCATCCCGCCGGGAAGGGCGCGGCCTACGCCATGGGCAAGGCCGCCCAGGAGGCCCTGGTCTTGTCCCTGGCGCAGGAACTCAGGGAGACCGGCGTCACGGCCAACATCCTGCTGGTCAGGAGCATCGGCGAGAAAGGCACCACGCCCGAGGAACTGGCCGCCTCCATGCTCTACCTAAGCTCGGACGAAGCGGGCAAGATCAACGGGGCCAGGATTCCCCTCTACGGCAGCCCATATTGAAAAAACTTCGGAAGAGACTTCCGAAGTTTGCTGCCCGGATGACCTGTCTTACCACAGAGAGCACGGAGATTCCAAAAGATGGCACTTCCGTTTTTAGCGGGAAAAATCCACAGATTTCGCAGATGACACAGATTTGGTTTAAAAATTCTGCGAAATCTGTGTAATCTGTGGACAGATAATCGTTCTTTCCCGTGAGAAACGGCAAAACCTAAAAGATATTCGCGCTATTCGCCTATTGGCGTCATTCGCGTTAATGCTCTACACCAAATGGCTCACGATCGCCAGCAAGATCCCGCCGGCCATCACCGACCCCAACTGGCCGGCGGTATTGGCCCCCATGGCATGCATCAGGATGAAGTTCTCGAAGTCCTCGTCCTGGGCCACCCGCGCCGCCAGCCGTCCCGCCATGGGGAAGGCCGAGATCCCGGCCGCGCCGATCAGCGGGTTGATCTTGCCGCCGCTCAGGAACGCCATCAACTTGCCGAACAGCAGCCCGGCGACCGTGTCCAGCGCGAAAGCCAGCAGGCCGAGCAGCATGATCTTGCCCGTGCCCCAGTTCAGGAAAGCGGAAGCGGTCATCGTCGCCCCCACGACCAGCCCCAGGAACAGGGTGGCGATGTTGATGATCTCGTTCTGGGCCGCCTTGTTCAGCCGGTCCACCACGCCGGAGACTTTCAGCAAATTTCCCAGCATCAGCATCGAGATCAGCGGGGTCGCTTCGGGGACGAGCAGCCCGACCACCACCGTGATCGCAATCGGGAAGACCACCAGCGTCCGCTGCGAGATGGGCCGGGGCGCGTACTCCATGCGGATCATGCGCTCCTTTTTGGTGGTCAGCAGTTTCATCAGCGGCGGCTGGATGATCGGGATCAGGCTCATGTACGAATAAGCCGCCACCGCGATCGGGGCCAGCAGTTCGGGGGCCAATTTGGTCGCGACGAAGATCGAGGTCGGCCCGTCAATCGCCCCAATCACGCCGATCGAGGCCGCCTGGTTGAGCGGGAACCCCAACAGGACCGCCAGGATCAGCGTCCCGAAGATGCCGAACTGTCCCGCCGCGCCGAGCAGCACCAACTTCGGCTGGGCCAGCAGCGGGCTGAAATCAATCATCGCCCCCACGCCGATGAAGATCAGCAGCGGGAACAACTCGCTCGAAATCCCGGCTTTGTAAAGCACGCCCATCATCCCCTCGGCGGCGGTCATCCCGGCCAGCGGGATATTCGCCAGGATGCAGCCAAACCCGATCGGCAGCAGCAGCACCGGCTCGTATTCCTTCGCAATCGCCAGGTAGATCAGGGCCGCCCCCACCCCGATCATCACTGCGTTGCCGGGCGTGAAGTGGGTGAAGCCTTTCAATAATTCGGGGAGTAAAACAAAGATGTCCATTGCGAATCCTCACGTGTAGCGTGTTCCGTTACGTAACACGCACCGCGTTACACGTTACACGCTTCACTCATCGAACTCCACCAGCGCCTGCTTGTGCGCCACTGTCTGCCCGGCGCTGACCAGCACTGCTGAAACCTGTCCCGCCCTGGTCGAGCGGATACTGTTCTTCATCTTCATCGCTTCGATGACCAGGATCACCTGCCCGGATTCGACCCGGTCCCCGGCTTTGACGAAGACCTCGGTGACGTTGCCCGGCAACGGCGCGGACAGACGGTTCGACGCCGGTCCGTTGCCCTGGGGCGAAAGCGTACTGGATGAGTGGCCCGCTCCCGTTATCTTCAGCCCCTCCCCCGCTGACGGGTTTCCCGCCGCGCCGTCCGCGCTTTCGGGCATGACCTCGAAGGTCTCGCCGTCCACGCGGGCGATGATCGGGCGGGCGTTCAGGTCTTCGATCTCGACTTCGAAAGATTTACCGGCTACTGTAACCGTATATTTCATATTTTGTTCCTCGACCTTGCAACAGGACAAGCCTTCGCAAGGTTTATGATCTATTGACCCGCTCGCCCTTCTGGGTCATCTGGCGGGTACGCATCCCCAACTGCCAAGCGCTGACCAGCGCCGTCGGTGGGACGGGGAGCGGCCGGGCGGTGGAGGTCTCCTGTTCGGCCAGGGCCACAGCCACAGCCAGGGCCGCGGCCTTCGCCTTGTCTTCGCTGGTCGAGTAGGCCGAGCGCCGCGCCGAGCCTGTCGGGGTGTGTTTTTCGAGGCCGTATCGAGACCCGGGAGCAGACTCCGGGGAGTCCGCTGCGCCGGGCTTGTCGGCCAGGAGTCCGGCCAGGGCGGCCATCAACCCCCATAGCGCGAGGATCGTCCCGAAGACGATCCCCATCCCCGCTAAAGTAATCCACAAAGAGGTCATCAACATAATTCATCTCTCACGGAATGCGTACCACGCAACACTACACCGGGATATTCCCATGCTTGCGCGGCGGGGCGGGAGCGAACTTATCGCGCAGGGCTGACAGGGCAGCGATGATCTTGGGCCGCGACTCGCGCGGCTCGATGATCTCGTCAATGAACCCGGCCCCGGCGGCGTAGTAGGGATTGTTGAACTTCTCGCGGTAGTCGTCGGCCAGGCGCTGGCGTTCTGAAATGGGATCATCCGCAGCCTCGATCCGGCGCTTGAACAGGATGTTGGCCGCGCCCTCCGCGCCCAGCACGGCGATCTCGGCGCTCGGCCAGGCATAGGTCACGTCGGTGCCGAGGTATTTGCTCGACATAACCACGTAAGCGCCGCCGTAGGCCTTGCGGGTGATGATCGTCACCTTCGGGACGGTAGCTTCGGAGTAGGCGTAGAGCAGCTTGGCCCCGTGACGGATGATGCCGCCGTGCTCCTGGGCGATGCCGGGAAGGAAGCCGGGCGAATCGACCAGCGTGACCAGCGGCACGTTGAAGCAATCGCACAGGCGCACGAAGCGGGTCATCTTGTCGCTGGCGTCTATGTCAATCACGCCCGCCATCCGGGACGGCTCCTGGGCGACGATGCCGACGCTGTGCCCGCCGATGCGCGCCAGCCCGACGATGGCATTCGTGGCCCAATCCGGCTGGATTTCGAGGAAGCTGCCCGCGTCCACGACGTGCTGGATGACCTCGTGCATGGCGTAGGGTTCCTTCGGGTCGAGCGGGACGATGTGGTTGAGAGCCTCGTCCATGCGCAGGGGATCGTCCTTCGGCGGAAGGTAGGGCGGGTTTTCGACGTTGTTCGAGGGCAGGTACGAGAGCGCCCGGCGGACCAGCGCCAGCGCTTCCCGTTCGGACGGGGCTGCCAGTTGGGCCACCCCGCTGACCCCCATGTGGATGCCTGCCCCACCGAGCGACTCGGAGTCGATGCTCTCGCCGGTCACGGCTTTGATCACTTCCGGCCCGGTCAGGAACATGAAGGATTGCTTCTCGACCATGATGACCAGGTCTTGCAGGGCCGGGGAATAGGCCGCGCCGCCGGCGCAGGGTCCGAGCATGACGCTGATCTGCGGGATCACGCCCGAATACTGGGCGTTGCGCCGGAAGATTTCGGCGTAGCCGCCCAGCGCCCGCACCCCCTCCTGGATGCGCGCCCCGCCCGAGTCGAGCAGGCCGATGCAGGGCGCGCCGTTGCGCATCGAAAGGTCCATCACCCGGCAAATCTTGTGCGACTGCATCTCGCTCAGCGTCCCGCCATAGATGGTGAAATCCTGGGCGTAGACGTAGACCGTGCGCCCTTCGATCTGGCCGTAGCCGGTGATGACCCCGTCGCCGAGGAATTTCTCGGTCGCCAGGCCCAGTTCGTCGTCCGGGCTGGTGATGAAAGGCTCCAGCTCGTTGAACGTGCCAGGGTCGAGCAGCATCAATATGCGCTCGCGGGCGGTCAGCTTGCCTTTGGCCTTCTGTTTTTTGATCCGTTCTTCGCCGCCGCCCTGCAAGGCTTTGGCGCGCATTTGTCGCAGTTCGAGGATTCGTGGATCTTCGTTCATCGGATTCCTTGTCTGTTTGTGAAAATTAACACAAGAACAAGTATAGCACAGGTTGTCAGACAAGATAGTGATAACCGTCAGGGCTGCGGGGTGCTTTCTGGTATGTAAAGTGGATATCCCTCCAGCGAGACGTTTCGGTTGGAAAGTGTTGTAGAATAAGCCACTTCACTGGCACGAGAAAGTGCGACGCACTTCCACCCGAATTTTCTTTCCGACAAGGAGTATCCAATGGCCCTTGCTTATGGGATCCAAAAGTCACCCCTGGCCCAGCGCCTGGCGCATATCATATTGCGCCTGATCGGGTGGCGGACGCACGTCGTCCGGCCGCGCACCTCCCGCTACGTGCTGATCGGCGCGCCGCACACCTCCAACTGGGATTTCGGACTGATGCTGCTGCTGATGGCGGCGGAACAGCTCCCGATCCGCTTCATGGGCAAGGACACCCTCTTCCGCTGGCCGCTCGGCCCGCTGATGCGCGCCCTGGGCGGGATCCCGGTCAACCGCCGGGAGCGGACCAACCTCGTTGACCAGGTGGCCGCCAAATTCGAAGGGCAAGACAGCCTGATCATCGGCATCGCCCCCGAGGGGACGCGCAAGAAAACCTCCCATTGGAAAACCGGCTTCTATTACATTGCATTGAAGGCCAAGGTCCCGATTGTGATGGCCTACCTCGACTACGGCAACCGGGTCATCGGCGTGGGGCCGAGCTTCATGCCCGGTGGAGACATCCATGCAGATTTCGAGATCATCCGGGATTTTTATTCAGGGATCACGGGGAAGAACCCGAAGAAGCAGGGAGAAATCACCCTGGCGGGCTGACGCCAGGCAGTCGTTTATTTAAGAGACGTTAACTTCCTATTCGCGGGGAATTAAAACGCCCAACTTATAATCTTGCCCGTGAGCGGCCACTATGCAGACGCGCAAAGGAGCTTATGAGCAACGACAATTTTTCCCGTTCGCACACAGCCGAGGTCCACACCCCGGTTTGCATCGGAGACCTTGAGATGTACGACTACAAAGTACCACTCTCGTGTCTGACTGAGAACGTAGCCCGGCACTTACAGGACCATCCTGAAGTGCCGGGAGTGTTGTTGACCAAAAACGGGGAACTGGCAGGGGTCATACCGCGCAAGCAAATATTCGAGCGGCTCGGACGCAGTTTTGGGGTGGAATTGTTCTTGCGCAAGCCGATCATCCGGCTCAAGGAAGACCTGCGCCCCGAGATGTTTATCCTGCCTCATCACCTGCGGGTAGATACGGCAGTGCATCAGGCCCTGAAGCGCAACCCGGAAAGAATCTATGACCCTATTGTGGTTATGGCTGATAACCGGGACTTTAAATTACTGGACGTTTATGCCCTTTTGCTGGTGCAGTCGCAAATCCTGGAAAACCTGAACGCGGCGATGAACAACCTGAGCCGAATGGAGCGCGTGGTCAAACATGAATCGCCGGAAGTCGCCCTGGTCACGATTTTTGACGCGTTGCGCGAAGTTGTGCCATTCCATCATGCCAGCCTGCTCATGCTCGGCCAGGAAAGCGGAGCATTCACAGGAGCCATACAGCGGCTGGTAAAATTTCCGGGGAAATTGCTCGAAACGAACCCGGTTTACAAAGCGATTTTCGAGAGGCAGCAGCCGATAAGCCTTGAGGATGTTCGGATTTTGTCAACCTGGCAGGGTGTGAACGGTTCAGAGCAAGTCCGATCCTGGTTGGGTGTTCCACTGGCAGACCGGCATGGATTCCTGGGCATTCTATCGCTTTCCCGCTACGTCGTCTCTGAATTCAGTGTCAACGAAAAAGATATGGCGACTGCGTTCGCCTGGTATTTCAGCCAGGCATTGTCCGATATGGTGCGGCCACACGCAGACAAAGATTTCCCCCTCCAACATATCAAGATAAAAAAAGAACGCCACAAACAGCCGGTCCTGCAAGCTCTGAAGGGGATAGCCGACCTGACTCTGTGATAAAGGCAAGTTAACCAAAAACTCCCTCTTGCCGAGGGAGTTTTTTTATGGCTGGGGGCAAAGGATTCGAACCTCTACATACGGATCCAGAGTCCGCTGTCCTACCGTTAGACGAGCCCCCACAGCTTTTTTGGGCGGGCGGTATTTTACCACGCCCAGGTTGTGACGTCCAGGGCTATTTTACCACACCCGGTTTTTTTCAGCTTTTCGGGGTGGTGTTGCGGGCGGTGCGGCGCAGGTTCTCTTCGATGTCGAGGAAGACCAGCATCATTTTGGCAATCGCCTGCAAAGCCACGAAGTAGACCACGCCCCGGAAAGGACGCTCGATGATCAGGATGATGTTGTTCGCCAGATCGGTGAAGCCGGTTCCGTACCAGAATCCGCGCAGGTAGGATAACGCGAAGGTCGCGGCGGCCAGGATCAGGTCCAGGGCGTAGACGACGGCCACCACCCAGGCGGCGATCTCAGCTACTTTCGAGAGCCGGATCACGGTGGATGAGTCGAAATAAGTCCCCATAAAACGGGAACGGTTTTCATTTTGGGTTTCCATTGAGTTCCTCCAGAATTGGCTTCTTCGGGACAGAATTGTACTATGGATGGGCCACTTTGTTATAATAGCCCCATCCTTCACCAGAAAGTGACGCCTTATGACCGACGAGACCTCCAGACCGACCGATTTCATCCGCGAAGCTGTGACCGAAGACCTGCGCGCGGGACGCTTCCAGAGCGTCCGCACCCGCCTGCCACCCGAACCGAACGGCTACCTGCACATCGGCCACGCCAAAGCCTTCCTGATAGATTACCTGGTCGCCAGGGAATTCGGCGGCGCGCTCGACCTGCGCTTCGACGACACCAATCCCGCCAAGGAAGAGACCGAGTTCGTCGAAGCCATCATGGAAGACGCCCGCTGGCTGGGGATCGAGTGGGAGAAGGTCATCTACTCGTCCGATTTCTTCGAGCTGCTCTACGAGTGGGCGGTCAAACTGGTCAGGAAAGGCAAAGCCTACGTAGACGACCAGTCGCCGGAGGAAGTGAGCAAGAACCGGGGCACGCTGACCGAAGCGGGCGTCGAAAGCCCCTACCGGGAGCGGTCGGTCGAGGAAAACCTGGACCTGCTGGAGCGGATGAAAAACGGCGAATTCCCCGACGGGTCCCGCGTGCTGCGGGCCAGGATTGACATGGCCCACGGCAACATGAACATGCGCGACCCGGTCATGTACCGCATCATCCACGAGCCGCCACACCACCGCACCGGGCGCAAGTGGTGCATCTACCCGATGTACGACTGGGCGCAGGGCCAGAACGATGCCATGCACGGCGTGACCCATTCGCTCTGCTCGCTCGAATACCTGGACCACCGCCCGCTCTACGAGTGGTTCCTGGAAGAACTCGAAATCCCCAACCCGCCCCGCCAGATCGAATTCGCCCGCCTGAACCTGAACTACACCGTCTTGAGCAAGCGCCACCTGCGCCGCCTGGTCGAAGAGGGCCTCGTCAGCGGCTGGGACGACCCGCGCATGCCCACCCTGCGCGGGATGCGCCGCCGCGGTTACACGCCCGAAGCCATCCTGGATTTCAACGAGCGCACCGGCGTCTCGAAATCGGGCGTGATCAATTCGGGCGTGATGGCCGACCTGGCCCTGCTCGAAGCCTGCGTGCGGGATGACCTGAACCGGCGCGCCGAGCGCCGAATGGCCGTGCTCAAGCCGCTCAAACTGGTGATTGACAACTATCCCGACGGCTTGGTGGAGGAACTGGAGGCGGTCAACAATCCCGAAGACGCAGCGGCCGGGACCCGGAGCCTGCCCTTCGCCAAAGAGCTTTTCATCGAAGCCGACGATTTTGCCGAGGTCCCGCCGCCCAAATATTACCGGCTCTTCCCCGGCAACGAGGTCCGGCTGCGCTACGCCTACTTCGTCACCTGCACCGGCGTGGACAAGGATGCCGAGGGCAACGTGACCGCCGTCCACTGCACCTACGACCCGGCCACCCGGGGCGGCGACGCCCCCGACGGGCGCAAGGTCAAATCCACGATCCACTGGGTCTCGGCGGCCCACGCCGTCCCGGCCGAAGTGCGGCTCTACGACCGGCTCTTCACCGACGAGAACCCCGACAGCGACAGTTTCAAGGATTACATCAACCCCGACTCGCTCCAGGTGCTGGCCGGCTGTATGCTCGAACCCACCCTGGCCGGAGCCAGGCCCGGCGACCGTTTCCAGTTCGAGCGCCAGGGCTACTTCTGCGCCGACACTGACAGCGCCCCCGGCAAACCGGTCTTCAACCGCACAGTGGCGCTCAGGGACACCTGGGCCAGGATCGTCCAGAAGCAAGCGAAGTAACAAGCAACAGTCCCGTTCCGGTGAGAGGAACGGGACTGTTTTCATTCCCAAAAACGCATCCCCCTTCCCCCAAATCCGATCTTTGATTTGGGGGAAGGACGGGAAGGGGGTCGCTCTCCCGCAACGCATTGACCTTCCAAGTCCCAGACCTGACAGGTTTCATGGTGGCACGTGTCCATCGTAACCCATGCGCGGACATGAAACTCTGAACGCAAGGCTTCCGCGGAAACCTGTCAGGTCTTTTCACAACTCTCCCTTAAACGCCCCTCCCTGCGGTCGCAACACGGACGGCAGCAACGCATCCAATTCCTCTTGACTTTGCGACTGCAACTCCCACATGTCATTGCGAGCGCACGTTGCGAAGCAATCCCCTCTTGAAACAGGGGATTGCTTCGACGGGAGATCACCGTCTCGCAACGACATAATCATCACAATTCACCTTTGAACGCCCTGTCCAACACGGACGGCAGCAAAGCATCCAATTCCTCTTGACTTTGTGACTGCAACTCCCGCAATCCATTGACCTTCGCCTGCAACCCATCCAGATAAGCGACAATGCGCCGCTGTTCGTCGAGCGGGGGAACGGGAATTGGTATGCTTTCCAACAGACCCGTACGCAATCTTGGCAAAAGCAAATTGTGCGTCATTTCAATTGCCTTTTGTAAGAACATTGGACTTCGCATGAAATGAGCCAGGTATTTTGTGTCAACAATTTTCTCGTTAGGGCGAATTACATATTGGTCAACAGAACAAACTCCTTCACAATCTGCAATCCAAACTTTGTTCAAATATGGACGGAGATAACCATAAACAATCTCACCAGAAGAAAAACGAAATTTTCTTCCTGTCAGTTGTTCCGCATAAAGCGGATCTTCGCCTATTCTTCTTCCAGTGTTTGATTCGATATGTTGCAAGCCAATAAATCTGATTTTTCCTGACTTGCCATCTGTTGGACGAATCAAATCCTGCCTAAAGGTAAAGGTCTTGCCAATGGCAATTGGACTGTATTTTTCTGAAAGTTCAGTAAAGAGTTTGTTTGCGACACTTGCAAAATACTTTTCTGTTCCTTCATCTGCCTCTTCCCGTAGACGTTGTGCCTCATTGACCCGCACCGCCAGCGACTCGATGTGCGCCACAATGCGGTGTTGCTCTGTCAGTGGCGGAAGGGGAATTTCAAAATTCAAAACATCACTTGGGCGAATGGCTGCGTAATTGGTTGAGCCTTGTGCTTTTGTCTGTTCTTCCAAAGAATTGTAGCGAACAAACCAGTTCAACCATTCTTTTGAGCATTTGTTTTCATTAATTTGAAAAAGGAAATAATGACTGCTTACAACCGCGCCGTCAAGTTCAGGTGGCACAATTCCAAACCCGCCAACTTTTGCGTCAATTTCAGCCACTAAAAACTCACCAGTGCGTGCGGCTTGTTGTTTCTTTGTCTTGATCTCTGTTCCATTGACTTCGTCACGCAAGACAATCCCTTGTCCATGTGATTTCACACGGGCGCGTTTGTATTTCACAAAATCATCGATTGTGAAGAATTCTTTTCTCTGCGTGAGAAATTCGCCAAGCGGAACAATGGGCAAACCGTTTGTCATCATCACCTTTTATTTCAATATGTCGTTGCGAGCCGCCGCTCTTGCTCTTTGGCGGCGAAGCAATCTCCTCGAAATTGAGAACAATTTATCAAACAGGAGACTGCTTCGCAAAGAACGCTCGCAGCGACATCCAACTCGTTGGGAGACTGCTTCGCAAAGAACGCTCGCAGCGACATTAACTCAACATTCCTTTTATCTCTTCCATAATCGCCGCAATCTGCTTTTCCCTGGCAAGAATACTCTCCGCCAACTCAGCAGGCGGCAGGTGTTCCAAGTCCTCTTTGCGACTGGGGTTCTTGATATCGAGATTGACCGAGACCACATCGCCCCCGCCGTTGGTCTGGATCACATCTGCGGCACGTACCTTCCAGGCGCGCTCATTCTCTATCCGCTGCTCCCACCAATCCAAAATCGGCTGGAACTCCTCGAACTGCATCGGGCGCGTCTTGGTATAGTTCTTCACGCCTTCGGGGAGAACATGCTCATAGAACCAGATGTCGGTGGTCGAGTAGCCCCGCTGATCGCCTGTCCCGCTGTCTTTTGCGGGGTCGCGGGGCGCATCGAGACCAGGACGATCGAAAAACAGCAAATTGGTCGGGATGGACGTATACGGCGCGAACACCCCGTTGGGCAGCCGGATGATCGTATGCAGGTTGAAATCCCTCAGCATCTGCGCCTTCACCCGCGCAGCGACTCCATCTCCGAAAAGGAATCCATTCGGCACCACCACGCCGCACCGTCCGCCATGCTTCAACGAACGCATCACGAACTGCATGAACAGCAGCGCCGTCTCGCTGGCGCGCGTATTCTCGGGGAAGTTCAACTGAATGCCCGCCTCCTCCTCGCCGCCGAAGGGTGGGTTGGTCACGATCACATCGAAGCGGTCTTTCTCCCCGATCTCGTTCAGCGGATTCTTCAACGCATTATCGCGGCGGATGTTCGGCGTCTCGATCCCATGCAGCAACAGGTTCATCGTACTCAACAGATACGGCAGCGGCTTCTTCTCCACCCCGAACAACGTCTTCGTTTGCAGCATTTCCTGCTCTGTGGATTTCTTCACCTGCGGCTTGAGATATTCATACGACTCGACTAAAAAACCGCCCGTGCCACAAGCGGGATCAAGAACGATCTCTCCCAGCCGCGGCTTGACCCTGTCTACGATCAGTTTGACCACGGGACGGGGCGTATAGAACTCGCCCGAATCGCCCGCCGCGTCGCGCATCTCCTTCAACATCGTTTCATACAAATGCGCCAGCGTAAAGATCTCATCCTTCGACTGAAAGTGGATGTTATCCACCAGGTCCACCACATCCCGCAGCAGATACCCGCTCAACATGCGGTTGTACGTCTCCTTGAACACCTCCGCCACCTTCAACCGTTCATCCGACCCGGTCAGCCCCCTCAGCGCAGGCAGCAGCCCGTCATTGACGAACTTGATGAAGTCTTCCCCCGTACTGCCAGTATCTTCATCGGATGCCCAATCCCGCCACCGATACGGCGACGGAATCACAGGCTTATACGCCTTGCGCTCTAACTTCGCATCTTCCTCACGGCGCATTTCCAAATCATCGTAGCACTTCAAAAACAAAATCCACGAAAGCTGCGGCAGCCGATCCAAGTCGCCGCTGAGTCCCGCATCCTTCCGCATAATGTCGCGGGACGATTTGATGAGGGAGGAAAGCGAGGCTTTGGTGTTGTGTGATGTTGATGTAGTCTTCTTTGGCATAATCCCATTTTATCTTATGTCGTTGCGAGCCTGCGGGAAGCAATCTCCTCGTTCGCTTCATGTCGTTGCGAGGAGCGCTCTTGCTCTTTGCGACGAAGCAATCCCCTCATTTCATCCATGTCATTGCGAGCCGCCGTTCTTGCACTTTGGCGGCGAAGCAATCCCCTCATTGACAGGAGACTGCTTCGCAAAAATCGCTCGCAGCGACATGGTGGTTACTTTATTTCATCATACAAATCTTTCCACGCAGGATTCATCTTGTTTATCAAATCAATCTTCTTTTGCCGTGAACCGCCTTTGATCTGCTTTTCCCGTGCAATCGTAGCATGGACGTCGTTGCCAATCTCATAATAGACCAACTTATGCACATTGTACTTCTTCACAAAGGAACTGCCCAAGCCGTTTTTATGCTCATAGACTCTTCGCGCTAAATTATTGGTCACGCCAGTATATAAAACAGTGTTATGGGCGTTGGTCATAATATAAACGCAATATTGTTTGTCAATTGACATAATCCATGCTCTCTTTCATGTCATTGCGAGGAGGGTGCTTTTCCGACGAAGCAATCTCATCGTTCCCTTGATGTCGTTGCGAGGAGGGCGCTCTTCCCGACGAAGCAATCTCCAGCTAGACAGGCAACTCTCCTCGATTGACTCGCCGCGTTTGACGGGAGACTGCTTCGCAACAACCGCTCGCAGCGACATCCAATTTTGTATGTCGTTGCGAGGAGGGCGCTCTTTCCGACGAAGCAATCTCCAGCTAGACAGGCAACTCTCCTCGATTGGCTCGCCGCGTTTGACGGGAGACTGCTTCGCAACAACCGCTCGCAGCGACATCCGATTGGGAGATTGCTTCGCCGCCAAAGAACAAGAACGGCGGCTCGCAACGACATATGGTTAGATTATTCATATAAAAACCTCTGCATCTCATCCACCGCCTGCAATAATTTCTCTGCGCCGCCAAATAATTGATAAATCTCATAGGGTGAGCCATATTGATCAAACGGCGAGACTTGGAGTACGCGCGGCAACTGGTCGAACTCGCCAATGCCATAATCCGCATATTTTTCCAGTAAAGAATTCAAAATCTCCCTTGCCACAGGCGTATACATGTTGAAGAAATTGGCTTTCTTCTGGCGCAATTTCTCCGCCCGCTCGCGGCGGGTCACCAGCGGCGCGTTATACGCCACGTGCAATAACAAATCCAGTGCATCGGCTTCTTCATGGTGAGTCACATGCGCCAAATGGTCAGGGTCAATACCACGCGAACGCAACTGGTTCAAAATCTCGATCCGTTGTTCCGCTTGCGTCCAACTTTGCTTCAAGTGCTCCGCCGTCAAATTCAAGCGGCGGATGTTCTGCGTGACGTAATCAGTAAACTCGACAGTTTTGAGCACGTTGCCATCCGGATCAAGTTCAAACGCCTGTTCACCCGCGATATACACCTGCACGTTATCGAGATAGTATTTGCGAGGCAGTTCACCGAGTTGGCGTTGGATTTCTCGAACTGTCTCCCCGGTGGGATTTTCGACTTCCGGCTCAAGTGTCCCTGCTTCGCTGTCTTCAACCCTGGTCTCATTCCCTTCTCTGTCAATCTCAGTCCTGGTCACACGCACGGGATCGCCATCGAAGGCAGGGTCATAAAACAACTGCGTCGCGCCCACGTAATCCAGGATCGTGAACCAGAACTTGTTATGTTCTTCGGAGACTCTCGTCCCGCGCCCGATGATCTGCTTGAAATCCACGATCGAACTGATCGGTTTGAACAGAACGATATTGCGGCAGGTTGGAGCATCCACGCCGGTGGTCAGCATTTGCGAGGTGGTGAGGATAACGGGCGTGTCCTTTTCGGGGTCTTGGAAATCATCCAGGTGCCCGCGTCCGACTTTCTGCTCGTCCGACACAACCCGCGCCACATAATTCGGATGGATTTTTGCCAGGTCGGCATTCGCATTGTTCAATGCTTTGCGCATGTCGAGCGCGTGTTCCTGGTCCACACAAAATACGATCGTTTTGTCGAAGCGCCCGGTGCGTTTCAGGTATTCGGTCAAGTGTTTGGCTACCACTTCGGTACGCGATAAAAGGGAGATCAGCCGCTCGTAATCTTTGGTGCCGTACAATCCCGGCGGAATTTCCCGCCCGAAGCGGTCCAGCACACCCGGGTCAATTTGCAGGCCGCTGGCATCCACATCGGGGATAACCCGGTACACGCGGTACGGCGCAAGGAAGCCATCTTCAATTCCCTGGCGCAGACTGTAAATGTAGATCGGATCGCCGAAATATTCGTAGGTATCCACGTTATCGGTTCGCCTGGGTGTGGCGGTCATCCCAATTTGCGTTGCGCTGGAGAAGTATTCTAAAATCTTGCGCCAACTGCCGTATTCATTCGCCGAACCGCGATGGCATTCATCCACAATGATCAAGTCAAAAAAATCTCGCGGGTACTTCTCGTAAAGATTTTCGTTCATCTTGGGATTTGCCAACGCCTGGTATAGCGAGAAATAAACCTCCCGGCTCTTGACGACCCGGCCTGAAATCTTATGCAAAGCCTGACCCATCGGTGAGAAGGTGCGGTCTTTGGCTTGGTCCACAAGGACGTTTCGATCAGCCAGGTACAATATCCGCTTCCTGCGTTTCGATTTCCACAACCGCCAGACGATCTGAAAAGCGACGAAGGTCTTTCCCGTGCCGGTTGCCATCGTCAACAGGATGCGGTTTTTCCCCTCCAATACGGCGTTCACGGCCTTGTTGATCGCCGCCTGCTGGTAATAGCGCGGCTCTTTCCCGCCCACTTCCTGCCAATACTGAGACAGCGAATCCGCCTCGTCTTTATTAGCCTCGAACCTGAAAGTGTTTTTCAGCCTTGCCCATAATTCATCGAGCGACGGGAAAGTATCGAGATCGCGTTCCATGCCTGTGATGAAATCGTGTTCCACAATTCCCCTGCCGTTACTCGAATAGGCAAATTTCACGTTGAGCATTTCAGCGTACAGCATTGCCTTCTGCAATCCCTTTGCAGGATGGGCATCTTCTGCTTTGGCTTCGATTACGGCAATGGGGAAATTTTGACGAATGAACAGCACGTAGTCGGGACGCAGGCCTTCCCTCCGGGTATGCCGGTCGCCGATAGGCACGATTCGTCCAGGGGTCAGGACCAATTGCTCGGCGATATAGTCATCCTCCCAACCGGCGGATTTCAGTTTCGGCAAAATGTATGTTCGGCAGGTATCGGCTTCGTTCATCCTTCACCCCGTTTCGAGGCGGTAACGACAAGTATACAGCAAAACCCCCTCCCCGCAAGATAAGCGCAATCGAACATCGGAAATATCCTGGATGCGCGTACACGCTCTCCTGAAAAAGCGTAATTTTCAACCGACCTGGGTATAATACACTCGTATGGAAACCTCGGACCTGCGCACCCACCTCCTGCCGATATTTCAGCGGCACAAAATCCTCAAAGCCATCCTGTTTGGCTCGCTGGCACGCGGGGAGGCTTCGAAGCGCAGTGATGTTGATCTGATCCTGATAAAACAAACCCGTCAGCGTTTTTTCGACCGCTACGACACCATTCTTTACGAGTTGAACAATGCCATACCCGACCGTCAAGTTGATGTCCTGATCTACACCCCTAAAGAATTGAAACAAATTTCAGAGCGCGCCTTCATTGCCCAGGCCCTGCGCGAAGGGAAAGTTTTATATGAGTCAAAGTAAAGCCTTGTATGAAGCCAAACGCTGGCTGCAAACCGCTGTTGAAGATTTATCGGCTGCCAATGCCCTGGCAGAGGCTCAAATGTATTCTCATGCCTGCTTTATGGCGCAGCAAACCGGCGAAAAGGCGATGAAAGCCTTGTGGTTTTTCATAGAAGACGATCCTTGGGGCCACTCCATCCAGAAACTGGTCATGCAATTTCCGAAGCCGGAATTTATCGAAGAAATGGATCTTTGGCTTACCAATGGAGCAACTTTGGATAAATTTTATATCCCCACCCGTTATCCCAATGGCCTGCCAGACCTGACGCCCGGACAAAGCTACACAGAAGCCGACGCGAAAGTAGCGCTTGAGAAAGCAACCTTTTTTGTTGATGCGGTCACCAAAGAAATTGCTAATGCTTGATCACCAATCCAAAATTCAAAAGGCTCGAAGTTATTCTTCGGGCCTTTTCGATTCACGAAACCCCTTATGGTAGAATGCGTTAATTTTCCCCTTCCCCTCAAGGAGTAAAAATGACCCGAGCAGACCTGCTTCTCACCAACGCCACCCTCCTCACCATGGACGAACGCCTGAACCAGTACACGCCGGGCGCGCTGGCGGTCCGGGGCGACAGCATCCTGGCGGTTGGCCGCGAAGAAGAGATCAAGAAAAACTACGAAGCCGCCCAAACGATAGACTGCGGCGGCAAAGTGCTCATGCCCGGCCTGGTCAACGCCCACACCCACGTCCCGATGACGCTGCTGCGCGGCCTGGCCGACGACCTGCGCCTGGACGTATGGCTACTCGGCTACATGATGCCGGTCGAGCGCGAGTTCGTCTCGCCCGAATTCGTCCAGTTGGGGACGCTGATCGCCTGCGCCGAGTTGATCAAGACCGGCGTGACTTCGTTTGCGGATATGTATTATTTCGAGGAAGACGTGGCCATTGCCACCGCCCAGGCCGGATTGCGCGCCCTGTGCGCCCAGACCGTGCTCAAGTACCCGTCCCCGGATGCGCCCTCCTGGGAAGACGGCCTGGCGCGTGCCCGCGACTTCATCCAACGCTGGAAGGACCATCCGTTGATCCTCCCCGGGGTCGCGCCGCACGCCCCCTACACCTGCACCGACGAAATCCTGCGCGCCACGGCCGCCCTGGCGGTCGAGTTCGACGTGCCGCTGCATACCCACCTGTCCGAGACCGCCCGCGAAGTGGACGAGATGCGCCAGGGCACCGGGATGCCGGTCATCCCTTACGTCAAGAAACAGAATTTGTTCGACGCCAAAGTGCTGGCGGCTCATTGCGTCCACATTGACGCGGGGGAAATGCGCACCCTGCTCCATGCCGGGGCAGGTGTGGCCCACAACCCGACCTCCAACCTGAAACTGGCCTCGGGCTTTGCCCCGGTGGTCAAGATGCTCGAAACCGGACTCAACGTGGGCATCGGCACCGACGGCCCGGCCAGCAACAACGACCTGGATATGTTCGAGGAAGTGCGCCTGGCCTCGTTCATTGCCAAGGCCACCAGCAACGACCCGACCGCCGTCCCGGCCCAGACCGCGCTGACCATGGCGACCCGCCTGGGGGCCAAAGCGCTCCACATCGGCCACCTGGCCGGGTCGCTCGAAGCCGGCAAACGGGCTGACTTCATCCTGCTCGACCTGTCGCCGCTGCACAATTCGCCCAATTTCAAGCGCGATCCCAACGGCCTCTACGCCCAGATCGTCTACGCCGCCAAATCATCGGATGTGACCGACGTGATGGTCAACGGCCAATGGCTGATGCGCGCCCGGCAGTTGCTGACCCTGGACGAAACCTCCCTGCTGGAGCAGGCCCGCCGGTTCGCAGCCCGGATTGACGAATTCCTGGTTAAACGGGAGCAGTCCGTCCTGTCCAAATTGATCGCCCTGGGCGGCTCGATGGAGCAGGAATCCTTCGAGGTCCAGGTCAAGGTCAGGGTGGCCGGCCCGGCCCCCATCCTGGACGGGCTGGGGCATCCCGACATCACCATCCAGCGCAAACGGCACTACCGCCAGCACGACGTTTATTTCTGCTTCGACGACCCCTCCCAGGGACGGCTGCGTTATCGCGAGGACGATTTCATTGACGAGAAAGGCCAGATCACCAACGTGCGCGGCCGCCTGACCCTGCTCGGCCAGAAGCGCGAGGGCCAGTTCGACCACGACGTGATGCTCTCCCGCAGCCGCTTCTACGCCCCGGCCACCAACCCGCTGCGCTTTTACCGGGAGTATTTCAACCCCAACAAGGAGGTCCTGCTCGAAAAGGACCGCCTGCGCTGGCTGATCTGGTACCAGAACGAGGAGTTCTTCGTCAACCTGGACCATCTCGAAAACCCGAACCTGGGCTACTTCCTGGAAGTCAAGAGCCGCACCTGGAGCCGCCGCGACGCCGACAACAAGGCCCACCTCGTGACCCAACTGCTGGCGCTGCTCGGCGCAGCGGACGGCGAGGCGGTGACGAAAGATTACATCGAAATCCTGGCATAAACCGGCCAGCGGACGGAGATCCTCCGTCCGCTTTTTGTATCCCTGACTTTCCGTTTTGTCTATTGAAAAATCCGGCAGGCCGTTGTAGCATAAATTCAGGAATCAACTCATCCTTCGCTCCGGGAGCCGAACCATGAAAACTTTCTTCCGAATTCTGGCGCGCAGCCTGGCGGCCCTCTTTGCCATCCTGTTCGTCATCGCCCTGCCGGTCGTCCTCCTGCTCGTGAACATCGAAAGGCAATTCCTGGAATCGGGGATTTACAAGCAAGCCCTCAACCGGGAGGAAATCTACGCAAAATTACCGGCCCTGATGGGGCAGACCCTGGCCCAGGGGATGACATTGAACCCCTGCGAAAACAACCCGATTGCCTGTCAGTCTGAAGCGCGCAGCCCCGCACTGCAAGCCTGCCTGGAAGCGGCGCTCGACCCGGCAGTTTATACCGAACTGGCGCAGAACGAGCGCATCCCGACCGAAGCCGAAATCGCCCAGGCGGCCCCCTGCTTCGAGCAATTCGGCTGGCCTGAAGCCACGGCGGAGGGCGGTCCCCCGGCATTCCTGAAAAACCTGACCGCCGGCGATTGGGAAATGATCTTGCGCAGCCTGCTACCGCCGGAAGACATGCAGCAAATGGCAGAACTGACCCTCGACAGTCTGTTCGCCTACCTGAACGGGCAAGCCGAATCGGCTGCCATTCCCCTGACGACCCTGAAAACGCGCCTGGCCGGACCCGAAGGCCTCGGCATCGTCGAGACGCTCATCGAAGCCCAGCCGCCCTGCACCCTCGACCAGCTAGCGGTCATGACCTCGACCCTGGCCGAGACGGGGGAGATCATTTTCTGCAATCCGGGCGAAGAGATGCTCATCACCCTGCAACCCTTGTTCCAGGAGCAACTGATCCAGGTCAGCGCCGGCATCCCGGATGAAGCCGTCCTGATCGAACCCTCCCCGATCACCGAGGGCGATCCGCGCCAGGGGATCCAAATGGCGCGCACCATCATGCGCCTGAGCCTGCTGCTCCCATTGGTCCTCCTGCTCGGCATCACCATTTTCGCCGTGCGGGACCTGCGCTCATGGCTCGGCTGGTGGGGGATCCCCATCCTGGTCGCCGGAGCGATCAGCCTGGCCGCCAGCCTCTCGCTCACAGGCCTCTACGGTTTCTTCATCACCCGCTACGCCGTCCCGGAAGTCCCGCCGCACATCCCCATGGAACTGGCCCGGATGGGCTTCGATCTCGGGCAGGAAGTGCTGCGCCTCCTCAGCCAGCGGCTGGCCCTGCTTTCGGCGCTTATCGGGTTGACCGGCGGGGGGATGCTGGTCGGTGCGATGTTCACCGCGAAAAAGCCCCCTGCCTGGGAAAACTGACATGTCGGATCATTCCCCAACCCCAACCCCACAGCCCAACACCCTCGGCAACGCCAGCCTGGCGCTTGGCATCCTGTCGCTGGCCCTGGTCTTCGGGATCGGCCTGTGCGCCTGGACAGGCATTGCCCAAAACTGGATCCGCCTGGCCGGGACGCCGCTCTTCGTCTGCGGCGGGAGCAGCGCCTTCCTGGGGGTCATCGGCGCCATCCTCGGCCTGACCGGTCTGTTCGGCAGGGGGCGCTCGAAAGCCGCCGCCGTCGTCGGGCTGGTCTTGAGCCTGAGCGGGACCTGCCTGTTCTTCGTCATCCTGGGTCTCGTCTCCCGCGGCGGGTAACTCCGCCAAAATCCTGTGCAACAAATCCCCCCTTTCGTCTGTAATAGTTTATAGAAATGGCAACGGCTCATGAACGCGGGCTTGCCCTGCGCGCCGCCCGCGGCGAACAGGAGGCCTTCTCCGAGATCGTCCGCGCCCACCAGCGGGCCGTTTTCAACGTCGCCTACCGCCTGCTCGGCAACGCCCGCGACGCCGAAGACGCCGCCCAGGAAGCCTTACTCCGCGCCTACCAGTTCTTTGACAAGTTCGATGCGGATCGGCCGCTAGGTCCCTGGCTGAAACGGATCACGGTCAACGTGTGCCTCAATCGCCTCGAGCGGATTCCCCCCGCAGCCTCCCTGGACGAGGGCCTGCCTCCGCCGCCCGATCCGCATCCCGGCCCCGAAGCGGAAACCGTCAAACGCCTGCACGATGAGCGCATCCGCAAGGAAATCCTGTCGCTGCCGCCGCGTTACCGGGTCATCATCGAATTGCGCCACTTCCAGGAATTATCCTACGAGGAGATCGCCCGCGAACTCGACCGCCCACTCAGCGACGTGAAATCCGACCTGTTCCGCGCCCGCAAATTGCTGGCCGAAAGACTCAAAGACATCGTGGATCAGTGATCAGTATCCAGTGTTCAGTTTTCAGTGAAGTGTTATGGACCATCCAACCGAAGACCTACTCAATCAATATCTCGACGGATTGCTGGCTGAAACCTCCCGCCAGCAAGTGGAACTGCACCTGGCCCGGTGCGCCGGCTGCCGCGCCCGCCTGGACGAAATCCAATTCGTTTTCGCCAGCCTGGAAAGCCTGCCGGAAATCCGCCTGACCCGTGACCTGACGCCGGCCATCCTGGCGAAACTGCCCCAAAGACCGGCCATCCGCCTGTGGTCGCCCTGGCTGGCGGCCCAGTGGGGTTCCCTGGCCGGGGTCCTGTTCTGGCTGGGGATGCAGGCGGCGCAATTCATTCCCCGGTTCGATGTCGTACTTCCCAAGCCGGATTTCAGACTCCTGGCTTCTGAAGTCATGCTTCTGGCGTCGCACTCGAAATCCTCGATTTTCGACCTCCCGTCTCTCTCGTTCACCAATTACCAATTACCGTTTACCACCGCTACCATCGTCCTGTTCGGCGTTTCGGCGCTCCTGCTCGGGGTGGTGGGGAACGCGGTTTTGCTGCGCGGCAGGCCGAGGGTCCGGGCATGAAGCGGATGCTCCCCGCCACCCTGATCCTGGCCCTGGCGGCGCTGGCCTGCGGCGAACAGGTCCCGGCCACGCCCTTCCCCACCCCGCAGGGATCTGTCTTCGATTCGGGCCGTACTGCCCACGGATTCTTCCCCTCCCCGCCCGAAGTCAGCCTGCAAAGCATCTTCCGGCTCTACGAAGACCTGGCCCGGCACGCCGATTTCGTCCTGTTCCAGCACGCCATCCCCTGGGAGGATTTCGCCCGCGGCGTGGACGGCGACTCCCAAAAGCGCGCCGACATCCGCAACCAGATGACCCTGGCCGTGCAGCACGGGCTGGAGGCCGTTTACGTGGTGGACCCGCTCAACGGCCTCAACCGCCGCGAGTTCGCCGGGCTGCCGGAGGGCTGGGAGGCCGGTTTCGCCAATCCCAACGTGCGGGCCGCCTTCACCAATTACACCCTCTGGATCGTGCGCCAGTTCCATCCCCGTTATTTGGGCCTGGCTTCCGAGATCAACACTTACATGGACGCCCACCCCGAAGACGCGGCCAATTTCGTCAGCCTGTATCACAGCGTCTACGCCCTGGTCAAGGCCGAAGCGCCCGAAACCCAAGTCTTCGTCACCTTCCAGTGGGAAGACCTAAACAACCTTTGGGAGTTCGCCGCCGAAGGCCGCCGGGCTTATGAGACGAATTGGGACCAGGTGGAGATCTTCGAGCCAAACCTGGATTTGTGGGTCATCTCCTCCTATCCCTTCGTCGCTTTCCCATCCGGGGCCGACATCCCCGCGGATTATTACACCCCGCTCCTCACCCGGACCTCGAAGCCGCTGGCCGTTGCCGAGGGCGGATTCCCGTCCCTGGCCGCGCCGCCCTTCCCCGGCGACGAGCAGAGCCAGGTGGACTACCTGAAAGCCGTCCACACCCAGCTCGGCGGCGACAGGCTGGCCTTCTGGGTCTACCTGCTGCTGAGCGACCTCAACCCGGATTCTTACGCCAAAATGATGCGGCAACAGGGTTCGAGCGAAGGCGACATCCAAACCCTGGGCCTTTTCACCTCCGTCGGCCTGCAAGCCCTCGACGGCAGCCCCAAACCAGCGCTCGAAGTTTGGGATTCGTTCCGAAATATGCCCTGAGAAAAGGAATGCGACATTCGTGCCGCTTACCCGCAAAGGCGACGTCACTGTCGCGTTACACATTCTGTTGTCAAAAAGGAGACTTTCATGGATAACTTTCTCAACTTCAGCCTGCTGATCGTGCTCGGGCTTGCCAGCCTGCTGGCCTTCTTCGCAGCCCTGATCCTGCTCCTGCCCGGCCCCATAACCAAAACCCGCCTGGAATTGGAAGCCAATACCCTGCGCGCCACCCTGCTCGGTCTGGTCAACTTCATCTTTTTCGGGATGCTGGTTGTTTTGAGCGTCTGGCTGGCCCAACTGGTCGGCGGAGCATTTGCGGCCGTCTTCATCCTGCTGGGCGGGCTGATCCTGCTGGCCCTGGCCGCCCTCAGCCTGATCGGGGTGGTGGCGCTGGCCCAAATGCTCGGTTCGCGCATGGGCAAGGAAACGACCCCGTTCATCACCATTCTGCGCGGCGGCGGGCTGTTGCTGATGGCCGCCCTGGCCCCGTACATTGGCTGGTTCCTCTTCACGCCGCTGGCATTCTGGGCCGGGCTGGGCGCGGCCATCAAAGCCCTGGTCCAGCGCAAGGGTACATAGGCCGCCGAGGAAGCATGAAACCGGCCGCCCTGCTCGCTGTCTTGCTGGCAGGCGTGGCGACAGCCTGTTCACCGGCTGCGCCAACCGCGCCGACCACGAGGCCAACTTTGCCGCCTGCGCCGACCCCAACGCCGCCCGACAGGGAGAGCCTGATCCCGCCGAATCAAACCAAGATCACCCCGGAACTCGACCTCTACCCGCCGCAGTCGCTGTCGGATGAATACGCCGACCCGGTTCCCCTGTCTTATCCGGTCAACACGGCCGGCGCCGAGGATTCGGCATTCATCCTGCCGGGAGGGGACACGCTCTACGTCTGGTTCACGCCGGACCCCAACCGCCCCCCGGAAAAGCAGGTCCTGGATGGCGTGACCGGGATCTACGTCTTCCACAAAACCGGCGACGGGTGGAGCCGCGCCGAACGGGTGATGCTGCAAGACCCCGGCAAACTCTCGCTGGACGGCTGCGAATTCATCCTGGGGAACAAGATGTGGTTCTGCGCCGCCAGGGAAGGGTTTACCGGTATGAACTGGTTCACGGCGGAGTTCGTCAACGGGCGCTGGCAAAACTGGATGCCGGCCGGTTTCAAGCCCGAATACGAGGTTGGCGAACTCCACATCACCGCAGACGGGCAAGAGCTTTACTTCCACTCTCCGCGGCCGGGCGGGATGGGAGAATACGACATCTGGGTCTCGAACCATCTCAACGGGGAGTGGCAGGAGCCGGCGAATCTCTCAATCGTCAATTCGAGCTATTCGGACGGCTGGCCGTTCATCACCCAGGACGGCTCCGAACTGTGGTTCACCCGGATCATCGGCGCGCCCGAATTATGGCGCTCCCGGCGCGTCGAGGGCCGGTGGACCGAACCCGAGCAAATGTTCATCCAGTTCGCGGGGGAGGCCTCCCTGGACAAGGACGGGAACGTCTATTTCACCCACCATTTTTACAAAGACAATCAGATGCTCGAAGCCGACATCTACGTGGCTTATCGCAAGTAGGCTTCCGGGATGTTCACGGGCACTCGTTCTGCAAGTGCTCCTCGAACGTTTCGGCAAAGGCGTGACGGCCGGAACCGTCACACAGCGCTCGAAAGTAGTAGTAAGGGGTTTCGGCCGGATAGGCCACCGCCTGCAAAGCCCCCAGACCGGGATTGGCGATCGGGCCGGGAGGCAGACCGGCATAAACGTAAGTGTTGAACGGGGAATCGAATTGCAAATCCGCCAGGCTGAGGGGGTTGGTCCACCAGGAGCCTTGGAAGGCGTTGTAACCCAGGGCGTATTGCACGGTCGGGTCGGATTCGAGGCGCATCCCGGCCGCGAGCCGGTTCAGGAAAACGGAAGCGATCAGCGGCTGTTCATCGGCCACCACCGCTTCGCGCTGGACGATGGAGGCCAGGGTGACCGCTTCGTAAACGCTCAATCCCTGACGGTTGAAGCCGTCGCGCAAATCGAAGGTCAGGTGCAGGGCAAAGTTGCGGGTCAGGACCGCCACCAGGTCTTTGGCCGCCACTTCGCGGGGCAACAGGTATTCGCCCGGGAACAGGAATCCCTCCGTCGAAACGGCAGCAGGCATGAAGTCCAGGCCGCTCGGGGAGAAAGAAGCCGCAGCCATGAAATCGCCCGGGGTCACAGTCAGGCCCGAGGTGGGCAGCGCGGCCGCGATCTCCTCCATCCGCCAGCCAGGAAGCACGTAAAAAACGACCTGGGCCGGGGTGGCGTCTTGCAGGCGGCTGGCGATCTGCACCGGCGACATGGACGGGCTGAGCGCGTAACGCCCGGCCTGGATCGAGACATCCAGGCCGCGATAGACGAGATAATCGCGGAAGGCGCGGGCGTCGGCGACCAGGCCCTCCTGCTCCAGGCGGGAGGCGATGGAGGCCACCGACTCGCCGCTTTCGACCGTGAAAGGCCGGTCGCTGCCGTAGGGGTCTACCGGCTCGGTCAACAGGCCGTCGTACCACAGCAGCCGGAGGGAATAGTTGAACTGCTGCCAACCGCCCAGGGTTTCAGCCGGGGGGCCGTAAAAGGCGGTAGCCTGGAAGGGGACGAACCAGAGCGCAAAGACGACAGCCAGCAGCGAGGCCAGCAGGACAAAGAGCAGGCAGCCACGATTTTTCATAAAGGTTATTCACCGGGATTGGGATGGGCGTCGAGATAGGATTGGAGGATGACGGCCGCAGCCAGGTCGTCCAGATGGCCGGCGCGTTTCGAGCGCGGAACGCCCATGGCGATGCGGGCCGAACGGGCGGTCCGGGTGCTCAGGTCTTCGTCCCAGAATTCGACCGGGAGGCGGGTTTGCTGGCGCAGGGAGGCGGCGAAGCGACCGGCGCGGCGGCCTTCGAAGGTGGGCTTGCCGTTGTCGTCGAGGGACTGCCCGACGACGATCAACCCAACCCCCTGCTCGGCTGCGATTTGGGCCACCTGGGCCGCGTCGATGAGCCGCGAGACGTGCTCGATGACCGCCAAGGGGTTGGCGACGGTCCCGGTCGGGTCGCTGACCGCCAGGCCGATCCGTTTTTCGCCGTGATCTACTGCCAGGATACGCATGGGTGCTCGACCGATCAATAATTAATGGCTATCCGCAGCGGGGTGAACGGCAGGAGCGGCCACCAGCCCGGCTTCAGGTTGATCTCCGGCGCGGCGTCCAGCGCCAGGGCCTGTTCCAGTTGCCGGGCGGCGTTGCGCGGGCTGCGGCCCTGGACCAGGCGCAGCAGGGCCAGCGGGTCGAAATCCGGGCGGGTCAGGCGGCTGGCGCGGACCCGCCAGCCGTAGGTGTCTCCTGCCTCGAGCGTTGCCGCCCCCATCCCCTCGACGGTCAACGTGCCTTCGACCGGGACGAAGCCCTCCTCCAGCGCCGAATCCAGGACCGCGCTCGCCAGTTGCTCCAGGTCGCTGGCGGATAAATACACCGCCGAGACTTCGACGGTCAGGCTCAGGCGCAGGGTCTCCCCGGCCGCGCCTTCAGCGGGGTCGAAGGTTTCGTCCAGGGGGTCGCCGACGGTGACGGTCCCGGCCAGGATCAGATCGTTTTCTGTGAGGGCGGCCTGCACTTCGGATAGCGCTTTTTGCGACAGGCCGGCCAGCACCTTCCGGCGCAGGGCCTCGCGGTCGGCGTCGGAGGGAGCGGCGGCCAGCCGGTCCGTGCCGCCGCGCAGGGGGGCGGGGTTGACGGCGGTCACAGACGGGCCGAGAGTCCCTTCCAAAACGAGGGCGGTCCCGGCCTCCAGGTTGCCCGCTGCGCCGGGCTGGAGGGCCTCGACCGGCAGTTCGAGCGTGGCGCCCGTTTCCGGGCGGAAGGTCCCGCCGCCGGTCGTCACGTAGCGCACGGACGGCTCATCCAGCGGATGCAGGACGGTCCCGGCCGGGACGGCCAGCGGGCTGGCAGTCAGGTTAGCCAGGCTGACGCGTCCGCTTGCTTTCTGGACGGGTACTGCCAGCCTGCCGGTGGATGGGATTTCGCCTTCGAGCGTGATCGCCAGCGTCACGCTCCGGGCCGGGAGGCTGCCGGAAAGGCTCACAGCCGTCACGCCCGCGCCGGCGCTGACCGGGAGGGTCACTTCCTGGATGGTCGTTACCGGCTCCAGGCTGATCTCCGCCGAGGGGATGAACAGGGTCACGACGGCCAGCACCGCCAGCACGCCCAGCGAGAAAACGGCCAGGCGCAGGTTGGGATGGAGCGCGCTGATCTTGCGGAAACCGGCAATTTGGGCGCGCAGTTCAGACGGGTCGGGACGTTCGGCCTGCCGCCGCAGCGACGGCTTTCGACTCGTCCCCGGCCAGGCCCCGCGCTGGGCTTCGGACATCGAGGCGAAAGCCGGGATGCCCAGCGCCCCGGCCTCCTCGCGGATGCGGGCGTTGCGGGTGACGAGTCCGAGCTGGCTGCCGAGCGACGACGCGTGGCGCTGGAGCAATTTCAGGTCCAGCGGGCGCAGGTCCACCCCGCCGCGGCGCGGCCAGACCAGCAGGATGCGCGGCGACTTGGCCCAGGCCATCCGGTCGCGGATCGAGATCAGGTCGTCGTGGGTTTCGAGGTGGAGAATGCGGGTTTTCATGCCGGGACAATTATATAATAGCAACGTGTCAACTTCATAAAATTAACCCAAATTAGTACCCTTGACCCGAGGGAATTTGTTAACATTGGGGTATAATGCTTTAACATTTCAGCCGGAAAGTGGCCCAAATCTTTTAACAAATCCGGCTAATCACTTCACAAGTATTCTTATCACTATGACCAATGCAACCATCCTGATCATCGAAGGCAGGCATGCGGATGTCCCCGTATTTGCCGCCGCGCTCGAGAAGAAAGGCTACCACGTCGAAACCGCCCAGAGCGGCAGCGAGGGACTGAATCACCTCGAAAGTGTTGACCCCGACATCCTCGTGCTCAACGCAGCCTCCCTGCGCAGCAGCGGCGTGCGTACCTGCCAGACCATCAAATCCCGCTTCGAAAAACTTCCCCTGATCCTGATCCTCGACCATGACGCCAAAAAGGTCGAAAAAGAGACCGCCGACGTCATCCTGCGCCTCCCCTTTACCGTCCAGAAACTGGCCAACCGCATCAAGCCCCTGCTGCCCGGCGACGGCAACAACCTGCTCCACGCCGGGCCGATCCGCCTCGACACCGAGCACCGCCGGGTGCGCAGCCTGGGCAAGAACGCCCGGCTCACCCCGCGCCTGGTGCTGCTCCTGCAAGTGCTGATCGAGCACCGCGGCGAAGTCATCGAACGCGAAACCCTGTTCAAACGGGTCTGGGATACGGACTACACCGGCGACACCCGCACGCTCGACGTGCATGTCTCCTGGCTGCGCAAAGCCATCGAACTCGATCCCGACAACCCGCGCCTGCTCAAGACCATCCGCGGGGTCGGCTATCGGCTGGATGTCTGATCGAGGACGACCTGGTATTGTTCCCCCTGGACTGTGACCAGCCGGACGCACACCGGCTGGTTATTCCGTTTAAAAGGCAGGGACAACTCCCGGCAGATCTCCCCCGAGCGCACCGGACGAACGGCCTGGGCCGCGCTGCGGAAGGTGGTCCCGTCCCAGGCCGGATCCGCCTCCCAGTAATCCAGGCCGGGCAGCCCATTCACAGACAGGCCGCCCTCCTCGAAGCGGACGTCCACCATCCCCGGCTGCACCCCGGCAGGCAGGGAGGCGTCCCGCTCCAAGGTGAACGGCTCCCGCGTCGAAGCGGCCAGCCGGCCCCGGGTGGTGTGGACCGCCCGGAAGGTCACGTCGCTGGCGATGAACCGGCGTCCCAGGCGCGCCGCTACAGCCGGCGCCGTCCCCGATCCGCAGAAAAAATCGGCGACGATCTCGCCGGGGTTGGACGAAGCCAGGATGATCCTTTCCAGCAGGGCTTCGGGCTTCTGGGTGGGATAGCCGGTGCGCTCGTTATGCAGCCGGGCCACCACCGGGAAGTACCACCAGTCTTCGGGCACTTTCCCCCGCGCCAGGTCGGGTATTTTGCCAAAACCGGCTTTCGGCGAGGCCCCGAAGGTTTTGACCGTGTTCGGGTTGTACGGTTCGCGCACCGCATCCGCATTGAACGTGTGCCGGCCGCTTTTGGTGTAAGACAGGAGGATGTCGTGTTTGCGGTTGAAGGCGCTGCGGATGGGCGACGGCCCGTGATAAGCCCAGACGATCTCATTGAGCAGGTTGTCGGCCCCGAAGATCTCGTCGAGCAGCAGGCGGGCGTAGGCGTCGGCGTGCCAGTCGAGGTGCAGGTAGAGGCTCCCGTGCGGAGCCAGCAGGCGGTGCATCAGCGCCAGGCGGGGATGGAGGAAATCCAGGTAGGCGTCCAGGTCGTGCCAGGAATCGGGGTAGCCGTCGGCCAGGTCCCATTCGGCGGGTTTGCGCGAATCTTCGCCGCGCCCGATGCGGGCCGGGAATTTGCGGTTGGTGAAGAACGGCGGGTCGGCGTAGATCAGGTCCACCCGGCCTTCGTATTCGGGGAGGAGGGCTGCCATCAGGCGCAGGTTGTCCCCCAGGAGCAGGCGGTTTTCAGCCCTGGCCGACGGGTATCCCTGCCCGTGCGGGAAGATGACCGAGTCGGTCACGAGCGCGGCGGGTTCAGGGATGGTGAGTGACTTTCCAGGCCAGGTCAGGGAGGGCATGTTACGAGTAGTAAATTTCCACCTGGGTGCCGTAGCCGGTCTTTTCCACATGGCTGGGGACGGACATTTCGGCAGGTTCGAAAACCGGAAGGAGCCAGCGGAAGAGCCATTTGGCCTCGGCGTTGCGCATGTTGACGCAGCCGTGGCTCATCGGCACGCCAAAATTGTCGTGCCAGTAGGTGCCGTGGAAGGCGTGGCCCTTGTCGGTGAAGAAGCAGGTCCAGGGGACGCCGGGCAGTTCGTAGTCGCCCACGTCGGCGAAGAGGCTGCCGTCGCCCATGTGTTTGGAGGGCATCTTGCTGTGGATGTTGAACTCGCCGTAAGGCGTAATGGTCGGGATGCCGTTCGGCCCCGGCTGGCTGTTGGGGATGCCGGAGGAAATGGTGGTCTTCAATTTGACCACGCCATTTTCCAGGGCGGTCAAGGTCTGGGTGGACAGGTCGAGTTCGAGGCGTTTGTCCTGCCAGGGGACTTCGGGCGAAATGGGAGCAATTTCCTCGTCCGGGATGAGGCGCAGGTGAATGGCCGGGACGATGTATTCGATCTCGTGCAGTTCGTCGTGCAGGCGGTACCAGGGTTCGCCGTCCGGGCCTTCTTCGATCCCGACGACCCAATGAACGGTCTCGTAGTAAAGCCGGTAAACGTTGGTCCAAACGTCGCGCACTAGGCGGACGGCCTGGGTGTACGGGACGGTGACTTCAGCCAACTGGCCCGTCTCGCGGAGGGTCGTTACCGGGTCGTTGTACAGGACCCCGACCTTCTGCATCCGCGCCCGGTGCATGTACCCGCCCCAGACGCGGTACCAGACCGGGTTGTAATCGGGCGTCCCGGAGTTGACCACATCGTAATAATGCACCAGGTCGTCCTGGAACCACTGGCCGACGATGGCGCTCTCGTCGTCCGGGCGGCTGTACACGCTGACCGAGGTGGTCCCGACGCGGATCAGGCGGCTGTCGTCGAACTCCTTCAAAGGCGGCACGTAAGGCGTAAAGGCCAGTCCGCCCAGGGCGGCGGCGCTGACTTTCAGGAAATCCCGGCGGGATAAGGGTTTCGTACTCATAGTCCCTGCATTGTACCCGAATTTGTGAAAATAAGGTTCCAAACGCAAAAGACGCGGATTTGGCGAATGCCGCGAAACATCTAAATTCTTTGCCGCGAATTTCGCTAATTCACGCGGATTTTATTGAAAAATCCTGATTCTGCTGGATTTTGTGGTTCTTTCGTTTTCATTGGGAAAACCCTAAAACACGAAGGAGCACAAAGTCTACAAAGGAGGAACCCATCAAATCAAGGCGTTTTCCCTTTGAGCGCCTTCGTGTC
>JBMOMN010000004.1:0-28142 GCA_049324115.1 Chloroflexota bacterium
GCTCCGCTCCGCTACAGGGACTATCGTGGCGGGCGGTGCCAGGGAGTCAACGAAGGAAAATCTTTACGGCAAGGCGCTTTTTTCCCTTTGAGAGCCTTCGTGTGACTTTGTGTTTAGGCTCTTTCCCTTTTGTTACGGAAGAGCCTAAAAGGTTTTCTCTGTAGACTCTGTAATCTCACTGGTGAACAAATGGGCGACCCCACCAAATACCAGAGAGCCCGTTTTTCTTAAGGATCGAAACCCGTTAGCACATTCGTGCTATACTTGCCGGGAGCACCCCAACCATGACCGGTAGTTTTCCGTACCGCTTTTCTTGCAGGAGTTCCCGATGAGCAAACACTTTTATCTTGGCCGGCTTTTCGACCCCGGCAGCAAAAAGACCACCGAGACCCCCCTCAACTACGATCCCGCCGACCTGACCACCCACGCCGTCGTGACCGGTATGACCGGCTCCGGCAAGACCGGCCTGTGCATCGGCCTGCTGGAGGAAGCCGCCTTGCAGGGCATCCCGGCCTTGTTGATCGATCCCAAAGGCGACCTGACCAACCTGCTGCTGCACTTCCCCGACCTGGCCCCGCAAGACTTCCAGCCGTGGATAGACCCCGAAGTGGCCCGCCGGGCGGGAGAATCTCCCGAACAGGTTGCGATGGAGACCGCCCTGCAATGGCGCAACGGTCTCACCGAATGGGGCATCGGCCGCGAGCGGATGCTGGCCCTCAAGAACGCGGCCCAGTACGCGGTCTACACCCCCGGCTCGGACGCCGGCATCCCCGTCAGCGTGCTCTCATCGCTCGAAGCGCCGCCCCTGCCCTGGGACGCCAACCGCGAGATCCTGCGCGAGCGCATCGGCAGCACCGTCACCGCCCTGCTGGGGCTGGTCGGTTTCGACGACATTGACCCGCTCCGCTCACGCGAACACATCCTGCTCGCCAACATCTTCGAGAACGCCTGGAGCCGGGGCAAGAACCTGAGCCTGACTGAACTCATCCTCCAGACCCAATCCCCGCCGATGCCCAACCTGGGCGCTTTCCCGGTCGAGACCTTCTTCCCCTCCAAAGACCGCATGTCCCTGGCCTTGCAGCTCAACAACATCCTGGCCGCGCCGGCCTTCGAGACCTGGCGCGCCGGCCAGCCGCTCGACATCCAGGGCCTGCTCTTCACGCCCGACGGCCGCCCGCGCCAAAGCGTCTTTTACCTGGCCCATTTGGGCGACGCCGAGCGCATGTTCTTCGTCACCCTGCTGCTCACCGCGGTCGAGACCTGGATGCGCACCCAGGCCGGGGCCACCTCGCTGCGCGCCCTGCTTTACATGGACGAAATCTTCGGCTACCTGCCGCCGCAGTCCAACCCGCCCTCCAAGACGCCGATGCTGCGGATGCTCAAACAGGCGCGGGCTTTCGGCCTCGGCCTGATCCTCGCCACCCAGAACCCGGTGGACATTGATTACAAGGGATTGTCCAACACCGGGACCTGGTTCATCGGCAAACTCCAGACCGAGCGCGACAAGGAACGCCTGCTCGACGGCCTGACCAGCGCCGACGGCAGCCTCGACCGAGGCGCGTTCGGCAGCCTGATCTCAGGGCTGGGCAAGCGCGTCTTTGTGGTCCATAATATCCACGAGAAAAAGCCGGTATTGTTCCAAACCCGCTGGGCGATGAACTTCCTGGCCGGGCCGCTGACCCGGACGCAGATCCCGGCGCTGAACTCGCTCGCCGGTGCGGATTGGATCAAGGCCGCCGCGGCCCCGGCTGCGGATCCCGCTCCCGAAGCCGCGACCAGCTTCGAGGTCCCGCCCGCTGCGCCCCCGGACCGTGGGCCTGCTCCCGTTTCCGTCGCTGTATCCGCTGCCCCGTCCACTCCCGGCAGCCAGACCCGCCCGAAAGTCCCCGCCGGGGTGGGCGAGTACTTCCTGCCCACCAACCAGAGCCTGACCGAGGCCTTCCGCCAGGCCGGGCAGGCCGCCCCGCAAGACGCGACATTGAGCGGCATCTTCTACCGCCCGGCCCTGCTGGCGACCGTCCAGGTGCGCTTCCTCGACCGCAAGTACGGCGTGGACAGCGACGCGCTGCGCGCCGTCCTGGCGCCGAACCCCGACCGGCGCGGCGTCATCCGCTGGGACGATTTCCCCTACCGCGGCCCCGCCCTCGACCGGTTGCAGTCCACGCCCGAGCCGCAGTCCCGCTTCGACCTGCTCGACATCCCCCTCTCGGACGCGAAGCAAATGTCGGCCCTGCAAAAAGACCTGGCCGATTGGGCCTACCGCTCGGTCACGGTGACGGCCAGGGCCAACGAGACCCTCAAGGTCTACGCCGGGCCGGACGTGTCGCCGGCCGAATTCCGTAAAGCGTGCAGCGACGCGGCCCGCGAGGCCCGGGATGCCGAGCTGGCCAAGGTCACGGCCCGCTACGACAGCAAGCTCAAGACCCTGCAAGACCGGCTGGCCCGCGAGGAGCGCGAACTGCGCCAGGACGAGACCGAACTTCAGCAGCGCAAAATGGAGGAGATGGGCACCCACGCCGAAAACGTGTTGAGCCTGTTCTCCCGCAGCCGCAGCACGCGGCGGCTGTCCACATCGCTTTCCAAGCGGCGCATGACCGAGCAGGCCAAGGAAGACGTGGACGAATCGCTGGACGCCATCGCCCAGTATAAAAAGGAGATCGCCGCCATCGAAGCCGAACGGGACGAGGCCGCCCGCGAGATCAACGACCGTTGGGGCGTGGCGGTGAACGATGTGTCCGAGATCACGGTGACGCCCAAGAAAACGGACGTGTTCGTCCACCTGTTCGGGGTGGCCTGGCTGCCGCATTACCTGGTCGAATCGGGCGGGCAGACGTTCGAGCTGCCGGCATTCGGCGAAGGGTAACAAGATATTTCGGAAGTCTTGGGAGACTTCCGAAGTCTGCTATTAGAGGTTTTTATGAGCATCTTCTGGCTGGTTTTATCGGTGGCAATTTGGGGGATCGTGCATTCCTGGCTGGCCTCGTTCCGCGCCAAGGAACTCTTTCGGCGCTGGCTGGGCCAACCGGCTGACCGGTTTTATCGTTTCGGCTACAACGTTTTCTCTGTCTTCAGCTTCCTGCCCGTGCTGGGACTGATGGCCCTGCTGCCCGACCGGGCGCTGTACAGCATCCCTGCTCCGTGGCTTTATCTCACCCTGCTCGGCCAGGGGCTGGCGGGGCTGGTCCTGGCCGTCGGCGTGCTGCAAACCGACACGCTGGCCTTCATCGGCGTGAAGCAGTTGTTCGGCGGCGAGGAGAGTTCGGCCCTGGTCAAACGCGGGCTGTACCGCCTGGTCCGCCACCCGCTGTACACCGGTGGGCTGCTCTTCATCTGGCTGACCCCGTCCATGACGGCCAACCGGCTGGTGGTCATCGCCGCCGCGACGGTTTACATCCTCGTCGGCGCATATTTCGAGGAACGCAAACTGCTGCGCCTGTTCGGGCGGGAATACGCCGATTACCAGGCCGTCACCCCGATGCTGGTGCCGGGTTTGAAATGGGGGAGTCGCAATTCTGGAACCAAAAACGCTTTCGACCGTCATTAAGGCCTAATTCACTTCGGGAAAGTATAATTTGCCTATGACTACCTACTCCCAATCCCGTTCCAACCCTTATGGCCTGGTTTTGCAAATCTTCGCGGCCCTGTTCGGCGGGGCGGCCCTGTTCGTGCTGGGTGTGGCGCTCTGGGTCTTCGGCTACCAGCTCTGGCATTCCGGGCGCATCTTCCCCGGCGTTTCGATGGCAGGCGTGGACCTGTCGGGGCTGCCGGTGGCCCAGGCCGCGGGCCGGCTGGAGCAGGCGCTGACCTATCCCCAGAGCGGCAAGATCCTCTTCCGGGACGGGGAAAAGGTCTGGGTGGCGACTCCCGTGGAACTCGGCATGAGACTGGACCCGGCGTCCAGCGCGCAGCAGGCCTATCGTCTCGGGCGCTCCGGGGGGCTGTTCGGCAGCCTCGAGGACCAGCTCCAATCCTGGCAGCGCGGCGTAGACGTGTCCCCCGTCCTGATGTTCGACCAGCGCGTGGCCTATGCGTATTTGCAAAAGATCGCCGCCGAGATTGACCGGCCGGTCGTCGAGGCCCGGCTGGAGGTGGAGGGGACGAACGTGATCGCCGAACCGGGGCAGATCGGGCGGGTGCTGAACGTGGACGCGACCATGGTCTACGTCAACGCCCAGATGCAGACCTTCCGGGACGGGGAAGTGCCGCTCTACGTCGAGGAACGCACGCCCCAGGTGCTGGATGCCAGCGCCCAGGCCGAGACTGCCCGTCAGATCTTGAGCGCTCCCTTGACCCTGGGCCTGCCGGCCGCGGCCGAGGGCGATCCCGGCCCCTGGACGATCAGCGTGGAGACCCTGGCGAAAATGCTGGTGATCGCCCGGCTGGAGAACGGCCCCACGGCGGAATTCCAGGTGGCGCTCAACGGCGAGGCCCTGCGCCCGATCCTGGAGGACATTGCCGCCCAGGTCAACCGCATCCCGGAGAATGCGCGCTTCTATTTCGACGACGAGACGCGTGAACTGGTCTTGATCCAGAATGCGAAGATCGGCCGCACGCTCGATCTTGACGGGACGATCTCGATCATCAACCAGGGCCTGGCGCAGGGACAGCACAACCTGGCGCTGCAGCTCGTCACCAACCAGCCGCTGGTCCCCGATACCGCCACCGCGGCTTCGCTGGGGATCACCCAACTGGTCAGCTCGCAGACTTCTTACTTTTACGGCTCTAGCGGGGCGCGCATCCAGAACATCCAGACCGCTTCGGCCCGCTTCCACGGTTACCTGGTGGCTCCCGGCGAGACCTTCTCGATGGGCGAGGTGATGGGCGACGTGAGCCTGGACAGCGGCTTCGCTGAGGCGCTGATCATCTTCGGCGGGCGGACGATCAAGGGCGTCGGCGGCGGCGTTTGCCAGGTGAGCACCACCCTGTTCCGCACGGTTTTCTTCGGCGGCTACCCGGTCGAGGAGCGCTACGCCCACGCCTACCGGGTCTCATATTATGAACAGACCTACAGCGGCGGCATTGACCCGAACCTGGCCGGCCTGGATGCGACCGTCTACTTCCCGCTGGTGGATTTCAAGTTCACCAACGATACCCCGTATTGGCTGTTGATGGAAACTTACGTCAACACCGGGGCGCGCACCCTGACCTGGAAGTTCTACTCCACCTCCGACGGTCGCACCGTCGAATGGAACACCACCGGCCCGACCGGGATCGTCCCGGCGCCCAAGCCGCTCTTCCGGGAGAACTCCGAACTGGCCCGCAACGAGATCCAGCAGGTAGACTGGGAAGCGGACGGCGCGGACGTGCTGGTCACGCGCACGGTCTGGCGCGGCGGCGCGGTCATCCTGCAGGACGAGTTCCGCACCCATTACGAACCCTGGCAGGCCATTTGCGAGTACGGCCCCGACACCAAGGATTTGGAGACCCGGGCTGAGAACAAGGGACTGTGCCAGTAGGGTTGGACCGCCCTGGGCGGAGTGAAACGAAGTCGAAGGACGGCTTGCAATGCCAAAAACAAAGAGCAGAGACCGGTTGGGTCTCTGCTCTTTGTCTCGGATGAGCTTGCTACAAAGAACACATGCCGGCGTCGGGAGACGCTGGACTCCTTTTTGGCGGGCTAATTGATCGAATCGCCCCTGTCCAGCACTGAGGGCGAGGCGGGGTAATCGGGCAACTCCCGGCGGAATTCGTATTCGGCGATCATCACCAGGATGACCTGACGCTGTTCCTCGTTGGGTTCCAGGAATTCCAGGCCGATGTTGTGGAAGGACGGGTCGAGATCGGGCTGGCACCAGGCGACGCGGGCCATCAGGTCAATGTGGTCAACGCTGAATTGTTCGTTAGGAGGCAAGTCAATCCGCAAGGGGATCAGGGTTTCGGGCGGCAGCGAATCGTCGCTGATGACCATTGCCCCCACCGGACTCATATCCGCGAGATACCCCAGCAACTGTCCAGAACCACGGTTGAAAACACGCGAGTAAATGATCAAATATTTGCGCGGCATTCTGCGGCGTTCTTCCACGGGAACCTCCATTCGTTTTTAGTACCAGTGTACACGAGGCGGGGACGAAAATCAACCGGATTTTTGGGGCATCTGGATGATAATTCCATAGCACTTCGCTTTGCTACCCGACATGTAGGTATAATGTGTGGGTTTGCGCAAAGGAAGCTGAATGTCGAAAACGCATACACACTCGCACCCCCCGATTGACCGGGCCTCGCTGACCCGTTTCGCCTGGCTGTCCATCGGCGCGGCGGTCGTCACCATCAGCCTGAAAACCGCCGCCTACTTGCTGACCGGGTCGGTCGGCTTGCTCTCGGACGCCATCGAATCGATCATCAACCTGGTCGCGGCGGTCATGGCCCTGTGGATGTTGTCCATCGCGGCCCGCCCGCCGGACGAAAGCCACCTCTACGGTCACAGTAAAGCCGAGTATTTCGCCAGCACGGTCGAGGCGGTCCTGATCCTGGTGGCGGCGGTCGGGATCGCAATCACCGCCATCGAGAGGCTGTTCGACCCGCGCCCGCTGGAGCAGGTGGGGATCGGCCTGGCCGTCTCGGTGGCGGCGGCGCTGGTCAATTTCTTCGTCGCCCGGACGCTCCTGGATGCGGGGAAGAAATTCAACTCCATCACCCTCGAAGCCGACGCCGACCACCTGCTGACGGACGTCTGGACTTCGGCAGGGGTGCTGGCCGGGGTTGGCATCGTCGCCCTGACCGGCTGGCTCGCCCTCGACCCGCTGGTAGCCCTGCTGGTGGCGGCCAACATCGTCTGGACGGCGGTCAACCTGCTGCGCCGCTCGGTGGCCGGGCTGATGGACGCCTCCCTGCCTGCCGAGGACAAGAAGAAGATCGAAGCCGTGCTCGATCTCTACCGCCAAAAAGGGCTGGATTTCCATGCCCTGCGCACCCGCCAGGCTGCGGCCCGGCGCTTCGTCTCGGTCCACGTGCTCGTCCCCGGCGAGTGGACGGTACACGACTCGCACCACATCGCCGAAGACATCGAAGCCGACATCCGCAAGGCCATCGGCGAGGCGGCGGTCATCACCCACCTTGAGCCGATTGACGACGAAATCTCCCACGACGACATCCCGCTCGACAGACCATCTTAATCAACATCCATCCCCGACTTTCGCTGGCGTTTGACTTCCCCGCGCCGTTTCTTGGTCTGCAGGCGCTTCTCGACCGCCGCTTTGCCGGGTTTGGTCGGTTTGCGGGGGCGGGGCGGCTGCCAGGCACGGGCAATCAGCGCATTCAACCGTTCCAAGGCATCTTGCTGGTTGCGCTCCTGGGTGCGGAAACGCTGGGCCTCGATGATCAGTTCGCCGTCCGCCGTCAGACGAGTACCCGCCAGCCTCGAAAGCCGCGCCCGCACCTCATCCGGGAGGGAGGCGGCGGCCAGGTCGAAGCGCAGGCGCACTGCCGTCGCCACCTTGTTCACGTTCTGCCCGCCCGGTCCCGATGAACGGAAATATTCGAAAGTCACTTCCTCCGGCTGGATGGTGCGGGGCGCGGGGTTCATTTTGCCATCAGGAAGAGCACCGCCCCGGCCAGGCCGGCCAGCAGGATCATCGCCAGGAACAGCAGGATGAACCCGCGCCTGGGGGTGTCTTCTTCGATGGCGGAGGGGGATTGGATGAGCGGCGGCGAGGGGCGGATTTCGGCGCTGGCGGCGGACTGCGGCATCTGTGAATACCCCGGCACGAGCGGGACCTCGGAGATGAATCCCATCTCCCTGAGCTTTTCCATCCCCTCCTGGACTTTGATCCGCATCTCCGGCGACAAACCGTCCAGCCCGCTGACAGGTTTCCCGTCCACGATGACGGTGGTCGTGGCGGCTTTGAGCAGGTTGCCCAGCACGTCGCCCTGGAAGATGTCCGGCACGCCGTCCTGGTTCTCGTCTTTGAAGATTTTCATCAGTTGCTCGTAAGCCAGGCGCTCGTCGGCGGGCATTTCGGCCGGGTCGTTGTAGGTCTTGCCGTTGAAGGTGAATGGGGGCATGGGATTGGTCCTTTTCGCAGGGCGGTCTCGGTAATCTATTATAATTGCCTTCGTTCAAGGAGTCCCCAGATGAGCAAAACCCAGATTCAGTTAACCGCCGTGATCGAAAGAGAAGATGACTGGTATGTCGCTACGTGCCCTGAATTGGATGTTGTCAGCCAGGGAAGGACCATCGAAGAATCCCGCTCGAACTTGCTGGAAGCTGTTGAAGGTTTCTTCGAAGCCGCATCGCCCTCGGAAATCCGCCGCAGACTTAAAAAAGAAACCTATATTATGCCTTTAATGCCTGTAATCCCGGACTACAATTCCAAAGCATCACTGGGGGCGTAGGATGCCTAAACTTCGAGTACTTTCGGGCAGGGAAGTTTGCAAAATTCTCGCACAGCATGGATTTCAAGAAGTGCGTCAAAAGGGGAGTCACATCATGATGCAGAAACAATACCGGAATTCCACAATCACTATTCCAGTACCTGACCATAGTGAACTGAAAACAGGAACATTATTGGGGATAATCCGCCAATCGGGTTTACCGCGCACCTTGTTTGAAACAAAATAAATCGTAACTATTCAGCCTGCAAGCCTTCCAGCCTGTTCCGGCGGGATAAATCCCTGCCTCAGTTCATGGAAGTCGAATGAATTCGACTCGGCATCCAGCCCGAAGGGCTTCCAAGTACCGAGCAGGCGGCTCTGCGAAGCGCCCTGTGGGTTAGCCCTGCTCACCAGGCATGGCTGAATAGTTACAATAAATCGCTAAAAAGTTGCTACCGCATACCGGTCACTCCACCGGGTCGTCGGGATGGGCCTCGTTCCACAGCGCCACCAGCTCATCCGCCGAGGGTGCGTCGCACCTTTCCAAATGAGATGGAGCGACAGGGTGAGTTTTCTCCGTCTTAACGAGACCAGATTTCAGGTAAGGTGCGACGCGCTCGCGCCGACCGCCTCCCACTCCGCCAGCTTCTCGTCCATCTCACCCTGGATTTTGTTGTATTCCCGGCCCAGTTTGGCGACTTTGGCCGGGTCGTCGGGCGGGTTTTCGAGCAGGAAACCCAGTTCGGCCAGTTTGGCTTCGAGGGCGGCGATCTGGTTTTCGAGTTCCTGCATCTGGGCCAGGCGGCGGCGCTCGGCCCTCGTGGAGTCCGACGACTCCTGTCGTCGGGGTTTAGCAACAGCCGAAGTCGGGAGACTTCGGACTCCTTCTGCCAACGCGGCAAGGCGCTCGCGCTCTTCGCGGCGCTGGCTGTAGGTGCCGCGGAACACGTCGAGGCGCGGCAAGACTTCCGAAGTCTTCAAGACTTCGGAAGTCTCCTCGGTAATCTCCCAGATCTGATTGCCCAGGGCGTCTATCAGGTAGCGGTCGTGGGTCACGAGCAGGATCGTCCCGTTGTAGCCTTCGAGCACCTGCTGCAGGATTTCCTGTGAGGGGATGTCGAGGTGGTTGGTCGGCTCGTCGAGCAGGAGCAGGTTCGTGTCCGAGAGGGCCAGCTTGGCCAGGGCCAGGCGTCCGCGCTCGCCGCCGGAGAGCATGTCCACCTTCTTGAACACGTCCTCGCCCGAAAACAGGTACTTGCCCAGGTAATCTCTAATTTGCCCCGGCAGCCATTGCGGGCGCAGGGCGTCAATCTCGTCCATTACCGACTTGTTCGGGTCGAGTCCCTCGTGGGCCTGGGCGAAGTAGCCGATCTCCAGCGAGGCTCCCAGGATGACTTCCCCGGCCAGCGGTTCGAGCTGACCCAGGATGGTCTTCAGGAAAGTGGATTTGCCCGCCCCGTTGGGGCCGATCAACGCGGCGCATTCGGTGCGGCGCAGTTCGATGTCGGGGGACGAAAAGAGCAGGCGGCCCGGATACCCGACCTGGATGCCGCGGGTGCGGATGACCAGTTCCCCGGAGCGTTTCTCGGCCCGCAGCGACAGGTGCAGCCGCGGCGGGCGGATGTCCGGCATTTGCATGGCCCTGACACGGCGCTCGGCCTCGTCGGGGGAGAGCAGGCTGGTGGCGATCTCGACTTCGGAGGCGGTCTCGCTCCACTTCTGGTTGAGCACGGCTTCCAGGCCGATCTGCTCGATGGCCTGGATGATGCGGCTCAAGCGGCGCAGGCGTCCTTTTGCCTGGGTGACATTTTGCCCGGCGATGTATTTTTTGACGTACAGGGCTTCCTTGAGCAGTTTTTCTTTTTCGGCTTCGAAGACTTCCCGGCGGCGGGTCCAGCGTTCTTCGCGCTGTTGCAGGTAATGGCTGTAGTTGCCGCGGTATTCCTCGATGCCGATCCGGGACATTTCAAGGATGCTGGTTGCCACTTTGTCGAGGAAGTAGCGGTCGTGCGAGACGATGATGGCCGCCCCCTCCCACTGGCTGAGATAGCCTTCGAGCCATTCGACGGCCTGGATGTCGAGGTGGTTGGTCGGCTCGTCGAGCACGAGCAGGTCCGGGTCCGAGAGCAGGAGGCGGGCGAGGAAGGCCCGGGTGCGCTGTCCGCCGGAGAGTTTGTCCAACGTCAGGGCGTAGTCCCGTTCTTCGAATCCCAGGCCGGTAAGGACCTGCTTGATGCGGGTCTGGTAGGTGTAGCCGCCGCGCAGGTCGAAGGTGTGCTGGAGTTCGCCGTAACGGGCCAGGGTTTCGTCACTGTGGTCGGTGGACATTTGAGCTTCGAGGCGGTGGAGTTCGTCCTGCATTCGAATGAGATCGGCGAAGACGGCAACGCACTCGTCCCAGAGCGTGCCGGCCATCTGGAAGTCGGCCTCCTGGGGCAGGTAGCCGATGCGCAGGCCGCGGGCGCGGGTGATCGAGCCGCGGGTGGCTTCGTCTTCGCCGACGAGGATGCGCAGCAGGGTGGTCTTGCCGATGCCGTTCGGCCCGACGATGGCGAAGCGGGCGCCCCTGGCGATGCCGAAGGTGACGCCGGTGAAGATGTCTATGTGGCCGAAGGATTTGGTGAGGCCGGAGGCGGTGAGGAGGGACATGGGAATTGGTGATTGGTGATTGGTAAATGATGAAGGTTGTTGGAAGCCGGGGGAATTATAAAGCAGAAAAGAAAACGGGCAGGTTTTGGCCCGCCCGGAAATGTTATCCGCGAATTTTCGCTGATCTTGTGCTGGTCAGGCGCATGATAGACAAGATCTTTAACCACTGAGACGCGGAGTCACGGAGTTTTCCCTTTGTTTTCTCAGTGTCTCGGTGTCTCCGTGGTTCAAAGGTTGTCCAACGTGCTTTTGACGAACACAGGATCTACGCCAATCTTCGCTAATTTTTGGGTGAATTTGGTCTTTGAGGTCTTTTCTCATGCTTTTCGCTCTTTTAGAGAGTGTTTTGAAAATCGTTATTAACCACAGATGAACGCAGATAAACTGGATTAAAGCCGATTCCGCCGGGCTTTTTATCAAAAATCAGCGTTCATCCGTGTTCATCTGTGGTGAATTTTGATTTATAGAACACTCTCTCAGCGCCGATTAGCGGATGAATTTACTGCTTACCGCCGCGATAGATGCGGATGGTGGCTTTTTCGAGCGTGACCATCCCGGCGGTGATGCTTTCTTCGACGACGGAGAGATAGGCTTCGAGCTTTTCCCTGGTGTCCACGATCTCGACCACGACGGGCAGGTCTTCGGACAGGCGGGTGAACTTGAAGGTCTGGATCTGGCGGCTGTTGGCTCCGTAACCCATCAACCCGCGCAGGACGGTCGCCCCGGCCAGTCCCTGGTCGCGGGCTTGCAGGACGAGCCATTCGTAGAGCGGCTTGCCGTGATACTTGTCCGCTTCGCCGATGAAGATCCGCAGCAGGTAGCCTTCTTCGGGGAGAACCATGCTTACCTCCAGATGAGTTGGGCGGCGTTGCGCCCCAGCCAGACCAGCAGCAATCCCAGAACGAGATTGGCGGCCACGTTGACCAGCGCGTTGAGCATTTGTCCGCTGCGGGCCAGGTTGAGGGTGTCGTTGCCGAAGGACGAAAAAGTGGTGAACCCGCCCAGGAGTCCGATGAAGACGAGCAACCGCGCTTCGGGCGTGAAGACGCCGCGCGCTTCGGCCAATTGGGCCAGGAACCCGATCACGAAACAACCGGCCAGGTTGACGGTCAGGGTACCGTAGGGGAAATCCAACGATCTGCTCAGCCCCTGCGCCCAGCCGCTGACGAGGTAGCGCAGGACGGAACCGATAAATCCGCCAATCCCAACGATAAAGATGTTAAACACAGACGACTCCTCCAAAAGGGAATTTGGTATACCCAGGGCGGTCACAAATTGCGCTTCTTATCGAGCAGGAAAGCGCAATTTGTGACCGTGGGTATTATAGGAGTCATCAGCAGTCTTGCGGTTCAAGGTGGACCCCATCACCTGGCGGGGATTATACCCGGTAAAAAGACGGTTGACCCGCCTGTTTGCGCCGGCAGTCCGGGTTCATTGCCTGCCCAGGGCATCCTGCAACAAGGGATGCACTTCCACCGGGATGAAGGCGACTTCCTGCCCGTTGAGTTTACCGACGAAGAGCAGCCCCGCCCGCTTCAGCCGTCCGGGGATGCTTTCGGGTTCGTGATACTTCCAGTAATCGGATTCGTCCATATCGTCGCCAAATTTTTCGATGAACTGGTTCCACGGCATCCGCCCGCCCTGGTTGAGCACATCTTCGAGCGCGGTTCGCTCGTCTTCTTCGATATTCTCGAAAATCTCAACGAATATGTCCTGGTCGAGGATTCGGGCAACCAACCTGGCTACTTTTTCCTTTTTCTTGCCGTATCCTTGTATTTTCCAAAAAGCGCAGATGGCGCTCAGGTTGTCGGTGGTCATGGTTGCCAGGCAAGCCTCGAGGTCCATGTTTTCAGAAAGCGGGGTTTTGAGCATTTTCTTGTGATAACGATTTGCGCTTTGTTTTTGGTAATTACGGAAGAAGTCGGTCATCCCGCCAAACTTTTCGAGCAATTCGAGTCGTTCCCTGAGGCCTTCCAGGGCGACGTTTTCAGGATGGAATTGTTCGGCCAGGTCGAAATGACGTCGCGCTCCTTCGATGTCTTCGTCTTCAAGGGCCAGGGTCGCATAGGCCAGGTTTGCCAGGGCGGCTGTATTGGGTGCGATGATTTTCGTCTGGTTGACCTTCGCCAACAGGTCGAGAGCAGCCTCCTTGTTGCCGCGCTTGGCTTCCAGAAGGCCCAAATTGGCGTAACCAAACGTATAGGTCGGATCCACTTCGATGGAGCGGCGCATCAAGCCTTCCCCTTCTTCTTCATCTCCCTGATTCATCACGACTACGCCTAAATTGTGGAGAGCCATGGCGCAGGTGGGATCATCTTCGACGGCCTTGCGAAGTAACGCGATGGTTTCTTGAGGTTCTTCGGCTTGACGGGCTTTTTCGATCAGGTCCGCAGTGGCCGGTTTGATGTCATACTCCACTTCGCCGATCTGCTGGGTGAACATCTGAACTTCATGCCATTCGCCTTTCTTCGCATCCCAAAACTTGAGCGGCTTGTCCAGTTGGTACCTGCCAGCTTTGGAAAGCGTCATGGCCGCTTCCATCCGGTTATCGTTGTCGCCCCAGTCGCTCGTAGCGAAGCGCAGCACTTCCGCGTCGGCCTCCGGCTGGTTGAGTATGACCAGCGCGCTGGCTCCAAGTTCGGAAGTCTTTTCATTCCACAGCATCCTTTTGAAGAACTGGAGGGCGAATGGATATTTTTCCATGAACGCATTGATCTTTTTCTGCTGTTTAGGCGTCGGCTGATCGTCTTCGACGTTTTCAGCGATTTTCGTCCATTCCTGGATGATGCGTTCGAGGTCGAACAGTTCCATGCCGGGATACATGGGCGGCCACAGCAGTTTCTTCGAATTGTTCGCGATGGCGTGATTGACTTCCTCCAGCAAGTCATTGGCAGGCTGGGACTCTTCCTGGGAAATGGACCGTTTCAGGAGTTTTTGGGCATCCTTGAACTGGCCTGTCCTGGCCGCCGCGATAGCGAGACAATACCACGAACGTGATAGTAGTGCGTCGGCATGTTTGCGGACAAATTTCTGGGCCAGCGCCCAAAGGCGCACAGTGTCCTCGATGGTGGCAAGCGCGGTGACGATGATGTCAATATCAAAACTGTGAAAATCCACCACCGAAGCCAACTCGAAAAGCCGCCCGGCATATTCCTGAGCCTTTTCCAACTGGCCGAGGCCGTAATGGAAATGGGTCAGGTTCTTCAAGCCATGGACGTTGTCGGGGTCGTTCGCAACGACGATCTCGGCCTCCGAGATTGCTTCGGCAACCCTGCCCAATGACAGCAGGGCATTGGCGCGATTGTTCCGGGGGGAATTCCAGGTTGGGATGGTCTTGAGCGCCTCCCTGGCCATTCGCTCCGCCTCGAACGGGTTGCTTTCGCTTTGGGCAATTTGGGCCTGTTCGTGATGCCAACTGGCTTGCTCCGCCCGCTCGAAAGAAAGGTTGTAAGCCTCGGCCAGCTTTTCGAGCATCCCGGCCGCCGCGGCCTTCATCCCCTGAATTCCCTGGTAAGCCTCTTTATCATAAGCCCGCAAAAAGTCCTTGGCCTTTTCTATGGTCCGGTAAACGTGGGCAGGGAACTCGGATGCCAGGTACCAGCCTGCCAGGACCGGGTACACCGGCGCGAAACGAGGATTCCGGCGCTCGATCTCGCGCAAAACCTGACCGCCCTGGATCTTATCGCCGTAGTCCAGCAATGCCAGGGCGTACATCAACCTGATTTCAGGCTCGCGGGAGATTTTGCGAGGCAGTTCATCAATGTAATCCAGCACATCAGCTGCTTTTTCCTTCGAGAAAAGCGTTTCGAGATATGCCAGGATCTCCTCCCTGTCGGTCACAGGCTGGCGTGGATGGGTTTCCGGCTGGGAAACCGGGAAGGGTGATTTCGGTTCTTTTTTCTGGTGGCGGTGTCTCGGCATGGTATCTCTCTTTCCTTTTTCAGGTACTACCCGTCCCCCACGTTCGTCTCCGGGATGTGGACCACCTGCTCCTTGCCCAACTCCAGCGAACGCTGGTAGGCGGCCCACACGGCGCGGGAGATGGCGGTGCGAAACCCGGCCTTTTCGAGGTAGTACAACGCTTCGGCGCTGGTCCCGCCCGGCGAAGTGACTTGGTTGCGCAGCGTGGCCGGATGCCGTTCGGCATTTTCATAATAAGATACCGATCCCTGGATGGTCTGAACGACCAACTGTTCGGCGATGCGGCGCGGGAAGCCCATGTGGACGCCTGCATCTATCAGCGCTTCCATGAACATGAAGACGTAAGCCGGGCCGGTGCCCGACAAAGCGGTCGCCATGTCGAGGTAATGCTCGTCCTCGACGAAGACATCCCGCCCGAGGGCCGAGAGGATGGCCTGGGCCGTTTCCTTCTGCCCGGCGCTGACCGCCTCCGAAGCGCACCAGACGGTGATCCCCTCGCCGATCTGGGCCGGGGTATTGGGCATCGAGCGGACGACGGCTTTGTGCCTGAGTCCCGTGCCGATCTTTTTCAGGCTGGCCCCGGCGATGATCGAGAGCACCAGCGCCTCCGGGCGGACGCTCTTGATCTCCTTCATCACCGCGCTGAGTCGCTGTGGCTTGACCGACAGGATGATCACGTCGGCTTCGGCGGCGGCTGCGGCGTTGTCTGAAAACGGAATAACGCCATATTTTTGCTTGAGTTGTTCGCCGCGTTCCGCCCTCGGGCCGGAGGCGAGTAAATGTCTCGGCTCGGCCAGGCGCTGGCGCAATAGCCCGGCGATCATGGCTTCTGCCATCACGCCGGGGCCGATGAATGCGATGGTTTTGTTGAGCATGAGGCCTCCAAAAAAGTTACCCGCTGAAATATCCCAGCGCCAGGCGCAGGCGTTCTTCCACGTCATCGGGCGCGTCTTTGGGCAGGGATTGGATGGCCGTCTGGGCTTCGACGACCGAGTAGCCCAGGGCAGTCAGGGCGGCCAGCACCTCGCTGTCGGCGTCGGACATGGCGGCGATGGTCTGGAGCGTGTCGGCGGGTTTGAGCCGGTCGTGCAGGTAGAGGGCCATCTTCTGCGCCGTCCGTTTGCCCACGCCGGGGACGCGGCTCAACAGTTCCGGCTCATCGTTGAAAACGGCCCGCTGCACGGCGTCAATGTTCATCGTCGAAAGCACCGAGAGGGCCACCTTCGGGCCGACCCCGTCCACACCGAGCAGGAGGGTGAACAGGTTGCGGTCGGCCTGGGACTCGAAGCCGTAAAGCGACAGTTCGGTCTCGCGCACGACGAGGTAGGTGTAGAACAGGTGCGTCTCGCCGACGTTGAGCCGCCCGCGCAGCGGGGCCGGGACGGAGACTCGCATCCCCACCCCGCCGACCTCGACGATCACGGCATGGTCTTCGATCTGGGTGATTTCACCGCGCAGGGTCGCTATCATACTGCCTCATTCTTGATGAAAATGGAGTCCAAAGTCTCCTGACTTTGGGCAGTTCCAACGTCAGGAGACGTTGGACTCCAAATAGTACGGCAGACTTCGGAAGTCTTTCGGGGAGTATTCCAATCGAAGAGCCTCCGAAAAAGACTTCCGAAGTCTCTTAATTTGTTCAATACCGGTTCGTGTGCAAATGGGTGATGGCTACCGCCAGGGCGTCGGCGGCGTCGTCGGGGCGGGGGATTTCGGGCAGCAGCAGCAGGGTGCGGACCATCTCCTGCACCTGGCGCTTCTGGGCCGAACCGTAGCCGGCCACCGCCTGTTTGATCTCGTTGGGGGTGTACTCGCCGACCTCCAGCCCGGCCTGGGCGATGGACAGCAGCACCACGCCCCGCGCCTGCCCGACGGCAATGGCCGTGCTGACGTTGCGCTGGAAGAACAACTTTTCCACGGCGCAGGTATCCGGGCGGTATTCGGCGAGCAGGCGGCGCATTTCGTCGTACAGGCAGGCCAGCCGTTCGTGGGCGGGGAGTCCGGCCGGGGTGCTGATGACGCCGAATTTAACGGCCTCCAGGCTCGTGTCCGGGTGGAGCCGGACGAGGCCGTAGCCGGTGGTGCCGAGGCCGGGGTCAATTCCCAGGGCAAGTGTCATCAGAATCATATAGGGGCAGGTTTCAAACCTGCCCCTATCATTTACCGGTTTATTCGGCCTCGAGGGCAGCCAGCGCCTCATCCGACATGTTCAGGTTGTGGTACACGTTTTGCACGTCGTCGAAATCTTCGAGCGCCTCGATGACTTTCATTACCTGGAGCGTCTCTTCCACGCCGAGGTCCATCTCCTGTTTGGCGACCAGGCGCAGTTCGGCGTCTTCAGGGCTGACTTTGGCCTGGTGCAGCCGGTCGGCGATGTCTTTGAAGCTCTCGACCGGGCCGGTGATCTCGATGTAGCCGTCGTCTTCGTTCACGTCGTCGGCCCCGGCTTCGATGGCCAGCTCGAAAGCCTTGTCGTAACCCAGGGCGCTGGAGGGGAACGAGAAGTAGGCCACCCGGTCGAACTGCCAGCCGACCGAGCCGACTTCGCCCATGCTGCCGCCGTGTTTGCTTAAAATGTGGCGCACTTCCGAGACGGTGCGGTTGCGGTTGTCGGTGACGCAGGCGATCATCATGGCGACGCCGTGCGGGCCGTAGCCTTCGTAGGTGATCTCGTCGAAGGCCGCGCCTTCCTTGTCTTCGCCGGTGCCGCGCCGGATGGCGCGCTCGATCCCGTCTTTGGGCATGTTGCCGGCCCGGGCTTTTTCCACGGCCAGCGCCAGCCGGAAGTTGCTTCCCGGGTCGCCGCCGCCTTCACGCGCCGCAATGACGATCTCACGCGCCAGGCGGGTGAAGATGGCGCCGCGTTTGGCGTCGGCCGCGCCTTTTTTGCGCCGGATGGTGGCCCAGTGACTATGACCAGACATAACGTACTCCTTCTAAAAAACCACAGGTGTGGGGATTTGACAGTGAAGCGGGCAAAATTATACCATGCCAGCCCAGACCCCCCTCCCCGGCGAGGCAGACTTTGGATGTCTCGATGGGTCAGACGAAAAACCCGACGCCCATCGTTTTGGGGCCGCCGTGGGTGACGATGGCGGGCGGCAGCTCGTAAATGGGGATTTCGTCCACGAGCGCGCGGGACCGGAGGCCGGCTGCCAGTTCCCGGGCTTCGTCCTCGGCCCCGGCATGCATCACGGACAGGCGGGCCGCATCCGATTTGGGGCATTGCTCCTCGACGACTTCCACCAGGCGGGCCAGGGCGCGCTTTTTGGTGCGCTGCTGCTCGAACGGCTCGACCTGTCCCTCGACGATGTGCAGGATGGGTTTGACTTGCAACAGTTCGCCCAAGAGGGCCTTGGCCCCGCCGATGCGCCCGCCTTTTTGCAGGTATTCGAGCGTATCCACTAAAAAGTAGATGCGCCCGCGCGGGATCATGGCCCGGATGTGGGTCTCGATCTCGTCGGCGGATTTGCCGGATTTGGCCATGTCGTCGGCGACGAGCACCAGCGAGCCGAGGTTGCAGGCGACGGTCAGGGTGTCGATGACGCGCAGGTCGAGGCCGGGGAAGTCCTGGGCGGCGAGGGTGGCGGCACGCACCGTTCCTGAGACTTTGGCCGAGGGGGCCAGGACCAGCACCACGTCCCGGCGCGCTTGCGCTGCTTCATAAATCGGGTTGTAAAACGCGGGCGGGGGCGCGGCCGTCTTCGGCAGGGACGGGGCGGCCGTCAATTTTTCCAAAAAAGAGGCGGTGTCAAGCTCAGTGTCGTCACGATATTCCTTGTCCCCAAAGATGACGATCTGCGGGATGAGCGGGATGCCGCGCTGCTTGAGCAGGTCACGCGGCAGGCCGCAGGTGGTGTCGGCGACGATCAGGGTCATGGGTTCCTCCAAAAATACCCTTGCGAAGGCTTGAAACCTTCGCAAGGGTGGGCGGTCATGATCGGACTTTGATTTTCTCTTTGCCGCGGTTGAGTTCCTTGTCGAACAGTTCTTCGAGGGCAAGGTTCGTGCCGCGCAGCCCGGCGACGACCTTCCCGGCCCAGCGCAGGTATTCCCGCTGGCGCCTGACGGGCCAGTCGGCGGGCGGGGTGTCGATCAGGTCGCGGATGTTGCAGATCTTGTCGGCCAGTTTGATGTTCTTGGCGCGGGGGGAGATGCCGGGGGCATGGAGGATCTGCAGGCGCTTGCGCTCGGCTTTGGGCAGGCGCTTGTCGTCGCTGACTTCGAGCACCAGGTCGAGCACCTCCTGGCCGAAGCGCTGGCGGATCTCTTCCGGGGAGGTGTCGGTGTCTTCGAGGGTGTCGTGCAGCACGGCCGCCACCAGCGTGGACGGGTCGCGCACGCCGCCCACCTCCCAGAGCGTCTCGGCAACCTGGATGGGATGGTTGATGTAGGGCGAGTGGTCGTTGTCCTTGCGGCGCTGGTTGCGGTGTTTTTCCGCCGCAAAACGGATGGCTTTGAGCAGTTGGCCGATGTTTTCCATGAGTCTATTGTATGGCAGTTTGGGAATTTTGGGTGAGGCGATTTGTCCTTGTTCGCGTCTTTGGTTGTCGTTTACAATGTGAGAAACTCTCTACCGGACAAAAACAAAAACCTTAACGCGAATTGCGCGGATGGAGCAAATTTCGCGAATTTATTTTCAAAAACATCTGCGTCATTCGCCAAATTCGCGAAATTCGCGTTGAAAAAGGGTTTGCTCAAAAATCTGTTCAGTAGAGAATGTGGGAAATCGGGATTTCGGGTTTCGCAGCCGACAGGGAGAAGCGCATGCCTTCACAAATTGAAAAGATCACCATTTTGCTGGCCGACGACCATCCCTTGACCCGCGCCGGGCTGCGGGCCATGCTGGAGGCTGTGCTGGATCTGGAAGTGGTCGGCGAGGCCGAAAACGGGTTGGAGGCCCAAAGGCTGGTGGCCGAACTGCGTCCGGATATCCTGTTGCTCGACCTGGTGATGCCGGAGCTGCGTCCCGCCGCACTGGAGAAGTGGGTGCGGGAGAATTTCCCCGAAACCACGACCCTGATCCTGACCGCCCACAACCGGGACGCCTACCTGGCCTCCATGATGGATGCGGGCGCGGTGGGATTGGTGGGTAAAACCGAACCGGCTGAGAAACTGGTTGAATCTATCCGGCTCGCTGCCCGTGGTGAAATACTTTTCGATGAAGACCAACTATCCCGCGCCCGCCGCTGGCGGGAGGATGCGGGCCGGAAATGGGACAACCTGACCGAACGCGAACGGGAAATCCTGCGCCTGCTGGCCGAGGGGCTGAATAATGACACCATTGCAGAAAGGTTGGCTTTCTCACCTAAGACAGCCGCCTTTCATGTGGCAAGTGTCCTGAGAAAACTGGAGGTGGAGTCGCGCGGAGAAGCAGCTGCCTGGCTGCGCAGGAATTTCCCGGAGGGAATTCTCGACTGAGGCTAAAAACTGGTATTTTTACCGGTGACAGATTGTTCGCAGGTGGGTATTATGCGAAAGTGCTGTTTGATGCGAATCCCATGAAGGTTAACGTGAAAAAGACAAATATTCTGCGCTGATAATAACCAACGAATCCGGTAACGTATTGTCTGAAACCCAAAACCAAACACTCAGGAGGCACTATGAAAACGAGAATTATCAGGATGTTACTTGCGACAACCATGGTTTTCACTTGGTTGGGCTATCACACAAAGCCGGCATATGCCGCTCTTTGCGTGAATGAGGAGTGTGAAGGTTTAAATCCAAACACAATGGGATGCGGCGCCGATGCCCGAAGATCAGGATCATTGAAATATTTGTCTGATGGTGGCACAAATCTGAGCTTTGTTGAAACTCGAAAATCAGCCTCTTGTGATGCTAAATGGGCTAGAACCACGAATAAATCAGGTGGGTATCGGTATGCGGCAGCCAGTCTGCGATATGGGTGCGCCAATTATTGTTATAACAGGAGTGTATCTTCGCCAGGCTCAATCGCCAACAATGCCGTAGTATATACTTCGATGCATGCCTACGTAGCCACCCCCACCAGATCATGTGGGCAAGTCACTTTTTCCGGGCCAATCCCTATTCCCATTTCTATATCAAGTACCTGGTGTACCGGTGCGAATTGATCATGAAGACTGGTACAGTATGAAGGAGACTGACGTGAACACAAAAAAGATCAACCTCAGCGCAAAGATCATGATAACCTTGCTGTTGGTGACTGTGGTTTTCTCGGTAAGTTGGTACATCTCGCGCCCACAAAGCCCAGCATTAGCCGCTAACACCATTGTGGAACAGCCAGTAACAATCCAGGATGAAGCACACAGCATCCCCACTGCCCAGCCTGTCAGCATATTTCCCCTATCACAAACTGTTAACGGTATCGCGGTGGAACTCATGTCTGCCAGACTCATTGATACGGGCATCGAGATAGGGGTATGCTATCCGACCCCTGATGGCGGGGAATGGTATCCAGTGCCGGGCCATCTTTTCTACGACACTTATGAAGTCCTTCCAGATGAAGCTGAACTGTTAAGTGAACAATTGGCTGATGGCGTCAAGATGGGAAGACATTGCGAGTTGATCCGCTATCGAATTGACGACCTGACGACGGTTACACTGCCTATCCGGGTTTCCTTCCTCGGTTATTGGGCTGTCCCAAGGGAAATCCCCCCGTGCGAGAATTTCCGCCAAAGGTTGGAGACCAGTCCAAAGGCCAAAGCCTATGGCCTGAAGGCAAAATGCACCGAGGATGGACAAGGCGGAATTTCGGTCGTCCTTCTAAGCAAGGCCAGTTCGGTTGCAAAAGCTGAGGCCCAGGATGCGCTCGATGAAATTGTCAAAGGCGAAGTCACCGGGCCGTGGGAATTTATCATTTATGAGTTCGAGAAGTAAAAAAAACGACTCTCCTGATTTCCACTTGCCAAACATCCACAAGGACTCAAAGCAGCCCCGTGAAAATCACGGGACCGCTTCGATTTGCTTGAACAGGCTGTTCAGCTCAAATTTTCCTTGAGAAACGCAAACGTTTGCTCCCAGGCGAAGTGAGCGACCACGTATTTTCCCGGCCCAAAACAGGTACTCCCGCTGGCGGGAGGATGCGGGCCGAAAATGGGACAGCCTGACCGAACGCGAACGGGAAATCCTGCGCCTGCTGGCCGATGGGCTGAACAATGCGGCTATCGCAAAAGAACTGGGTATCATGCCCAAAACAGCCGCCTTTCATGTGGCAAGTGTCCTGAGAAAACTGGAGGTGGAGTCGCGCGGAGAAGCAGCTGCCTGGCTGCGCAGGAATTTCCCCGAGGGGACGCTCGATTAGGGAAGAAAAAAACTGGTATTTTTACCAGTAGGCAATTGATATGCAAGTGGGTAGAATAGGCCATCGAATTATTGCATTCCACATTCACTTTGTATTAGGAGGGAAGCATGTCCTCGTTTCACATAACTTTCAAATCCATTGTCGGCAACATATCCAGGGTGCTACACGTTCTCATTGTAGCAGCCTTTCTCCTGGCGCAATTGGGAGTGATGAACGCCTATGGTCAAGAAGCAACAGTCCAGACCGAGTCATTAAAAAACTTTGACAACCCAAACGTATTCACACTTCCAACTTTTGAACATCCTGATCCCAGAATGGGGCAACGGGCGGATATATCAAATAGTCTACTTCAGGAAATCGATGCGCAACTTCAATGTATCAATGCGAATTGTTCTGATTCTGGTCCAGGAATTACATTAAATGAACATTTCTCTGGCGCTGTTTTCGATTCTAACTTTACATTCATTGTTGTTTGCGGTGCTTCTTACCCGGGCTGTACAAAAAAGAACATCTATTATCACGCTAAAATGCACTATGAATGGTCAAGCCGATTTGATAATCGTAATGTTACTACTTATTTACATGCTGCTAGTCCAAGCTTGGCGGGTACTGGGTTCCCAGGTTATGCTGCGTCTGGCAATCTATCCAATATTTATTGTGGGGAAAGCTCAGACCAAAGAGGCGAGTGCGATCTTGAAACATGGGGGGTTCTACCCGCAAACAAGATATATGAAGGAGAGTTGTCTCCCCCAACTAAAGGACACTTTTACGTAAAAGGAGGCTCTCACAATGGTAGTTTAGGCGTTGGCGATACTGTAGCCATTGAACTAACAGTGGATATATCGCTTGAACCTTATTCTATTGAATTTAATTCTATTCCCCAAAATGCCCAGACCTGCGCACAAAACAATGTAGCCGATCCCGTCAACACCTATACAGGTATCTTTACTTATCCGGTGGACGATTTCGGTTTCTCGACATCTGCAGGCCCATTGACTTTTAGGCGGATTTATAATTCATCCAAGGCACCATTTTCACTTACCTTGGGACACGGCTGGACGCACAACCATGATATCCGGTTATTATTTCCCACCGATCCGGAAGGAACCCCGGGTTTCGTAACGCTGAAACATCCGGGGGGATATGAAATGCGCTTCTGGGATATTGGCGACGGGATTTACCAGCCTTATGCGGGTGTCACCGGTTCGCTTGTGAAGGACAGCGGCACGCCTGTTTCATACACCTATACAGATCAGGACAGCAACGTCTTCGTTTTCGATGAGACGGGCAGAATACAAACCCTGACCAACCCAACCGGCCAGGCATTTGCTTATACCTACAACCCAGATGGAACCCTGGCTCACGTTAGCGCGGATAACGATTCCCGCTATTTAGATTTCTCCTATAACCCGGACGGTACCCTCGCCTCCGTCAGCGATCATACCGGGCGCTCAGTATCTTTTGCATACGATGCCGGTGGGGATCTCTCCGGCGCAACCGATGTGATCGGCGGAATCTGGACATACACTTACCAAGAGCATTTATTGGCGACCGTGAATGATCCCAATGGGGCGGTGAAGGTTCGTAACGAATATTATCTCCCCTCATTTATCAATTTCAATGAATATGCTGTCACCGCCTATGGCGTGACGAGTAACTCCAATACAGTAACCCTGGAAGATAGCGGTACGACCATTCGCATCGTTGGGGATGGGTACGAAAAGATCGAGTACCCATACGTCATTACACCCAATACTATGCTCGAGTTCGATTTCAGGAGCACTTCCGAGGGTGTCGCCCATGGGATAGGCATGGATGTTGACAACGACTTCGATGATGGCCGCTTTTTCCAACTATACGGGCCAGGCAAAACTAACGTGATTACTTTGTACAACGATTATACTGATTATGCTCCGGTGTGGAGACATCACAAAATTAATATTGGCAACTTTTATGTAGGCGAAATGCTATACTTGTTTCTGGGTAACGAAGCTGGGATAAATCCTGATACTGATAGTTATTTTGCCAATATTCGCATTTATGAAGAGGGGGATGACCTATCAAATCGCATCCATCGCCAGTATGACGGCGAGGGTAAACTTGTGGTGGAACTCGCCTATAACCCGGATGGAACGACCACAGTAACGGACGCCCTTGGAAATGCCCAGGTGGACAGCTACAACGAACAGGGTGAATTGGTCAGCGGCACCAATTGCGCCGGGGAAGTGGCGACCAATACCTACGATCACAACTTCAAACCCACCATAGTCACGAATGCGGCCGGCAAAACACTTTCATTGACCTGGAGCGCAGATGGAGCCAACCTTCTGACCAAGATTGACCCGGAGGGGAACCGGACTGATTACACCTACGATTCATCGAATAATCTTATTTCGGTAATTGATCCGAAAGGCTATCTCACCACATACACTTATGCTGGTAAGCTCCTGACCGGCAGCGAGGACCCGTTTGGGGGTATAACATCCTATACCTATACACTTGAAGGTTATCTGGAATCGGTCGCCGACCCGATGGGCCGGACAACATCCTACACTTATGATGCGCATGGCCAGCGCACTTCCATGACCGACCCTGGTGGGAATGCGTGGACTTATTCCTATGACGATCTGGGAAACCTGATCGAGACGACCGACCCGCAAGGGCGGGTGACGCGCAACGAATACAACGCGGCCGGTAAGCTGGTGAAAGCCACCCGCAATTACGACCCGGCCCGGCCGCAAAACGATGAAAATGTGTACAACATCGTAACCGAGTACTTATATGATGCGCGCGGCAACCAGGTTGCGGTCACGGACACGTTCAATCGCACGACGAGTTACGTCTACGACGATGCCGGCCGGCTGATTCAAACGACAGATACGGCCGGGAATGTCAGCACCAACACCTACGATGAACTGGGGCGTCTGGTGTCCACGACCAATGCTCTGCTCCAGACTACCCAATACGAATACGACTTGACGGGGCGGTTAATCCGCACTATCAATCCGCTGGGAATCTCGTCTCCCGCCACAGCTTTCGATGTTGTTGCTAACACCTCCACAGTTACCGACCTGGGCGGGAATGCTTCGATCTTTTTCTACGATGGCTTGGAGCGGGTCTACAAAGTGGTGGACCCTTTTGGGAATTACACTCTGACGACTTACGACGAGAACGGCAATGTCGTTTCCCGCACGGATAAATTGAACAGGGTGACGACTTACGAATACGACGCCCTCAACCGGCTGACCCGTACCACCGACCCCAATGGGGGTGTGACCGAGACCTTTTACGACTCTGCTGGCAACCGCACCGCCACGGTGGACCCGTTGAGCAACACGACGACCTATACTTACGACAACATTGGCCGCTTGATTGCCACCACCGATCCGCTTGGGCGGATAACGCAGACGATCTACGATCAATTTGGAAGACGCCATGCGACGATTGACGCCGCAGGGAACCAGACGACTTATACCTACGACCAGCTGGACCGGGTCATTGCCGTAACCGACCCCGCTGGAAATACAACTTACACCTCCTATGACGCCCTGGGGAACGTGACCTCCCGTACCGACGCCAACGGCAATATCACCACTATGGCTTACGATATTCTTGGGCGGCTGGCGACGACGACTGATGCTGTGGGCAACGTGACGACCAATTCCTATGATGCGGGCGGCAACCTGGTCGCGGTGACAGACCCATTGGGCAATACTACCACCTACACTTACGACGCTCTCAACCGGCGCATCGCCGTAACCGACCCTCTCGGAAACACCAGCCAGACAGTCTATGATCCGTTGGGAAACGTCTCCGATACGGTTGATGCCAACGGGATCGTAACTCATTATGAATTCGACGCGCTGAACCGGCAGGTGGCGGTCGTTTACAACTACCGGCCCGGGATCCAGCCGAATGCGGATACCAATGTCCGTTATGAGTTCGGTTACAACGCCGTCGGCAACCGCATCTCGGTGACGGATCCACTCGACCACGTGACTGCTTATTCCTACGACGCCTCCAACCGTGTAACCCAAAAAGTGGACCCACTTGGCAATACCTGGGCCTATACCTACGACCTGGCCGGTCGGCAAATTTCAGCCACCGACGCCAAGAACCAGACGACCTCTTACAGTTACGACGCCGCCGGACAACTGACAGGGATCGATTATCCTGGCACGGACCCGGACATCACCTTTACCTATAATGTGTTAGGGCAACGCCTCAGTATGACCGACGGGCTGGGAACCACGACCTGGGATTATGATACGCTCAACCGCCTGGAGACGGTCACCGATCCGTTCGCCCAAACGGTTGGATATGCCTACGACCCGGTTGGTAATCGCACTGGCCTGACCCACCCCGACGGCAAGGGCGTTTCGTACGAATATGATCCCCTCAACCGCCTGGCGAACGTCACAGACTGGACCAGCCAAGCCACCGGCTATGCTTACGACGCGGCCGGGAATGCGATTAACATTACCCGCCCCAACGGCGTAAGCTCAGATTATGCCTACGATGCGGCCGGGAGACTCATCCAACTCCACCACGACCAGGGATTGACCCAACTGGCCGGGTACACTTACGCCTATGATGCGGTGGGCAATGTGACGCAAGCCGTGGAAGACGTCGTTCAGCCAGGACAGCCAACACCGACTCCCACCAGCACCGACACACCCCTGCCGACCTCCACAGCCACCCAGACGCCGATCCCCTCTCCCACCGCTACCTCCACCCCGGTCCCCGAACTGATCTTTGCCGATGACTTCGAATCGGGTAATTTTGCAGCCTGGGATGCGAGTGTGAGAGACAGCGGCGACCTGGCCGTGCGGGCGGCTGCAGCCCATTCAGGCGGTTGGGGCATGAAAGCCTTGATTGACGATCAGGTTTCCATCTATGCCCAAGATGATCTTGTATCTCCTCTCTCACGCTATCGGGCGCGCTTCTACTTCGATCCGAATTCGCTGACGATGAACACCGGAAGCTCCCACAATATCTTCAGCGGCAACAATGCCAACGGCGTCCGGCTCTTCAACGTCCTGCTGGGTTACAATGGCTCCTCTTATTGGATTAAATTCAACCTCAGGAAAGACGATAACACTTTTGTCTCCAGTTCGAACTACACCATCAGCAACGCCTGGCATTCCATCGAGATCGAATGGAAGAAGAGCGGTGTGGACACCAACAACGGCTATTTCAAACTATGGATTGACGGCACGTTGAAACAGAATCTCAGCGGTGTGGACAACGACAGCCGAACCCTGGGCAGCACCCTGCTGGGCGCGGTGGGGGCCATCGAAGCGACCACATCCGGCGCGATGTTCTTCGACGATTTTGAATCGCATCGAACAACCTACATCGGACCGTTGGCGGCTGCGCCCGGCCCGGTAAAAGCGGCTTCGGCTTCTGAGCAGCCTGTAGCTGCGGCGCAAAAGATCCCGGCTTACAAAAAAGGCTTGCTGTCGCCGCTGGCCCTCTCCCAGGCGGACCTGGCCTTGCAGCAATCATCGCTCCTGACCATTGATTACGCCTATGACGCCCTCTACCGACTGACCTCCACCGCCTACAGTGATGGGCGCAGCTTCGGTTACACCTATGACGCGGCCGGGAACGCGCTCGAAATGCAGCAGAACCTCGGCCCCGGCATGGTGACGACGACCTACACCTATAACGTCGCCAATGAACTGGTCACTGCCCTAAAGGATGGGACGACCTGGCAATACACCTACGACCCCAACGGCAGCCTGACCGAAGTCTTACCGTATGGAAACCCTGCCAGCGGCGCGCAGCGCTACACCTACAACGCCGCCGGGTATTTGACCCAGGTCGAGGCCCACGACGGCGCAGACTGGACGGCCCAGGCCGAAATGGCGTACAATGGCCTGGGAGAACGCCTGACGATGAACGCCTCCGGCCTGACCACACAGTACGTATTGGATGGCAGCCAACTGCTGTCTGCAAACGCGGGCGGGGACGCCACCTT
>JBMOMN010000005.1:0-159986 GCA_049324115.1 Chloroflexota bacterium
CAAAGAAAGCTCAGATCTCAGCGGAGCATGCCGAACACTTAAGGTACAATCTCTTCACAGCGCTCCCCTCTCGAAAAGTGTGCGACTTCACACCGTCTCGGGTGTGCGCTTTCCCCGCTCTACGCAGTTGCCGGCGGTGCCGCGCAGGGCATTGTTGTACAGGTCTTTCAGTTTGGGGATGAAGGCCCGCAGGTCACGCCGGGACCGGTAGCGGGCGACGCGCAGGCCGCGGCGTTGGGCGATCCGTTCCGCCAGTTCGTGGACCCGGGGCGGGAACTCGATATCCGGGCCGATATAGCCCGAGACCGCCTCCCGGTGCGGGGCGAAGCCGACCGATTCGATCAGGTCAACGTACCAGGGCGGGTTGTAGGGCTGCCCGAAGGCCGGGCGGTGTTCGAATCCCTTGACCAGCAGGCCGAAGCCGTCGAGCACGGTAAAGCCCTTCGGGCCGAGCATCTCCGTCAGCCCGCGGGACCTGGCCCACTCGAAGGCGGCAGAGAAGAGTCCCTGGGCGGCGGCGGGATCGTTTTCGCACTCGAAAAGGTAGAAGAAGGCGGTTTTGGCGCGGTTGTAATCGTTGTAGAGACGGTTGTCCATAACGGCGAGACGGCCCACGGGTCGTCCGCTTTCGTGGGCGAGGAAAAAGGCAGCCTGGGAATGCCGGTAGAACGGGTAACGCCGCGGGTCGAGCCGGATCCGGTCATCCATCCGCAACGACGGGACCCACTGCGGATAGCCAGCGTAGATATGGAAAGGCAGGTCGAGGAATGCCTTGACCTGCCGTTTGTCGCTGAGGGAGATTGGGGTGATAACCATTTTGTGGCGCAATTTGGCAATTTGCGCAACGGCGCTACATGGCTTTGGCGCGTTCGGCCATCTGGCCGCGCAGGACGTGGGTGTCGTGGTCAATGGTGAAGAGCGCGCCGAGGTAGAAGAGGAAGCACAGCCCCCAGGTCACGCTGCAAATAAGGAGGATGGCGGTTTGCAGGTTGAGGGCGTCGGCGATGACGCCGGTGAGGATGGGCGCAAAGGCCGCGCCCGCATTTTCGACGAAATATTCGGTGGCCTGGGCGGTCGAGCGGACCTCGGGGACGGTCACGTCGTAGACGGTGGCGATGACGTTGGCCGAGGAGAGCGGCATGAAGACCGCCGTGAGGCACATGAAGATAAAGAATTGGGTGCGCGCTTCGACCGGGGTGGTGACGGCCAGGGCGAGGAAGATCGCCCCGAACAAAACGCCGATGCTGGAAATGACGATGCGGCCCTTGTTGGTGCGCTTGAAGGCCGCGTCACCCAGCGCGCCGCCGATGAAGTAACCCGCGGCCAGGATGAGGATGACCGGCGCCATGGTGAACAGGATGCTGTCGGCGCTGTAGCCGCGTTCTTTTTCGAGGTAGGCGAAAAAGAAGAAGGTGATCACGTTCCAGGGGAAGACGCCCGCAAAGCCTTGCAGGAAGATGAACCACATGGTGCGCTTTTTGAAGATCTCCCTGGCTTCGGCCCACGAGAAACGGAAGGCCTGCATTTCGGCGAGGTTCTCGAACTCGGGTTCGGCCTTGCCGCGCGGCATTTCCTTGACGCCGAAGAAGATGAAGGTGGCGATGACGATCCCCAGCGAGCCGGTGATGTAGAAGACCGTGCGCCAGCCGCCGATCATCGGGGCGACGATCAAGGCCAGGACCATGCCGACCAGGTAGCCCAGCGGCTGCGCCAGTTGCAGGATGCCGTAGATCTTGCCGCGCAGGTTCGGGCCGAAGTAGTCGGCGATCAGGGTGTACAGGCCGGGGTAGGACGAGTCGTCAATGCCGGTGGAGGCGCGTGTGACGAGGAATCCGCCGAACGAACGGACGATGGCGTTCATCCAGGTGGTTGCGCCCCAAATGAAGGAGGCCAGCGAGAGCAGTCTGGCGCGGGCGTAGCGGTCGTAGAGATAGCCCCAAAGCGGGTAGAGGAGGGTGGCGACGATCAGCGCCCCGGAGTTGATCCAGCCCCATTGCTGGTTGTTCAGCCCGAACGTTTCACTGATCGGCACTTGCAGCGAACCGATCATCAGCTTGTCGGTCTGGTGCAGGAGCATGAAGAAGAAAAAGATGACGACGACGAACCAGCGGTAGCGGGAACTTTGGGCCATGACATTTCTCCTGGGGGTGCGGATTTTGAATCAGTTTACAACAGATGCAGGCGCAAGTCAAACAAAACAGCCTTTCACAGCGTGTCGTTGCGAGGAGGGTGCTCTCCCCGACGAAGCAATCTCCGAATGGGGGTGAAACTTGCTGTAAACAAAACAGCCTTCGGCAATGAAGGCTGTTCCCTGCGATGGCGATAACGATTACTTACCGATGAAGAGGAACACCGCCGCGCCGAGGGCGAACAGGCCCGTCAGGGTCCCGAACAGGCTGCCGCCGAAGGTGATCCCGAAGACGGCGAGGCCGGAGAACAGGAAGAACAAGACCATGAACCAGGTGGAAAGGGATTTGGGCATTTTCATTTCAATCTCTCCTTTGGCGAAAAGCGGGTTTGCTGGCCGGATTGCCAGGCTTGACAGTGTTAACCCATCCGATACAGGCTGGTTACTGGCTCGTTCGTTGGGCAACAAATCCCGGTCATTGCGAGGCGCGTTCGTTGCGACAAAGCAATCCTCCCGTAGCTGGAGATTGCTTCGGGCGGGTGGTCTCGATACGGGCGAGAAACCCTCACCCTACTTGCCACCCGCCCTCGCAATGACATATCGTGGCTCGCTGCTCTAACAGAATGCTGACACATTTACCCGCTTTTATCGGGTACAATCGCCGGATGACCGTACTATCCGCCCCTGCTGAATTCACCATCGAACGAAAACATGCCTATAACCGCACGACGCCCGCCCGCTGGGTGGTCTCGCACGCGGTCCGCTACTGGCCGATCATCGCCATGATGGTCGCCGGGGCGGTGGGCAACGCCTGGCTGGCGGCGCTGGTGCCGATCTTCGTCGGGCAGGCCTTCGACTCGATCCTGGCCGTGCCGCCGCTGACCGGGGTGCTCCTGCCGCTGGCGTTCTACATCGGCGGGACCCAGGTCGTGCGCGGCGTCTTGCAGCTTGGCCGCAACTACGGCGCGGAACTGATCGCCCAAAAGGTGGAGCGCGACATCCGCGACGAACTCTACATCTCCCTGTTGGGCAAGAGCATGACCTTCCACAACCTGCAATCGGTGGGCGACACGATGGCCCGCGCCACCAACGACGTGCGCGAGGTCAACTTCATGTTCAGCCCCGGCGTCAACCTGGTGGTCGGCTCGCTGATCTTCATCGTCATGCCCATCGCCTACGCGCCGCGCTACCACCCGGCCCTGCTGGCCACGCCGATCCTCTACACCATCGCTTACTTCATCGCCCTGTACTTCTACCTGAAAGCCCTCGAACCGGTTACCAACGAAGTGCGGGATTCCTTCGGGCAGCTCAACAGCCGCCTGGCTGAAGCCCTGGACGGGGTGGAGATCGTCAAGGGCGCGGCCCAGGAGCAGGCCGAAGTGGCCCGTTTCGGCGACAATGCCCGCCGCTTCCGGGACGCCTTCGTCCGCCAGGGGGACCTGGAGGCCCAGTTCCTGCCGATGCTCCTGCTCGGTATCGCCCTGGCGACCGGCCTGTTCCACGCCCTGGCGCTCTTCAACCAGGGGTTGCTCCAGACCGGCGACGTGGTGGCCTATTTCAGCCTGCTGCTGATGCTCGGCTTCCCGACCTTTGCCTCCACCTTCGCCTATTCGCAGATCTCGCTCGGACTGGCCGGGGCGCGCCGCATCCTGGAATTGATCAACAACGAGACCGACCTCGACCAGAACGCCGCCGGGCATGCGGGCCGGATGCGCGGCGAGGTGGAGTTCCGCCGGGTTGGGTTTGCCTACCCCGCAGGCGACGAGGTGCTCTCGGACATCTCGTTCAGGGTCGCGCCGGGGCAGACGGTGGCCATCGTCGGGCAGACCGGGGCGGGCAAGACCTCCCTGGCCAAGCTGATCAACCGCACCTACGACATGACCGGCGGACAGCTTCTCGTGGACGGCGTGGACGTGCGCGACTGGAACCTGGCCTCCCTGCGCCAGCAGATCTCGATCATCGAGCAGGACATCTTCCTGTTCTCGCGTTCGATCGCCGAGAATATCGCCTTCGGCAAGCAGGACGCCACCCGCCAAGAGATCGAATCCGCCGCCATCGCGGCCCAGGCGCACGATTTCATCATGGAGTTCGAGAAAGGCTACGAGACGGTCATCGGCGAGCGGGGCGTGACCCTTTCGGGCGGACAGCGCCAGCGCCTGGCCCTGGCGCGGGCCTTTTTGACGGAACCGGACATCCTGGTCCTGGACGATTCGACCTCGGCCATAGACAGCGCCACCGAAGACTGCATCCAAAGGGCCATCGCCGCCGCAGCCCGGGGCCGGACGACGTTCATCATCACCCACCGCCTGTCGCAGATCCGCTGGGCCGACCTGATCCTGGTCATGCGCAAGGGCCGTCTCGTTGCCAGCGGCAGCCACGACGAGTTGATGCAGACCTCCGAAGCGTATTCGAGGATATTTAGGGAGTAAGCAGGTAAACAGGTACACAGGTAAACAGGTGTTCGTGTCTACGTGTCTACCTGTCTACCTGCCCACGTGTCCATTTGCGTGCCAACGTGCCGAACAAACAACCAATTACCAATCACCATTTACCAATTACTGGATGACCCATGGGCTTCTTTGCCGGACTTAACGAAGAAAAATACGACCGCCAATATACCGACCGCCAACTGACGCGGCGGATCATTGGCTACCTGACCCCGCAGCGGGCGCGGCTGGCGCTCGTCTCGCTCCTGGTGGCGCTCACCGCCCTGATCGGCGCGGCCCAGCCGGTGATCGTCTCGCGCGGCGTGGACTACGTCAAATCCCAGCCGACCGGCGCGGCCATCCTGCTCATCGGCGGGGCGGTGCTGTTCACCGGCGTCGCCAACTGGGGCCTCAACTGGCTCCGCCGCAGCCTGACCGCCCGGGCCGTCGGCGACGTGGTGCTCGACCTGCGCACCCAGGCCTTCGATGCCGCCGCAGCCCACGACCTGTCGTTCTACGACCAGTACTCCTCCGGGCGGATCGTCTCGCGGATCACCTCCGACACGCGTGAGTTCGGCCAGTTGGTGGTCATCGTCACCGACGTGGTGGCCCAGATCGTCCAGGCGCTGATGCTGGCGGTGGTGCTGGTCAACACCGAGTGGAAGATGGCCCTGATCCTGTTCAGCTTCATGCCGGTCATCTTCCTGGTGGCGCTCGGCTTCCGGCGCATGGCCCGCCAGGTGACCCGCGAGGGGATGCGGGCCATGGCCGACGTCAACGCCGCGATCAAGGAGACCGTCAGCGGCATCTCGGTCGCCAAGAACTTCCGCCAGGAAGACAGCATCTTCGTGGATTTCGACGCCGCCAACCAGCAGTCGTACCGGGTCAATATCAAGCGCGGCTTCATCCTGTCGCTGGTCTTCCCGACCCTCAACGCCCTGGGCGGCGTCGGCACGGCCATCCTGGTCTATTTCGGCGGGCTGTCGGCCACGCAGGGACTGGTCACGGCCGGGGCCTGGTACCTGTTCATCCTGAGCCTCGACAACTTCTTCTTCCCGATCCTGAACCTGTCGGCGTTCTGGGCCCAGATCCAGTCCGGGTTGAGCGCTGCCGAACGGGCGTTCGCCCTGATAGATGCGGATCCGAACGTGGTCCAGGTGGATCGTCAACCGGTCCCGCGCCTGACGGGGGAGATCTGTTTCGAGGGCGTGGACTTCCGCTACACCGAATCCGAGCCGGTCCTGCGGGACTTCGACCTGTGCCTGCGCCCCGGGGAGAATCTGGCCCTGGTGGGACATACCGGGGCGGGCAAGTCCTCCATTGCGAAATTAATTGCCCGCTTCTACGAGTTCCAGGGCGGCAAGCTGCTGGTGGACGGGCTGGACATCCGCACCTTCGATTTGCAGCAGTACCGCCGCCAGTTGGGGATCGTCTCGCAGGTCCCGTTCCTGTTCTCGGGAACGGTGGCCGATAACATCCGCTACGCCGTGCCCGAAGTGCGCGACGCCGAGATGCTCGACATGGCCCGGCGGATCGGCGGCGGCGAATGGCTCGAAACCCTGCCCGACGGCCTGGCGACCGAGGTGGGCGAGCGCGGCAACCGCCTCTCGATGGGACAGCGCCAACTGGTGGCCCTGATGCGGGTCCTGGTCCAGAAACCGGCCATCTTCATCCTGGACGAAGCCACCGCCAGCATTGACCCGTTCACCGAGTGGCAGATCCAGCAAGCCCTCAACCTGATCCTGAAAGAAGCCACCAGCGTCCTGATCGCCCACCGCCTGTCCACCGTCAAAGCCGCCGACCGGATCGTGGTGATGGAGAACGGGGCCATCATCGAAGAAGGCGACCACGACGGCCTGCTGGCGAAGGGCGGGCATTACGCCACGCTGTACAACACCTATTTCCGGCACCAGAGCCTGGCCTACATCGAGCAAGCGCGGGAGTTCGTGCAAGGGGATTGAGGGGGCGGTAGGTCACGTTTGTAACGTGACGGATGTGGAGGATTGAGGGGGCGGTATTCAGTGTTCAGTATTCAGTGAGCAGCCGTAGGTCACGTTTGCAACGTGACAGATGTGGATGATTGAGGGGCCGTAGGTCACGTTTGTAACGTGACGAAGGTCTTCCGGGCATTCTTTACCGGACAGATCTTTAAGAAGACCTTTTTGGCTCTTCGACAATCAGCGGGAAAGAGCCTAAACACAAAGGGTCACGAAGGCGCTCAAAGGGAGAAAAGGCACACTGTCGGACGCGTTTTTCCTTCGTCGCCTTTGTGTTCCTTCGTGTTTCAAAGGTTTTCCCGGTAAAAACGGAAGAGCCGCCTCCCGGCGGCTCCCTTTTCTCTGACCACTGAATACTGCTCACTGACCGCTTGCCAGCAATTCCTTCAACCTCGGATGCTCCCGGTACACCCCCCAATATTTCTCAGGCAGCAGGGCGGCGATGCGGCACATGATCTCGTCGGTGTACTGCTTCAGGGCCTCGTCCCGGTTTTGGCGGGGCAGGGGCGGCAGGGTGAAGGCCGGCCCGGCCGTGACGGTGATGTGGCTGCGCTTGAGCCGTTTGAGATTGCCGAAGATGACGCGATCCTCGGTCCCCGCCAGCGCCACCGGGACGATCGGCTGGCCCAGCCGCGTCGCCAGGTAACTGACCCCGGGCTTGCCCTCGATCAACGACCCGACCCGGCTGCGGGTCCCCTCCGGGGCGATGACCAGGTTCTGGCCCTCGTCCATCAAATTGATGACCCTGCGCAAGGCTCTGATGTCCGGGTTGAAGCGGTCAATGAAGATGAAGTTGAAATATTTCCCCAGCCACTTGAAGAAGGGGTTCTTCTCCCATTTTTCGGCGATCAGCACGAACAGGTCCCAGCGGTCGAGGGCGTAGAAGGCCAGGGGCGCGTCCACGATCCCCAGGTGGTTGGTGGCGATGACGAAGTTGCCGGTTGCGGGCACGTGTTCGTACCCGCTCACGTCCACGCGGGCGATGAGGTTGATGATGAAGCGGATGAGGGTGCGGAGGATATTGCGCATAGATTCAGGCCAACAATTCTTTCATTCGGGGATGGTCGGCGTACACGCCGCGATATTTTTCCGGCAGCAAGGCCCCGATGCGGCACATGATCTCGTCGGTATAGCCTTTCAGGGCCTCGTCCCGGTCCTTCCCTTTGACCGGGGGCAGGCTGAACGCCGGGCCGGCCGTGACGGTGATCTTCGTCTTCCTGAAACGTTTCAAATTCCCGGCCACCACCCGGTCTTCGGTCCCGGCCAGGGCGATCGGGACGATGGGCACGCCGGCCTTCATCGCCAGGTAGGCCACGCCCGGCTTCCCCTCCGCCAGGGACTCGGTCTTCGAGCGCGTCCCCTCCGGCGCGATGACCAGGATCCCGCCTGCCTTCATCCGGGCGAACATCTCACGGATCGAGCCGACGTCGGCGTTGAAGCGGTCCAGCCAGATGGCGCCCAGGGCGTTCCCCAGCGGGCCGAAGAGCCAGTGGCGCTCGTATTTCTCGGCCACCGGCAGGATGAAGTCGCCGTCCAGGGCGTAGAAGAGCATGGCGGTGTCCAGGCGGCCCAGGTGGTTCGAGGCGAGCACGTACCCGCCCGTTTTGGGCAGGTTCTCGAACCCCCGCACCTCCACGCGGGCGATGAGCCTGATAACGAACCGGATGAACTTGCTGACGAATTGGCGCATGAGTGCAATTGTATACCCAGGGCGGTAAAAAAAATTGCGCTTTTTTGGAGAGAGGAAGCGCAATTTTCGACCGTGGGCATTATATGTCAATTATCCGCACTTGGCAAACACTGTCCCGAAGGCGGCGCAACGGAGTTCGAAGCCGGGACGTTCTTAAAAAACTTCCGCACCCGGTTCAGGTGCGGAAGTCTCGGGTATCCTGTCTGTTCACCAGCCGGTCCCGAAGCCGCTGTGACGCTTGTCCGAGGCGTAGTTCTGGACTAGCCGGTTGAGGATCTCGTAATCGCCGGGCTGGATGTTGATGATCTGGAAGCCGATATGGTAAAGGGTCGGGTCGAGCGGGTGGACCTGGCACCAGCGGGCGCGGGCGGTAAAGATCATGTAGGGCTTGCTCGAAACCTCCGGGAACAGGTCCATGCGCAGCCGGAAGACCTTGTCCACGTCAATCGGGTCGCGGCTGTCAATCTTGAAGCCGCCGGTGCTGATGTCTGCCAGGTGTCCCACCAGGATCTGGGTGTCAGAGTCGAAAAGACGCATGTAGTATGAAAAATCTTTCCGCTTCACTTTCCGCCTGTCGTCCATAGCAACTCCTTTCCAGGCCGATACGATGCCTGCTTGTTAGATTAGAGTATAGACAAAAACGGTCAACAAATCAAGGTTTCAGGCCGATTTCAGGATGTGGGTGATTACCGTCGCGCCGCTGCCGCCGATGTTCTGCGCCATGCCGGCCCTGGCCCCCGCCACCTGGGTCTCGCCGCATTCGCCGCGCAATTGCTGGACGACCTCGACGATCTGGTACATCCCCGTCGCGCCGACCGGGTGGCCGCGCGCCTTCAACCCGCCCCGGGTGCAGATCGGCAGCGGACCCGTGGGACTGATCGCGTTATCCAGGCCCAGGCGCGGTCCCTGGCCGGGTTCGGCGAAGCCGCAGGCCTCCAGCGAGAGGGCCGACATGATCGAAAAGGCGTCGTGCAGCTCGAACAGGTCCATGTCCGCAGGACCCAGCCCGGACTGGGCATAAACCTGTTTGGCGGAAGCCTGCGCGGCGTCCAGGAAGAGCGGCCGGCGGCGGCTGTGGACGGCGATGGTATCCGTCGCCGCGCCCGACCCGGCCACCAGGATGCGCGGCCGCAGGGGCGTCCCCATCACCCGCTCCGCCGGGACGATAACCGCCGCGGCCGCCCCGTCCCCGATCGGCGAAGCGTCCAGCAGGTTGATCGGCGAGGCGACCATCCCGGCCTGCGAGTAATCTTTGGCGCTGATGGCGAATTGCAGCCGGGCGTTGGGGTTGTGGACCGCGTTGGCGTGGGCGTTGATCGAGAAGGCGGCAAAGTCCGAGTGCTGCCAGCCGTATTCGTGCATGTAGCGGCGCATGATGAGCGCGTTCAGCCCGACGAACGAGACGCCCTGCTCCACCTCGTAATCGGCGTCGGCCGCGGTGGCCAGGGCCGAGGTGACGTCGTGCCCGGCCTTGTCGGTCATCTTCTCCACGCCGACCACCAGGGCGGTCTCGACCTCGCCCGAAGCGACCGCGATCAACGCCGAGCGGAAAGCCGCCGCGCCCGAACCGCAGGCGGCCTCGATCCTGGCGGCTTCGATCCCGCGCAGCCCCACCCAGTCGGCCACCAACGAGCCGAGGTGGTGCTGGCCGCTGACTATGCCCGAAAGCATGTTGCCGACGAACAGGCCCTCCACCCGCTCCAGCCCGGCGTCTTGCAGGGCCTCGAGGGCCGCAAAGCCGGCCAGTTCGCGCAGGGAGTAATCCCAGTGTTCATCTATTTTGGTTTGTCCGATGCCCAGGATTGCAACTTGACGCATAATGTCCTCGGTGTCATTCCTTTGATGGATGGCTTGCAAAAGTCAAAAAACGTCCTCGCTCCAGGCGACCGGAGCGCAAAATGAATTGGTGCGTTTCATTTCGGTTGAAACCGTCCCGAAGGGTGCTAAAGGGCCAAATTTTCTCAACAAAACCTTCGGGACGTTCCTTCATCCATTTCGATTTTACCAGAGCGGGCCGTCAAGGACTCTCAGGAATGGCGGACGAAACCCGCCGGAGCCTCCCCCATCCCGGATGCCATCGCCTGCACGATCCTTCATCAAACATTTGGTGGATGTCGCAGGCGGGACAATTACGGTAAAATCGGGTGGGTGTTGGGGCGCGTCTATCCTGGTCACGCTGCCCCTCGTGCTGCCAGAAAACCACCCTGTAAAGTGAGATGATATGTCCCCACTCGCGCTCATCATCGAAGACGATTCGAGCCTTTCCGAGATCTTCCAGGTGGCGGTCGAAGCCTCGGGCTACGAGACCAAAACCTTCGTAGACGGCGCAATGGCGCTCGTCGCCCTGCAATCGGAGACGCCCGACCTGGTGGTGCTCGACATCCACCTGCCCAAGGTTTCCGGCCTGACCATCCTCAAGAGCATCCGCAACCAGAAAAGGCTCGACAAAAGCTGGGTGCTGGCCGTCACGGCTGATTCGGCGGCGGCCAGTTCGCTCAGGGACGAGACCGGGGCCGATTTCGTGCTCGACAAACCGGTCAGTTTCCACCAACTGAAGGATTTGGCGACCCGCCTCCACCCGGACAACGCTCCCGGCGGACGCAAGTGACCCCCGCCCGGCCCGGTTCCGCAAGCGCCCCCGGCGATGGGCCTGTTGACGAAAAACCCCAAAGGGATCCAGCCTTTGGGGTTTTGATTCGCCAAACCTGGCGGGTTCAAGAGGCCGTGCCAGGATCTTTCACGGATGCGAACAGCATGACCGACATCAGCACCGCGAAGAGCGCCGAGACCATGAAGGTGGTCTGGAACCCGGAAGTATCCGCCAGCCAGCCGCCCAGGAGCGGGGCCAGGATGGCCGCGGGCGCGGTCAACGAGTTGGACAGCCCGATGTAGACCGGGCGGTCTTCCTCGCCGCGCGCAAAGCGGACCGTCAGCGACATCGGCGCGACCCAGATGGCGACCAGCGCCGCGCCTTCGAGCAGGAAGACCAGGTAGAACCATCCCGGCGATTTGGCAGTTGCCGCCAGGAGCGTGCCGGAAACCGCAGCCAGCGCGCCGAACAACATGGCGTTGCGGTGTCCCCAGCGATCGCCCAGGCGGCCCACCAGCGGATTGAACAGCACCTGGACGATCAGCAGGAAGCCGGTCAGCGCGCCGATGGCAGCTTCGCCCACGCCCATTTCGTTCACGAGATAAACGGTATAAAAAGCGAAGGCCATGCTGGCAAACTGGCTGACGGCGCGCACGACCAGGAAGGCGCAAAAATTCCGGTCGCGCTTGAGGATCGCCAGGGCCTCGCCCCAGAAGGCATTGTCCGGTTTGGGGAGGCGTTTGGGGCTTTCCGGCTCGCGGGTCTGGGCGATGAACACGTAGGAAACCGCCATCGCGGCCGAAGCGGCCAGGAAGCAGGCGGTAAAATCCAGGGGCGAGGCCAGCCGTTCGAGGAGGAGGCCGGCGGCGATGGCCGAGATCCCGGCCAGCCCGTTGAAGGCGGCGGCCTGGCTCCCGTAAAAGGTGCCGTGCAGCCGGTCGGGGATGACTTTGGCGATCATGTTCTGCCAGGCGTTGGCCGTGAACCCGCCGCCCAGTCCCTGCCAGGTGAGCATCAGGAAGATCAGGATCAGCGCGCCCCGGCTGCCGAAGGCAGGAAGGAACCAGGCGATCAACGCCAGCCCCACGAACGGGATGCGCTCGTGGGCGGTCATCCAGACCACGAGCGGCTTGTAACGCCGGGCGCGCGACACCCAGCCTGCGGTCAGCAACTGGGGCAGTTGCCAGCCGACGTTGTGGATGGCGGGCACGAGACCGATCAACAGGGCCGAGTCCGTGAGCTGGTTGACGAAGAGGGGGATGACGGTGATGAAGGAGGCGAATCCGAGCGCGAACCCGAAGAATCCCCCGTCGAAAATGCCGATGATGAAGTTGAAGCGCAGGTTCTTGCTCAGGAAATTTTCGTTTGGCGATGCAGGCAACATGGCCTGGATTGTACATGCCAACCCGGTTGTTGACAATGAACGTTTCATAACGAATCCACAGCTGCATCAAAAACTCGCATCACTTGACAGCGGACCAAAAATCATTATAATAAAAACGAACGTTCGTTCATTTACGGAAGGAAAGCATGGCAGAAGAAAACCTGAGTAAAGGTGAACGCACACGAATGGCGATCGAAGAGGCCGCTTATGAATTGTTCCTTGAACAGGGCTACTCGGCCACTTCCATGCGCCAGGTTGCGGAACGGGCCGGGTTGGCCGTGGGCGGGATATACAACCACTTCGCCGGCAAGGATGCAATTTTCGAAGCCATCATTCACGACAAGCATCCGTACAAGCAAATCCTGCCGTTGGTTTCTGCCGTACCCGGCGAAACGGCGGACGAATTCATCCATAACGCGGCCCAGGCCCTGGTCGGGGAGTTGGGCCGCAGGCCGGATTTCCTGAAGTTGATGTTCATCGAGATCGTCGAATTCAACACCAAACACATGGCAGGCTTGATGGAGGAAGTCATCCCGCAGGTGCTTCCGCTCATCCAGCGCATCCAATCCCCGGAGGGTGTGCTGCGGCCCATCCATCCGGCGATCATCCTGAGGGCTTTCATGGGTATGTTTTTTTCATATTACATCATGGAAATGATGGCAGGCCAGGTGATGCCGCCCGAAATGCGCGAAGACAGCCTGGATATCTTCGTGGACATCTTCTTGCACGGGATTATCAAATCTGAATTCTGAGTTCAGAATTCTAACTTTTGGAGTTACTATGAACTCTCGCCTCGTCTCCATCATCCGCAAGGAATTCATCCAGATCCTGCGCGACCCGCGCACCCTGGGCATCATCCTGGTCATCCCCATCGTCCAGCTTTTCCTGCTGGGCTACTCGGCCACCAGCGACGTGCGCAACATCCCCCTGGCGGTCTTCGACCAGAGCCAGTCGCCCGAAGCCCGCGCCCTGCTCGGCGCCTTCCGCGCCGCCGACTACTTCCGCATTGATTACGCGGTCAATTCGCAGGAGGAGATCGCCGTCCTGATCGAGAGCGGCAAGGCCCGCGCCGGGCTGATCATCCCGCCGGACTACGCCAACCGGGTGGCGCACGGCGAGGCCCAGGTAGCCTTCATCCTGGACGGCTCCGACCCGACTTCGGCCTCCACCGCGCTTTCGGCGGCCCAGTTGATCGGCCAGGCCCACGCCACCGACATCCTGCAAGAGAAGATCGCCCGTTCGGGGATGCCCTTCGACCTGAAACCCCCGGTCGAAGTGCGGACCCGGGTCTGGTACAACCCCGACCTGGTCAGCGCCTACTTCATGATCCCCGGCGTGATCGGCATGATCCTGTTCGCCATCACCTCCATCCTCACTGCCACCGCCATCGTGCGCGAACGCGAGCGCGGCACCATCGAGCAGCTCATCGTCACCCCCATCCGCTCGTGGGAACTGGTCATCGGCAAGATCACGCCCTATGCCCTGCTGGCCTTCCTCGACACGCTCGAAGTGCTGGCCATCGGCCACTGGTGGTTCGGCATCCCCATCCGCAGCCCGCTCAGCCTGATCCTGGCGCTTTCGGGACTGCTGCTGCTCTCCGGGCTGGGCATCGGCCTGTTCGCCTCGACCATCGCCAACACCCAGCAGGAGGCCATGCTGACCGTCTGGATGACCCTGCTGCCGGCCATCTTCCTCTCCGGCTTTTTCTTCCCGCTCGAAGCCATGCCCAAAATCCTGCAGGTGGTCTCGTATGTGGTCCCGCTGCGTTACTACCTGGTCATCATCCGCTCGCTGCTGCTCAAAGGAGTCGGCGTGGCGGCCATCCAGGGCGAGATCATCGCCCTGGCCCTCTTCGGTATCTTCATCATGGGCGCTGCGGCCCTGCGCTTCCGCAAACGCCTGGATTAATCGCTTCAGGAGTGAACCATGTCCAACAAACGTCCCCCTGTTCCTGTCATATTGCTCGTCCTGGCCGTGATCGCCACCTCGGTCTACTTCATCATCCAGCAGCAACTCAAGCCGGTGGATACCCGCCTGACCGCCTCCGGGACCATCGAAGCCCTGGAGGTGATCGTCTCCCCCGAAATGGCCGGCAAAGTGGTCGAAGTCCTTGTGGATGAAGGCGACCCGGTCCGGGCCGGCGACCTGCTCTTCCGCCTGGACGATTCCCTGCTCCAGGCCCAGCTCCGCGCCGCTCGTGCCGGACTGGAAACGGCCCGCGCCGCCCAGGCCACCACCCAGGCCGCGCTGGATTCCGCCAAAGTTCAATACGACCTGGCGCTGACCGCAGCCCAGGCCGAGGAACAGTCGCTCCGCACCGCAGATTGGAAGGCCTCCGCCCCGGCCGGATTCGACCAGCCCAACTGGTACTTCGACCGCGAGGAGCAGATCCGGGCGGCCCAGGCCGAAGTTGCCGCCGCCGAAGAGTCCCTGGCCGCCGCCCAGGACGACCTGGAATTCGTCGAGGAGAAAGCCACCAGCGCCGGGTTCCTGGCCGCCGAAGCGACGCTGGCCCGGGCCCGCCTGGCTTACCAGGTCGCCGAAGACGTGCTCGACCGCACCTCCGGCGTCAGCGGGCAGGAATTGCGCGACTCGGCCCAGACCGCCTTCGACGAGGCCGAAGCCGATCTCGACGACGCCCAAACCGCCTACGACGACGCCCTGACCACCGAAGGCGCGGACGACGTGCTGCAAGCCCGGGCCGACCTGGCCATCGCCCGCGAGCGCCTGGATACCGTCCGCGATAAATTACGGGCGCTGCAAGTGGGCATTTACTCGCCCAAATTGACCGCAGCCGAAAGCGCCATCCGGCAGGCCGAAGCCGCGGTGGAGCAGGCCGCCCGGGCTGTCGGGCAGGCGGAGGCCCAGGTGGCCCTGATCGAGACCCAGGTCCAGAAAACGCAGGTCTTCGCCGCCGTGGACGGGCTGGTTTCGGTCCGGGATGTCCAGTTGGGTGAAGTCGTCCAGCCGGGAGCGGCGGTCATCACCCTGCTGCGCGGCGGCGACCTGACCCTGACCGTCTTCGTCCCCGAAAACCGCTACGGCGAAGTCAAATTGGGCCAAGCCGTCACCGTCACGGTCGATTCGTTCCCCGGCGAGACTTTCAGCGCCACCGTCACCCAGATCGCCGACCGGGCCGAATTCACCCCGCGCAACGTCCAGACCGTCGAGGGACGCAGTTCGACCGTCTACGCCATCAAGCTGAGCGTGGACGACCCGGCGGGCAAGTTGAAGCCGGGCATGCCCGCCGACGTGGTGTTCAAGTAAACCGGGCCATTTTGCGAAGGCGTCATTCCATGAAACCCGTTGCGTTCGATTGGGCCAGGATGAGGAATATCCAGAAGATCCATCGCGTGCTGTATGCGATCGGGCTGGGACCGTTGATTGGCCGGATCATCCTCCTGTTGACCACCACAGGCCGCAGGTCGGGTAAAAAGCGGGTGACGCCGCTCCAATACGAGAAGATCGGCGAGGATTACTACCTCGGCGCGGCGCGTGGGCTGAAAGCGGACTGGGTTTGCAATATCCTGTCCAACCCGGATGTGGAAGTCCGTGTCGGTGCGCGGCGTTTCGAGGGCCTGGCCGAAGTGGTGACTGACCCTTGCCGGTTTGCTGATTTCCTGGAAGTGCGCCTGGCCCGTCACCCTCGCCTGATCGGTTTCATCATGGAAAAGGCGCACGGCTTACCTCGCCGTCCAAGCCGCGAGCAGTTGGAAGGGCTGGCGAAGACTGAAGCCCTGGTCATCGTCCATCCGGGCCATCCCGGCGCCTCGAATGAGAACAGATAATATGACAGATTTCCTCGTTCAAGCTACTCATCTCAAAAAATCCTTCGGCGAGAACCACGCCGTGGACGGGGTTGACCTGAACATCGCCCCCGGCGAGATCTACGGCCTGGTCGGCGCGGACGGGGCGGGCAAGACCACCACCCTGCGGCTGCTGGTCGGCGCCCTCCGCCCGGACGAGGGGCAGGCTTCCGTCTGCGGGTACGATATCCTCCGCCAGACGGAGCAGGCCCGCTCGCAGACCGGCTACCTCTCGCAGCGTTTCTCGCTCTACGAAGACCTGACCGTGCTGGAGAACATCCGCTTCTTCGCCGAGGTGCGCGGCCTGACCCAAAAGGAGTGGCTGCCGCGCTGCATGGACATCCTCGAATTCGTCGGCCTGGCGGATTTCAAGGACCGCCGCGCCGGGCAGCTCTCCGGCGGGATGAAGCAAAAGCTGGGACTCGCTTCAGCCCTCGTCACCCGGCCCCGGGTCCTGCTGCTCGACGAACCCACCACCGGCGTGGACCCGGTGACGCGGCAGGATTTCTGGCAGTTGGTCATCAAGCTCGTCTCGACCCCCCTCCGAATCTCCCAAAATTTGGAGAATTTGAAGGGAGAGACCCCCCTCCGCCTCCCCCCAAATTCGGAGAAGTTGGGGGGAGAGAAAGAGGGGGGTGGCGTCTCCGTCATCATCACCACCCCCTACATGGACGAGGCCGCCCGCTGCCACCGGGTCGGCTTCATGAAGAGCGGGCGGATCATCGCCGAGGGCACGCCCGGCGACCTGCGCGCCAGCCTGACCGGGCGCATCCTCGAACTTCGCGGCCAGCCGCTCAACCTGCTGCGCCACCTCGCCGCCGGGGACGAAGACGTGGAAGACGTGCAGGCCTTCGGCGACCGGCTGCACCTGCGCCTCCGCACCGGCTCGACCGGACAGGTGCTCAAGCGCCTGCCGCAGCGGATCAGCTCCGGCGGCGGGACAGTATCCGACCTGCGCCAGGTCCCGCCCGTGCTGGAGGACGTGTTCATCGCCTTGACCGAGTGAAGTAATATCCAAGGTGCGACGCACCCTCGGAGTGATGGAGCAAACCATGATAACTTTCGACCTCGTTACCCTGATAGACCGCCCCGTGCATGACGTATTCGCCTTTGTCACCGACTTGAGCAACATGCACCGCTGGCAGTCCACCGCGCAGGAGATCAAACCTGTCTCGGGCAAGCCTATGGGCGTCGGCGCGACCTTCACCGTCAAGGGCGAGATGCTGGGCCGCAAACTCGAAGGCTTGCTCGAAATCGTCGAGTACGAACCGGACAGCAAGTTTGGCTACCGGGGCAAGATGGGACCGGTCACGGTCGGGGCGGTGATGACCTTCAGCAAGGCCGGCACCGGGACGAAGCTCAGCATGTCGGGCAAGGGCGAGCCGGGCGGCTTCTTCAAGATTGCCGAAGGTGTGCTGGCCGGCCGCATCAAAGCCCAAATGGAAGGCAATCTGTCCCGCCTGAAATCCGTGCTGGAAAGCGGAGCGTAACCCTTATGAGCCTCCCCATCGTCATGGTGGATAACCTGACCCGGCGCTTCGGCGATTTCGTCGCCGTGGACCACGTCTCCTTCGAGATCAACCAGGGAGAAGTGGTCGGCTACCTCGGACCGAACGGCTCGGGCAAGACCACCACCATCCGTATGCTGCTGGGGCTGCTCCAGCCCAGCGAAGGCCAGGCCCTCGTCCTCGGCTACGATGCCTTCCGTGAGACCGAGCAGGTGCGCGCCCGCGCCGGCTACATGTCGCAGAAGTTCGCCCTGTACGACGACCTGACCGTTTGGGAAAACCTGTCTTTTTACGGCGGGGTGTACGGCGTGCGGGATAAGAACCGGATCGCCGGCACGCTGGCCCAGGTCGGGCTGGCCGGGCACGAAGGCGACCTGACCCGTGCGCTCTCCGCCGGCTGGCGTCAGCGCCTGGCGCTCGGCATCGCCCTGGTCCACCAGCCGAAACTGCTCTTCCTCGACGAACCCACCTCCGGCGCGGACCCGACCGCCCGCCGCACCTTCTGGGACCTGATCTACGAACTGGCCGAAGGCGGCGTGACCGTCTTCGTCACCACCCATTACATGGACGAAGCCGAATACTGCGAGCGGGTCGGCATCATGCGCCGCGGCCAACTGCTGGCGATGGACACGCCCGCCAATCTCAAACGGCAAATTGTCGAAGGGGAGGTCTGGGAAGTCTACGTCCGTCCGCTGGAGGCCGGGCTGGAAGCCCTCGCTCGAACCGAAAACGTCCAGCGGGTGAGCCTTGCCGGAGACAACCTGCGGGCCATCACCCAAAACGGTTTGACGGCGGACAGGCTCAGGTCCCGGCTCGAGGCGCAGGGCCTCAGCGTGGCAGAAGTCCGCAGGGGCGAACCCACCCTCGAGGACGTCTTCGTCACCCTGGCAAAGGATTAAGATACCATTCGAAAAAGTAGGCCAAGCTTCAGCTTGCCCGTTTCCGCCGGCCGGAATTCCCGCCGGCCGGAATTCCCGCCGGCCGGAATTCCCGGCGGACTGAATTTCTAGCGGACTGAAGTCCGCGCTCCAGGAATTTTCAAACAAACGTCCCGAAGGTTCGATAACCTTCGGGACGTTTCTCCGTCTGCTTCATTGCTCCAGCGGCTCAGCCGGGATGACCAGCATCATGATGAAGTAGGCCAGCAGCACGCCCGGGCCGGTGACGAAGAAGAGCAGGATGAAGATCAGGCGCACCACGGTCGGGTCCATGTTCAGGTATTCGCCCAGCCCGGCGCACACACCGGCCAGCATCTGGTTCTTTACGCTGCGGTACAATGGTCGGTAGTTGTTCATGGGTTCTCCTTTCGAAATCTACCCTACTTACGCCTCGACCTGGGATGAGTTGCGCTGATGGATGAATTCGAACCGCTCCGGTTTCTGGACGAAGCCATCGAAGTGGAATACGACCGGCCGCCCCTGCTGGAAAAGAAACCGACGTGCCCGGACCGGTGGGCTTGGCGCGGCGAGACCCTGCGCGTCACCTCCGCCCTGGCCGAGTGGAGCGACTTCACCCGCCGCGGCCGCTTTGCCCGCAACATGCGTCCGGCCCACGCGGTGGCGGCTGCCTCGCGGGGTTCGTGGGGCGTGGGCCGCTTCTTCTTCCGGGTGGAGGTCGAAGGCGGGCGCATCTTCGACATCTATTACGATCGCGAGCCGAAAGGCGCCGACCAGCGCAAGGGGGAGTGGTTCGTGTACCGGGAACTGGTACGCAAAAGCTGACGCCGCGCCCCGACGATTGGCCTGAAACGTCAAGACAAATCCGCCAGGAAGCCTGCATGATTTGGGCAGAACGCCAAGACTATTTCTCAGTCAAGCGAGACCCAATCGTCCAGGATCAGAATGTCAAGCAGGTTTCGCAGGGTGGACAACCGCTTGTCATTGGTCAGGAATGCTTTTGCGCCTCCGTAGAGTGCAGTGCCAACCTGCAACGCGTCTGGCGGACGGAGTTTGAAGCGCGCTCGTAATTGGGCCGCCAACCGGGCAATATCACGGTCAACATCCAAAATAGTCAGGTTGGGAAAGTTCACCAGCAGGGCTTCATATTTGCGGGCTATTTCTGAATTTTCCAATTGCCACGGGCGGACGTTGATTTCCATCAATGTGATGGTGGATGTCACACCTGCCCATATTCCCTTCTCCATACCGCGCAAGGATTCCTGGGTCAAGGCGGAATAACGAGGATGCGCTTCAAAGTGGTAAATGAAAACGGAGGTATCCAGCCCGACGGTGCCGCTCTGAATCAACTTGTCGGAGAGTCGTCCCATGCGTCCCGCTCCCCGGCAATATACTCCTCGGGCTTTTCCCATATTTCGCGATGCAACCCCGCCAAATGGTTGGTATAGCTTTGCGGTTCCGGCATGACGATCATCAGGCCATCCTGAATATCCACCAGCAGGCGGTCGCCGCTTTTGATCTTGAGCCGTTTGCGCGCCTGCTGTGGGACGGCAATCTGGAAACGTTTACTTACTTTGACAGATTGAGCAGTCATCAATACTCCTTGCTAAGCAGAATTGGAATTTCGCTTAGCATTTTACTCCCGGCTGGGTTAATGTTCAAGTATTTTTGTTAGCGGTGATTGCTCGGCTTCCCTATCCGAAAAAGGAGTGCAAGCTTCAGCTTGCCTGTTCCTGGTGGACTGAATTACCAGCAGACTGAATTTCCGGCGGACTGAATTTCCGGTGGACTGAATTTCCAGTGGACTGAATTTCCAGCGGACTGAATTTCCAGCGGACTGAAGTCCGCACTCCAGGAATTTTCGGGTAGGCTCTTAATGCTCTGTGGTGAGTATCATTTTTGCTTACCCCTCGTAATGGACTTATCGCCGTATTTCTCGTGCAGGGCATCCAGCGCGTCTTGCAGCTTGCGGGATTTGTCGGCATCCCCGTCCCACAGCCCCAACTGGCGGATGGGCGGTCCCAACCCGCTGACGCCGACGCCGATCAATCGCACCGGCTGTCCTTTGGGGCGGTATTTGCGCAGCAGGGTAAGGGCGGTTTCGGCGATCTCGCCGTCCTGGTCGGTGGGGGTGGGCAGCGTGACCTGGCGGGTGAAGGTGGTGAAATCGGGCCAGCGCAGTTTGAGCTTGACCGTCGTCCCGGCCAGGTCGTTCCGGCGCAGGCGGCGTCCCACCTGGGCCGACATTTCGCTCAACACGCTCTCCAGCTTCGCCTCGTCGGCGGTGTCGCGGCTGAAGGTGATCTCCTGGCTGATGGACTTGATCTCGTGCCCGGTGACGACCGGGCGGTCGTCTAGGCCCCTGGCGTGACGGGACAGGTCGCGTCCGTTTTCGCCGAAGCGCCGGACCAGGTCGGCTTCGGGCCAGCGGGCGATGTCGCCGATGGTGCGCAGTCCCAGCCCGGCCAGTTTTTCGGCGGTCTTGGGGCCGACGCCCCAGAGCATCTCGGCCGGCAGGGGGTCGAGGAAGGCGGCCTCCTCGCCGGGCGGGACGACGGTCAGGCCGAACGGGGGGCTGCCGCCTTTGGCGGCTTTTTTGCCGACCTCGGTGGCGATCTTGGCGACGAGCTTGTTCCCGGCGATGCCGATCGAGCTGGGGAGATGCAATTCGTCCCGGATGCGGGCCTGGAGGTCCCGCGCCGTTTTCTCCGGGGGTTGGGGCAGGCCGGTCAGGTCGAGGAAGGCTTCGTCAATCGAAATCTGCTCGACCAGGGGAGTCAATCCCCGCAGGATTTCCATCACCTGGCGGGAGACCTGGCCGTAGAGACCGTGCCGTGATGAAACGATGATCAGTTCCGGGCACAGGCGCAGGGCGCGGCCCATCGGCATGGCCGAGCGGACGCCGTGCTGCCGGGCGGCGTAGGAGCAGGAGGCGACCACGCCGCGCTCGTCCGGTTTGCCGCCCACGGCAAAAGGTCGGCCGCGCAGGGAGGGGTTCTGATTCTCCTCCACGGCGCAGAAGAAGGCGTCCAGGTCGAGGTGCAGGATGGTGCGGGGCATGTCGGAATTATATCTGCTGCGGGATTTCTTATAGTCAATTTGACACTTGTTAAAGACGCAATTTCCTTGTATCATTGGTAAAGAGTTGTTGACAGTGTACGGAAATTGGAACACTCATTTGCTCGCAACCGTTATATTCTCGTCATAGAAATGGAGAATGGAGAAGGAGTCTACCATGCGTCGAAAAAATATCTTTGTCAGCATCGCCGTCTTACTCGTATTGCTGTCGTCTTTTGTTTTCACGCCGGGCCGGGCCGCCGCAGCCTTTTGCGACGCCGCCCAGTTCGTGGCGGACGTGACCGTTCCTGATGGGACGGTTTTCGCGCCCGGCGCGACCTTTACCAAGACCTGGCGGCTCAAGAACGTCGGGACTTGCACCTGGACGACCAGCTATGCCCTGGTCTTCGACAAGGGTGAGCAGATGGGCGCCCCGGCGGTGGTCCAGTTGACCTCCAGCATCGCGCCCGGCCAGACCGTGGACCTGACCGTGGACATGACCGCTCCCGCCAAAACCGGCAAACTGGTCGGTTATTGGCGGCTGCGCAACGCGAACGGCGTGCTTTTCGGGATCGGCTCGAAGGCCAACGCCTCGTTTTGGGTCGAGATCAATGTCGTCGAACCCAAGAACATCGTCCTCGATTTCGTCGCCACTGCCGGTGACGCCAAATGGTCGAGCGGGGCGGGGAACCTGACCTTCCCCGGCACCGAAGGTGACGCCAGCGGTTTCGTCGTCAAAAAGGACAAGCCCAAGCGCGAGAGCGGCCAGGAAAACGCCGAAGCCGGTCTGGTGGTCGGCCCGCAGAACGTGACCAACGGTTACGTCCGGGGCGAGTATCCGGCCTTCAGGGTGCAAAAAGGCGACCGCTTCCAGAGCCTGGTGCATTGCGAATACAACGCCAGCTCGTGTTACGTCAACTTCCGGCTGGATTACCAGATCGGCAGCGGCGCGGTCAGGACCTTCTGGGCCTTCCGCGAGAAATACGAAGGGCTGTATTACAACGCCAACCTCGACCTGAGTTCGCTGGCCGGGCAGGATGTCAAGTTCTTCCTGCGGGTGGACGCCTACGGCAGTCCCACCGGCGACCGGGCGGTCTGGGGCGGTTCGAAGATCGTGCGCGGCAGCGGGACGGGTCCGACCGTGACCCCCTCGGCGACGCCCACCGGCCCGACCCCCACCCCGTCCAATACTCCCGTCCCCGGGGCCTGCACCAACAAGGCCCAGTTCATCGCCGACACCACCATCCCCGACGGGACAGTGATGACCCCCGGCAAGACTTTCAAGAAGACCTGGCGGCTCAAGAACATCGGCACCTGCACCTGGACCACGAGCTATTCCCTGGTCTTCGACAGCGGCGAGCAGATGGGCGGCGCGGCCTCGGTCGCTTTGACCAGCCAGGTCAAGCCGGGACAATCCTCGGATATTTCGGTTGATCTGACCGCCCCGAGCGCCAACGGAACCTATCGCGGCTACTGGAAGCTGGCGAACGAAGGCGGCACACGTTTCGGACTGGGGACGAATGCCGACAAGCCCTGGTGGGTCGAGATCAAGGTTTCGGGCGGACCGACGGCTACACCGTCCCCAACGCCCACCGGCCCGACCCCCACCCCGTCCAACACGCCGACGCCGACCGCCACCACCGATCCGGGCGCCTGCACGAACAAGGTCAAATTCATCGCGGATGTCAACGTCCCGGACGGGACTGTGATGACCGCCGGGAAAACCTTCACCAAAACCTGGCGCGTCCAGAACGCAGGGACCTGCACCTGGACGACGAGCTACGCCCTGGTCTTCGAGAGCGGCGACCAGATGAACGGGGCGGGGTCGGCGACGCTCTCGGCCCAGGTCAAGCCCGGCCAGACGGTGGACCTGTCCATCGCCCTGACCGCCCCAAGCGCCAACGGCACCTACCGCGGCAACTGGATGCTGGCGAACGAGAGCGGCGCTCATTTCGGCCTGGGGACGAATGCCGACAAGCCCTGGTGGGTCGAGATCAAGGTCACAGGCGGAACGGGCTGGAAGATAGACCGGGATACCGCCAATGTTTTCCGGTCGGGCAGCGGCCGGACCACCCTCCCGCTGGCAGCAGGGGTGGACCCGGTCGGGAAAGCCTTGAAGGCCTGGGCGAGGGAAGGTGCCGCCGGGCCGGTGACGTTCATCGAGATCTAAATTGTCAAGCAGACCGGCGCCGGGGGGAGTGCCGGTCTGCTTCGTAATCAGCGCCATGACCGAAACCCGTCTCTCCATCCTTTTGGCGGACGACGACCCCTCCATCACGGACAGCCTGTCCCCGTTCCTCGAACGCGCCGGGTTCCACGTGCTGGTCGTCCCGGACGGGGCAGCCGCCCTCGAGAAGGCCCAGTCCCACCAGCCCGACCTGATCATCCTGGACGTGCTCATGCCGCGCATGGACGGGCGCGAAGCCCTGCGCCGCCTGCGCCGCCAAAACGTCTGGATACCGACCATCCTGCTCACCCAGGTCGGCGAGGCCTCCGAACGCGCCCTGGCCCTCGAAGAAGGCGCTGACGATTATCTCAACAAACCGTTCGACCCGCACGAATTATTGGCTCGCATCCGGGCGGTATTGCGCCGGGCGCGGCCGGGCGAACGCTCCCTTTCGACGGCCTGGCTGCTCACCTCCGGCGACCTGGTGCTCGACCGCCGCGCCCGCCGGGCCACCCTGGCCGGGCAGGTCCTTCCGCTCACGCCCAAGGCCCTGGCCGTGCTTGAATACCTGATGACCCACCCCGACGAATGTGTCAGCCGCGAGCGCCTGCTGGACGCCGTCTGGGGCTGGGAGTATCCCGCCGGGACGCGCACCGTGGACACCCGCATGGCCGAACTGCGCCGCGCCCTGGACGACGACCCGGAGGCCCCGGCTTACCTGCAAACCATTCCCGGTGAAGGTTACAGCTTCATCGCCCCGGTCCGTGGGGAATGACCGAATGAAATTCCGCCCCATCCTGATCTTCATCCCGCTCATCCTGGGCGCGCTGGCCTCCGCCCTGGCCCAGGCCTTCTTCTCCCCGGTCCCGGTGCTGGTCTTCAAGATTGACATCGGCATGACCGCCTTCGTGGCCGGGGTAGCCGTCTCGCTGCTGGCCGCCATGTTCTCGCTCGGCGGGCTGCTGCGCCGCCGCGAAGCCGAAAAACGGATGCTGGCCGCCCGCCGCGAGACCGAAGAGAGCCGCCGCCGCTTCATCCGCCGGCTGGACCACGAGATCAAGAACCCGCTCACGGGGTTGCAGGCCGCCCTGGTCAACATGCAGGAGGCCGCCGGGACGGCGGACCGCCATCAGGCCGGCCGGAACGCCCGCACCGCCCTCGAACGGCTGAAACGCCTGCTGGCCGACCTGCGCAAACTCTCGGACCTCGAGGAACGTCCCATCGAACGATTGGCGGTGGACGTGCCGGAACTGCTGGGGGAAATGGTCGAGGCGGCCCGCGCCGTCCCCGGCTATGCCGAGCGGCGCGTGGACCTGTTCGTGTCGCGCGTGCCCTGGCCGTTCCCGCCTGTGACGGGCGACCGCGACCTGCTCGGCCTGGCGGTGTACAACCTGCTCGAAAACGCGCTCAAGTTCACGTCGGGGAAGGATTCGGTCGAGATCCGCGCCCTCGAGGACGGCAAAGCCATCGTGATCGAGGTGGCCGATTCGGGGCCGGGCATCCCGCCTGAAGAATTGTCGAAAATTTTCGAGGAACTCTACCGGGGGGTCAACGCCCGCGGCGTCGAAGGCAGCGGGCTGGGACTGGCCCTGGTCCGGCGCATCGTCGCCCTGCACGGCGGGCAGGTCAGCGTCCGCAGCAGCCAGGACGGGCCGCGCGGCACCATCTTCACCATCCGCCTGCCGGTGGGGAAGAAGTAGGGGGTTTTCGAAAATTTCACCGCGAAGGTGCAAAGTTTAGGCTCTTCCGCAATTACGGGAACGAGCCTAAACACAAAGTGACACGAAGGCGCTCAAAGGGAGAAAAGGCGCACTGTCGGACGCGTTTTTCCTTCGTTGACTTTGTGTTCCTTCGTGTTTCAAAGGTTTTCCCAGTAAAAACGGGAGAGCCATAGAATAGACTTTATTGGCAATTAGGAAAACGTCCCGACATTTGCACCGCACTGCGTTCGGCGCAGTGCAGGTGAGGTTACCGTCAAGCTCCTGAACCATTCGAAACAGACCTTCGGGGCGGTGTTTGCGAAGAGCACGAAGGGCGCAAGGTTTTAGAGGTTTCCTTCGCGCGCTTGGCGGCCTTCGCGGTGAAAGGTTTTGCAGCGTTACAAAACTGTGACATCGCCGCGACAGGCCTGTAACAGCGGGGGATTATAAATAATGCAGGAACGCGCTTATGGAAACTACATCCCTTATCCAGGCCGCCCAGGGCGGCGATCTCGAGGCTTTCAACCGGATCGTTTTGCAGCACCAAGACCTCCTGTTTGGGATCGCGGTGCGGATGCTCAACGACGAGGATGACGCCGCCGATGCCGTCCAGGAGGCCCTGATCGCGGCCTTCCGCAAGCTGGACACCTTCCGGGGCGGCAACCTGCGCAGTTGGCTGGCCCGGATCACGGTCAACGCCTGCTACGACCAGTTGCGCAGCCGCAAACGCCGGAAGACCGTCCCGCTGGAGCCGCTCGACGAGGACGACGAACCCTTCGAGTCGGCTTACTGGATGGCCGATCCGGCCCTGGGCCCCGAAGCGTTCTTCGACCTGGCCGAGACCCGGGATGCGATCCAGGAAAGCCTCGACAGGCTGACCCCGGCTTACCGGGCAACCCTGATCCTGGTGGACATCGAAGGGCTGCCGTACCAGGACGCCGCCCTGGCCCTGAAAGTCCCGGTTGGGACGGTCAAGAGCCGCCTGGCCCGCGCCCGCCTGCAGATGCAGCAGGCGCTCGGTTCCCGTGAGACCGAACCGCAAATCCCTCTGCTGTTCCGCCTGCCCGAAATGCAGGTATCATAGTTGTGGAGACAAAATGTCACGAAAGATCACGCCCCTCCTGCTCGCCTTGAGCCTCTTCCTGGCCTCGTGCGGCACGCTCGAAATCTCGTTCGACGTCACCCCGGCCTCGGCGGGCGAGGAAACCCTCGTCCCGGCCTCGCCCACGCCCGAGCCGGTCGTCCGGCTTTCGATGGACTCGACTTCCGAAGAAATCTACACCGCCATGCTCGAAAGCGCCGCCAACTGGCAAACCGTCTGGATGGACGGCCGGCTGAAATCCTTTTCATCCCAGGGCGACCTCATCCAGGAGGAGCGCCGCCAGTTGTGGCTGGACCAGATGGAGGTCCGCTTCCGCCTGGTGGCGGGTCCCGTCGAGGGCGCGGCGACCGCCTTCCGGGCCGGCGACCGGATGACGGTGCTGGAAATGGACCTGCTGACCGGCCAAAATAGGACCAGCCCGGCCCCGGCAGGGGATTACACCAGCCAGTACGTCCCGCCCCGCACGCCCGGCATGGCTTACCCGAACCCGATCGCCAGCCTGGTCAGTGACCGCCTGGCCGAGATGGCCTTCCCGTCCGATTACGCCCAGAGCGAAGGCGCGTTCACCCCGGTCGCCATCGAACTCGTCGCCGGGCGGCAGGCCCTGGCCGTGGACTGGACCTACGCCCAGAGCCAGCAGCCCTCCCGCCGCCTGTGGCTGGACGTGGAAAAAGTCGTCATCCTGAAAATGCAGAGTTTCGACAAGACCGGCGGCGGTCCGCTCAACGCCGAATACATCGTCGAGCAGGTGGTTTTCGACGCGGCATTCGATCTGCAGTTGTTCAGCTTTTCGCCCTCGACGCTGCCGGGCTTTAGCGACATCAACGGGAAACTGGAGCGGACGCCGGTCCCCGCCGAAACGGAAGCAGTTCCCCAGTCCGGGCCTGACCCGCTGGGGGAGGTGTACTTCTTCGTCTCGGACCGGACCTATCCCGTCCGCAGCGTTGACCTGGTCCGGCTGCCCGGCTCGTGCGTCGCGGGACTTTCGGCCTGCCCCTCGCCCGAAAAGCTGGATACGCCCTTCGAGCTGGCCTTCAGCCTGTCCCCGCTGGTCTGGTCGCCGGATGCCAGCCTGGCCGCCCTGGCCTACCCCATCAGCGACGACGGCAACACTGCCGGGCTGTTCGTCTTCGACCCGGCAGACGACAGTTGGGCGAAAATCGCCGAATTCCCGTTCATTGACCCGCCGCTCTGGTCGCCGGACGGGGAGTGGCTGGCCTTCCGGGTGCAGGACGGGACGGGCAGCGAATGGCTGTATGCCGCGCATCCCGACGGGAGCGGCCTGGTGAACGTGAGCGGTTTCGAAGGCTTGCCTGCCGCCGAAGCCCCCTTCGTCATGGACGGCTGGCTGGGCGGGAACCTGCTGCTGCGCCCGATGATGCTGGCCCGGAGCGGCAATGCCTACCGGGTGCGGGTGACGGACGGTTTCGTGGAGCCGCTCTTCGGGACGTACCTGACCAAGGCGAATTTCACCGTTTCGCCCAACGGGCAATGGCTGGCTTACGTGGACTACGATTACGCCTCCCCGGTGCAGACCTTGAAACTGCTCAAACCAGGCGGGACGGAACTGCGCGACCTGGCGGTTTTCCCAAGCGGTTCGATCCAGGCCCTGAGCTGGTCGCCGGGCAGCGGGGGACTGGCTTTCATCCACATGACGGATGCAATGGGCTACGACGTGTACCTAGTCAACCCTGACGGGAGCGGCCTGCGGCAGGTCTACAGTCCCCAGGATGCCACCAGGGTGCATTTCTCGCCGGATGGGGCCTTCCTGCTGGTCGAAGGCATGGACGGAACCGGCCAGCACCTGACGGTGGTGGACCTGTCCACGCTGGAGGCGCGGCTGCTGCAAGCCCCCGGCCTGCGGCTGGATACCGATTGGATGGCCGCAAGCTGGAGAAGCGCCACTGGCCGGTGATCGGGGTATACTTGCCTATTATTCACCCCGACGAAGGAGGATTGCCATGCTCTCAGTTGAAATCAAAAAGGACGGGAATGTCGTTGGCCTGATGATGGCCGATGAGAAGACCTTCAAGACCGGGTCACGCGGCTTTTTCGGGACCGGGAAGATGCAGATCGGCGAGAAACGCTACCAGGTGCAGGTGCAATTGGTGGAGATCGGCTCGAAGCCGAAACCGGAGGAAATGGCGTTGAAGGACGAATGACTCCCCGCGAAGCCGCATTAAAAGCGCCAGCCGCTGGGTGAGGGGGGCACCCAACGGCTGGCGACGTTATTTTATCATAGTTGCCTGTTTTGGCAAGGGGAAAATCGAAACTCGTTTTTGCGGCGGCTACTTTTCCCGCCGGCCCTTGGCCACAATGCGGATGGGTGTGCCGATGAAGCCATAGGTCTCGCGGATGCGGTTTTCGAGGTAGCGCATGTAGGTGAAGTGCATCAGCCGGGGGTCATTGACGAAGACCATAAAAGTCGGCGGGTCGGAGCGGACCTGGGTGCCGTAGTAGATTTTCATCTGCCGCCCGGCGCGGGACGGGGCGGGGTGGGCGTCCTGGGCGTTGTGAAGCACCTGGTTGAGTTGGGAGGTGGTCAGCCGGGCCAGCCGTTCTTCCTGGACCTGTAAGGCGAGCGGCAGAACCTTGTCGACGCGCTGCCCGGTCCTGGCCGAAATGAAGAGCAGCGGCACGTAATCCATGAAGTTCAGTTCCTGGCGCACTTTGCGGGTGTAATCCTCCATCGTCAGGTTGTCCTTCTCGATGGCATCCCACTTGTTGACCAGCACCACGCAGGATTTCCAGGCTTCGAGGATGTAGCCGGCGATGTGGGCGTCCTGGGCGGTAATGCCGGTCGCGGCGTCAATCACCAGCAGTACCACGTCGGCGCGCTCGATGGCCTTGAAGGCCCGCAGCACGGAGTATTTCTCCACGCCGGGGTCTATCTTGCCGCGCTTGCGGATCCCGGCGGTGTCTATCAGGGTGACGGGCAGGCCGTCGTACTCGATCTGCGTGTCTATCGCGTCCCGGGTCGTGCCGGGGATGGCAGAGACGATGGCCCGTTCCGCGCCGGCCAGCCTGTTGAGCAGGCTGGACTTCCCGGCATTGGGCTTGCCGGCGATGGCGATCTTGACGCCTTCGTCTTCTTCCGCATCCGGCTGGGGCGGGAAGGCCGCCACCAGATCGTCGAGCAGGTCGCCGGTCCCGGTGCCGTGCAGGGCCGAGACCGGGTACGGATCGCCCAATCCCAGTTCGTAGAATTCGGCTGAGGCGTTGCGCCGTTCCTCGCTTTCGCATTTGTTGACCACCAGGAAGATCGGCGGCCAGAAATTGCCGCCCTCCAGCTTCTTCTGGGAGCGGCGCAGGATTTCGGCCACTTCGCGGTCGGGTTCGGTGACACCCGTCTCGCCGTCGGTGACGAACAGCACCACGTCGGCATCCCGGATGGCGACCTGGGCCTGGAGGCGGATGTCGTCAATGAAATCCGCCGAGCCGACCGAAAGCGGGGTGCGCCCACCGTGGCCGGGGTCTATCCCGCCCGTGTCAATGATGGCGAAATCGCGCCCGTTCCAGTCGGATTCGGCGAAGATGCGGTCACGCGTGGTGCCGGGGGTGTCGTCCACGATGGCCAGGCGTTCGCCGGCCAGGCGGTTGAACAGGGAACTCTTTCCAACGTTGGGGCGGCCCACCAGGGCCACTACGGGTTTGGGCATGGGTGTTATCTGCTTTCAGGGGTTGGGTGTTGGCGTGCCGAAGATGATCGTCACCTGCACGGTCGCGGGCAGGAGGGTTTCGACCCGGATGCCGGCGATCAGGAATTCGACGGTCGGGGTCAACTGGTAAGTGCCTGAGCTGAGGTCGGTGACATCCACGACGACGCGCACGTCCTGGGCAGTGAGCGTTTCGAGCAGCGGCAGCGGCCCGGACAGGATGACGTCCACCGTTAAAGGAGAGACCTCTGCCGACAGGCCATCTCCCAGCCCGACCACCTCGATCGGCTTGTCCGAAAGGGTCAGGCTGCCCTCGATGGCGTCAATGGCGACCTCCACCAGGACGCTCTGTTCGCCGACGACCGAGATGCCATCCGGCAGGGTCAGGTCCAGGCGGGTCACCAGGTCGTTCTTGGCGTCGTTCAGGTCGAGCGGGGCGGTTTCGACGAACCCGGGTTGGGCGCTGACCAGTTGGGGGTCGGACGAGAACAGGGTCACGACCGGCGGGAAGACCGAGATGCTGTTCAGGCGGTAGCCGCTGGCGACCTGGCCCTCGACCACCACTTTGACGGCCACGTCCCGGTATCCGCCCTGCTGGCTGACCGGGATGGTGACTTTGGCCGTCTCCGGGGTGATCGTCAGGCCCGAAATGGCCCGGTTGTTCCGGTCGAGGACTTGCAGCGGGGCGGTCTGGTCTATGTCTTCACGCGTATTGTTCATGTTGATCGAGATGCGGACGGTCTGTACGTTTTGGGCCAGGGATGCCGGCCCGCTGATGACGACTTCGGTGGGGGTCAATTCAGGAGTGCCCGCCTGGTAGCCGATGGCCGGTTCGCCGTTGATGACCAGGCTGATCGGCTGGCTGACCGTGACCAGCGGTTCGAGGGTCAGGCTGATTTCGGCGGGCGTCACGGCGATCAGGCGGACGGGCTGCGCGCCGATCTGGACCTGGATCGGGACCGAATGGTCCCCGGCCCCCAGCCCCGAAAGGTCAATCACCGCCCGGACGGAGCTGGTGTCGGCGATCAATTGTTCCCAGACCGAGCGCGGGGCGCGCAGTATCACTTCGATCTGCCTGGCGTAGTTGCCGGTCAGGATCAGGCTCGAATCCTGGCCGACGATCTCCACCGGGATGGGCTGGGGGTAGGTGTTGACTTCGTCGGGATCGGCTGCGGTGACCGCCGAAACCCAAACGGCCAGGGCCAGCACGAAGGCCAGGCCGAAGGTCCGCAGGTTGGTGGCAAGCCAGCGCATCATGTCAATTGTCCTTGTGTGGGCGCAGGAAAGGGAACATCCTGACGAACAGGTCCCGGCTGCGCGAGTTGGTGGAGGCGGATTGATAGAAAGCCAGCAGGATGTTTTCCAGCCGGTCCGGGTCGAGGCGGCGGATCATGCGTCCGGCGTGGGCGATGGAGATGGAACCGGTCTCCTCCGAGACGACGACGGCGATGGCGTCGCTGGCTTCGGAGATGCCCAGGGCGGCGCGGTGGCGCAGTCCCATCTGGCGTTCGGGCGAGCGGGCCAGGATGCCGGAGGCCGAAAGCGGCATGACGCAGGCTGCGGCGGTGATGAGGGGGATGCTGATGATGGCCGCGCCGTCGTGCAGGGGGGTGTTGGGGTAGAAGACCTGGAGCAGCAGTTCGGGCGTGACCCGGGCCTGCATCAGCACCCCGGTCAAGACGTACTCGTCCAGGTTGTCGAGGCGCTGGAGGATGATCAGCGCGCCGTGCTGGCGGGCCGAGAGCCGGGCCGCGGCGCCGACCACCGCGTGGATCGTGTCGCGGGTGGCGGTTTCGCTCGTTTTGGCGGAAGCAGGCATAAAGGTCCCGGCCCGCCCGATGCGTTCGAGGGCGCGGCGGATCTCGGGGGCGAATATGACCGGGATGGCGAGCAGCAGGGCGGGCAGCGTCGTCCGCACCAGCCAGGAGAAGGCCGGCAGGTCCACCAGGCTGGTCAGCAGGGCGATCAGGACGATCAGGAAGATAATGCCGCGCAGCAATACCATAGCCTGGGTGTCGCGCATCAGGTAAAGCAAAAAGTAAAAGATGAGCGTTACCAGCAGGATATCCACAACGCTCAACCAGTCCAGGCGTTGGAATATGAAGAGAATATCGTTCAGGATTTCTGTCACAGCAGGTTCAATTTAATGGAACGGTGCGGCGGCCTCTCCCCATGCCTGCGGCTGGCGCATCCGTCCATGGTGGACTAGATGGGGCGCAGGACACGGTCCTGGCGGAGCTGCTTGAAGAACAACACCGTGTTCTGGGGCTGGGACTCGTGGACGGCGTCCTGCCAGGCCTGCACCCCCAGCGATTCGGGGGTTCGCCGTTCGTATCCGAGCTTTTTCCACATGCTTTCTTTTTCGGCCAGTTCAGGGCTGAGGAAGATCAGCGAGGCTTCGACCTGGAGGTCGTGGGAGGCCTGCTCCACCTCGCCGATCAGGGTTTCGAGGGCTTTTTCGGTGGTGGCCTGCGGGGCAAGATAGAAGTCGGTGGTGCGGGCGACGAGGTTTTCGACCTGCCAGCCGGCAAGGCCGACGGGCGTGTTGTTGACGTGCAGGAGCATGAAGGCTTTTTCGCCGAAAGCGGCCATCACGTCGCTGGGAGTGAGCTTCTGGTGTCCTTTGCTGAACGAGGAGATCATGCTGGCGATCAGCTCGGAATCTCTCGGCCTCCCGCGCTGGACGGTGAAATCACCCTCGGCGGCGGGTTTGACCACGACCGGGCCGGTATCCTCATCCTTGACCGTGTTCTTCCACGCCTGGGTGACTTGCTTCCAGGTGTCCTCGAAGGAGCCGGTATTGCGGATGACCACGTTCGCCACCACGGTTTTCTGTTCCTGGGGTTCCTGGGCTTCGATGCGCTGGACCGCCTCGCTTTGGGCGATCTGCCGCTTCTGGGTCAGGCGGATCAGTTGGAGGTCGCGGCTGGCGTGAGTGACCCAGATCGAATCGCAAACGTTACGCAGGTCGCCTTCGAGAAGTTTGATGGCCTCGATGACGATCACGGACTGGCCGGCGCGCCGCACCATGATATCTATGGCCTGGCCGACGAGCGGGTGGATGATGGCTTCGAGCCGGGCGAGGGCTTCGGGGTCGGCGAAGACCAGCCGCCCGAGCTTGGCGCGGTCAATCTGCCGGTCGGGGCCGAGGATCCAGACGCCGAAGGTATCCACGACGGGTTGGTAGCCGGGAGCGCCCTTGGCGATGGCGCGGTGGGAAAGCGCGTCTGCATCAATACCGTAAGCGCCGAGGTGCTCGAGCATTTTGCGGACGACACTCTTGCCGGTGGCAATATTACCGGTCAGCCCAATGACGTATTTCCCAGGCCATTTACTCACGGCAACTCCTTAATAAACGAATCCTATCATGTTCGCATACCCATTTTAGCCTTAGCAGGGCAGAATGTCAAAGGAAAATTCACCGGCGCGGTGTTGACGGCTGGCCCGCGAACAGGTATGATGAAAGAACCTCTCAGGCTGGTCGGGCGGTCGCGGCTCCGCGTTGCCGGGGTCGAGGAAAGTCCGCACTCCAAAGAGCATGGCGTCGGTTAACTGCCGGGGCGGGGAGTCCCTTTGGGACGAACCTGCCGGACAGGGCCACAGAAACAAACAGCCGCCCCCCACCTGGTGGGGGAGGTGATGGTGAAAAGGTGGTGTAAGAGACCACCGGTACTCGCAGTAATGCGGGTGGCCAGGTAACCCCCGCCGGGAGCAAGGCCAAGCAGGAACGAATGCCGTCTGCGGACGGTGGGAGGCTGCTCGTCTCCTCATGTGCGCCTTCATCGGAAGGCGCCAGTTCCGGGTAGGCCGCAAGAGCGCTGCGGTGACGCGGCGCCCAGAGAGATGATCGCCCAGGCGTGGAGCGCGCTCCATTGCCGGACAGAATGCGGCTTATAGACCAGCCGAGAGGTATTTTTAAATCCCCACCCTTTCTCCAATTCCGAAGCAGTCATCCACTGTGGCGCGGGATGGCATCCCGCAATGCCAAACGTAAATGGAAGCTCTCCCGTCTCCCCCCGAACCCATCGAGTGCGAACGCTGCCACCGCACCTCCACCCTGGAGGCCGCCTTCGTCCGCCGGAAACGGGCGGCGGGCGGACGGTCCCGCGGCGTCTGCTTCGAGTGCGAGGGCAAGAGGCAGGTGAACTCCATCCTGTTCCTCACCATTTTCAGCCTCGTCTTTGCCTGTTTCAACGCCAATCTGGCGCCCAACTCAGCCATCGGGAATTTTTACCTGCTGCTATTTTGGGGGCTGTTGGCCTGCATCCCGTTGCTGGTCTTGCACGAACTGGCCCATGCCGCCGCTGCCCGCCTGCTCGGTTTCCGGGTCTTTGCGATCCACCTGGGGATGGGGGGACCCCTCCTGGCGACCCGTTTCCTGGGCCTGACCTGGGTCATCCACCCCGCCCCGGTCAGCGCGGTCACGGTCATTGCCGGACCCGAGCTTGGCTACTACCGCCTGAGGCTTTTCTTCATCACCCTGGCCGGTCCCGGGCTGCACGCCCTCCTGGCGGCTGCCGCGTGGTTCACCTACCATAATTTTGGCCTGCCCGGGACCTGGTACCTGGTCCTCTTCTGGACGAATGTTTTCCTCCTGGCCGTCAACCTCTTCCCGCGCAAGGCGCTGGTGGCGGTGGGCGCGACCGGGACCGACGGCCTGTCCCTGCTGCAAATCCCCCGCATGGGACGGGACGAACTCCAAAAGCGGTTTGCCGGGTATTACCTGCTTGGAACGGTGGCCGAGGTCGAGAGAGGGGACCATCGGGAGGCCATCCGGTTTGCCGAACAGGGCGCCGCGCTCTACCCTGGGGAACCGAACATCCTGAACGCGCTGGGATATGCCCGCATCTACACCGGCGAGTACTCCCGCTCCAGGGACTATTTTTTGCAGGCGCTGGCCCTTGAAGAAAAGCTGACCCCGGCGATGGAAGCCATCATGCTCAACAACGTAGCCTTTGCCGACCTGCTCCTGGACGACCCGGCCCTGCTCCCCGAAGCGGACGCGTACTCGGACCGGGCTTGCCAGGCATATTTCTGGGAACCGGCCGTCCTCGGGACGCGCGGCGGCGTGCTGATCGCCCTCGACCAGGCGAAAGAGGGACTCGACCTGCTCCGGCAATCCCTGGAAAAAGGCTTCGAGAAGCGCGGCAAAGCCTCCGACGCCTGCCTGATCGCCTGGGGAGAGATGAAACTTGGACGTCCGGCCGAAGCTGAAAAATACCTTGCCCTGGCGCGCCGGCTCGATCCGCTCTGCCCCCTGCTCGATTTTGCCAACCGGAAAATGGGGAAGGTGAATTCGAAACCCTTGGAGGTGTGATATGATAGCTTCCCTATCCCACCAGTGAGGTTCTTATGTTCGGATTATTCAAACGCCGGGAAGAAGTTTTCCATAAATTGATCGAGGAACAGGCCCAGATCACCTACGAAGGCTTGAAATACCTGCTCAAATATCTCGAGTCGCACAGCCCCGAAGTGGCGGAGCAGCTGTCAATGAAAGAAAAGGAAGCCGATGAAGTGCGGCGGATACTCATTGACGAACTCAACCGGACTTTTGTCACGCCTTTCGACCGGGAGGATATCTTCTCCCTCTCCCGGACGATTGACGACGTGCTCGATTACGCCAACACCACCGTCAACGAGATGGAGATCCTGAAGGTCGTGCCCACGCCCTACATGCAGCGGATCGCCTCCCTGCTGAAAGATGCCACCTACGAGATCTATCTCTCCGTCCAGCGGTTGCAGAAGCATCCCGGCGTGGCGATTGACCATGCCCAGCGGGCCAAGGCTCTCGAAAACCGGGTCGAAGCCGTTTACCGCGAGGCGATCGCCGACCTGTTCGAAAGCGCCAAGGATGTCCACGACGTGGTCGAGATGCTGAAAAAGCGCGAAGTCTACCGCCACCTGAGCAACGCCGCCGACCGGGGGGACGAAGCGGCCAACGTGATTTCAGACATCGTGGTCAAGCGGACGTAATCCCAATGCCCCCGCAACTTATCCTGGTCATCGCCCTGGCGCTGGTCTTCGATTTTCTGAACGGCCTGCACGACTCCAGCAACATCGTCGCCACCATGATCTCCTCGCGGGCGTTCAGGCCTCAGGTCGCGCTGGGGATCACCGCGCTGGCCGAATTCTCCGGCCCGTTCCTGTTCGGGGTGGCGGTGGCGACCACCATCGGCGACGAGATCGTCCCGGCCGGGGCGCTGACGCTGGAGGTCATCCTGGCCTGCCTGATCGCGGCCATCCTGTGGAACCTGCTGACCTGGTTCCTGGGCATCCCCAGCAGTTCCTCGCACGGGTTGATCGGCGGCCTGATCGGCGCGGTGATGGTTGGGGCCGGTTTCGGTTCCGTCCGGCTGGCGGGACTCGAAAAGGTGCTGATCGCCCTGTTCACCTCCCCCCTGATCGGTTTCTTCGTCGGGTTCGTTTTGACCCGGCTGATCTTTTTCCTGGCTCGCGGGGCTTCGCCGCGCATCAACAGTTTCTTCAAACGCAGCCAGTTGTTGACCGCCCTCGGGCTGGCTTTCAGCCATGGGACCAACGACGCCCAGAAGACGATGGGGATCATCACCCTCAGCCTGGTGATCGGCGGTGTGCTGCCTGCCTTCCACGTCCCGACCTGGGTGGTGGCGGCCAGCGCCGGGGCTATCGCCCTGGGCACCTCCCTCGGCGGTTGGCGGTTGATCAAGACTCTCGGGGGCAAATTCTACAAGATCCGCCCTGTACACAGTTTTTCGGCCCAGTTGAGTTCGGCCCTGGTCATCATCGCGGCTTCGCTGGTCGGCGGGCCGGTCAGCACCACCCAGGTGGTCAGTTCGGCCATTATGGGGGTCGGCTCCTCGGAGCGCTGGGGGAAAGTGCGCTGGGGTGTGGCCGGGGATATCGTCACGGCCTGGTTCATCACCATCCCGGCCACGGCCCTGATCTCCGCCGGGATCTACTGGCTTCTGACGAAAGCGTAGCCTCCCCTAACCCGGACGGGCCGAAACCCCTGGGTTGAGCTTGTCGAAACCAGGAAGGATCCAACCACGAAGGGTCACGAAGGAACACAAAGGAAAATCTTTGTGACCCTTTGTGCGCCTTCGTGGTAAAAATTCTTGCAGGGGAAGTCCGCGAAGTTATCCTGTCATGCCTCAAGCATGGCCTACTTAATCCGGCGTGCCGGCGGGTTTGACATCTTTCAGGTTGAGCTGGGGGGTGACGCGCCCGTTGAACTCGTTCGGCTCGAAGGCGTACATCAGGTCCACCCGTTCGGGCAGGTTGGGTTGGAGATGGCCGAGACGGAACCCGATAGCGTCGAACGTGTTTTTCCCATCCGTGACTTTCAATTTCAGGTGTTTGCCTTCCTGCCCGACGGTGCGGGATTGCGTCACGCGCAGGTTGCGGGAGACGAAGACAGCCTCGGGATTGCCGTAGCCGGTCGGTTCGAGGTAGCTCAGGTTTTTGAGCAGGTCCATCGAAAGCTCGGCGAGCGGGACCTCCAGGTCTGCGTTCAGGGTCCGGCGCAGGTCGGCCCCTGAGAGTTTTTCGGCGGCAATCGCCTTCAGGCGCGAGACCAGTTCGGGCAGTTTGTCATTTTCGACGGTGAACCCGGCTGCGGCCGCGTGCCCCCCGTGGCGGACGAGCAGGTCGGCGCACGCATCCAGGGCATCGGTGATGTGGAATTCGGGGATCGAGCGGCACGAGCCGCGGGTCGTCTCCGCGTCGTGGTGGGCGACGATGGCGGGACGGTAGTAGGCTTCCGTCAAACGGGCGGCGGCCAACCCGACCACCCCGGGATTGAAGTCTTCGCGGGCGGCGAAGAGCAGGAAAGCCTCCGGGTCGTCGGCCAGGGCGATCTCTTCGGCGGCTTTTTGCATCTGGCGGGTGATGCGCTGGCGCTCGATGTTCTGGACGTTCAGTTGCTGGGCCAGTTGCCCGGCCCTCATCACGTCAGTGGTGGTCAGCAGCTCGTAGGAGGCGATGGCGTCTTCCAGCCGCCCGGAGGCGTTGAGCCGCGGTCCCAGCATGAAGCCGATGTGGGTGGCGGAGATCTTCTTCAACTCGATGCCGGATACGTTGGCCAGCGAGAACAATCCCTGGCGGGTGGTCTGGTGCATCTGGCGCAGGCCGCGCCGCACCAGGGCGCGGTTCTCGCCGGTGAGCGGGGCCAGGTCGGCCACCGTGCCGAGGGCCACCAGGTCGAGCAGGTCGCCCAGGCGCAGGTCCCCCACCGCTGAATTCCCGTTTTCCACTGATCGCTGACCGCTGATCGCTGATTGCTGATTGCTATCCGCTGGGGGCTGGCTGCTGAACAATGCCTCGGCCAGCTTGAAGGCGATCCCCACCCCGGCCAGTTCTTTGTACGGATAGGCGTCCCCGGCCTGCTTGGGGTTGATGACCGCAAAGGCGGGCGGCAGTTCGTCGCCGGGGTGGTGGTGATCTGTGATAACGAGGTCCAGGCCCAGGGTCCGGGCGTGAGCCGCCTCGACCGGGGAGCGGATGCCGCAGTCTACGGTGATGACCAGCCTGACGCCCTGTCCGGCCAGGGTGTCCAGCGCGTCGGTGTTCAGGCCGTAGCCCTCGTCGAAGCGGTTGGGGATGTACGGGCGGACATCCGCCCCCAGGGCTTTGAGCGCCTGGACCAGCAGGGCGGTGGCGGTCACGCCGTCCACATCGTAATCGCCGTAGATGGCAATGGGTTCGGCCCCGGCGATGGCCCGGCGGAGGCGCTCGACGGTGGCCTGCATCCCGGTCATCTGGAAGGGGTCGGTCGAATGGAGGGTGCGGGCGTTGAAGAAGTTGCGGGCCTCTTCGAGGGTGGCGTGGCCGCGGTTGAAGGCCAGTTGAGCCAGGATGTTGGGGAAACTGGACAGGTTATCTCTTGCCTGGGGCGTGGGAGGGGAGGCGATTTGCCAGCGTTTCGAGTGCATAAGGTTGGAGTTTACAAACACCTTTCAAGGATGGAAAGAGTATAAACGTTGGGGAAGGTGGAGGCAAGGGTCATTGTATAATCCTTGTGACAGACAAGGAGAATTATGTATACACTTGCCGGGGATGAGAAAGCCGTCACGCTGATGTTGTACACCGTCCACGGTGTGATCCGTGCGGATGTGGTGGCCAGGCTGAACGTGCGGGTGAATATCTGGCTGCGGACGGACAGCGCTCCGAAGTACTTCCACCTTTTGAAGCCGAATATCATCCTGCTGGGCGCAGGGCAGGTCAAATCGTTCAACCAGCCGGAGATGTACCTGCCGACTGCCATGGTCCTGGCCTATCATTTGGTCCCTCCGCACACTGAAGCGTTGGATTATGAACCCGGCGAAGCCAACCGGACGGCGCAGCCGGTGACAGCCAATCTGGGGAGCTTCTTTTTCAAAGGTGAAGCGCGTATCTCATGCCAGACTGAGTTTGGAACGACCCTCGAGGTGGCGCGCACGCCCTGGATGTCGCTCTATAATGTGGATATTTCCAACCTGTTCCTGCCGCAGTTAAGGATGCGCGTGCCGATGATGCTGGCCAATCCTTACCAGGTGGGGTTTGCGATGGGATAATTGACCGGATTCTTGTGGAAGAAGGTCCGACGAATACGGGCAAGAAGAAATATAAAACCCATCCGAAAATCCCTGGAGTGCGGACTTCAGTCCGCTGGGATGCAGTCCGCTGGGATGCAGTCCGCTGGGATGCAGTCCGCTGGGAACCGGCAAGCTGAAGCTTGCGCTCCTTTTTCGGATAGGCTCTTATTCCTGAAGAGCCAAAAAGATAGGGTCACGGCGATTACCAGTATCCGGTTTTTCATCCACTCTCTTAAAATTTGCTGTTTATGCGGAAAACGGCGCGAGTCACCTGTCACAAGGGGGTAAAATTGCTTTCACAACCTGCCCCGCCCCCCCGGAGAGAGCGACTTGAAAAAAGCCCTGATCCTTGCCCTGTTCGCCCTGGTCTTGCAGGCCTGCCAGCCCGCAACGCCCACACCCCCAACCCCGACCCCAAACCCGCCCACCCAGCCCCCCGCGACCGAAACTGCCGAACCGCCTACGCCAACCCCTGAACCGGCGAGACGTTCGGTCGTTTTGATCTCCTGGGACGGCTCCCGCGCCGACCTGGTTTACAGCCTGATGGACGGCGGCCTGATGCCGAACTTCGCCTCGCTGGCCGGCGCGGGACTTCGGGCCGAATACGCCCAAAGCATAGATCCCACGCTGACGGCTGCCGCGCACAACAGCATCTCGTCCGGCTCGTTCCCGGCCCGCACCGGGATCACCTCGAACAGCTTCCACGTCACCGGCGACGATTTCTACTGGTATCGGGTCGGCTTCGGCGAACAAATGGACGAGGCCGAGCCGGTCTGGGTCACGGCCTCCAAAGCCGGGCTGACCACCGCGGCGGTCTTCTTCGTCGGCGGGTCGCCCGCCCACGAAGACCAACTGGCCGATTACACCATCGGCTACGGCATCCAGGACGCCTACTCCAAACAGTGGAACGTTTCATTGTCCGCTGCTGAGGGCTGGAGCGATGTGCCTGAGTCGTTCAGCCCGGCGCTGGAAGGCAGCTTCACCATCCAGAACGTGGGCAAGGTCTGGCTCCACGTCTCCGACTCGACCGACGACGCCTCCGAAAACTACGACACGGTGGTGCTCAACACCGAACGCTCCGGCGCGGAACCGGCCCAAACGCTCGAACAAAAGGAATGGGGGTCGCTGGTCCTGCTCCCCCGCGCCTACTCCGGGGCCGATTTCCTGATCCAGGAGATCACGCCCGAAAGCGTCACCCTTTACCATACCGGCGTGGAGCGCAACACCGCCGAACCGAAGGACCTGCTGGATGCGCTCAACGCCCAGTTCGGCCCCTTCCCCTCCGGGGCGGATTCCTACGCCCTGGAGCACGGCTGGATCACCCCCGAAGACGACCTGTACCTGATGCAGCGCCAGTCTACCTACATGGCCGAAGTCGCCGCCTGGGTTTACGAAACCTACCAGCCCGACCTGCTGCTGACCTGGCAGGACCCGTTCGACTCCGCCGGGCATCAGTTCCTGATGGTTGACCCGCGCCAGATGTACTACTCGCCCGGGCTGGCCGAAACCTACCGCGGCTACTACGAACAGGCCGCCGCGATTGCCGATAACTCGCTCGGCGTCATGCTCGACGCCTTCGACCTCGAGACCACCACCGTCATGCTGGCCGGCGACCACGGCATGGCCCCGATCCATTCGGTCGTCTACGTCAACACCATCCTCGAAAACGCCGGGCTGCTGACCCTCGACAGCCAGAACTACGTCGTGCTCGACCAGACCAAAGCCTTCGCCGTCTGTTCCGGCGGGGCGGTGCATGTTTACATCAACCTGGTCGGACGCGAAAAGGGCGGGGGGACGGTGACACCCGGCGAATATCCCCAGGTGCAGAAGCAGATCGCCGACTTGCTGACCAACCTGGCCGACCCGGAGACCGGCGATCCCGTCTTCGAGCGGGTCCTGCTGCGGAGCGAGCTGGGACCGTTGGGCCTGGATTCCGCCAATTCGGGCGACGTCTTCGCCCAGGCCGTTCCCGGCTACCACCTGGACGGCTGGCGCGGCAACGATAACGTCTTCGAACCTGCCGACTTCTACGGCCAGCACGGCTACGACAGCAACCTGCCCGAAATGCGCACCATCTTCATCGCCGCCGGGATGGGCGTGCCGCAGTTGAGCGAGTTGATCCCCTCCGTCCGCATCGTGGACTACGCCCCGACGATTGCCGCGCTCCTGGGCTTCGCTCCCGCCCCCAGCGTGGACGGTTCCATCATCCCATTCCTGGTTCCGTAACGCGAGATTTATCTCGCCCGCCAGGAGCGACATGAATGTCGCCTTACGGGCTTCCGTAAAACCTTTATGAAAAAGATCATCTGCTTCCACCATAACGACCCCGACGGGCGCGCCAGCGGCGCGATCGTCCGCCATGCGCTGGGCAAGGCCGTCACCCTGATCGAGAGCGATTACAACGGCGCGCCCATCCCCTGGGAGGCGGTCGCCAAGGCCGAAAAGATCATCGTGGTGGATTTCTCCTTCCCGGTTGCGGACATGCAGCGACTGGCCGAAGGCCGCGAACTGGTCTGGATAGACCATCACAAGAGCGCCATGCAGGAATTCGCCGGGATCGCCGACGACTGGCCCGGCATCCGTGACCTGTCGGAGGCGGCCTGCGTCTTGACCTGGAAATACTTCTTCCCCGACCGGCCTGTGCCGCGCGCCGTCGTCCTGGTCGGCGACCGCGACATCTGGCGCTGGGCGGAAGCAGACACCGGCCCCTTCAACGAAAGCCTCTACAACCGGGACAACCACGCCTACACCGACGAGCTATGGAAGCCCTTGCTCGAAGACGACCTGTCCGTTGTGGAGCAGATGATCGAGGACGGGCGGCGGTTAAGGGAGATCAGCCTCAGGCGCGTCGAAGGCCTGATGAACGCCCGCAGTTTCGAGGTCCGGTTCGAGGGCTACCGCACCCTGGCGGTCAACGCCAAGGGCAACGGCGACATCGGCGACTATGGCCGCGACCGGGAGTACGACATCGTCTACACTTATATGGACGAGATGCAGCCCGGCGGCCTGATGACGACGGTCACGCTTTTTTCCGCCAGGGTGGACGTGTCGGTCATCGCCAAAAAATTCGGCGGCGGCGGGCATCCGGGCGCGGCCGGGTTTTCGTTCCCGCGCGGGGCTTCGCCCTTCCCGCCGGGTGCGGAGGCAGGCTGGTAACGGACAGGTTTACCCAGCGTTAACTTGCCTGCCGGTTGACATGGGTATAATATTCGTCAGGTATACCCCGAGGAGCCATCGTGGAAGTGATCGAAGCACGTCCCCTTGAAAAAGAACGCAGCCTGAGCGGCTGGCTGACCCCGCGCCGATTGCGCCACTGGCGCGAAACCCTGACGGCTTACCTGATGATCGCCCCGGCCGGGATCCTGATCTTCATGTTCGGCATCTTCCCGGTCGGTTTCGCCCTGTTCGTCAGCCTGCACCGCTGGCGGCTCAAGCGCGGCGACATCATCGGCCTGGAGAATTACACCCTGGCCATCGGCCCGCTGGCCTACCTGCTGGCTTTCACCTTCGGCGTGGGGGCGCTGGTCTGGGCTTTCTTCCAGTTCCGGCGGGCCTACCGCTCGATGGGCGCAAAACCGCTGCGCTTCTGGCTGCTGAACCTGCCCGGCATCCTGCTGGCGGCCGCCGGCCTGGGCTTCGTCCGCTGGACGGTGGTGCTGCTGCCCAACATCCTCGACATCGCCGACAAGATCAGGGGCGTGGACCGGACCCGGGAGTTGTTCATGCAGTTGCTCGGCGAAGCCTTCAACGCCGAAAACGTGTTGCCTGCACGGGCGGCCATGCTGTGGCTGATCGCCGCAGCCGCGGCCGCCTTTTTGGTTGCAGTTTACCTGTGGCGCGCTCCCGAAAACCCGCAGCGCCAGTTCGAGCTGGCCGCCGGCTGGCTGGGGGTGGGGATCGGGGCGATATTGCTGCCTTACGTCTATTCGCAGATGATGGCCGCTTACGACGCCGCAGTCCAGGCCGGGACGGATCCCGGTATCGCCCCGCAACTGGTCAGCATTTCGACCGGGGCCATCCTGCTCTTCATCGGCTGGAAGATCTGGGGACGCGCCCACGAGCAGGACAGCACTTTCCTGTTCTTCCTGCGGCTGGCCGGGGCGATGGTCTTCATCGTCGGCGGCTGGATCATGGTCGGCGAACTGCCGGTCATCGTCGCCTCGGGCGACCCGGACCTGTGGGTGGGCCTGCGGGCGACGCTTTTCTACTCGCTGGGAACCATCCCGTTCCAACTGGGCATCTCCATTTTCCTGGCGGTGCTGCTCTTCCAGCAGTTGAAAGGCTCGCAGTTCTTTCGCATGATGTTCTTCATGCCCTACGTCACCCCCACGGTCGCCAGCGCGGCCGTCTTCCGCCAGTTGTTCTCCAACCGCTTGCAGGCCCCGATCAACGCCGGGATGCGCGCCCTGGGCCTCGATCCGCTGCAATGGCTGTGGGAGCCGAAAGGCATCTTCCGCCTGATGGCGACCGGCTGGGGCATCGAGAACTGGCCCGCCTGGGCCGACGGTCCCAGCCTGGCGCTAGTGGTCATCATGATCTACTCGATCTGGGTCTTCGTCGGCTACGACACGGTCATCTACCTGGCCGGGCTGGGCAACATCCCGAAGGAAATGAGCGAAGCCGCCGAAGTGGACGGGGCCAACCCCTGGCAGGTCTTCCGCCACATCACCTTCCCGATGCTCTCGCCGACCACCTACTTCCTGACCCTGATCTCGGTCATCGGGACGTTCAAAGCCTTCAACCACATCTGGGTCATGCGCCTGGACGCCGCCCTCCGCACGACCGATACCTTCAGCGTGGTCATCTTCACCGAATTCTTCGAGAAACTGCGCTACGGCTACGCTTCGGCCATGGCTTTCGTGCTCTTTGCCATCATCCTCCTCTTGACCTATTTCAACAACAAGATCCAGGGATCGAAGGTGTTCTATGGCTAAATACGTCAGCTTTTCCAGCCGCCGGCGCCGGCCCGCCTGGATCATCGCCCGCAACCTGCTCACCTACCTGTTCCTCAGCCTGGGCGTGGTCGTCGCCGTCTTCCCCTTTTTCTGGATGATCTCGACCTCGCTCATGTCCCTCGGCGAGGCGCAGGGGACGCATCTCATCCCCTCCGAGGTCCATTTCGAGAACTACGCCAATGCCTGGAAGGAAGCCAGCTTCTCGCTTTACATGTGGAACAGCGTCCGCATCACCTTCCTGACCCTGGCCGGCGAGCTGACCTTCAGTATCCTCGCCGCCTATGCCTTTGCCCGCATCAAATTCCCCGGACGCGATTTCCTTTTCACGGTCATGCTCAGCACGATGATGATCCCCGGCATGGTCACGATCATCCCCAACTTCCTGACCGTCACCTGGCTGGGACGCATCGGCCCGCTCAAGTGGATCAACAACTGGCCCGCCCTGACCGTCCCGTTCATGGGCAGCGTGTTTTCCATCTTCCTGTTGCGCCAGTTCTTTGCCCAGATCCCGGATGAGCTTTACGACGCGGCCCAGATAGACGGGGCCGGTCATCTGCGCTTCCTGTGGCAGGTGGTCTTGCCGCTCTCGAAAGCCCCGATCATGGTCATCGTCATCCTGTCGTTCATCGGCACCTGGAATGCGCTCGCTTGGCCGATGCTGGTGACCAACTCTCCCGACTGGCGGCCCATCGCGGTCGGGTTGTACAGTTTCATCGGCGAGGCCGGGCAAATGACCAACCTGATGATGGCCGGGGCGGTCATCGCCATCCTGCCGATCCTTGTGTTGTATTTTTTCACCCAGAAGCAGTTCACCGAGTCCATCGCCCGCAGTGGGCTGAAAGGCTAGAGCCTGTCCGAAAAAGGAGTGCGGACTTCAGTCCGCTGGGAACCGGCAAGCTGAAGTCCGCACTCCAGGATTTTTCGGATAGAATCCAATAAAGGAGGTGGTTGTTCGCGAAAATCGAATTCAGATACTCACCGGAACATTCAGATAATCTACTAAAGGAGAAAGAGAAACCATGTCTACCAAATTGTTCAAAGCAGCGTTCATGCTCGTGGTCGTGTTCTCGCTGGTCCTGACGGCCTGCGGTCCGGCAGCGACGCCCACCGCCGAACCCCCCGCTCCGACCGAGGAACCCACCACGGCTCCCGAACCGACAGAAGAGCCGACTATGGCTCCCACCGAAGAGCCGATGATGCCCGAAGTTGACCCGACCGGCCAGACCGTCAATTTCTGGCACGTCTGGGGTACCGGCCTGCCCAACGAGACCATGCTCGCCATCGTGGACGACTTCAACGCCACCAACGAGTGGGGCATCACCGTCAATGCGGTTGACCAGGGCAACTACAGCAACCTCGAAGACGCCTTCAATGCCGCCATCCAGTCCGGCGACCTGCCCGACCTGGTGACCGGTTACACCAACGCCATGGCCAACTGGTACGCCGTGGATGCGGTGGTTGACCTGAACCCCTACATGAACGATTCCTACTTCGGCCTGACCGACGAGGAGAAGGCCGCGTTCTTCGAAGGCGCGATCAACGGCGGCAAAGCCCCGGACGGCACCTTCTTCGCCTTCCCCATCAGCCAGTCCGAGAACGTGCTCTTCTACAACTCCGGCTGGGCCAAGGAACTCGGCTTCGAGAACCCGCCTGCCAACTACGAAGAGTTCAAGGCCCAGGCCTGCGCCGCGGCCGAAGCCAACAACGCCGACGATAACCCCGATAACGACGGTACGGGCGGCCTGGTGCTCTACGCCGGGGCCTCCAACGTGGCTTCGTTCGTCTTCGCCAACGGCGGCAACATGCAGAATGCCGACGGCAGCGGCTACGACTTCACCGCCCAATCGGTGGTGGATGCGGCCAACTTCATGAAAGACCTGTGGGACGCCGGCTGCGCTTACCCGACCGAGTCCTACCCGAACCCTGAGTTCGCCACCCGCAAGGCGCTCTTCACCATGAGTTCCACCGCCGGCCTGCCCTACCAGATCGCGGCCTTCGACGCTGCCGACGCCATCAAAGACGAGTGGACCATCGTCCCCTTCCCCGGCAAGGACGGCGGCCAGGCCGTCAACCTGTTCGGCCAGTACGTTGCCATTGCCAACACCAACCCCGAGCGGATGATGGCCACCTGGGTCTTCATCAAGTACCTGACCTCCCCCGAAGTCCAAGCCAAGTGGATCGAGGGCAGCGCCTACTACCCGACCCGCACCGACACCGTCCCGCTGCTGGCCTCTTACAGCGAAGCCAACCCGATCTGGGCCTACGGCCTGTCCTTCCTGCAATACGGCAAGGCCGAACCCGCCTGGCCCTCCTGGACCAGCGTCCGGCGCACCGTGGGCGACATCTTCAACGCCATCCTGGCCGGCACTCCCGCCGACATCACCACCCTGCTGGCGGACCTGAATACCCAGGCTGCCGACGCCATCATCGAAACCCAGCAGTAGCCGAAATAACGATGTAACAAAAAAGAGCGAGTCCAGGCGACTCGCTCTTTTTCGATCCTGCCGCTGTTACTCGCCTTCCTCGAACACGAACTTGGTCGGGTTCTCGAAAAAGACCGTCCAGGCCAGGCACTGGCGCGGGCTGAAGACGAACAGCCCGCCTTCATCCCATTGGTCCGGTTTGGGGGCGTAACCTTCGGGACCGTATTTGGCCCGGTAAACGGCCGACAGGCGCTGGGCCAGGTCCGGGTCCGGTTTGCCTGCGGGACGGCAGGCGCCTTCGAGGATGATCGCCTCGGTCCCGCTTTCGAGGTGAACCGAAACGTGCGGGTTGACGGCAATATTGCGGGCGTGACGGGTCTCGGGGCTGCCGTCGTAATAGATTTTTCCGTCCATGTAAACCGCCCAACGCGGGACAACGTGCGGGCGTCCGTTGGGACGGACCGAACAGAACCAGTAATTTTTCGACTCGGTCAGGCGCTGGACAACAAAGCTCCAGGAGACTTCTGTTTTTGGTTTATCCGCATAGCCTGGGGGAAACTTCGGGCGGGTGATCTTGGGTGTGTTCATGGAATAACTATACAGCAAAACGCCGCGCCGGGCAATGCTGGACTCCAACGACTCCCGTCGTTGGGCGTCAATGGCAGATTTCAGCGGCTCCCGTCCCGGGTCCGCTGCCCGCCTTCGGAGACCACCATCTGCCTCGGGATATTGATCTGGGCGCGCGCGTTTGGGCGGGCTAGGGAGATATTTCCAAACTCCTGCTGAACTCCTCGGTTGGCAAACTCCCATCCTGTTTGGTATAAGCTATGAGGTCCTTCCAGCTTGCCTTGACTTGCCCAATTTCCATGTCATGATTTTTGACGATCAGGACCAGTTTCTTGATCGTGTCGGGGACCTGTTTCAGCACCTGGGTCCTGATGTTTTCATCCTCCAGGGCATGGACCAGGATGATGAACGCCCGTTCGGGGGTGTAGACCGGCTTGTTATGCGGGTTTTCACAGGTGATCTCGATCTGGAGGATGACAAAAACTTTGGAGCCGTCTTCCTTCAGGAAATCTATTTTTGTGGCGCGATACCTGGCTTCGAGTTCGTCGGCCAGCGGGTCTTTCCTGAACCCGGCATTGTTCAAGGGGCCGAGGATTTTACTCTCATCCGGCTTGTGGGTTGGCGTTGGCGGGGGCGTCCATGCCTTGGCGGTCTCGGTTTTGACGAAAGCCGTCACCTCCTCCGCGGAGGCCCCCGGCGGTTCGGCGCTGCAGGCGGACAGCGCGGTAAAAGCCGTGATGAGGATTAAGATGATCACACTGGTGAGGTTTTTCATAGCAAATCTCCCTCTGGCTATTGACAACTATGGATTCACGAGGGCAATCATACCACACCCCTGTTGGGGAACCGGATTATTTTTGCAGCAAATCCCGCCTCCGATCCATGACGACCAGCAGCCCGATCAGCCCGGCCAGGACCAGGGTCGTGGCCGCCGTAAACCAGTTGAGCGGCGCCTGGGTGAAATCCGCAGGGTTGAAGGCCGCGCCGACCAGCACCAGGATGTGCCAGACAAAAATGCTTTGCAGCGGGACGCGCCAGGCGCTCCAGCGGCGCTCGAAGGCCATGACGATGCCGCCCACGCTCAACAACATGCCCCACCCGGCCAGGACGCGGCCCGTCAACGGGGTCAGCGGCCAGGCCCAGGCGTTGATGATCAGGTCCGGGACGAGGAAACTTGCCAGCGTAAACCCCAGGCCGGTCAGTCCGAACAGGGCCAGGGGCCAGCGCATCCAGGCCGGGTTGACCGGATCATCCGGCTCGGGCTGGACGGGATCCGCCTGCCGGTTGAAGACCCACAGGCCGGGGACCAGGAACGGCGTCACGATGTAGAGCACCAGCCAGGCGTAGAAACCGGCGCGGCCGTGCGAGAAGCGGTCCCAGTGCAGGAAGGTGGCGATCAGCATGGCCCAGGTGAAGGCCGTGACGGGCAGGAATCCGCCCGCAACCCGGTGCCACTTGTCCCGGAAAATGGCGTTGATAAACAGCCACGACCCGCCCAGGTAACCCGCGCCCATGTAAAGGGACGTCATGTGGGGTTTTATGGCCCAGGCGAAGCGCTCGCCAGTGGTATCCGGGAAGAAGTACAGGATGAGAAAGGCCAGCCACAGGATCGGGACCACCAGGACGGCTACGATACGGGTAATGCTCGATATTTTATCGTCGGGGGCGCGCATAGGGTTCTCCCTTGTCGAGTAATGCGGATGCAAATGGTCTGATTTCCTGGCTACACTGTACAACTCTTTTGGGCAATTGGCAAGGATCAATTATGGGTGGATTGCATTCGCGCCGCGTTACCCCTATACTTAATGAGAACCCAAAAGGAGAAGCCATGCCGACCAATTACCACCTTGCGTTTTGGAACGTCGAAAACCTGTTCGATATCGAAAATGCCCCGCCGGAGCGCCGCAGCGACAAAGTAGCCCGCGCCATCAAGAAGGATATCAAAGGCTGGACGCAGGCCCGGCTCGACCGGAAGATCGCCCAGCTTTCGTCCATTATCCGCCAGATGAACGGGGGACGCGGCCCCGACCTGCTCGGCGTCTGCGAAGTGGAAAACCGCTTCGTGCTGGACCTGTTGGTGGGCGCGCTGGCCCCGTTGGGGCGTCCCTACCTGGTCATTCACCAGGACACCAACGACCAGCGCGGGATTGACGTGGCTTTCATCTATGACGGGAGCCTCTTCCAGGTCGAGGCGGTTTTCGATCACGTGGTCATGCGCCGCACGGCCACGCGGGACATCGTCCAGGTCAATTTCATGACGGCCGGCAACCGTCGTTTCGTGGTGGTCGGCAACCACTGGCCCTCCCGTAGCGGCGGCGGACCACTGGAGTCGGCGGCTTACCGGGCCATCGCGGGCGAGACGCTGGCCTACTTCCACCAGCGCATCTGGGAGGTCCACGGTAAGGACACGCCGGTGCTGGCGATGGGCGATTTCAACGACGAGCCGTTCGACCGCTCGCTGGTCAACTATGCCCTGGCACTGCGCAGCCCGGCCAAGGTGCTCAACGGGACCAATCCCTACTTCCACAACCTGATGTGGCCGCTGATGGGACAGGGCTTCGGCTCGTTCTACTTCGACAACCTGCCCAACCTGCTCGACCAGTTCCTGGCCGACAAGAACATGGTCAAGAAGAGCGGCGCGATCAGGGCTTTGCCCGAAACGGTGCGGGTGCTGGCTTTCCCCGAAATGGTCCGCAAGGGCGATTATCCCGCCCCGCGCCCCTTCGGCGGGATGGGCAAACCCGTGGACGAGACCGGCTTCAGCGACCACTTCCCAATCGAAATGGCCGTCTCCGAAGCGTAGAGATTTTCACCACGGAGAAAATCTTTTGAAACACGAAGGAACACGAAGGCGACGAAGGAAAAACGTCCGTAATTCGGGTCGTTCTTCCCACAGAGTGACCCTTTGTGCCTGATATGAAAAAAAAGTACCGCAACATTCATGTTGCCTTCGGGGCGCAAGATAAATCTTACGGTACTGATTTTCATCCTTCGGGGTGAATGGAGTTCATGGATACTTTGTGGTGAGTTAGTTTTTCGCCAGATAAATCCGGATGGAGGTGGCGGTGTAGCTGTCCACGTCCATCTCCAGCGCCTGTTCGGGCCGCACCCAAACGTAAGCCTGGGCCTCGTCGTTGAGGGTCACGTCGGTGGCCTCGGTCTTGCAGGCGAAGTCGAAGAAGATGAAATGACGCTCTTTCCAGAAAGCCGGGTCGTAGATGAACTGCTGGAAGTTGATGAACTCCGGGTCGTAGACTTCCAGCCCGGTCTCTTCGCGGGCCTCGCGGCGCAGGGCCTCTTCGAGGGTCTCGCCCAGTTCCACGTGCCCGCCGGGGACGACCCACTTGCCCCGCCACTTGTGCGATTGCACCAGCAGGAGCCTGCCTTGCGGATCGAAGATGAACGCGCCGACGGTCGGTTCGGGTGAAGTTTGGTCTGCCATGTTTGTCCTTTTTTATCGGAGTATTCTAAACGCAAATGCCGCGAATGGGCGAATGTTTTCAAGCTGTCATTGCGAGCCGTCCAGAGCGGAGACGCCCGCTTTTTGGCGTCGCAGTCGAAGGACAGCGAAGCAATCTCCCTGATTAAACGAGAAGACTGCTTCCCTTCGACAGGCCTTCGGCGTGAGCGCTCAGGCGAACGCTCAGGGCAGGCGTTCCTCGCAGTGACAACTTCAAAATTCGCGTTAGAATCAGCCCATGCCCGTCATCAAAATCCCCACCCCTTTCCGCTACTACACCGGCGGCCTGGACGAAATCCCCGTGACCGGTTCCACCGTCGGCGAGGCCATGGCCGGCCTGGTGGCGCAGTTCCCGGCCCTCAAGCCGCACCTGTACAAAACCGGCGGCGGCCTGCGCGCCTTCGTCAACCTGTTCGTCAACGGGAGCAACGTCAGGGATTTGCAGGGGCTGGATACCCCGCTCGCCGAAGCCGACGAACTGCGCCTGGTCCCGTCCATTGCGGGAGGCCAGGTCTGCTCGCGAGTGCGTCGCACCTGACCTTTGGGTCAATCCCGCTAAGCGGAGCGCCCTTTTCGTTTGGAAAAACCCGTTTAGAAAGGTGCGACTCACTCCCTTTGGCGGGATAAAATCCCACCCTACGAAAGGAGTCTCTCATGGAAATCCACCTGGCTGCTGAACATGCTTTCCATCTCATCCCCCAATATACGCTGGAAATCGCCCACGACCGGGTCGAACAGAAGAAAGCCAACCTGGTCGCCGGGACGGTGGGGGCCTTGCTCTCGCGCCCCAAACCGGAGGAGATCCAACTGGTCTCCAGCGAGAGCCGCCTCGAAGCCTTCTGGCTGGTCAACGCCTTCGCCCGCACCGCCTACGACCGCACCAAAGCCTTCACCGTCCCCGTCAGCGGGCCGGAGGTGCAGCGGGTGACGGCCCTCGGCCAGGACTTGCCCGTGACGGTCTCGGCCAAGGGCGGGGCAAACGTCACTTTCAACGGGATCGAGCACTGCGTCGAGGAACGCCGCGCCAGCTTCACCTTCGACGGCTCCGGCGACCGGTCCGACCTGACCCGTTACCTGTCCCAGCCCAAGAGCGAAATCTCGGACTGGGAGCATTTCGCCCCGTCCGGGACGCTGGTGGTGCCGCCCCAGGCGCGGGCTACGGCGGTGGTCCGGGCCGTGCTCTCGGAGATGATCAAACCCGTCCAGGCCGAAGTCATCCTCGAGGAACGGGTGGACCTGGAGACCATCGAGTTGAACTTCCGCCCGGTCTACGCCCTGGAATACGAGTGGGCTGCCAAAGGCAAGCGGATGGTGCTGGAGTTCGATGCCGTGACGGGCGAGATCCGCACCGGCGGGAAGAAGCTGGGTGACCAGCTTGGCAGCCAGATCAAGGGCATGGTCACCCGTGACCTGCTCTTCGATGTGACTGCTGATGCCCTCGGCATGGTCGTCCCCGGCGGCAGCATCGCCGTCAAACTGGTCAAGGCCGTGGTGGACCGGAAGTAGACTCGCTCCGGCACATGATTTATGGCCCGCTATTTTTACCTGCTAACCGCCTTCGACCGGCGGACGGACGCCGACAAATTCATATTCTGGATGCAGAAAAAGCCGTTTACCCTGACTTCCGGGAGCGGCTTTTCTTGCCATGTGCAGTCATGGGTCTCGAAAGGGAATTTGACCTGGGTCTCCTGCGAGCCGCAGGGGGTCAGCCTCGGCACCCGCACAACGGCGGATTGGCTGGTCCGCGACGCGGGTCAACTGGACGAAGTGGCGGGACTTTTGTACCGCAGCCTGTTCGATGCCGGGGATTTCTGTTGCGCACTGGCGGGATGGGAGGCCGCCGACCTGTTCCTGCCGCCCCCCGAAAGCGGTTATGCGGACCTGCGGCTGGACCCCGTTAAATGGGCCTCCCCCGGCTGGGACGGGCTGGTCCTGTCCGATGCTCATTGGAGAACCGCCGGTAAGCCCGAAGCGTTCCTGCCCTTCTGCGACGGCTACCTCTGGCAGCCCTACCGGACGTTATCCGGGAGCGGGTGGTAGGATCGGGTTTATCCGATTTCCAAGTTAGGAACATCGCGTTTCCAAGTTAGGGGCGCTGCATTTCCAACTGGGGAAGATGATGTTTCCAGGTTAGAAACCGAACCTTCCTATGTTGAAAACCGGCTGCTCCCAAGTTGGAAAATAGCAGGCTGTCGGGTGAAAGGCAAATTGGGAAAGGCTGATATTGGTCATAAGCCGAGGTGGTGTTTTGTGATTGTCTTTTAGCCGCGATGTCACGTATAATTTTGTTTGTAGATCATTCGCAACTATTTTTCTGAAAACCACATCTTCAAAGAGTTATCAGAGAGACATAAGTCATGCAGGATGACAAAAAGGCTAGGGAAATATGATGAAAATAGGCAGAGCCATAACCCTCTTATTTTTAACCGTGATATTGACCTTTTGTGGCAGTTCTGCAACTTCACCTGGGATGAACCCGACAGAAGTTTTAGCAACAGCCTTGCCCCCGGCCATGGCGACAATCGTTGAAACGCAGACAGCGATGCCCACAGCTACACTGCCGCCATCTCCCGTCCCATTTGTTTTTGTGCCTACTACCAGGCCGGGTCCTTATTTCGGTATCAGAACCCCAAATCCCGACCAACAAGTGTACACGGACCCTGACGGCTGGTATTCGGTAAACTTCCCTGCTGATATGGAGCCGACGGATAAGCCAAATGTCTTTTCGCGGCCAGGTGCGATCTTTGAGACTGGTTACTTGCCGGAGATGGGATACGTATCGTGGGCTCAAATTGTCTGTGCCTGGTTGGGAAATATCGAATTCAAACCGGAGGAAAGTATTATTGATTGGTACTATTCAGGGAACGATTTTGATTTCCCACCCAGGCCGAGATGCTCTGTGTCAACCACGCCAGATGATGAGCATGAAACAACAAAATATGATATTTTTCTTAATCCTGGCGCAGACCCTCAACACCGCTTTATCTTCATAAAAACAGTTATCAAGCCAGATGGGAAACTCTTTGGAGCAAGTTTTTCATGGTTGAAGCCAGTCTATGATATAAAAGCCGACCCCGACATTGAGCCGTTAAGCCCTGATGAGCTCTCTTTTTGGGAAAATGCAGGCTCAATGCCAACCGGCGTTTCGGTCACTGAATACGTTTTGCCGCCTGAAGCGCAGGCGGGTCCATATGAGAAAATGTTATTAGGTTTTGTACCTAAAGAGTTGCTTCCTGAGCGGGCAGTCAAAAAGCCGGATTCCTTTGCAACCCCCTATAAAACTCCCACCGTCGAGGAAAAGTTAGGGACTCTCGGTTATGTATTCGTTACCCAAAAAAATCCTTGGCGACAACAGCTATTCCAAGACGGTGTACTTTTATTTGATAACGTCTACAAAATATCAGATATTTACAAGTTTTCGACCGATAATGGCTCCATCACCGCTTTTGTTGTTTACACCCTTCCGAAGGGTTATGGAACTCATGAGTTCAATGGATTTCTGATTCAGAACGACAAAATCAGTCCATGGGAATACAATCACCAGGACCCTTACCCTGCTCCTGTTTTATATCAAAATGAGTTGTTGTGGGTGAAAGCAACCAAAGACTTCGATTACATTCAGGTAATCAATAGTAATCGAGAGGTTATTTATTCCTTTGCCGTTTATACTGAACCACTCTATGCTGTAAGCGGGTTTTCAACCTGGAATGGTCATTGGATTTTGGAGGCACGCGACTTTTTAATTCAAGATGGTGAAATCGTCAACCAAAAACTGGGTTTTCAGGAAATTTTCAATTGGGGTCTGGTTAAAGACAAACCCACCTATTTTTTCCGCAAAGGATCAAGGGTTGGGATTTCCTATGATGGGCAGATTCTTCCGCTTCAATATCAGGACGTAGCGCATGGTCTTTGCTGCGGGTATGCAATAAACAATCCCTATGTGGGAAAACATTCTGTAAATTTCTTCGGGAAAAAGGATGGGGTTTGGTATTATGTGGTGGTGAAATTCGATTGATCCGCTACCTGGTAATTTATCAAATGTCTTAATGACTTCTGTCACTCGTCTCGTAAAAGCCCAACGCGGGGGCGACAGATTGATCGACGAAGCAGAAATTTTTTCGTAACACCTGAATCAAAAACGCCCCATTCCGGGGCGTTTGCTTTCTACTCGATCTCATCGAAAATATGGTCCAGCGCCTCGTCCGGCACATCGAAGACCGCGTTGTGGGGCGGAAGCGGTTCGCGGGTCATCCACTCCGGCAGGCGGTCGTCCTTGGCGGTGAAGCCGGCCCGGCGGTTGAACTCCCGCTCCATCTTGATGGTCTGCTTGCCGAGTTCCTGCAAGATGTTGTCGGGCAGGTCGGTCCAGCCGTAGCGGGCGGCCAGCAGGCGCTTGACCACGCCGTCGGGGGTGGCGGCGTATCCGAACCCGGCGAAGATGCAGGCCCCCAGCGTGTCGTAGCCGGCCATGTTCCACTGCGCGCCGCGCGAGACCTCCACCTGTCCGTGCGGGTCGAGGTGGTTTATCCTGGCCCGGATGGTCAGGCCGCTGGTATGGTCGGCCCCCTGGGGGGTGGTGGCGTAAGTGACGCCGGTGCCTTTGATGGCCCGCGGCTCGTAGGCCGACATCGCCTGCCCCTTGACGACCGGGACGCGCTCGACCCCGTAAGCTGCTCCCGTGGCCGCTGCGCCGTCGCCCAGGATGCGCCCGAGGTCGCTCCCGGCCCGGATCTCGCCGATCAAACGGAGCGCAGCCTCCCCGTCCCCGAACCGCATCAGCCCCGCTTCGGCCGCGACGCCCAGGGCTGCTCCCGTTTCGATGGAATCCAGGCCGAGGTCGTTGGCCTCCCAGTTCAGGCGTCCAACCGTATCGAGCGAGTTGATCCCCAGGTTGGACCCCATCAGCCCGATGGTCTCGTATTCCAGCGGCGAGACGATGACCTTGCCGTCCTCGCCGCCGAAGACGTTCGAGCATTTGATGGTGCAGCCGGCCATGCAAGCATGGGACGGGTCGGAGGGTTTGCCGCGCTCCAGGATGAACTCGCGCAGGCTCTCGCCGCTGATGGCATCCACGCCCTCGAAATGCCCGTCCGAGAAGTTGCGGGTGGGCAGCGCGCCGAAGCCGTCGCACATGTGGGCCATGGCCGCCGTGCCGTAGTCGCGGTACGTGACCGACTGCGGGTGCTCCATGACGGCTTTGGTGTAGTCTTTGTGGGCGGCCTTGAAGGCTTGGGGATCGGCAATCGGCGGTTTCTGCCCGCCGGTATGATCGAAGACGATGGCTTTGAGGCCCTTCGACCCCATCACTGCGCCCAATCCGCCGCGGGCGGCGATGCGGGAGGGGACCCTGTCCTTGTCTATATTTTGGATGCCCGCCGACTTCATGCGCATCTCGCCGCCGGGACCGATCAGGGCGATGGCGACCTTGTCGCCGTATTGCTCGATCAGTTTTGGGGCGGTTTCGTAGACACCCAGGCCAACCAAATCGTCGGCTTTTTCCCATTTGGCGCCATTAAGACTCAAATGCAGTACCCAGAAGCCAGTATCCAGTGGCGCATCTTCGATGATGAGGGCCTTGATGCCCATGTGCGCCATGTGCAGGCCGGTGCGCCCACCGGCGTTGGCTTCCTTGATCCCGCCCGTCAGCGGGGATTTGCCGCCGACCGAGATGCGATCGGTGGACGAGAGCATGTGCCCGACCAGCAAACCGGGGGCGAAGATCAGCTTGTTGCCCGGGCCGAGGGGGTCACAGGTGGCGTCCACCTCGTCGAGCAGGATGCGGGCTAAAAGTCCGCGCCCGCCCAGGCGGGACCAGCTTGCGGGCACGGGTTCGACGTTCAGGGTTTGGGTCCGGACGTTGATCCGCCAGAGGTTCATATCCATTTCTCCAATTGAAAGGTTTCGGCAAACGGGTTGACGAAGCGCACACCCTCCAGAACCTGTCCGTCCTGGAAATCTTCGCTGAAAATAATGGGTATCTGATTAAACCGGGCACATGACCACATTTGCGCATCATAAAAAGGCAATTGATGTTCTTTCACTGCCCGAACCGCGTCTGCAACCATTGGTGGGGTTACCGTATGAACTGGGAAAACGTTTGCAAACAGGCGAATCTGTTCAACAACATCGGATGCGGTGATAACCGGTGAAATTTTTTTTAACGCAATGTTGGCAAATTCGGATAGGTTTTGAACACTTAATCGCCCTGCGCCAATCTTTTGTAACTCGTTCAAAACGAAACGAGAATGAGTTTGTTTGGCAGGTTCGTTATGGTCGTAAAGATAGATCAGCAAGTTTGTGTCAATCAGGACTAGTGCCATTTTCACTCTTTATCTTTTAGCCAGCGACTTTCTCGCTCTTCATAAGCATCCTCGCGGCGGAATTTATAAGGTTTGCCAGTGATTCCGAGCGCGGCGCGTTGCTCAATGAACGCGACGATTTTTTCCCAGGCACCATCATCGTAATGATAAGGCGCTATCTGGCTATTTACTTCGCGATCCAGGGCATTGCGGATAATTTCTGCTTCGCTAATTCCTCGGGCCTCCGCGATGCGTTTTAGCTGTGCTTCCTGCCGTTTGTAGATATAGATTTGTTTGCGCACCATTTGGGACATATAGCATCCTTTCTCTATACATCACATTATACATCGCAGAAGCAGGGCAAATTGCCAATTTGCCTCTACCCAAACAACGACTCCACCGCTTCCCGGAAGACTTTCGTGTGGTAGTCCACATCTTCCTGGGTGGTTTCGGGGGAGATCAGCGCCATGTTGTGGAAGGGGGTCATCAGGATGCCGCGGTTGAGGGCGTAGAGGTGCATGTAGCGGTCGAGTTCGGGGTCAACGGCGGCGTGGGCTTCGCCTCCGTTGCGGGGCGGCGTCGGGCGGAACCAGTACTCGGATCGGTTGCCGAGGCGTTTGACGATCCAGGGCAGGCCGAACTCCCGGATCACAGATTCGACCCCGGCGGTGAATTTTTCCTGCAAGGCGACGGCTTTGGTGTAGAACTCGCCGGTCAGCACGTGTTCGAGGGTGGCTTTCATCGCCGCAATCGAGAGGGCGTTGCCCGCCAGCGTCCCGCCGATGCCGCCCACGTCGGCGTCGTCGAGGGCCAGTTTGGCGGCGAAGGCCTGCGAGACTTGCCCGGTGAAGCCATAGATCGCGGCGGGGACGCCTCCGGCCAGGGGTTTGCCGAGGGTCAGGAAATCCGGCTCAAGTCCATGCGCGGCGGTGTAGCCGCCGGGGCCGGCGCAGATGGTGTGGGTCTCGTCAATGATGAGATACGTGCCGTAGCGACGGGTGATTTCCCGCAGCGCGTCGTGGTAACCGGGGTCGGGGTGGATGATGCCGATGTTGGTCATGGCCGGTTCGGCCAGCACAGCCGCCACGTCCCGGGCCGACAGGGCCGTTTCGAGGGCGGCGATGTCGTTGAACTCGATCACCTTGCTGGTGTAGCGCGGGTCAACCTGCGGTCCCAGGTTATTGGGGCGCGACATCGGCGTGCCTTCTTCGTCGAGGGTGATGAAAGATTCGTCCACCGAGCCGTGGTAGCAGTAGTTGAAGACGAGGACCTTCGGGCGTCCGGTGATCAGGCGGGCCATGCGCAGGGCGAAGCGGTTGGCGTCGGTGGCGGTCAGGGCGAATTGCCAGAACGGCAGCCCGAAGCGGCGCTGGAGTTCCTCGCCGACCCAGATCACGTCTTCGTAGGGCAGCATCAGGGTAATGCCCTTCTGGATCTGTTCCGTGATGGCGGCGACGGTCGCGTCGGGGCTGTGGCCGGTCATCGCACCGGTGTCGCCCAGGCAAAAGTCGATGTACGCGTTGCCGTCCACGTCGGTGAAGTGGGCGCCCCTGGCTTCCTTCACGAAAACGGGGAACGACCCCGCCCAGCGGATCATCCACAGCATCGGCACGCCGCCGTGCAGGGATTTTCTGGCCCGCTGGTAGAGTTCGCGGGATTTGGGGTGGGAGCGGTGGAAGAGCTGTTCTTCCTGCTTGAGCAGGGTTTCGAGGTGGGTGCGGTGGAGGGTGGGCATGGGATAGGTGCTGTATGTTACGTGGAGCGTGCTCCGTTGGGATTCCAAAAAACGGAATACGCTCCACGCAATATTCTCTAGCCGAGCGTCGCTTTCAAGGAATCCGCGAAAATTTGCAGCCCATCATTGATCTGTCCCTCGGTCACATTCAATGCCGGGATCCAGCGGATGGTGCTGTCGTAGGTGCCGCAGGTGAGCAGCAGCAGGCCGCGCTTTTCGGCCGCGGCGACCACGTCCTTGACCAGGGATTTGGCCTTTTTGTAACTGCCGTCCATTGCGAATTCGGAGCCGATCATCAGCCCCAGGCCGCGCACGTCTCCGATCTGCGGGTATTCCTCCTGGAGTTTCCTCAGCCCGGTCTGCAACTGGACCCCGCGCCGGGCCGCGTTTTCGAGCATTCCCTCGTCCCGCATCGCCTGGACGGTGGCGACGGCCGCAGCCATGGCGACCGGGTTCCCGCCGTAGGTCCCGCCGTGCGAGCCGATCGGCCACTTTTTCATCAAGTCGAGGCGGCTGAACACGCCCGAAAGCGGCAGCCCGGAAGCGATCCCTTTGGCGGCGGTGAGGATGTCGGGCACGACGCCGGAATGTTCCAGGGCGAACCACTTGCCGGTGCGGCCAAAGCCGGATTGGACTTCGTCGAAGATGAGCAGGATGCCGTGCTTGTCGCAAATCTGGCGCAATCCTTTCAAGAACGAGACCGGCGGCGGGACGTATCCGCCCTCGCCCAGCACCGGCTCGATCAGGATAGCGGCCACGTCGGCCGGGGCGATCTGCGAGACGAGCAGTTCTTCGAGCGCGGCCAGCGCGTACCGGCTGGCGGATTCCTCGTCCAGGCCGAGGTGGTAGGCGTAGGGGTAAGGCGCGACGTACACGCCGGAGGGCAGCAGTTGGGCCACGCCCTTGTAGGCCGTCTTGGAGGTGGTCAGGGCCATCGTCCCGGCGGTGCGCCCGTGGAACGAGCCGGTGAAAACGATCACGGCCTGGCGTCCGGTGGCGGCCCGGGCCAACTTGAGCGCGCCCTCGACCGCCTCGGCCCCGGAGTTTGAGAAGAAGAAGCCGTCAATCGAGGCCGGGACGATTTTTCGCAGTTCCTCGATCAGTTGCAGCATCGGCTGATGGACGACGATATTGGCCTGGGCGTGCAGGAACAACCCGGCCTGCTCCCGGATGGCCTCGACCACCTTCGGGTGGCAGTGGCCGGTGTTGGTCACGCCGATGCCGCAGGTGAAATCGAGATATTTCGTCCCGTCGGCGGCGTAGATGTACGAGCCTTCGGCGCGCTCAGCCTCGATAGGGAAGATGCGCGTCCAAACCGGGGACATGTGGGGGAAGTTTTCGGAAAAGAGGGAGGTTGTGGTCATGTTTTTTGGGGAGGGTAATTGGTGATTGGTAATTGGTAATGTGAGAAATGTCGGGCAGAGAAATGGGGATGAGACGAAGCGCCTCATCCCCAATCACTAATTACCAATTACCATTTTTGTGCTATACGGGAAGGTATTCCGCCGCCCACTCGATGTCATGCTGTTTGAGCGTTGCGGGCGTCGGCACGCCGTTATCGGTCCAGCCTGCCAGCCGGTAGTATTCGTCTATGGCGGTATCCAGCTCGTCTTGAGTCAGGGCGAAGCCGCTCGTCGGGCCGGTGCCTTTCAGGGCTTTGAAGAACTTCCTGGGCAGTTTGTCGTCCGCCCGTCCAAATCCTTCACGGGCATTGAAAACCCGGAACAGGTTCAGGCGGCGGGCGCCGATCTCCTGGAGTTCGTCCACAGTGACGCCCCAGCCGGTGACGGCGTTGATCATTTCGGCGGTCTCCTTCGGGCCGTAGAGGGTCCAGGCCGGGCCGTAAACGAACTGGCACAGTTCGGCCGAGTCGCACAGGCTGAAGAACAACTGGCTGTTGTAGGCGAATTTCACCTTTTCGGGGGTCAGGCTGTAGGCGGGCTGCGGCTTGCCCAGGCCGATCATCTTCAGGCGGTCGAGGTTGAAATCGGGGACGCCTTCCTCGTAGTACGGGTCGTGTTCGCTGGACTGGTGGTCGGCGCCGAAGGGGTTGACGGCGTAGATCAGGCCGAGCGAGCGCTTGGCTTGCGGCATGTGGGCCGGGGCTTCGCCGCCCTTGCTGGTGATCAGGAACTCGTCCGCGCCGTTGCCCCAGATGGCGGCCGCTTTGGCCGAACCCTGCGAGAGCACCGCCCCCAGCGGCCCCTGGTTGTGGACGATGGCGTCCAGGGCGGCCAGCATGGCCTCGGCGTTGCCGAATTTGAGTTCCAGGCCGCCGGTCTGCTCCTTGGAGATGACGCCGTTCTCGTAACATTCCATGGCGAAGGCGATCGTCGCGCCGCAGGCGATGGTATCAATCCCGTACTGGTTGCAGACCTGGTTGGCGTAGGCTACCGTTTTGAGATCGTCCACGCCGCAGTAGGAGCCGAAGGTGCCCAGGGTTTCGTATTCCGGGCCGCCGTAGATCGGGTCCACCTTGCGCGGGCCTTCGGCCACTTCCACCACCCGTTTGCAGCGCACCACGCAGGCGTAGCAGGTGTCGCGCTCCTTCAGGATGGTCTCGGACATCAACTCGCCGCTGATGCCCTCGGCCCCCTCGAACTGGCCTTCGGTGTAGTTGCGGGTCGGCAGGCAGCCGATGGAGTTGTTGAACAGCGACACGACCGCCGTCCCGTGGATGGCCAGGCCGTCCATGTCGGGGTTCTCCCTGACCCCCAGCGGGCCGGTGCGGTTGAGGGCTGCCAGGGCCTTGCTGTCGAAGATTTCGGGTTTCCTGGTGCCGCGCACCGCCACCGCCTTGAGATTTTTGCTGGCCATCACCGCCCCCATGCCGGTGCGCCCGGCGTGGCGGTTGGACATGCTGACCAGCGACGAAAACAGCACGCCGTTCTCCGCGCCTGGCCCGTGTTGCAGGATTTCGATCTTCCTGTCGCCGAGTTCTTCTTTCAGGATGGCGTCCACTTCGCCGGTGACTTTGCCCATCAAGTGGGATGCGTCGCGCAGCTCGAACTTGCCCTCGTTGATGAAGAGGTATAGCGGGCTGGAAGCTTTTCCCTTGATCACGATCCCGTCGAACCCGGCAAATTTGAGTTCCGCCGGGAAGAAGCCGCCGCCCTGGGCATCCCCGATCCCGCCGCTGAGCGGGGACCTGGCATTGGCGTTGATCCGGCTCTGGCCGGAGATGGCCGCCCCGGTGGTCACGCCCGCGAACAGGGTCAGGACGTTGTCCGGGCCGAGCGGGTCGGCTCCCTGGGGCATTTCGCGCAGGATGTAATACATCCCCATCGCAGAACCGCCCATGTATTTGCGGTAGAAGGCTTCGGGCGGATTTTCGACTTCCAGTTTGCCGTTGGTCAGGTCAACGTGCAGGATGTTTCCGTTATATCCGTAGGGCATGGATAGGCTCCTCTCTTTAGGTGACAATTTTCCCAATTATACGGAGATTCGGCAGTCTTAGCAATTCTTGATTGCCGAAAACGACAAAAGTTAAGCGGATAACGTCAAATTAAGTAACCAGGTCGCGGATGTCGGGATTGACCAGGTGGATGGTCCCAACTCCCAGCAGGCAGACGCAACCGGCAACTATGGCCGCAATCGGCACACTCCAGTTTTGCGCCATCCAGCCGATGAACAGGCTGCCGAAGGGGGCCACACCTTGCAGCGCCCACAGGTAGGTGCTGAAGACCCGCCCGCGCAGTTCGTCCGGCACCTGGACCTGGATCAGCGTGTTCATCATCGCCAGTTGCGAAACCATGCCCCAGCCCATGAACAGGATGACGGCCATCGCCAGCGCCGGTAGCCGGACCAGTCCCATCGAGATCATGCCGGATATGAAGGTGAACTGGCCGATGGTCATCAACAGTCCCTTCCGGCGCAAGTGGCTGAACGAGGCCGCGTACAGGGCCGCCACCAGCGCGCCGATGCCCATGAAAGTGTACAGGCTGCTGTTGCGGGCCGCCACCGCCGCCGACGTATCGCCGGCTTGCCTGAGGACTTCACTGGCAAAAACCGGGATCTGCTGCATGAGCGGGAAGCCGAAGAACCCGACCAGGGTGGCCATCAGGATGATCAACCCGACCGAGCGGGTTTGCAGGATGTATCGCTGGCCTTCGCGCAGTTCGGCCACCCAGGGCGCTTTCAGCTTTTTGACCTCGGCCTTGAAGCGCGGCCGGACGGTCATCAGCCCGATGATGATGACCAGGTAGCTGGTCCCGTTGGCTAAAAATGCCCAGCCTTCACCCTGTTCGCCGATGAGCAGCAGGAACGGGGCGACCATCATCGGTCCCAGGACGCGGGTGGCATTGAAGATGGTCGTTTGCAGGGCGATGGCGTTCGGCAGGGCCTCGCGCCCGACCAGTTCGATCAGCATGGCCTGGCGGGCGGTGATCTCAAGCGAGGTGGCGACTCCCAGCACCAGGGCCAGGACGATGATATGCCAGATTTGCACCACGCCGGTCAGGGTCAGGAAGGCCAGGGTGAACGCCTGCAACATCATCAGGGATTGCATGGCGATGACGGTCTTGCGCTTGTCCAGGTGTTCGATCAGCACCCCGCCGGGGATGGCCAGCAGCAGCGTGGGTAACGTCGCAGCAAAGCCGATCAGTCCCAGGTCGAAGGGACGCCCGGAGATGCGGTAGGCCAGCAGCGGCTGGGTCGTGTTCTGCATCCACGAGCCGATCAGCGAGACGAATTGTCCGATCCAGAAGATGCGGAATTCCCGCGAAGCCAGCGCGGGGAAACGGAGTTGGATGGTTGTAGAGAGGGACATGAGGATTTCCCCGCTTGTTTTCAGCGAGGCAGGCTGGGTTATTGGATGGGGACCACCAGTTCGGGCCGGTCATTGGCCGGAGAATTGACCAGGGTCGCCACGGGATAGGCGGCCATCTCGTCGGCGGGATAGGGCCGGAGCAGCGTCCCCATGCTTTCGGGGGTGCGGATGGCCGTATCGAGCCATTCGGCGTAGGCGGCGGGCGGCAGGATGACCGGCATCCGGTTGTGGAGCGTAGCCATCAGCTCGTTGGGTTCGGTGGTGATGATCGTGCAGGAGCGCACTTGCGAGCCGCCCGGCGAATTCCACTCTTCCCACAGCCCGGCGAAGGCGAAGGGCTGGCGCGATTTCAAATGGATGAAATACGGGATTTTGGCTTTCTGCCCCGGCACGGCTTTCCACTCGTAGAAGCCGTCGGCAGGGATCAGGCAGCGGCGGTATTTGTAGGCCGCCCTGAACGACGGCTTTTCGCCGAGCGTCTCGCCCCGAGCGTTGATCATACGGTTTCCGATAGCCGAATCCTTCGACCAGGCGGGGATCAGCCCCCAGAGAAAGAAATCGGCGCGGTTTTGCCCGTCGTTGGGGATGGCCAGTATCGGCTGGGTCGGGGCGATGTTGAAACGCGGCGCGAATTGCATCGGGAAAGTGTAACTGGCAAAATTGTCCTGCAAGTCGGCAGGGTCAACCGTTAAAGTAAATCGTCCACACATCATAAACCTCGATTCTGAGAGTGAGTGAAACAGCGATTCAATGATTCAGCGAATCAGCGAGTCAACGATTCCCTGAATCGCTGACTCGTTGACTCGCTGAATCTTTGAGTCTCCTGAAATCCCCGTCCCGCACGGTCACGCCGGTTGCGTCCAGGTGTTCCAGCAGGCCCAGGATGTACTTGCGGCTGGAATTGAATATATCCCGCGCTTCGGCCACCGTGATCTGCCCGGTCTTTTCGATATGCCCGCGCACCATCGCCACCATCCGCTCGTAATCCTCCCGGCGGAAGACCACCTCCTGCCCGACCATCACCAATTGTCCCAGCTCGACCAGGGCATCGAAGACTTCATCCCCGACCGCGGCCTGGGATTCCTTGACCGAGGGCGGACCGAACGGGTTGGCCGCGAACTGCCGCATCAGGGCCTGGACTTTGGCCTGCTGCGCGTTATCGAAACGGACCTCGTGCGAGGGGAGGGCGACGAAGGCAGTGGAGTCTTTGAGTATGTTGCGGGCTGATTGGTGCGTGAGGAGGGCGTTGAAGAGGCGCGGTGTGAGCTTTAGCTTGCTCTTGAGTTCTTCGCGGGGGATGCCGCGCCGCAGGGGATAATTCTTGTGATAGGCTTCGACCAACTGCACGGTTTTGTCACTCAATGCGCTCAACTGCGGGCCGGTGATGACCAGGCTGCCCACCGTCCATGGTCCACCGTCCAGGTTCACCAGCCTGCCGGCCTCGATCAGTTCCTCCGCCGCGGCCTGGGCGGTCCCGGCCTCCAGCCGCGAACGGGCGATGACCTCCTTGAGCGGGGCGGCGTTGAGGGCCAGGGCGGCCTCGAACAGCACGTCTGCCGGGGAACCTTGCGCCAGCGACTCCAGCGATTGGACCACCTTCCCGTCGAAGCGTTTGTGACGGCCTTTCGGCTGGTGGTCCACGATCACGCCGCCGCCGAGGGTCTCGCCGGGCGAGGGACGCCGCAGGATGTAGCGGTCGCCGCGCACCGCTACGACCGGGTCGCGCAGTTCGAGCTGGACCCAGCCCTCCTGTCCCGGATCGAGCGTCTCGACGCCGAGCAGTCGCAGGGTCGCCATCGTCTCGCTCGCCCCGACGAAGAATTTGACTTCGCTGGCGTGCCTGAGCGGCGCGGAAACATCTTTCAGCAGGCGCAGGCGGGCGTCCAGGCGGCGGGTGGGCTGGTACTGGCCGGGACGGGTCAGCACCTCGCCGCGCCGCACGTCTTCCGCCGCCACACTGGAGACGTTGACCGCAGTCCGCGAGCCGGGGACTGCGGTCTCTTCTTTCTTTTTGTGGGTTTGCAGGCCGCGCACCCGTCCCTTTTTGCCGGAGGGCAGGACGACCACTTCGTCGCCGAGCGCGAGATGACCGTCGCTGAGGGTGCCGGTCACGACCGTGCCGAAGCCGCTCATGCTGAAGACCCGGTCAATCGGCAGGCGCGGGCGGCCCAGGTCGGGGCGGGCGGGTTTCTGTTGAAGAAGAGATTGGAGATTGGTAACGAGTAAGTCGAGACCGGTTTTGTTGCGGGCCGAGACGCGCACGATCGGGGCGTCTTGCAGCACGGTCCCGGCCACAGCGGCGCGGACGTCAGTTTCGACGAGGTCCAGCCAGTCGGGGTCGGGGGCGAGATCGGTCTTGGTCAGGACGATGATCCCGGCCGGGATCTGGAGCAGGTCCAGGATGGCGAGGTGTTCCTTCGTCTGCGGCATGACCCCCTCGTCTGCGGCGACGACCAGCAGGGCGGCGTCTATCCCGCCGATGCCGGAGAGCATGTTTTCGATGAAATCGCGGTGGCCGGGCACGTCCACGATGCCGACTTCCTCGCCGCCGGGCAGGGTGAGCCAGCCGAAGCCGAGTTCGATGGTCATTTCCCGCGCCTGTTCTTCCTTCAGGCGGTCGGGATGGGTTCCGGTGAGGGCGGCGATCAGGGTGGATTTGCCGTGGTCAACGTGACCGGCGGTGCCGATGACGCGCATAGAATTTCCCACCCTCACCCCAACCCCTCTCTCTAAGGGAGAGGGGCAAGGGGTGAGGGACTATTTCACTGGTTTCCGGCTGCGGCCCATGATGCGCTCGTAGCCGGTGAGCCACTCGTGCGCCCAGTTCATCAACTCTTGCAATTGAGCCTCGGTGACCTCGGTGGTTTGCTGGAACTGGTCCTGCTGGGTCTGGATCAGGTCGCGCAGGTCGGTGATCTGCTCGCCGAGTTTCTTGAGGGTCTCGCGGATGTCGCGGGTGTGTTCGTCTGCCGAGAGGCTGTAACTGGTCCAGCGTTTCTGGTCGTCGGCCTTGAAAGTGACCCACTCCTGGCGCATCCGGTCTTCGGCCAGGCGCTGGATCTCGGTGATCTCGTTGATGCGCCGCTCGATGCGCTGGTTGAGTTCTTCGTGGGTCTCCTGGGCGCGCTTGACGGCCCGGTGGGTGCTGTCGAGAGCCTGGAGTTGGGAGTCCAGGTTGGCGGTCTGTTTGATGAAATCGCTGTAACGCGTGCTCCATTCCTTGAAGGCTTTTTCGCGTTCCAGGTGGGCGCGGTTCTGGGCCTCGATGAAGGTGAGTTGGGCCTGTCGGCGTTCGCTTTCGGAGGCCATCAGTTCGGTGATGCGGGCGTCGAGCTGGCGCAGGGTGTCGGCGGTCAGGTCGGTTTTCTCGCGGTGATCGTCTATCCGCTTGCGGACCGCGGCGATCTCGCCTTGCAGGTCGGCCACGCGCTTGACATCCAGGCGGCGGTTCTCGTCGAGGACGCGCTGGGCGCGCTTGATGTCGTCAATGGGTTCGGTTTTCTCGGTGATGCGGCGTCCCAGTTCGGCGATCTCGCGGCTCAGGCGGATGTCTTCCTCGGCCCTGGCCTGGATGCCCTTGCGCAGTTCGCCGAATTGTTCGAGCGACTGGCGCAGCTCGGTAATGGCGGCGGTGACCGGTTCGAGGTCTTCGCGGTGCTGTTTGACGCGCTCCCGGTCGCGGCGCTGGGTGCGTTTTTCGGAATCGTCGAACAGTTTGGAGACTTCGGTGCGGTAGTTGGCTAAATTCTCGTCGAACTGGTTGATGCGCGCCGTGGTGCTGGAAAGGTCTGAAATGCGTTTTTCGACATCCTTGATCTGCTTCCCCAGCCGGTCAATGGTGCCTTCGTAATTGACCATGCGCTCTTCGAGGGTGGCGATGAGGGTCTTGTCTTTCCGGCGTTCCCCTTCCAGCCATTCCAGGCGTTTCACGAGTTGTTCAAAGTCCATCAGGGTAATCTCCGGGAAATTTTCGTTTGTTTTGCAGTTCGCACTGTCCAGGTGCGGTGATTATAGCACGGTGAGAGCCGCTGCCTTTATTCGCCTTCAGCGGCCCAAAAACTCGAAGACCAGCGGCAGGCGGGCCAGGAGCGGCTGGAGGGTCTGCGGGAAAAGCCCGAAGATGAGCATTCCCAGCAGGCCGAAGCCGATCAGGATGCGCTGGAGCCAGGTGTCTTGCCAGCGCCAGGGGGTGTTTTCGGGAGCCATGGAGAGTACTGCCAGGGTGCGGACCAGCCCGATCAACGCGCCGGCGATCCCCAGGGCGTACCACCCGGCGGATGCGGCGGACTGGCGCGCCAGCGCTTCCCACAGGGCCAGGCGGGGCGGGAACCCGGCCAGGAGCGGCAATCCGATCAGGGACAGGTGCGACAGCGCCACCCCGACCGCCGCGCTGGGGAACGAGCGGATCATCCCCTGGACGGCGCTGAAGCGCAGCGAACCGGCCTCGGACTTGAGCCGGCTCAGCGACAAGGACCAGATCGTCATCCCGAGGCCGCGCGGCACGATCAGGAGCGCAAAAATGGTCACGCCCAGGGCCGGGTACTGGCCGATCGCCAGGAGGGCGAGTCCGGTCTCGATAACGGTTCCGTACCCCATCATCCGGCCCAGGTCTCGCTGGAAGGCCGCCCACAGCCCGCCGGAGACGACCATCAGCAGCCCGGCGGAGGTCAAAATCCCAGGCAGGTTGGGGTTGGCGCGCAGCCAGGCGAAGCGGTCTATAAATCCCATCAGGAAGAGCAGGGTGACGGTGGGGAAGAAGAAAAGGACGAAGGCCGCCGCGTAGGGGTGGGATTCTTCCGAGATTTGCGGGACCCAGGCATAGAGCGGGAAGATCGCCAGCAGGAAGGCGAAACCCAGCCCGAGCAGCGTCCCGGCCTGGATGACCAGGTTGAGGTCGCCGGGGCTGGCCTCCACGCCCGCCAGCATCCACCCGGAGAAAAGGATGAAGGGCATGGCCAGGGTCTGGTGGATCAGGAAACGCAGCACCCCGCGCTGGGGCGGGCTGTCGAACGGGGCCAGGAGCGGCACGCACAACAGCAGGGCGATCTCGATCAGGAGGGCTGCGTAGAGGAATGGCTCGACAGCCAGGGAGGCGACCAGCAGGGCGACGATAGCCATCCCCAGGGAGACGATCGGACGGCCTTTGGGGGTGGCCAGAGCGCCGAAGAACCACATGGCGGCCAACCCATAAATGAGGGTCAGGATGCCCTGGTTGCCGCTCTCGATGGTCAGGCTGCGCCCCAGGATGGTGAAGGTGGGCGCGACTTTGAAGGCATAAGAGCCGATGGTGATGACCGTGTCGAGGGGCAGGAACCAGGCCAGCCCGGCCAGGACCAGGGCTGCGGCCGCGCCCAGGATCGCCACGAGCCGGTTGCGGCGGATGAGCAGCAGGAACCCCGCCAGGCCGAGGGGCAAGCCGATCCAGATCAGCGGGGCGCTCATGCGGAAGTCTCTCCCGTGGTCGGCGTGGACAGCAGGTAGGCGCCCACCATTGCCAGCCCCAGGTTGATGACCGAGAGCATGGCGGCCACCATGACCGAATTTTCGACCGCGGCGTACAGGGTCTCGAAACCGGCCAGCACGGTCAGCAGGCCGAGGATGGTGCGGAAGGGGCGGGCGGTCACGCTCAGGTGGAGCAGGCCCATGCTGAGCAGCAACAAACTGCCGAGGGTCTCGAGTGTGCGCAGGCCGGGCAGCCAGTCTGTGACGGTGGGCACCGAGGCGATCACCACCAGGATCACCAGGCCGGCGGCCAGCAGCCGGAAGAGGCGTCCCTGCGGCCAGGCGTCTTCGCTGGAGGCGGGCTGGTCGGTCTGGGGCTGGCTCATGCCCAGGGCGGCCGCGGCGATCCAGCCGGTCACGAGCTTGACCGCGGCCATGGTCATCGGCCAGTGCAGGCTGACCAGCCAGAACATCCCCAGGTATTGCAGGGACAGGAAGAGCAGGCTGCGCTGCCAGGACTGGCTGACCAGCAGCGCCACGGACGTGACCATGATCAGGCCGACGGAGGCCCAGGAGAGGATTTCAGGGAGCATTTAGCCGCCTGCCTGTCTGAGGAGGGATATGAAGAGCACCAGTACCAGGATGATCCAGACCATGCCGCCGTCCCCTTCGAGGGCATTGGCGAGGGCGGCGCTGGCCCGCCCGAGCAGGCGGTAGAGACCCCAGAAGCTGCCGTAAAACCGGTCCAGGATCGTTGCCGTTCCCGGGCGGACCCAGTGGGCTTGCCGGGGTGTGAGGAGAGACGTTTTTCGCCCCAGCCAGTAGAGCGCCAGGGCCAACCCGCTGGCGGCGGTTCCGACCCACCAGTTCCCGGCGTTGAGAGCGCCGTCCCAACCCCAGAGGGCGAGCGCCAGGTGGACGAGGATGGGCAGCAACAGCCCGGTCGGGTAGATGACCTGCGTCCAGCGCGGCTGCGAAGTGAGTGACGTGACTGAGGGCTGGCGGATGTGGCGCACGAACCCGGCCATCAACATCGCCTGGGTGGGGATGAAGGCCAGCCAGAACAGCCAGGAAACCTCCCGGCTGGAGTTTGGGATCCATCCGGCTGCGGCGGGTGTGAAGGGCAGGGCTGACAGCCCCACGAGGGTGGGCATGAGCAGGCGCGTCAGCCAGGTCTGGCGGACGGAGTAGAGGAACAAGACGCTGCTGGCGAGGATGAGGGCCGCGCCCCAGGCCACGCTCCCGACCGGGTTGGCGTTCAAAGCCGCGCCCACGGCCAGCGATCCCATGCCGATGACCCAGAACGGGCGTCCGGTCAATTCGTCGCTGGCGCGCAGCCACTGCCAGCCGCCGAAGAGGGCCGCGATGGCAGTCAACCATAACAGGACGGGTGTGACGGGCGAGTCCACGCTGCCGAGTTGGACGCGGGCCAGGAGCACCAGGCTGGAGGCCGCCGAAACCAGACGCAGCATGGTCCCGAAGCCGCGCCGCAGGGCCGGTTCGTTGGTGTAGGGCAGGTGGAGCGGAAGCACGCCCAGGCGCAGTCCGGCCGCGACCAGCAGGTAGAGACCGACCTGGGCGGGAGGCGTTTCGAAGTCGAGGGGGATGCCGGCGGACAGGCTGGCCATGCTGGCCCAGAGCACGATCCCCAGCCCGGTGATGCGGATGGCGAAGGCGATCACCGCCTTCTCGCTGACCTCGGCCCCGTTGACCGAGCGCAGGGTGGTGGTCAACTCCACGATGTCAATTGCGGCCCAGCCCAGCACCAGGGTGAGTGGGTTGTCGGCCAGGACGGCGATCAGGCCCATGGCGGTCATTGCCAGCGTCCCGGCCCAGGCGAGCATGTCGGGGAACGGTTTGCGGATGATGGAGGTCAGCATCAGCGCCAGGGTGAGGGTTACCAGGCTGAGGGCATACGGCCAGGACAACCCGTCCACGAGCAGGGAGGGGGAGGCGGTAAAGAGGCTTTGCGGTTCCCAGGCCGGCAGGGAGAGCCGGGCGGGCATGTCCAGTTGCCAGAAGAAGACGCTGATCCAGGCCATGAACGCGCCGCCGCTGGCGATCAGCCAGGAATATGGACGGTCGGGACGCGCAAAGTGCAGGATGGCGATGCTGGCGGCTGTGACGAGCAGGAGCAGGAAAGTTATGAGGACCAACATGGGGTGAGCGTATTTTATCAGGTTTGGCGTACCGTACAAAAGTGTAATGCGACAAAGATACTAATTCGATTGCGAACTGCGGCTGGGCGTTGCTTTTGTTGTACAATCTGGGCATCCGTTGAATTAAGGCTTCCATGAAAACCACCTTTAACAAAAATTTTCGTCCTGGTTTGCTGGCCGGGCTGGGATTGTTGCTTTTGTTTGCCAGCGCGTGTACCACGTCAGCCGCGGCGCAGTTGGGGGAAGCGGAGACAGGCCCAACGTCCACGCCGACGCCGTTCAGGCCGGTGACGCGGCTCCCGGCTACCGTTACCCCGACGCCGACCCGCCGTCCCCTGGAAGCGACCTTTCCCACACCGACGAAGCTGGCCATTCCCACCATCGTCGCCTTATCGCCCTACGGGATGGTCGCGGGCATGAACCCGCTGACCGGGATGGCTGCCGCCTCCCCGGAGTTGATGGACCGCCGCCCGATGGCGGTCAAGATCAGCAATTACCCGCGTTACGTGCGCCCGCAATCGGGGCTGAACGAAGCGGACGTGGTCTTCGAGTATTACATCGAAGGCGGATTGACGCGGTTCATCGGGATTTTCTACGGGCAGGAGGCCCAGGCCGTGGGTCCGGTGCGCTCGGGGCGGTATTTCGACGAGCACATCGCCACCATGTACCATTCCTTCCTCGTTTTCAAATATGCCGACCCGCGCGTCTACAACGATATGCAAGCCAGCCCGCTGCGGGATTTCCTGGTGGTGCCGGGGGCGTACACCTGTCCGTGGTTTTGCCAGGGCAAGAACAAATTCGATACGTACAACAACTGGTATTTCAATACCATCGAATGGCAGAAGCGCGCCGCCGAGATCGGTGTGGACAATTCGAAGCAGGAGCTGCGCGGCGGTTATTTCTACAGCCTGGCCCCGTTGACCGACCAGATCGGCCAGGCCATTTACACTAAATATTCCCAGGACGATTACAACTATTGGGATTACGACAGTGGACGCCAGAAATACGTCCGTTACCAGGAAACCGGGCGCGGTTCGAACTACGAATTGCTGACCGATGCCCTGAACGGCCTGCCGGTGGCTTTCGATAACGTCGTGGTCATTTTCGTGCCGCACACGTTTGCCAATAACTTCGACGAGGAAGACGAGGTCTATCACATTGACCTGAACGGCGCGGGGCTGGCCTTCCTGTTCCGGGACGGGCACGCCTACCCGGCCTTTTGGCACCGCGCCGCCGATGACCAGCCGCTGCTGATCACCGACCAGTCCGGTGCGCTGCTGCCGCTCAAGCCGGGGACGACCTTCTTCCAGGTGATCTCGGATAATTCGACTTATTCAGAAGCCTACGGGGAATGGCATTTCGAGCATAAGTTTAGTGAGTAACATACTCTTTTACAGCAAACTTCGGAAGTCTCCGGGCAGACTCTTCGTCATGGAGACTCCCATCCAGACTTCCGAAGTTTTTTGTTAAAAGCGCCTTGCCGTAAGGATTTTCCTTCGTTGACTCCCTGGCACCGCCCGCCACGATAGCCCCTGTAGCGGAGCGGAGCGGGAAGGCAGGTGTTGTGTTCCTTCGTGTTTCAAAAGGTTTTTCCTGTCAAAAACGGGAGAGCCATTTTTCTCAGAGTGGCGAAACCCTCCCTTTGGCATGTATAATGTCCCTCTAACGAGGTGACACGATGACTTTCGATCCGACCTTCCTGAGCAATTTGATGCTGGTACTGACCGGATTTGGCGGCGCGTTCCTGGTGACGCTGTGGGTGGCGCTCGTGATCTGGACCTACCGCGACATCCGCAACCGGGCGCGGGATACGCTCTCGCACATGCTGGCGGTGCTGGTGGTGGCGGTGCTCAACCTGCCGGGGATTTTGGTCTATCTCATCCTGCGCCCGGCCCAAACGCTGGAGGAAGAGTACCAGCGCACGCTGGAAGAAGAAGCCCTGCTGACCGCCATCGAAGACCAGGCGCTGTGTCCCGGCTGCGAGCGCCGTGTCCGGGATGACTGGCAGGTCTGCCCGAACTGCCATACCAAGCTCAAGAAAGCCTGTCACCATTGCGGAAAACTGATGGAATTGCCCTGGAACCTGTGCCCGTTCTGCGGCACGCCCGCTCCCGGCATGAGACGCGAGGGGTTGACGGTGGAGGATGCGTTGAGGAATCTGGTTGGCGAGGAAGGTGGCGAGGAGTAAATTCCCCGGTTCCCGCCTTTGATCGGCAGCGGTCCGATAAAAATTCGCTTTTTTGTGCTATATTAGCGCTATGGGTACGAAGCAAACTGTAAATCCCCCTTTTTTGTTTCCGATGAACAGCGGCCAGGTGCTTCCGGTTGAAGAAGCAACTGCGACTGTCCAGTTGCATTACGAACACCTAAACGGGAAATTGTTTCTTGGAAATTCCATCGAGTGGCTGGCCTCTTTGGAGGGCGAATCCGTTGACCTGGTTTTCGCCGATCCACCGTACAACATAAAAAAAGCCGAATGGGATACCTTTGAAAGCCAGGAAGACTATATCCAGTGGTCGTTGAGTTGGATAGAACAGGTTGCGAGGATCCTGAAAGAAACCGGCTCCCTGTATATTTGCGGTTTCTCGGAGATCCTGGCTGACCTGAAACACCCATCGTCCAAATTCTTCGATTCCTGCCGCTGGCTGGTGTGGAATTATCGTAACAAGGCCAATCTGGGCAATGATTGGGGCAGGTCGCACGAAAGCATTCTGCACTTCCGTAAATCGGACAAATTTTCCCTGCGGGTTGACAGCATCCGTATTCCTTATGGGAGTCATACTTTGAAATACCCTGTCCATCCTCAGGCAATGACCAGTAATTTCGGGAACGGCAAGAAAAGGGATGAACATTGGATCCCCAATCCCTTGGGGGCAAAACCTAAGGATGTTATAGAAATTCCCACAACCTGCAATGGAATGGGCGAAAAGACACCCCATCCGACTCAGAAACCGGAAGAATTATTGCGCAAGCTGATCCTTGCCGCGACAGATGAGGGTCAGACTATCCTGGATCCGTTTTCCGGTTCAGGGACTGCCATCGTCGTTGCCGAACAATTGGGACGGAAATGGCTCGGATGCGAGATCAACCCTCAGTACAACCAGTGGGCTATCGAACGGCTGGAGCATGTCCGCCACCTGTCAATTGCGGATTGGATCGAACTCGACCACAAGAACGCGGAACGCAGGGAAAGCATCCGAAGACACCCTTTTTTGCGATGATTTGCGGGATTTCATGGTTTAAGACAATGAAACTCACCTCCATCACCCTCCACCACCTCTCCATGCCCCTCGTCTCGCCGTTCGAGACCTCCTTCGGGCGCGAGACGCAGCGCGAGTGCATCCTCGTCGAAATCCAGGCCGAAGGCATCACCGGCTACGGCGAATGCGTCGCTGACGGCAATCCCGGTTACTGTTACGAGACGACCGGCACGGCCTGGCACGTCATCAAGGATTTCGTCTCCCCGCTCGTTCTTCATCAGGACGTGACCGATGCCGACGACTTCCAGCGCCGGGTGGAGGGCATCCGCGGGCACATGCTGGCCAAGGCCGGCGTCGAAATGGCGCTCTGGGACCTGCTCGGCAAGCGCGACGGTAAATCGCTCCGGTCAATGTTCGGGGGCAGGCGGGACAAAGTCGCAGTGGGGGTCTCGGTCGGGATCCAGGAGTCGCCCGAAATCCTGGTACGCCGCGTGGAAGATTACCTGTCAGACGGCTACCGGCGCGTCAAGCTCAAGATCAAGCCCGGGCGCGACGTGGCCGACACATCCGCCGTGCGAAGCGCCTTTCCCGAAATTAAACTCCAGGTGGACGCCAACTCGGCCTATTCGCTCGAAAGCGCCGCCGCCCTGCGCCCGCTCGACGACCTGGACCTGCTCCTGATCGAACAGCCGCTCTTCGAAGACGACATCTGGGACCACGCCAAGCTCCAGCGCCAGCTCCGCACGCCGGTCTGCCTGGACGAAAGCATCGTCTCTCCCCGCCATGCCCGCTACGCCCTCGAAATGGAAGCCTGCGAGATCATCAACATCAAAGCCGGGCGGGTCGGCGGCTTGAGCCAGGCGCTCGAAATCCACGACCTGTGCCGCGAACGCGGTGTGCCGGTCTGGTGCGGCGGGATGCTGGAGACGAACGTGGGCCGGGCCTCGAACCTGGCCCTGGCCTCGCTGCCCGGCTTCAGCCTGCCCGGCGACATCTCGGCCAGCGCCCGCTATTACGCCGAAGACATCACCGAAGAAACCTTCACCCTCAACCCCGACAGCACGATTGACGTGCCGGCCGGCCCCGGCCTGGGCGTGACGGTGAACCTGCGGGCGGTCGAGAAGTTCCGTGTAGCCAAACTCGAATTGAAATGAGATATTTCCCGGCAAACTTCGGAAGTTTCAAAAGACTTCCGAAGTTTTTGTACATCTTTGTCCATCTGTGTTTACCGGTAGTTTTATTGACCGCTTGCCGCCAGCCGGTGGCCCAACCCGACCCGCCTGGCATTTTCCCCTCCCCCGCCCCCACTGCCACGCCTTTCCGCCCGCTGGCCGCGACCCCTCGTCCCGGCGAGACCGCCCTCCCCGCCGGGACCGCGCCCGCCGCATCCCCGGAGCCGATGCTCTGGCTTGGGGAAGCCGTGCCCGACCAGTTCCGCCTCCTGGCGGCTGGCTGGCCCATCCCGCTGACGACCGAACCCGGCCAGGCCGCCTACCGCCTGGATTACGCGCCCGAGGGCGAGATCACCTGGATTTATGCCCTGGCCGCGGCCTTTCCCACCGTAACCGACGACGTCCCGGCTGAGGCGCTGCGCCGCGCCTGGGAGGGCGATCTTTCGGGACCGTTGGCCGGCCACCGTTTGATCATGGCCGGATCCACCCTGGAAGCCTTTACCGCCAAATGGGGGCCGCCCGATCCGCTCATCGTCAGTGCCGCGGGCGGGGACTTGGTCGAAGCCCTCTGGTCTGACCGCTCGGTGTGGGCCATCCTCCCGTTCGAGAAGATCACGCCGCAGCTCAAAGTTCTCAGCCTCGACGGGATTTCCCCTCTCCGCAACGACTTCGACCCGGTCGGCTACCCCCTCATTGCCCGCTTCCATCTCTCCGCCGACCAACCGACTGCCGGACTATCCGACAATCCGGCCATCCAGCTACCCTCCACCAACCGCGATCCCGCCAAACTGACCACCCTGGTGATGACCGGCGTGACCGCCCTGGTGCGGGCCACAGCCAACAAAATGGAGACCAAAGGCATCACCTATCCCGCCGGAGACATCCGGGACTGGCTGGTGAAGGCCGACATTGCCCACATCAGCAACGAGATCCCGTTTGCCGAAAACTGCCCGCCGCCCAATCCCTACCAGACCAGCCTGATGTTCTGCTCCGACCCGAAATACATCGAACTGCTCGAACACATCGGCGCCGACGTGGTCGAACTGACCGGCAACCACTTCATGGACTGGGGCCGGGCGGCGACCCTGCTCACAGTCGAGATGTACGACGAAAAGGGTTGGCCCTATTATGGCGGCGGCGCAGACCTGGCCGATTCCAGGCAGCCGGCCCTGCTCGAACACAACGGCAACCGCTTCGCCTTCATCGGCTGCAACCCGGTCGGGCCGGGGTTCGCCTGGGCCACCGATTCCAACCCCGGCGCGGCCCCCTGTGACGACTACGAATGGATCAAAAACGAGATCACCCGCCTCAAAGACGAAGGCTACATCGTCATCGCCACGATGCAATACAGCGAGTATTACGTCCCCTGGGCGCCCGACAACCAGGTGCAGGATTTTGCAGCGCTGGCCGAGGCCGGGGCGACCATCGTCAGCGGCAGCCAGTCGCATTATCCGCAGGTGATGGCCTTCCACGGCCCGGCTTTCATCCATTATGGGCTGGGCAACCTGTTCTTCGACCAGATGTTTTACACCCTTTCGGACGGCACGACCATCACCGAGACGCGCCTGGAATTCCTCGACCGGCACGTCTTCTACGACGGGCGCTACCTCGGCGTCGAACTGCTGACCGCCGTGCTGGAAGATTTCGCCCGTCCCCGCCCGATGACGCCCGGAGAGCGGGCTGAATTCCTGCTGAAATACTTCGAAGCCAGTGGATGGTAAAAAATGATCTACGACATCTCCCTCCCGATTTCTCCCGACCTCCCTGTCTGGCCCGGCGACCCGAACATCGTGCTCGAACAGGTCGCGGCGATGGACGACGGCGCGGAGGCCAACGTCACCCGCCTGGACATGAGCGCCCACACCGGAACCCATGTGGATGCGCCGCACCATTTCATGAACGACGGGCGGACGGTGGAGAACCTGTCGCTGGAGGCGCTGGTTGGGGAGTGTTACGTGCTGCGTGTAGCGAATGAGATTGATGAGATCACTGCCGATATTCTCGAAAAAGCCGATATTCCCAAAGATGCCGTCCGATTGCTCTTCCGCACCCGCAACTCGGAGTTGTGGCGGCGCGGCGAGAGCCGCTTCCAGACCGGATTCGCGGCCGTCAGCGAAGACGGGGCGCGCTGGCTGGTGGAACGCGGCGTGAAACTCGTCGGGGTGGATTACCTGTCGGTGGCGGCATACAGCCAACCCGTCCCCACGCACCGGGCGCTGCTGGCCGCGGGGGTGGTCGTCGTCGAGGGGCTGGACCTGTCACGGGTCGAACCCGGCGTGTACGTCCTGTATTGCCTGCCGCTCAAACTCGTCGGCGCAGACGGCGCGCCGGCGCGAGCCATCCTGGTCGGTTAATAAAATTAACCCGTTTTTATCCAGATTCACCGCGCGCATCGGGGAATTTTGCGCGATAATAGTTCCAGCGTATTTCATCGTATCGGTTTGGCAACCAAGGAGAGACAGATGCCAGAACTCAGTGATATTTCCCGTGTGAAGGCCCAGCATCAGAAGGCGATTTTTTCCAAACCCAACGTGGTCGGCGTGGGTGCGGGTTACAAGGTGTCGAAAGGCGTCAAAACTGACAACCTGAGCGTGGTGGTGTTGGTGCGCCGGAAGGTGCCCGTCTCGACCCTGTCAGCGGAGGCCGTGGTGCCCAAGACCCTGGATGGTGTGCCGGTGGACGTGATCGAGGTCGGGGACTTGCGCGCCCTGGCCGCCCCGACCGACCGTTACCGTCCCGCGCCGGGCGGCGTGAGCATCGGCCATTACCAGATCACCGCCGGGACCCTGGGCGTGGTCGTCAAAGACCGGACGACGGGCCTGCGCCTGATCCTTTCGAACAACCACGTGCTGGCCAACAGCAACGCCGCCAGCATCGGCGACCCGATCTTGCAACCCGGCCCCTACGACGGCGGCAACCAGGCCAACGACACCATCGCCCACCTGGAACACTTCCAGCCAATTGACTTCGGCGACGCGCCGGGGACCTGCTCGATTGCCGGCGGGGTGGCTTCGCTGGCCAATATCGTTGCCATCCTGCTGGGTTCCAGCCACCGGCTCGAAGCGCGCAAGATCAGCCCCCAGGCGGTCAACCAGATCGACGCGGCCCTGGCGAAACCGGTCAACGATGCCGACGTGCTCGACGAGATCCTGAACATCGGCACAGTGACCGGGGTCGAACCGGCGGTGCTGGGCATGAGCCTGCGCAAATCCGGGCGGACGACCGGCTTCACCACCGGCACCGTGGACGTGCTTGGCGCGACGGTGCAGGTCAGCTACGGGACCGGCAAGATCGCCACCTTCGAAAATCAGATCGTCTCCGGGCCGATGTCGCAGGGCGGCGACTCGGGTTCGCTGGTCGTCACCGGCGACGATCCGCCACGGGCGGTGGGGCTGCTCTTCGCCGGGTCCGACCAGACGACCGTCATGAACCCGATCCAGAGCGTGCTGGACACGTTAAACGTGACGTTCTAACTTTAGACCCTAAAGGTTTCCAAAAACCTTTAGGGTCTGGTAAAAAATCATAATGGATGATGAGTATCAAAAAATCCTGGCCGTGAAAAAGGCCAAAGAATCTGAATTATTGAAGAAGGCCTACGTGGTGGGTGTGGGCGTTGGATTCCGCAAGAAGGGCGGGGTCAAGACCGGCGAGATGGCGCTGGTCGTGATGGTGCGCAAGAAAGTGCCCATGCAGCAGTTGTCTGCCAAAGACCGCGTCCCTGCAACGCTGGAGGGCGTGCCCGTGGATGTTCAGGAAGTGGGGGAGTTGAAGGCGCAGTAAAACCTACGCCCGGATCGGCAGCATGTAACCGCCATCTACCGTTATCACCTGGCCCCGGATCATGGACGCGGCCGGTGAGCACAGAAATCCGACCACTTCGGCCACGTCTTCGGGCTGGACCAGGCGTCCGGCGGGCGTGGCCGATTTGACTCTTTCGATGATTTGCCTGTCCTGGTTGATCACGTCGAAGTGGTCGAGGGCTTCGGTCTCGACCACGCCGGGCGAAACGGCATTGACGACGATGTTCTGCGGGGCGAGTTCGACCGCCAGGTAGCGGGTGAGGGCTTCGATGGCGGCCTTGCTGGCCCCGACCACCACGTATCCCGGCATGACGTGGGTCGAGCCGTAACTGGTCAGGCTGACGATAGCCCCGCCGCCGCGTTGTTCCATCAGCGGGGCGGCGCGCTGGGCCATGAAAAGCAGCGACCGGGCGTTGATATTCATCGTCCAGTCCCAGCCTTTGGGCTTTTGCTCCATCACCGGGCGGTTGTAACCGGAAGCGGCGTTGTGGACCAGGATGTCCAGCCCGCCGAAAGCGGCTTCTATCTCGTCGAACAGGCGGGCGATGTCGTCCAGGTCGCCCGCGTCGGCTTTGACCGTCAGGGCGCGGCGGCCCAGGCTTTCGATTTCGGCGGCGGTCTGCTCGGCGGGAGCGCGGTTGCGGAAGTAGTTGACTACCACGTCCGCGCCGTGTCGGGCGAAGTGCAGGGCGATAGCGCGTCCGATGCCCCGCCCCGAGCCGGTAACCAGGACGGTTTTGTTGGCGAAGGGGAGAGTGTCCATGTGGGTTTTCAATCGAGATAGATGTTCAGGTCCGAGCAGTCGAAGCGGCTGCCGCAGTTGGGGCAGGTGACTTTGCACCGGCGCTCGACCATCCGGGAGCCGCAACGGTCGCAGGTGTAGGTCCGTTTGGCGGGAGCCGGCCGGGGATCGGCACTGAGCGCAGTCGAAACGTCCAGGGCGGGAGCTTGGTCAGGGCTGCGGGTCATAGTCCACCGGTTTCAACTCGCTCAGGTCGAACTGGCTCAACTTGTCCGCACCCAGCTCGCGGACGCGGGTGATGGCCTGGCCCAGGTCCCGGCGCAGCTTGCCGACGTTGATCCCGCGGCAGGTCTCCGGCCAGTCCACCAGCCACTTCTGGCTGCGGACATAGACCTTGATCGCCCCGAGATAATTATTCCTTGAGATGTGCAGGTAGACCACCGCTGCCTGCAAAATGCCCCGGTACAGTTCACGGATCGGGTCGCGGGTCTCGCGCCAGGCGTCTTCGAGGGCCTCGTGCGCCTCGAAATACTCCCCGGCGTTGAACAGTTCCAGCCCCTCGAGGACGCGCGGGGGCAAGCTGCCGTGACATAAATCGGACATGGTTGGGAGTATATCATGTAGAATCTCTACTCACTGCAAAATACACACCACGAAACACGCATTACGCAATACGCATTCCGCAACACGCACGGATTCCCCAACAAACTCCATCCTCCTCTCCTCCCAAATCCGCTCTGGCGAGGGATTTGGAGCCGGTTTGGGGATGGTAAAATGACCTCATGCTGGCAAATTTCCGCTCCGCGCATAAACGGCAGATCATCCTGGCGGCGGCAGGGCTGGCCCTGCTGGCCCTGACCCTGCTCGCAGCCGGCCTGACCCGGACCGAATTCCGTTCGGCGGAGCAATACGTCGAAGCCGAGCCGACCGCCGCCGAAGAAACGGCGCCCAGGCTCCAGCCCCTGCCGGCCCCTCCGCCCTCCGGCAATGAAATCTTCATTTTGCTCGCGCTCGCGACCCTGCTGGCGGTGATCGGCCTGATGAACCGGGAGGGCCGCAAGCGCGTCCTGTGGTCGGTCCTGTGGTTCTCGTTCATGCTGCTGGTGGCCTACGTGTTGTCGTCCAATTCAGAGGCTGAAGCGACCGGCCCGCTCGATGCCCTCCGCTCACCGGACCTGGGGGCTGGCCCCGTGGCGGTGAAGGAAGCCACCGAAGTGGCCTTCGATCCGCCGCGCCCGGCCTCGTGGATCAACTACCTGGTCAGCTTCGCCCTGGTCAGCCTGCTCGGGGCGGGCGGCTGGTTCCTCTGGCGCTGGCTGAAACCTCCCGCACCCACGCCCCTGCAGGAGATCGGTTACGTGGCCCGCATGACCCTGAGCGAACTCGAATCGGGCAGCGACTGGCAGGATGCCGTGGTGCGCGCCTACGTGCGGATGAGCGAAGTCGTCAACCGCCAGCGCGGCTTGCAGCGCCCGGAGGGGATGACCGCCAGCGAGTTCACCCTGCGCCTGGAGCGCGCCGGACTTCCGGCTGATTCCGTCAGAAGACTGACCCGGCTCTTCGAGTCCGTCCGTTATGGCGGACGCAGCGCCAGCCAGGACCAGGTGATCGAGGCCTCCAATTGCCTGACGTCCATCATGGAAGCCTGCGGGGTCGAAGCATGAGACGGCGCATCCGGGCGAACCTGTGGTGGCTGGTCCCGCTGCTGGCCTTGAGCGCCTTTGTCTTGCAGGACCTGTTCCGGGCGCTGGTCATCACCCCGCTGGCTTACGCCTGGTTCCGCCTGGGACTGTACTACCGGTCTGTGGCCGAGCCGGTGTATTGGATCATCCTGACGGCCATCGTCGGGATGATCGCCCTGGGCAGCCTGGCGGGCGACCTCGGCCGGGGGCGGGCGCGCCGGAGGCCGGTCCCGCCGCCGAAGGGGCAGGTCGAAGCGCTGGCCTTCTGGCTGGCCCGCACCCGCAAAGGGACCTACTTCAAATGGCTGGTGGCGAACCGCCTCGGGCGGCTGGCCCGCTCCCTCGCAAGCCGCGACCGGCCGCCGGGTCCGGGAAGGATCGGGCTGGACGGGCGCGGCTGGGACGCGTCGCCCCACGTCCAGGATTATCTCGAAGCCGGGCTGGAGCGTTCGTCCACAGACTTCAACCAACCGAATTTATTTTCACGTCCGAAGAAAACCGTTTTAGACATCCCCGTTTCAGATGCGGTGGACTATCTCGAAGATTACATGGAGTGACACAGTGGCCGTAAATATTCGCGACGTATCCCAAACCAGCCGGAAGGTGCTCGACGAAGTGGAGCGGGCCGTGGTAGGCAAACGCCCGCTGCTGGAGATGGTCATGGCCGCCGTTTTGGCCGGCGGGCACGTGCTTTTGGAGGACTATCCCGGCCTGGGCAAGACCCTGATCGCCCGCAGTTTCGCGGCCGTGCTGGGCCTGGACTTCAAGCGCATCCAGTTCACGCCTGACCTGCTGCCGGGCGACATCACCGGCGGGTACGTTTTCAACCGCAGCGAGAGCAGGTTCGAGCTGCGCCGCGGCCCGATCTTCGCCAACATCATCCTGGCCGACGAGATCAACCGGGCTTCGCCCAAGACCCAGTCGGCGCTGCTGGAGGCGATGCAGGAGGGACAGGTGACGCTTGAGGGCGAGACCCTGACCCTGCCGGAGCCGTTTTTGGTATTAGCCACTCAGAACCCGATCGAGTACGAAGGCACGTTCCCGCTGCCCGAAGCCCAACTCGACCGTTTCATGCTCAAGCTGGCGGTCGGCTACCCCAGCGTGGTCCAGGAGCGCGAGATCCTGCACCGCCGCCGCGTCCGCCACCAGGACGAAGTGACCCTGGCCCCGGTCACGGACGCCCGAACCCTGCTCGACATGCGCCGGGCTATCGAGGAAGTCCACCTCGAAGAAGACCTGGAAAACTACATCGCCACCCTGGTCCACGAGACCCGCAGCGACCGGCGGGTGGCGGTGGGGGCCAGCCCGCGCGGCTCGCTGGCGTTCCTCAAGATGGCCCGCGCCAATGCCGTGCTGAACGACCGCGATTACGTCATCCCCGACGACGTGAAACGCTTCGCCGTGCCGGTGCTCAGCCACCGCCTGATCCTCCAGCCGGAGTTCTGGATGGCCTCCCGCGTCGCCGACGACGTGATCTCCGACATTTTCGACCGGGTCCCCGTGCCCGTGATCGCAAAGTTATGAGATTTAACCGCGGAGCACACAGATGGTCACGCTTCAAGCGTGACCTACATCTGTGGTGAGTTTTTCTCCATGCGCCGTAGCTTGCTGATCGGTTTCCTCTTCTTCGCCTTGATGATGACCGGGCTGGCCTCCCTGGACGGGGCTTTTCTGGCCTTGGCCCTGCCGTTTGGCGTCTACCTGTATTTCGGGCTGTGGCGCGCCCCGGCGGACCTGGACCTCCGCGTCTCCCGGCAAATTGATATCGAGCGCGCCCCGCTCGAAACCCCCGCCACCGTCACCCTGACCGTCACCAACCGGGGCGGGCGGCTGGAGGAAGCGACCCTCGAAGACCTGATCTATCCCGAACTGAAAGTCGTCTCCGGTGAACCCCGCCGCCTGCTGGCCCTCGCCCCCGGCGAGACCTTCACCTGGAGTTACAAAGTCACCGGGCCGCGCGGCTACTATCCTTTCCCCGAAGTGCGGATCATCGCCAACGACTATTTCAACCTCGTCCGGCGCGTGACCACCGTCAAGACCCCCGGCCAGTTGTTCATCCTGCCGCCGGTGCTGCGCCTGAAGAACGTCACCATCCGCCCGCGCCAGACCCGCGTCTACTCCGGCACAATCCCGGCCCGGGTCGGCGGCCCCGGCGTGGAATTTTTCGGTGTGCGCGAGTACCAGCCCGGCGACCCGCCGCATTGGATCAACTGGCACGCCAGCGCCCGCCACGAACAGGCCGTCTTCTCCAACGAATACGAACAGGAGCGCGTCGCCGACGTGGGCCTCATCGTGGACGGACGCCAGCGCACCGACCTGCGCCGCACGAGCCACTCGCTCTTCGAGCATACCGTCACCGCCGCAGCAGCCCTGGCCGACGCCTTCATCGCCTCCGGCAACCGGGTCGGGATGCTGGTCTACGGCGAGTTCCTGCATTGGACCTTCCCCGGCTATGGCCGCGTCCAGCGCGAGCGCATCCTGCAGGCCCTGGCCCGCGCCCGCACCGGCGAAAGCCAGGTCTTCGCCGACCTGGGCAACATCCCCACCCGCCTGTTCCCGGCCCACTCACAGCTGGTCCTGGTCAGCCCGGTGGTGGACGACGATGTCGAGACCCTCGTCCGCCTGCGCTCACGCGGCTACCAGGTCATGCTCATCAGCCCCGACCCGGTCGCTTACGAACTGAGCGGCCTGCCCGAAACCGAAACCATCCGCACCGCCGCCCGCATCGTCCGCCTGGAGCGGAAGGTGCTGCTCAACCGCCTGCGCCGCGCCGGCGTCCAGGTGGTGGACTGGGACGTCTCGCAGCCGCTCGACCGCGTCGTCAAGGCCCGCCTCGGGCGTCCCCCCGGCTGGCTGCGGACCCTGGGGAGTTGATTTGGCCCGCGAGTGCGTCGCACCAGACCCTTGGACCAGTCCCGCTAAACCGGGTCTCTTTCCGCCGGGAAAAATCCCGAATGACAAGGTGCGACGCACCCTCCTCGTCCTGGAGTATGTATGGCATTCATCGCTCAATTCATTGCCCTGATCATCGGGGCCGGCGCGCTCGCCTGGGCCTATTATACCGACGGACAGTTATTTCCCGCCCTCGGCCTGATTCTGCTCGCCATCTTCTGGACCCTCGGCCTGTCCCAGCGCTGGACGTGGGTCCCGGCCCTGGGCTTGTTCCTGCTCACGGCTGCGGCCGGGGCCGGTCTCTGGCTCGACCTGCCCTTCGGCTGGATGCTGGCCGGCGCCCTCGGCGCGCTGCTGGCCTACGACCTGGCCGACTTCAACCGCCGCCTGCGCTCCGCCTCGAAGGAAGACAATGTTGCCCTCCTGGAACGCGCCCACCTGTTCCGGCTGGCGATCCTGCTCTTCATCGGCCTGGGGCTGTCCACGATTGCCATCCTGGTGCAGGTCGAATTCACCTTCGAGTGGCTGGCCTTCCTGGCCCTGGCCGGAGCCTGGGGCGTGAGCATGCTGGTCGGCTGGCTGCGGCGCGGCGGGGAGTAGGTCACGTTTTCAACGTGACGGCAAGACTTTCCAGCCAGGCGTCCGTCTCTTGCGGTTCCTTGAAGTGGAAAACTTTCAGGTGGGCGTACTGCGGCATGGCGAGCAGCAGGGGATAATCCCGTTTGCGCCGCCGGTAGGTCTTGAACAGCCACTTGAAAAGCGACTCGTCCGACCAGAGCTTAAGGTGCGGCCAGAACGGCTCGGTATTGGTCCCCCACAGCACCTCCCGCGTCACTGCCCGGTGGAGGGTGCGCCGCAGCAGCCGCCGGAAGACCGTCCATAGCGGGTAATCTATCCAGATAACAGCCTGGGCGCGGGGCCAGGTGATCGGGCGGACTCGGCTGTAGTTCCCGGCGACGGCCCAGCGGTCCCCGCGCGTGGCGGCCTCCACTTTGGCGGCGAACTCGTCGTCGGGCGTCCCCTCCCAACCCGGCTTCCAGTACAGGGCATCCAGTTCGACAAAATCCAATCCCAGTTTCTGCGCCAGCCCCTCGGCCAGCGTGGACTTGCCTGATCCGGTCACACCGACCACGACCAGGCGCGTGTAAGGGAAAGGTTCGGGCATTCGTCTCCTTTCGGTTTTGGGGAATGTCTGTTCGACGGGAGCGGGTATTATAATGCGTGTTGCGTGTTGCGTGTTACGTGGTGCGTTTCGTTACACAATACGAAACACGTTACACGCTATATCCCGCACGCAACCCAAAAGATAAATACAAAGAGGCATTCATGCAACCCCTTCCCAATGACCAAATCCTCCCCCTCTCCCGCGAACACGTCTTCTGGACCTGGGCCGCGCAGGCGAAAGTCAACCCCATCCCGGTGGGCCGCGCCGAAGGCGTGTACTTCTGGGATACCGACGACAATCGCTATCTCGACTTCAACTCGATGACCATGTGCGTCAACATCGGCCACGGCGACCGGCGCGTGATCGAGGCCATGAAAGCCCAACTGGACGAACTGCCTTACGCCGCGCCCGGCATGGCGACCCGCGTGAGGGCCGAGGCCAGCCGCCTGGTGGCCGAAATTTCGCCCGCTTCGGCGCTGACGAAGGTCCTGTTCACCCTGGGCGGGGCGGACGCCAACGAGAACGCCATCAAGCTGGCCCGGGCCTACACCGGGCGTCACAAGGTCCTGACCCGCTACCGCTCCTACCACGGGGCCACGGCCGGGGCGATGGCCGCCACCGGCGACCCGCGCCGCCAGATGTGGGAGCCGCTGCTGATGCCCGGCGTGGTCCACTTCCTCGACCCGTACCGTTACCGTTCCACCTTCCATCGCACCAACCCGGACATCCCCGAAGGTGAGTTCACCCAGGATTACCTCAACCATCTCGAGGAAGTCATCACCTACGAGGGGCCGGAGACGATTGCGGCGGTCCTGATGGAGAGCGTGACCGGCACGAACGGGATCATCATCCCGCCGGAGGGGTACATGCAGGGGGTGCGCGCCCTGTGCGACAAATATGGGATCGTGATGATCGCCGACGAGGTGATGAGCGGCTTTGGCCGGACCGGGAAGTGGTTCGCCGTTGATCATTGGGAGGTCGTCCCCGACATGATGACCATGGCCAAGGGACTCACGTCCGCTTATGCGCCGTTGGGGGCGGTGGCGATGAAGCCGGAGATCGCGGCAACGTTCGACTATAAAGTCTTCGAGGGCGGGCTGACCTACACGGCTCATCCGGTCTCGCTGGCGGCGGCGGTGGCGAATATCGAAGTCATGAGGCAGGATCAGCTCGTCGAGCACGCGGCCGGCCTGGGTCCGGTGCTGAACCGGATGCTGAAAGACCTGGGGGAGAGTCACCCGTCGGTGGGCGAAGTCCGCAATATCGGGCTGTTCGGCATCCTGGAACTGGTCAGGGACCGCAAGACGAAGGAGCCGATGGCCCCCTGGAACGGATCGTCCCCCGAGATGACCGCCCTGCGGAAGTATTGCCTGGAGCACGGCCTGTTCCTGTACACCCACTGGCACACGGTGCTGATCATCCCGCCGCTGGTCATCACCGAGGAGCAGTTGCGGGAGGGGTTCGCTGTGCTGGATAAGGCGCTGGAGATCACCGATAAGTCAGTGAAATAACCAAAAACTTCGGAAGTCCTCGTGAAAAGACTTCCGAAGTTTTTTGGAAACCGGGAGGCTAGACCCACATCCCGATGCCCGTCCCGGCCGATCTCATGAAATATTCGTACTCGTACACTTCAGACCGGTTGTGAAACGGGTTGTAGAGTCGCACCCAGCCGCTGTTCCCCACCGGCAGGACATCCTCCACGACCACCCAATGGCGGATGCCTTCGCCTTCCTTGACCTTGCCGCCGCTGGTGATGCTGCATCCCGAAATGGCAACGCTGCCTTTGAGCAGGCGATCCTTGATGAACCGGGGTGAGACGGGCGCGCTGTTGTAGATGACGCCGAAGCAGTTGTAGAGTTGCAGGATGGATTGCAGGTCGCCCAGGCCAGTGAGTCCCTTCGGGTTGTTGAGGATCTCGTTCACCCGCCAGTATCCGCTCTGGAGCCAGTTGCTCAGCACCGGGATGACGTCTGACCCCACGATGGCCGAGACGCAAAATTCGCCGCACAGACAGAAATGCCGCAAAGCCTTGCCCAGGGCATTGCGGATGTCTATGTATTGGGCGCCGGTGTACCCGGCGGCTTTGGCGGCCGCGATCTCCGGGTCCTGGGGGATGCGCAGGACCGGCTGAGTCAGGTCGAAGGCGTTGGCTTTGTTGGCCTCGATTTCCGGGTCTTTGTCCAGCTCCGGGTAGACGTATTCGGCGGCGGCGTCGCTGCGGAACCAGCCGGTCATGGCCTGGCTGAGGCGGTAGAAATTGACTTCGTAATACGTTCGCTGCACGCCGTCCAGGATGTCGCTTTTTACCGCCCGGCCCGTCCAGCGCATGATCTGGCCTTTGAGGGCGGTGCCCCAGTAATGCCCATTTTGGAGGGGGTCTTTGTAGATGTAATGGGGTTTGACGGCGAACAATTCCCGCCCGCCGCCTGTGAGCACCATCCATTCGTCCATGACCGCCTCGTCCTGGCGGTTGGCGGCCTGGACGCCGGCGACCCAGGCCTGCCACCCGGCGAGGTCGTTCTGGATGACAGCTTTGATCGCCAGGCGGGTATTGTCGTTATCCGGGACGTGGAGCTGTGCCCAGTCATTCGGCATGATCCAGGCTGGGGCGTCGTCCGTGTCCAGCCAGGCGAGGAAGTCATTCAGGGGCAAATCAGCCGGGACGGAAGGAACGCTCCGGGCGCCGCCGTCGAGAGGAATTGACGGGAAAACGGGCGGCGGCGCTCCTTCCGGGAAGACCAGCCCGAGCCGGGGGATGAAACCTGTCGGCGTTTTCTTGATGCGGACCGCCTTGACTTTCAGCCAGTCTCCCTGGTCTTCCAATATCTCGACCAGGCAATTGGTCGGGAAACGGTCTGTGACCTGGGCCTGGGGAGAGGCCGTTGAGCGGATGTTGATATCCGCCCGTAAACGCGCATACTCAGCCATAACCAACTCCTTCTTGTGAATTGACGAAATGGGCCGACGGGTCCCCTCGGGTCTGGATCAGGGTGTTGTTTGTCCGAAGCGCCAACCCACAGCAGCCAATTTGGGGCAGGGAAATTCTGTAACGTGTCGTAAAAGTTGTCTGCAAGCCCCAAGTTCAAAACAACTGTGTGACAACACTACTATAGCCCTAAATGTTATCGGATTCAATGGGCAGTAATCTATTTCTTCCTCGGCCACAGCCAGGCGACCAGGGCGAATCCCAGGCCGATGAGCAGCAGGCCAAACTTGACGGTTGCGCTCCAGTAGGCCAGACGCGGCCAGAACTGCATCCGGGAGCCGATCAGGAGTTTGAGCAGGGCGAAGTTTTCGACCGCGTCGAACAGGGCCGCGGCGAACGCGCCCCAGCCGAGCCACGCCCCGATCTTGGTCCACGCGCCGGTGTGGCGTCCCGCCGCCAGCAGGATGCCAAGGGACAGGGCCAGGGCGTAGGCGGGCATGAAGAGATAGTCGAGGCCGAGGCCGAATGCCGCATACAGCCCGGCTTTCGCGTCCCAAGAGCGAATGATCTCGACCGCCTTTTTGACGGTGCCAGCCAGTTCGAAGGTGACGATGCCGCCGGGCGCGGCGGGAGTCGTGATCGGGGCGTTCAAAACCCGGAACGCGGCGAACAGGCCCAGGGTCAAGATGAGAGCCGCCCAGAAGAGCGGCTTGCGGAGTTGGCCGGGGATGAAGGTCAAGGGGTGGGTCATTTCTCCTCCAAAGGGTAGTTTCTTAAAGCGTGTTCCGTATTACGAAACGCGCAACACGTACTACGCAATCCTTTTGCGATAGACTCGATGATTTTTATATTCCACCCCGTTCAGGTTTTTCAAATCGGCCCGCATCTGCTCGGTGGTCTCGGCCACCTGGGTCATTTCGACGTGGGTGAACTGGCCGTAATCGAGCAGGGTGTGGCCCATTTCGGCATACAGGATGGCGTTGCCGCCGTGTCCCTGGTGTTCGGGCAGGATGCCCATGCCGTTGACCGAGACGCTTTTGGTGCGTTTCATGTCGAGCAGCAGGTCGGCCAGCGAAAGCGGATTGAGATGCCCCCGGGCGCGCTGGAGCGCGGCGGATACGTCGGGGAAGGCGAACAGGAAGCCGACCACGTCTTCCTCGTGGGTGATGATCTTGATCAGGCGGTGGTCGGCGACCATCATGATATTGTCCACCACGAAGTCAATTTCGCGCTGGGTGAGCGGGTAATATTCCCAGTTTTCGACGAAGGCGGCGTTGTAGGCTTTGCCGATGCGCGGCGCCCAGCGGATGAGTTCCTTCTTGCTCTCGAACCGCTTGACCTGTAAATTGCCGCGTTCCATCACGCGTTGGGCGATGCGTGTGACCCGCTCCGGGATGCGGAAGTTGTCGGCGGGCAGGTAGCAGGAGACGAAGTCCACTTCTTTTTCGTAGCCCCGGCCCTCGACCAGCGCCTGGTAGTAGGCGTGGTTGTAGTTGAGCATGGTCATGGTGTTGCGGTGTTCGTGGCCGAAGACCAGGATTCCGTACCCGTCGAGCGGACCCATGCCCTTTGGCCCGACGACCGCCTCCAGTCCGCGGGCTTTGGCCCAGGCCTCGACCGTGTCGAGCAGGGCCGCGGCCGCTTCCGGGTCGTTTTCGCAGTCGAAGAAGTAGAAATTGGCCTTTTTGACGCGGTGGTACTCGTTGAAGGGTTTGTTCTCGATGGCCGCGATCCGGCCCACGTCCCGTCCGCCGCGCACCGCCAGGAAGAAATCCACCTCCGAGTGCTCATGGAAGGGGTGTTTCTTGCGGTTCAGGTAGGTGTAGGCGTCAATGTCGAGCAGCGGCACCCACTGCGGACAGTCCTTGTAGAGCTGGTGAGGGAGTTGGACGAAACGCCTGACCTGGGATTTGTCTTCAGTATTGATCTTTTCGATGGACAGCATGGCGGCCTCCGGGATAAAATAGTTACAAGTAGTATACAACGTTTGCCGTTTACCCGTAACGCCGAATTCCTGCCCTGAACCTGTCGAAGGGCATTCCGCAACCAAAGGCGATATGAATATCGCGTTACGGAATCTTCTCGATTGGCGTAGTTTTAATAAGGTAATGCTGTAGAATGGAGTGAGTCCACTGCAAAAAGGTCAATTTCACCGCGAAGATGCAAAGCCCGCGAAGGAAATCTTCAGGATTCTTCTCCTGATCCTTCGAGAATCTTTAGGAAATTCTTCGCGTTCTTCGCGGTAAAAAAGGTTATTGCAGTAGAGTCATGGAGTTGAAATGAAAATGTTCAGATTTCTTGCCATCCTGTTCGTTCTCAGCGGCCTCCTGACCGCCTGCGCCCCGAAAGCCTTCTGCGATACCGTCACCGACGTGCCTGCCAGCGAGTGCCGCGCTCTCGAAGCCTTCTACAACGCCACCGGCGGCCCTAACTGGACGGACCAGCGCGGCTGGCTGACCTCCACTGAAGTCTGCACCTGGTTTTCCATTGGCTGCGAAAACGGCCACGTCACCGCCATCACCGCCAACTACAACGAACTGACCGGCCAGCTCCCCGCCGCCCTGGCCGGCCTGCCCGAACTGAACCACATCAGCCTGTACTACAACCACCTCACCGGCCCCATCCCGCCGGAGATCGGCCAGCTCGGCAAATTGCAAATCCTGATCATCCACAACAACGAACTGTCCGGCCCGCTGCCGCCCGAACTCGGCCAACTGCCCAACCTGGTGCTGCTCGACCTGGACAGCAACGCCCTTACCGGCAACATCCCTCCTGAATTCGCCGGGATGACTTCCCTGAAAGAACTCAAGCTGCGCGACAACGACCTGAGTGGCCCGCTCCCGTCCGTGCTGGGACAGATGACCCAACTCGAAGGCCTGTGGCTCAGCGCCAACAATTTCAGCGGCGACTTCCCCGACTCCTACGCCAACCTGACCAACCTGCGCATGTTGGGCATCTACGATAACCCGGGATTGGGGCCGCTGCCGGACTATTTCGAAGGTATCGTGGTGGACGCCTATCCCGACTGGACGCCCTGATCCTGCCCGCCCCGCGCGAGACTATAGCCTGCACCCTGACCCCTGGAGGACCCTATGCCCAAACCTGATCCCGTCAAACTCTCCCCCGACGAAATCCTGATCGCTGAATTCAATTACATCGCCCAGACCGCCTTCCAGGCCAACGAAGACCGGGCGCGGGTCACGTCGTTCTATTTTGTCTCGGTCGGGTCTTTGGTGGCGGCCATTCTCGGGACCCAGTTTGCCGGTCAAGATTTGGGGAGCACTCCCCTGATGTTGTTTGCCGTTCTCTTTACCGTTCTGACCGGGTTGGGCATCCTGACGATCAAGCAACTGGCCCGGCTGCGCGCCGCCTGGCACGAATCTGCCGAGGCGATGAACACGATCAAGGATTTCTACATCAAAAACCACCCGGCCATCGAACCGGCCTTCAAGTGGCACAAGGAGACCCTCCCGCCAACAGACAAGAAGAACAGCATCGCCAACCTGATGGCGGTCGAAGTCTCCCTGTTGGGGGCGCTCACCACCGGGGCAGCGATCTATTTCTTGATGATAGCCCTGAACGTCCCCGGCCCGGCCAACTGGATCGTCGTGGGCGTTTCGATCCTGGCCGGTTATATCGCTCATTGGCGGTCGTACAAACGATTGCTGGTGGATGACCGTTAGTGGAACAGATTGCCTCTGTTCCACCGCTGAGGGGATAAATCCCGTCTTACAAAACAAGGAGAAAACATGAGCAAGACCGAAGAATTCAGCGTCAGCGGCGAGGAACTGCTGTCCAAGATCAAGCAACTGATCAACGAAGGCAACATCCGCCGGATCATCGTCAAAAGCAAGGACGGCAAGGTCGTTTTCGAGATCCCGCTCACGTTCGGTGTGGTCGGGGCGCTGATCGCCCCGCAACTGGCCGCCCTGGGCGCGGTCGCGGCCCTGTTGACCGAAGCCACCCTGGTCGTCGAAAAAAGCGAGGCCTGAGACATGCCGCGCAACTACTCGGACCAGTCACCGGCTGCCCACCAGCGCCTGCCCGACTACAAACGGGGCGACGAGGCCTGGATCCGTGCCCTGCTGCACCGCGCCGGGGCCGGCGTCCTCGCCACCCGCTGGGACGACCAGCCCTTCGCCACCCCGACCAGCTTCTGGTTCGACGAGGAACATCACCGGATCGCCTTCCATTCCAACATTGCCGGGCGGATGCGGGCCAACCTGGAGCGGCATCCGCAGGCGGGTTTTACAGTCTACGAACAGGGCCGGTACTTGCCGTCGAATGTGGCGCTCGAGTTCGGGGTCCAGTACCGCAGCGTGATGGCTTTTGGCCCGGTCGAGGTGGTGACCGATCCAGACCAATCCCAGCGGCTGCTGTATGGCCTGCTCAAGAAATACTTCCCCGAAATGGAAGCGGGCCGGGAGTATCGCCCCATCACCGAAAAAGAACTGGCGCGCACCACAGTCTACGTGATGAAAATCGAGGCTTGGAGCGGCAAGGAGAACTGGCACGAGCGTGCCGACCAGTCCGATGATTGGCCGGCGCTGGACGAGAAGTGGTTCGAATAAACGCCCGTAACGAACGCAAAAGGAGCGGAGGCTGCCATACGGCAGCCTCCGCTTTTGGTTGATCATCGAACCACGTTTCGGGAACTTCCCTACGGGGCCGGGATGTAGTACTCGATGATCAGTTGCGGGCGGAACGCGGCCCCGGCGTTGCCGCTGAAGAACTTCATGTAATCTGCAACGTTGTTATTGTTGTCATCCTTGGTGAAGGCCAGGCGGAACTGGGTGGGACCGGTCAGGTTGATGAAGGAGAAGGCAGTCTGGTCCAGGACGGCTGAATACCAGCTATTGACCGGCACGTTTCCAAACGTGGCGACCCCATTGGCGCTGGCCGCAGCCTGGAAGTCGCTATTCTGCAGGGCGTACCATCCGAAGGCTCCCTGGCGGAGGTCCGCTTTCAGGCTGTTGAGGACGGTGAACGGGTCGGTGCCGACCAATCCCTGCTTGCGGATCTTGAGGGTCGCCTTGGTGATCACCGCGTTATCCGGCAGGGTTGCCGTGTAGAAGTGCAGGATGCCGCGATATTGCTTGTCTGCCGCGTCGTCGCCGAGATTGAAGGTGTTGGCGGTGGCGTTCAGCGAGCCGCCCACATTGCTGTTCTCGGCCGATTCGAGCACCCAGCCGTCCCTGGGGGCAATGGATTTGAACGTGAAAGTCAGGATTTCGGGGACGGTGTAGACTTCGCCGCCCGTGAAATCGCCATTGCCGAGGCCCAGCCCACCCAATGGAGTTGATGCACTATCAATGATGCTGTCGTCGTCCATCAGGTTCAGGCCGAGTGTGCCGCCGGTGTTCGCGCCGACGGTGACGGTGACTGTGTAGGTGTCACCACCGCCGGTTACGCTGGCGATGGCTGCATTGGGCAGGTTGCCGGTGGTCGCCAACTGGAAATCGCCGGTATCCACACCGGTCACGTCGGTCGAGAAGGTGACGGTGAAGTCAACCGTCGCAGTGACGGCCGGATCCGCGCCGGCGCGCGCGATGGAGGTAACGCTCGGCGGGAGGGTCAGTACCTGGGCTGTGTTGACGGCGTTGTGGTGGTGCAGGAGCAGCAGGCCCTTGCTTTGGTTGGCAGCGATGGCAGCCTTGTCGTAACTGATGTCGAAGGTCGGGTAGAGGCCGGGGATGTCATACCACATTGGTTCTCCAGTATAGGTGGGATCCACTGCGGTGAAGGACTGGTTGGCGACATCATAGGACATCACATCGGTGATATCCACAGCCCCGGCAGCTTCACGGCTCCAGCTCACGACGTAGAAGTCAAAGTCGGTATTGACGCCATCCACCAGCCCGATCTCGGTAAACGGCACGAGCAGGGTCATCACGTTGTTGTTGAAAGCGTTGGTGTTCGTGGCCCCGCTGAACATGTTCATGTAGTACCAGGCATCGCACCATCCGGCCGAGAGCGAGCAGAAGACGGAGAACATCACATCGTCGGTCGTGCCAGTGAAGAAGCCCTGGTTTGTATTGAAGAGGACATAATCCGAAGTGCCGTCTTCGTCAACGTCAATGTAAACGTCGAATTCAACTGAATTGGGTGTGTCCCATTTTTCATAGGTGGAGATGCCGAAGAACAGGGCGCTATCCGCGAAAGCCCAGAACGGGTAGTCGGAGCCTACGCCCACGTATTGAATGTCGGCGTTGTTGGCCCCGCCGCTGCTGGTGGCCTCGTTGGGACTCTCGCCTTTCAATTCCAGGATGGTGACCAGGGAGCTATCGTCAACCAAATCTACGGGTGTTCCACTGGGTGTCAGGCTGAAGGTGCCGGTCGAAGCGGCGGGCAGGTTGAGGCCGCTTTCGGCCACAGACATGCTCGCACCCGGGCGGGCCGCAATGTGGACGGGCACGCGCAGGGTCGGGGCCGCGCCGGTCGAAGTCAGTGTGACATAACCGCCGCCTTCAGCGAAGCGCTGGCGACCGCCGGTAGTCGAGATGGTGGCATCCCGGGCACGGGTCAGGGCTGCGGGATCTACAGCAACCGAAACCTGGATTTCGAGCGTGCTGTTGGCAGGGACGGTCACAGGGTTGACCAGGGCTGCCCCGCCGGCATCCAGCAAGGTCCAGACGAGGCCTGGGTTGGCCTGGTAACGCTCGTCGAAGGTGACGTTGTAGTCCTGAGCTGTGCCGCTCTTGTTGCTGAAGGTGATGCTCTTCGTAAAGCTTTGGGCGCTCACGACCGCCATCGCGCCAAAGGCTACGCTGACCTGCCCGGGATCGTTGGTGTAGTAGCCGACCACATCGGACTGGACGGCGTTGGCTGCGCTGGCGCGGCCTGCGCCGACACGGGTGGGCGTGTACATGTTACCAGTATGGCTGGTGCCGGTGTAGACGTCATTGGTGGCGGTGTTCATCGCCAGGGCCTTGAGTTCGGCCACCGACCAGGTGGGGTGCGCCTGTCGCAGGAGGGCCATCATGCCTGCCACGTGCGGGGAGGCCATGGAGGTGCCGCCGAAGCTGACGCCCTCGCTGCCGGTACCGGTGGCAGTCGAGTAAACGGTATCGCCCGGAGCCGCGATATCCGGCTTGAGCAGGGTCCCGTTGCGGGCCGGGCCACGCGAACTGGAGGCCGTGAGGGTGTCTTCGACCGCAGTATCCGTCGTCGTGAACTGGTCGCGGTATTGGGAAGTCAGCCGGACGCTAACCGTACCGGAACCGAGGTCGGTCTTGAGGTCATTGCCGACCGTCAGGCTGGTCATCATGGACGGAATGGTGATGGTGGCATCCGAGCCGCCCATGGTGAACGGGAAACCCGGAACGTTATTGGCGATCAATGCGCCAACCGCGCCTGCATTCTGGGCATTTTTAACCTTTTCGACAAAGGTGCATGAGCCGCGGTCGATCAGGGCGATTTTCCCGGTGAGGTCTGCCAGCGCGCCCTGGGAAGTACAGGCGGTGCCCGTACTGGCGTAGGCCAGGTCTGCCGTGATCCCCGTCGCGTCGAGGGTCGGGCCGAAGGCTGCTTCGGTCCCAGGATAGGTGCCGGGCGTCATTACGCCGGCGGTCGCCATGAGTTCGAAGGCCCCGACCACAGCGCCAGAATCGACGGTGTTGGCCGTGCTGATGGCATACTTGGCCATGCCGGGCGACCCGGTGATGTAGTAGACGTCCCCGCTGTTGCCGGCTGACGTCACGACGATCACGCCCGCCAGGGCAGCGTTGTTGGCAGCCACAGCGGAAGAATCGTAGGCGGAACCGAAGCTGGAACCCAGCGACATGTTGATCACGTCGAGGTGGTCGCTCAGGTCGTTGTCGCCATTGGGGTCCATGGCCCATTCGATGGCCAGGTCGGTCAGATTTGTTGAACCACTGCAACCGAAGACGCGCAGGGCGTACAACTCAGCCTTGGGCGCCATACCCGGTCCAATGCGGAACGAATCGATGTATTGCTGGGCGGTCAGGCCGCTCAGGGTGGAATAGTCCCCGGCGAAGGTTGTGCCGTCCGGGTTGACGCCGAAACCGGCTGCGGTTCCAGAGACATGGCTGCCATGCCCGTTGCAGTCCATCGGATCGGGATCTGGCGCGGGGACGGAGGCCGGATCGTTGGCATTATAGGCATCGCCTGCAAAGTCCCACCCGCCGACGACTTTGGCGGTCGGGAACAGGTTGCCTGCTTCCCCGAGGGTGGTGAAATCCTGCCCGGTGTAATCCCCCGGCCCGCCGAAGTTGGTGTGGATGTAGTCCACGCCGGTGTCGATGACGCCGATGGAAATGGTCTCACCCTGGAATGCGCCCAGTCCCGCCCACACTTGAGGCGCGCCGAGCAAGGGAACGCTGGTGGTGTGGTCGATGTTCTTGGGGATCGCCGGGTGAATGGCCAGGACGCCGGGGATGTCGGCGATAGCCTTCAGGTCTTTGGGATCGACCCGCAGCCAGATGCCGTTATAGACTTTTTGGGTGCGGTAGAGTTCGGTCGCTTTGATATCCCTGTCTCGCAGGCTTTGCATAAAACCGGCTTGCTCGGTTTTGATTGCGCTGATCTGGTTCTTGACCGGCGCAGACTGCCCGCCGGATTCAGCGTAAAGCACCGCTGCCGGCGTCTGTCCGAGCTCGACTACGATGCTTACCGGCCCTTCGATGTCGCTGAGCCTGCCAAAGTAGGTCTGGACTTCGTCCAAACTGACCCCGATTTGAACCCTCTCCCGGCTTGGCGGTTTTCGGTCCTGGGCATTCGCCACCCCGACAAACTGAGAAAGTATCAGGACAAGGATGACCATCGCCATTCCCAGGCGGAGGGCCATCTTCAAAAAGTGTTTCTGTTGCATTATTTTTCTCCTCTGTATTTTTGCCGAACAGATTTACTTGACTGACGAACGAAAACCGCGTACCTGAATCGTTTGCTTTTCCACCTCCTCGAAAATAGGATGTATGTCTTTCAGTTGGATCAAACTAAAATCGGTATTTCCAGAAAACAGGAAATACCGATTAGAGCAGGCTAAAAGCCTCTTTGTTGATGGGGTTGATTGTGCGCCGCACCTCATTCATCTGTACCAGCCTTAATTACAAAGGTTGCAGGAATACGGGGCGACAATGAAAGACATAGTACAATTATCGTGATATTTTATTTTTTGTCAATATTTTGTCCCCGATGATTCTTACCAGGCGTTTTGGTGGGGCCGGGATACCCTGGACCAACGATCCGCCACAATTGGTCCGGGCCAAAGACGCTTCAAGCCTTACCGTTGAAAAGGAAGGAGAAAGATGAAATCCTATCGGAAGGAACTCTGGTTCGACGTCCCGACCCGGCGCGCTTTCATCAATATCACCCGGGACGTGGAGGCCTGCCTCCTTGAAAGCGGCGTCCGCGAAGGCCTTATCCTTGTTTCTGCCATGCATATCACCGCCTCGGTCTTCATCAATGACGACGAGAGCGGCCTGCACCACGATTACGAGGCCTGGCTGGAACGGCTGGCCCCGCACGAACCGACCGGCCAATACCGGCATAACCGGACAGGCGAAGACAACGCCGACGCCCATCTCAAGCGCCAGGTGATGGGACGTGAAGTGGTCGTTGCCGTGACCAACGGCAAGCTGGATTTCGGTCCGTGGGAGCAGATCTTCTACGGGGAGTTCGACGGCCGCCGCCGGAAGCGGGTGCTGGTCAAGATCATTGGGGAGTAAAAGCCGGATCCCACCGAAAAAGCATCGCAGGAATCAAAAGAGAGGCTGTCTGGTATGACAGCCTCTCTTTTGTCTGTGGATCAGTCTACCACCAGGGGCTTTCGCAGCCGAGGAAGATGATGTCAATGTCAACCACGTTTTTCTTGCCGTACAAGTCGTGGATGATACCTTTGACGAATTGCACGAAATCCTGGTAAGACTTGCTCATCTCGCCGGTCACGCCGGTCAGGATGTCCACCTGGGTGCCGTCTGCCAGGGTGACGCGGAAGATGGCTTTGGTAGCTTCGCCGAAGGTGCAGAAGTATTCCGGCTCCGGGATGGTGACGTAGAAGCCGAAATCGCCGAGCCTGGCCATAGCGCCCTTGCCGGTATAGTCCCGCAGGCCGTCGCCGCCGACGCAGGCGACGCAGGCGACGCTGGTCTCGTTCTGGTTATCTTTGAAGGCGCAGTCGAGCGGATAGGACTTGTGGCCGTAGACGTAGATGCTGCCCTTCAGGTCCGAGGGGCTGAACTTGCCGGTGACGGCGAAGTTGATCACCAGTCCCTTGCCCTGGATGAACTGGATGCCGCGCAGGGAGGCGGTCTTGGCCGGGGCGGCTGCGCTGGCGAAGGCCAGTCCCAGGATCGAGACGAGGGTCAGCAGGAAGATCATTTGTTTTTTCATGGTTTGTTTCTCCTATACGGTTCCGGGCTGTCCGGCAGGTGTTGGCTTGCCGGACAGCCGCGAAGTTGGCCGGTAAACCTTATGGCAGGTAATACTCGATGACCAGCACAGGCTGGTAAGCCGGGGCGGCATCCCCGCCATAGAAGCGCAGGTAGTCGGCGCCCATGTCGTTGTTGTCATCCACCTGGAAGCGGATGCGGAACTGGGTGTTGCCGCCCAGGTTGATGAAGGCGAAGGCGACCGGCTTGAGGGCCGACTTGTACCAGCCGTTGGCCGGGGTGCGGGCGAACTGTCCGACCGAACTGCGACTGGCGGCGGCGTGGAAGTCAGCCGGGGCCAGGCTGGCAGATGGGCCGAAGAAGGGTTTCTTGACGTCCACCAGCAGGCTCTTGTGGGTGTCGAAGGGGTTCGAGCCGACCAGGCCCTGCTTCTTGAGTTTGAGCGTGACCGAGACGATCACGGCATTGTCGGGCAGGCTGGCGGTGTCGAAGGCGACGATGGAACGGAACTGGCGGTTGAAGTCGTCGTCACCGGCGAGCAGGTCGGCGGCCGGGTTGGGGGTGGGCAGGCCGACGAACCAGTCTTTGCCGAGCATGGTCTTGCCGTCGTAAGACGCGCCGCCGTTCTTGCTGTCTTCAGCTGATTCGAGCGTCCAACCATCCTGGGAACCGTTCGACTTGAAGGACTTGCTCAACTTCGCGAAGGTGGTGGTGAAGGTCATGTCTTCGCCATAGGTGGTGCCCTGGCTGTTGGCGGCGACAGCCCGGAAGTGGTAGGTGGTATTCTGGAGCAGGCCGCTGAGCGCCGCGCTGACCGGGGTGTCTGCCGCGCCGTTGACCGGGCTTGGGCTGGCGCTGACGGTGTTCCCGTAGCTGGCATCCAGGCCGTATTCGAAGGCGACCGTGGTCTCATCGTTCATGGCGTTGACGGTCCCGTTCAGGGTCGCAACCCGGTTGCCGATGCCGGAGGCGGGATCGGTGACGGCGGTGGGAGCGGACATGCCGGTGTCGAAGGTCAGGTTTGCGCCATAGGTCGTCCCGGCGGAGTTTTGGGCCACAACCCGGAAGTGATAGGTGGTGTTGGGCAGCAAGCCGCTGATCGAAGCGCTGACCGGGGTGTCCGCGCCGCCGGAGACCGGGCTTTGATCGGCAGCGACGGTCGAGCCGTAGGCGTTGGTCAGTCCGTACTCGAAGCTGACGGTGGCCGGGTCGAAGTTGGGGTTGATCGTGCCGTTGAGGGTCGCGCCGGTCAGGCTGATGCTGCTGGCCGGGTTGGTGACGGCGACGGGAGCCAGGAAGAAGCCGACGCCGGAGAGCGGGACGATGTCGGGCGAGGAGAAGGCGTCGCTGGGGATCGAGACCTGGCCGGCCAGGGAGCCGGAGGCGGTGGGCGAGAAGGTCGCGCCGAAGGTGCAGGCGGCCTGTGGGGCCAGGGTCTGGCCGGAGCACAGGTCGTTCGCCAGGGCGAAGTCGCCGCTGACCGAGAGCGTGCCCAGGGTCAGGTCGGAGGAACCGCTGTTGGTCAGGGTGAAGGGCTGGGCGGCGCTGGTGGCGCCGACGGCCTGGCTGCCAAAGTCGTGCGAGACCGGGTCGAGCGAGACGCCGGGGGTGGTAACGGTCACGTCGAAGGTCTGCGGGGCCGAGATGTTGCCGGCGGCGTCGGAGGCCGAGCAGGAGACGGTCGTCGTGCCGATCGGGAAGGTCGAGCCGGAGGGCGGGTTGCAGGTCACGACCGGGGCCGGATCAACCAGGTCGGCGGCGGTGGCGCTGAAAGTCACGTCCGCACCGGCCGGGCTGGTGGCGACGGCGGTCATATTACCGGGGACGGTCAGGTCGGGGGCGGTGGTGTCCTGGACGGTGATGTCGAAGGAGGCGAAACCGGTATTCCCGGCTGCATCGGTGGCCGAGCAGGTGACGGTGGTGGTGCCGAGCGGGAAGGTGTCGCCGGAGTTGGCGTCACAGACCGGGGTCAGGGGACCGTCTACAAGGTCGTCCGCTGACACAGAGAAGTTGACGGCTGCGCCGGAAGGCCCAGTGGCTTCAGCGGTGATATTCGCCGGGACGGTGACGACCGGGGCGGTGGTGTCTTCGACGGTGATGTCGAAGGAGGCACTGCCTTTGTTGCCCGCGTTGTCGGTAGCCGAGCAGGTGACGGTGGTCGTGCCGAGCGGGAAGGTATCGCCGGAATTGGCGTCACAGACCGGGGTCAGGGGGCCGTCCACGATATCCGAGGCGGTCGCGGCTGCAAAAGTGACGGCTGCGCCAGCCGGGCCGGTGGCTTCGGTAGTGATGTCGGCCGGGACGCTGACGACTGGGGCGGTGGTGTCTTCGACGGTGATGTCGAAGGAACCGTTGGCGGTGTTGCCCGCATCGTCGGTGGCCGAGCAGGTGACGGTGGTCGTGCCGAGCGGGAAGGTGTCGCCGGAGTTGGCGTCACAGGCCACAGCCGGGTTGGCCGGGGAGGTTTCGTCGGTGGCGGTGGCGCTGAAGGTCACGACCGCGCCCGCAGGTCCGGTGGCTTCGACGGTCATGTTGCCGGGCAGGCTCAAGACAGGAGGTGTGGTATCCGATGGAGCGACATAGCCGTCCACCCAGTTGGAGGTAGCACCGTTCAGGGCAAAGTTGTATAGCGTGCCATTTCTTGAATTGCCGCCTTCATCCAGAAGCGTGGTAACGCCAGCGTTGTTACCATTCGGCACGCCCTGGTTGAAATGGTAAAGGGCAACCAGCCCGGCCTGCGCCGATAACTCGCTGTTCATGCTCGCCTGGATTTCACCCTGTGTGCGAACAACATCCCAGATGCGAACTTCATCAATCGTTCCATTGAAATATTCCCCACCATAGACGGAACGCCGACCAATATTCAGCGGGTTCGCGTTGTTAGGAATAGATTGGGTTGCCGTGATGGTTGACCCCAGTTGGGCGCCGTCGATGTAATATTTGATCTCATTGGTGGCATCGTTGAACGTAACAGCCAGATGGTGCCAGTTGCTATCGAGCGGACGCTGAGCCGTTGACTGATATTCCTGGGAATTGATGTATAAGTTGATCGTACCAAGTTGATGGAATTGGACTTCCCAAGTGGTATAGGCCCTCCCGACCGTTTGCATATAAGTGCCAGTGCCGACGGGTGTTTTATACCAAAACTCGACAGTCATGGTTGTAAACGGCTGGGCAAGCAGGCCCGCGCCGTTGTCCACATAGTCATTCGCTCCATCGAAGTCCAGGGCGTTGGCAACGATGACGTCCACCGTAACCGGGCCGCAGACTGCCGAGACGTTGCCGGCCGCATCCTTGGCCCAGGGGTAGAGATCGTAGGTGCCAGCCGCAGCGACGGTGTAGGTGGTCGGTGCCGTGCCGGACCAACCGGCATCGCCCGCGGCGGGCGGCGTGGCGGATTCGGTGATCAGGTAGCCGGTCACGCCGGTGTCATCCGAGGCAGTGAAGGCTGTGATCGGGATGTCGAGGCTGGGGGAGGGCGAGGTGGCGGCGAAGCTGTCCACGCTGGGGGCGGTGGTGTCGGACGGACCGCCATTGATGTACAGATTGGCTTCGCCCGCCAGGGTGAACGGTTCGGAGTCCGTCACTGTCGTAGATCCGTCACTGGCGCTGGCTTGCAGGGTGTAGCTGCCGGAAGCCAGGGCGGACGTATCCAGCGATGCCGGGAGGCTGGAATTGCTATAAGCCTGGGAGGCAAAAAGTGTTCCCGTGGATGGTTGGATTGACGTGCCGGAAGCCGGTCCGTATAGATAACCGGTGCATAAATCTGTATTTGTGCATCCCGATCCGGTCCGGTCGAAGAGGCAGGCGGTCTGGGATGATCCATCGGAGAATTGGATAATTGCCTTGGCCCAAGCTGTATAAGTACTTGCCCCGGAAGAATTGTATCCCCAGGTGTTATTTGCAAAAGGCAGGTAATTGGTTGTGATCGGCGAACCACTAAAAACGTCGGTGACAACCCCGGGCGTACAGGTACAATTCGCAGGCGTAGCGCTTGTGCCGACCGTGACACCATTGAGGGTCAGGTTTAGTGTATTGGGAGAGCCGCAGGTGGTGAGGGTTTGGAAGGTGACCGAACTCGGGGTCTTGGTCCTGACAATGTCAACACTCCCGGAAAGTGGATCGCCTTGCGGGTCGGCAATGTCAATCGTCGAGAACAGGTCGAAGCCGTTCGACGTGATTGGGGAGAGGATGTCCACTGTGGGCGGAGGCACAATCCCGGTCCCGCTCAGATTTACGACAATGGGAGAGGCAGGCCCGTTGTTGGGGATCGAAACCGAACCGCTCTTAGCGCCGGAGGTTGCGGGTGAAAAAACCACATCAAAAGTGCAGGAAACCCCTGCGCCGAGGGTCTGACCGGAGCATTGGTCATCGCTGAGGGAGAATTCCCCGCTGATACTGAGTGTGCCAATGGTTGTAGGTGTATCACCATTGGTTGCGGTGAAGGTATAGGGCGCGCTGCTCGTGCCGGTACCCTGGTTGCCAAAATCGTAACTGGACGGATCCACCCCCAACCCAAAGCCGGCTCCCTGGTTCTTCAGGTAAGCCAGCATATTGGCCCGCAGGTTCATGGCATTGGGCTGCGGGCTGTGGTAGTTGGTTGTGGTCATACCCCCAAACAAGACCCAGCCGTTACCCCATTGTTTCTCGGCCAGAGGAATTCTGCCGGAATCACCGCTCATCAGAGGGGTGATCCCGCCGCCCGCAATGCTGGCATGCGAGAAAGAACCCCCGGTATAGTTGGTCCCGGCCGGGGTATAGGGTCCGTTGAAGATGGCATGACCAGGATTAACGGCAATACCAGTGTTGGAATTGTAATTGGGACAAAGCAGTTGGACCCCTCCGAAGCCATAGAGCATCCCATTATCCTGGTTGGGAGCAGAGTTCAGGAACAGGCGTCCACCGCTATTGACCCAATTCTCCATCAGGGTGCGGTTGGCATTCAGGAAATTTTCCATCTGGGTGGCATAGGAATCACTTCCCTCGATGAAGATCAAGTCATAGGTTGGTGAAAACAATACGGCCGGGTCGACCGTTTCGTAAAACAGGGCCGTCCAGTTGCCAGCGCCAAAGGCGGTGTTCATGGCCTGTTCGTTGGTGGCCTGGCCCCAGGGCGAGCCGTTAATCGAGCGGAGGTAGACCGGTTGAGTAGCCGGTGCCGCTTCTGCTGGTGCGACCCCCAGGCTGCCGAAGGCCAGCGCCAGCAGGGTCAGGATGACGAGAAGAGTGCGATTGAAAGTATGTTTCATTGTGGTTTCCTTTCCAGGTATTTGGTGAAATCGGGTGGTGTCCCTTGTGAGACGGGTTGGTTTTGGTTGGGTTCGATCCTGGCCTCCTTTGGAGTTTTTGGCGAAGGGAGATGGGAAGTTGTTTTCGTCCCGGCGGCTGTTTCCCGCAGGGCGTGGATCAACTCGCGGCGCGTGATGGCTTTGGTGATGACCGCCTGCGCGCCGTGGTCCAGGGCGGCCTGCTCCTGGCCGGGGACCTCGTTGCTGGTCAGGGCCAGGATGGGCGTTTCGGGCAGGAGCAGGCGCAGGTCCGAGAGCGCCCGCAGGTCGTCCGGGCCGGGGTTGCCCAGGGACAGCAGGATGATGTCGGGGCGGGCGGCCGGGGGGAGCGCGTCGGGGCCGTGGTTGGAAGGTTCGGCCACGTCCATGTCCGGTTCGGCGGCGATGGCGGCGATCAGCGCGGCCCGCATCAGCGGGTGGCGTTCGATGATCAGGATGGACAGGTTGCTCATGGGGATAGCTTATCAAAAAAGCCCGTTCAGCGCATCTGCGTGGCGTTGAACTTTTGTTGAAGTTTTGTTCAAGCAAACTTGAACGACTGTTCAAGCCCGCTTAAACAAAAACCTCCGGCGTCATCGAGACACCGGAGGTCGTTTATTCCCAGGCAGCCTTGCGAAGGCTTTTGCCCGCTCCGTCTGGGGCAGGGTTACTCGCTCTTGCGCAGCCTGTTGACGTAAGCCACAGCCTGTGCCCGGTTCTCCAGCCCCAGGCGCTGGGTGATGTTGTGGACGTGCGAGCGGACCGTCCCCTCGCTCAGGTGCAGGATCTTGCCGATCTCCTGGTCGGAGCGGCCCTCGCCCAGCAGGGCCAATATCTCCTCCTGGCGGGCGGTAAGCGGCTCGTCGGCGGCGCTCTGCCCGGCGGCCGGGACGTGTTTCGCCTCGCGGATGCCCTTGAAGAGTTTCACCGCAATCCCAACGGGCAGGTAGGGCACCCCGTCGGCCACCTTGCGGATGGCTTCGAGCAGGAAGCTGCGCGGGGCGGTCTTGGGGAAGTAGCCCAGCGCCCCGGCCTGGATGGCCGCCAGCACTTTGTCTTCGTCTTCCAGGCTGGTAAAGACCAGGATCTTGGCCTGCGGGTCGGCGGCGCAGATCTCGGCGATGGCTTCCAGCCCGGTCATGCCGGGCATCAGCAAGTCCATCAGGATCACGTCCGGGCGGCATTCGCGAGCCAGCTTCACTGCTTCCATCCCGTTGGAGGCCTGGCAAATCACCTCCAGATCCGGTTCCTCCGACAGGGCGATTGCCAGGGCTTCGCGCATCATCGGGTGGTCGTCGGTGATCATGATCTTGATTTTATCCATGATGATTCCTCAATTCATTTTAGAATCTACTGAAAAAAGGTCAATCTCACCGCGAAGAAACGAGGTCTCTGGGATTTTCCGTGGTGCTTTGCCAAATGTAGAGCAAATTGCCAATTTGCTCTACGGCTTGCTGCCAGACGTGCCGGTCTGTCGCGGAGATTCCCAAAGAGCCATAAAACGAAGGGAATCTTGAAAATTGTTCGCTCCAGCCTTCGCGGTGAAAAAGGTTTTTGCAGTGGAGTCATTTTATCTCTGCGCTGAAGACCACCCGGGTACCTTGGCCGGGAGACGAGAGGATGTCCAGGGTCCCGCCGAGCAGGCTCGCCCGTTCCCGCATGTTCGTCAGCCCCATCCCGCCCAGGTGCAGCCGTAACGGATCGAAGCCTTTCCCATCGTCGGCGATCTCCATCTCCATCCGCTGCGGGGCAGGGCGGAGCAAGATCTGAAGGCTGCGGGCCTGGGCGTGTTTGAGTGAATTGTTCAGGGCTTCGATGGCGATCCAGAACAGGTTTTCGTGCCAGGCCTGGGGGCAGAGTTCGATATCCCCGTCCAGGATGACCTGGGACCTGATCCCGGCCCGGCGTTCGACCGTTGCCAGGCGCGCTTCCAGATCCCGGGGCAGGTCCACCGAGCGTCCCGGACCCGGGGCCTGGAGTTCGTACAAGAGCAGCCACGTCTCCTTGAGCGCCTGCCGGGCGCTCTCCTGCAAGCGATCGGCGACCTGGGCAGACCGGTCGTAGTGCTGCCTTTCGAGGGTCGAGGTGAGCGTATCGGCCAGCAGCACCAGGCTGTTGATCGACTGGTTGACCGAGTCGTGCAGGTCGCGTCCCATGCGCCGGCGCTCTTCTATTTTTGCCAGGTTGCGCTGGTGGTCCACGAGCTGGGCCTGGGCCTCCAGCAGTTGCTTCTCCGAATGTTTTCGCTCGGAAATGTCGCGCATGTAGGTGATGACCAGGATGCCCGAACTGGTTTCGATGTGGCTGAGTTTGATGTCCACCGGGATCTCGTTCCCGCCTTTATCCACCGCTACAGATTCCATCGCGGATCTCAGGGGGCGGGTACGCGGTTTGTGGACGTACTGGTCGCGCTGGTAGGCATGGTACTGGCGCAAGCGGGCCGGGATGAGGCCATCCATTTCCCTGCCGACCAGTTCATTGTTGGTAAACCCCAGCAGCAAGGTAGCGGCGACATTGGCGAAAACGATCTTCCCATCCATCGTCACGCCGAAGACCGCATCCGGCCCCGACATGACCAACTGGCGGAAGCGTTCCTCGCTCTGTTGCAGGGCTTCCGCAGCCCGTTTTTTATCGGTCACGTCCCGGGTGACTGCCAGGACGTGCTCGATCCCGTCGAGCAGGATGATCTCCCCCGAAATCACCCCGTTGAATATTTTGCCGGATTTGGCCCGGAATTCGTATTCCTGTTCCAAGATGCGGCCGTGCTCCTGCAGGGTCTCCGCGAAAGCATCCCGTTCTTCCGGGTGGACCCATATCCCGGTTTCCGTCGAAGAACTGGATAGCGCCTCTTCGCGAGAGTAACCCGTTATCTGCGAAAATCCTTCGTTGACTTCCACCCAGGCTCCGTCCCCCAGGCGGGAGATCGTGATGGCATCCGGGCTGGCGTGGAAGGCTTTGATGAATTTTTCCTCGCTCCGTTTCAGGGCCTCTTCCGCTTGCCTGCGCTCTTTCAGTTCGTTTTGTAATTGGGCGTAGACCTGGGCGTTATCCAACACCAGGGCCGCAATCTGGGCCAGTTGTTCGGCGATGTAAACGTCCGTATCCGAGAAGGGCCTGCCTGGGGTGCGGCGCGAACAATTGATCGTCCCGACGACCCGGTTCTTATGTTTGAGCGGGACGACCATGATCGCATGGATGGGGAAGCCTTCGTACAGGTCGCGGCGTTTGGCCCAGCGGGTGTAATCTTCCAGGATGGAGGGCAGGCCTGTTTCGACCGCCTGCCAGCTTAGGAAGCCCCCTTCGCCCCGGCGCATGGTGTCTCCCACTTTGAGCGGCTGTCCCGGGGTTGCGGCAAAGGTGATGATCGTGTCATCGCCTTCGAGCAGGTCCACGCTGACGTCGGGCGCTTCGAGCAGGCTGCCCAATTTGGCCAGGACGGTTTGCAATATACCGTCGATATCCCGGCGGTTGGCCAGTTCCAGCATGACCAGGTTGAGCGTCCCCAGGATCTGAACCCGGTTATCCAGCGCGGATTGGATCTTTTCTTTTTCCGCTATCTGGATTTGCAGCAGGTCGGAGGTTTGGGTAAGCTCCGCCGTGCGGGCTTCGACACGAGATTCCAACTCTTCATTGAGGCTGGCATTTTCGATGGATATAGCCACTTGGGCGGCGAAATATTCCATGAGTTTCAAGTCGTCCGGGCTGAACGGGTCGGCCTCCGAGCGATTTTCAACATATAAAGCGCCGAGCACCCTGCCGCTCGCGATCAGCGGGACGCAGATCACCGAGCGGATTTGCAAGGTCTGGGTGCTTTCAGTGGCGACGCTCGTAAGGGCGTCCGCGATCAGGGCCGGCTCACCGCTGCTGACGACTTTCCGGTAGATAGTCTGGCTGATCTGTTCGAGCGATTCGGTAAGAGAGTTGCCCTCCCGGTCCAGGCCCAGGCGGAATTCGACGGCTTCCCGCTCGCCATGCAGGACGAGAAAACCGTATTCTGCCCCGGTCAAATCCAGGGCTACCCGCATGGCTTGACTGAGCAAGCCGTTGAGTTTGCGCTCTTGCGCCAGTTGGTAACTGATGCTTAAAAGCGTTTCGAGCTTGGTGGTGTCCATCGTGTTTCTTATTATACGTCTTCATCCCCATTTCAACACTGCCAGCCCTGAAAGGCCCCGCTGAATTACTGGAATTGTAAAAACTTCTTGACGGATCTCCCGGATGAGGATATACTGCGTCAATAGTTGAGCAACTATTCAACTATTGACGCAACCAAAACGACTACATTACAATGACAAAAAATACCGTCACCGCTGAAATCGCCTCTGATCTCGCCAGCCTGTTCGACGCGCTGAGCGACCCAACCCGCATTCTCATTATTGACTCCCTGCTCGAAGGGGATGTGGGTGTTGGTGAATTGGTGGAACACCTGGGATTGTCCAAGTCCGCTGTCTCACACCAGTTGCGCGGATTGCGCGACAAGCGTATCATCCGCACCCGCAAAGAGGGGCGCAATGTGTTCGTTAGTCTCGATGACGAGCATGTGATTGAATTATTCCAGCGTGGTTTGGATCACGTTCTGCATGGATAGATGATGAACCATTTCCGACGACTCTCCCTGGCGCTCCTTCTTGCTCTCCTGCTCGTTGGGCTGGCGGGGCATTTGATTTTGCCAGCCAGCAATAGTCATCACACCGCACGAGAATCAACCTGCGCGATACACAATGGAATGATTCAACCCAATGGTTTGAAATCATTGTCGTATGAACCCGCCATCACCATCGGGGTGATACAGGATGGCACAATCGCTCTCTGCCTGTCTGCAAAAATTTCCCATCCGCCAACCAACTGACCAGGAACGCGCACCGTGCCTTTTCCTTACCCCATCCCCCTAGTTCTGAGGGGTAAATTGGTGAGGCATGCGCCCATTTATTTTTTCACCGATCAATAATCCAATAAAATCAGGAGTCAATTTATGAGCAATTCAATTCCATCTCACTCTCATGAACCAAACGATCATCCTCATCCACACGACCATGATGAAGACTCTCACGACCACAAGCCTCATGGTCACGAATATCCACACAACAGCTTCTGGGCTGAAGTCAAGCATCTGATTGCACCGCACTCACACACCCATCATGCCGCGGCGCTCGACCCCGCCCTTGCCAATGAACGTGGCATCTGGGCGCTCAAAGTATCTCTGGTCGGGTTGCTTATCACAGCAATCTTTCAGGTTTTCATTGTGGCAATCAGCGGCAGTGTGGCTTTGCTGGCTGACACCCTGCATAACTTCTCGGATGCGCTGACCGCTATTCCACTGTGGCTTGCCTTTGCCCTCGCCCGCCGCGTTCGCAATCGGCGTTATACGTACGGATATGGCCGCGCGGAGGATTTGGCTGGAGCGTTCATCGTGCTGATGATCTTCGCCAGCGCATTGGTAGTCTTTTACGAGTCCTTCCAAAAGATTCTCCATCCACAACCATTGGAAAACATAGCCTGGGTGGCTGCTGCCGCGGTCATCGGCTTTCTGGGTAACGAATTGGTCGCCATTTTTCGCATACGAGTGGGACGCGAGATTGGTTCGGCGGCTCTGGTCGCCGACGGCCTCCACGCCCGCGTTGACGGTTTTACTTCGCTGGGTGTCCTGGTGGGCGTCATCGGCGTGTGGCTTGGGTTCCCGTGGGCTGACCCGCTGGTAGGTCTGATCATCGGCGCGGCAATTTTGATCATCGTGTGGAACACTGCAAAAGAAATGTGGCGGCGGATGATGGATGGTATCGAACCGCAAGTTATTGAGCAAATAGCGCATATCGCACATGATGTTAATGGCGTCTTGGGTGTACATGACGTGACCGCGCGCTGGATCGGGCATCGTCAACGGGCTGAACTGCATATTACTGTGAATTGTCAGATTCCAACTGTCGCCAGCCACCGCATCGGCGAAGAAGTACGCCATGCTCTCTTCCATGAAATGCCAGCCCTATCTGACATCACGGTGCATATTGACCCATGTGAATGTGACGAGAAAGTTCAATATCACATAACCGCGCACCATGCGTAAACTGCGGCAAGGAATATAACATCATGGAAAAAACAATTGAACTTGAAATTCATCTTCTGCTTCCCGATGTGTCAGATGAAAAGGATGAATGCCTCAATCGTTTGGAGGCGTCGCTTCAAAACCAAAAGGGAATTCTGCGCGCCCATCTGGAACGGGAGAAATCGCCCGTTGACTTGTGCCTGCACTACGACCCCAACCTGCTCTCACTCGAACAAGTGCGCCGTTTGGCGGAACGCGCGGGAGCGGGCATTGCCAACCGTTATCATCATGCCATGCTTCCCATCGAAGGCATGGACTGCTCCGATTGCAGTCTGGTCGTGGAGCACAGCGTCGGGCGCATGGATGGCGTGCTGGCAGTGAACGTCAACTACGCGGCACAAAACCTGCGCGTAGAGTATGACAAACAAAAGATAGACCGCTCCGCCATCGAGAAACGCGTTCAATCCTTGGGATATGAAATTCCTGTCGAGGGTTTGCGAAGTTGGTACAAGGATAACCGCGAACTCGTATTCAGCCTCACGGCGGGATTGCTCGTTCTGACTGGCTGGCTGGGACCAATGGTTTTTGGAATGCCGGTTGTCGCCACGACTGTTTTGTATATTGCCGCGTATATCTTCGGCGGCTGGGATATTTCACAGCACGCCTGGCACGCGATCAAAGAAAACCATTTCGATACCGACCTGTTGATGGTGATGGCGGCGCTCGGCGCGGCGTTCCTGGGTGAATTTGCCGAAGGCGCATTGCTCCTGTTTCTCTTTAGTCTGGGTCATGCCCTCGAAGAACGTGCCCTCGACCGCGCCCGCGCTGCCGTCCGTGCATTAGCAGACCTTGCGCCAAAAACGGCTCTTGTAAAACGCGACGGAAAAGAGCAGGAACTACCCGTTGAGTCACTTCAACTCGAAGATGTCGTGATTGTCCGCCCTGGTGTACGTATTCCTGTGGATGGAGTCATCCTGGATGGAAATTCTGGTGTTGACCAATCATCGGTCACTGGCGAATCGTTGCCCGTGGATAAAACTGTTGGCGATAATGTTTTTGCCAGCACGGTCAACGGCGAAGGCGCGCTGGAAGTAAAAGTGACGCGCCTGGCGAAAGACTCCACGCTTGCCCGTGTGATGAAAATGGTGGAAGAAGCCCAAGCGCAGAAATCACCTACGCAGCAAACAGTTGAAAAATTCGAGCGCGTCTTTGTGCCGTCCGTGTTGATTCTCACCGCGCTGATCATCCTCGTCCCGCCGCTGTTCGGTTTTCCCTTCCGCGAATCATTTCTGCGTGCCATGACCCTGCTCGTCGCCGCCTCGCCCTGCGCGCTCGCGCTGGGCACGCCCGCTACCATCTTAGCGGGTGTCGCGCAAGCCGCGCGCAACGGTGTGCTGGTCAAGGGCGGCGCGCATCTTGAAAATCTTGGTCGCCTCAAAGCCATCGCCTTCGACAAGACGGGGACGGTGACTCACGGTCAGCCTGAGGTAACGGACATCGTTTCCCTCACCCCTGACTCCTCTCTCCCATTGGGAGAGGGGTTGGGGGTGAGGGATGAAGCGGATGTTCTATCCATCGCGGCAGGTGCGGAATCTCGATCCGCCCATCCGCTGGCGCAGGCGGTTGTCCGCTCGGCTCAGACTCAGGGTGTGCCTGTTTCCGTTATGGACGAAGTCGAGTCGCTGACGGGACGCGGCCTGCGCGCCGTCTCGAAAGGCAAGACGATCTGGATCGGCAATCAAAAGTTGATGGATGAAGCGTGCATCCCGCTCTCCACCGACGCGCTTCAAAAGGCGCAGGCATTTCAAGAAGCGGGTAAGACCCTGATGTGGATCGCCGAAGACAAGACCGCGATCGGAATCATTGCCCTTGCCGACACCCTGCGCCGCGAAGCTGCGCCGACGATGAAGGCGCTCAAGCAAGCGGGCGTGACTCACACCATCATGCTGACGGGCGACAACACGCGCTCTGCTTCTGCCATTGCGAAAGAAATCGGTTTGACCGAATATCGCGCCGACCTCATGCCCGAAGATAAACTGACCGTCATCCGCGATCTGGTGCGGGAATATGGTCAGGTTGCCATGATCGGTGACGGCGTCAACGACGCGCCCGCACTGGCAAACGCCACTGTCGGCATTGCGATGGGCGGCGCAGGCACCGATGTTGCGCTTGAAACCGCCGATGTCGCTTTGATGGGCGATGATCTGAGCAAACTGCCGTTTGCCGTTGGGTTAGGACGCGCTACACGTTCCATCATCGTGCAGAACCTGTTCATTTCACTGGGCGTAATCGCCCTGTTGATCATCACCTCGCTCACGGGTATTGTTAGCATCGGTATTGCCATTATCTTCCATGAAGGCAGTACATTGGTCGTGGTGGCGAATGCGCTTCGATTGCTGGGATACCAAGACAAAAAAGGATAAAGACTACAATGAATTTCACCATATTAAGATCGCTCCTCTTGTTTGTAGTGGCTGGGCTTGCAGAGATTGGCGGCGGGTATCTGGTCTGGCAATGGCTAAGGGTAGGGAAAGCCGCATGGATCGGGGTTATCGGCGGCGTGGTGCTAATCCTCTACGGGGTGATCCCAACCCTGCAAACAGAATCCGCCTTTGGTCGCGTCTATGCGGCGTATGGTGGAATCTTCGTCGTCCTCTCGATCCTGTGGGGAATGGTCTTCGACGGCTGGCGTCCCGACCGCTACGACCTGATCGGCGCGGCGATTGCGCTCATCGGCGTATTCGTGATCCTGTGGGGTCGCAGAGTATTTTGAAGAAAGCAGAGCAAACAGATTTCGAAAATCATGTAAAAGGTGAAGATGAACAAGCGACTATCCTATACTCCATTGTTCGTGTTGTCCGCCGTACTTGGCGTTGCGCTGGTTGTGGGAATTGTATTCAGGACGCCCTATACCTTCCACGGCACGGTGATTGACCCTCCGCTTCCCGTAACGGACTTTACGCTCCAGACCGCCAACGGCGAGTCGTTTCGCCTGAGTGACGCGAAGGGAAAGATCGTCCTGCTCTTTTTCGGGTACACAAATTGTCCCGATGTCTGTCCTACCACACTTGCGACCTTCAAACAGGTGTACGACAGACTGGGCGAGGACGCGCAAGAGGTGAGATTCGTGATGATCACCGCTGATCCAGACCGCGATACACCCGACAAGGTCGCGGCGTACGCCGCAAGGTTCAATCCCGAATTCATCGGATTGAGCGGGCGGCTGGAGGATCTCGAATCGATCTGGAGTGAATTGGGAGTGTTCGTCGAAAAGCAGGATACGGGCAGCGCGGCAGGCTACCTTGTGAGTCATACCGCAAGCGTGCATGTTCTTGATCGGAATGGAAACCTGCGGATGACATTTCCCTATGGCACAACCGCTATTGACATGGCAGATGATCTGACCCAACTCTTGAAACAACCGAAACAGGAATAATTCCAAATAAGGAGACAATCATGAAAAGCAAATTGGCATTTGTCCTCTTGTTGACCATCTTTTTACTCAGCGCATGCGGGACAACAGGCGAATTCAAGGTGATGGATGCCTGGGCCCGCCCTGCCGCTTCGGGTGAGAATGGCGCGGTGTACTTCATTATCAGTAATGCGACCGACACGGATGATATATTGCTCAGCGCCAGCACGGACGTTGCATCCGCCGCCGAGGTTCACATGAGCATGATGGATGACAATGGTGTGATGTCCATGCAAATGCAGGGGTCGGTGCAAGTTTCCTCGGGTGAGAGCGTTACTTTCAAACCAGGTGGCTTGCACATTATGCTCATTGGCTTGAACCGGGAATTGAAGGTCGGCGACACATTCATTCTCACCCTGCAATTTGAGAAAGCAGGGGAGATCGCAGTTCAAGTCGAAGTGAGAGAACAATAAAAACTCGGAGATAGCTCATGCCAAAAGGTAAACGAAATTACCAAATTCCCATTTTATTGATCATCGGCGGCGGATTTCTATTGATCATCGCCACAGTTCTGATAGCACATCAAAATGTCCCCGCCGCCCCCGCGCCTGCCGCTCCATTTGAGGAGGAGACCTATCCTGAAATCCCGCGCGTCAGCCTTGCGGATGCCAGAGCCGCATTTGATTCAGGGTCTGCCATTTTCGTGGATGTCCGTTCAACGGAAGCCTATATGGCAAGCCACATTATGGGCGCAATCAACATCCCGCTTGCTGAACTAGAGGCGCGATTAAGTGAACTGGATCAAGTACAGTGGATTATCACCTACTGCACCTGACCCAGCGAAGAATCGAGCGCCCGTGCGGCATCCATTCTGCTAAAAAACGGTTTCCAAAATGTAACTCCCATCCTCGGCGGCTTCGAAGCCTGGATCAATGCTGGCTATCCAGTCGAACCATAATTTCAGGAGGTAACCATGAATATTCAATCTGTCAACCAACCGGCATACAACTTTTGGCTCCGCGTCGCTGCTTGGTCTTCGATGGTAGCCAGTATTATCCACGCCTACTATATTTTCGAACACTTCGAGGTATGGATCGTTTACGGCGCGTTCTTTTTGGCGGCAACGGTTTGCCAATTTTTGTTGGCGAGTTTACTTTACGCAATACGCCCTGTCCACCGTGTAGTGCTGTGGGCGGGTATCCTTGGCAATGCCGCTATTATTGCTCTGTGGATGGTTACGCGTACAATTGGGATCCCGCTTGGCCCGTTGGCAGGCGAAGTCGAGGCAATGGGAGTATTAGACCTGCTCTCCAAAATTGCCGAGTTGGTGGTGATAGTTTGCCTGGTCGTAGTATTGCGCGCGAAAGTAGATGCCACCGCCTATGACGGTTTGCCCAGCCCTTGAAACAGGTTGGCGAGGGCAGGGCGTGCGTCCTCATCCCCATTTCAAAACCGCCAGCCCTGAAAGGATCCGCAGAGCGGCGATGATCAGCAGCGCACCAGACAACCCGGCCAGGCCTGCCACCAGCGGCCCGGCCAGCGACCCGGCCAGGACGGCCAGGTTGAGCACGATGTTGTACCAGGCCAGGTGGGACGGGCGGTCGCCTTCGGGGACTTTTTCGAGCAGGTAGTTGGGCATGGCCCCGCCGACCATGGCCCAGATCAGTCCGCCCCAGAGCGAGATGCCGAGGTACGGCCAAAAGTCGTGCGAGAGCGCCAGCAGCAGGGGATAGATTCCCATCAGGGCCGCGCTGACGCCGAAAATGGCCCGGTTGCTGAACCTGCGGCTCAAGCGGGCCAGTTGCATCGAGCCGAGCATGACTGTGGCGTAGAAGACCGCCTGCCCGATGCCGATCTGCTGGTCGGTCAGGTGCAGCTCGCGCACCACGTAAATGGGAAAGATGGGGATGGCCAGGTATTGGGCGAGATGGAAAGCGAGCAGCACCAGCATCACCCGGCTGAACGAGGAACGCAGGATATCCAGCCGCAGCAGTTTGCGCCAACTGGCGCGGGCCAGCAGTCTCAGCCCGATGCTGGGACGGTTGCTGTCGCCGAAGGCGCGGATGAAACCCGGCCGGGCGCGGTCGCCGATGCGGGATTCGAGCCGCGGCGTCCCGGGCGGCAGGGCCGGCCGGACGTGGAAGAGGTGGTAACTGCTCATCGCCGCCCCCACGCAGCCCAGGGCGAAGACCATCTGGTATCCCATAGGGAAGGTGACGTGGTCCAGCAGCCAGCCGGAGACCAGCGAGGTCAGCACGAACGTGACCGAGAGCATCACGTTGCGGATCCCGGCCACGTAGGCGCGCCAGTTGGGCGGGACGGCCTCGGCGAACAGGGCGTTGAACCCGACCGCCAGGGCCGTGCCGGGGATGCCCATCAGCAGGACCAGGACGATCAAGGCCCAGACCTGTTGCGCCTCCGGGAGCAGCCAGGGGAGCGGGACCCAGAGCAGGTAGCCGAAGCGGTACAGGACGGAGGTCCAGAAGACGGCTTTGCCGATCGGGCGGCGTCCCAGCCACTGGCCGGAAGGGATGGCCAGTATCAGGCTCATCACGGCCGGCATGGCGCCGAGCAGCCCGACCTGGAAGGGGCTGGCTCCCAGGCGGGTGGCGTACACGCTCAGGAACGAGATCGAACTGCCGTTCAGGATGCCGAACCAGCCGATATCGAGCACCAGATGGCGGAAGTTGGCGCGGTACTCGGCCGGGATTTCTTCCGCAGGTTTGAAGAGCGAACGGATGGCGTACATGGATGGGTTTTTGGGTTATTGGTTTTCTTCGAGGGGGACGAAGCCTTTGCCGAAGACTTCGCGCACGTTGGAGGTGACTACGAAGGCCTGCGGGTCGATCCGGGCGGTGATGGCCCGCAAATTGTGGATTTCTGTGACCGTCAGGGCACACATCAACACGCCGCGGTCTTCACCGGTGAACATGCCGGTCCCGTCCATTAGCGTGACGCCGCGGTTCATTTCGTCCATGATGACCCTGGCGATTTCGTCCGCTTTATCTTTGCCGGTGATGATGAAGGCCAGCAACTGCTGGCGTTTGTGGTGGGGACGGAACCAGGCCCGGGCGGCCGGTCCCGCGCCTGAACCGGGAACAGTCTTCTCGTCCGGAGAGAAGCGGGGCAGGACCTCGCCGGAGGCTTGCTGCATCCCCAGCGTCCACAGGCTGATGGCGAGCAGGGTCGCGTAAAACACCGCGCCGGCGCCGAGGGCGATCCAGCCGTCAATCGGGCCGACCGCGCCGCGGCTGACCACTTCCCTGAAGGTGACGGCGGGGGTGGGGTAGAGCCACAGGATGACGAACCAGGACAGGGCCAGGATGAAGAAGAGCGGGAAGTAATTGCGGCGCAGACGCCGCCCGATGGCTTCCCACATCGAGATCGGGAAGCGCGGCTGGAGCAGGGATTCGGCCAGGGTCTCGGCCCAGTCGGGGGAGGGGTGGAAGGGCGGGACGAGCATGGCGGCGTAGAAATCCGTCTCCATCAAGCGGACGCGGTAGCTCCACAGTTCGTAATACCGGTAACGGCGGGCTTCGATGTAGAGGAACAGGGTGACGAGCAGGGTGTTGAGGATGATGACGGCGTGGTGCGAGGTGGCCTGGTTGAAAGCGATCGAGAGGGTCGCGCCGGTGGCGATCACCGCCCAGTTGGTGGTGGTGTCGAGGCGCGTCCGCCAGACGTTGGAGCGGGTCACCTCGGCCCGGAAGAAGTGGACCATGGCGGTCACGAATTCGCTGGCTTTCATGCTGTAACCGCGATAGGTCCATACCGGCTCGGAGAAGGGCGGGGTACCGGCTGGTTTTCCGGGAGAGGTGGCGGGGTTATCGTTCATCTGAATTCACTTTCGATTTCGATTCGGATGAGAATATCTTACCACTTTCGACATCCGTTGGCACATTTACCATAAATTCGCCAACAATTCCAAATTTGGAACCGGGCCTGCCTGCAAAACCCTAAACGCGAATGTCACGAATGGGCGAATACCCTTGCAGGTAAGATGTGGCGCGAATTTCTCAAAAAGAATTGGCGAAATTTGTCGAATTCGCGGAATTCGCGTTGAAAAGCCTTGTCGTAAACTTTGTGCGATAGAAAATTGCCAAACAAAAAAGGACGGGCTTGCCCAAGCCCGTCCTTCGAGGTGGGATAACGGAGATTATTTGAGGACGGTCACGCTGGCGGCCTGCGGGCCTTTGGAACCCTGCTCGACCGAGAACTCGACCTGCTGGCCTTCCTGCAAGGTGCGGTAGCCCTCGGACTGGATGGCCGAGAAGTGGACGAACACGTCCGGGCCGCCTTCGCGGGCGATGAAACCGTAGCCCTTGGTGGCGTTGAACCACTTGACTGTGCCGACGATACGATCAGACATGGAGTGCTCCTTGAAATGAGAAGAAAATCGGTTCGGTGTTATCGTACAGTTCCGTCGGACAGCCCAAAATTAAAATGACCCGGCAAACACAGTTTGGGTCATTGTTTCTTCTTTCCAACGAGAACTTCCTTACACCATTTCGGCTGATGATACAACCCTGGCGCGAAATCGTCAAGGAATTTTGACGAGGTTAATTGAGGGTGAGGTTGACCGGCTGGCTCAGGTAACTCTCGTTCCCGTCGGGTTTGTCCCGCAGCGGCAACAGGACGTTGAACCTGCTCCCGGGGAAATTGACCTCGTCGAAGCCCGGGCTTTCGACCCAGATCTTGCCCCCGTGGGCTTCCACGATGCCGCGCGCCAGCGGCAGTCCCAGCCCGGCCCCCGCGCCCTTGAACTTGGTCTTGCCGGTCGAGTGGCGGTTCAGGTCTTCGTTGGGCTGGTAGAACTTGGTGAAGATCAGGTCGCGGAAGTTGGGGTCAATCCCCACGCCGGTATCGCTGAAAATATAGTGGACACCGCCGTTGGGCAGTTCGTTCAGGACGGGCAGGACCGGCTTGCCGGTGATGCAGAGCTTGCCGCCGTTGGGCGTGAATTTAATGGCGTTGGTCAGCAGGTGATGGAAGACTTTGCGGAGCGTGTTCGGGTCGGCTTTGAGCGCCGGTAACGTGGGCAGGTCTATCGTCAGGGTTTGTTCGCGCTCCTTGATCGCCGCTTGCAGGGTCAACCCGACCGATTTCGCCAGCTCGTTCACGTCCACCGGCTGGAGGTGGAGTTCGAGGCTGCGGGCGTCTATCTGGGCGATGTCGAACATCGAATCCATGATCTCGTGCATCCGCAGGGTGCTGTCGTGGATGCCTTTCAGCATTTGCTTGTAGTAGGCGTTTTGCTCCACGCCGGGGTCTTCGAGCAGCATCTCGGTATAGCCGCGCATCACCGTTAGCGGGGTGCGAAGTTCGTGGGAGGCGATGCTGATGAAATTGGACTTGGTGCGGTCTATCCGCTCCAGGTCGCGGTTGGCTTTGTCGAGGGCGCGGTAGGCGGTGCGGATCTCCTGGTTGAGGCGCATCAGGTTTTCGACCAGGCGGGCGTTTTCGAGCGCCACCGCCGTCTGGCTGCCGACCGTGGACAGCGTGACCAGGTCTTCGTCGGTGTAGCGGTTGCCGGAGAGTTTGGCTCCCAGGGCCAGCAGGCCGATCCATTCGCGCTTGGCGTGGATGGGCACGTAGACTTCGGTGTTCAGCCGGTCGAACCACTCGCGCTCGTTGGACGGGGTCTTCTGGAAGGCGGGCAGCAGGTCCATGTCGTATTGCAACAGCGGGCGGTTGCCCTGGCTCAGGTAGGCCGCGACCGGGCTGTCGCCTTGCAGCGTGCCGACCTTGACCGCCCGTTCCCCCGCGCTGCGGACGACCCGCAGGTGGTACTGCACCCGGTTCTCGGCCCCGGTCTCCTTGTCCACCAGGAAGAGCACGCCGCGCTGGATCTGCAGGGCTTCGATGATCATGCCCACCGCCACGCTGGCCAGGCGTTCCATTTCGAGGATGTTGCTGATAGACTGGCTGTAATCCCGCAGGGTCTGGGCGGGGTCATAAAAGCCGCTCGACATCAGCCGGTCCACCAGGCTGCGGACCAGGCCCAGCAGCGGGGTAAAAATGAGGGCCAGCAGCAGGGCGATCACCGCCCCGACCACCGTCGGGTTGAAGTTGCTGGTGGTCTGGAACAGGTATTGTGATAAGGCAAAACCGGCCGTGTAGAACAGCACGATCACCAGGGTGGTGATGATGTAGATCAACGTCTGTTTGACGATCTGGCGCACGTCCGGCATGTTGTGGTTGGTCAGGATGTACGTGACCAGCAGGGCCGCCAGCAGGCGGGTGAGGTTGCTCCAGGTTTGCGGATAGGCGGTAAGGAAACCGTCGTTGACCACCACCAGGATCAGCGCCGGCAGCCAGTAGGTCAGGCGGTTGCGGTGCAGCGACTGGCGCGTCTTGCGGTACGCCGAACGGACCGTCAACGCCGCCCAGCCGAGGAAAACCACCCACCCGGCCAGGGCCATCCCGAACGGCAGGCGCTCACGCGGCAGGATCCATTGGTCGTTTTGCCACAGGATTTCGGGCAGGTTGAAGACATTGGTGGCGACCAGGATGATGAGGACGAACCAGACGCCCCCCGCCACCGCCCAGATCTCGTTGCTTTCCAGGCGCAGGAAGGAACGCAGAGTCAGCAGGAACAGGAGCGCCAGGGCCAGCATCCCGTACCATTGGATTTCTTCATAAAAGATCGGGGCCGAATTGTCGAATATCCCCCCGTAATTCAGGGCCGCGACCACCTGGATCACCAGGGCCAGCCCGGCGTAGATGGCCGCCAGGGTGTAGGTTGTGGCCTCCTGCCCGTCTTCGTGCTGGACGGCGCGCATGATTGCCGGGATGTAGAGCGCGGCGATCAGGAGTTGCAGCAATATCGGGGGAAGTCTCGGGTCAATGGCGGGCATGGGTGCGAAAAGTATACCCGAATTCGCAACATTGCAATTGCATTATCGGGTATCATTAGCCCCACATTTTTGTTAGTGTCACTGCGAGCGGCAGCGAAGCAGGCTTCCACAGACAGGGGATTGCTTCGCTGCGCTCGCAATGACATGAAATAAGGATAAATCATGGCCTGGTATGAATTTCACATCTCCCGGAAGGCGCGTGACCGGTATCAATTGGACGATGGCCTCTTCGCCACCAACGGGCAACTCGTCGTGGCAGACTTCGCCGCGGCGCGTCAGCTTGCAGAACGTATGAGCGCGGGACGCAGCCAACCGGTCCCCGCGAGCGACGTGTACGCCATGGGCCTGATAGACGAGATCCTCCACATCCTGGTCCGGCAATACGAGATGCAGAACCCCGGCGTGATGACCAAAGCTTTGGGCTGGCTCAAGGCCCGGCTGGGCGCAGCGTCCCTGGACACGGTCCTGCTCCGGTTCACCGAGCAGTTCCCGCCGCTGACGGTTTATCGCGGCCGGATGTCGCCGCTCGAATATTTCGAATCCACCGGCGGCGCGCAGGAGATGACCACCGAGGAGGCCCTGCTGCTTCACCTCTCGAACGCCAACCCGGCTTTTGGTCCCTACAAGGAATTGTTCGACGATTCCGACCTGGCGCGGACGACGGCTTACCCCGGCCTGGTCAGCGGCTTGCAGGACTTCTTCGCCGGGCAGCCGGATTTCGACGGGCACGGCGGCGAGAGCCTGTTCGACGTCCTGCGCGCCCCGGCCCGGGTCTCGCCCAATTCGCTCAGCGGGCAACTGGAATACATCCTCCAGCGCTGGGCGCCCCTGCTGGGCGAGGAATTCGTCCAGCGCCTGCTGCGGAGTTTGGACTTCGTGCGCGAAGAAGCCACCCGGCGCGGCGGCACGGGCGGTTTCGGCGGCGAAGCCCCGGTCCTGGAGTTCCCGGCCGGCCTGTCCGTGACCGAGTACGAAAGGTTCAGCGAAGACAAAGACTGGATGCCGCGCGCCGTGCTGATGGCCAGGAACACCTACGTCTGGCTGGAACAGTTGAGCCGCAAGTACGGGCGCTGGATCCGCCACCTGGACGAAATCCCGGACGAAGAGCTGGACCTGCTGGCCCAGCGCGGTTTCACCGGCCTGTGGCTGATCGGGCTGTGGGAGCGCAGCCAGGCCTCGCAGTGGATCAAGCAGCGCATGGGCGACCACGAGGCGGTCGCTTCGGCTTATTCGCTTTACGCTTACGACATTGCCGCCGACCTGGGCGGCTGGCCGGCGCTCGAAAACCTGCGCTGGCGGGCCTGGCAGCGCGGCCTGCGCCTCTCGGCGGACATGGTCCCCAACCACATGGGGATCGACTCGAAATGGCTGATCGAGCACCCCGACTGGTTCCTGTCGCTGCCGTATTCGCCCTATCCCAATTACCAGTTCCAGAGCGAAGACCTGTGCGCCGACGAGCGGGTGGCGGTCATCCTCGAAGACCATTACTACAGCCATTCGGATGCGGCGGTGGTCTTCAAACGGATTGACCGTTACACCGGCGACGTGCGCTACATTTACCACGGCAACGACGGCACCTCCATGCCCTGGAACGATACCGCCCAACTGGATTATTCCAAGGCCGAGGTGCGCGAGGCCGTCATCCAGACCATCCTGCACGTGGCGCGCAACTTCCCCATCATCCGCTTCGACGCGGCCATGACCCTGGCGAAAAAGCACATCCAGCGGTTGTGGTTCCCGGAGCCGGGCGCGGGCGGGGCCATCCCATCCCGCTCGGAGCACGGGATGTCCATCACCGATTTCGAGGCTGCCATCCCGCACGAGTTCTGGCGCGAGGTCGTGGACCGGGTCGCGGCCGAAGTCCCGGATACGCTGCTGCTGGCCGAAGCCTTCTGGCTGATGGAGGGCTACTTCGTCCGCACGCTGGGGATGCACCGGGTCTATAATTCCGCTTTCATGCACATGCTGCGTGACGAGGATAACGCCAAATACCGCTCGGTGATGAAAAACGTGCTGGAATTCGACCCGCAGGTGCTCAAGCGCTTCGTCAATTTCATGAACAATCCCGACGAAAAGACCGCCGCCGAGCAGTTCGGCACCACCGACAAGTATTTCGGCGTGGCGACCCTGCTTTCGACCCTGCCCGGCCTGCCGATGTTCGGCCACGGACAGATCGAGGGCTTCCGTGAAAAATACGGGATGGAATTCCGCAAGCCGAAATGGGACGAAAGCGTGGACGAGGGGCTGGTGCGCGGCCACGAATACCGCATCTTCCCCCTGCTGCACCGCCGCCGCCTGTTCGCTGAAGTCGAGAACTTCCTGCTCTACGATTTCTTCACCACCGACGGCTACGTCAACGAGGATGTGTTCGCCTATTCGAACGGATATGGCAGCGGATCGGGCAGCGGATCGGGCAACGGATGGGGCAGCGGATATGGAGCGGAGAAGCGGATGGAGGAGCGCGGGCTGGTGGTGTATCACAACAAATACGCCGCGACGAGCGGCTGGGTCAAAACTTCGGCGGCATTTATGGACAAGGGTTCCGGCCACCTGGTCCAGAAGACGCTCGGCGAGGGCCTGGCGCTGCCGCGTGAGGGGTACGCCATCTTCAAGGATTACGTCGCCGGGTTGGAGTACATCCGCCCGTGCAGCGAATTGTGGGAGAAGGGGATTTATGCCGAACTGGGCGCGTACCAGTGCCAGGTGTTCCTGGATTGGCGCTTTGTGGAAGGAAGTGACTGGGAATTGGTCAATAGTAATTTGAACGGCGCAGGAGTGGAGTCGGTGCAGGCGAAATGGGAAGAGATGATGGGGACGAAGGATGAAAGCGGAAAGATGAAAGGTGAAAAAAAGGGAAGAGGCGCAAGCCCTTTGGTTCCGCCCAACGCAGGCCGGAAAACGAAAAAGGGGGCTTTGGAGAAACCCATCAAGAAAAAAGGTGCGACCAATAAGCAAGGGACATAGAAGTTATCACGTTAATTTCAGGCACGTGCTCGTCTTCATATTTTTCGATCAACACCCCCAGAATTTCCATCAACGATGCGAGCGGGTGTTTCACGTCTTCGCCAACGGTGTCGATCAGGCTATCCAGCAAGCGGACAGCCTCATCGTATTCCATTAGTGTAATTCCCGTCCCTCGCGCAAAATGGGATAAAATACAGGCGGTAATTTTTACAAAGGAGACGCTATTCCCATGCGCGCGGTAGATATCATCATCAAGAAACGCGACAAGGTCGAACTGACCGGCCAGGAAATCGAGTTCTTCGTCCAGGGCTTCACACGAGGGGAGATCCCCGATTACCAGGTTTCGGCCCTGGCCATGGCAATCTTATTGAACGGCATGACCCCCCGCGAGACAACCGACCTGACCCTGGCGATGGCCCATTCCGGCCAGGTGCTCGACCTTTCCAAAGTCGTGGACGTCGCCGTGGACAAACACTCCTCCGGCGGGGTGGGGGACAAGACCTCGCTGGTGGTGCTGCCCATTGCCGCCGCCAACGGGCTGAAAGTCGGCAAGATGAGCGGGCACGGCCTGGGCTTCAGCGGCGGGACCCTGGACAAGATGGAATCCATCCCCGGCTACCGTTCCGACCTTTCCACCGAAGAGTTCCTCACCCAACTCACGGAAGTGGGCATCGTGCTCACCGGCCAGACGCTCGACCTGGCTCCCGCAGACGGCAAACTCTACGCGCTGCGGGACGTGACCGGGACGGTGCAGTCCACCCCGCTGATCGCCTCGTCCATAATGAGCAAGAAGATCGCCGCCGGGGCGCAGGCCATCGTCCTGGACGTCAAGGTTGGGCTGGGGGCCTTCATGCAGACTCTCGACGAGGGCCGCCGGCTGGCCGAGATGATGGTCTCCATCGGCGAGCTGGCCGGACGCAAGACGGTGGCCCTGCTCTCGGACATGAACCAGCCCCTCGGCCACGCCGTGGGCAACGCCCTCGAAGTGCTCGAAGCTCTCGAAACCCTGCGCGGCGGCGGCCCGGAAGATTTCCGCGAACACTGCCTGCACGTGGCCGCCCACATGCTCCTCCTGGGCGGGCGCGCCACTGACCTGAACGAGGGCCGCCAACTGGCCGAATGGTCGCTGATCGAAGGCCGCGCCCTCGACGAGTTCCGCACGCTGGTCGAAGCCCAGGGCGGGGACCCGGCTTACGTGGACGATCCGTCCCGGTTTGGGGTGGCGCGTTACGTCGAGGTGGTGGAAGCGCCGTCGAGCGGGTGGCTGGCCCGGGTCCACGCGCGCATCGTCGGCGAAGCCGCCGTCAACCTGGGGGCCGGCCGGGCGAAGAAGGACGATCCCATTGACCACGCGGTCGGTTTCCTGATCCACAACAAGGTTGGCGACCGGCTCGAAAAGGGCCAGCCGCTCTTCAGCGTGTATGCCAACGACGAAAAACGCCTGAAGGCGGCGCGTGAAATGGTCTTGCAAGCCCATAAACTCAGCGATGCTCCGGCAAAGCCGCTTCCTTTGTTTTATAATTAGGGTGATCGTAATATCAACCAAAGCCAACTCGGACAGTAAATGAGTTTAGTGTGTCCGACACTAAAGACGGGAGCACGGGAACATGGCAAAAGTGTCTCTGCGAAGTTACAACCGGGATATCGAAGCGCTGATCGAAAACGAACAGGTGGCCGAAGCGGTCGCCCATTGCCAGCATATCCTGAAGACTTTCCCCAAGCACCTCGAGACCTACCGCCTGTTGGGAAAAGCCTATCTGGAGGCGCGCCGTTATGCCGATGCGGCGGACATTTTCCAGCGTGTGTTGATGGCCGTCCCCGATGATTTTGTCTCGCACGTCGGGATGAGTATCATCCGCGACGATGAAAAGAAACTCGAAGAAGCCATCTGGCACATGGAACGGGCTTTCGAGGCCCAGCCGTCGAACGCGGCGGTGCAGGGCGAACTGCGCCGGCTGTACGGCCGCCGGGACGGGATGGAACCGCCCAAGGTCCGCATGACCCGCGGGGCGCTGGCGCACATGTACGTGCAGGGCCAGCTCTTCTCGCAGGCGATCGCCGAGATCCGGGCCGTGCTGGCCGACGATCCCCAGCGGGTGGACATGCAAGCCCTGCTGGCCAAAGCCTATTTCTTTGGCGGCCACCGGGCTGAGACCATCGAACTTTGCACCACCCTGCTCAAAAAATACCCTTACAGCTTCGAGGCCAACCGGATCATGGTCGAAATCCTGCCCAGCACCGGGCGGGCCGAAAGCACCCAGGTCTACCGTCACCGGGTCAACCAATTGGACCCGTATGCTGCTTTTGCGACCGGCTCGACCTTCGAACTGGCAGCCGTGCCGGACGCGGCGATCAACCTCGAACGCCTGGAATACGAACCGGGCCAGGCCGAACCGCTGGAATCGGGCTGGGCCTCGTCCCTGGGGATCAACCTCGAATCGGAGCGCCCGGAAACGCCCCCGGCCTGGCTGACCGCTTCTTCTTACGACGAAGAGGAAAAACCCGCAGCCCTGCCGGAAGCCACGCCCAACACATCCGAAGACATCCCCGACTTCCTGCGCGAAGCGGGATGGACGCCTGCTACGGGCGAATTCAAGGAAGGGCCGATGGAATTGGGCGGGGAGGGCGAAGAAAGTGAAGGCGCGGAACTGACCCCGGCCGACATCCCCGATTGGCTGCAAAGCATGGCTCCCGAAGAGTCTGAACCCGAAGAGACGGCCCAGGCCGACCTGGAATTCCTGTCCACGGCCCGGCCGGCCGCCCCAAGCGAAGATATCCCGGACTGGTTGAAAAACGTGGCCCCGGTGGAGGCTACCGAACCGGCGATGCGTAACACCCCGGACGAGGACGCGACCCCCGACTGGCTCAACCTGGGGGAGGAACCGTCGCCCGAAGCGGCAGCGGAGCCGGGACCCGATTCCGGCATCCCGGCCCAGGGCGTTCCCCCGGCTGGAGGCGTGGGGGAGGGGGCTTTGGAGATCCCCGATTGGCTGGGCGACCTGTCGGCTGCCGAACCCGGTGAAAGCGCCGAGGCCCAGGAACCGGCCGAGGCCGCTGCCGACCTGCCGGATTGGATGGGAGAAATGCCCGCCATCGAGCAAGCCGTTACTCCCGAAGAACCGGCCGCGCCCGGCGGGATCGCCGGCCTGGGCACTTCCGCCGAAGAACAGGACGCGGCCCTGGCCTGGCTCGAATCGCTGGCTGCCAAACAGGGCGCTAACGAAGAAGAACTGCTGGTCAAGCCGGAGGAACGGCTCGACTCCGCGCCCGAATGGGTGGACAAATTCCAGGCGGCCGCGGGCGAACCGGCCCCGGAGGCGGAAGCCGAGCCTGAACAGCCTGAGGCAGCCGAAGCCCCGGCGGAGGCCGCGATCCCGGATTGGCTGGGTGAATTGCCCGGAATGGAGCAGCCCACCGAAGCCGGTGAACCGGCTGCCCCCGAGGCTGAACTTCCATCCTGGCTGGCCGGGGAACTCGAAACCGAAACTCCTGCCCCGGCCGATGAACCCGTCGCGTTCGTGGCGGGCGAACCCGGCCAGACGAAAGTCTTCGAGACCGGGGAAGAACCGTCCGACCTGATGGAGGAGCCTGCGCCCGAAGTCTCCATGCTGGAAGATACCCAGGAGACCCGGGTGGCGGCCGAAGCCGAACTCCCTGAAAGCCTGTCCGAAACCCCTGTTCCATTCGAGGCGGCGGCCGCGCCGGTCTCCGGGCCGGGCACCACTGCGGACGAACAGGACGCGGCCCTGGCCTGGCTCGAGTCGCTGGCTGCCAAACAGGGCGCCAACGAGGAAGAATTGCTGGTCAAACCGGAGGACCGGCGCGAGTCGGCCCCCGATTGGGTGGACCAGGTCCAGGCTGAGGCCGAGCCGGTTGCAGCGCCGGAGCCTCCGGTCGAGGCGGCAGAAGCAGAAATGCCGGATTTCGGCAGCCTGCCGTCCTTCGAGGAGGAAATGGAACCGCCCCTTGCCGGCGTGATGCCCGAGGCGGCTGTGCCGGCCGTAATTCCCGAAGACGATCTGACGGAGTGGCTGAAAGAGTTGGACCAGGCCGAAACGGAAGAATCCGCCCCGGCGGTCCCGGAAGCGTCCGAAGTCTCGTTCGACTGGCTGAAAGAGGACCAGCCCGCCGCCGAGGAGTTGGGTTCGGTCACCGACTGGCTGCAATCGCTGGATGAGCAGGCAAAGGCCGAGACTCTGGTCGAGCCTGCGGCCGCGGAAGAAGAAAAAGTCCCCGAATTGCCCACCTGGCTGCAAGAAGAAGGCCCCGCCCGCGCCGGCATGGACGAAGACCTGCCCGACTGGCTGCGCGGGGAGGAGGCAGAGGCCGAAAAACCGGCCCCGACCACCCCGGCGGAATGGCAGCCCGCCGCCGAGCAGGAACCTGCCCCGCCCTCGTTCGAGGTGGAAACGCCCGCGCCTGAGCCGCCCAAACCGGAAGCGCCGGTCGAAGAACCGGTTCTGCGGGCTTCGACCCCGATCCCCACCATGCGGCGGACCGGGATGCTCGGCCCGACCAAGGACATCCTGCTGCTCGAAGCCCAGACCGAATTGCAGCGCGGCAATCTGCAAGCTGCCCTGGACACCTACGGCAAGATGATCAAGAAGAACCGCCTGCTGGACGAGGTGATCTACGACCTGCGGGAGGCCACCTACCGCTACCCGGTGGACGTAGCCATCTGGCAGGCCCTGGGCGACGCTTACATGCGCTCGAACCGCCTGCAAGACGCCCTGGACGCCTACACCAAAGCCGAAGAATTGTTGCGTTGACCTTCGCCGGGAGGCGGGAACTGCCTCCCGGCGGCATGGTAAAATACCCGCCTCGGGGTTCGCGCCCCGAGGTTATTATGTAAACTGGAGATATTCATGGAAAGAACACTTGTACTCGTCAAACCCGACGGCGTGCAGCGCGGCCTGATCGGGGAAGTCATTGCGCGGCTGGAGCGGCGCGGCCTGCGCCTGGCAGCGGCCAAATTCATCGCCGTCAGCCTGGAACTGGCCGAAACGCATTACGCCATCCACAAAGGCAAGCCCTTTTACGACGGGCTGATCAGCTACATCACCTCCTCGCCGGTGATGGCCATGGCCTGGGAAGGCCCGAACGCGGTCGCCGCGGTGCGCCAGACAATGGGAGCCACCCGTCCGACCGAGGCTGCGCCCGGCTCGCTGCGCCACGATTTTGCCCTCGAGATCGGCCGCAACCTGACCCACGCCTCCGACACGGTCGAGAACGGCGAGAAGGAAGTGGCCCTGTGGTTCAAGCCCGAAGAGCTGGTGGATTGGCCGCGTGAGATTGACCGCTGGGTGTTCGAGAAGTAAACGTGTTGCGTGTTCCGTATTACGTAAAAAGTCCCGCAGAAATTTGCGGGACTTTTCGATTGTGTATTCTCTTATCCAAGATGGCCGATTCTCTACCGGCCAAAGTTCTCCGCAAGAATTTTTTACCACGAAGGCGCACAAAGGGTCACAAAGGTTTTCCTTTGGGTTCCTTCGTGACCCTTTGTGGTTGAATCCTTCCTGGTTTCGGCAAGCTCAACCCAGGGGTTTCGGCTTGTCGGAGTTAAGGTTTGAAGATTGTTCGGTAGAAAGAATGACCGTTCAGTGGCGGAGCGAATCCTTGATCTCGTCGCGTGAATCCTGCGCCTGGCCCAGCACCACCCCGAAGAGGATCAGCACGAGCGTGGCCGCGCCGACCACCGCCAAAGCCCAGGGAGAAACCCAGAAGATGGGCACCACCCAGAGCAGGAACAGGCCCGTGAGCAAAGCGTAAATCGTATTCCGAAATGTGTTGGGGATTTCCGTCCACATCTTCCGCAGGCCCGGCTTCCGGCGGGAGTGCTTCTTCTCGCGCCGGGCAAAGAACTGTTGCTGCTGGCGCGTCTTCACGTGCGGGTCGCGGTCGGCCAACTGGCGCTCGCGCAGGCGCTTCAACCGTTCCTGTTCATCGTTTGTCGGCATGGCGGCCTCCTATTGCAGCCTGATCAGCACCTTGCCTTCGCTCCACAGGTTTTCCAGCCCGTAGTAAGCGCGCTGGTCGGGCGAAAACAGGTGGACGATCACGTCTCCATAGTCAATCAACAGCCAGCCGTCCCGCGCCTGGCCTTCGGGATTTTTGGTCTTCAGGCGGTGCTTCTTGCGCAGGTCGTCCGAGACGGCTTTTGCCAGCGCGTCCAGCATCCGGTCGCTGGTCCCGGTGGCGATGACGAAATAATCGGTGAAAACCGCCGCTTCGTGGATGTCGAGCAGCAGGATGTCTTCACCCTTCTTTTCTTCGAGAATATCAACAATTGCGTGAGCCAGTTCCAGTCCGTTCAAAAACACCTCTTTCAATTTTCGTTGCCCGCGCCCAGCGGGGCGCTGAACAGGGTGGTATAGACTGCGCCCTCGGGACGCAAGTCGCTGCGGATGAGATGGATCGCCTCCGCTGTGAACGATCCCAGCTCGCCGATCCGAACCGCTTCGAGCGTGGACCGGAGGGCCTGCATCTCGCTGGACGAGACCTTCTGGCTGACGCGTCCCACCGTCAAATGCGGCGAATAGGGACGCGTTTCCGCCTCGAAGCCTGCGCTCTGGGCCAGGCTCTCGATCCGGCGCTGAAGCGTGGACAGTTCGCCCGGGGCCTGGACTCCGATCCAGAACACGCGCGGCCGCTTGGGGTTGGGGAAGGCCCCGAATCCGCCGACCTTGATCTCCATTGGCCGGAATTGGGCGGTCTGGCGGGCCAGCATCTGCTCGATCTGGCCGAGGCTGCTGGAGACCGTATCGCCCAAGAACCGCAGCGTCAGGTGGATGCTTTGGGCCGCCACCCAGCGGACGAGTCCGCGCTTGACTTGCCGGCGCAGGCCGTCAGTCTCGCGGGCGATCGCTTCCTGTATGGTTTGGGGGAGTTCAATGGCGATGAACGTGCGCAGTAAGCTCATAAACAATTAATCAGCCGCGCCGGTCGCCTTGTTGACCGCATCCACCAGATCCCTGAACCCGACCGGTTTGGTCAGGTAGACCGAAGCCCCGGCGTCCATCCCCACCTGGACATCGGCGGGCATGCTCTTGGCCGAAACCACCACGACCGGGATGTTCGATAATTCCGGGTCGCGGCGGACGAAGCGCAACACTTCGAGGCCGGAGACATCCGGCATCATCACATCCAGGATGATGATGTCCGGCTTTTCGGCTTCGATCAGGGAAATGGCAGGGGTACTGCTGAAGGTCTTGAGCACACGATAGCCGCTGACTCGCATCATTTCAGCGAACATTTCAGCGGCATCGGGTTCATCTTCGACCACAATGGCAGTTTTTTGGGCGACAGTCATCGCGTTGCAGTACTCCTGGGCGGTAATCGTTCCTGGCTAAAAATAGCACAAGATGGGTGAATTAGCAAGAGGCTGGATGATCTTGAGTGTTTTACCGCGAAGGCCACGAAGGATCCGAAAAAGGAGTGCGAGCTTCAGCTTGCCGGTTCCCGGCGGACTGATGTTCTCAGCGGCCTGAAGTTCTCAGCGGCCTGAAGTTCTTAGCGGACTGAAGTTCTCAGCGGCCTGAAGTTCTTAGCGGACTGAAGTTCTTAGCGGACTGAAGTCCGCACTCCGGGATCTTTCGGGCCTGAAATTCCCAGCAGACTGATGTTCTCAGCGGACTGAAGTTCTTAGCGGACTGAAGTTCTTAGCGGACTGAAGTCCGCACTCCGGGATCTTTCGGGCCTGAAATTCCCAGCAGACTGAAGTTCCCAGCAGACTGAAGTTCTCAGCAGACTGAAGTTCTCAGCAGACTGAAGTTCTCAGCAGACTGAAGTTCTTAGCGGACTGAAGTCCGCACTCCGGGATCTTTCGGGCCTGAAATTCCCAGCAGACAGATGTTCTCAGCGGACTGAAGTTCTTAGCGGACTGAAGTCCGCACTCCGGGATCTTTCGGATAGTAACCTGGTTCTTTCTTCGCGGTGAAATTGGCCTTTTTGCAGTGATTTCAGGGACTCGATCCTACATTTCCTTGATCCCGTAAGGGAAGCCGTAATCGGCCATCCTGTCCATGAACGGGTCGGGGGGGAAGGCTTCAGGGCCGAGCACGCCGGTTCCGGTCCAGAGGCCGTGTTCGAGCAGGTCCATGGCGATCACCGCGCTGAAAGCGGTCTGGGCGACGACGGCCTGGCAGCCCCAGGTTTGCATACATTCCTGGTTGTCGGCTACCTGGTAGAGGTACACCTGGCGGTCCTTGCCGTCCTTTTTGCCCTTGACCCAGGTGCCGGCGCAGGTCTTCCCGTGCATCTTGTCGCCGAGGTAAGCCGGGTTGGGCAGGCAGGCGGCTACCACGTCGCGGGGAGCGACTTCCACACCCTTGACGGTGATCTTTTCCTTGTTGTCGAGGCCGAGCATGCGCAGGGTCTTGAGCACGCCGATGAACTGGTCGCCCAGGCCATATTTGAAGGTGGCGCGTTTGGTCTTGATCCAGCGCGGCACGAGCAGGACTTCCTCGTGCTCCACGTTGACTACTTCGACCGGGCCGATCTCGGGGAAGTCGAAGACTTCCGGCTCGGAGAAGGGGGCGGTGGTGAACCAGCCCCGGTCCTCCTCCCAGATGACGGGCGGGTTCAGGCATTCCTCGATGGTGGTCCAGATCGAGAAATTGGGGGCGAACTCGTAACCGTCAATGGTGATATTCGCCCCGTCGCGGATGCCGATCTCTTCGATTTCGTCGAACAGGTGGTCCTGGGCGTAGCGGGCGAAGACGTCCGCCATGCCGGGTTCGACGCCGATGCCGACCAGCGCCAGCAGGCCTTTCTTCTCCCAGGCGGCGGCCTTCTCGAACTGGTAATCGCCCAGCTTGACGCCGGACTTGTTGAACGGGTCGGTCGGGTGCGGCTCCGAGAGGGTCATGGCCATGTCCATGTAGGTCGCGCCGACATCGAAGGCCGCATCGAAGATCTGTTTGTTGAAGATCGGGTCCACCGCGTTCATGACCAGGTCCACGCCGTATTTGCGGGCAAGTTCCTCGACCATGGCCTGATCCCCGGCATCTATGAATTCGACCGGGAAACGGGCCGGGTCATCCAGCTTGGCCTGGATTTCCCTGGCGCGCTCAAGGTTGTAATCGGCCAGAACCATCTGTTCCAGCCAGGGACGCGGTTTGGCGATCTGGGCGATGGCTTCGCCAACTCCACCTACGCCGACGAGTAGTACTTTCATATATTTTTCTCCATTTGGTTTTATAACCTGCTACTGGGCAAGTTAGTGTTTGTGTAGGACAGGCTCAAGCCTGTCCTACTGATTAAAAATACACTTCTTTCACGATCTTCAGGTGCATGAACGTTTCGGTTTCGCGCACGCCCTCGATGGCGTACAGCTTTTCGGTGATGAAGCGCAGCAGGTCGGCTTTATCCTTGCAGGAGACTTCGGCCATCAGGTCGTAGCGCCCGCTGGTGACGACCAGGTAGACGACTTCGTCCAGCGCCGCGACCTGTCCGGCCACCTGGAGCATCAGCCGGCCCTCGGTGCGGATGCCGATCATGGCCATGGCCTGGAATCCCATCCGCAGGGGATTGGTGATGGCGATGACCTTCAGGTAGCCCATGTCCACCAGCCGGGCGTAGCGGATGCGGATCATCCCGGCCGAGACGTTGAGTTGTTCGGCGATCTGGGCGAAGGGGGTGCGCCCGTCCTGGCGCAGGGCTTCGAGGATTTTCAGGTCAATCTGGTCGAGGCTCTCGGGGGCGTTGGCGAATTGGCTGTCCATGAGCGTATTTTATGACGATAGCGCAAAATAGTCAATCATTTTTTGATGAAAACGCATAAAATCCGCCAATTCTTTGCGATATGGGTGCTCAGCAGTTGGCGGCACAAATGCCGCGTTACAAAAAAACTCCGGGATTTTCAAAATCCCGGAGTTCCAGAGCGAACGGGCAGGAGCTTACTCGCCGCCCTTGATCTCGGTCCAGATCTGGTCGTAGAGCGGGGTGGCGTCGCCCACGTCTTCGATGTAGTGACCGGCGGCAATCGCCTCGGCGGGCATGTTGGTGATGGTGGAGTTCATGTAGGCGTCGAACAACTCGGTCTGGTTATCCTTGGCGTAGTCCAGGGCGGCCTGGCTGGGGTTGATGTAGGGGAAGTCGCGCAACATCAGCCAGAACATGTTGCCCTGCATGGTGTAGCTGATCCAGGCATAGGCCGCGTCGGCATGGGGAGCGCCGGTGGGCATGGCCCAGTTGTCCTGCCACAGGATCGTGCCTTCGGTCGGGTAGACGAAGGTGAAGGCCGGGTTCTCCTGGTTGGCCGTGAAGGCTTCGCCGGTCCAGGTGATGCCCAGGTCCACGTCACCCGCGATCAGGGCCGTCTTGGGGCTGTCGCTGTCGAACAGTTTCACGCCGGGGACCAGTTCGGCCAGTTTGTTCTTGGCCTCTTCGAGCTGGGCCGGGTCCTTGGTGTTGACGTCGTAGCCGAGGGTCAGCAGGGTCATGCCGATGATGACGCGGGAGTCATCCAGGAAGACCATCCGCCCGGCGTAGTCGGGGTTCCACAGGTCAGCGTAGGAGGTCGGGGGCGTGGCGACCGTGTCGGCGTTGTAGATGATCGCATCCGCGCCGGCCTGGTAGGGGATGGTGTACTCGTTGCCGGGATCGAAGGACAGGTTCAGGTAGTTCGGGTTGAACGAGGCCATGGGCAGTTTGGTTTGGTCGAGCTTTTGCAGCAGGCCCTGGCGGATCATCAGCGCCACGATGTAATCGGTCGGCTGGACCAGGTCGTAGGTCGCGCCGCCGGCCGAGAGTTTGGCGTACATTTCTTCGTTGCTGGAGTACTCGTCGTGGTTGATGGTCACGCCATAGACCAACTCGAAACATTCCTTCCACTCGGTCGGGATGTATTCGGTCCAGACGAACAGGTTCAACTCGGTCGAGGTGACATCCATCTGGACTTCCGGCTCGGGGCAGACGAACCCGGACGAGGTCACTTTTTCGCCTCCGCCCGTGTCCGCGCCGCCCCCGCCGCAGGCTGCCAGCAGCAGGCTTGCGACCATCGTCACTGCCAGCAGTTTCCACAAGTTGTTCTTCATCTTTCTTCCTCCTTTAGGAAAATTGTTTGAAACGCAGCCTGAATCCTTCTGGCTGCGTTATTCACGGTTTATGCTGTCCGGCTTTGCAGCCGTTGGATGAGCAGCACGATACTGAATATGACCAGCACCCAGACCGCCGAGAGGGCGTTGACCTGCGGGGTGATGATGCGCCGCAACAGCCCGTAAACGTAGATCGGCAGGGTGGTGGAGCCGGGGCCGGTGGTGAAAAAGGTGATGACAAAATCGTCGAGCGAGAGGGTGAAGGCCAGCAGCCCGCCGGAGAGCACCCCCGGCAGGATCATCGGGAAAGTGACCCGCCAGAAGGTGGTCAGTTCGTTGGCGCCCAGGTCCATGGCGGCTTCCTCGTAGGATTTGTCGAAGCCCTGCAGCCGGGCTTGGACCACCAGGGTCACGAACGGGACGCTGAAAGCGATGTGCGAGACGATCACCGTCGGCAGGCCGAGCGTCAGGCGGGAATCACCGGCCAGGTTGAAAGCGCCGTTCAGGAAGGTGAAGACCTGGCTGAACAACACCAGGATGCCGATGCCCATCACGATCTCGGGGATCACGATCGGGATGTAGAGCGAGAGCTGCGAGAACGCCTTCAGCTTGAAGTTGTAGCGCTGGAGGGCCAGGGCGGCCATCGTGCCGATCACGACCGAGGACAGGGTGGAGATGATGGCGATGGTCAGGGTGTTTTTGGTGGCATTCATCACTTCGGCGTTCTTGCCCAACTCGCAGAACCAGTGGAAGGGTCCGCAGGGGCTTTGGACGACGGTGCTGCCGTCCATGATGAGCGGGCCAAACTGGGTGATGAACCCGCCGAAGAGCACGTTGGTGCGGGACGAGTTGAAGGCGAAGACGATCAGGACGAGGATGGGCGTGTACAGGAAAGCGTAGACCAGCACCGTGGCGATTTTGATGAAGAGGGAGCGGCGGTAGGGATTCATCCCATTGGCTCCTTTCTGAAAACAGGTAACAAAATGTACGGGATCATGCGGCCACAATCTCCTCGCCGAACCCGAATTTGCGCGTGTAGAAGAACGTCACGATCAGGGTCATGGCCATCAGGATAAGCGAAGCGGCGCTGCCAAAGGTCGGGTCGCGCGCATCCAGGAATTGGCGCTGGATCAGGTTCCCGATCAGGATCACCTGTTTGCCGCCGAGCAGGTCCGAGACGATGAACGTCCCCATGACCGGGATGAAGACCAGGATCGTCCCGGCGACGACGCCCGGCATCGAGAGCGGCAGCGTCACCCGGAAGAAGGTGCGGATCGGGTTGGCCCCCAGGTCTGCGGCGGCTTCGTAGAGCGAATTATCTATTTTTTCGAGCGAGGTGAAGATCGGCAGGATCATGAACGGCAGGAACTCGTAGACCATGCCGACCAGGACCGCGCCGGGGGTGTAGAGCATCTCCAGGGGCGTGAAGGGCAGGCCCACCAGTCCCGCGAGCCAGCCGAGCACGCTGTTGATCACGCCCTGGGTGCGGAGCAGCATCATCCAGGCGTAGACGCGGATGACGAAGTTGGTCCACAGCGGCACGAGCACCATGAACAGGAAGGTGTTGCGTTTGATGGGGTGGGCGCGGGCGATGAAGTAAGCCAGCGGGTAAGCCAGGGAGATGACCAGCACGGTCGAGTTGAAGGCCAGGGACAGAGAACGCCACAGGATGTTGGCGTAGAGCGGGTCGAAGCAGACGGCCTGGCCGCCGGGACAGTCGGTGCTGATGCCGAGGATGCGGATGTAGTTGTGCAGGCCGAAGGTGTAGATGACGTTGCCGTCTGGCGAGCGTTTGCCGAAGCTGATGATCAGGGTCAGGATGAGCGGGATGATGAGCAGGCCGACCATGAAGACCAGCGTCGGCGAGATGAGCAGCGTGCCCTGGGATGACTTGTTTTCGCGCAGTCGTTTCAACATGGCGTTCCTACTCTTTCGGCAGGACGAGGGTATTCTCCGGGAAGAGCGTCAACCAGACTTTCTGGCCGACGGTGTAGTACGCGGCCGGGTCGAGGCTGGAGATCTTGTTCTGTTCCCAGACTTTCATGGTCATCCCGTTCAGGTCCACGTGGAGGCGGGTATCCGAGCCGATGTAGGATGTATTGACTACCGTGCCCTCGAAGCAGTTCTGGGTGAGGGCGGGCTTGTCGGCCAGGCGGATCTTCTCGGGGCGGATGGAGATGGCCACCTCGTCCCCGACGGATACGTTTTCGGCGGCGAAGCCGGTCACTTCGGCGTTGAGCGGCGGGACGAAGACGCTGGCCCGTCCGCTTTCGAGGGATTTGACCCTGCCCTCCATGAAATTGGAGGTGCCGATGAAGTCGGCTACGAATTTGCAGTTGGGGCGTTCGTAGATTTCGACCGGCGTGCCCATCTGCATCACCTTGCCCTGGCTCATGACCGCGATCCGGTCCGACATGGTCAGGGCTTCCTCCTGGTCGTGGGTCACGTAAACGAAGGTGATGCCCAGTTTCTGCTGGAGGGCCTTGAGTTCGAGCTGCATTTCCTTGCGCAGTTTCAGGTCGAGGGCGCCGAGGGGTTCGTCGAGCAGGAGCACGTTGGGGGTCTTGACGATGGCCCGCGCCAGGGCGATGCGCTGCTGCTGCCCGCCGGACATTTGCCTGGGGTAGCGCCGTTCCATGCCGGTCATCTGCACCATTTCGAGGGCGTGACCCACCCGCCGGGCGATTTCCTGCTTGCCGGCCCCTTCCATTTCGAGGCCGAAAGCCACGTTCTGGTAAACGGTCATGTGCTGGAAGAGGGCGTAGTTCTGGAAGACGGTGTTGACCGGGCGCTTGAAGGGCGGCGTATGTCCCTGGGGGACGCCTTCGATGTAGACCTCGCCCTCGGTCGGCCACTCGAACCCGGCCACCATCCGCAGGGAGGTGGTCTTGCCGCAGCCGGATGACCCCAGCATGGAGAAAAACTCGCCGTTCTTGATCTGCATCGTGACGTGGTTGACGGCGAAGACCTCCCCGCCTTCGGGGGTGGGGAAGCGCTTGACGACATCCCGAAGTTCTACCGCAAATTCGCTCATTTATCTTCTCCTGCAAATATTTGGCCCTCCCGTTTTTGACGGGAAAAACCTTTTGAAACACAAAGGAACACGAAGGGAACGAAGGAAAACACGTTTGGCGCTGTGCCTTTTCCCCCTTCGAGAGCCTTTGTGCCCTTTGTGTTTAGGCTCGTTCCCGTTATTTACGGAAGAGCCATTTTTGGCAGGATGGGGTCAATCCCATCCTACGCGGCAATACCTTTCAACGTATCTTCCAGGCGCTCCACCAGCGAGTCCAACTGTTCGTAGGTGATGACCAGGGGCGGTTCGATGCGGATGGTCTGGGCGCTGGTCAGGGTCCCGGCGACGAGCACGCCGCGCTTGAACAGTCCGGCCGCGACCTGGTAGCCGACCTCCGACTTGCGGAAGTGCATCCCGATCAACAGGCCCTTGCCCGTGATTTTATCGAAAACCTGCGGGTATTGGGCTGCCAGTTTTTGCAGTTTGGGCATCAGGTAATCGCCTTTTTGGGCGGCCTGCTCCCAGAGCCGGTCGCGTAAGGTGACGTGAATGGCGGCAATCGCGGCCGAGCAGGCCAGCGCCCCGCCGCCGGTGGTGGTGGTGTGCATGAACGGGTTGGGATACATCATCGGCTGGAAGATCTCCTCGGTGGTGGTCACCGCGCTGACCGGCATTACCCCGCCGCCGAGCGACTTGGCCGCGGCGATGATGTCCGGGACGACGTTCCAGTGATCCACGCCCCAGAGTTTGCCGGTGCGCCCCATCCCGGTCTGGACTTCGTCGGCGATCAGCAGCGTGCCGTGTTGCCGGGTCGCTTCGCGGATGCGCGGCCAGAAATCGTCCGGCGGGACGATGGCCCCGGCCTCGCCCTGGATCGGTTCGAACAGCACGCCGGCCACGCCGATCCCGACCTTTTCGCAGATTTCCAACTGACGTTCGACCGCCTCCGCATCCCCAAACGGGACGTGGTAGATGGGTCCGGCATAGAGCAGTCCCAGCGGCTGACGGTAATCCGCTTTGCCCATCATCGAGAGCGACCCCATCGTCTTGCCGTGGAAGGCCTTGACGCCGACGATGAAGGCCGGTTTCTGGGTGTAGAGTTTCGCCAATTTAATGGAGGCCTCGATGGCTTCCGTGCCGCTGGCGGCGAACCATGAATACTTCAGGTCGCCGGGGGTGATTTCGGCCATCATGCGGGCCAGCACGCCGCGCAGCGGGTCAATCAGTTCCTGCGAGGGCATCGGCGTATGGTCGAGTTGGGCTTTCACAGCTGAGATCACGTCCGGGTGACCCCAGCCCAGGTCCATCATCCCGTAGCCGCCCAGGCAGTCGAGGTACTCGCGGCCCAGCACGTCCCGGAAGGTCGCGCCGCTGCCTTCCCATTCGACCGCGGCCCAGTCCCCGGCCTCGGTCACGGATTTGCGGTAGTCCAGCCAGCCTTTGTTGAAATGTTCGGCAAAGTTGTGCTTCGACTCGGTGATGATTTCCTTGGCGAGGGCCTCATCCACGTTTTTTTGTTCGATGATCCCCAGCCAGCGTTTGGAATAAGCCAGGGCGTTGTCCAGGTTTTGGGTCATAGATCCTCGTAAATGATTTCGCAATTGTTTTTGCAGGGGCGGCCCGCCAGGACATAAAATTCGTCTCGTTCGGGCCAGAATCCTGGCATATCGGGTTCACGAACGGCCTCGAAGGGTCGCCCCTGCGGGTTTACATTAGAATTTGCGGCTCCACTCTTTCGGCCAGCGCTCGATGACGACCTTCTTCTGGGTGAAGAACTCGACCGCGTCCATGCCCTGGCCGTGGTTGTCGCCGAAGAAGGATTCCTTCCAGCCGCTGAACGGGAAGAAGGCCATCGGGGCGGCCACGCCGATGTTGATGCCGATGTTCCCGGCCTGCACCTCGTAGCGAAACTTGCGCGCCGCCGACCCGCTGGATGTGAACAGGCTGGCCTGGTTGCCGTAGGCATGGCTGTTGGCCAGCGCAATCGCTTCTTCGATGGTGTTGACATGCATCATGCCCAGCACCGGCCCGAAGATTTCGGTTTTCCAAAGCTCGCTGCCCGGCTGGACATCTGCGATGACGGTCGGGCGGACGAAGGAGCCGCCCTCGTAACCCTTGACCGTCGTCCCGCGCCCGTCCACGCAGACCTTGGCCCCGTTCCCGGACCCGAGGCCGATCAACTGCTCGACCCGGGTTTTACTCGCCTGATTGATGACCGGACCCATCTGCACCCCGGTGTCCATCCCGTAACCGACCACCCGGCTGGCGGCCGCGTCGCAGATCATCTCGGTGAATTCGTTGCGGGCCTCGGCCACCGTCACCGCCAGCGAGACGGCCAGGCAGCGCTGGCCGGCGCAGCCGAAGGCCGAATCGGCGATTATCTTGGTTGCCATTTCCATGTCGGCGTCCGGCAGGATGATGACCGGGTTCTTGGCCCCGCCCTGGGCCTGGACCCGTTTGCCGTTCTCGGCCGCCCGGCGGTAGATGTACTTCGCCACGTTGGTCGAGCCGACGAAGGTGATGGCCCGGATGGCCGGGTGGTCGAGGATGCCGTCCACCGCGTCCTTCGAGCCGTTGACCAGGTTGATCACGCCTTGCGGGAAGCCGACCTGCTCGATCAGTTTGAAGATCAGCTGCATCGTCATCGGCACTTTTTCGGAGGGCTTGACGATGTAGGTATTGCCGGCCGCTAAAGCGTAGGGCAGGTACCAGAACGGGATCATGCCGGGGAAGTTGAACGGGGCGATGGTGGCGCACACGCCCAGCGGCTGGCGGATCATGATCTCGTCAATGCCGGGGGCGATGTCTTCGGCGATCTCGCCTTTCATCAGCATCGGCATCCCGCAGGCCACTTCCACGTTTTCGATGGCGCGCACCATTTCGGCCTTGGCCTCGTCGAAGGTCTTGCCGCACTCGTCGGTGATGGTGCGTCCGATCTCATCGTGATGGGCCTTGAGCAGATCGCGTAACTTGAACAGGTACTGGATGCGGTCCTGGACGGGGGTGGCGCGCCAGGCCGGGAAAGCCGCCGAAGCCGCCGCGGCCGCGTCGTCCACATCTGCGCGGCCGCACAGCGGCGTCCGGGCGATGACATCACCGGTCGCCGGGTTGATCACATCCGCGTAGTCGCTGACAGTTGGCTCGATCCATTCGTTGTTGATGTAGTTCAATATTTTCATTGGTATTCCTGTTTGGTTTCCGTGCCGCGCAATCGCGACTGGGTATTCCGCTGTGCGTGGTGCGTGTTCCGTTATGAAACACGCTCTACGCAACAGATTTATCCGCCACTTCCAGCCCCTTCTCGACCAGCGCCAGGCCCTCGTCGAGTTGCTCGCGGGTGATGCACAGCGGCGGGACGACGAAGACGATGGTCCCTAAATCCTGCTTGGACATGATGAAGGTAAACAATCCGTTTTCTTTCAGGACTTTCCCAATTTCTCCCATCACTGCCGCCGGGAAGGGTTCCTTCGTCTCGCGGTTGACCACCAGCTCGATGGCCGAGAACAGGCCGATGTAACGCACGTCACCCACAGACGGATGCCGTTCCTTGATGTCTTCGAGCGCCTCGCCGAGATACTTGCCCAGCGTGGCGGCGTTTTCGATCAGCCCGTCTTCCTCGTAGACTTCGATGGTCGCCAGGGCCGCGGCGCAGGCCAGGGTGTGTCCGTTGTAGGTCAGCCCGGCGTAGAGGTACTTGTCGTCGAAGAACCCGGCGATCTCCTCCGAGACGATCACCGCCCCGAGCGGGACGTAGCCGCTGGTGATGCCCTTGGCCGTGGTGATGATGTCGGGTTCGACGCCCCAGTTGTCCACCGCGAACCACTTCCCGGTCCGGCCCCAGCCGCTCATCACCTCGTCCGAGATGAGCAGGATGCCGTATTTGTCGCAGATTTCGCGGACGCGCGGCCAGTAGTCATCCGGTGGGACGATCAGCCCGTTCGAGCCGACCACGCCTTCCATGATGATCGCGGCGATCTTGTCGGGACCCTCGTAGCTGATGATTTCCTCGAGGTGGGCGATGCACTCCCGTTTGCAGGAGTCCGGTTTCTGCCCGAACGGGCAGCGGTAGCAGAACGGGTCGAGGAAATGCACCCCGCCGGGCATGGCCGGTTCGACCGCCAGGCGGCGGTAGTCGCCGGTCAGGGCGATGGAGCCGTGGGTGGCGCCATGGTAGGAGCGGTAGCGGGCCAGGATTTTTTGCCGCCCGGTGTAGAAGCGGGCGATCTTGATCGCGTTTTCGTTGGCTTCGGAGCCGCCCAGGGTGTAGAAGGTCTTTTTGAGCCGCCCGGGGGTGACCTCCGCCAGTTTTTTACCGAGCAGGCCGCGAGGTCCGGTGGCGTTGCCGGGGTGGACGAAGCACAGTTCGGCGGCCTGGTCCTGGATCGCCTTGACCACCTTCGGGTGCTGGTGTCCGATGTTGGTATTCATCAGTTGCGAGGAAAAATCCAGGTAGCGTTTGCCGTCCGCGTCCCAAAAATAGACGCCTTCGGCCCGCGTCACCGGGATGGGGTTGACCTGGCCCTGCACCGACCACGAAAAGAAGGTGTACTCGCGGCTCAGGTCAACGATTTCTTTGCCGGTTAAGTTAGTCATATAGTCTCCTGGTCATTAGTCTCTGGTCTCTTGTCAAGTCAACGGGTTGGTCAGAGGCCGGATTTGCCAGCCTGCTAACCGGCTATCAGACTACTTGACGGTTTTGACCACATCCGCCATCACATTCAGCGTCTCGTCAATGTCGGCCTCGGAGTGGGAGTAGCACAGGAACCAGGGTTCGCGGGCGTCGTGGTCGGGCATCACGCCGCGCGCGATGGCCGCATCCATCAGGCGCAGGTAATATTCCTGTTCGCTTTCGGCCCATTCGCGCTGGCAGGTCGGTTTTTCGATCCCGACCGCGAACGAGAACATCGCCGGCGGCCCGCTGAAAACGGCGGGGATGCTGCTGTCTTCGAAAATCTCTTGCAGGCCGGTCATCAGGCGCGTCCCGCGCCGGTTGATGGTTTCGATGACCGGTTCCTGCTCCAGGATGGACAGGGTGGCGTAGGCCGCGGCGACGCCCGGCTTGTTGTTGGTGTAGGTGCCGCCCTGGGCCACGCCGTGACCGATGATGCCCATGATCTCCTTCTTGCCGCCGAAGGCCGCAACCGGGTAGCCGTTGCCCATCGCCTTGGCGTAGGTCGCCAGGTCGGGGCGGATGTTGTAGTATTCCTGCGCCCCGCCGTTGGCGAACCGGAACCCGGACTTGACCTCATCGAGGATGAACAGCGCCCCGTACTCGGACGTGAGCCTGCGTACCGTTTCGAGGAAGCCCGGTAGCGGGTCGAGAGCGCCGCAGTTGCCCTGGCACGGTTCGGTGATGACGGCCGCGATCTGCTCTCCGTAGGATTTCATCACCCGCTCGAAGCCGTCGAAGTCGTTGAAGGGCAGGGTGATGATCTTGTCGCCCATCGCCTTGGGGATGCCGGAACTGCCCGCCACCGGGATGGGGCTGCGGCGGCTGCCGTAAGCGCCGGTGGGGGCGTAGGTGGACCAGAGCAGGTGGTCGTGGAAGCCGTGATAATTGCCCTCGAACTTGAGCAGCAGGTCGCGCCCGGTGTAGGCGCGGGCAACGCGGATGGCATGCATGGTCGCCTCGGTCCCGGAGCAGGCCAGGCGGGCCATTTCCACCGCCGGGCACATCGCCACGATCTTTTCCATCAAGGCGATTTCCAGTTCATAGGTCATGGCTGCCAGTGTCCCGCGCTGGATCTCTTCGATGACTTTGGCGTCCACGGCGTCGTAGGAATGTCCCAAAATGATCGGCCCGAAGGCCAGGCGGTAGTCAATGTATTTCCTGCCGTCCACATCCCACAGGTAGGCCCCCTTGGCCTTGTCCATGTAAAGCGTGGCCTCTTCGCCCCAGAAGCGGAAGTTGGAGTTGACCCCCAGCGGGACCACCGCCATGGCGCGCTTCTGTAATGCTTTGCTGTTCGGCCCAACGTAACTCATACAATCTCCTTGTTTCGCTTATCGGATTTTATTTGTTCAGCGCGCTCTCGGCCACTTTTTCCGGGACGCGCCATTGGTAGACATCTTTGAGCACCACCGGAACGATGGAGGTTGTCGTCTTGCGCACGCCGGGGACTTTCCGCACCACCTCGGTGACGAAGCGATAGATTTCCCCCGTATCCCGCGCCACCACCTGGATGCTGACGTCGGACTCGCCGATGGAGCAGGCCACGTAGGTGACATTTTCGTATTGCGCCATCTGGTTGGCGACATCCGTGATCTTGTCGGATTCGACTTCCATCCAGACATCCGCGTAGGTATCCAGGCCAAACGCCCTCGGGCTGACGATGGCGCTGATGCGGATCACGCCTTCCTCGACCATCCGGTCTATCCGGTAGCGGACGGCCCGCTCGGAAATATCCCCGATCTGGCGGGCAATTTCGGATGCGGAGATGCGCCCATCTTCGAGGAGTAAATTGACGATTTTTACATCAGTTTTGTCGATTTCATACATGTTATTTCGTCTCCACTTCCGAAAACAACAATAGCCGACCGGAATATACCCAGGTCGGCTAAAAAAGTCAAGAGAAAAGTGATAAATCGGTGGATTTACTTAAAGCGCTTCGACCAGCGATTATACCGCTGGTCGAAGATTTGTGGAGATGGCGAGAATCGAACTCGCGTCCGAAAGATTCGACCCTCGGAAATCTACGAGCGTAGTCTACCGGTGTGTGTCACCGGCGGGTCCCCGGTGGACGAAGAATCCCGCCAGCCAGCCACTCAGGCCCGAAAGCCCTCTTTCGCACGTTTAGCGACATTGCGTGCGGCACGCTGTCTTTGTGTCGCCCGATCCTGCCTCCGGGCAGCGGGCGGGGCAGGCGGACGGGGCTTACTTGGTGAAGCCCGACTGTTCAGCCATCGCTTATGCAGCGAGGGGCAGAGCAGCGTAGGAAGTGCGGTTGTTGGCACTTGATTTTTTGCGCGGATTTTTCGAGTTCGGCGCCTCTCGGCTCGCATTCCGGGACCAGCCTCTCCCGTCGAAACCTGTCATCCCCAGGTGGGTGAGGGCATTGCCCAGGCGCGTTATTATAACATGGCCCCCGTCCGTCCGCATTTTGGATTGAAAATGTCATAATAGATGTCTTGCCTGTCTTGGCGCTTTATGCTAGACTTTGATTGATTAAAGCAACTTAAGGATGGATCTTATGGCAGACAGGATTTTAATAATAGACGACGACCTTGACACCCTCAAGCTGGTGGGTATCGCGCTCCAACGCCAGGGATATGAGATCATGGCAGCCAGCAATGGACGGCAAGGTGTGATCCAGGCTGAGGAAGAACTGCCTGACCTGATCCTTCTGGATGTGATGATGCCGGAGATGGACGGCTACGAAGTTGCCCGGCGTCTGCGCGCCAACGAGGATACAGCCGCCATCCCGATCTTGATGTTTACGGCCAAAGCCCAACTGGACGATAAGGTCACGGGCTTCGAGGTGGGGGCGGACGACTACCTCACCAAGCCAACCCATCCCACCGAATTGATCGCCCACGTGAAAGCCCTCCTGGGGCGCAAGGGCCGGGCCGCCTCCGCCACCGGCGCTTCGGTGACGACAGGCCCGCGGGCGATGATGATCGGCGTGGTCACGCCGCACGGCGGCATGGGCGGGACGACCGTGGCCTTGAACCTGGCCAGCAGCCTGATGCTCCGCACGAAAGCGGAAGTGACCGTGGCCGAGTTCAGTCCCGGTTTCGGTTCACTGGCGCTCGACCTGGACCTGGATACCAAGCCCTTTTCCAATTTACTGGCGACCGCGCCTTCAGAGATCACCCGGCACAAAGTGATGGAGTCGCTTACCGTCCACGAATCCGGGCTGCGCATCTTACCCGCAACCTACAACTCCAAAGACGCCGAGCTTTCGCACAGCGCCTCGGCCCAGCTCGAAGTCGTTTTCAGCCGGTTGACCGGCGTCGGGCGTTACGTGGTGATTGACGTGGGGGCCGGCCTGGCTGCGCTGAACCAGAAACTGTTGAAAATGTGTACCGAACGGATCGTGGTCGTCGAGCCGATAGATAGTTCGATCCGGCACGGGCGCGCCCTGATTGACGACATCGTTTCACTGGGGATCGAACCCAAGACCATCACGGTGGTCAGCAACAACCGCGTCCGCACCGAATTCACCATCCCGTGGGGCAACGTCCAGGAGCAGTTGGGCCACGCCGTGACCGTCAACCTGACTCCCGCACCCGAGCTGCACCACCAGGCGACTCGGATCAATTCCTCGGCAGTGCTGGCCCAGCCCGAAAGCCTGACCGCCCAGCAATTTGCCAAACTTTCAGAACACATCACGGCCCGGCAGCCGAAAGCGGTCTGATGGCCCTGGCGACGCGCACCCTGGCGTCCATTGATCTGGCGGCCGAGCTGTTCCGCAATGCCAGGCGCGCCGTCGCCTTGACCGGCGCGGGGATTTCCACCCCCTCGGGGATCCCCGATTTCCGTTCCGAGGGGACAGGCCTGTGGTCCCGCGATGAGCCGATGGAGGTCGCCTCCCTGTCCACGTTCCGTACCCATCCGGAGCGTTTTTTTAAGTGGTTCCGCGGCCTTGCCGGTCAAATCTACCAGGCTGAACCCAACCCGGCCCACGTGGCGCTTGCCAACTGGGAATCAAACGGGCTGCTGCAGGCCGTCATCACCCAGAATATTGACCACCTGCACCAGAAGGCCGGCTCGAAGAACGTGGTGGAGATGCACGGGACCTTGAGCACCCTCTCCTGTACCCAATGTTTTCACCAATACGGCTACCAGGACTTCTTGCAGGCCTTCGTGGTGGACGGCATCATGCCGATCTGCCCGGCCTGCGGGGCTGTGCTCAAGCCGGACGTGATCCTTTTTGGGGAACAACTGCCCCAAAAAGCCTGGTACGAAGCCCAGCGCCTGAGCCGCACCTGTGACCTGATGCTGGTCGCCGGTTCGTCGCTGGAGGTGCTGCCGGTGGCCGGCCTGCCGATGCAGGCCGTGGACCGGGGCGCGCACCTGGTCATCATCAACCAGGCCCCCACTTACATTGACGTGCGCGCCGACGTGGTCATCCCCGGCGACGTGGCCGAGATCATTCCCCTGATTGGCGAAAAAGTTCAGCATGTTCGATACTGAAACCACCCCCATCCACAGGCGGCTGGAAGGCTACCGCCGCCTGATGGCGATTGCGCGTGACCTGGCCTCCACCCTCGACCTGGACCGGCTGCTCGACCGGATCGTCCACGCCGCGGCCGACATCACCGATTCGGAGGCCGCCTCGATCCTGCTCTATGACGACACCGCCCGCCAGTTGTACTTCCAGGTGGCGACCAACATGGACGAACCCACCATGCGCGGCCTGGTCGTCCCGCTGGAGGGCAGCATCGCCGGCTGGATCGTCACCAACCGCAAATCCGTGCGGATCGCCAACGTGAACGAAGACCCGCGTCACTTCGACGACGTGGGCCAGGCGACCCAATACCCGACCCGCTCCCTGTTGGGCGTCCCGATGATCACCCAGGACAAGGTGATCGGCGTGCTGGAGACGATCAACAAACGCAACGGCGATTTCACCGAGACCGAGGAAGATTTCCTGAAGGTCCTCGGCGCCCAGGCGGCGGTCGCCATCCAGAACTCGCGCCTGTTCCAGCAATCCGACCTGGTGGCCGAATTCGTGCATGAACTACGCACGCCGCTGGCCTCGCTCAGTACCGCCACCTACCTGCTGACCCGTCCCGAAATCTCCCACACCCAGCGCGACCAGATCGTCACCAACATCCACAGCGAGACCCTGCGGCTCAACGCCCTGGCCTCCTCGTTCCTCGACCTGGCCCGCCTCGAATCAGGCCGGGTCCAGTTCCGCAAGACCCAGTTCGAGGTCAACGCCCTGCTGCTCGAATGCCGCGAGATCATGGAAAACAAGGCCGCCGAACAGCGCATCTCGATCAAGATCGAAGTCCTGGCCGGGGTGCCCAAACTCGAAGCCGACCGGGATAAACTCAAACAGGTGGTGCTCAACCTGCTCAGCAACGCCATCAAATACAACCACGCCGACGGCTGGGTCATGCTCAAGGCCGAAGCCACCCCGAAAGAAGTCGCCGTCATCGTCGCCGACAACGGCGTGGGCATCCCCGAAACGGCCCTGCCGTTCCTCTTCCAGAAGTTCTACCGGGTGCGCGAGACCGAAGGCCAGGTCTTCGGCACCGGGCTGGGGTTGTCCATCTGCAAGCAGATCGTCCAGGGGCACGGCGGGCGGATGGAGGTCAGGAGCCGGGTCGGGGAGGGGACGATCATCAGCGTCTTCCTGCCCCGCTCACGCATCTGAAAAACGAACCCGTTCCGCAAAAGGAACGGGTTTTTGTTCAGGGTTCCAGCAGCACTTTCAGCATCCCGGAGCGCCCCGCCGCTTCCATCGCTTCCAGCGCCTGCGCCAGCGGGTAGCGGAGGGCGATCAACGGCGTGGGGTCCACCTCGCGGCGTTCGAGCAGGCGCAGGGCCGGTTCGAACGGGCCGCAGCGCGAGCCGACGACCGTAATTTCATCCACGACGAAGGGGGACAGATCGAGGCTGATCTCACCCCGGTAGGTGGATTTGAGCACCAGCGTGCCGCGCGGCCTCAACGCTTTGCGCGCCAGATCGAAACCGGACGGGGAGCCTGTGGCCTCCACGACGACGTCCCAGCGCCCCGGAAGGATATCCTGCTCCTCGATCAGGCGGATGCGGCGGGACGTGAGCAGGTCCTTTTGTTGGGGGTGACGCGCCGCCACCCGCAGGTCGCAGCCGGTGAGAGCGAGCGTCTGGGCGATGAGCTGGCCCAATCGTCCCGCGCCGACCAGCAGCACCCGGTCGGTGGGCCGGATGTGGACCTGTTGCTGGATCTCCAACGCGGCCGCCAACGGCTCGACGAAGACCGCCGCCTCGTCCAGCACCGAATCGGGGACGAGGTGCAGGTTTGCCAGCGGCAGGGTGGTATATTCGGCGTGGACGCCGTCCCGGTCCACGATGCCCAGCACGGTGCGTCGTTCGCAGTGGGTCGGGCGTCCGTTGCGGCATTGCTCGCACTCGCCGCAGGTGGCATTGATCTCGCCGACCACGCGCCGGCCGACCCAATCCGCCTCCGCAGCCTCGGCCACCTCCCCGACGAATTCGTGCCCGATCACGCCGGTGTAAGGATAGTAGCCGCGCGCCAACTCCAAATCTGTGCCGCAAATGCCCGAAAGCCGCACCTTGACCAGCGCTTCACCGGGCCTGGCGGGCCGGGGCAGGTCGTCTTTCAGCGAGAGTTTCAAATCTTCGAGCCATAGTCCGAGCATGGAGAACTCCTTGAGATGTAACGCGACATTTATGTCGCCAGCCGGGAAAGCGACATAAATGTCGCGTTACGTTGATAACAACACGATCGCACCCACCGCCAGCCCGATCCCGACCAACTGCCGCGGCGAGAGCGGTTCATGCAAAATGACATAGCTCAGCAGCAGCGTCACCAGCGGGTAGAGCGCCGTGGCGGTCACAACGATAGCACTTGAGCCGCGCGACAAAGCGACATAGAAAAAATAAGCCCCAAAACTCATCACCACGCCTGAAACCAATCCAAACGCAATCCCGCGCGGGTCGCCGCCGGGACGGAAACGGGTTGACAGGGCGATGATGAATCCTGCCAGGAGGATGCCCATCACGCTGAAGAGATAGGCATCGGTGGGCTTGATGTAGGCGTTGGCGAGCTTGCTCAGGAAGCCCCACAGTCCCCAGAGCAACAGGGCCAGCAGGGTGGGTGGCAGCCAGGTGGTCATCTAGATTGCGCCTTTGCGCCCGAATTGTTTCTCCAGCAACTCCACCGACAAATGGATCATGGTCGGGCGGCCGTGCGGACAGGTGCGGGGTGAGTCGCAGGCTTCGAGGTCGGCCAGCAGGGCGCGCTGTTCGTCGGGGGAGAGGGCTTTCCCGGCTTTGACGGCCAGCCGCTTGCAGACGCGGCCGGCGATGCGGTCTTCGATCTCGGCCTGGAGCGGGGACTCGTCTTCTTCGAAATCCTCCACCAGGGCGCGTAACGCCGCGGACGGGTCGCTCCCGGCGAAGAGGGCCGGCATCGAGCGCACCTGGAAAGTGTTGGGGCCGAACGACTCGACCTCGAAGCCGAGATGCTGCAAGAATTCGACCTGGCTATTGAGCATCGTCGCCTGGGCTGGCGGCAGCGTGACCGTGACCGGGGTCAGCAGGGCCTGGGAGGGGATGTTCTTCTTTTCGTGCTGGGCCAGCAATTTCTCGAACAACACCCGCTCGTGGGCGGCGTGCTGGTCTATCAGGTACAGGCCGTCCGGGCCTTCGGCGACGAGGTAGGTCGCGCCGATCTGCCCGATCAGGCGCAGGAGCGGCATCCGGGCGAAAGTCTCGGGCTGGGTCTGGGTGGGGAGGCTGGCCGCATCTGACGCCCCACGCTCCACGCTCCACGCTGCACGGTCGGTCGGATGGCCCAGCTCCCAGGCCGGATCCACTTCTCCCGTCTCCTCCCGGCGCGAGCCCCACAGCGTCGGCGCGACCTGGGGGACGGGGGCGTAGGCCAGCAGCGCCCGCCGCACCGACCGCTGCACGAAGCTGAACATCCTGTCGGGTTCGCGGAAACGGACTTCGGCTTTCGCCGGGTGGACGTTCACGTCAACGGAAGCAGGTTCAAGGTCCAGGAAGAGCGCCGTGAGCGGGTAACGGCCGACCATCAACAGCGTGTGATAGGCCTGGGTCACGGCCGCGCCCAGGGCGGTGTCCTGGATCCAGCGCCCGTTGATGAAAAAGGTGATGTCGCGCCGGTTGGAGCGGGTCAGCGAGGTGGGGCTGATGAAGCCGGTGAGCTGCGCGCCGTCTTCGGCGGCCTCGACTTCGAGCAGTTGCCTGGCGGTCTCGACCCCGTAGAGCGTGGCCAGGATGGCGCGGCGGTCGCCGTCGCCGGGGGTTTGGAGGGCCACGTTGCCGCCCTCGGCCAGCCGGAAGCGGATGCGCGGGTAGGCCAGGGCGTAGCGGGCCAGCAGGGTGTCTATGGCGCGGCGCTCGGTGGTGTCGCTTTTCAGGAATTTCAGGCGGGCGGGGACGTTGTAGAACAGGTCTTCGACCCGGATGAGCGTGCCGCCCGGCGCGCCGACCGGTTCGAGCGCCCCGGCGCGGCCGCCTTCGATCCGCAGCCTGGCCCCGGCGGGAGCGTTGGTTGTGCGGGAGGTGATCGTCAGCCGGGAGACCGAGCCGATCGAAGCCAGGGCCTCGCCCCGGAAGCCGAGGGTGGCGATGCGGAACAGGTCGTCGGCGCTGGCGAGTTTGGAGGTGGCGTGGCGCTCGACCGCCAGCGGAAGCTCGTCCGCCGGGATGCCGGAGCCGTCGTCGGCGACTTCGATCAGGCGGCGGCCCGCCTCGGCAATCGTCACGTGGACGCGGGTCGCGCCGGCGTCGAGGGCGTTTTCGATCAATTCCTTGACGACCGAGGACGGGCGTTCGACCACCTCACCGGCGGCGATCTGCGAGGCCACTTCGGGGGGGAGGATGTGGATGGGCATGGGGGTATTATATTCCACGAAAAGTTATAGCTCGCCTCGGCAAGGCCTTATCCCAAAGACATTTTTTAAGAAACCATCGAAAATATAATGGACCTGGTCAAAGAATTTGACCCCGCTATCATAACAATCTTTATATCCGACAACTTGATATTCGGTCGTTGAAATATTCCATAAAACGAGCGCGAACATAACCAGTATAAAAACCAGGCGCCCCCATTTTAGCAGCTTTGACTTGCCGATCGGCAGCATGATAATTATTGCTGTTAGAGTCAATAAAATACTCGATGCTATTTTATTGACTGACAAAAGAATTACCACACACATTCCGATGAAGACGACTGCCGCCACTTTTAATGAGAATATGACTTTTGTATTCATTCCAACCAGCCTATTTTCCAATTGAATTAAAAAGGCTCTCTGGTATTTGGTGGGGTCGCCCATTTATTCACCAGTGAGATCACAGAGTCTGCAGAGAAAACCTTTTAGGCTCTTCCGTAACAAACGGGAAAGAGCCTAAACACAATGTAACACAAAGGCACTCAAAGGGAAAAAAGCGCTTTGCCGTAAAGATTTTCCTTCGTTGACTTTGTGTTCCTTCGTGTTTTAAAAGGTTTTTCCCGTCAAAAACGGGAGAGCCACCTTTTAAAATCTCGGTGCTCTCAGTGCGCTCTGTGGTAAAACGGGTTTCCACCCCACTTGATCCTGAAGAGCCATTAAAAATGTCTGCGCGCATACGTGAAATACGATCCATCGTAAAAGACTCCGATTCGACATATAGATTTATCACTCGCTGTATGCTCCTTTGAGTTTCTTCCCTCATGATTCGACTGTCAAGCGCTTATCGGCTGCGTCAGGCAGCGCTTCCTTGCCTTGTTCGATAACGGAGGAAAACCAGGCCACTGCCAAAGCGGCGTTCCTCCAAAAGCTCGAGTTCCAACCGCACGTTGCCAGGCAGGGCTGGCTTGCCGCCTCCCACGATGATCGGGATGATGAACAGATGACACTCATCAATCAATCCTGATCGAAAGGCGTGGGCAGCCAGCTCAGCACCACCGATGAGGATATCCTTTTCAACAGCCTGTTTCAATTGTCGAATCGCCCCCGGATCGAACGTTCGCTCAAGCCGTGTTTTGCGAGTGGATACAGTTTTCAATGTCCTGGAGTACACGATTTTATTGGCTGCTTGCCAAATCTGTGCGAAGTCGCGCCCGAGTGGAGACTCCGCAGCCAGGTTGGGGTCGGTCTCCCAAACCCTCATGGACTCATACAATCGTCGTCCGTAGAGATAGGTGCCGGCATCTCGTATGAGGTCGCTGATAAATCTGAAATATTCCTCGTCTGGCGTTGTCCAGTCAAATTTGCCGTCCTTATCTTCAATGTAGCCGTCGAGTGACGAGTTCGCCACGTAAATCACATTAGCCATATTCGACCTCCATATTTATACCTGTAATTCAAATTTCTTCAATAAACCGCGCGGATGGCTTCAAGCCTGTCCGAAAAAGGAGCGCAAGTTTCAGCTTGCCCGTTCCCAGCGGACTGAAGTCCGCACTCCAGGAATTTTGGAAGTCGTAAACTTAATGCGCTCATAGTTACACCTCACGGATAATTTGCAGGAACTCTTTTGGGGTTATTGCCCGGATGCCAAATTTATCACTGCCTCTGAAGTCGCTGATATTATATGTCAGGATGTATTCACAAACGCTTTTTTCGAGGTATGGGGCTTTTCATTCAACTTTTCGCTCTACCCTTGATGCAGCTGGTTACCGGTGGGCGGCTCTTTGCATTTCCGACTCTTTTGTTTATGGCGCAACACCCAAAATCAAAACAGGGATGTCAATATCCGAAACGCCGCGCTGCTCCAAATCCCAAACAAATTGCTCGAAGTACGAAACACCTGACGACATATCTTCTGCTAATTCTTTGACTGGCACGATTTCAATGCCAACGTCAATAAAGCCCATGTTGTGAAAAATCGTCATTTTGGCGCAGCCGCTATAAACCATGATTGGATACTTGCCAAACTGCACTTCGACGCCAAGTTTGTTTTTGATGAAGTCCATTTCTCTGAATGCCCCTTTGGAAACCTGGGGCATTTGGTATCCTTCGGTGTAATATTGCGTTGGATACTCACAAAGAACCCGTTTCTTTTCCCATCCGATTTCCAAAAAGCCATCACTGATAGCCTTGTTCAGAGAGCGAGGGCTATACAAAACTTTGTCCCGCATGGTTTTTTCCTTGCTCGTCTTTGTCTTGTGATTTTTGGCGTCAACCTGTGCAAGGATTCCTTTCACTTCAGCCAATTCTTTGGCATACCTTTTTTGAACAGCCTTTTCGCCGTCATTAAACGAATATACCCCAATAACCATCATAGAAAACTCCTTTTTAGATTTGAGTTAATTGAGTTTGCACACGATTAAACCAGCCAGCGACATTAGCATATTCAAAAAACGTGCATAACTCACTTAATCCACTTGCTTGAAAGGTAGGTCTCTTGACTTGCCTTACAAATAGCGAACGCCTAATATCATTTGCTACAATGCTGAATCTTGGCTTCATATTTGGTGCTATTAAGAGAACATCGTTAAATCGCAACAAACCAGAGTAAATCGGGGTTGAATGTTCGACTTCGTATAATGCCCGAATTTTGTTTGACCCTCTTTCGAGCCAAATCACATCAATTTCTTGAAGTATGTCTTGAATTTGACCAAATTCAGGTGGGAGGTATTCCCTGAAATCGAACTTTTTTATTAGTGACCAGTCCATTTTTGAGCGGTCATTTTGGGGAATCCAAATGTCGTAACCTTTTACTACACCAATTGCACTAAGAAATGTTTGTATTTGTGAATGAGAAAAATCTTGTTCAGGTTTTAGTTTTGCTTGATCAATTAGTGCGTCCAGTTTATCAAAACCAAATCTATCTTCAACATTAAATCTTCCTGCACCAGCAATATAAAACTCAGTGGCTTCATCCAGGAATACCATTGCTTTGTATTGCCCGTCGCTTGTCGGGGATATGGAGCGAAATACTTCTTCGTAGTCAGAAAAAGAAATCAACAAAGGTTCTTTTTGGTTGTCCCAGAGGAAACAAATAATTGATGGAAACCCCTCCAGTCTTTGTAAATCTTCATGGCGAAGACCATAGAATGCTTGATTTCGAGTATGAACTTTTGAATATCGAATATAAATTCTTGCCCCGCCTCCTCCAATTTCAAAAAGGGATTTTGTGTTCTCTAATTTCTTCAATAACCCATAACGGCTAGTTAATTTTTCCAGAAAAGAAATCTTTGTTAGGTTTGGCATACAGATTCCTTGCTTGCAAGAGAGTTTTGGGTGTAAAAACTTCGCAAGGGGAAAATGCTCATTGAAACTGAAGCAAGCGTCGGCTAGGAATGAAGCGGTGGTAAGTCGAATTGATAAATTCTTCTTCCACGTCACTTCCAACTGCCCAACGATTGTTTTTGATAGCCGCTATAAGCGCTGACCCATTAATTGAATTGTCCGGGATTTCGGCGAGTAAATCCTTAATATCACCGGTAAAGAGAACGATGTCAGAATCGCTTTTGAAATGGCTATCAATTGGTTTAGGGGTCTGAAACAATGGGAGGTTCATGCTGTAATTTTACTCTAAACCGCTACCTGATTTTGAAGGAAAGCCGCCCATCTCGCGATACAGCGGTTCGAATAATTCCTTTTCGCCAAACCGCTATACGGTCTTGGATCAATATCCGCTGCACAAATTATATGTCCCCTCTCCCCGCAGGTCAACAGGAGTAAGCGACCTCAAATACCACCTCGCATTAAGATCAATATCAGCGCCGTCGAGGGCGTTTGAAACGAGTCGGCGGAGGATTCAAATCGTCCGGGCAGACGATTTAAAACGTCTCACCGGAGGATTGCAATCGTCTCACCGGAGGATTTAAATCGTCCGGTGAGACGATTTTGCCTGAAAAGACGCCCCCATTTCTTCCCAAAAGGGCCGAAATGGGTGGGCGGGGAGGCAGAGGGAAGGCCGAGATCAGGCCGGGAGTTCCTCTTCCGAAAGTACCGCTATAATACACCCATGCTCACCACCATTTTCTTCGACCTCGACGACACCCTCTACCCGGCCTCCTCCGGCCTGTGGATGGAGATCAAGGAGCGCATGAACGTTTACATGCGCGAGCGGATGGGCTTCCCGCCGGAGCAGATCCCCTACCTGCGCGAAAAGTATTTCCGCGAGTACGGCACCACCCTGCGCGGCCTGATGGCTTATCACCACGTGGACGAAGCCGACTTCCTGGCCTTCGTGCATGACCTTCCGCTCGACCGCTACCTCGCCCCGGACCCCGGCCTGCGGGCCGTTATCGGATCGCTCCCGACCCGCAACCTGGTCTTCACCAACGCCGACAGCGGCCACGCCGGGCGGGTCATCTCCGCTCTCGGCCTGGACGGGTTGTTCGAGGCGGTCGTGGACGTGGTGGCGGTCGCCCCATATTGCAAGCCGAACCCTGAAGCCTTCGGGATTGCCATGCGCCTGGCCGGGGAAAGTGATCCGTCCCGCTGCCTGATGATTGACGACCAGCTTCGCACCGTCAAGGCTGCCCGGGACCTGGGCATGCTCTCGCTGCTGATCGCCGACCGTCCCTCGGACGAGGCCGATTTCACCCTCTCCCGCCTGCATGACCTCCCGTTCGTGTTGAACGGGCGGCTATTGGACCCGCGAGTGCGTCGTACCTGACCAAAAGGCAAAATCTTGTTAAGCGAGGCCCTTTTCCGCTTGAAATGAACCTGTTTGGGTAGGTGCGACGCACCCTCCAGGCATTTACGTTCTTCTTACATCTTTGCATTATCCTTATCATCCTGTATTAATTTAGGCATGATAATTTTATTGATTGGAGAGCATTCGGTAATTCAGAGTAGCGCCCGTCACGACAGACTTCGGAAGTCTTTTTCGGAGTCTTTACGACCGGGAGGCTTCCTGAGAGACTTCCGAAGTCTTTCAGTCTTTCCATAAAGCCGCATTACCTTTAGGAGGTCCCATGAATAAAGCGCTCAAATATATCCTGGCGTTCCTGGTCGTGTCCATGCTGGTCACGGGCGCGTTTGCCGGCGGGTTTGTGACCGGCCGCTTTTTCCTGCCGCCGGCGCCCGGCGCGGAACCGCCCGCTTTTGGTTCGCCCTCGATACCTTCCCCGCTGCCGATGGCTCCGATCAGCACGCCGGAGGCCTCCAATACGGCCACCCCCTCCGACCTGCAAACCCTGTTCAAGCCGTTCTGGGAGACCTGGCAACTGGTCCACGACGAATACGTTGACCAGCCGGTGGACGACCTGGCCCTGATGCGCGGCGCCATCCGCGGCATGTTGGAAGCCCTGGGCGACCAGCACACCTCGTACATGGACCCGGCCCAATACACGGATGCGACCACCGATCTCTCCGGCGAATATGAAGGCATCGGCGCCTGGGTGGACATCACCGGCGAGTACCTGACCATCGTCTCCCCGATGACCGGTTCCCCCGCCGAGAAAGCCGGGATCAAGCCCGGCGACAAGATCATCGCCATTGACGGCGAAGACATGACCGGCATAGACGGCGAACTGGTGCGCCGCAAGGTGCTCGGCCCGGCCGGGACGACCGTCCGCCTGACGATCAGCCGCGAGGGCCTGGAAGAACCGCTGGACATCGAAGTCACCCGCGCCCGCATCACCGTCCCCAGCGTGGAAAGCAAGATGCTCGAGGACAACCTGGCCTACGTCAAGCTCAACACCTTCGGCGAGAACACCACCACCGAACTACGCGGCCAGCTCGAAACCCTGCTGGCCCAGAACCCCGACGGCCTGATCCTGGACCTGCGCAACAACGGCGGCGGCTACCTGATCACAGCCATCGAGGTCGTGTCCGAGTTCGTGGGCAACGGGGTCGTCATGTACGAGGAATACGGCGACGGCACGCGGCAGACCTTCGAGGCCCAGCCGGGCGGACTGGCGACCCAGATCCCGCTGGTGGTCCTGGTCAACGAGGGCACGGCCTCGGCCTCGGAAATCGTCGCTGGTGCGGTCCAGGATTACGGTCGCGGCAAGCTCGTCGGCGTCACCTCCTTCGGCAAGGGATCGGTCCAGACCTGGATCCCGCTCTCCGACAACCAGGGCGCGGTGCGGGTCACGGTTGCCAAATGGCTGACGCCGGACGGACGCACCATCCACCAACTGGGCCTGACGCCGGACGTGGTCGTCGAAATGACCCCTGAAGACTACGACGCCGGGCGCGATCCGCAACTGGACAAGGCCGTGGAAGTAATGCTCGAATTGGTCGCCGGAGGCAATTGACCATGTTCTTCTTCAACTCAAGTTACCTGATCTATATGCTGCCCGCCTTCATCCTGATGGCGCTGACCTCCTGGTACGTCCGCTCGGCGTACAACAAATGGGGGCGTGTCCCGGCCCGCAGCCGGGTGACGGGCTATGAAGCCGCCCAGCGCCTGATCTCCCGCAGCGGGTTGTACGGCGTGCAGATCGAAGGCATCGCCGGGGAAATGACCGACCATTACGATCCCCGCGACAAGACCCTGCGCCTGTCGCGCGGCGTGGCCCAGGGCGGATCGGTGGCCTCGCTGGCGATTGCCGCCCACGAACTGGGCCATGCCATGCAGGATTCGGAAGATTACCTGCCCCTGCGTTTCCGGGCCGCCCTGGTGCCGGTGGTCAATATCGGCTCGAACCTGGGCTGGATCCTGATCATGGCCGGGCTGCTCCTGCGCTGGACCGACCTGGCCTGGCTGGGGGTGCTGGTCTTCGCCGGCGGGGCGGTCTTTGCCCTGGCGACCCTCCCGGTCGAACTCAACGCCTCGGCCCGCGCCCGGGTCCTGCTGCGGGATACCGGCCTGATCCAGACTGACGAGGAGCAGCGCGGCGTCAACACCGTGCTCAACGCCGCCGCCCTCACCTACGTGGCCGGGCTGATCACGGCCATCCTTCAATTGTTGTACTTCGCTTCGCTGGTCGGCGGCAGCAGCCGCCGGCGCTGAACCAGATGGAGCAACGATGGAGCCACGATGCCCCCGGCAAAACCGGGGGTTTTTTCTTCGGTATAATCCGCCCCATGCGGAAACTCTTCATCGCGCTGGTCTTCTTCCTGGCGATTGGGTTGGTCATTTTCAGTTTTTCCGAACTCGAGAATATCGCCGCCACCCTCCAAAAGAGCAACCTGCTCTTCGTCCTGGCTGCCCTGGCCGTCGAACTGCTCTGGCTGCTGAACGTGGCCCTGACCTACCGATCCTTTTACCGCCTACTGGGGCTGGACGAAGGCCTGGGCCACCTGGCCCTGGTGGTCGCAGCCGTCAACTTCGTCAACGTGGTCGCGCCGACCGCCGGGATGGGCGGGATGGCCCTCTTCGTGGACAACGGCCGCAAACGCGGCCATTCGCCCGGCCGGGTCACGGCCGCCGGGGCGCTCTTCCTGTTCTTCGATTACCTGGCCTTCCTGGCCGTGTTGGCCCTGGGGTTGGTGGTGCTCTTCCGCCGCAACAACCTGGACGCGGGCGAGATCACAGCCTCCCTGGTCATTGTCAGCATCGCCTCCGCGCTGGGGATTTTGCTTTACACCGGCTCCCGCTCCGCCTCCCGGCTTGGGGATGTCCTGGCCCGGCTGGCGCGGCGTGTGAACCGGATCGTCCGCCCGTTCATCAAACGGGACTACCTGGACGAATCCCGCGCCCATGCCTTTGCCTGCGAGATCGGCGAGGGACTGGCCGGCCTGCGCGCTGACCCCAGGCGTTTGCTATGGCCCATGCTTTTCTCCCTGGCCAACAAGGCCCTGCTGCTCGGCATCCTGCTGCTGGTCTTCCTGGCTTTTGGCGTCCCCTTTTCCGCCGGGACGGTCATCGCCGGGTTTGCCATCGGCTACCTGTTCCTGATCGTCTCGCCGACGCCGAACGGGGTGGGGGTGGTGGAGGGGGTGCTGGCGCTGGCGCTCAAGTCCCTGCGGGTGGAGTGGAGCCAGGCGGTGGTCGTCACCCTGGTCTACCGCGCCATCACCTTCTGGTTCCAACTGGCCGTGGGAGCCGTGGCGTTCCGGCTCTTGAACCGGCGACGCATCTGAACCAGCCCCTTCCCGGTTCGATCAATGGGGGTTATCCTCTTTCCAACGCAGACGTAGAAAAATATTACATCCGTTGACAATAATATCAATCTCCGTATAATAAATTCAGAAAATTTAATTCAAACTTCAATTAATTTGATACAGGAGAAATATGCAAAGCGCAACCAACCGCCCGCAAGGCATGGCCGCTTTCGTGGTGATCTGGGCCGGGCAGGTCATCTCCATCCTCGCTTCAGGGATGAGCGGTTTTGCCCTGACCCTCTGGATCTATACTCCAAACGGGCAAGTTCTTTACTTTTTACGAAACCCAGTTTGTGCATATATGTGGCGTTCTGCGGCGATTTTTGCAGCCATAACCCATATATGGCGGTCTATAATTGCTCAACTCATTTTG
>JBMOMN010000006.1:0-152729 GCA_049324115.1 Chloroflexota bacterium
AGATTTTCCTTCGTTGACTTGGTGTTCCTTCGTGTTTCAAAAGGTTTTCCCGTCAAAAACGGGAGGGCCACCTTTTAAAATCTCGGTGCTCTCAGTGCGCTCTGTGGTAAACGGGTTTCCACCCCACTTAATCCTGAAGAGCCATTTAGGGTAAAGTGTAAACGACCGTGACGAAAACGTCGGTACGGAGATCGGTTTCGAGATAAACGTCACCGGCTTCGACGAGCGCGCCGGGACTCGTCTCGACGACCTGCGCCCCGGGCGGCAAATGGATGCGCAGGCTGACGGGCACGGCGCGCGTCCCAGGCTGTTTCTGGACCTTGAGCGAATAGGTCCTTTCGCCGGTTTCCGGGTCGGTGGCAATGATTCCGGCTGGTAATGCAAAGCGGAATCCGGTGGCGAGCGTTTGCCCGCCCTGGACCACCAGCAGGGTCCCGTAACCGCGCACGCCGGTGATCTCTTCGTCCAGCAAATCCACACGGGCAGGGACGGCCCGGTTCCTGACCATCCACCCGGCGGGGATGGCATGGGGGGCCGCTTCGAGCAGGCGCGCCTCAGCGTGGACGTAAACCCGAAGGTAATCCACGTAGCAGCGGTCAATGGGATACCAGTAATCCGGGAGGAAGACGTTTTTGGCCGCCTGGCCGCACAGAGCACCCCCGGGGGCGCGGTTTTCGTGGGAGACGGTCAGGGAACCGGTCGGGTAGGGGTCCCCGGCCAAATTGATTTCATACGTGATCGTTTGTTCCATGACCGCATTCGTCTTGGAATATCCCACGTTGGAATCCACCACCATCAGGAAATCGCCCGGTCCCGCCCGCACCGCGCCGTCCCATCTGCGCCGGGAGATGACTTCGGTCACGACAGGGTCGTCGAACTGGAGCAGGATGTGGCGCTCGTCCAAAGCCTGGACCACCGTCCGGGCTATAAGCTCCCAGTCCAGGCTCGCGCCGGAGAGCAGCCTTTCCAGGATGGCAGCCGCCATATTGCCGATAAAGGCTTTGCGGTCCCATTCGGCTAACTTCGTCCCGTCAGGGGGGATCTTGGCTTCGCGCATGAAGGCGACCACGTTGTCCGCGCTGATCGGGTCCGGCACGCCTTCGACCGTGACCGGCCCCATGGCCCGCAGGAGATAGATCAGCGCTTGCTGGTCCATGGCGATCACGCCGTCTACGGAATGGTTGCTGGTGAAGGCGTACAGGAACTCGGCCATGGAGGCCGAGGTGGGATAATCCGTGAACCAGTTGGCGTCCCGCACCAGCATGACGGGGATGTCCATGTACTGGGCCATCTGCCAGGGCGCGGACGGGTAGGCTTTCGTCCAGTCTTCGATGGAGGTCGAATCCTCGAAACGGACGCTCAAAACCTGCCCGTCTTTGACGACGAAACTGCCGAACGAAGTGATGAACCCTCCTGTCGAACGAAGTTCATCTTCGTTCTGCACCAGGAGCATGTAAGTCTTGGGGCCGCCCTCGCCGGCGCCCAGCAGTTGGGGCAGCGCCAGGGCCATGGCCAGGCTGTCATCCATCAGGGAGAGCAAGGGGTCCAATGGCTCGAGGAGCGCCTGCGTCTGCGGCGAGAGCTTCCCGAATTCGATGCCGGAGCGGGCCGCCAGGGCCTGGTCGAGTTCCCGGCGGGCCTGCAACAAATCCGGCCGGGCCTCGATCAGCGCCTGGGTCAATTCCAGGGGATCGAGGGGATCGGAGCCGGAGCGCAGCCGCCGTAAAACGGGACCCGCTCCGATGTAGGAAGCGCGGGCCGAAGCTGCGGCGTGGTCCGCCATTTCGAGCAAACCGGACGAGGCGGCCAGGTCCGGCCCATAAAGCGGGAGCCAGCCCAGGGCGGGTCCGATGATCCGCAGCGCAGGGGAGGCTTCGGCGCGCAGGGCGCTCACATCCTGGCTGAATTCGTCCAGCAGCGGGCCGGCCTGGTCCAGTTGGTCGAGGCCCGGGGAACCCGAAACGAGAGCCTGGAGCTGGTCCGTGTCCCCGCGCACTTCGGCGGCCAGCCGGTAAACCTTCCAGGTTTTGATCCCGGCCAGCACGGCAAGCATCAGGAGGGCGGCGAAGGCCGTCCAGCGGATGGCCGGCGCCGGGCGGGAACGGGTGCGCGGGTCGCCGTCCGGCCGGGCAGGCGGGGCATCCGGGTCGAGGAGCGCCGACGGCTGCGAAAGGGACAGGCTCAAATGCTTTTCCCGCTCCAGCAGCAGGCGGGTGAAGCGCTCGATCCCTTTGCGGTGCCAGTCGCTGATGGTGCTGTTGGGGGCGACTTCCAACTCGTCGCTTACCAGGCGGTAGCGAGCAGCCTCCCGCTCCGGCAGGTCCCCGTCCAGGAAGGAACGCACGGCCTGGTCAATCCGGCCCCAGGCGTCCCGCAAGCTGGCCGGGGAAGGCGCGCCGAACAGGAACGGCGCAAAATATTGCGAAGCCAGGATGCCGAATTCCCCCCAGCGGGTGTCGAGCCGTTTTCCCCGTCTTGGCGGCGACCCCGGCATGAATTCCCGGAAAAGTCGGCTGACCGCGAAGGCCAGCCGCTGGCCGGGACTCTTATCCTTGAGAGTCCCGTCTTCGGCGACGGCAGCCTGGACGAACAGGCTCCCGGTCCAGGGATGCGCGTCCAGGCGTTCGGGGGAAAGCAGGTTTTCGAGGATCTGCCTGACCAAATCCGACCGCGATTCCGGGGACATATTGTGTTTCGTCACGAACAGGGAGGGTTATCGGGCAAGCGACCGGGCCAGCCGGATGATCCTGGCGGAGCCGTTGCAGATCAGCGTCTTCAGTTCCCGCGCCACTTCATTGGGGTCTGTGTCCGGTTTTACCGGGTCGGGGATATCGTAGGGGATGCCCTCGACGATTGCGGCAAGCAAGTGGATCCTGTCCTGCATGGAGGGGAACTCGTTCTCCAGGGCTTCCTTGTGCCCGGCCTCCATCACGATGCACAGGTCGAAGCCGGAGAGCAGGTCGAAGTCAACCTGGCGGGTACGGTGGTTTTCGAGTCCCCGCAGGCCAAGCTCCCTGGCGGCCCGGACCACGAACTGGGTCGCCGGGATCCCGGGCGGGGTCCAGGTCCCGGCGCTTTCCACGCGCCAATCGCCCTCCGGCCGGCTCAATTCAAACTGCTGTAAAAGCAGCCCGGCCGCAAGCGGGGAGCGGAACTGGTTGGCGGTGCAAACGAACAATACAGACGGCATGTTGTCCTATACCCTGGGCAGGGGTTCGAGACCCCGGCCTGGCACGGCGGATCGCAACTCAGCTTTCTCCTGTCGGGGCGCTTTCCGGCTCGGCTTCCAGGGCGGGCTGGGCCTGATAATTGCGGTAGTGGTACGGCGAATAATGTTTGTATCCGCCGTAATAACTGGAACGGTTTTGAGGGATGCGGTTGAACACCACCCCGACCACGTTCGCGCCGGCCCGTTTGAGTTGCTCCACCGTAGCCCGGAGTTCGTCTTCACGGGTATGGCCCGGACGCACCACAAGCAAGACGCCATCCACCTTGGCAGACAGAACCTGGGCATCGGCCACGATCGCGGGAGGGCTGTCCAGGACCACCACGTCTCCAGACTTCTTCAGGGCGGCCAGGACCTTGTCCATCTTGTCCGAGGCGAGCAGTTCGGTCGGGTTGGGCGGCAGGCTGCCGGTGGTCACAATGGAAACGCTCCGGCCTTCGTCCAGGGAATGGGTCACTTCGCCAAGTTTCAAACGGCCGCGGAACACGTCGGTCAGGCCGACGCGGTTGGTCAGGTCGAAAAAGCTGTGCAAGGTCGGGCGGCGCAAGTCGGCGTCTACCAAGGTCACGCGCTTGCCGGTCTGGGCGATGATGCCGGCCAGGTTGAACGCCACCGTGGATTTCCCTTCACCGGGACCGGCGCTGGTGACCAGGAGCACGTTCAATGGATGGCTGATCCCGGAGAATTCAAGGTTGGAGCGCAGGGAGCGGAAGGCTTCGGCAACCGGCGAACGGGGCTGGTCGGCCACGCTCAAGTCGCCCTGTTTTCGTCCTGCGGCGGGCACTTCGGAAATATAGCCGAGGACGCTGAGTCCGAGTTTGTTCTCGATGTCTTCGGGCGTCTTGACGGTATCGTCGAGGAATTCGAGCAGGAACATCAGGCCAATGGCGATGATCAGGAAAGCCGCACCGCCCAGGGTCGTGTTGAGCAGCGGGCGCGGGCGGATGGGGTCCTCTGCTACAAGCGCCGGGCTGACCTGGACCACGTTGGGCGTGTTCTGCATCCGGGCCATACGCACGCTTTCGAGGTTGCCAAGCAGGTTCAGGTAAAGCTGCTGGTAGAGGTTGTAGCTTTTTTCAAGGCGAGTCACCTGTTCGTTATCCTCCCGGACCTTACCCGTAACGATCAGGGTCGTGTACGCGCCCTGGTAGGATAACAGCAAGGATTGGAGTTGTTCGATACGAAGGGTTCTTTCGCCGGACTCTTCCGTCTCGTTTTCCAGCGCAAGCAGTTCCTGTTCCGTTGCGTCCATCCGGGCCTGGATCTCATCAAGCTGGGACTTGAGAGCCTCGGCGTTGGCCTGTTCGAGCTGGTCTTGCAGGCTGTTGAGTTGTTTCTCCATTTCGGCGATCTGCGCTGTCAGGCTGGCTTCGCTTTCGGCGTAACGCCCCGCCTGCAAGACTTCGTTCTGCTCGATCAGCACCTGCACCAGGGTTTCGGCGATCAAGGCTGCGCGCTGCCGGTCGGTATCCCGGATGGCCAGGTTGATGATCTGGGTGTTGGGGACCAGGCTGGCGTCAATCAGATCCTTCTCGGGGTCAATCTCGTACCCCACCCGTTCCGAGACCATGTTCAGCACCGCCTCCATGGTCAGGAATTGCACATAGGTTTCGGCGGTTTGCTGGAGACTTATCGCACTCGCAATATCGGCGGGGGTGTCCTGGGTCGGGCGCGTCACCAACACCCTGGTGGAGGCCTCATAGACCGGCTGCTGGAAATAGCTGAACAAAGCCCCCGCTCCCAGCCCCAGCCCCAGGCCCAAGACCAGCAGCCAGAACCTTCGCCGGACCAGGTCGAACAGACGTTTAGGATCACTCAATTCCAGGGTTTCGAGTTCCGAAACGCGGGTATTTTCCATTTGATCTCCACTTCTGGATCAGGGTGCATTGTGCCAAACCGTCTGGAGAAGCGCCCAAAACTGCATTTTGCAAGATGCAAGATGTAATTTCGGATCGGCTCATCAGGATTGCGTACTTGGAGTTATATCATATTGAGCCTGGATTTTACCAGACGCCAGGATGTGGAGTTCATTCATGAACCCAGCCAGGATAACCTTCTGCTCCAACCGCTGGGTGGCATATTGGCGGCCCAAACGCCCCAACTGTTTGCGCCAGGCGGTATCGCCTGCCAGGGTCTTGATCGTTTCAGACAGGGTTCGCGAATCTTGCGGGGGCACTACTATCCCAATCTGGCTGACCACCAGGTTCAGTTCGGTGCCCTGGAGGGCGGTGGCGATGACGGCTTTGCCGCTGGACAACATGCCGGTCAGCTTGGAGGGCATGACCAGGTCGGCGGCATCCGCCAATTGCGGCAGGACGTGGATGTCGGCCGCGTTCAGGAGGGCGTTCAACCGCTCGAACGGCTGGACCGGCAAAAAGCGGACGTTGGGCAGCCCTTCGGCCTCGGCTTCCAGTTTCGAGCGGACAGGCCCGTCTCCGCACAGGACGAACTGGATGTGTGGCTGGTCCTGCATGTGACGGGCCGCGTCCACCAGATATTCCAGCCCCTGTTTCCGGCCCATCGAGCCGGAGTAGAGAACTGCTGTTTGCTCAGGAGTCAGGCCCAATTCCTCGCGTACCGGGTTGCACTCGTCCGTCATGGGATAGATGCGGGTGGTGTCCACCCAGTTGGGGAACATGACGATCTTGTGGTCCGGCACGCCCTTGCGCTGCAAATGGGACAACATGCGCCCGGAGATGGATGAGACCCGGTCGAAGTTGCGCAACAGCAGGCGTTCGAACTGCATCGCCAGGCCGGACAGGTAACGCCCCATGGGGAGCAGCCCCAATTTCAAGGCGACTTCAAGCTCGAAATCCTGGATGTGGAGCCAGGCTTTGGCCCCGATCAGGCGGGCAAAAGCCAGGGCAAACGGGGCATTCAACAGCGAAGGGGCGATGCTCAAAACGGTGTCCGGCTTCCAGGCCAACTGGGCGAACAACACGGGCAGGCTGGAGAACACGAAGCTCAGGAAGTGGACGAGACGGGTGAGACCGTTCAGGTTATCGGGCACCCACACCGGGCAGCGCAGGACGTCCACGCCTCGCCAGGTCTCCCTCCGGTAGCTCCGGCCGGAATATCCGGGCTGGACCTTCCAGTGGGGGTAAAAAGGCGGCGTGGTGATCACGCGCACCTCGTGTCCCTGGCTGGCGAGGTAGGCTGCCATCTCACCGGTATATTTGCCGATACCGGTCGGTTCAGGATAAAAATGCAGGCCGTAGATCAGGATACGCATGGTTCACCAGTCCAATCGAGGCGGTCATTCACTCCGGGAATGACCTGGGCCAATGCTGCTCAAGTCAATTAAATGCTTACCTGTCCGAGCATTGCGCTGCAACACCGGCGGGTTTATGGATATTGACTTGGATTTGCGGGTGGGTTATGAATTTGCAGGGTATACGCTAATCATCTACCCCTCTTAGAATATCTTTTTTCGGTCTTTTTGGTAAGCGTAATAAGTTGGGGTTTTTTGAATGCAGTATCAGGGATATTTCACTTAAGGTTTCAGGCTTTTGCACGTAATAATTACGCGCGCAAGGCGGCTAATTAAAAGGCTCTCTGGTATTTGGTGGGGTCGCCCATTTATTCACCAGTGAGATCACAGAGTCTACAGAGAAAACCTTTTAGGCTCTTCCGTAACAAACGGGAAAGAGCCTAAACACAAAGTCACACGAAGGCTCTCAAAGGGAAAAAAGCGCCTTGCCGTAAAGATTTTCCTTCGTGTTTCAAAAGGTTTTCCCGTCAAAAACGGGAGAGCCACCTTTTAAAATCTCGGCGCTCTCTGTGCGCTCTGTGGTAAAACGGGTTTCCACCCCACTTAATCCTGAAGAGCCATTAATAAAGAGGACGATTTCCACATCCCAAGAAATCATCCTCTTCGGTTGCAGTGGCGCAGGTCAGGGATTGACCGCGAACGCCATGATCGTAACGGGAAGCGCCGCAACCCTGATGTGAAGCGTATGCGTGCCGCCCGTCTCATTCCCGGATATCAGGACCATATCCCGGCGGGTGAAGGGGGCGCTCAAACTGTAAGTTTTGGCGGGACCATCGTCCACCCAGGCTTCGAATGCGCCGCCTTGAACCGTCTGGATGATGCTCAGCCCGATATATTGGCCTGTAAACGTATAGTCCAGGGTTGCGCCCGGAGCTGCCGCGCTCAACTGGCTGACGAACGCACGCGGGTAATCGCTCGGCGTTTTATAAACCCACTCCCCGGAGGGCCAGACCGCGGCGCTCGTATCAATCAATTGGCCGTTCTCCACAGGAGCGGGATGCAGCGGCGCAGGCAAATTGTCGAAGGCCGGCAATGGGGTGGATACTTCCCTGGCGTATTGCAGAACCGCAATAATTTTGTCCACGATGAACTGGTGGCCGGTATCGTTTGGATGGACGTTATCGGACGTCAACGGATTCGAGCCTCCGGTCCAGGTGGCCTGCCCGCTGTTGATGTAATCCACCATATCCTTGCCGGGGTTGACGTAGAGCACATCGTTCACTCCCGGAACCGTGTAATGGTCGGCGATCTCGTGATGGAGCAGGACGATTTCCGGCAGACTGCCTCCGCCATAGGCGTCAGCCATCTTTGCCGTAGCCAGGTCTACGAAAACGATCTCCATATTGGGGTTCGCCAGGTATAGCCGCCGGACGATCCCCTCGGTGTATTTCAAATAATCATCCCGGTTCGAGGCGTTGGCGCCGCCATCGTTCACCGCGAATTCGATGAAAACGAGGTCCGCCTGCCCAACGTCACGGTACGCCCGAAAGGCTCCGAAAAGGGAACCCGTCCCGCTTGTCCCGCCGTTGAGCGAGGTGATCTCCGCCGCGGGGAATTCTTCCTTGAACCATTGTGTGACCAATGCCCGGTAAGACGTCGCGTCGGGGTTGGATGTCCCATCCCCATTGGTTATTGACCCTCCCAGGAAGCCCAGCGTAATCTTGTTTTCAGCTTCCAGTTTGGCGAATGTGCGGCCCAGATTCCAGCCGCCGGCAACGGGAGCAGGCGTCGGTGTGACGGTTGGCGTCTGGGGGGTCGGCGTGAGCGTAACGGTCGGCGGGGGGACTGTGGATGTCGGCGGGGTTGGGATATCCGTTGGGGAGGCCGGGGCGCAGGACAGCAGTCCCAGCCCCAGGACACAAGCCGAAAGGGTCGTCAATAGGCTTCGATTATGGAATTTCACTTCGATCTCCTGTATAGAGTGTGCGGGCAAACTTTACGATTGTCGGCAAAGAGGTCCCTGACGCGAGGGAAATCCCGGCCCATACCTTCATCCACCGCCGCTTTCGGGACTTCGAGCGGCGCGGTCCCTGACGGGAACGGCGGGATTGCCGTAACAGATCTTTCCCGCCGGCAAATCGTGAAACACCGTGCTGCGCGTCCCGACAACGCAGCCAAAACCGACGGATACCCCGGGCATGATAAACACGTCGCTGGCGATCCAGGCCTGGTCGCCAATGGTGATCGGCAAAGCATAAATATCATACGAGGGCTTCGCAAAATCATGACTCCCCGTACACAGGTAGGATCGCTGCGAAATCGCCACATTCGACCCGATTTCGATTTTCCCAAGCGTATAAAGCTCTACGTGGTCGCCAATCCAGGAATAATCGCCAATAGACAATTTCCACGGATAGGTGACGCGGGCTGTGGGGCGGATGAGAACCTTTTTGCCGATCTTCGCGCCAAAGAGACGCAAGAGAAAACGCCGCCAACCGTACATGAACTGCGGAGACCAGGCAAACAGGGTGTCCTGGACCAGCCACCACAGTTGAACGGTCACGGCGGAGCGACCGCGAAAGTCCGGGGGAAGTTTGAACTGGTCGAGGCGTTGGTAATCGTTCATGGCATTTTGCCGGAATTTGGGATGTCGGTTCCGCCGATGACGCGCCGGTACGCTCGAAGCCATTGAGACCCGATCTCGCTCCAGTCATAAAACTTCCTGACCCATTCCTGAAGCTGCCGCCCGCGCCTTAAGCGTTCTTCCGGTTCCCAGGATGCGGATCGTTCCAACGCGCGGGTTAAATCTCCAACGTCAGGCTTTACTATCAACCCTCCATGCTCATCCCATTCCTCGACCCCGGTTTCCAGGGTGGTGATCGTTGGCGTGCGGACCATTGCCGCTTCCAAATTGACCAGAGCAACGACCTCGCCGAAAGACGGCACGACCACGGCCCAGGCCCTTTGCATAAGGTCCTGCTTCCTGTCGTCAAAGATGGGACCCAAAAAAGAAACCCGCTTGCGCAGGTTGGCATCGGATACGATCTGGCGCAGCTTCAAGGAATACCGGGGGTCGAAATCCGGGCCGACCACCACCAGCCGCCACGATCCGGGCAACGATGCCTGTCGAAAGGCGTGCAGCAACATTTCGACGCCTTTTTTTGGATGCAAGCGCCCGACAAACAGAAAATAAGGTTCCGGTTCCGTGTAAATTCTATTTGCCAGCGCATGGAAATCAATGGCATTGGGGATCAACACCTGGGCAGCGGTGGGAAATTCCTTACGCATAAGCCTGGCCTCATCCCTGGTTATGGCGTGTACGAAATGCGCTTTCCGCAAAGCCGGACGCTGTAGTATTTTCCAATACAGGGATTTCAGGATAAAAAAACCGATCCCCCTGTACCTCCACAGCCATGGATCGAGCATCCCATGCGCGCTCAACAAAGTCGGCACATATTTCGAAGCGGCGGTAGACACGGCAATCCCCGTCAATGGCGTGATACACCCATGCACATGCACCACGTCGGGAGCAAAGTCGTCTATATGTTTTTGAATAAATTTCCTGGTTGCAGGATGCCAGTGGGATATTCCGGGTAAATTAGCGGTTGGCAAACCGGGAACCTGCTGCACGAAAGGAAGGCGCGACGCAGGTATTTGTCCCAGTGTAGCGGCCAGGATACGATAAGAGATCCCGGCTTGCTCGTAGAAATCTGCCAACTGCAAGACGACTTGGGCAACACCAAATTGGTCAATGCCCAGGGCATCGGTTACGATCAGGATTTTCATTTCAAGTGTCATTTCCATAACGGCAGCGAGGCCCAATCCAAAGTTGGAAACGCCGGATATGCGTCAGTAAACAAATCCTTTTTCCCGGTGAAAATATCCCATGTCTTTTGGCAATGTTTTGATCGGTCGCGCCGGTATCCCGCCAATCAACAAATAATCCTCGCTAAATTTCTTGTTCAGCAGGGACGATGCTGAAAGCACACTGTTATTTCCGAGCGATGAACCCGGCAATACGACGGAGTTTGTTCCGACAAAACAAAAATCGCCAATTGTGATGGGGCTACAGTCTTGATATGATCCCATCAGGTTTATCGAATGCGTCAGGAATTGGCTGTTCAGGCCCGCAATCGTCGTAAACTTACCCACGCTGATCTGGTCGGTGCAATCAATATAGTGCCTGGTCGTAATTGCAGAATGGTCTCCCAAATACAATGACGGGTTACGCCCGGTGCTATGCTTGAAAAAATCGTTTGCGCGGGTCGGCAACCCGGTGATCCAATTCATTGAGCTGATGATCGACTCTTCGCCCAGGATCATGTCTTTCAACCCTTTGCAAATGTTCAAGTGCCCAATGGAAGCATGGGGACCCATTTCCAAATGGTCGGGAATGACGATCGAGAATCCTATCTTTGCCGTTCGATGGATTTTGTAGCCGAGGATGGCGTTCAAAATCGCTCTTCGGACATTCCAGGGGAAGACCAAGCACAACAAAGACAATATTAGTTTGAATACCATGCTATGCCTCATAGTACCGGCGATACACAGAACCGTATTTTAAGCGTTCATATACATTGAGCGGGTTGTGGATGTATTTGAGGGTCCTGAACCACTGCAAGGCAAAGAAATCATACCAGGACACATCCCTGCCCATGATTTTCCTGAATCTGGCGGACGCGTAATTTCGAATATTTTCATGCACAAGGTTACTCGCCCCCCCGGTAATACCGGAAGGGTGGATACGATAGGCGCTCAGGAATTTATTCGTCCGCGAAAAATTTCCGTTCTGCAATTTGATGTCAACGAACAGTTCGTCATCCCAATTGGTTTTATTGTTGGTGTTAAAACCATTCGTCTTCCTGTAAATATCGGCTTTAAAAAATGTGGAGGGCTGTACCAATATTGCCATTCCGTATGCCGAGGGGATCAGGCTGAATTCGTCGGAGTAAATCTTGCGAATCTCTTTGCCGCTTGCGTCTACAGCAATTCCATGCCCGGAGACTACATCCGTATGCGGGTTTTGGACAAAGCATTCAGCAATATGGGAAACTGCTCCGGGCAGCAGAAAATCATCGGCGTTGAGGAACCCCAATATCGTCCCGGTGGCGTGCGAAAACCCTTTATTCAGGCCATCCGCAGGGCCATTGTCAGGCTCATAGATGACGTGGGCTATCCTGTTCCAATACTTTTCGATTATCTGCCGGCTGTCATCGGTGCTTCCCGGATCCACGACAATGTACTCGACAGGGTGGTCTTGGTCCAGCACTGACAGGATCGCCTCTTCAAGGAATTTTCCCTGGTTAAAGGAGAGAGTAACAATAGATATTTTCATTGGGGCGACAGACTTTTTTGGGACGAGGGTCTTCCAGAGTTAATGACATACAACCAGATCACAAGGAAATAGGCCCATTGCAACCGCATGATTGACCCAAAGGGAGAAAATAATAAGTTCCAAATCGAAAGTATGCTCACAAAGACGACCAATGGAAAGAGACGGCTGGGCGATGTGATGGTTTTGATAATGGCACGGACGATTATTACCAGCACTACGACCCAAAACAAAACGCCCAGAACCCCGCTCCAAACCCATGCCTGTAAAATGTGCGAATGGGCCGGGATGATATCCGAGGATGTTACAAGGTAATCAATTCGGGCACTTTCGCTGACATCCACGTAACCAAGCCGGACCAGGTCGTAAAGATAACTGCGGTATTCCGGGTCCCTGGCCCACGAGCCATAGCCCAAGAAGGGAGAATCCCGTATGGCGTATAAAGCAGGAAGGAAGTCGCTTCTCCCGCTTATGATTAATTTCGCGATACTGGCAGATCGTATTTGAGACCTCACGCGGGAAGTATCTCCAAGCCATCCTTTTTGGGCCGCATACGTATAACCGGACAAAATGCCCCAGGTAATGGCAAACATTATCAAGCCGGTTACAGCCAAATTCCAGGCCTTCAAACGTTTGCTCCGTGCGTAGCTGAAGACCAGAGGTAACAGGAAGGATACGAATGCCGTGAGTAACGTGACGCCGCCAAGCGATCGAAAGTCCTTATAGATGCTAAATATGCCGACCCATCCCAAGACCAAGGCCCACATAACATGCCGATAGATATTCCTGCCAGCCCACACACAGCCAATAATGAGCAGCAACAAGGTGAGCGGTTGACCAAATCCAAACTTCCAGGAATCAATGAGAAAGTAACTATCCGGCTGCAATACCGGCTGAAGAACTCCTCCCAATGCAAAACCGCTGAGACCAATCAGTATCCGACGAGGGTTTGGGGTCGAAGAGTGAGGCGTCAACAAGAGATAAAGAGCCAGCCAGTCCAGCAGGAACACGCCGATCAACGCCCACCCTCGCAAAGAATCGGCAAGCGGCGTAGCCCGAATGAGGTCTGTAACGATCTGCGCGAACAACCATAGCCCACCCGAAAAAACGAGCCATTTTGTTTCCTTCGTCAACAAAAGATATTTTTTATATCTCCAGACGAGCGGAATGGTAAATGGCAATATTAATTCTGCAAGATATACCTGACCAATAACCGAGAGATAATAGGCAGAAAAAAGTCCAACAAGGAACGCCAGGACATCCAGAATCCCTGTTTTCTGCCCTGGTGAGCTGGAAACTCTTATTCCTGCATTGGGATTAATTAAGTTGGTATTCATCAAATCGTTTCTCTTTGCATTTTCAGGAATAAGGGTAAATGCGGCGGGCATGGATCAACTCGTCCGTCTTCGCCTTTACGACAGACAAGTTTAGCAAGGTATGGAGAAACCCATAGCCTGATTTGAGCAGATCGAGAGGCGCATCCCTGAGCGACATGGGGACCGACAGCAAAGACCGTTCGATAGCGCCCATATCGTAACCTATCCGCGACAATCTCTCCCGACCGATAAACCGCAGATACCTTCTGGACCAGGATCGCCGCACAGGATTAGCCAGAACGGCTATCCACCTGTCCAAAGAGGCATCACTCACCTGGCTGGAGTATTTTTGCAGCCCTTTTTTATCACCTAATTGAGAATTGTTCGAGATTTCCGCCATGGGATACGCCGCCGGTTGAAAATCGAGATCAAGGTAGTTGAAAATTCTACCCAATGTTTCTTCCTTATTCTGTATTAAGTCCTCATACCGAACGGACAATATTCCGTCACAATGGGCAAGCTCAAACGCATACAAATTCTCGAAGCCCTTATATAAATCTATATACCAATCATACAGGTTCCATGGGGGACGGAACCCAAGCATGGACGCGACAACCGCCAGCGGGTTCCTCCAAAGTACGATGAATTTCGCATCTGGAAACGTCTGGAAAATTTGCTCGGCGATCAAATGATAGCGGGGCGTTTTATCAAGGAAGTAGATCGAATCGGGGCGTGACAATTGACTGTAAATGTGCAAACCGGCCTGCCGGACAGCGTCGAAATAATCCTGCCGGCCGTCCGGCAACGTATCAATCATTTCCTGCAAAGCAATTCGCAATGTTTGGTGGGAATATTCCGCCCCGGCGCCATCAGATACCAACGGATGCAGCCAGGGCAAAAGCAACCAGGGTTCAGATGTGGTAGAGATGCGAGGGTCAGAGGCCAGCAACCTTTGCAATAAGGTTGATCCTGTTCTGGGCAGCGAAAGAATGAATATTGGTAACACACCCGACCTCTCTACACTCGCAACCAGACCGCCATCACACATGGTAAGTATTGGAAAAGATCCTTCACAACCAGTGTGTCCCGGCAGGCAATTTTGATCCAGGCGGAACATCTTGCATAACGATGGAATGCGCGCCAACAACCACATCATCCCCAATGTGAATCGGCCCTGCGACGACTGTAACAGGGTAGATTGTTACATTATTGCCAATTGTCGGTGAACGGTTTTCAATTCCTTTCGCAACCATCCCCAAGTTCTTTGTTCCAATCGTGACATTCTGAAAACAAGTAAAATTATCGCCAATTTTTACTGCATTCCCAATAACCAAACCAACCCCATGATGTATCGTAAAGTGCTGCCCTATTTGCGCTTCTATACCAATATCAGCGCCATTCAGGATGATATTTAACCTGGCCATGGACTTCGCTAATCTGATTAATTTCTTTTGATAGAAGTATTTTTGGTAAAAATACAATTCGGAAGGACCGAACATCAGTTTCTCCTTCATGTATGAGAGCGCTTCATGACAAATTTTGCACACGTCCAAATGCCCATCCTGCCGCGCACAAATAACAACGCCAAAGCATTCATAAATATGGTAGAGATGGTAATTGAGAGCATTATACCCATACCCTCATAATACTCAACCAGCAGCAAAGAACCCACAATGGCGAGACCTGTACCAAGTGTCGTGATTATAATAACCAACTTTTGATGCCCAGTTTGGAAAAGTGTTTCACCGCTTAACCCAGTCCAAACATTGAGCAGTTGTCCGCAACATAAAATGACCAGGAACCCATAGGCATGTTGATAATATTCACCGTAGAGTACAGTCAGGACAGATTTACCTCCGAGCAGCAAACCGAGAAAAATCAGCGCAGAGGGGAGAAAAGCCAAAAAAGCGCCTCTTTGCAGCACACTTTCAAGGCCAGGAAGCTGTCTTCGGGCGTACATTTCAGCGATCACAGGCGGCAAGACGGACTGCAACACAAGTAAGGAAAAACCAATCAAGGATGCCAATTGAAAAGCGGCATAATAAAGCGCCACTTCGCCGGGTGACGTGAAAGCCGCCAGCAGCCATACCACCGCATGGCCCTGAACAGAGAGGAGCAACATGGAAAGCCAGATACTGGATGAATCCAGCAGGACTGTTCTCAAAGTGGGGCTGTCTCCATCATCCAGATACTCGCGTGGCAAAAGGTTCACCTGCCTTCCAAGCAATATCGTTCCAACAAGCGTGACAAACAGGGCAAGGGCGAGAGATAAGACAACAACCTGCTCAAATGTAACCGGGCTTTTAGCGAACCATAATCCAGCCAGCGCGGGAACCATCAACAGGCGAAAGCCCAGGTCTGTGAAAATTTCCGAATACAAAATCGAGTGAAAACCGCGAAATATTTCAACCAAGACGCTTTTGAAGGTAACAGCAGCGGCCCAAAGCGCAGCCAGCGCCAGGCTGTCCGCAATTATTTTGGAGTTAAATAAGATTCGGGCAATCCATGGTCCACCTCCTCCGGCGATAATGGCTGAAAGACAAGCGCCCACAACTGCCAATGGAAGTATGAGCGAGATCGAATAGCGGGCGCGTCCAGGTTGGCCCAATCCCATAGATTCAGCCACCAGTTTGACGCTGGTCCGCCCCAATCCAAGGTGCCCGATGACAGCGCTGAGGTTGACAATACTGAAAACAAGCAGGTAAGAACCTAATTCTTCAGGAGTCAAAAGCCGCGCCAGGAGAGTATTAAGGATAATACCCAGGAAGAGGGTGGAAAATTTCCCGGCAGCAGCCCAGATGCCGCCTCGGGAGAGTCTTCTTTGTGACAAAAAAAAGAGCTTTAATGAGTTCAAACTATCCATCACACTTCCTTCAACCATATTTGCGCGGGATGACCCACAAAATTGATACCACTACATTATAGCTTCGATGAACGCCTGTTGATTTTGGGTATGCGGTATTTTCAACAACTGGATGATGAATAAACAGCCATCGGGTAAGCGTGGGCTTGCCCGATGGCCGTTATTTCTCACCCTGCTCAGGGCACTAAAGTGCCTTTAGGGTTTGACGATGTCATACACCTCTCCAGCCGTAAAGGGAATGCCAGTGACAACGCTGCCAGCCGCATCATTGATGATTGCGCTGCCAAGCACATCCAGGCGGATGGTGCCGGAGCCTGTGCCGGTCAGGACCGTCACGCTCCAGGTTGTGCCGCCCCCGGAGACGCCGAAGATCGAAGCCCCGGTGACGCCGGTCGTGGTCAGGCCGAAGTCAAGGCCGCCCACATTGAGCACGGGTTCCGAGAAGATGACGGTGTAGACGACCGCGCCCGCATTGGTGGGGTTGGGATTGGCACGGGTGATCGAGACCACCGTCGGGGCGGTCTTGTCCACATCGTAGACCTGTCCGGCCGTGTACGGGCCTGCCAGAGCGTTGCCAGTTGCATCGTTGATGGTCGCGCTGCCGGGCACATCCAGGCGGATGGTGCCGTCGCCCGCGCCGGTCAGGACCGTCACGCTGCGGGTGCTGCCGCTGCCGGAGACCCCGAAGATCGAGGCCCCGGTGACGCCGGTCGTGGTCAGACTGAAGTCGGCCGCACCCGCGTTCAGGACTGGTTCCGAGAAGGTGACGTTGAAGACGACCACTCCTGCACTGGTGGGATTGGCATTGGCTCGATTGATCGAGACCACCGTCGGGGCAGTCTTGTCCACATCGTAGACCTGACCAGCGGTGTACGGGCCTGCCAGGGCGGTTCCAGCCGCGTCATTGATGGTTGCGCTGCCGAGCACGTCCAGGCGGATAGTGCCGTCGCCAGCGCCGGTCAGGACCGTCACGCTGCGAGTGCTGCCACTGCCGGAGACGCCGAAGATCGAAGCCCCGGTGACGCCGGTCGTGGTCAGGCCAAAGTCCGCCGCACCCGCATTGAAGACCGGCACCGAGAAGGTGACGTTGAAGACGACCGCGCCCGCACTGGTGGGATTGGGATTGACCCGATTGATCGAAACCACCGTCGGGGCGGTTTTAACCACATCGTAAACCTGGCCAGCCGTGTACGGGTCTGTAAGAGCATTTCCAACCACATCGTTGATGGTCGCGCTGCCGGGCACGTCCAGGCGGATGGTGCCGTCGCCCGTGCCGGTCAGGACCGTCACGCTGCGGGTGTTCCCGCTACCGGAGAGTCCGAAGATCGAAGCCCCGGTGACGCCGGTCGTGGTCAGGCTGAAGTCAAGGCCACCCACATTGAGCACGGGTTCCGAGAAGGTGACGTTGAAGACGACCGCGCCCGCATTGGTGGGGTTGGGATTGGCACGGGTGATCGAGACCACCGTCGGGGCGGTCTTGTCCACATCGTAGACCTGTCCGGCCGTGTACGGGCCTGCCAGGGCATTCCCAGCCGCATCGTTGATGGTCGCGCCGCCGGGCACGTCCAGGCGGATGGTGCCGTCGCCTGTGCCGGTCAGGACCGTCACGCTGCGGGTGTCCCCGCCCCCGGAGACGCCGAAGATCGAAGCCCCGGTGACGCCGGTCGTGGTCAGGCCGAAGTCGAGGCCGCCCACATTGAGCACGGGTTCCGAGAAAGTGACGGCGAAGACGACTGCTCCTGCACTGGTGGGATTGGCGTTGACCCGATTGATCGAAACCACTGCCGGCGGAGTCCCATCCAGGAATTCAGCATTCGAAACCGAATCTCCGGCGGCGTTGTAAGCGACGACGCGATAGCTGTAATCCTGTCCGAGGACTGCGGAGCTGTCCTGGTAGGAAGTGATGTTCGGGAAGACGTTGGCAATGGTGCTGTAAGCGCCAGCGCCAACGGCCCGCTCCACGCGGTAGCCGATCTCGTTGGCCGGGTCGCCCCAGGCAGCCAGGCTGGCGTAATCCACCGGGGTGCCATCCGTCCACGACAGGTTGATCGGGTTGCCAGCCAAACCGGTAACGCTCAGGATGGGCGCTTGCGGCAACTGGCGGTCCACGGTCACCACCGTCGGGCGCATCATGTCCATTTCTTCATGGCTCAGGATGTGGCAGTGCCAGACGTATTCCCAGCCGAAGTTGACCACCTGGTTGACGATACCGCCGGGGATCGGGTCTCCGTTGGCGTCGGTGGGGTTGAAGCCCACCGTCGAACCCAGCGGCTCACGCGGGTTGAGCGGGCGGAAGCTGTCGGGCAGGCCGAACGGGAGCTTTGGAATGATCGGGCGCATGGCGACGATGGTGTCTTCCAGCGGGCTGATGCGGACGGTATCCTTCCAGCCCAGTTCGTTGGCGTCCGGGCGGCGGATGATCCCGTCCCAGCCGACGCGGTTGATCAGTTGGACGTCGTAGAGGTGGAAGTGGATCGGGTGGGTGTCAACGCCGTTATGGGTGATCTTCCAGATCTGGGTCCCGTCGTTCGCCGTAGCGATCGGGGTGACTTCCACGCCCGGCGGCAATTCGATACCGTCGAAGTTCTCGCTCGACGGGTTGACGAACGGGTACAGGATCATGTTCTGGTTGATCGCGCTGGCGTTGGGCGCTTCAAGCCCCAGGAAGCCGCTCATACGGCCATACTCCGGGTCGAAGGCCTCACCCATTTCGTCCTGGATCTGCTTTGGCCTGAGGTCGAAGGTCAGCGGGACGCCCGCCAGGGTATCGAAGCTGAAGGTGGTGTCGAAGATCTGCACCAGGCCGGCCCGCGGGCCGTTGGTCTTGAAGGTCGTGCCGTAGGCCGCGTTGTAGGGGGCCTGCCCAACGATGATCGGGTGCTGGGACGACTCGAAGACGCCGGAGCCGTCGGGCTGGTGGGCGAAGGCGTTCTGAAGGGCTGCTAGGTCGAAGGCCGGGGCCGGGGCAACGTTCGCGACCTTGATCTGCATCACGGTGCGGGTGTTGGGGCCGTAACCGGCCGGGGTCGAGGGCGCGCCGCCGGTGTCCCGCAGGTCGGCATTGCCGGTGTAGTAATCGTAGCGCGGGTCACGGGCCGGGAAGGCTGCCGGGGCATCGTTGTAGAGGATGATCGTCTGCCCGGCGTAAGCCGAGAAATCCACGATCACGTCGGCGCGTTCGGCTGGGCCGAGCAGCAGGGAGTGTTGGTCCACGTTGCCGGCGTTGAAGACGGTCGGGTCGTTGACCCAGGTGATCGGCTGGGCCGGGATGACGACCGGGGTCGGCAGGAAACCGCCCTCGGTCCCGATCTGGATCCAGTCCGGGCCTTCGGTGCCCACCACCGGGGTCGGGTGGATGGTCGTGTCAAGCAACGCATCCGCGACTTCGGTCGGGTTGAGCATCACCTCGGTGCAGGTCACGCCCGTGGCTTCAGGAGCGGGAGCCAGGTTGGCCGCGTCGCACAAGACGCCGTTGGCGTCCACCGCCTTGTAGAGCGACAGGTTGAAGAAGCGGTCGTTGGCCGCGTTCAGGAAGCGCAAGCGGTAGGATTTGGGGTCAACCGTGATGGTCGGGTAAGCCGTGCCGTTGACGGTGGGCGTGTCGTTGAAAGCTTCCATGCCCATCGAGATATTCGGCGTGCCGGGAGTCAGCGGCGGCTCGCACCACTGGAGGTCGGGATCACAGTTGGGATCGTAGTAGGGGTTGGCGATCGGCCCGTAACTGACATTGGTCGTGGGCGGCCAGAACCAGGGGCCGTAAGCCCAGCGGCCGAACTGGTTGACGCCGGAGGAATCGCCGGGATTCTGGGCGGGCACGTAAACGTGCGGGACCCACAGGTCGCCGAAGTCGCCCCAGCGGGCCAGGTCCCAGGTCGGGTCTTCGAGAGCCAGCTCGGCTTCCTGGGGGACGAAGGTCTTGTCCTGCACCACCAGCGGGATCTGGTCGGCGGGGATGATGCCGTTGGTGACCAGTTCCTGCTCTTTCGGGTCGGTGATCAGGTACGCCGCAGCCTCGCCCGCATACACGTTCAGGCGGGTGATGCCCCAGGCATGGTCGTGATAGAACATCAGGCGGGCGCTCTGCTGGTTGGTGTAGAAGAAGGTCATCGCGCCGGGACCCGGGTCGGGCATATCGGGCACGTTCTTGACGCTCACGCCCACCGGGTAGGGGGTGGTTTCGTTGGCAGGCGTGACCCACTGGTGCGGGGTGCCGTCGCTGATCCACGGGTTGATGCCGCCGTGCAGGTGCAGGGTGGCCCGGTTTTCGGTGAAGCAATCGTAAGGCTTGGGGATGTCGTTGCACGCCGGGTTCTGCGGATCAGGTTCCGCGCCGGTCATGTTCGGGCCGGGGCCGGCGCCCATTACGGTCGTGTCAACCGGGATGAACAGGTTGCCGCCCAGTCCGGTCGGCAGCAGGTTGCGGAACAGGATGCGGACGGGTTTGTCCTTGGTCGCGGCGATCAACGGCCCCAGGTAATGGGGGCTGTCAACCGCGACGGCCTGGCTGCCGTCGGGCAGCAGGATCGGACTGCCATCCGGGTTGAAGAGCGGGATCTGCGCGCCGGGGACGACAGCCGTCGAGAGTTGGACGTAGCCGCGCAGTTTGGTCGGCGGCAGGTCGGAGTGCATCTGCTCTTCGTACTCGACCAGAGCAATCTCGAAGTAATCCGAGCCGGGATAAGTGGTCTGGTCGGCCACCGCAACCGGGATATACTGCCCGAGGTTGTTCGCCCCTGTCGGGCCGAGGCCGGGCAGCCCATCCACGAATTTGCGGATGCCGGTCGTCACGTAGCCGGAGCCGCCGCTGACGAGCGTGACCGAGGTCACGGAGCCGGAGATGGTCGCCGTAGCCGAGGCCAGGCCGTCCCCGCCGAGGAACGAAACCGCCGGGGCCGATGTGTAACCGGAGCCGCCGTTCGTGATCGTCACGGACGCGATGGAGCCGGTGGTGGTATCGAGGATGGCGTCAGCCGTGGCCCCCGCGCCGTCGCCAAGGAGATTGATAGCGGCGGTGGTATAACCCGACCCGCCGTTGGTCACGTTGATGGCGGTGATCGGCCCGCTGGCGCCGAGGACGGCATCAGCCGTCGCGCCCGCACCGTCGCCGGTGATGTTTACGCTGGCGCTGGTGTAGCCGGACCCGCCGTTCGTCATGGTGATGGCGGTGATGGAGCCGCTGGTGGTATCCACGGCCGCGTCGGCCGCGGCCCCCGCGCCGTCGCCAAGGATGGTCACGGTGGGAGCGACAGTGTAGCCCGACCCGCCGTTCGTCAGGTTGATGGCCGTGATCGGGCCGCTGGTGGTATCCAGCAGGGCGTCAGCCGTCGCGCCCGTGCCGTCGCCGGTGATGTTTATGGTGGCGGTGGTGTAGCCCGACCCGCCGTTCGTAACGGTGATGCCGGTGATGGAGCCGGTCCCCGGGTCAATCGTGGCTACGGCAGTCGCGCCGAGGCCGTCACCGGAGATTTCGATGATGGTGGCCGCGTCGGTGTAACCTGAGCCGCCGTTCGTCACCGTGATCCCGGTCACGAAACCGATCGGGGAAACAACGACTGTGGCTGTAGCGCCGGTCCCGTCGCCGGTGATGTCCACGCTGGTGGCAAGTTCGGTATAGCCAGAGCCGCCGTTAAGGAGGTTGACGGCGCTCACGAAACCGGTGGGGGTGACGGTGGCTGCGGCGGTCGCGCCTGTGCCGTCGCCGATGATGTCAACCGTGGCAGTTGTGTAGCCCGAACCGCCGTTCGTGATGTTGATCCCGGCAATCGAACCGGACGATGAAACGACGACCGTAGCCGCCGCGCCGATACCGTCGCCGGTGATCTCCACCGTGGTCCCGGCTTCGGTGTAACCCGAACCGCCGTTCGTCACAGTGATGCCGGTCACGAACCCGGTGGGCGAAACGGTCGCCACGCCGGTCGCGCCGGCGCCGCCCCCGCCGGTGAATTCGACCGTGACGGGTGCGGTATAACCGGAACCGCCGTTCGTCACCTGGACGGTAGCGACGGAGCCGGAGATGGTCGCGGTCGCCGTCGCGCCGGTCCCGCCCATCACGGCGCTGGAGATGGAAACAGTGGGGGCAGTGGTAAAGCCGCTCCCGCCGGATTCCAGCAGGATGTCCGTGACGGCTCCGGTGGCGGGGTCAACGACCGCCGAGGCCGCCGCCCCGGTTCCGTCGCCCAGGAATTCGACCAGCGCATCCGGCAGCCGCAGCGGGCTGTTGGCGTAGTTGGGATACGGGCCGTAATAGTGCGGCACGACCGTCCCGCCGATCGGGGCCAGGATCTGCCAGGGGGTCCCCCCGGCCTTTTGTCCCGTGCGGTTGGTGTTCATGCGCCCGACCATCTGGGCCTGGCCCAGTTTCGGGAGCGCAAAGCCTTTTTCGGCGGCCCGGTCTGCGGCCGCCTGCCGCTCGGCCTGGGTGATGATGGCGGCTTCGCGGTTTTGTTTGATCTCGACCTTTCCGCCGCCGCTGCCCGGGGCGCGGCCCTGGGCTTCCACTGAGCCGCTCGCCCCGAAAAGCAGCGAAGCGATCATCAGTATCGAAAGTACCATATTTAGAAATTTTTGTTTTGTCATTCTGTCTCTCCTCTTACGTTGGCTGTGCAAGGTGCTAATGAAGCTTTTTCTTAGGTTTTTCATTGGATAAGCCTGCCCGGATACTCCCGGCATCCTTCGATAATGCTTCACCTCGTTAGGGAAAAGTTCCATTTTGTATCGTCCTATGAGGCCTCCTTTACTTGCATCACAGTGCGCGAACAAAAAGTACATGAGAGCGGTTTCCAATCAAGGCGGGCCTCTTCCGGCGCGAGTTCGAAATTTTCATCGAAAACCAGCTTCAAGGCCCTGATTTCCGGGACATCGGCAAATTTCTTTTCTTTCTCGGCAAGATCGAGCAGGTATTTGATGTCATTGCCGATTTCACGGATAATTTCAAGTGCGTCTTTTTCAAGGAGCGTTTTCACGAATTTGCTGGAGGAGCGGTGGTAACGTTCGTACCAGTAAGAAGGGGCGATTTCCCTCATCCAGTTTGGCTGGGTGGCGGCCAGGCTCCCCAGCACCTCCAGCATGGCGGTAATGGTCCGGTCAATCCGGTTGTGGATGCAGACCGCTTCCGGCACGCTGTACCCGTCCTTCCGGCTGCTTCCATTCTCCCGGTTGATAAACTCGATCACCCGGCCGGCGATCTTTTGGAAGGTCTCGAATGACTTCGGATCATCGAAGAGCAACCGGCGGTAGCGGCACAATGCGGATGTCGAGACCGTCGGGTTCCGCATCGCCAACCGCAGCCCATACCGGACCTCCGGCCTGTTCCGCAGCGCCCGGACCATTTCCTCGTCTGTCAGCTTTTCCTGGTGCTGAAAGACCGTGATCAGCGCCAAAACATAAGCCGGGGTGGCAGTATGTCGCAGCGGGTATGCCAGGCATGCCGGGGGAAGGTCTTGCAGGATCACGTCCAGGGAATTCCCGATCCTGATGTAAAGGTTCTCGTCTCCGAACGAGCTTAATGCGGCGCGGGCCGTATCGTGTGGGATCGAGGACAACAAAATCGAATGGGTTTCTGGCATGGAACACGAATTCTTCCGCTCAAGGCATTAAGGTCACGCTAAGCATACAGGGAACGGGATGTCTTCGTAAGCGTAAAAAATTGGGGTTTTTCAGGGGAAAAAGTGGGGGCTATTTACGTTAAAACAAAACACAACCGCGTAGAAAATACGCAGGGTGTGTACAAATTTCCTGTGCCGGGACAACTCAACGGCGTTCAGTCCCGTCGGTCACGCTTAAGCGTAACCTACATCTGGCTTACCGGCCGCGGTTGACCACCCATTTCTCGACCAGCCGGTCGAGAGCGCCGTTGGCCTTGAGTTCCGAAATCCCCTCATTGATCTTCTCCAGCAAGTCCGCCCGCTCCTTGCAGACGACGATCCCGTAATCCAGGCTGCCGAATTTCCCGCCGGCGATCTTGAGATTGTTGGGCCTGGCATCCACGTACCCCAGGGCGCGCGGCTCGTCGGCGATGACCGCGTCGATGTAGCCGCCGATCAATTCCTTGAAGGGGAGCGAAAAATTCCCATAGGCGTTCAGGTCCACACCCTGGATCCTGGCGGCTTCCATTTCGCTCAGAGAACCGGCCTGCGTGCCGACCGTCATCCCAGCCAGGCTGTCGAGGCCGGTGATCTCGATATTGCCCTGCTTGACCACCAGCACGTGCCCGGTCGTGTAATACGGGTCAGAGAAATCCACCTGCGATCTGAGCGCTTCCACGATCGGGATGGCCGAGATGCCGCCATCCAGCCGGCACTGGCCCACCGAAGCGATCAATTCATCGTAAGCCACGTCCACGAATTCGACCCTGAAACCCGTCTTGCCGGCGATGGCTTCCATGACCTCGATGTCGAAACCGTAGAACAGCCCATCTGAAGGATCGTAAGACTCGAACAGCGGCAGGGAGGCGTCCACGCCGATGCGGACCGTCGGCCCCAGCAAGGAACCGCAGGCAGCCAGCAACATGCCGCCCAGCACGATCAGGATGATGTGGAAAGATCGTTTCAAAGTAATGCTCCAAGGACAATTCTCAATGTCATGGCGAGGAGCCGCTGGTCGAGTAGTCCTGAACGGTCTTCCCTGCACCGAACGCAGGACGGTGTGTGAAGGATGTATCGAGACCAAGGCGACGAAGCAATCTCCCGGTTTATGAGGAGATTGCTTCGCAAAGTGCGCTTGCAATGACACGGCTGGGTTGTCATCTGCTTAATTTACTTCGACCACGAACGAGACCTGCCGGACCTCGCCGGCATAATAGAACTCGAACCAGACCTTGTACCTTCCCGGTTTCGGGAAGAAAGCCGAAACTTGCAGGTCGCGGCGGTCAATGAAATCCGGGCGGATGAAGGTGGTCAGGGCCTCGTCAATGATGTAAACGTTGCACTGGTTCCCCGACATCACTTCCAATTCTTCCGAAAAATCCTGGCCCTCGCCGGTGATGGCCTCGAAGGTAAGGTAGTTGTATTGGCCGGCTTTCAGCGCATCCGCGTGTTGCAGGCTGACCTGCAAGTCCTCCACCCGGTGGGAACGCGGCGAGTCCGGATCCAGGCTTGCGTCCGGGGTTTTGGCCGAGCCGACCTCGAGCGGGACCACCCGCAGTTCCTGGTCGCTGCCGCGCGGCCAGAAATCCACAAAAGCCACGTACTGCCCGGCAGCCGGGAAGACGATCTCGGGCTTGAGGATCAGGTCGTCGAAGGTGAGCGGCTCCTGCGCTTCCAGCGAGGGATCGGGGGTGGGCGCGTCGGCGTTCATTACCATCCCTCCCATCCCGCCCGACTGGGATAATTTCTTCGGGTCGAGGAACAACGGGGTGGCGGTCAACGTGCCCAGGTCACGCGAGACGACCGCCAGGTAAGCGTAATAGGGAAACCGCCCGAATTCGACCAGGTCGAAATCGGTAAATTGTCCCCCAAACTGGTCCACCACCTGGATGTCCAGCGGCGTGGGGATGCCGGGGATGATCCTCGTCTCCGCATCAATGAAAACCCGGTAACTGGTCACGTCGGAGGACGAAGCGGAGTGCTCCACCTGCTGGACCGGCTGGAGCCAGCCGATCGAAACGGCGATCAGCAGTCCCAGGGCCGCAGCCGGCACGACCAGGCGCGGGGCCAGCTCGACCAGTTGGTGGAAAAGCGATTTCGGCGGGGCGAACGTGCCGATCCTGTAACTGCGCAGGCGCAGGCTGTTCGTCACCACGAAGATCGAGCTGAAGGTCATTGCCCCGGCTGCGATCATCGGGATGAGCAGGCCGAAGGCGGCGATCGGGATCAGGAAGACGTTATAAAAGAAGGCCCAGAACAGGTTCTGGATGATCGTTTGCAGGGTCCCGCGGGACAGGGAGATGGCGTGCCCGACCCCGCGCAGGTGGCCGCCGATGAGGGTGATCCCGGCCGCGGCCATGGCCACGTCCGTCCCCGTGCCGATGGCGATCCCCACGTCGGCCTGGGCCAGGGCCGGGGCGTCGTTGATCCCGTCCCCCACCATGGCGACCACGTGTTCGGCTTGCAACTTCTTGACCTCGGCGGCCTTGTCGCCCGGCAGCACTTCGGCCAGCACCCGCTGGATGCCGACCTGTTTGGCGATGGCTTCCGCCGTGCTGCGGTTGTCGCCGGTGATCATGGCAACTTCGAGGCCCAACTGGCGCATTTCGGCGATGGCCTGGCGCGAATCGGGTTTGACCGTATCGGCCACTGCAATGATGCCTTTCAAGCGGGCCGGCCCTTCGTCATCGGCTTGCCGGGCAGCGACGGCCATGACGGTCTTTCCCTCGTCTTGCAGCAGGGTCAGGTAATCCAACAGGGGAGCCAGGTCAATGCCTTCGTTCTGCATCAGGCGGGAGTTGCCGATCACGACCGCCTGGTTCCCCACGACGGCCCGGATGCCGAACCCGCTGACCGCCTGGAACGTTTCGGGGCTGGAAATTTCGAGGCCTTTATCGCCCGCCGCCGTCACGATTGCGCGCCCCAGCGGGTGCTCGGACCCCCCTTCGGCGCTGGCCGCAAGTCCCAGGACTTCATCTTTCGCGCAGCCTGTGACGGTCAGGATATCCGTGACCGAGGGTTCGCCGCGCGTGATCGTCCCGGTTTTATCGAGCACGACCACGTCCACGCGCCCGGTGCGTTCCAGCACTTCGCTGTTCTTGAACAGGATGCCGTGCTCCGCGCCCCGGGTCGTCCCGACCATGATGGCGGTCGGGGTGGCCAGGCCGAGGGCGCACGGGCAGGCGATGACCAGCACAGCCACGGCATTGATCAGCGCCCCGGTCCAGTCGGCGCGGGCGAACAGCATCCACCCGACTGAGGTCAGGAATGCAATCCCGATCACCGCCGGGACGAAGTAGGCGCTGATCTGGTCGGCCAATTTCTGGATCGGGGCCTTGCTGCCCTGCGCCTCCTGGACCATCCGCACGATCTGGGCCAGGGTGGTGTTCTTGCCCACCTTGGTCGCCTCGAATTCGATCAGGCCCTCCTTGTTGATCGTCGCGCCGATCACCTCGTCCCCGGGGCCTTTCGAGACGGGCATCGACTCGCCGGTAATCATCGCTTCGTCCAGGGTCGTGCGCCCGGCGCTGATGATGCCGTCCACCGGCACTTTCTCGCCGGGCCGCACCACGACCGTATCCCCGACGGCGACCTGCTCGATGTCAATTTCCATCTCGACGCCGTCGCGCTTGACGTGAGCGGTCCTGGCCCGCAGCCCCATCAGGGCTTTCAGCGCCTCGGAGGTCTTGCCCTTGGCCCGGGCTTCGAGGAACTTGCCGAGCATGATCAGGGTGATGATCGCCGCGCCCGTCTCGTAGTAAACGTGAGGGCTGAGGATCCAGCCGAAGGTCACGCCCACGCTGTAAAAATAGGCCACCGAGGAGCCGAGGGCGATCAACACGTCCATGTTCGCGCCGCCGGCCCGCACGCTCTTGAAGGCCCCGACGTAATATTGCCAGCCGACGTAGAATTGCACGATGGTGGCGGGGACCATCATCGCCAGGACGTCCCCGGTGAACCCGACCAGGCCGAAGTCCCGCGACATGCTGTAGACCATCAACGGCAGGGTGAGCAGCAGGCCGATGATCAGCAGCCGCCGCTGGCGGTCCACTTCGGCGGCCCGCACTTTGGCTTCCACGTCCTCCAGCGCCTCGCTCTCCCCCACCTGCACCAGGTCGAACCCGGCCTTGCGGATGACCCCCGCCAGTTCGGCGATGCCGCTCATGCCGGGGATGTAGCTCAGCGAGATGCGCTCAGTGCCGTAACTCACGCTGGCAGACAACACTCCCACTTGCTTCGAGAGCACTTTTTCCAGCGCCAGGGCGTCCGAGTTGTCGCGCAGGCCGGTGACCGGGAGTTCGGTCTTGCCGATCGCCACCCCGTAACCGATCTTCTCGACCCTGGCAATGATCCCCCGCTCGTCGAGTTGGTCCGGGTCGAACGAAACGACCAGCTTTTCGCTGGCCAGGTTGACGTTGGCAACGCCGACGCCGGGCAGCTTGCGCACGTTGCGTTCGATGTTCGCCGCGCAATTGGCGCAAGTCATTCCGGTCACGGGTAATGTGATGTTCCGGGCCTCGGTCATGGATCACCTGCTCCTAAAAACGTAAGTGAAGCGCAGACGCCTGGGCTGAGTTTATCGAAGCGTCAGTCTGCAACTCTACCGGCCAAAGCGGACTAAAGTCCGCACTCCCGAACAAAATTCGTGATTTGCCAAATTTGAAGCGGCCAGGCTGTTCGACATCCCGGCTCTTAACTTGCATCCGATTCCGGGTGGTAGCCGATGGCGTTGGCCGCCTGGAGGATCTGCTCGATGGACAACAGGGCCTCGTCGAACTCGACCTCCATGACCTGCTTTTTATAGCTGGCGTTGATGCGTTTAACGCCCGGCAACTCGTCCTCCAGCCCTTCGAGGTGCATGGCGCAGTTCGGGCAGCTCATATCCGGGACGCGGAAAACTTTTTTCATGAGAACTCCTTACGAATCCAGGTCGAAGACCAACTGGCTGGGATACATTCCCATCGAACACGAATAGTTTATCACTGTCCCCTTCTCCTGGGCCGGGATGTCGAAACGGACCCGTCCCACGGGAGGCAGGATTTCGTGGTACTCCAGCCCCGGGACGACCACCGACCGGGCGCAGGACTGGGTCCCCTCCGTGACCCACTCGATGCTGACGGGTGTGCCCGCCGGCAGGTGCAGGACGATCGGGCTGTAACCGTCATCCGTCACGTGGATGGCGAAGCCGCTCTGGACGCCGTTGACCGAATCGCTGATGGCGACGGCAACGCTGTTCCATGCCCGGCTGAACGAGAACGGCGACCCGGCCAGGTTCAGGCCCGAATCGACCGAGACCAGGCCCAGGATGAGCATCGTCACCGCCACGATCCGCGTAAAATGCTTTTCGACGGCCGCGCTCAGGCGGGTGGCAAAATAGGAGACGGAGAAAAAGAGCGGCGTCGTCCCGAAGATGAAGGCAAACATCAGCGCAGCGCCCTGGACCGGGGAACTGGTCCCGAGGGCTGCGGCCATCATCGCCTGCGTGACCCCGCACGGAAGGAAGATCGTCAAGGTCCCCATGAAGAGGGGCGTCACCAGCGAGGCGCCGTCCTTGGATTTGCGGCGGATGTAACGGGTGAGGAACGAGGGCGGTTCGATCACGAAAAACCGGAAGACGGGATGCGCGTTCAGCATCCGCAGCCCGTTGCCCAGCATGAAAACGCCAATTGCCAGGTACAGGATGGCGCTCATCAAAGGCGTCAACTGGAGGGCAGACCCCAGCGCGCCGAGCAAAAAGCCCAGGATGGTGTAGGCGACCAGCTTTGCCAGCAGGAAAAGAAAAATCGGCCTGGCGATATGCGGCTTGAACTTCCGGGACACGTCAACGCTGTGGGCGAGCATATCCTGTTCCACCTGGTAAGCCAGCGTACTGGCCAGCAAACCGCTCTGGACGGCCAGGCAGCCGAGTCCGCCTGTGGTCAAGCCGGTGACGAAAGCGACGATCAGATCCATGAATCCTTCCCTTCCATGATGTTATTGATTGAGCAGCATGATGTCTTTCACCCACGCCGTAGCTTCATCAAGAGTGCAAAGCTGCCCGCCAAATCCCTTCTGGAAATTCAGCGCTTCCTCCCGGCTGGTGAAACACAACACCGACGGCGCGCAACACAGGTTGACGGAACTTTCCACGAGGAATACCGCCTGGCGGGCATTGACCATCCGCCCGTACAAAAAGTCGGCCGAGAGCGCCGCGACTGCGTCCATCTGGCCGATCCCCATCAGCCCGCAGTGCGGGCAGCAGGCTTTCCGCTGGCTGCCGTCCTGCAACTGGAAGACGAACAAGGTGCGTTCATTGATGGGACCGTTACAGAAAGCGCACCTGTCCTCCTGGTAAGCGGGAGGCAGCTTGATCCCCTGGGTGGTCCTGACGGCCGCCCCAGCCTGGATCAAGGCCCTGGCATCCCGGTAGGCTGTGGCAGGGGAGACCCCAAAACGGCTCTCGATCTCGCCGATCGAGACGGAATCCCGGGCTTTAAGCCATTCGAGCAGTGTTTCCTGGCGGTCAGACAAGTTTCCCATAGTCAGGTCGTTATCCTTGACACGCATGATAAAAATTGATAATATTGTCAAAATTTATCAACTCTGTCAGATTTTATTATTATATGCCAGATTTGTCAAAGGGAATTGGGAAATATCGGCAAGTCCGCGGTTTCCTGTTACTGCCCGGCAATACCAACAACCACTGCCGCTCCGGGATTTTCAAAACCAGTGAGTGAAATATCCCGTTCAGCCAAACCAAATTGAAATCGGAGGAGGAGTATGCGCGTTCGTTTTCATTACAAATTGTTAGTTGGCCTGATGCTGATCGTCCTGCTGGCAGGCTGCGGCCCGGCATCCGCGCCGGCCATCAGCGTCGAAGAAGCCTGGGGGCGTCCGTCTTCATCCATGCCTACGGCGGGGAGCATGTACATGCTCATCAAGAACACAGGCGATGCTCCCGACAGGCTGCTCTCCGGCGCAAGCCCGGCCTGCGGCTCCATCGAAGTCCACGAGATGGTCATGAAAGATGACGGCAGCATGGGTATGAACCTGATCGAAAATCCGCTCGAAATCCCGGCCGGTGGAGAAGTGACCCTGAAAGTTGGCGGCCTGCACGTCATGTGCATCATGAAGAACGACCGGTTCGCCCCGGGCAATACGATTGAACTGACCCTGGTCTTCGAAAAGGCCGGCAAGCAGACCGTCTCGGTGGAGATCAGCAGCGAGTAACCCGGATGCCGGCAGCCACTCTGGAACAGCCGACGCCTCTCCCGCAGCTTCCGCCACCCGCCCGATCGCTTTACGCGAGTCCCTCCGGGGAGGCAGGCCCGCCCCCGGAGGGACTCACGCACGCCGGAACGATCTGCGTCCATGGAATGCCCCCTTAGCCAGATTGCCCATAAAACCGGTTTATGCTAAGATAATGTTGCTTCATGGAAACATCAACGCTTTCAAACTTTGGAAGCGCTCCCTGGGGAGTTTTTAACCTCATACCAGGGAGCCAACCATCAGACAACTTGCGCGGATTAACGAAGTATAATACACGCCACCTGTCGTAGAAATTGACCGCCGTCCGGGAGGGATGTCGTGACAAAGAAAGTCCTGATCATTGATGATGATCCAGAGGTGGGAAAAATCGTCAAAGCAATCTTGAAACCCCTGGATTTGACCTTGTATCAAGCCTTTTCCGGGCCTGAGGGGTTGAAGCTCGCCTACGAGATCCACCCCGACCTGGTCATCCTCGATGTCATGATGCCAAATATGGACGGATTCGATGTATGCGCGCGCCTGCGCGAAATGTCAACCGTGCCCATCCTGATGCTGACCGCCCGCAGCAACGAAAAAGACATCGTCCAGGGCTTCAACGTGGGGGTGGATGATTTCGTCAAGAAACCCTTCAACAAGAACGAGTTCGAGGCCCGGGTGCGCGCCCTGCTCAGGCGGTCGAAGACCAGTTCCGCCAGTGAAAGCAGCTACATTACGCAATACGCGGATCCCGCCCTGGAAATTGATCTGGAAAAACAGGTCGTCAAAGTCCATGGCGAGGTCGTGGACCTCTCGCCGAGAGAATTCAGCCTGCTGGCCTGCCTCGTCCGCGACCAGGGGCGGATCGTCTCCCACCGCGATCTGATCCGGGAGATATGGGGAGAGCAATATACCATGGATTCGTCCTTATCGTCCCTGTACATTTACTACCTGAGGAAGAAATTGAAGGACGGCAAAAACGGGCATCAATACATAAAAACGCTCTGGGGCAGGGGATACTGGTTCGAGCCGCGGCCGGAAGAATAAAAAGGCCTTTGGTTTTGCCCGGCAGAGTGGGGTGGAGCAAAGTTTATAAACAAGTAAACATTGGTTCATAAACGTTTACATCATTTACGACGAAAGAGCTATTCATTCATAGCTCTTTTTTTGTTAACCGTCATCGCATTTAACTACTTTATTACTCTGGCGTTTACAAAGAATTTATAGACTTCAACCGGGGGCTACCTATAATTCCAGGTACTGAAGCCGGAACCATTATCAACGGGAACCAAATCACTGCTTCCACAAAATCAAGTTGTCTCATCAGGTCACTGTCGGAGGTCTGGAACATGAACTCGATCTTTTTGAACACCTGGAACAACAACATCCGCTTCTATGAAAAACAGGCTTTGGTTTTTTACCAGGAGTGGATAAACCGTTTTCAAAGAATATTCAAAGAATATTCAAAGAATTAAAAAGATTATTCACGCTATTGTGTAATGGAAGGCAACATGCGCCTTCTTTCACAATAGTTTTTCGTTCGGGAGGGAACGCCATGAAACTGGAATGCGCTTCCGCTGTCACCCGGTGGTTGGGGAGGGTGATCCATAGTGCTTCGCGCATCGAAGCAGGAGGGGGCCATGCAAAAAGACATTAGCCTTGCCCCAAGTCGCAAATTCGACTCTCGCGCCTTGCATGTGACTGCAACAGGCCATGACACCTATTACGCTGTCAAAAGGCTGCTGGACTTCTGCTGCGCCCTCGGCCTGCTGATCCTGCTCGCCCCGCTCATGCTGCTGGTCGCATTGGTTATTTTCTTGTACTCGCCTGGCCCCATCTTTTTCACCCAGGAACGTGTCGGCGCCCGCAGGATCAAAATTGGCAGAGGCGCGTACTGGAAACCCGTGACCTTCAAGGTCATCAAATTCCGTACCATGAAAGTCAACTCGGATACGTCCATCCACCAGAATTACGTCAAGGCGTTGATCGAGAACGACCACGAAAAGATGGCCGCCATCCAGGGGCAGGATACCCAAGTGCGGAAATTGGTCAACGACCCGCGTATCATCCGCCCCGGGGCCCTGCTGCGGAAGCTCAGCCTTGACGAACTGCCCCAACTGTTCAACGTGGTGCGCGGCGACATGAGCCTGGTCGGTCCCCGCCCGGCAATCCCCTACGAAGTGGATATGTACAAACCCTGGCACCTGAAAAGGCTGGAGACCCAGCCCGGGATCACCGGCCTCCAACAGGTCACGGCCCGCTGCGTCACCGATTTCGACGAGCAGGTCAAGCTGGACATCCAATACATCGAAAATCAGTCGCTCTGGCTGGATATCAAAATTGCTTTCAAAACCCCGCTGGCAATCATCTCTGCCAGGGGCGCTTACTAACGCAACAACTGGAGGATTGAAAGTATGAACACCCTGGAAGTAAAAACCCTCAAGGTAGGGATCATCGGATATGGCTATTGGGGACCGAACCTGACCCGCAACTTTTTCGAAATCCCGGCGTCAGAACTGGTCGCCATATCCGATCTCAAGGAAGACCGGCTCCGGCGCGCCCGCACCCTCTACCCCGATGTCGTGACCACACCGAACTACACCGAACTCTTCGACCTGGACCTGGACGCGGTCGTCATTTCGACCCCGCCTGCAACCCACTATCCGCTTGCCAAGGAATGCCTTGAACACGGCCTGCATGTGCTCGTCGAAAAACCCCTCACCCTGAAAAGCGAACACGCCGAGGAGCTGATCAACTTGGCCGCCTCAAAAGGGCTGACGCTCATGGTGGGGCACACCTTCGAATACAACTCCGCAGTGACGGCGCTGAAGAATTACATAGACAACGGGGAACTGGGGGACGTTTATTACCTCGACGCCGCACGCCTGAACCTTGGCCTGTTCCAGAAGGATTCGAACGTGCTTTGGGACCTGGCCCCTCACGACATCTCCATCCTGCTTTACCTGCTCGGCGAGAAACCCATCTCGGTCAGCGCCCAGGGGATGCAAAGCGTCTTCGAAGGCATCTACGACGTGGCCTACATGAACCTGATCTTCCCCAACCGGGTGTCGGCCTACATCCACGTCAGTTGGCTCGACCCCTGCAAAGTGCGCCGGGTCACAGTCGTGGGCAGCAAGAAGATGATCGTCTACAACGACATGGAAGCCGAACAGAAGCTGAAAATCTACGACAAGGGCGTGGATATGCCCACCTACACCAACGGGGGTTTCAGCGAATTCCTGTGCAGCTACCGCTCAGGCGATATTCTCATCCCGAAGATCCAATTGGTCGAACCGCTGCGCCAGGAGTGCCAGCATTTCCTGGATAGCATCACCAACGGCGAGCCGCCGTGCAGCGACGGGGACGACGGCCTGAGCGTGATCAAGATCCTGGAAGCCGCCCAGCGCTCGATGACCAACGGCTCGACCCACGAGGTGATCCAATGGTAAACGCCGAATTCGCCCGCATCGCCCCGGATGTGAAGCTGGGCCGCGATGTCCGCATTTACGCTTTCGTCAACCTGTACGGCTGCGAGATCGGCGACGAGAGCAAGGTCGGGACCTTCGTCGAGATCCAGAAAGGCGTCCGGATCGGCAAACGGGTCAAGGTCTCGAGCCACACTTTCATCTGCGAAGGCGTCACCATCGAAGACGAGGTCTTCGTCGGGCATGGCGTCATGTTCATCAACGACAAATACCCGCGAGCCACCACCGGATCAGGGACGCTGCAAACCGAGGCCGATTGGGCATGCATCCCCACCCTGGTCAAGGCGCGCGCCTCAATCGGCAGCAACGCCACAATCCTGTGCGGCGTGACCATCGGCGAGGGCGCCCTGGTCGGGGCCGGGAGCGTGGTCACGCGCGATGTGCCGCCGGGCGCTGTCGTTGCGGGCAATCCTGCCCAGCCTATCCCAAGCAAAGAAGAAATGAGAAAGTGAGGAAATCATGAACGTCCCATTGATTGATCTGTCAATCCAACACAAGGAGCTGCGCGCAGAGATCAACCAGGCGCTCGACAATATCCTGGACCACTGCGATTTCATCCTCGGCCAGGACGTGACCCGCTTCGAGGAAGAGTTCGCCGCTTATTGCGGGACCCGCTACGCGGTCGGGGTGGACAGCGGCCTCTCGGCCCTCGAGCTGAGCCTGCGCGCCCTCGGCGTCGGCCCCGGGGACGAGGTGATCGTCCCGGCCCACACCTTCACCGCCACCGCAGCCGCCATCACATTCGCCGGAGCCACGCCCGTCTTCGTGGACGTGGACCCTGTTACCTGGAATATTGACGTGGAGAAGATCGAGGAGGCTGTCACGCCCCGCACCAAGGCCATTCTCCCGGTCCATCTTTACGGTCTGCCCGCCGACATGAACGTCATCCTGGGCATTGCAGAAAAACACGGGCTGGTCGTGGTCGAAGACGCCTGCCAGGCTCACGGGGCCGTCTACAAAGGGCAGAAGATCGGCAGCCTGGGGAACGCGGCTGGCTTCAGCTTCTACCCGACCAAGAACCTGGGCGCCTGCGGAGACGGCGGAATCGTGACGACCAACAGCGCCAGCGTGGCCGAAGCCGTGCGGGCCATGCGGAACTGCGGCCAGCGTGCCAAGAACGTCCACGAGCTGCCGCCGTTCAACCACCGGCTGGATACCTTCCAGGCTGCCATCCTGCGGATCAAGCTGCCCCACCTGGACGGGTGGATCGACTCCCGGCGGCGGCTGGCCCACCACTACAACCGGCTCCTGGAAAATTCGGAACTGATTAAGCCGGTCGAGCCGCCCGGATACCACCACGTGTATCACCTGTACGTCGCCCGGACCAAGAACCGGGATGCCCTGCAAGCCTTCCTCAAGGAACGCGGGATCGGGTCCGCCATCCACTATCCCCAGCCGGTCCACCTCCAGCCGTTTTACACCCAACAAGGGCATTACAAGGGCCAGTTCCCCGTGGCCGAAGCCCTCTGCGATGAGATCATTTCCCTGCCCATGTACCCCGAGCTGACTGAAGAGCAGGTTGAAGTGGTCGTCGCGGAGATCAACAACATGTTCGTGCCGGCCCAATAAAGGTTGGGAGCTGGCCTTTTGCATGAGAAAGCCCGTTGCGCAAAACCCCGCTGCGGCGCGCTTCCTGGAGAATACTGCCCGCAGACCCCGCAGCCTTCCCAGGGGGTCTGCGGGAGCGAGTTCAGGCACTGCAACCGTTCAGAGTCGGCCGGTTTGGGGCCGGTCATCGCCCAGGGTCAAAGCCAATACCGTGTTGATGAATCCGGTCTCCCCCTGGCGCCTGAACTCGCAACTCTCCAAATTGATCTCGATCAAACCAACGTTCTGCTAGGAGAAATGCAATGTCAAAGCATATTATCTTCCCAAACCAGACCTTTCCCAAGAGTCGCACCAGTTTTCGATCCCTTCGCTTTATTGTCTTATTATCCGTATTTATCTCATTAGTCGGAATGCAACCTATTCATGCGAATGCCGCCTCAGCCCAAGCATTTCTTTACGAAATTCCCGGGGCGGCCACCCTGATCTCGCCAGCCGGCTATCTTGGCACGAATACCACGCCCACGTACACCTGGGAAGAAGTCACTACGCCTGACACAGATTATCTGCTCAAGGTGATCAATCCTGCGGGTACGGCCGTGGTTGACAGGATCTATGAAGGGGGAGAGGTTTGCAACAGCGGTATTTGCTCAATAACGCCCAACGTCATTCTAACCGGCGGGGTCCACATTTGGGCGATTCGGACCGTAACTAATGAGGGATGGGGGCCTTGGAGTGAAATCTGGAGTATCAGCATCGAACCCGACACCACCATTACCGGCAACCCTGACCTGCTCAGCGCCAGCGCCGACGCCAGCTTCACCTTCACCAGTGACGACCCGGACGCGAGCTTCGAGTGCAGCCTGGATGCGGGCGCCTTCGCCGCCTGCCTCAGCCCGCAAGATTATACCGGCCTGGCCGACAGCAGCCATACCTTCGAAGTACGGGCCGTCGAGGGACTGGGCGGCAACCCCGACCCGACTCCGGCCTCCTACACCTGGACGGTGGATACTACTGCTCCCGATACGACTATCACCTCCCAGCCGGATGACCCAAGCAGCAGCGCCGACGCCAACTTCTCCTTCACCAGCACCGAAGCCGGTTCCACTTTCGAGTGCAGCCTGGATGGCAGCGCTTTCGCTTCCTGCAATGACCCGCAGGACTACACCGGCCTCGCGGATGCCAGCCATACCTTCCAGGTGCGCGCCACCGACCTGGCAGGCAACACCGACCCGACGCCCGCCGCCTATACCTGGGCGGTCAACGCGGTTAACGACCCGCCCACTGTTAGTCTGTCCAACACTGTGACCAGCCTGGCCGAAGATGCCGACACCAGCGCGGCCACCAAAGTGGCCGACATCACCATCGCCGACGACGGCCTCGGCACGAACACCCTGTCCCTCTCCGGAGCGGACGCGGCGATGTTCGAGATCACCGGCCCGGCCCTCTATCTCGAAGCCGGCGCGGCTCTCGACCACGAGACCAACCCGGTCTTGGATGTCACCGTCGAAGTGAACGACCCGGACGTCGGGGCGACCCCGGACGACAGCGAAAGCCTCGCCATCAGCATCACCGACGTCAACGAAGCCCCGGTTGCGGATGACCAGTCCGTGAGCACCGACGAGGATACGGCCCTGCCGATCACCCTGACCGGCTCGGACGTGGACGGCGACCCGCTCACCTTCACCGTCGTGGACGATCCGCTGCACGGCACGCTGACCGGCGCGGCCCCGGACCTGACTTACACGCCGGACGCCAACTACAACGGCCCCGACAGCTTCACTTTCAAGGCCAACGACGGCGCGCTCGACAGCAATACCGCCACCGTCAGCATCACCGTCAACCCGGTCAACGACGCCCCGATCTGCGCCCCCGTCAGCCTGGTAACGGACGAGGATACCGCCGGACAGGCCGACCCGTCCTGCACCGACATCGAAGGCGACACCCTCACCTTCAGCATCGCAGCCCAGCCCGCCCACGGCTCCGCATCCGTCGCCCTCGGCAAACTCGTTTACACCCCCGATGCGGACTTCAACGGCCCCGACAGCTTCACCTACAAAGCCAACGACGGCGCAGCCGACAGCAACGCCGCCACCGTCAGCGTGACCGTCAACCCGGTCAATGACGCCCCGGTTGCGGATGACCAGTCCGTGAGCACCGACGAGGATACGGCCCTGCCGATCACCCTGACCGGCTCGGACGTGGACGGCGACCCGCTCACCTTTACCGTCGTGGACGATCCGCTGCACGGCACGCTGACCGGCACGGCCCCGGACCTGACCTACACGCCGGACGCCAACTACAACGGCCCCGACAGCTTCACTTTCAAGGCCAACGACGGCGCGCTCGACAGCAATACCGCCACCGTCAGCATCACCGTCAACCCGGTCAACGACGCCCCGGTTGCGGATGCCCAGATCGTCAGCACCCCGCAGGATACCCCGCTCCCGATCACCCTGACCGGCTCGGACGTGGAAAACGACCCGCTGACCTTCGCGGTCGCGACCGACCCGGCGCACGGGACCCTGACCGGCACCGCCCCCGACCTGATCTATACCCCCGATCCCGGCTTCTTCGGCGCCGACAGTTTCAGCTTCACCGTCAATGATGGCTTGCTCGACAGCGCCCCGGCCGTGGTGCAGATCAACGTGACCCACGTCAACTCTGCCCCGACCGACATCACCCTCTCCAACGCCTCCGTCGAAGAAAACAAGCCGGTTGGGACCCTGGTCGGCACCCTCACCAGCACCGACCCGGATGCAGGCGACACCTTCACCTACTCCTTCTGCGGCGGCGCGGACGATGCCTCCTTCACGATTGACGTGGACGCGCTCAAGACCGCCGAAGTCTTCGATTTCGAGACCAAAGCCATTTACGACATCTGCGTCCAGACCGACGACGGCAACGGCGGCACCTTCCAGGAAGCCTTCACCATCGCCGTCACCGACGGGAAGCCGGTCACGCTCACCTTCCGCTCGCAGGCCGCTTATGACGGCTGGGTCCGTGAATCGAGCGAGACCAGTAACAAAGGCGGCGCGCTGAATTCCACGACGGCAACCTTCAACCTGGGCGACAGCTTGAAAAACCAGCAATACCGCGGCATCCTGTCCTTCAACACTGCCGGACTGCCGGACAATGCCGTCATCACCAAAGTGCTGATCAAGATCCGCAAGCAAGGGCTGGTTGGCACTGACCCGTTCACCACCCACCAGGGCCTGAAAGTGGACATCCGCAAGTGGGTCTTCTCGGCCAACAAGATCCTCCAGATCACGGACTTCCAGGCCTTTGCCCACAAGAGCGCCATTGGCACCTTCAACAAGACCCTGGCCAATAGCTGGTACACCGCCCGGCTTTACACGACAGCCTTCCCGTTCGTCAACCTGGGCGGCCTGACCCAGTTCCGCCTGCGCTTTGCGAAGGACGACAACAACGACGACAGCGCCGACTACCTCAAGTTCTTCAGCGGTAACGCGGCCCTGGACGACCGCCCGCAGTTGATCGTCACCTACTACATCCCGTAAATTCCTGCTCGGAAGCGGGCCAGTTCGTTCTACCGTTCGCTTAGGGATGGTCCCTGTAAACCATCCCTAAGCGACAAACCCTATTATCCGGCGGGTTCTCCCGGCTGTTGACAGGACAAATGTTCATGGAACTCAAACCTTACCTGACGATCCTTTGGAGAAAAAAAGGGTTGATACTCACCATGGTACTCATCGTCATGGGGATCGTAAGCATCGGGACCCTCGTTTCACCGCCTGTCTACGCGGCAACGACCATCCTGCGCGTTGCGGCGTCATCCGGGGGATCGCTGAGTTATACCGATTTCATCTACAACGATCGTTTGCTGAACACCTATACGATGCTCGCCGTGAGCGGGCCGGTGCTGGACGAGGTAAGTCAAAAGCTGGGGCTGGATTCCCAGCCCGAGGTCCAGGTCGAGATCATCGTCAACACCGAACTCATCCGCGTCACCGCCGAAGAGTCCGACCCGGTACTGGCGCAGAATATCGCCAATACACTGGCCGAAGTGCTCATCATCCAGAGCAAGGAACTCTACACCGGCGGCGGCAAGAGCACCAAGGATATCCTGGCTGAACAGGTGGCCCAGTTGGGGGCCGAGTTGGAGCAAGCCCGCAGGGAATACGAACAATTGGTCGCCCAATCCCCGCACGAGACGGAACGCATCGCGGCTGCCAGCCAGGTGGTGGAATTGAAGAACGAGACCTATGCCGCGCTCCTGAAGCAATACGAGGAAGCCCGCTTGCGGGAACAGATCCGGGCCAACACTATCACGATCATCGAACCGGCCAAAACTCCTGAAAAACCCGTCAGGCCCAATTTGTTGATCAATTTCGGGCTTGGCTTCGTGTTGAGCCTGGTGGCCGGGGTTGGCCTGTCTTTCCTGTTCAACTATTTCGATACCACCATCTATTCCTCCCAGGATGCCGAAAAGTGGTCGGGGCTGCCCAACCTCGGCGAGGTCCCGAATGAAAAGGGCAGCCAGTTGCTCATCACCCGTAACGGCGATCCCATGTTCCGGGAAGCCTTCCGCCGCCTGCGCATGAACCTGCTCGCCGCGGACAACCCGGGGGAAGCGCATACCATCCTGATCACCGGGACCGGCGACAAAGTGGGGACGTCCACCATCGCGGCCGACCTGGCGCTGGCAATCGCCCACGCCGGGAAAAAAGTGGCCCTCGTGGATTGCAACCTGGATTTCCCCCAGGCGCACACCCTCTTCGGTCTTTCCAACGAGGCGGGGCTGACTGACGTGTTGACCGAACAGAGCAGTTTCAGCAAAGCTGTCCAGGAGATCCAGAATCCGACGGTCAAGGTGCTGACCAGCGGCGCGAACGGGAAGGAACAGGATTTTTGGGAGTTGGCCCCCGCCCTCAGGACGTTGTTGAACTACCTGCCCACGAATTTCGAGATGATCCTGATCGATTCGGCCCCGCTCCTGACCTCTGCAAGCACAGCCATGCTCGCAGAAATGGTGGACGGGATCGTTGTCGTCGCCAGGGCTGGAAAGACGAGCGGGGAGGCGCTCCGCGAAACACTGAAACAGACCACCAACCTGCCTGCCAGGGTCCTGGGCACTGTCCTCAATCAAACCGCCTGACAGACGCGGCGAATCATAAAACCTTTGCAAAACACCCTGTACAGGACCAGTTTCGCGCTGTGAACCGTGGATGCGACCAAAATGAGAAAGAGCGAGTGGATCATTACAACAGCTTTGGCGATTGCCCTGGGAGGGGGGATGCTCCTGGCCCTCGGCGGGAACCCCTTGAGCCAGGCTCCAGCGTTGAACCCGCAGGCTCCGGCAGCCTCAACCGCAGCCGGCGAAACGCCGGCAGGCGCGGCGGGCGATGCCTTGCCCACCGCGTCCCTCCCGCCGGCCGGGACTCCCCTGGAGCCTGCCGGCCCGTCCGGCGCGGACCTGGACGACGCGCTCCTGCTCTACAGTGAAACCCTGCCGTCGAACTTCTCGGTCAATTTTTGCGCTGTGGCGGCCTATTACGGCCTGGGCTGCAAGAAAATCTCCCTGGACGCGACCGGCTTGACGGACACCATCCTGAGGGATGGGAATGGGGGATATTTCAAGCTGGTCGGAGTGGACGCAAACTTGCTCCAGCAGGGAATGAATTTCTTCACCGCCGAAGAACTCAACCTGCTGACAGGCCTGGTCAATGCGGGGCAGGTGGACCTGCTCATCTCCAAGATCGAACCGGACGTGAACAGTTACCTCATCTCCACCTTGACGGGCGGAGCCGTCAGCGGCGCGCGGCGGGTCGAGGACCTGGACAAAGAGTGGAGTATCGCTGCGGACAGGCCCGAGGTCACGCGTGAATTCAGCGGGCAAACCGTCATCGCCGCCCAGGCCTCCTCGTCCCCCTCCTACAGCCTGATCGTCGCCGACCCGTCCCGGGTGGCCAATCTGATCACTTCCCACGGCGCCGAAGGGGAGGACTACCCGGTCTTCGCCGAGTTCAGGTCCCAATCCGGTTCGATCTTCCTCGACGCGGGTGAAGACGGCAGCAATCTCGACCGGGTACCCATCCAGGAAGTAGTGTACAGCGCTTCCCGGCTGACCCAGATCGTGCCTTTGATGATGGTCCTGCGTTATTCGCTCGGTGACGAAACCTGGCACAACCGGAAAAACTACGCCAACCTGACCATAGACAGAGGTATTTTGACCGAAGCGGCCCAGGGTATCAATTACACCGTATTGCTCCATTACATGAAAACGCACAACTACCATACTTCTGTTGCGCTGATCCCGGCGTATTGGGAGCTTTCGGCCCCGCACGTGATCGCCATGTTCGTCACCAACCCCGACTATTTCTCCCTGGTGCAATACGGCAACAATGCCGACGGTTACGAATTCTATTATTACAACGACGAGGAAATTGATCACAGCATTGCCAGCGTTCTTCCGGCCAGGCCGTTCGAGGAGCAGGAGTGGGATATTCTGGAAGGCATGGCCCGGATGGAAATCCACCGCAGCCTGACCCTGATCCCTTACGACAAGGTGATGGTCTTCCCCTTCGGGATCAGCCCCGAACCGACCCTGGCGTATCTCAAACGGACCAATTACCTGGCTGCCGTTACCGACGGCGACATCCCGCTGGGAGCGGCCGCCCCTACCAACCCCGATTACGGGATTTACCCGGCCATCATGGAGTACGGCAACTTCCCCATCCTGGTCCGCCGCCTGCCCTCCGGGACCCAGACTTACCAGCCCCACCTGCTCATGTCGCTGATGGACCTGTTCATTGACAGGCCGGCCCTCTTTTACACCTATCCTTTTGGCGAGGGTCTCTTCCCCGGCGAAATGGACGCCTTCAACCCTGTCGCTGACAAGTTGAACCGGCTGCCGGGCGGGGTCGAATGGGCCAGCCTGGGCGACATTCTCCGGCACCTGTACCTGGAAAAGCTGAACGACGACGGCAGCCTGGATGTCCGCATCTACAGCCGGGAGATCATCCTGGAAAACAACGGGACAGCACCCCAGGCCTATCACGTGACCAAGGCCGAGACCCTGAACGTGCCGGTTGTGCGGGTGGCGGTCAACGGTCACGAATTCCCTTACCAGGCGCGCGACGGTATCCTAAAACTGGATATCTCCATCCCTGCCGGGCAGGTCGCCCGGATCGAGATCGTCTATGACAACACAGCGCCGTAGAGTCTACCGGTGGGTCAAGACCCTGCCCTATGCGTCTTTGATTCAGGGGGGGCTGACGGCCGGCACGGCCGCGGTGCTCGGCGTGTTCGTGTTGTATTTCAACAAGATTCCCACCAAATGGGGCTTCCTGATGGTCGTCGCCATCATCGCAGCCTTTGGCGTCATGGTGATCGGCAACCTCAAGAAGATCCTGCTGGCCGTCATACTGATTGACATCCCCCTGCGCTGGGACATTTACTTCGGCGCCCAGATCGAAGCGCCGCCGCTGGGCATGCGCCTGGGCTGGATGGTGGCGCTGACTTCCGCCGCGCTGGCAGGGCTGTATTTGCTCTACATTCTGCAAGAATTGGTCAAACCGGGCAGCCAGCCCAGGATCGTGTTCCGCGAGAACCTGCCCCTGACCCTTTACATGGTTTTTGTATGTCTGTCGGTCTTCGTCGCCCACTACACATTGGGCGCGCTTTACCAGGTTTTTTTCCTGGCCCAGATGTACCTGCTTTATTTATACATCGCCACCGCGATCCGCGAACGCGAGGAAATCGTTTTTATCATGCTGTTCTTGCTGGCAGGCCTCGTCTTCGAGGGGCTGATCATGATCGGCCAGATCTTCTTCGGTTTACAGATCAACTTTGGCGGGATCGTGACCGTCATCTGGACCGACGAGGGGAGGCGCGCCGCCGGGACGCTGGGATCGCCCAACGTCGCGGCCGGATACCTGGGCCTGCTCATTGCCCCGGCCTTCAGCCTCCTTTTCACGAACTTGCGCAGGCTCTACAAACTGCTGGCCCTGGCCGCTTTCGGGTTGGGCCTGATCGGCCTGGGCTTGACCCTGTCGCGCGGCGGCTCGATCGCCATGTCTGTCTCGATGGCAATCTTCGTCCTGATCGCCGCCTGGCGCGGCAAACTGCCAGTCTGGGTTCCCATTGCCCTGGTCGCCGTCGCAGCAACCGTGCTGCTCCTCTTTGCCGATGTCTTCCTTGCCCAGTTCACCGGCGTGCGCTCAGACGCAGCCCTGGCGCGCATCCACCTGATGCAGATCGCCTTCAACATGATCGCCAACAACCCGCTCTTGGGCATCGGGGCCAACAATTACGCCATCAACATCCGCAATTACCTGCTGCCCGGCCTGACCGGGGAGTTCATCTACACCGTCCACAACAAATACCTGTTGGTCTGGGCCGAGACCGGCATCGGCGGGATCGCCGCCTTCCTGTGGTTCCTGATCGCCATTATCCGCCGCGGCTGGGCGCTCTGGCGGCGCAACGACGCGCTCCTGTCGCCGTTGGCATTGGGCATTATGGCCGCGGTCATCGGGCAGATGATCCACATGCTCGTAGAAATCTTCGACTCGCGCACCCAGGTGCAGGCCCTGTGGCTGGTCGCCGGGTTGCTCGTCGCGATGCAGACCATTTCGAAGGATCGGACTTCTAATTCTCCTGACTTTGAAACCCAAACGACAGGAGTCGCTGGACTCCGCCGCTTAAAGGATAAATCTTGACCACATCACCGCCCCCCGCCCCGACCCTCAACACCGGCCTCAAGCACAAGGCCCGCAACACCGCCTCGCTGCTGGTCAACGACGCCGTGACGCGCGCCGTCACCTTCGTCATCTACATGCTCATTTCCCGTTACCTCGGCGCTGAGGAGTTCGGGCAGTTGTCGCTCACCCTGGCGATCTTTTACCTGCTCCAAAGCCTGGCCCCGGCAGGACTGAAGATCCTGGTCATGCGCGAGGTCGCCCGCGACCGGGAGAACACCAACCGCTACTTCGTCAACGGCAGCCTGGTCGCCGGAGCCTCGTCACTGGTGGCCCTGCTCATCCTGCTCCTCTTCCTGCAAGTCATGGGCTATTCGCAGGATACGGTCAACATCGTCCTGCTGGTCTCGTTCGGGATCGTCCCGTTCTCCCTCTCGGCCATTTGCGAGGCCATCTTCCAGGCCTGGGAGCAGGTCCGCTTCATCACCGTCGCCAACGTGCCGCTCAACCTCGTCCGGGGAGCGCTGGCCTGGTGGCTGCTCTCCCGCACCGGCAGCCTGCTCCCGATTGGCTACCTGTTCCTCGCCACCTACGTGGTCACCTTCCTGATGGAATGGGGCCTCTACGGCCTGTTCATCACCCGTCCCAAACTCGAATTCGACCCGGGCTTCGCCTGGAAATTGCTCAAATCTTCGGCCACCTTCCTCGCTTTGCAGAGCGTCATCGCCGTGCTGGGCAGTTTCCTGCTGATCGTCATTTCCAGGATCGCCAGTGAAGCCGACGCCGGTTTCTACAACGCGGCCAACCAGTTGATGGCTCCTATCATCCTCTTCTGCCAGAGCGTGGCGATGAGCCTCTTCCCGACCCTGTGCCGCCGCCACGACGCGGGCCTGCCGGCCTTCAAGCGCTTTTCGACCCAGTTGGCCGAATTCCTGAACGTGTTCACCCTCCCATCTGCGGTTGGACTGTTCATCCTGGCCGACCCGATCCTGCTCCTGCTCTACGGCAACCCGGACTTCCTGGCGGCTTCCGTTGTTTTGCGGATCACCGCCTGGAACCTGATCGTCAAGGGCCTCACCAGCGTCCTCGGGCGGATGCTGATCGCCAGCCAGCGCGAAAAGACCCTGTTCCGCATCCTGCTCGCCGAGCTGGTTTTTCATATCGTCCTGGGGATCGGCCTGACCCTCTGGCTTGGACTGGTGGGCGCTTCGATTGCCACCCTGCTGACCGCCATGCTCGAAATCGTCCTGCACTGGCTCCCCGTCCGCAAGGTCGTGGGCCAATTCAACCTGGGCGCGGCCTTCTGGAAGCCGCTCGCGGCCAGCCTGGCCATGGCACTCTACCTGCTCCTGGCCCTCCGGTCCGGGATGCACGTGCTGCTCATGCTGCTTTCGGCAGCCGCGGTATACGGCATTTTCTGGCTGGCGATCTCAGCCTGGGCCAACGGCGGGCTGCGCCAGTTCAAAGCCGCGTTCATTCGTCAATGGTCGGAGTAGCCATGCGCGTCGTTTACTATACCATCCCCCCGCTGCTCGACGCCGCCCTGCCCTTTATCGCCGGGATGAGCCGCCGCGTCGAATTGCACGTCATCATGCAGATCCACCCCGGCGGCTGGCAGACCAGCATGTTCGACCTGGAACCCCAATCCCTCCCATACGGAATGTCGCCTGCGGCCCCGGTCATGGGGGCATTCCCGCCTGAAGTGCGCTCCTGCTGGGCGGACACCCGCAGCTTCCAACTGGCTGTTTTCGGCGGAGGACACAGCCTGCATCCGGACAGCCTGCGGACCGCCTGGCAGGTGGCGCGCTACATCAAAAATCTTGATCCAGATGTCCTCCATCTCGAAACAGCCATCGGGCGGATGGGGGTGGTCCTGCCGCTGCTCAACTCGACCCCGTTGGTAATGACCGTCCACGACCCCGAACCGCACTCCGGGGAGGCTCCCTTGAACAAAATCCTCATCCGGCAGCTTAACTTTGGGGTATCCGATCACTTCATCCTCCACAACCGCTCACAAGTTTCACTTTTTACAAAAGGGTACAAAATTCGTGAAACCAAGGCAAGCGTGGTACAGCTCGGAGTCTATTATTTGTACAAACACTATTCCGAAAATTCAAAAACCGATGACGGCCGCACGGTCCTGTTTTTCGGGCGCTTATCCCCCTACAAGGGACTGGAAGACCTGTTCGAGGCCATCCCGCTGGTCAGCCGGGAAATTCCCGAGGCCAGGTTCATTGTCGCCGGGCAGCCCATCCCCGGTTACGAAATCCCGCCCAAGCCCGGATCCGGCAATGTCGAGATGATCAACACCTACATCTCCAACGCCGACCTGGCCCGGCTCTTCCAACAGGCCAGTATCGTGGTCTGCCCTTACCGGGACGCGACCCAGAGTGCGGTGGTGCTGACCGCTTACGCCTTCGACAAACCCGTCATCGCCACCAACGTCGGCGGCCTGCCCGAATACGTGGACGGAGGCCGGACCGGAGAACTGGTCCCGCCCCGGAACCCGGAAATGCTGGCCGGGGCCATCGTCAGGATGCTGCGCCAGCTCGACCGCGATCCCCAGGCCCGGGAGTCCTACGGTCAGGCCATCCGGCACAAATGCCAGACCGACCTGTCGTGGGAGACGATTGCCGATCAAACCCTGGCAGTCTACGAAAAAGCCCGCCTCAGCAAATAGACTTCGGAAGTCGGCTTGATTTCCAAGAAAGAGAAACCAATGAAGCCTGTCCTCACCATTTTCATTGACGGCCTGAAACCTGAAAGCCTGCCACACATGCCGTTCCTGAACTCCCTGCCCCACCAGCGGCGGCTGGAGACAATTTTAGGATATTCCATCACCTGCCACGCCTCGATGTACACCGGCGTGTACCCGAACAAGCATAAACTCTGGTTCCTGTGGCAGTATTCCCCGGCGACTTCCCCGTTCCGCTGGCTGAAAAAATTGCCTTTCCTGTACCCGTTCAACATCATCCCGGCCTGGCTGTTCCTGCGCAAGATCACCCTGCGCTATTCCAAGCTGACTTCCTACTGGAAAATCCCGCGCATCCTCAACCTGCCGCTCCGCTACTGGCCGAACATTGACGTGGCCGAGAAAAAATACTGGGACGAGGACGGTTACGTCGAGGGCTACCCCACCATCTTCGAGAAACTGCGGGAACACGGCGTCCCCTACGAGATCGTCGGCATGGTCCCCGGGACGATCCACACCTCGCGGATCATCGCCGAACACGCCTTCGACGAGATCAAGCCCTGGACCTACCTGTTCGTCGGCGACCTGGATGCCATCAGCCACCATCACGGGCAGGATGCGCCGGAGGTGATCGAGAAGCTCAAAGAACTGGATGCCATCCTCGAACGCTGCTACCGCGACTTCGAGGCCAGGGTCGGCGATTTCGATTGCTTCGTCTTTTCGGACCACGGGCATGCCCGCCTGAACGAAAAAATTGACCTGTACCAGGTCTTTCGCGAAGCAGGCGATAACCTGAACCGTTACATGCACTTGATGGACGCCAACGTGGCCCGTTTCTGGTTCCGCAACGAAAAGGAACGCGCCCGGGTCGAGAAAATCCTGTCCACGCTGGAGAACGGCTACATCCTGACCCCGGAAAAGATGGCCCACTACCACATGGACATGCCCGACACCCGTTACGGCGAACTGCTCTACTACCTCGACCTCGGCAGCGCCTTCTCGCGCACCATCTTCGGCTACGGCTTCCGCCAGCAGTCCATCCACGGTTACGTGCCGGACCATCCCGAAGTGGACGGCGTCTTCGTCTCCAACCGGCCCATCGCCGGGAATGGCAAGGTCCGCCTGGTGGACATCCTGCCGTCGCTGTTGAGCCAGTTCGGATTGCCCATCCCCGGCCATGTGGACGGCCGGAACATCTGGGAGTAGCCATGGGAAAATACACCCTGCACACCGACCCCCGCGTGGATGCCATCGTCGAGTCACACCTGGCCCAAATCTGCGAATGCACGCTGCGGCATTTCAGGCCCGAAGCGCTGCTGCTTTCGGGCAGTTTCGGGCGCGGCGAGGGTTCGGTCTCGCTCGACGGCGGGCAGGTGCGCTTTTACAGCGATTACGAAGTCAGCCTGATCAGCAGCCGGCCGAGCGCCCGCCTGGCGATCGACCCGATCCAGCGCGAGATCAACGCCAAACTGCCGCTCTCGGTCTCCATCTTTTGGACCACGCCGCGCAAACTGCGCCATAACCTCAGCCGCAACCTGTCGTTTGGCCCGCCTTACCTGTCCATCGGCGTGTACGAGTTGAAGGCCGGGTCGCAGGTGTTTTACGGGGACTTCGACCTCTCGGCCAACCAGAACGACCCGCGCGACCTGCCTGTCAGCGAAGGGGTGCGATTGATCGCCAACCGCATGATGGAAGCCATCGAGAAGTGGTGGCGGACTCCAAAGTCTCCCGACCTTGGAACACGGACTCCGAAGTCTCCTGACCTTGGAACACAGACCCCGAAGTCTGGAGACTTCGGACTCCGAGAGCGAAGCGAACTGGCCTTCTCGCTCTCGAAACTGGTCCTGGCCTGCGGGGATGCGCTGCTGCTGAAAAACGGCCACTACCACTACTCCTACGCCGAAAGGGGACGGCGTTTCAGCCAGCATTACGACGAACTTTTCAGGCCTTTATTGGGTTGCGAATTTTTCACGCTTTACGAGCAAGCCTCCTCCTTCAAACTTCGCCCGGATGCCGAAGTCCAGCCCGCCGCCATTTTGGAGGCGCTGCCCCAGATACGGGCCTGTTGCTGGACGACCCTGCGCCACCTGCTGGATTTGCCGGAAGATGACACAGACCGGGTCTTCGCAGCGATGGCCGCCTCGATGCCCATCACCTACCAGACCGGGCTGTCAAATTCCCTGGACGTAGCCTATGAGGATCTCATCCTGTGGCTGCGCGGACGCCGGGCCGGGAAGAAAACGTGGCCGAACAACCGGACACCGGGGCTTAGCCTGACCATGTTCCAGAGACTCTACGGGGCCATCCCGTCGCTGTTCTGGGGGCTGCCGATGGAGGGGCAAGCCGACGCCCGCCTGCTGCAAGCCAGCCGGGAATGGGGCGCGTGGGCCTTCCCGCCGCAGGCCAGGCCCGCCGTCCCCGAGCAGCAACTGGTTCCGGTCCTGCTTTCAATGTGGCACGCTTTTGGATAAGACCCTATGACCCGGATTCGCATCCTGCACCTTGTCAACAACCTGGTCGATTCGAGCATCAGCCGGATCGTGGAACGTATCATCCGCAGCCTGGACGTCGCCCAATACGAGTGGCACGTCGGTTATCTAAGCGGTTCCGGCGAAATGGAAGCCGCTTTGAAAAGCCTGGGAGCAGAGATCGTCCATTTTTCGGCGCAGCAGGCCGAGGGTCCGGTAGCGCTGCGGATACGGGAATACGTCCACGAGCGCGGCATCCAGATCATCCACACCCATACCCCGCGCACCATCCTGGCCATCACCCGGGCCGGGCTGAAAAACGTCCCCCACATCGCCACCAAGCACCTGCTGACCAAACCCAGCGACCGGCGCTGGGGCGTGCTCTATACCGCCTTCGATTACGTGACCCTCTACCTGCCCGACCGGATCGTGCCCGTCAGCGAGAGCATGGCCGCCGGGATCAAGGCCCTGCCCGGGATCCGGGACGGCCGCGTGATCCCGGTGCGGAACGCCATCCCGTGCGAGGAGTTTTACCAGCCCGAAAGGCGGCGGTCTACGCGCCGGGGCCTGGGGTTTGGTCCTGAGCAAGTGGTCTTCGGTTACACCGGACGGCTGGACCCGGTCAAACGGATTGACCTGCTCTTGAAGGCTTTTACCGAAGTGCTGGCGGCCCATCCCAACGTCCGGCTGCTGATCGTCGGCGAGGGCAGCCAGAGCCGGGAACTGGAAGCGATGGGCCGCAGCCTGGGGATCGCCGAAGCCGTCACCTGGACCGGGTTCCGGGCCGACATCGCCCGCCTGCTGGCCGCCATGGACGTGTACGTCCAGCCCTCGCACAACGAGGGGCTGTCGTTGAGCATTCTGGAAGCCATGGCCGCCGGGAAGCCGGTGATCGCCACCGATGTGGGCGGAGCCAGGGAAGTGCTGCACCACCGGGAGACGGGAATGCTCATCCCGCCGCGGGCGCACGGAGCCTTGTCTGGGGCCATGCTGGAACTGGCCCAATGCCCGGTGCTGCGTTTGCAGCTTGGGGCCGCGGCCAAGGAGCACGTTTTCGACAAATTCAGCCTGGCGAAAATGGTCAATGCCTACGGGCAAATCTATCAATCATTGATTTCGAAATAATTGGGACGAATATGAAAGATCCGCTAAATATCCTGATGATCACCCACCACCGCCGCTACCGGACATCGGGCAGGTCGCAAGTCATCGGCAGGCACCTGGTCGCTCGCGGCCACAAAGTGACCTTGATGGTCACCGCCGACGAGCGCAAGTTCGGCACGGTCGAGTCGGAGTGGGACGGCGTGCGGGTCATCGAAGCGCCCGACCTGCTCTGGGGCAAGCTGCGCTCCGGCTGGGACCCGTGGGCGCTGCTCAACCGGACCGCCTACCTGCGCAGGGAAAAACCGGACTACGACCTGGTCCATTGCTTCGAGACCCGCCCGACAACGATCCACCCGGCGCTCTATTACGCCCGGCGTCACGACCTGCCGCTCCTCTCGGACTGGAACGACTGGTGGAGGGACGGCATTATTGACGTGCTGCGCCCCTGGTGGTACCCGTCAGTTTTTGGCGAATATGAAACCTATTACGAGGAAGCCTTCCGCCCTGCCTGCGACGGGACCACAGCTATCAGCACCGCCCTGACGCGGCGCGCTGAGGGCCTGGGCATTCCGGCAGAACGGTTGTATTACCTGCCCGGCGGCACGACCCCAGGAATCCACCTGAACCGCGCCAAGGAAGAATGCCGCTCCCGCTTCGGGCTGCCGCTCGAAGATCCGATCCTGGGGTTTGCCAGTGCTGATTCCTTCCTGGATATGGAACTGGTCCTGACCGCCTTGCCCATCGTCATTCGGCGGTTCCCCAGCGCCAAGTTAATCCTTACAGGGGAAGTACGCGCTTCGACGTTGACATTAGCCCGCAAGAACGGCATTTTAGATCACATCGTTTGTACCGGCTACGTGCCAAACGAGGACTTGCCGTGGTGGCTAGGCTGCGCAGATATCTTCCTGCTGCCCTTCCCCAATACAGTTTACAACGTGGGACGTTGGCCCAATAAAGTCGGCCTGTACATGAGCCTTGAGCGGCCGGTGGTCGCCAACCCGTATGGCGACATCAAAGCCCTGATCGAGGACCACCAGGTCGGCCTGGCAGCGGATGTCACGGCGGAAGATTTTGCGGCCAAGATCATCTTCCTGCTCGAAAATCCCGCAGTCGCTTGCCAGTTGGGCCGCAATGGGCGCAAGATGGCCGAAACAACTTACAACTGGGAAACCCTGGTCTGTGGTCTCGAAGATTTCTACTACCGTATTCTCAACATGGAAAAAGTCTCTCTTGGACCGAGGAAAAAATCAAGGTGAACAGGAAAATGCTCCCCATCGTTGTCATCGGCACCCACACCGTCGGCCTGGGCGTGATCCGCGCCCTGTCGGTCCTGGGCGCGCCGATCATCGGCGTGTACTATGACCCAAAGGATATGGGCTATCTCTCCAACCGGCTCACTGAGCGGGTCCTTGCGCCTCACCCTGCATTGCACGAGATTGACTTCGTTCGGTTCCTGCTGGGTTTATCGGACCGGTTGGGCAAATGCTTCCTGCTCCCCGCATCCGACGCCTCGTTGGTGGCGGTCTCGCGCCACAAAAGCGAACTGTCGGAAAAGCACCTCGTTGCCAGCGTGGAGTGGGAGATCGCCGAGCTGTTCATCGCCAAGAAACATACCTATGCCCTGGCTGAGTGCGCCGGGGTACCTGTGCCTAAAACGTTGATTCCCCGCTCGACGGAAGAAGTCGAAGCCTACGGCCGGGAGATCGAATATCCCTGCCTGGTCAAACCCAGCGAGAGTCACTGCTTCTTCGATATATTCCGCACCAAGATGATCCGGGTGGAGAACCTGGACGAGATGATCGCCGCCTACCAGAAAACCACCGAATATGGTCTCGAGGTCATGTTGCAAGAGATCATCCCCGGCGATGCGTCCTGCGGGGCGAATTACAACTCCTACTGGGCTGAAAACCGGCCCATTGTCGAGTTTACAGGCCAGAAGGTCCGCAATGCCCCGCCCGATTTCGGCTCGCCGTCGGTCGTCTCCAGCGTCCCCGTCCCCGAAATCCTCGAACCGGGACGAAAAATCCTGAGCGCAATGAATTTTTACGGTTACGCCTGCACCGAGTTCAAGCGCGACTCGCGCGACGGCGTGTACAAGTTGATAGAAGTCAACGGCCGCCACAACCTGTCCACCCTGCTGGCAGTGCGCTGCGGGCTGAACTTCCCCGAAATCCATTACCGACACCTGGTGCTGGGCGAACTCCCTCCGCCGCTGACCTGCCCGCACGACATCTACTGGATAGACCTGATCCGTGACATATACTCCAACCTGTTTCGCACCCGTTCACAGGACGGCTTCTTCGCGCCTTACCGCCGTAAGCACGTTTTCGCCATCCTGGATTTCAAGGACCCGAAACCCTTCCTGAAACGCTGCACCGACCTGGTCAAGGACAGTTTGCTAAACCATTGATAGATATTTACCACCAAGTCGCGAAGTCACAAAGGCTTTGAAGTTTCATAAACTTCGTGCCTTCGTGTCTTCGTGGTGAAATTCCCGCCCAAACTGATAGAGCCAAAACCATTCAGGAGCAACCATGCGAAAAGACGCCATCCAACTCGAAGAATCCCGCCTGGCCAACGGCGAAAGCCTCGAATTGCCCCGCCTGCACGAACGCCACCGGGCCTTCCCGGCTGTCTTCGAAAACCGCCAACACCGCCGCATCCTGGACCTGGCTGCCGGGGTAGGCTACGTGGCCCGCAACATCCGGGACGGGTATGCCGCCGGCCAGATGTTCTGCAACGACATCAGCCCCTCGGCCCTGACCTCGCTCAAGGAGCTGGGCCTGCCGGTCGTCTCGTACACCCTCGACCACGATTGGGGCGGGTTCCCATTCAGGGACGGCAGTTTCGACGCCGTGATTGCCCTGGCAACCATCGAACACATCATCCAGGTGTATGCGTTCGTGCAGGAGATCCACCGCATCCTCGACGACGGCGGCTGCTTCTACGTCTCGACCCCCAACTACGCCAGCCTGCTTTATCTCTCCGAGATCATCCTGACCGGGCGCACCTTCCACAACCCGCTCCACCCCGACACCCGCTACGAGTTCTACGCCCACGTGCGCTACTTCACCTACCGCACCATGCTGGAATACCTCGGCTCGTTCGGCTTCGTGCCGGATACGGTCTACCTGCCCCTGCCGCAGGCCAGCACCACCTACCAGGCCATCCGGGCGAAATCCCCGCTCAAGGCGATCGTCTTCCGCCAGGTGATGAACCTCTTCTACCACCTGTCGCCGCGCTGGTCGTCGGAACCGGTCATCTGCCTCCGCAAATCGGCCAATAAAAACAACAGGCCGTTCAGGAAAGTCATTTTGTGAACCAATCCACATTCAACGGCCAAATCCTCGAGATTTCGGACCCTCGCTGGCTGGATTTCTCCGGCGCGGCCCGGGGCGGGTGCATTTTCCACCACCCGGCCTGGAGCGAACTCATGGCCCAGTCGTATGGATTCAAACCCCTTCTCCTCGCAATTTCTGGCCCTGAGGGCGACCTCCGCGCCGGGATGCCGGTCATCGAGACCAGGTCCCGGCGCTGGACCTCCCTCCCCTTTACGGACCATTGCGCCCCTCTTTCTTTGGATGCGGATTCCCTGCGGGATTTGACAGATTTCGCCCTCGCCTCGTACCGGGACCTGGGGCTGGCCAGCCTCGAATTGAGATGGCCCTACCCGGAGCGTCCCCCCGTCCACCCGAAAGAGATGTTCGTGATCCACAACCTTGCGCTCGACAGCGATTTCGAGGCTGTGGCGAAGCGGATCCATTCCATGCACCGGAGGAATGCCAAAAACGCCCAGAAGCGGGGCGTGCAGATCCATTCCGGCGCCGGAAAGGACGAACTGAAAGCCTTCTACGCCCTGCACCTCGAAACCCGTCGGCGGCAGGGCACGCCGGTCCAGCCCTGGGGCTTCTTCGAGAAACTGCGCTCGCAAGTGCTTGAAAAAGGACTGGGCTTCATCCTGCTGGCCTATCACGGGCAGGACTGCCTGGCCGCGGCCGTCTTCCTGCACTGGGGCGAAACGCTGACCTACAAATACGGCGCTTCCTCCGCCGACGGCCTGTCCCTGCGCCCCAACGACTTGCTCTTCACCGAAGCCATCCGCTGGGGCTGCGAACACGGCTACAAAGTTTTGGACTTTGGCCGCACCGACTTCGCCAACACCGGCCTGCGGGAATTCAAGAGCCGCTGGGGAGCCGTGGAAACCCCGCTGACGTATTCCTTCATCCCCGCCGCACCAGACGGGCGTGAGAGCAGGCTGGTGTCGCTCGCCCAGGCCATCATTCGCCGCTCGCCCAGCCTGGTGTGCCGCGTGACCGGCGAGTTGTTGTATCGCTATTTTGGATGATCAACCCAAAGACTTCCGAAGTCTGATCGGTTTTGAAAGGCGGACCATGAATTTTCGTACCTGGCTTGCGCAACGGGATCCGCAATACATCTGGCAACGCGGCGCGGCCCTGCTCCAGCGCTACCGGTTCAGCCCGTCGGTAGCCATGAAACGAATTGACCGGGTGGTGGACAGCCTGGCCGACTACGGTTGCGCGCCTACGTTCCCGACGCCGGGTGCGGTGATCGAGAGCCACCCCGATTACTTCCGCAGGCTGCAAGACCGCAACGTGGAGTTCGCCGTTCACAGCTACCGCCATATTGACCTGAAGTCCTGCTCGCCGCATGAAGCCAGGGCGCAGCTCGTCCAGGCTGCCGAAACCTTCGAGCGCCACGGGCTGGAGGTCCACGGCTTCCGCTGCCCCTATCTGAGCTGGAGCGATGCCCTGCTGGACGTGCTGCCGGACGGCCTTTTCGGCTACAGCAGCAACCAGGCCGTGCGCTGGGACGTGATCACCGAATCGATCACCCAGCGGCAGGCGGTCAACTTCGGGATCGTGGAAAACCTGTACGTCCCCAAAAACGCCAATGACAAGGCCTGCGTCCCGTGGATGATCGGCAATATCGTCGAAATCCCGGTCTGCGTCCCGGACGACATCCAGCTCCACGACGGGCTGGAACTCGGCGTGGAGGCCATCATCAAGGTCTGGACGCGCATCCTGAACCGCACCCACCAGCGCGGCGAACTCTACAACCAGATGTTCCACCCCGAACTGGTAGACATTGACGAGCAGATCTTCCCTTCGATCCTGGTCAGCGCCAAAAGCCTGACCCCGGCGGTCTGGATCACCCGCCTGAGAGACATCAGCGCCTGGTGGCACGAGAAAAATGCCTTTCGGGTGGAGGCCACGCCGACGGGGACCGGCCTGCAACTGGATTTCGTCTGCTCCCCGCGGGCGACGATTCTCAGTCGCGGGCTGGACCTGCCCGGTGAACCCTGGACGGACGGATACCTGCGCCTGGACGAGCGCCGGGTCCAATTACCGGCAGGGATTCGCCCCTTTATCGGGATCCCGGCCGCGGCCCCCGCGTGGGTCGCTCCGTTCCTGCAAGCGCAGGGGTACATCGTTGACCTGACGGAAACGGCTTCAGCGTGCAGCCTGTACCTCGATCCCCGAACCCTCGAAGGAATTTACGGCGAAGTGGCGCTGATCGCCCGCATCGAAAAATCGGGCGTACCCCTGATCCGCTACTGGCGCTGGCCGGACGGGTATCGCAGCGCCCTGTGCGTCAGCGGCGACCTGGACGCCCTGACCCTGTGGGATTATGCCAGCCGGATCGTGACACGCTGACGGGAGGCGACGTGGATTTCAGACTGCACCTGGAACCTGGCGAGACCCAGGCCGACATGTACGAGAACGTAGAGTATCACGATTTTTGGGAGGGGGTCGAACGGCAGCACCTGGACCGGCTGGAACAGGCGCTGATCCGGCAGATGCTCAAGCTGCCCGCCCGCCGGCTGGTGGACATCGGCTGCGGCTTCGGGCGGCTGGCGAACATTTACCTGGACAAATGCCGGGAAGTGGTGATGGTAGATAGTTCGTGGTCGCAGTTGCAGCAGGCGCGGGAGACGACCGGGGGAAGATGCACGTACATCGCCAGCAACGCCACCCGCCTGCCCCTCCGCCCCGGCTCTTTCGACCGGGCGCTGCTGATCCGGGTTTTCCACCACATCCCGATGGACCAGGCCGAATCCAGCCTGGACGAGCTGGCGCGGATCCTGTGCGGCGGCGGGCAACTGCTGTTCACGTACAGCAACAAGCGCAACCTGGAGCGGATCGCCAAGTGGCTGATGCGCAAACTGCCTTATAACCCCTTCGATCAATCCACAGGTTACATTTGGGAAGCGTTCACCATGCAGCATCCCAAGGCCATCCGGCGCGGCCTGCTCGAACGCGGCTTCGATCACTTCGACCTGCGCGGCTCCGGCATCATGGACAAGATCGCCGGGCGGGCCGGGAAGCTGTGGAACTGGGTCCCGCTGGGGGTGGGGCTGGCTCCGCTTTTTGGACGGCTGTCGCTGGCCCCCTGGATTTTCGTCGGCGGGGAAAAAACAGATGCGGGAGCGGGCGGGACGGTTGAAGCGGAACTGCCCGAAGCGTATTTGCAGTGCCCGGCCTGCGGCGGCGACCTGACCGGCCTGCCAGAGCTATATCACTGCCGGGGCTGCGGGGGCAAATATCCGGTCGAAGACGGGATCATAGATTTCAGATAATTCCAGTAAATTACGATTTTGTTCAGGAGTGCGGACTTTAGTCCGCTTTAGCCGGTGGAATTTCAGACTAAAGTCTGCACTCCAGGTAATCTGTGATTTTACGAACTCATACGCCCCCAAATCCGGGGCGGAACCCTGGGGCACAGGGTTGCCGTCGAAATCGGCGGCATACCCCAGGTCCAGGCCCGCATCCACGGCCGGGCTGCCCGAAGCCAGGCGCAGGTCGAAGGCGGTTAAGTTCACGAAGAAGGGATTTCCCATCCGCTCGCCTTCCCCGAGTTCGATGTTCAAGAGAGTCTTCGGATTCTTGAAATAATACAGGTTGTGAGAGTGGGCAAAGCCGTTCGTGGCTTGCAGGGTGAACTTCTGATAGTTGCCGAACCAGAAGATGTTGTTGCGAATGTTCAGGGTCTGCGGGGTCGGCGCGCCGTTGGTAAATGTAAAGGCCGTGAAAGTGTCCGCCTCGCGGGTATCCACGACCGTATTGTTCTCGAAGAGCAGCCCCTCCACTTCGATGGCAAACGTGCCGCCCATGTGGATGCTGAGCGGGCGGTCGTTGTCCACCATCACGTTGTAGGCGATGACCGTGTTGCGCGAAGACCCGCCCCGCCCGCCGAATTCCGAAAAGCCCTTGTTTCCCTGGGCATAGTTGTGGTGGATGTAGTTGTTGTCCGCCGCCACGCCGGGGTTGGCCCACACCTCCACCGCGCCGCCGTCGGCCCCGTAATCGAAACTCTCAGCCTTGCAGTTGACGATCCGGTTGTAAGCCACCTCGTTGTCCCCGGCAAACAACCAGATACCAACCGCGCCGTAGTCGTCGTCCCCGCCGGGGGTGTTGACCACCATCCGCAGGTCGTGGATGGCGTTGCCGGTGATCAGGTTGTACGAGCCGTGAATTTTCAGCCCCTCGCCCACGGCGGTAATTTCGTTGTTACGGATGACGTTGTAATAGGCTCCCTCGGCGACGTAAATCCCGGCCTCCATCGCCTCCCTGACCAGAAAATTCTCCACCACGATCCAGTTGGCATGAATACTGATCGCCCGGCCAAAGTCCGTTCCCCGGTTCTCGAAGATCGGGGGCTGCCCCTCCCCATACGCCGTAAAACGGATCGGGGCGTCTTCCGTGCCCGGGTCGTCAATCATCAGCCCGCCGTCGAACCGGGAGCCGCGCCTGAAGTGGATCACGCTCCCCGGCGGGAAGGTTTGGGCGTGGAGCATGTCCAGGGATTGCCAGGGGACGTCCGGCGCGGTGCCCGGATTCGCATCCGACCCGGCCAGGCTGTCGAAGTAAAAGCAGTTCCCGGCGCACTCGTCCTGGGCCGGCGGCTGGGTCCCGTTTAATAGGGGGGGCGCGGTCCGAACAGACGTCCCGGTCGGCGCGGGAGGGTCCGGCGGCGTCCCCGTCAGGTTGGGCGTCACAGCCTGACACGCAGACAAGGCAACCAGCATGGCGCAAAGCACTCTTCCAAGTTTCATGGGCTGTTTCCATTATACAGGTAATTGACTGCTTCCGCGTTTGGCGGCTCATACTCGTCTCAGCAGCCCGCGTGCGCGCGCCCCGTTAAATTTATTTTACAAACTATTGCTCAAGGCGGCGTCCCGCCACCGGGGACGGCGGCTTGAGCAGAGCGGACAGCGATTAAAAACTTTACAAATCTGTAAAGTCTATTTGATACCAGCGGGGGATACAGGACATACTTTCACCATGCTATACAAGGGGTAGCCACAGCAAACTTCACACCTGAAAACAGAAGAAAGGACAAGAAAGGAAAGAGATAAAATGAACAGTTCTACCTGGAAGAATATAGGGAGGATCATCGTAATCACCAGCCTGTTGGGAGTGCTATTGTTCAATACCCAGGCTGCCACCGCAAGACAATCAGAGTCCAATGCAGCCCAAACCACAAACAAATACTACGTAGACAGCGTCAAGGGTTCCGATTCCAACTCAGGAAAGATCCCCGATAAGCCTTGGAAAACCCTGGACAAGGTGAGGTCCCAGAACTTCGCGCCGGGCAGCATCATCCACTTCAAGCGCGGCTCTGTCTTCACAGGCGGGTTTACCATTGACGATTCCGGGACGAAGGCCAAGCCGATCAAATTCACCGTCTACGGGAACGGGCCGAACCCGGTTTTCTCGAACCCCGGCAGCTTCTCGGACCTGACCAGCGCCATCACCATCCGCTCGGACTGGGTCATCGTCGAAAAGCTGACCGCCAGGAACGCCCAACTGGCGGGGGTTTACATCCAATCCGGCGCAGACCACAACGTTGTGCGTTACATGAACATCACGAAGGTGGGGGAGGGCGTCAAAGTCAACGGGCGATACAACAAAATACTCCGCAACAACATTCATGATCTGGTCATGGTCCGCAACACCCCCGGCGAGTATGACGACTACGGCGCGGTGGGGGTCTGGCTGTTCAACGGAAACAACGTGGTCGCTTACAACCGGATCACCAATTGCAGAGCGCCTAGCTACGATTATGGCGAAGACGGCGGGACGATCGAGTTCTGGGCCAATGATGGCGTTTCGGTGAACAACAACTACATCCACCACAACTACGCCCAGGGCAACAAGGGCTTTTCGGAATTCGGCGGCAACGGCGGGACGATCTACAACAACCGGATCGCCTACAACGTTATCGTGGACAACGACCGGCCGCTGGGATTCCACCTGGGAGGCGGTTTCTACACCCCGGTCAAGAACCTGCGCTTCGAGAACAACACCGTCGTAGACCGCCGCGATGACGGCAATCCCAACACCTGGAAGGCCTGGACAGCCTTGATCTTCAACGGCGGTTCACCCACACCTGAAACCCTGATCGTCCGCAACAACATCTTCTACCTGGCAGACTACGATAAAGTGACCACTACTTCATCGTTCACCCACTACAACAACATCTACTTCTTCAAGGGCAAAGACACCAGCCTGGGCTTCCCCCTGGGCAACGGTGAGAAGATCGTCAACCCGCGCTTCGTGGACGTCTCCAACGGTAATTTCCATTTATTGGCAAACAGTCCTGCTATCAACAAAGGTTCCAATCTCAACTACAATCTGGACTACGACAACAAATCCGTGCCGGTCGGGCCGAAGCCGGACATCGGCGCTTACGAATACCGCTAACCGCATCGCAGACTTGACCTCCCCTGTCACACCCGGCAGGGGAGGCGCATTTAACAAAGGCAAAGGCCGGCAAGAAACCCCTTACCGCATCCCCCAGCCGGTTTGGGACGTTAATTATTGTGAAGTCCCATCTTCTCGCAAACCGGAGGGATGCCCGTATGAAAGATACGACTTATCGCCTCATCGCCTGGTTGTTCGATGTCTGCCTTTGGGGAGGCGAGCTGGTTGACGGGGAGAACCTCCCCGAATCCGGCCCGGCCGTATTCGTCTCGAACCACCTGGGGGCAAGCGGGCCGATCGCCGTGGTAGCCTCCCTCCCCGTCCGGGTTTATCCATGGGTGATCGCCGAAATGATGGACCGGGAGCTGGCCGCGGAATACCTGAGGCAGGATTTCGTCGAACCGCAGCTCCACGTCCCGCCCCGCTTCAGCCCCGGCCTGGCAAAAGCCATTTCCAGGGTTTCGGTGCGGCTGCTGGCCTCCGCTGGCGGGATCCCCGTCTTCCAGGGCGAGCGCCTGCCCGAAACCTACCGCCTCAGCGTGGACCTGCTGGCCGAGGGGAAATCCCTGCTGATCTTCCCCGAAGACCCGAAGCAGGGGATGGATCCGCGATATCGGATGACCCCGTTCAAGAAGGGCTTCGCCCGCCTGGGGGAATTCTTCCACGAGCGTACCGGGCAATCGCTGCGGTTCTACCCGCTGGCCGTCCACCAGGAAACTTACCAGGTCAGGGCCGGTAAACCGGTCGTCTTTAATCCCCTGAACAACCCGGCCAACGAACGGCTGCGCATCAAGTCCCGGCTCGAAACCTCCATCCACGAAATGTACCTTAGCATGGCGCAGAACGGCTACATCGGCATCCCGCTGCCACACTGAATCCCGAAGGCTGGTTTCCTTGTAGGGCATCATCAACGGTGATATTATCGGGCATTGTTGTTCACACCTCCCTACAAGGTCACGCCTTTATGAAATCCTTCCAGAACGCCCTCAACGAACTTCGCCGATACCCGTCCTCCATCGCCGCGCTGGTCATCATCCTCGGCCTGGTGCTGGTTTCCATTTACGCGATGATCACCATCCCGTACAGCGAAGCCATCCGCCTGTGGCGCGGCGGTGAAGACGTCTGGTACCAGAACCCGCGCAACGCCCCGCCGATGTGGATGAACTGGTTCAACAGCAAAAAACAGCCGGTCTCCTTCAGCCTGAGCAGCGCCGACGAAGATGAGGCCGTCAAAACCGTCACGGTCAACGACAAGGACAACAACGAGATACTCGTCACCTACACCTTCGACTACAATTACGACGACTTCCCCCAAGAAATGATCTTCTACTTCACGGCGCAATATGCCGAGAAGAACCCCTTTGCCTCGGTGACGTGGATCACACCGGACGAGCGCGAGATACGGATCGGGGATTTCGGCGTCCCGGCCAAGTTCACCTACCGCTTCTCCCAGGACACGAAACTTGTCCGCCGTTTAGGGAAAGTTCCCCCCACCCAGGGCCTGTTCGCCGACCCCGCGGCCGAGACGCCCACCGTGCTCAAAGGCACCTACCAGGTCGTCGTGGATGGCCTGACCTTCGAGCCGGATTCCGGCTTCGAAGCCGAATTCGTGCTGCATGGCACCCTCTACGGCTGGGCCGGGACCGACCACCAGCGCCGCGACCTGGTCGTCCCGCTGCTGTGGGGCACGCCCATCGCCCTGGCCTTCGGCCTGACCGCCTCGGTCGGCACCGGCATCCTGACCATGATCATCGCCGCCTACGGCGTCTGGTACGCCGGCTGGATAGACGAGTTGATCCAGCGCATCACCGAGATCAACCTGGTGCTGCCCTTCCTGTCCATCCTCATCATGATCGGCACATTCTACTCGCGCAGCATCTGGGTCATCCTGGGGGCGACCATCCTGCTCAGCATCTTTACCGGCGAGATCAAAGGTTACCGGGCCATATTCCTGCAAATCAAGGAATCGACCTACATCGAAGCCGCCCGCGCCTATGGGGTGGGCAGCGGGCGCATGATCTTCCATTACCTGATCCCGCGCATCATCCCCCTGCTCATCCCCAGCCTGGTCTCGGCCATCCCGGCCTTCGTCTTCCTCGAAGCCTCCCTGGCCGTGCTCGGGCTGGGCGACCCCGTCCTGCCGACCTGGGGCAAGATCATCAACGACGCCGAGACGAACAACGCCCTCTATAACGGCTTCTACTACTGGATCCTCGAACCCGCCATCCCATTGATGATCACCGGCCTGGCCTTCGCCATGCTCGGCTTCTCGCTCGACCGGATCTTCAACCCGCGCCTGCGCGGGCTGTAAGCAGTTATTCACATCCACCAAATCGAAAACTGCCGTTTGGCAGTTTTTGATTCGTCATCTTGCCCTGCCCCCTCAGTCCTATTGAATTGGCCTACTTGTCACCTTAAGATAGATATGCAAGTTGATATTTTCACAAGTGCCCAATTTTGGGGAGGAAGCTATGAACCGCTCATTTACCTTGCTGGTCGTGCTGTCCCTGCTCCTGTTATCCTGCGGGGCCGCCGGTCCCACCCAGGCCTACCAGACCGATGACACCGCCGCGCCCTCAGAGGTGGTCAAGCTCATCTTCATCCACCACTCCACCGGGGAGAACTGGCTGACAGACGGCTACGGCAATCTCGGCAAGACCCTCGGCCAGAACAACTACTTCGTCAGCGACACCAACTACGGCTGGGGACCGAACGCCATCGGCGATCGCACCGACATCCCGGATTGGCCGGAATGGTTTGCCAGCGCCGAGACCCCCACCTACATGCAGGCGCTCTACACTGAAAACGGGAAGCATTCCACCTACACCCGCACCCTGCCCAATCCCGGCGGCGAGAACCGGATCATCATGTTCAAGTCCTGCTTCCCCAACTCAGACTTGAGCGGCAAACCGGACGACCCGCCGACCTCCGAGGTTGGTTACACCGTAGGGCACGCCAAATACGTCTACAACACCATCCTTCAATATTTCGGCCAGCACACCGACAAACTCTTCGTCGTTGTCACTGCGCCGCCGCTCTCCGATTCGACCCATGCCGCCAATGCCAGGGCTTTCAACAACTGGCTGGTCTACAACTGGTTATGGGAAAACAACTACCAGCATGGCAACGTCGTGGTTTTCGACTTCTACAACGTGTTGACCCATTCGACCTACCACCACCGCTTCTACGACGGCGAGGTGCAGCATATCTTTGGCAACCACAACACGAATTATTATCCCTCCTCGCCGGGCGATGACCATCCCTCGGTAACGGGCAGCCGCAAAGCGACCACGGAATTTGTCTCATTGCTCAACGTCTATTACCAGCGCTGGAAGGACGGGGCGCGTAACGTGGCCTTCGTTGCCAACAAATACCAGGACGGCTGGGTATTGGAATCCGGCGAGAATAGCAACCAGGGTGGCAGCCTGAACAATACCGCCTCGATCCTCTACCTGGGTGACAACGCCACAAACCGCCAGTACCGCGCCATCCTGTCTTTCAACACCGCCTCCTTGCCGGATAACGCGGTCATCGTCTCGGCCTCATTGAAGGTCAGGCAGAAATCCGTGCTGGGGACCGACCCCTTCAAAACTCACGGCAATCTTGTTGTAGATATTCGCAGAGGCGCATTCAGCAACAATCCCGCCTTGCAACTGGGGGATTTCAAAGCAGCCTCATCGAGAGTCAACGTGGCTTCGGTCAACAAGACTGCGGTCAACAAGTGGCACAATGCCGGGCTGCTCAGCGCCGGCTTCGGCCACGTCAACCGGACCGGGATAACCCAATTCCGTTTGCGCTTCGCCAAGGACGACAACAACGACAACGGGGCCGACTACCGGGCCTTCTACTCGGCCAACTCTGCCAACAAACCAGCCTTGTGGATAACGTATTACCCGGCCCAACCGTAGGATTTGCGCTTCACATCAGAGCGGGAGCAGTCCCGCTTTATTTTTTAATAACTTGCATTCCCCGCCCGGATTGTTTACACTATGCCCCATTCCAATCGAGAGAGCGAGCCCCTCACATGACCACTCCACAAAAATCCTTCTGGGCCGGGGCGCGGGCCGAAATCCCGTTACTGATCGGCGTGGCCCCGTTCGGGATCATCTACGGCGTGCTGGCCCTCAACGCCGGCCTGACGCGCGCCGCAGCCCAGGGCATGTCGTCCATCGTCTTTGCCGGATCATCGCAGTTCATCACCACCCAATTGGTTCAGGATGCGGTTCCAGGATTGATCATCGTGCTGACCATCGCGGTCGTCAACCTGCGCCACATGCTTTACAGCGCCTCGGTGGCCACCTACGTCCGCGCCCTGCCAATGCGCTGGAAGGTGCTGCTCTCCTACCTGCTGACCGACGAAGCCTACGCCGTGACCATCCTGCACTACGAGAACGACGACCCGCCGGACGGACGCTGGTTCTTCTTCGGCGCGGGACTGGCCCTATGGACCACCTGGCAGGCCAGCACCGCCGCCGGCATCCTGGTCGGGACCACGCTGCCTGAATCCTGGCCCCTGGACTTTGCCTTGCCCCTGACGTTCATCGCCATCGTTATCCCCGCCCTCAAGGACCGCCCTGCCGTGGCGGCGGCCCTGTCTGCCGGGGCGGTGGCGCTGATGGCCTACAGCCTGCCCTACAAACTGGGCCTGATGCTGGCCGGCGTGATCGGCATCCTGGTCGGCACGCTGCTGGAGGGGCGCAAATCCCCAGGGAGGACCTTGTGAACATCTGGCTGGTCTTCCTGCTCGGCGGGCTACTCACCTTCGGAATGCGCTTCTCGTTCATTTACCTGTTCGGCAGGTACGAAATCCCCGAAACGCTGCGCCGCGCCCTGCGCTTCGTCCCCCCGGCGGTGCTTTCGGCTATCGTCGTCCCCGAACTGTTGATACAATCGGGCCGTCTCGAACTCTCGCTGACCAACTTCCGCCTGCTGGCCGGGGTGGTCGCGGTGCTGGTCGCCTGGAAAACCCGCAACACCCTGCTCACCATCCTGGCGGGGATGGCCGCCCTGCTGCTCCTGCAACTTTTGTTCTGATGAACTGGCATAAATCCACCCTCGAAATTTCCACCCGCGGCAAGGGGCTGCACGACATCACCGAAAAGGTGCAGTCGCAGTTGCGCGAATGGGGCGTGACGGAGGGGATGTGCTTCCTGTTCCTGCCGCACACCAGCGCCTCGCTGGTGATGAGCGAAAACTGGGACCCGACCGCCCGGGCCGACCTGGAAACCTTCATGGAGCGCCTCGTCCCCGAACGGGAGCGGTGGTACACCCACGACCTCGAAGGCCCCGACGACGCCACCTCCCACATCCGGGCCATGCTGACCGATACCAGCCTGTCTATCCCGGTTGACGGGGGCAACCTGTCCCTGGGGACGTGGCAGGGCATCTACATTTTCGAGCACCGCGCCCGCCCGCACCGGCGACGGGTATTGGTGCGAGTGTTCAGCCTCGAATAATGCAAAGTCCCGGCTCGAAACCGGGACTTTCTCACTCGACTGCTTACTGAACACTGAAAACTGATCACTGGTTACTGATCACTGGCCTAATGCTCGTGCCCGTGATGGACGTGGCCGTGCGCCAACTCTTCTTCGGTCGGCTTACGAATCGCCATGATCGTCACGTTGAAATGCAGTTCCTTGCCCGCCAGCGGGTGGTTGAAATCCAGGGTAACGGTGTCATCGTTGAACTCGTCAATGCGGGCGTACATGGGCTGGCCGTCCCGGTCTTGCAGTTGCAGTTCAGTGCCGATCTCCAGCGGGATGTCGGCAGGGAATTCGCGGCGCGGCACCTCCATGAAAGCTTCGGGGTCGTGTTCGCCGTAACCGGCCTCGGGGGCCACGGTCACGCTTTTGCTCTCGCCCACAGCCATCCCGTCCAGCTCGCTTTCGAGGCCGGGGATGATGTTCCCGGCTCCGTGCAGGTAATCCAGCGGCTCGCTTCCCTCCGAAGTATCAACCAGTTGTCCGTCAATATGCAGGCTGTAATCCATGGAAACCACCTGCCCATCCATAACTTTTAAAACATCACTCATGTCGTTCCTTTCTGGCCTGGCTATGGGATATGGGGATAGCCGGCCTGTAGATTGTACTACCTTTTCCAAAGCGCTGGACAAATCGGCTGCCCTCAAGTAAAATACCGGCTCGCGGCACAAAAACACTGCCGCTGCAAGCAGAATTTTCGGAGGAAGACCTTTGGCAAACATCAAGTCCCAAATCAAGCGCAATATCCAGAACGAAAAGCGCCGCCTGCGCAACCGCGTCGTGCGCGGTTCCACCCGCAGCGCCATCCGTGACGCCCGCCTGGCCCTCGAAGGCGGCGAAGCCGTCGAGAGCCGCGAAGCCGTCATGGCCGCCATCAGCCGCCTGGACAAGGCCGCCGAGAAGGGCGTCATCCACAAGAACAACGCCGCACGCCGCAAGAGCCGCCTGATGAAGCGCCTGGCGGCCCTCGAAAACGCTTAACCAAATCCACGCTCGAACCCATTTTAGCGGGGGCGCCTTCAATGGTTGCCAGGCCCCCGCTTTTGCGCGCTTATTTCGCATGTGATACACGCGGCCGCGAGTGCGACGCACAACCGCGACGTTCATCCCAGATGTTATAATCCCCCTGAGTTTTCCCCACAGGTGACGCATGTTCGATCAGGAACGCCGGACCATCGAGACCCAGATCGCAGCCTTCTGCCAGCAGCACGACATCCCGCTGGCGGCGCTCAAATGGCTGCCCATCCCCTTCGCCGGGGAGTGGGGTATTTCCACATCGTTCTTCCAAACCGCAGCCGACGAAGCCCGCGCCGGAAAGGGCAAAGGCCTGCCCGTCCCGCAGCGCGCCGGGCAGATCGCCGAACAGGTGCGGGATTTCCTCGGGCAACCGCAGGGGATCAGCCGGATCGAAGCGGTCAAGGGCTACCTGAACCTGTATTTTTCGACCGGGGAATACGCCCGCCGCGTGGTGGATACCGTGCTCGCCTCCGGCCCGGACTTTGGGCGTGGTCCCGCTAAACATGAGCGGGTCATGGTCGAATACGCCCAGCCGAACACCCACCACTCCTTCCACATTGGCCATTTCCGCAATACGATCCTGGGCGAGGCGCTGGCCCGCCTGGTGGAATTCGCCGGTTTCGATACGATCCGGGCCTCCTACCCCGGCGACCTGGGACTGGGCGTCATCACCGTGCTGTGGGCCTACCACAAATTCTACAAAGGCCGGGAACCGCAGGACATTCACGAACGCGGCCAGTGGCTATTGAAAATCTATGCCGAAGCCACCGCCCTGCTGGCCGAAAAAGAGAACGAGACCCCCGAAGAACAGGCCCGCCGTGAAGCCTACGAGGCTGAGCGCCGGGAAATGTACCGCAAATGGGACGCGGGCGACCCGGAGATCCGCCAACTGTGGCTCGAAACCCGCGAATGGAGCCTGGAAGAACTGCGCGACATCCTGGCCATGATGGATGTCAAGATTGACGTGTGGTTCTTCGAGAGCGACGTGGACGAACCCTCCAAGAAGATTGTGGATGAACTCATCCGGCGCGGCATCGCCGAGGACGAACGCCCGACCGGCGGCCCCGTGATCGTCAAGATTGACGAGAAGCTGGGGCTGGCGAAAGAAAAATATCGCACGGCGGTCATCCTGCGCTCGGACGGCACGACCCTTTACCTGACCAAAGACCTGGCCCTGGCTGGGCAAAAATTCGACGAGTTCCACGTTGACCGCTCGATCTACGTGGTAGACAACCGCCAGAGCCTGCACTTCCAGCAAGCCTTCGCCATCCTGAAACTGTGGGGCTTCCCGCAAGCCGAAAAATGCTTCCACCTGGCCTACGGATTCGTCAGCCTGCCCGAAGGAGCCATGTCGGCCCGGCGGGGACGGGTGGTGCTGTTCAAGGAAGTCTACGACGAGGCCGTCCAGCGCGTCCTGGCCGAGATCGCCGCCAAAAACCCCGAAATGCCCGAAAGCCAGCGCGAAGCCGTCGCCAGGCAGATCGGCCTGGGGGCGCTGTCTTACGCCATGCTTTCGGTGGACAATAACAAGGACATCGTCTTCGACATCAACGAAGCCCTCAACTTCGACGGGCGCACCGGGCCGTACATCCAGAACGCCCACGTGCGGGCGAACAGCATTTTGAAGAAAGCAGGCGTCCAGGTAGACACGGAAACAGGTAACCAGGCGGGTTTGTCTTTCGACTACGAACTCACCAAACACGAAATCGAACTTATCGAACAGATCTCACGCTTCCCGGCTGCGGTCGAGCAGTCGGCGCAGGAATACCGTCCGTTGGTGATGGCGACTTACGCCTACGACCTGGCCAACACCTTCCATTCGTTCTATCATGCCGTACCGGTCATCCAGGCAGAAAGTGACAGGATTCGGCAAGCCCGCCTGCGTCTCGTGGCAGCGGCCAGGCAGACGATTGCCAACGCCCTGCGTCTGCTCGACATCCAGGCGCCGGAAGTAATGTAGAAATCGCGAAACACGCAACACGACCTCAATCGTGTTGCGTGTTTCGTAAAATCACTTCAAGGAGAAATACATGCCAATCAAAACCCTCATCATGGGCGCCGCCGGGCGCGACTTCCACAACTTCAACACCTTCTTCCGCGGCAACAAGGATTACGAAGTGGTCGCCTTCACCGCCACCCAGATCCCCGACATCGAAGGCCGCCAGTATCCCAAGGAACTGGCCGGGGAGCTGTACCCCGCCGGGATCCCGATCCACGCCGAGGAGGAGCTGCCCGAACTGATCCAAAAGCACGGCGTCGAGCAGGTGGTCTTCGCCTACTCGGACGTGCCGCACGAGTACGTGATGCACAAGGCCGCCCTGGTCAACGCCCTGGGCGCGGACTTCCGCCTGATGGGCACGCGGCAGACCCAGGTCAAGTCCGTCAAACCGGTCGTGTCGGTCTGCGCCGTCCGCACGGGATCCGGCAAAAGCCAGACGACGCGCCGGGTCTCGCTCATCCTGCGCGGCATGGGCTACAAAGTCGCCGCCATCCGCCACCCGATGCCCTACGGCAACCTGGTGCGCCAGGAAGTGCAGCGCTTCGCCGATTATGACGACCTGGACGAGCACGAATGCACCATCGAGGAGCGCGAGGAGTACGAGCCGCACCTCGACAACGGCGTGATCGTCTACGCCGGCGTGGATTATGAGAAGATCCTGCGTCAGGCCGAGCAGGAAGTGGACATCGTGCTCTGGGACGGCGGCAACAACGACTTCCCCTTCTACGTCCCCGACCTGCAAATTGTGGTGGCCGACCCGCACCGTCCCGGCCACGAGAGCAGCTACTACCCCGGCGAGACGAACGTGCGCCTGGCGGACGTGTTCGTGCTGAACAAGGTGGACACCGCCGACCCGGACGCGGTCATCGCCGTGCGCGAGTCCCTGCGCCGCCTGAACCCGAAGGCGGTCGTGATCGAGGGCGCTTCGCCGCTCTTCGTGGACGACCCGGCCGCCATCCAGGGCAAGCGGGTCCTGGTGATCGAAGACGGCCCGACCCTGACCCACGGCGAAATGGCTTACGGGGCCGGATACGTGGCCGCCCGCCGTTTCGGGGCCAAAGAGATCGTGGACCCGAGGCCGTTCGCCGTCAAATCCATCGCCGCCACCTACGCCAAATATCCCAAGACCGGGCCGATCCTGCCGGCCATGGGTTACGGCGAGGCCCAGATGCGCGACCTCGAAGCGACCATCGCCGCCTCCGACGTGGACATGGTCATCGTCGGCACGCCGATTGACCTGACCCGGGTCATCAAGCTCGACAAGCCCTTCCAGCGCGTGCGCTACGAACTGCAAGAGATCGGCCAGCCGACGCTGGAAGACATCCTGAAAGAGAAGTTCGGGAAGTAATTGGGTAATCGAGTAGTTGGATAGTAGCGTAAAAGCCTTGCGAAGTTTGTTTCAAAACCTTCGCAAGGCTGATTTTTGTTTTTCGATTTGTTCTTGTCTAATCTGTAATAAATTCATTTAATAATTGTATAATAGTAAAAAGTAATATACGCAGCCCAATAGGAGTCAAAATTGGTAAACCAACCTTTTAGCAAGCCGATCTTGCCGGATATCCCTGATTTCTTTTCCGACAGGATGCGACTGACAGTAACCGTGTTTGGCGTCAATTTCACCTTTGGTTTAGGAGCGCCACACCCGGATGATAATTCAGGCGATCTTGTAGGCGTTCTTGAACTTGTCCGAGTCAGGATGAGCCTTGAACATGCCAAGATTATGGCGATGCTGCTCAAAAAACAGATCAAAGACTATGAGCAGATGAACGAAACAGAAGTGGCAATACCTAAAAAGGTGCTGGAAGCATTAAACTTGAGTGACGAAAATTGGTAGTCTGAGGTGGGTGCATGCCACTGGGTATAGAAAATGTTGCAGAGTGCTTTCGAAACGGGAAGTACACTATTACAGTTCACGGTTACGAAGAACTTGATAAAGATAGCATCACAGTTAATATTCTTGAAACAGCAATAGGATATGACAGTCCAGAAATCATCGAAGATTATCCTACCGATCCAAGAGGCGCTTCCTGCCTTGTACTTGGATGGCCTGAACCTGATATCCCCATCCACGTTGTTGTTGGTATCTCAAATGAGAACCCAGAAGTTATAACAGCTTATAGGCCATCTTCATCGAAGTTTTATCCGCCTGAATTTAGGCAAAGAAAGAGATGAGTTCTATGAAACACAGATGTGGAGGCGAATTAGTCGCCCAAAAAGTTAAAATCAAAAAGAAAATTGATTTCGCTTATCAAACATTTACTGTAGACGGCTTCAAATGTGATAATTGCGGAGAAGAGATTATTACGCGTGATATGGCACTGGAAATTGATCGGACTATCGAGTACCTGAAAGATGTCTGGAAAGATTGGAGAGTGCCAGCTGAATCAAAGACAACGAACACTTTAGATCAAACCTTTGAAGTTGACAACTATAACTATGCCAACACTTAAGGGCCAGATGGCCGGCTTCTCTGGCATAAATGACGCACCCGACCCTTGAATTAGGGTCGGGTGTTATTATTTCGACCCAAAAGGGAACACCTTACCGTATCGTTCGGCAACCCTGAAGATGAGTATATTGTGGAAGAACAGGCGACGAAGTCACTTGGTGAAGTCGCTTGGTGAAGTCGCTTGGTAATGAGGGACAAAAGCGGGAATGTGATCGGCTTCGAGAAGTTGTGAATGACAATTAGCCGAAATCTATTCGCTTGAACGTGTTTTGTGGCGCGAAACGCCCTGTTCCTCGCCCGCTACACTCATCCTCCCGCGCCTCCCCAACGCATTGCAAATACGACGCCTGACACCGGCAATCGCGGCCAATCCTTGCTACATTGATGGCGTCCGAAAATCCTTCGGGAGATTTTTATCTTGCATTCAAGGCGGCGCAAATCGTCTTCAATGCAATGGCCGTCACATTCAAGGAAGCCAAAAAAAATTCTCTTGACCAGCATTTGCATATCGAGTAGAATACTCCCCGCCAGTGCCCTCGTAGCTCAGTGGATTAGAGCGCTTGCTTGCGGAGCAATAGGTCGCGTGTTCGAGTCGCGCCGAGGGCGCCATCATTCGAAAGCGGGTTCCCCCGCTTTTTTGTTTGGAGGACCATGCCCAAGCCCCAAATCCTGCTCACCAACGACGACGGCATCCGTTCGCCCGGTTTGTGGGCCGCAGCCCAGGCCCTGTCCCGCATCGGCTACGTGACTGTGGTCGCGCCCCGCGAACAATCTTCCGGCATGGGGCGCAGCCTGCCGATCACGTCAGATGGGATCATCCGCGAAGAACGGGTGCAGGTCAACGGTCAGGAATGGACCGTGTACGCGGTCGGCGGCTCCCCGGCCCAGGCCGTGCTGCACGGCGTCCTCGAAGTCATGCCCGCCCGCCCCGACCTGGTCGTTTCGGGCATCAATTACGGCGAAAACGTTGCCATCGGGGTGTCGGTATCCGGCACGGTCGGCGCGGCGATGGAGGGCGCGGCCCTGGGCATCCCGTCCCTGGCGATTTCGCAGCAGACCCCGATTGACAAGCACCTGTCCTATTCCGACGAAGTGGATTTTTCAGCCGCAGCCCATTTCGCGGCTTACTTCGGCCGGCTCCTGCTGGACGGCAAACTCCCCCCGTCCGTTGATCTTCTAAAAGTGGACATTCCCTCGGATGCCCGACCGGATACGGCGTGGGAACTGGCGCGTCTCTCGCGCCAGCGCTACTTCCGCCCGCTCGCCCCAAACCGGACCTCCTGGTCTGCTCCCGCTTCGATTGGCTATGACCTGGCCGTCAGCGTGGACTCGGAACCCCCCGGCACCGACGTGTACGTGCTGCTCAAAAAGAAACGCGTGGCGGTCGTCCCCCTCTGCCTGGATTTCACCGCCCAGGTGGATTTCAACGAGCTGGGCAAACTCTTGCGGGGATAACCGGCTTCACCCTTCGCAAATGAAAAAGGCATTGTTGAGGGTCACGTCCGCGGCCAGCGGCCTGAACTTCAACCCGGTCTCGGCCATGAACTCCTCGAAGGCGCGCGGCTCGTGGTCGGGCCGGGACATATCGTCGAAGTAGACGTAGGTCCCGAGCCGGATGTAGCCGCGCAGGGCGCGCAAGACGTAGATCGTCGAGGAATACAGGTCCGCATCCAGGTTGATGACCAGGGTATCATGTTCCGGCGGGGTGTATCCCGGCAGGGTCTCGTCGAACCAGCCCTTGAAAAAGCGGACGCGGGGGTCGTCAATTTCGGGGATGCTGCCTCCGGTCGAAAACCAGCCCTTGACGTATTTCCCGCCCATCTCGTCGTAGTCTTCGGGCAGTCCCTCGAACGAGTCGAACCCGTGCAGGCGCGAGGCCGGGTTCCTGAGCGCCTGCGACCACCAGCGCATACTCGACCCTTTGAACACACCAAACTCCAGATACAGCACCTGCCGGTCCCTGACGAGTGAAGCGACCGTCTCGAAGACCTGCTCCCGGTGCTGGAAGCGGCGCGGGAAACGGAATCCCTGCTTCCGCGTCCAGCGGCCCAGTTTCATGTAATTCAGAATCATCTGTAACCCGTGCAGGGACTTTTCCGGCAGGGCTGCGCCGAGCAGGGTAAGCAATTGTTTGAAGAAACGCAGCAAAGCTTTGAGCATGGGCTAAAAATGCGGGCTGAACTTTTTGATGAGTTTGTCTTTCGGCTGGTAGCCGCTCAGGCGTTCCGCAACCTGGCCGTCCTTGAACAGGATCAGGGTCGGGATGCCCATCACGCCATACTGCCCGACGATCTCCGGGCACTGGTCGGCGTCCACTTTGACGACTTTGACCCGCCCCTCCCATTCGCCCGCCAACTGCTTGACCAGCGGGTCGAGCATCTTGCACGGGCCGCACCAGACCGCGCTGAAATCCACCAGCACGGGCAGGCTTGCTTGCAACACTTCGGATGCGAAACTTTCTTCGGTTACATTGATCATTTCGGCCATAGCTTCTCCTTGCTTCGATAAGACAGTATCGCCCAAAAACTTCTTACGTTGACGTGTATTTTATCGCGTGATAGAATGTCATCCGCTCCGGGCGCGTAGCTCAACGGCAGAGCAGTGGCCTTTTAAGCCATTGGTTCTGGGTTCGAATCCCAGCGCGCTCACTCTCGCAAAGCCTCCTATCTCGGAGGCTTTTTGGTTCCGGGTCCCCGTTGAGGGGATGGTATTCGAATCCCAGCGCGCTCACCTCGACCGAAGTCCCTGTCCGGGGACTTTTGGGCCTCTGGGTTTTTCCGTGGTGCTTTGCCAAACGTGGAGCAAATTGCCAATTTGCTCTACGGCTTGCCGTCAGATGTGCCAGACTTTTTGGTTCAGGGTCCCCATTCAGGGGATTCTCTTCCGGAAGGATTTTTGAGAAAACCTTTTTTCAACGCGAATTTCGCGGATTTGGCGAATACCCTGGCGAGTACGACGTGACGCGGATGTTTTTGAAAAAAAAGAATTCGCGAAATTTGCTCCATCCGTGTCATTCGCGTTAAGGTTTTTGGTTTTGTCCGGTAAAGAATCAGGGGATGATATTCGAATAAATGGGAAGAGACAGATCAATCAGATATTCGATAATCGGTAGTGTTCATCAGCGTTTATCTGTGGTTACTTATTCTTGACCATAAGGCGGGTATTTCGGCGGGTCGGCCAGGATTGCGAGCATTTCGGCATGGATGCCGGGCGCGGCCGCCAGCACGGACTGGGGCGCGGAGATGAAGTCCGGGCCGCCGGCGATGTCCGTGACGGTGGCCCCGGCTTCGAGGGCGATCAGGCCCCCGGCGGCCACGTCCCAGGGCTTGAGCGAGAGTTCCCAAAAGCCGTCGAAGCGCCCGGCGGCCACATAACATAGGTCGAGGGCGGCAGAGCCGAGACGGCGCACCCCCTGGGTCAGTTTGCCGAAGCGGACGAAGTAGGCGAAGTTGTCGCGGGGCGAGGTCCAGGCGTCGTAGGGGAAGCCGGTGACGAGCAGGCTCCTCCGCAGTTCCGCCGCGCTGGATACGCGCAGCGGCTGGCCGTTGAGCCAGGCCCCTTTGCCGCGTTCGGCGGAAAACAACTCGTCGCGCATCGGATCGTAAACGGCGGCCAGGCTGAGGCTTGCACTGAGCGCAGTCGAAGTGGTCCCGCGCGCCGCGCAGGCAATCGAAACACAGAAGATGGGAATCCTGTGGGCGTAGTTGACCGTCCCGTCCAGCGGGTCAATGTACCAGGTGTGATCGCCGTCGCCGTCCGATCCGCCGGTTTCCTCAGCCAAAACCTTGTGGTCCGGGAAGAGCCGCCGGACCTCGCCCAGCAGGAAGTCCTCGGACTGGCGGTCCACCTCGGTGACGAGGTCAATCTCGCCTTTGTAATCCACACGATGGTCGTCGTTGTAACCGGCGCGTAAAATCTCGCCAGCCTGACGCGCCAGGCGTTCAAGCTCAGACAGGGTGGGCGGCATGGGTCAATTGTCCGGTTGGGAGAAGGAATCGAGGATGCTGTAAACTTCGTTCAATTCGGCCTGGATCTCGGCCCGGTCCTGGATCGAATCGGCGAGCAGGGCCTCAAAGGCGGAGCGCTGGCTTTCGGGGAGGGTTTGCAACAGACGCTCGGTGCGGCTGATCTGCGAATTCTTATGGCGCAGTTTGTTCTCCAGCCGCTCGCGGTAGCCCCGGTAGAATTCCAGTTTGTCCAGCGGTTCAGGCAGGGTGGGCGGACCCTGGACCAATAATTCTGCGACGGTCAGGAGGAATTCCTCCGTATCAATGGGTTTTTCGACGAAACGGGCCGCGCCCAGGCTGAGGGCGAAGGCTTTATCTTCGGGGGTGACGTAGGTAGCCGACAGGAACATGACCGGGATGCTGTAGGTCGCCGGGTCGGTGCGCAGCTTTTGGACCATGGCGAAGCCGTCGAGTTTCGGCATCAGGATGTCGGTGATGATCAGGGCCGGGCGGCGCTCGGCGATCTTTTTCAGGGCTTCCTCCCCGTTGCGGGCGGTAGTCACGTTGTATCCCTTGAAACGCAGGGTGACTTCGAGCAATTCGAGGATGTTGGGGACGTCTTCGACGACCAGGATGGGGCCTTCGGGGATATTCATGGATGCAATTTTACTCGATATGCGGACGCGATTAATTGCAAATCTGTCAACCCCCCCAGACCCGCCGCCCGAGGGCCGAGAGGGACAGTTCGACAGCCAGCATGGCGGTCTGGTTTTGCAAGTCGAGGATGGGATTGACTTCGACCAGGTCCATGCCGGTGAGTTTTCCCGTTTCGGCGACCATTTCGCAGACGAGGTGGGCCTCGCGGTAGGTCAGACCACCCGTGGCCGCGGTGCCGACACCCGGGGCGTGACGCGGGTCGAGGGCGTCCATGTCGAAGGACAGGTACAGGCCGTCCACCTCGCGGGAGACGCGGGCGATGGCCTTTTCGATGGCCGCCACCATGCCCAGGCGGTCAATCTGCTCCATGCCCATGACCATCACCCCGGCCTCGGACAGGTTGCGCTTCTCGCCGGGGTCGAGGTCCCGCGCCCCGATAATGGCGACCCGGCGCGGGTCCACGGCCGGGACGGGTTCGTCCCACAGGCTGGTCAGGCGCGGGTCGCCGAGTCCGCACAGAGCGGCCAGGGGCATCCCGTGGATGTTGCCGGAGGGGGTGGTTTCGGGGGTGTTGAAGTCGGCGTGGGCGTCCACCCAGATGACGCCCAGTTTTTTATGTTTGGCCGCCCCGTGGATCGAGCCGATGGCGATGCTGTGGTCGCCGCCCAGCACCAGCGGGAAGCGCCCGCCCTGGAGCGAGGTCGCCACCGCCCCGGCGGTCCGCCGCGCCATCGGGACGATGCAGTCAATGTATTTGAGCTTCGGCTCGGTGATCCGGCAGGTCTCCATGATGGCCACTTCGAGGTTGCCGGTGTCTTCGACCCGGTAGCCGAGGTCAACCAGTTTTTCGCGCAGGCTGGCGTAACGGATGGCGCTGGGACCCATATCCACGCCGCGCCGCCCTGCGCCCATGTCTATCGGAACGCCGATGATGTCAATTTGCATGTAAACCTCTTATTCGAACCGCGAAGAAGCGAAGGACGCGAAGTTTTATTATTTTTTCATCCAAACTATCTTCGCGCCTTCGCGGTGAATTACTTACGCAGTGCGGTAATATCCCACGTCCACCGAGTAGACCCGGCCGCGCTTGACCACCTGCTTGACCAGGTTCGTCCCGTAGCGGTAGCCGAGGTGGCGGTAATCCGGCACGGACAGGACCAGGATGTCGGCCTGTTTGCCGGGTTCGAGCGAGCCGACCCGGTCGGCGCGGCGGATGGCGTGGGCCGAGTTGATCGTGGAGGCGGCGATGGCCTGGGCCGGGGTCAGTTTCAACATGCGGCAGGCCAGGGCGATGACGAATTGCATTGACTCGTTCCAGGTCGTGCCGGGGTTGAGGTCGGTGGCCAGGGCCAGGATGCCGTCTGCCTCGAGGATCTTTTGGGCCGGGGTGTATTCGGATTCAGCCAGGCCGAACGGGGTGCAGGGCAGGGAAACCGCAACCGTATCGGACCTGCCCAGGGCGGCGATATCCGCCTCGGAGGTCTTGACCAGGTGGTCTGCGGAGGCCGCCCCCAGCTCGACCGCCAGGGAGGCGCCGCCCAGGTTGTCGAACTCGTCGGCGTGGATCTTGACCGGGAATCCCAGCGAACAAGCCCGGGTCAAGATTTGACGCGCTTGGGCCAGGTCGAAGGCTTTGTTCTCGCAGAAGACGTCCACGAACGGCAGGGGTTGGCCGGGGGCGTGCGTCTCCCACCACTCGCACAAAATCGGCAGCATGGTCTCACTGACCAGGTCGGTGTAACCCTGCGGGTCGTCCTTGAATTCGGGAGCGATGGCGTGCGCGCCGAGGAAGGTGAAGGCCAGTTCGAGCGGACCCTCGTCGTCGAGAGCCAGCAGGGCCTTGAGCAGGCGCAGTTCGGTGGCGGTTTGCAGGCCGTAGCCGGTCTTGGCTTCGGCGGTGGTCGTGCCGGTGGCGAACATGCGCAGCAGCCGCGAGCGGGTCTGGGCGATGAGGGATTCGATGCTGGCGGTGCGGGTGGCCCGCACCGTGGAGATGATCCCGCCGCCCGCGCCGAGGATGTCGAGATAAGCCATCCCGCCCATTTTCATTTCGAATTCGGCGGCCCGGTCACCGCCCCAGATGAGGTGGGTGTGCGGGTCCACGAAGCCGGGCATGACGACGCTGCCGCTGGCGTCAAGGCCGGGTTCGTCGGGATGGGCGGCGCGCAGTTCGGGGGTGGGTCCCACGGCGACGATCTTCTCGTCCCGGATGAGCACGGCCCCGTTCTCGATGATGCCGAGGTTGCCGAGATCGCGTCCGCGCTGCGGGCCGCCGGCGAGGGTCAAAAGTTGGGTGACGGAGTGGATGAGCATGGAGGTAATTTAACCATACTATTGGCGATAATCAAGGAGACTTCCCAACGTTTTTGTTTCCTTGGCTGGGCGAAAGTCTATGGCTTGCCCACCATGCTATAATTTTGATGGCCTGGAACAACTGGTGCATTTCCTGAAAATCACCACAAGAAAAGACGTTCATGAATAAGAGAATGAAAAAGAACACAGGCGTTGATACCCGTCATTATTTCGTGGACGAGGGCGGCGATGGCACGTTGTTTGCCAGTAAAGGCAAAGTGATCATTGGAACGCCGGGCTGCTCACGATTCTTTATGCTGGGCTTGCTCGATATACTCGACCCTGCCACACTCCAGGTTCGTATGGATGCCTTGCGCACCCAATTACTTAACGACCCTTATTTCAAGAATGTCCCTTCCATGCAGCCCGCCGGCGGCAAAACCGCTCTGGCGTTTCATGCCAAAGATGATTTGCCCGAAGTTCGCCGGGAGGTATTTAATCTCTTGCGCGACCTGAACGGTTTACGCTTTTTTGCTGTTGTAACTGATAAGTTCAGCATGCTTGAATTCGTTCGTCAGCAAAACCAGCGCAAGCCGAGCTACCGGTATAACCCCAATGAGTTGTACGACTATTTAGTCAGACGGCTGTTCAAAGACCGTCTTCATCAGGATGGTAGTTATGAAATCATGTTTTCTAAACGCGGCAAGGCAGACCGCACTGCCGCGCTTAAGGGCGCATTGGAAGCCGCCCGCTTGCGATTTGCCGCACAATGGAATGTGACCAGCAATGCGCCTATTCACGTGGGGGCAGGCATGCCGCAAAATCACGCTGGCTTGCAGGCGGTAGATTATTTCACTTGGGCGTTACAGCGGTTATTCGAATCGGGTGAAGACCGCTATGTGGCGTATTTATGGTCTTCGTTCCATCTGGTGCAGGATATTGACGACCAGCGTCATGCAGGTTACGGCGTGTATTACACACAAAAAAAGCCGCTCAATGCGGCGGCACTCGCGTGGAGAAATTAAAAAACCAGTGGATATAGGACTGCGCAGACCGTAGCCTTGCAATCACACGGCATGGAGCCGATTTTTGTCCGCTGGCAGTTTCATTATAACTGGATTTGTCCGGTTTTCAAGAAGGAATCTTTTGGTGATTACCCACATCTTGGCGCAACCCGATTCGGCGGACTAAAGTCCTGCCTCAGTACATGAAAGTCGGATAAATCCGACTCGGAGCACCAGTCCAAAGGACTTTCACGAACTGAGCAGGCGGCTTTAGCCCCGCGATTCCGAGTTGTGGGTAATTACCAGAGACGCACACTTGCGAAAATCAGCAGAGATTTTTATAATCAAAGCGAGTGAAAGAGAGACAATATGGCGAAGTTGATTACTGAGACAGTTGGGAACGAGTCTTATCAATATTACCCGCTGGGAAAGCATGTGGTCCGCGCACTCGGGGTATGTGGCGGGTGGCCCACTTTCAAATATACGCGGATCGAAATCACGGGGACGCTCGACCGCCTGGCGGCAGGCGAGACTTTGGACGAAATCATCGCCGGTTATCGGGACAAGGTCTCCCGCGAGGCGGTCGTCGAAGCCATTCAGGTAATCGCCAACCAGTTTGTCAAATCCCTGCCTCGATTGGAGACAGCCTGATGATCGTTCTAGACGAATAATAATTTCACCCATCACTAAAAAATTCGGCGGGCCTGATGGCCCGCCGAACGGTTGATTCGGGCGAATGATTTTAGTACCCGCGGTCGCGTCCGCCGCCGCGGTTGCGATCGCCGCCGCCACGATTGCGGTCGCCGTAGCCGCCGCGTCCACCGCCGCTGCCATAGCCGCCGCGGCCGCCGCCATAACCGCCGCGGCCGCCGCCGGGACGTTCCTCACGCGGGCGGGCGATGTTCACCTTCAGTTCGCGCTCGGCGAACTGGTAGCCGTTGAACATACTGATAGCTTTCTGGGCCTCGGCCTGGCTGCCCATTTCGACAAAGGCAAAGCCTTTCGACCGGCCACTGTCCCGGTCTTTGATCAACGCGACAGAAGTGACCGCCCCGGCCTGGGTAAACAGGGTCCGCAGATCGTCTTCAGTGGTCGAATACGACAAATTACCAACGTACAACTTCGAATCCATTTCTTTACTTCTCCTCAATTACGCCGTTCTCAGCGGCTTGTGAATGACGCCACCAGCACATTCAGCAGGATTGGTGGCTTATGACGATCATCCTGTTTCAGGCAAATCGAGTATATCACGCTGTGCGGGCTTGTGTTATCCCGGATTTGCCCCGAATTTCTTGTCAATCCGGCGCTGGACGGAAACCCAACGCCTGTGATATACTTGCGCCCGCTCCGCCAATGGAGCCAATCTGCCCAGGGCAGGCATGAAATTGCCCAATCTCACACGCTTCTGGACCGGCCGGTGCGTGCTGCGGACCTGATGGACGCAGTCGCCGGACGGGATGAAGGAAGCGGAGGCCAAACGCGAAGGAGGTTTCCCCTATGGCCGTTATTTCTATGAAGGCCCTGCTTGAGAGCGGCGTCCACTTCGGGCATCGCACCAACAAGTGGGACCCGCGCATGAAACCGTTCATCTTCACCGAGCGCAACGGTATTCATATCATTGACTTGCAACAGACAGTCAAGTCGCTCAACCTGGCGTACAATTTCATCCGTGATATGGTGGCCCAGGGCGGCGTCATCCTGTTTGCCGGCACCAAGCGCCAGGCTCAGGAAACGATCGCCGAGGAAGCCGCCCGCTGCGGCATGCCCTTCGTGACCGAACGCTGGCTGGGCGGCATGCTCACCAACTGGTCCACGATCTACCAGCGCCTCCAGGAACTGGAACGGCTGGAGCGCCTGCGCGACAGCGGCGAAATCAACCGCCTGACCAAAAAGGAAGGCCTGATGATCCAGCGCGAGATTGACCGCCTGGAGTTGCGCCTGGCCGGCATCCGCAACATGAAGCGCCTGCCCGACATCCTGTTCGTGGTGGATGTCTCCCGCGAGGAGGCCGCCGTCCACGAGGCCAACCTGCTCGACATCCCGGTGGTGGCGCTGGTGGATACCAATTGCAACCCATCCAACATTGATTACGTCATCCCGTCCAACGACGACGCCATCCGGGCCATCAAACTGCTGGTCGCCAAGATAGCCGACGCGGTCCTGGAAGGCAAGGCCGTGCGCAAGGACGAGGGGACCGGCGAGGAAGAAGCCAAACCCGCCGCGGCTCCGGCCCGCCGCCCGGCCCGCCCCGTTCCCGTAATGGACGAGGACGAACTCGAGGACGAGGACCTGCTGGGCGAGGCCACCCTGGCCAAGATCAGCCGCAAGGCCGAGGAAGAAACAGTAGAAGCTGAAGAAGCTGTCGAAGCCGTGGAAGTGGCTGACGAGAGCGACGCCGGCGAAGCGACTGAAACCGCCGATAGCGAATAATTTTGTAAAAGGCTGCAACATGGAAATTACTACCGAAATGATCAAAGAACTGCGCGGCGCCACCGGGGCCGGGATCCTGGACTGCCGCAAGGCCCTGACCGAAGCCAACGGCGATTTCGAGAAGGCCGTGGACTGGCTGCGCGAAAAAGGCATGGCCACGGCGGCCAAGCGGGCCGACCGCGAGGCCTCGAACGGCATGGTGGAATTGTACTCGCACGGCGGCGGACGCGTGGGCGTAATGGTCGAGGTCAACTGCGAGACGGATTTTGTCGCCCGCTCTGAGGACTTCCGCACCTTCGCCCACGAGGTGGCCCTGCAGATCGCGGCCAGCGCCCCGCGCTACATCAACGCCAGCGAGATCCCGCAGGCCGAACTCGACCACGAGGCCGAGATCGCCCGCGCCCGCGCTGCCGAAGAAGGCAAGCCCGAAAAGATCTTCGACCGCATCGTCGAGGGCCGGCTGGAAAAGTACAAGGACGAAGTCTGCCTGCTGCGCCAGGCGTACATCCGCGACGAAAGCCTGACCATCGAGAAGCTGCTCCACGAGCAGATCGGCAAGATCGGCGAAAACATCGTCGTCCGCCGTTTCCAGCGATGGGAACTCGGTGAGAGCGTCGGTGAGTAAATTGAAAGGCCAACCCAACCGGTTGGCCTTTTTTACAACATGTTTCCAGATCAAAAAGGAGTTTTATGGCGAGCGAACTTAAGTACAAACGTATCCTGCTGAAACTCAGCGGCGAGGCCCTGGGCGGCGAAGACGGCTTCGGGATTGACATCAGCGAAGCCGACGCAATTGCCAAACGCATCAAGGACGTGTATGAATTAGGCGTCGAGATCGCCATCGTGATCGGGGCGGGCAACCTGTGGCGCGGCAAGCAAGGCCTCAAGCGCGGCATGGACCGGGCCACCGCGGATTACATGGGCATGCTGGCGACCGTGATGAACGCCCTGGCACTGATGGACGCCCTCGAACGGCAGGGCGTTTACACCCGGGTCCAGTCGGCGATCGAGATGCGGGCCGTGGCCGAACCGTACATCCGCCGCCGGGCCATCCGTCACCTGGAGAAGGGCCGCGTGGTCATCTTCAGCGCCGGGACCGGCAACCCGTATTTCTCCACCGACACGGCCGCCGCGCTGCGGGCGACCGAGATCGGGGCCGAGGTGGTCATCAAAGCCACAAAGGTGGACGGCGTGTACGACTCCGACCCCAAGAAGAACCCGGATGCCGTAAAATTCGCCGAACTGGCTTACATTGACGTGCTCAACCGCCGCCTGGAGGTGATGGACAGCACCGCCATTTCGCACTGCATGGAGAACAACATCCCCATCCTGGTGCTCAACCTGTGGGATGCGAACGCCCTGCACAGCGCCCTGATGGGCGAAAAGGTCGGGACGCTGGTGACAGGCTGAAGTTTGGGGAAAATTCGCCCCTCATGCTCTTGCTCTCTTGTGTTTGGCGAAGAGCATGGGGGGATGTCTTATTCATTATCACCAAAGCGGTCTTTCTTGAACTTAAAAGTGTCAAGACCCATTAGAAGAAAGAATTGTGAGAGACTCGATCATCGCATCAACTTCTTTCAACAATGCCTGAAACTCTGGCTGGTTATACTGGGCTGTCGGAATTGAAATTTCAAACACAAACAGGCGTGCTGGCCTCTTGTCTTGCGATTCGTAGCGGATAAAATAACGTTGGACAGCCTGGTCGTTACGAGTGGCTAATGTCACTAAAACTTGCTGGTCGCCAATAATTTTGGTGGATTTTTCTTGCAAGATAGTATCGTCATTTTCGATTTCCAAATCCGCGTTCTTGAGCGACAAGCCTTCTGTAAACTGCGCCCAAACCGATATGCGCGAGGCGGAATTGTTCCCAGGCTGAAATCCAACCCAGCCGCGCCGGTTGGTTCCTTCAGCCGGTCCCAGCAAAGAAGTTTCCCATTCTGCTGGGAAAAGCAGGCTATATTCTATTGGGGTCGACATCCTCATGATGAGCTTGCATAATCCAATCTCTCCCGACGATTGGATCATGAAGGTGTCAGTATTCATAAAAGGAACATCATTCGGATTAACGAGACAGTCCACCCGGATTGGTGTTGCGATCGCGGTAGATGTTTCGATCGCCGGAACAGTGTTAACGAGAGGGGGCAGCGATGTATTGGATGGGGTAACGGTGGGAGATGGTGCACAGGCACTAAGCAATAAAAGGCACGAAATCAAACTAGCTGAGGTTTTCATGTCATCATCCTCGCAGATAAGTAATGTTGAATTGAGATTGGCTCTAATGAAATCTCAAAGCGAATCACATTTTTGGGACGCATACACTTGGAAAACATAAGTAGAGCACCGCCTAAACTACATTTATCGGATGTCACTTCTCCTGATAAACTTTATAGCATCAACTCCTATCTTATTATTGGCAGGATCGGTATAACCGCTAAAATAGGCGGCGTCAACAACTTTTACATAGCCTTTGCCTGCCAAAAAATAGTAGATACCAAGGCTAACCCATTTATTTGTTGTATAGTTCTGATCAACTATTATTGTTCTATTCCCACCATTATAGTAGACAGTATACCTTACTGCTCCGCTTGTAGCGTTGGCATCGGGAATCCATACAAACACCTCATAGTTATTGCTAGACGCTATTTTAGCTCCAGGCACCCATTTTGCTTGATAATCAACCGTTGTCCCATTTGTGTAAGTGTAAAACATATGCCCACCGCTTCCTATGTTTACGCCTTCCCAATAAGGGCAATTCACACCAGTAGCGTCGGCAGAACACCATTTTTTGAATTTTGCTGTATTTGTGACCGAATCTTGAATTATAAATGAGCCATAGTTCGTTGGTTGTCCGACAACAGGGCTGCTCTTCCACAAATTTACACTTTGAACACCGCTTTTGACCCTCCACGGATCTGTCTGGCCTGTGGCAAAACCCTTTGGATCGGTAGGGAGCCATTGCGAGTTTGAATTTAATACTCTCACTTCAAAGTGTAAGTGAGGGGCATCGCTACTACCTGTATTGCCACTAGTTCCTATTTGTCCCTTTTGAGCAACGCTGTCACCAGTCTTTACTAATATGGCACTCAAATGACAATATATGGTTTGGTGGTTGGGTGTAATGTTCGTATGAGCAAGTTTGACGAATAATCCACAGCCATAACTATGATCCGTAGGGTCATTCCATTGGGCTTGTACAACTGAGCCACTGGCAGAGGCTAGAATAGGTTTCCAATTCATGAGATAATCATACCCAGCATGACCTGTATATCTTACAGATTGGGCTGATCCGCCTTGATACGTAACCACTCCTAGATTATCGCCAGTGTATCCATAAAGATTTGTAGGAATATCATGGTCGAAGTAACTATAAATTGCCAAAGTTGATCCATAATAAGGGTTGGTCAGAAATGGCACCGTCGCTGCTCGTGCTGTCTGTTGTCCGAACAAGAAAAAGGAGCCGATTAACAGAAGCCAAGTTGCCCATTGAAGCAAAATCCGTATTTTGCGTAACATTGTGAGCCTCACTAATTATTGACCGAAACAATCAAGGGATGATTCTTATTTTGTCCATCGGTTGTGATCTGCTGTAGAATTCCATCGCTGTCCAATACCCATACTTCGGAGGCTCCTCCACCGCGATTGGAAACAAAGAAAATACTGCCGTCTGATGATAATGAGATATCTAATTGCTTTGAGCCATTGGCAGAGACAAGTTCGGTAACTCGACCTGTGCTCAGCTCAACAGATTGGATACTGCTTATCAAAGCATCAGGTTCATAATTGGCGTTATTATCCTGCGGGTTGCCTCTCTCGACAAAATAGAGTTTTTTTCCGTCCGCGCTAAATACCGGTTCTTGACCGTGACCGCCGTCAATTGACGTGGAAAGCAATTTTAAATTTGAACCGTCGGCATTCACGATCCATAATCCGCCTTGCTGAAATGGTATAGGAGAATCCAACATTTCGGTAAATGCAACCTGCTCGCCATTTGGCGACCAGATAATGTACCCAACGACGCCATATGCATCAACGTGAACCTGCCTCGTAGCATTATTTGATAAATCCATCATCCATAACTCACTGCCAAATCCCATTCCTCTGCTATAAGCATAAGCAATCTGGTTGCCATCCGGTGAGACCGCCACGTCGAGCAAGCCTTCGTATGGTAGGTCAGGAATATCAATACGTGTATGCTCTTTCGTATGAACATCAAGGAACCATAAACCGGGATCAGCGACATAGGCATCCTCTACTTTCAATATTAGATGTTTGTTGTCTGGATGCCATCCGAGTAAGTGCGAGAAACTGTTTTTTAGAACAAGAGACAGGCGCCCAGTATGCAAATTTATCATCCAGGTAGTCGGATAAATATCACTGTACGCTTCTATTGCGATAAACTTCTTGTCAGGCGAAGGTATCACCTTGCTGATTTTTAATCTGGCTTTGCCAGCCAATGTAACTTGATTTAAAGTTTCGGTCCCCCATTGCGTTTTTCTGTTTCCAGCATTACTCTTGAATATCTTTGCTATTGTGAAAGTCGAACTAACAGTCGTGTCGTAAATCAGAACCGGGTCTGTGTTCTTAACCGCTTGAAAGGAAATTTCGGATTGCGGCTGGTTATCTGAAAATGTCATAACCTGCAATGGGGTATATGCCGATCGAAGGAATAAAATTTATGCCGCAACAAAGCAAAATATTGCGGCGTAAAATCGGTAGGCTTCACTTTTCTGAGAAGCGCTGTTTTTTACCTTCATGGTTTCCTCCATAATTTTTGATAGCGAATTTTGACATTGAATACAGCGTAAAGAAAGTAATTGCATAATTTAGCGAAGTGAAAACTTCAAGAAACTTCGTTTACGGTGTATTGAATATTGTGTGTGTGATAGTTGCCAATAATTACCTCCTTCGGCTTTTTGTACGAGTGCGATTGCACTAATATTTTATCCCCCCCCGCTATCTCTTTGTCAACTCTCAGTTTGGAAAATTCAGGGCTTGCTTAAAGTCCGAGATGTGTCACTCTGAAGAGCCGGCCAGGGAAACGAAGTGTCTCTCGAACGGTGAAAGAGATGCTTCGTTACGTTCAGCATGACATGGCCAGAGTATTTCGGTTGCGAAAGTGCTGACTTTAAGCAAGCCCTGTGGAAAATTTTGATCTGCACCAAAGTAAGTAATCAGTACAAACGCCGTGAGCGAGTCTCTCAATCCGCTTCAAAAACTCGCCGCTTCGGGTGGGGGCGTAGCATTTTTTGAGGTTTTAGGGTATCCTTATGCCAACGAATTTTACGCAGCCAGGAGGCCGAGGTGATCAAAGATATTCTCAAAGAGGGCGAAGCGCGCATGAACGGCGCACTCCAGTCGTTGCAAGATGACCTGGCAACCATCCGAACCGGACGCGCCACCCCTGCTTTGGTTGAAAAACTGCCTGTGGAGTATTATGGCGTGCCGACCCCCCTGATGCAACTGGCAACGATCGGAGTCCCCGAACCGCGCAGCCTGCTGATCAAACCCTTCGACAAATCTTCGCTGAAAGCCGTCGAACGGGCGATCCTGGCCTCGGACCTGGGGCTGACTCCCAATAACGACGGCCAGAGCATCCGCCTGAACCTGCCCCCGTTGACCGAAGAACGCCGCCGTGACCTGGTCAAGGTCGTCCACAACCGGCTCGAAGAGGCCCGGGTGGCTGTGCGCAACATCCGCCGCGACCTGATCAAGGATTTGAAGGATTTCGAGGACGAAAAATTGATCTCGGAGGACGAACTCGAACGCGGCGAGGATGAAGTGCAAAAAATGACCGACCGTTTCGTGGCCGAAATCGAAAGGATCGGGCAGACCAAAGAAAAAGAGATCCTGGAAGTCTAAGCCCTTCCCTGACCCCCTATGCCTTCTCATTCGGAAAACTCCCCCGACCCCAAAGTCCCTCGACACGTTGCCATCATCATGGACGGCAACGGGCGCTGGGCCATCCGGCGCGGGCTGCCGCGGCTGGCCGGTCACCGCGCCGGGACCGAGAACCTGCGCCGCATCATCGAAGCCTGCGTCGAGTTCGGCGTGGGCTACCTGACCATTTACGCTTTCTCCACCGAGAACTGGGGCCGCCCGCCGGAGGAGGTGAGCGGATTGATGCGCATCCTGGAAGACGTGATTGACCGCGAATTGAACGAACTGCACAAGGAGGGCGTCCAGTTGCGCCATATTGGGCGGCTGGAACGGCTGGCTCCCAACTTGCAGGAAAAGGTCTTGCACGCCATCGAACTGACCCAAAATAATGACCGCCTGGTCTTGAACGTGGCTTTCAACTACGGCGGGCGGGACGAGATCGTGCTGGCCATCCAGCGCATGATCCGGGACGGGGTGGCCGCCGGGGACGTGACCGACGAAATGGTCAGCCGTTACCTGTTCACAGCCGGCGTCCCGGACCCGGACCTGATCATCCGCACTTCGGGCGAACTGCGCATCAGCAATTTCCTGATTTGGCAGGCCGCCTATTCAGAATGGTATATCACCCCCACCTACTGGCCGGATTTCGGCAAGGACGAACTCAAAAAAGCCCTGGACGCCTACGCCCAGCGTGAACGCCGCTACGGCAAGGTCTCCATCGAAGACTGACATAGCCGATGACGAAGCGAATCCTCACATCGCTGTTCCTGTTGCTGGTCGGCATGCCTGCCCTCCTCTTCGGGGGAGTGCTTTTTTACCTGCTGATCGCTTTCTTTTTGGGAATGGCCGCCTGGGAATACGTCCGCCTGTACCGAGCCGTACAGGCGAAACCTTCGATGGTCCTCGTGGTCGGCGGGACGCTGCTCATCCTGACGGCGCGGGCCTTCTTTCCCGGATATGCCGCCGCAACCTTGACCCTGCTGGTGATCCTGGCCATGGCGGCCCACATGCTGGCTTTCGAGCGCGGGCGCGACCTGGCCGCCAGGGACTTCGGCATCACCCTCGGCGGGCTGGTCTACGTCGGCTGGGTCGGCTCCTACCTGTACGACCTGCGCGCCCTCCCTAACGGCGGCTGGTGGCTGTTCATCGTCCTGGGCAGCGTCTGGATGGCCGACTCTGGCGCGTATTCGATTGGCTCGGCCTATGGCAAACATAAAATGGCCCCACGTCTCAGCCCCAAGAAATCCTGGGAAGGCTATCTGGCCGGGGTGTTCACCGGCGCAGTCTACGGCGCTTTCCTGACCTGGGCCTTCATACAGTACGGCCCCATGGACGGGATCATCACCCCGCTCGAGGGCGGGTTGATGGGACTGTTCCTGAGCATCATTGCGCCTTTCGGCGACCTGGGCGAGAGCATGTTCAAGCGCCAGGCTCACATCAAGGATTCGAGCAACCTGTTCCCGGGCCACGGCGGGGCGCTGGACCGGATCGATTCGTGGCTGTGGGCCGCGCCGCTCGGGGTTTTCCTGATCCAACTTTTCTGGCTCTAGTTCAATTTGGAGGACATCATGGACAGTGATCCGACCCGCAACCTGGCGCTCGAAATCGTAAGAGTGACCGAGGCCGCCGCGCTGGCGGCTGGCCGTTTCATGGGCCGCGGCGACAAGGAAGCCGCCGACCACGCCGCCGTCGAAGCGATGCGCCTGGTGCTCAAGACCGTCTCGATGGACGGGGTGATCGTCATCGGCGAGGGCGAAAAGGACAGCGCCCCCATGCTCTATAATGGGGAATTCGTCGGCAACGGCTCACTCCCGGAAATGGACGTGGCCGTGGATCCGATTGACGGGACCCGCCCCCTGGCCTTCGGCCGCACCAACTCCATTTCCACGGTGGCCATCGCCCCGCGCGGGACGATGTTCGATCCCGGCCCGTTCGTCTACATGAACAAGATCGCCGTCGGCCCGGAGGCCAAGGGCAAGATCAACTTCGACGCTTCGGTGACGGATAATCTCAAGGCCATCGCGGCCGCCAACCGCAAAGCCGTGAAAGACCTGACCACCATCGTGCTCGATCGGCCGCGCCACGAAAGCCTGATCGCCGAGATCCGCCAGGCGGGGGCGCGCATCCGCCTCATCCCGGATGGGGACGTGGCTGCGGCGCTGATGACGGCCTGGCCCGATTCGGGCATTGACGTGCTCTTCGGCATCGGCGGCACGCCGGAAGGCGTGCTGGCGGCCTGCGCCCTGCGGGCCATGGGCGGCGAGATCCAGGGACGGCTGTACGCCCGCAACGAGGAAGAGTTCCGCCGCGGGCAGGAGATGGGCTACGACTTCGAGAAGCTGCTGACGATGGACGACCTGGTCTCGTCGGAGGACGTTTTCTTCGCCGCCACCGGCATCACCGACGGCGAACTGCTGCGCGGCGTCAAGTATTTCGGCGACGGGGCCGAGACGGATTCGCTGGTGGTGCGCGGCCTGACCGGCACCGTGCGCCAGATCCACGCCACCCACCGCTGGGAGAAACTGCAAAATCTCAGCCCGATCCAGTATTAGCAGTTCCGGCATGTCATTGCGAGGGCGATCTTCCCGAAGCAATCCCCCGCTAACACCAGCAGATTGCTTCAGGTTGGGTCTCGATACGGGCGAGAAAAACATTCGACCTGCTCGACCAGCAACCTTCGCAATGACATCGAAATTTTCGGCATTCACTTGACACATGCCTGCCTTAATCATATAATCTGGCACGCTTTCCTGGCTAGCTCAATCGGCAGAGCGGGCGGCTGTTAACCGCTAGGTTCGAGGTTCGAGTCCTCGGCCAGGAGCCTAGACCCCATCGCAAGGTGGGGTTTTGTTTTGGGTTCGAGGCCCCCATTCAGGGGATGCTATTCGAGTCCTCGGCCAGGAGCCTAGACCCCATCGCAAGGTGGGGTTTTGTTTTGGGTTCTCCCGTTTTTACCGGGAAAACATTTGAAACACGAAGGAACACAAAGTCAACGAAGGAAAACTGGTGATTACCTACATCTTGGCGCAACCCGATTCGGCGGACTAAAGCCCTACCTCAGTACGTGAAAGTCGGACACCTGCACTTGCGCCAGGTGCAAGTGTAAATCCGACGTTGTGGGTGATCACCAGAGGAAAAACGCGTCCGATAGTGCGCCTTTTCTCCCTTTGAGAGCCTTCGTGTTACTTTGTGTTTAGGCTCTTTCCCGTTAATTGCGAGAGAGCCTGTTTTATGGTTCGAGGCCCCCATTCAGGGGATAGTATTCGAGTCCTCGACCAGGAGCCTAGACCCCATCGCAAGGTGGGGTTTTTTGTTTTATACTGGGCCCGAAAGGAGTGACCATGAAAAAATTACCGGTACTCACCCTTGCCTTCACCCTCCTGCTCGCCTCCTGCGGCCCCGGAAGCCCGGACATGCCGACGCCCGAAGTCTCGACCGCAGTCGCCTCGACCTCCATGCCGGATGATCTCACCCCCGGCCCGCTGCCGACCCAGCCGCCGCCCACGCCGATCCCCTCGCTGGAATCCGGCCTCCCGCCCGCCGAACTGAAATACCGCCTGCTGGAGCGCTATCCCGATTTCTTCTACTGCGACCCGGACTACTATCCGGTCGGGCGCGGCGACGAGGCCCAACTGGCCCTCGAACGCTTCCCGGAGATACAGGCGGACGCCGAGGAGTTCCAGGCCATCCTGTCTCACAACGGGCTTGAAGGTCAGACGGCCTTCACCGACGACCAGAAACTGCTCATCTACCGGGAGCACAAGAAGCTGGCCGCCATCCCCTTCGAGCTGGACGGGGAGCGCTACCGCTTCCAGATCCAGACCGGGATCGAGGGCCAGGAGGGGGCTGTCATCCAGGGCCGGATAGACGGCCAGGGGCGGATCACCGAGGACGAGCGCACTCCCGGATTCCCGGCCTGTCCCATCTGCCTGGCCGTCCACACCCTGATAGACACCCCGCGGGGACCGGTCCCGGTCGAGGCGCTGAAAATCGGCGACCCGGTCTGGACCCTGGACCGGTTCGGGGAACGGGTGGCAGCTACCGTGTCCCGCGCCGCCCACGTCACCGCGCCGGCCAGCCATCAAGTTGTCCATCTCGTCCTCGACGACGGGCGCGAGCTGTGGGCTTCCCCCGGCCATCCCACCGCGGACGGGCGTCTGCTCGGCGACCTGCGCCCCGGCGACACCCTGGACGGGGCGCGGGTAGCCCTGGCCGAACTCGTCCCCTACACCGGCGGCGCGACCTACGACATCCTGCCCTCCGGGGAGACGGGCTTTTACTGGGCCAACGGCATCCTGATGGGCAGCACGTACCCGTAATGACGGCGTAAGTCGTTACTACAAAAAAATGCGCCTGACGAAATCAGGCGCATTTTTCTTTTTACGTTTTACTTTTACTCGCTGCTCTTGGTCTCACTGCTGGCGGCGGGTTTGCTCTCAGCGCTCTCCGGGGTCGACTCATCTTTCCCGTTGCGGGATTTCTGCCCGGACGGCGAGCGGTGGTCGGTGGCGTAGAAACCGGAACCCTTGAACACGATCCCGACCGGCGCGTAGACCTTGCGCAGACTTTTCTTGCTGCACTCGGGGCAGCGGGTGAGGGGTTGGTCGGTGAACTTCTGCTGGCGGTCGAACTGGACGCCACAGGATTCACAGCGGTAGGTGTAAACTGGCATAGTCTTGCTCTCCTTACGATAACGCAGGGCATTATAGCCCCACAATAACTCACTGGCAAGAGGCCAAAGCGCCCATGTTATAATTTTCTAACAATTCTGACAATTGAGAACTTCTGAGAAACTTCGGAAATCTCTCGCAAAGCCCTCCGGCCGTATAGACTCCCGGAAAGACTTCCGAAGTTTGCCCGACGGGAGATACCCATGCTCAAAATCGAGATCGTTTACTGCGCGGTTTGACACTACACCGACCGGGCCGTGGGCCTGGCAGGCGACCTGCTCAAGAATTACGAGTTCGAGATCGCAGACTTGAAGCTGGTCCCGTCTGACGGGGGCCGCTTCGAGGTGACAGTGAACGGTCAACTGGTCTATTCCAAACTCCAGACCAAACGCCACGCCGAACCCGGCGAGGTGCTCGGGCTGGTCAAAAAACTTGTTGTGTGAGGCATTGTATGGCATCGAAGAAAGGCCGGGTCTTTTCCGGCGCACGTCCCACCGGACGCCAGCACCTGGGCAACTACCTGGGCGCGATCAAGAACTACGTCGCATTGCAGGACGACTACGAATGCGTCTACTGCATCGTGGACATCCACGCCCTGACCACGGTCGAAACGACCGAAGACCTGGTCAGCAACACCTACGACATGGCCCTCGACTGGCTGGCCGCCGGCATCCGCCCGGACGAGACGATCATGTTCGTCCAGTCGCACGTGCCGGAGGTGATGGAACTGCACACCATCCTTTCGATGGTCACGCCCCTGGGCAAGCTGACCGACCTGCCGACCTTCAAGGAGAAGGTCCGCTTGCAGCCAAACAACGTCAACTACGGGCTGGTCGGCTACCCGGTGCTGATGACCGCCGACATCGTGCTCTACAAGACCGACGTGGTCCCGGTCGGCGTGGACCAGGGGCCGCACCTGGAATTCGCCCGCGAGATCGTCCGCTCGTTCAACTACCGCTACAACACCAACGTGCTGGTCGAGCCGCAGATGAAGAACACCGAAATCCCCAAGGTGCTCGGCATTGACGGCAAAGACAAGATGGGCAAGAGCAACAACAACCACATCGAACTGGCCGCCACACCCGAAGAGACCCGCCAGCGGGTGATGCAGATGGTCACCGACCCGGCCCGCATGAAGCGCACCGATCCCGGCAACCCGAACGTGTGCAACGTGTTCACCATGCACAAGGTCTTCTCACCCGCCGACGAAGTGGCGATGATCAACGTCGAGTGCCGCCGGGCGGGCATCGGCTGCGTGGACTGCAAGAAGCGCTTCGCCGCCAACCTGAACGCCAACCTGGAACCCTTCCGGGAGAAACGGGCCGTCCTGGCCGAAGACCCCGCCAAAGTCTGGGACATCCTGCACGAGGGAGCGGACCGCGCCCGCACCATTGCCCAACAGACAATGGCCGAAGTGCGCGAAGCGGTGGGGCTGCCGAAATAGTAAATGGTAATTGGTGATTTGTGATTGACACACATTCCACCAATTACCATTTACCAATTACCAGTGAACCATGAGAGCCTTGATCCAGCGCGTCAGCCAGGCCAGCGTCACCGTCGAAGGTGAAACCCTCGCCAGCATCGGAAAGGGTCTGGTCGTCCTGCTCGGCGTCGGTCACGGTGACGGGGAGGCGCAGGCCGCGTACCTGGCCGAGAAGATCGCCAACCTGCGCATTTTCGAAGACTCCCAGGGCAAGACCAACCTGTCGGCGCTGGACGTGGGCGGTGAGGCCATCGTCGTCTCGCAGTTCACGCTCTACGCGGATACCGCCAAAGGCCGCCGGCCCTCTTTCATCCACGCGGCCCAGCCCGAGGTCGCCGCGCCGCTCGTCGAACGCTTTATCGGCTACCTGCGCGGGCACGGAGTCCCCACCCAGGCGGGAAAGTTCGGGGCCCACATGCTGGTCCAGATCCACAACGACGGCCCGGTCACGATCTGGCTGGAGCGTTGAATGAACCCCCTTTTCGCTGAAATCGCCCGCCGCGCCCTGGCCACTTATGGCCTGGAGACGGCGGGCTGTGAGTTTTTGCAGCACCGCGAGAACGTGACCTTCAAGGTCACTGCGCCGGACGGGGCGCGCTATGCCCTGCGCATCCACACCCCGGCCGTGCCCCAGTTTGGCAGCCACGGTGCGGATGCGGAGATGGTGCGCTCGGAGGCGCTCTGGCTGGAAGCCCTGCGCCGGACGACCGACATCCCCGCGCCCCGCCCGCAGCGCAACCGGGACGCCGGGCTGGTTACCGTTATCGAGGCCGGGGAGGCGGCTTATAACGTCACCCTGCTCGACTGGCTGCCCGGCGAGGTCCTGGAGGCCAACCTGCTGGACGACGACACTGTGGCCCGGATGGGGACGCTGGTGGGCAAGCTGCACTACCATTCCAGCCGCTGGCGCAGGCCGCAGGGATTCACCCGCCCCCAGCGCGACGCGGCCCATTTCAGGGACAGCCTGCGGGCGCTCGAACCGGCGGTCAGCGACGGCCGCATCGCCCGCCAGGATTTCGCCCGTTTCGAGGAAGCCGTCTCCCTTTTGATCGAATACATGCAGCGCACCCGGCGGCGGCTGCGCCAGGAATACGGCCTGCTGCACGGCGACCTGCACCGCGGTAATTTCCTGTTCGACGGCGGGCGACTGAGCCTGATTGACTTTTCGCTGTGCGCCATCGGGAGTTTCCTGTTCGACCTGGGGGTCTGCCTGTCGAGCATCCCCCACGAAGTCCACCCCGTTTTCCTGGTCAATTACCAGCGCTACTTCCAACTGCCCCCGGACGCCTTCCGCCTGATCGAGGGTTATTTCGTGGCCAGCATGGTCGGGACGTTCACCTTTTGGATGGACGACCCCGAAGCCCAGGAACTGCTCGTCAGCCGCGTCCCGCGCATCGCCAACGAGTACGCTGCCCGCTTCGTCCGGGACGAGCGTTTCTGGTTCACTGAGTCAGAGTATTAAAACGCAACCACAGATGAACGACAAAATCGAGTTCATCCTCCATATCCCATTCATCTGTGTTTATCTGTGGTTTGAATCTTCTCTTAAAAATTTCCTGCCATTCCCCCGCGCCATAAAACTGCATCCAACTGGACTGCCAGCGCCCCGGCCCCCAGCATGGCCTCGGCCTGCTCCCGTTTGTAAACCCCTCCCGCCCCGATGACCGGCAAGCCGATCCTGGCCGCCTGGTAGACGGTTTCGAGGGCCTGGGGAAATAGACTCGGTCCATACAGCCGCCCAGTTATCACCCTACCCCCCTCTGTCCCCCCATTATCCTCGGGAAAATGGGGGGATGAAAGGGGGGTCAGTGCCCCTCTCGGCGCGGCCAGGCTGACGGCGGCCGCGCCCGCATCCACCAGCCGCGGGCCGAGAGTCAGTGCCTGCTCGCGCGGCAGGTTGACGACCAGCGGCAGTTCGCCCAGGCACATGTCGAGGGTGATGAGCAGGATGTCGTCCGCCAGGAGGGGGGCGAAGCCGAGTTCGGCGGCCATCACGTTTTCCAGCCCCTCCAGCCGCTCGACCATTTTAGCCGTCTCTTCGGGGCGGTCGGCCATCAAATGGACGATGACGGGCAAGTCCGCATTACGCCAGTGGCGGGCGTGTTGTCTCACCGCCGCCGAAAAGCCGGGGTTGGGCAATCCGGTGTGCAGCAGGAACCCGCCGGGATAGTTCAGCGCTTCGGGGCGAGCTGTCGGCTTGCGCGGCCGCAGGCTGAGCGGGTTGGTGACGAACGCGCCGAGGTCGAGACTTCCAAAGTCTTTGAGGCTTCGGAAGTCTGGCGCAAATCCCAGCATCCCGGCTGCGTTCATCAGGGGATGGGAGAAGTACAGGTCGCGTTTGGGCATTATGATGGCATTATAATTGTGAATGCCGGAAGGTTCTCAAGGAGAAAAGAATGACATTTAATGTGACTATCCCCGTTTCCGAATCTTTGGAAAAGCAGGTCAAGCGTTTTCGCGACCGCCTGCCGGAAGCCCTGGAACGCGGCCTGCGTGACATCATGGCGGAACAAGCCGGGAAATACCAGGACGAAGCGACGATTATAGAACTGCTGACCAGCAGCCCGACCCCCGAAGAAATCCTGTCCATCCAACCTTCACTTGAATTACAGGAGCGCGCCAGCCGGTTGCTTGCCAAAAGCAAAGAAGGGAACCTGTCATCGCTCGAAGAAGCAGAACTGGAACGTATCCTCACCCTGGAACACCTGGTCCGCATGGCTAAAGCGCGGGCATTCCAACAAGTTGGGGAATAGGGATGGCTCCAACCCGAATATCGGTTGCGTTAAGAGAATCCATTTCTGACAGGGCAGAGGGACAGTGCGAGTATTGTCTTTTCCCGCAGGACGCCTCCTTCCTCCCTTTTGAATTGGAGCACATTATCTCAGAAAAGCATGGCGGGCAAACATCACCCGAAAATTTGGCGCTGGCATGCCCGTTCTGCAACCGTTTCAAAGGGACCGATTTAGGTTCCATTGATCCCACCACCGGACAATTGACACCGTTTTTCAATCCGCGTACCCAACGATGGAGCGACCATTTTCGCTTCGACGGCGTAAAAATCCTGCCGCTTACGGCTGAAGGTCGGGTCACTGTTTCGATTTTGCAATTCAACCATCCTGATCGCCTGGCGGAACGCGAAAGATTGTTCGCAAGTCGCAAGTTCGTTATTCCCAGCCCGCCAAATGACTGATTTTCAAACCTACCAATCCCCCTTCACTTGGCGTTACGGCAGCGACGCCATGCGCCGCATCTGGTCCGAGCAGCACAAGCGGCTGTTGTGGCGGCGCATCTGGGTCGCGCTGGCCGAAGTCCAGGCGGGGTACGGCCTCGTCAGCCCGGCCCAGGCCGCCGATTTGCGCGCCCACATGGACGAGATCAACGTCGAGCGGGCCTTCGAGATCGAGGCCGAGATCCAGCACGACCTGATGGCCGAGGTGCGGACCTTCGCCGAACAGGCAGCCCTCGGCGGCGGGATCATCCATTTGGGGGCGACCTCGATGGACGTGGAGGACAACGCCGACGCGCTGCGCCTGCGCCAGTCGCTCGACCTGACCCTGGCCTCGCTCTCGTCTCTCCTGCGGACCCTGGGCCTGCTCATCGAACGATGGGCCGATACTCCGCTGATAGCTTTCACGCACATCCAGCCGGCCGAGCCTTCGACTTTAGGCTATCGCCTCGCCCAATACGCCCAAGACCTTTTGGAAGACTACGAAGCGATCGGTAATCAGCGGTCAGCCGTCAGGGGCAAGGGGTTCAAAGGCGCGGTCGGCACTGGGGCCAGTTACGCCGAATTGATTGGCGTGGACCGGTTGGCTGAATTCGAGCAAAGACTCAGCGAAAAGCTCGACCTGCCCTTCTACCCCGTCGCCACCCAGACCTATCCCCGCAAACAGGACTATTCCGTCGTAGCGGCTTTAGCGGCGCTCGCCCAATCGCTTTACAAAATGGCCTTCGACCTGCGTCTGCTGCAATCCCCGCCGCTGGGCGAACTCTCGGAGCCGTTCGGCAGCAAGCAAGTCGGGTCGTCGGCCATGCCGTTCAAGCGCAATCCCATCCGGGCCGAGAAGATCAATTCGCTGGGGCGTTACCTGGCCCAACTGCCGCGCCTGGCCTGGGACAACGCGGCCCACTCCCTGCTGGAGCGCACCCTGGACGATTCGGCCAACCGGCGCACGCTGCTGCCCGAGGCCTTCCTGGCCGCGGATGAGATGCTCAAGACGATGCAGTCCATTTTGGATGGGTTGCGGGTCAACGAGGCGGCGATCCAGCGCAACCTGGATGTCTACGGGCCTTTCGCGGCGACCGAACGGGTGCTGATGGCCGCCGTCAAAACGGGAGCAGACCGACAGGTCCTGCACGAAGCGATCCGCGAACAGGCGATGAAAGCCTGGGAGGTCGTCCAACGCGGCGGGGCGAATCCGCTCGTCGGGCAGATCATCCAGGACGAAGGAATCCGCAGCTATTTGTCTGAAGATGAAATCCGGGGATTGATGGATTATTCCGGGCATGTCGGCGACGCGCCGGAGCGGGCACGCCAAATGACGGCGCAAATCAGATTAAAAGTCGAGAGCGACCGCACGTAGGGGTCGCTCTCACTTTTTCAGGTTGTCATCGGTCATCTTTCTATTCTTCCTTCAAAACCAGTGAGTCGTAATCGCTCGATTTGAAAACTGCGGGCAGGACGGCGATGCTGGCGAAGAGGATTGCGCTGACCAGGACAACCAGGCCGGGGTACAGATACATGGGGGCCTCCTTTCGAACTGTACCTGATGGATACGGGTTTGCCTGTTTGTTCTTCTAATATTATTAAACGCATTTCCAGCCATTCTGTTCCTTACAAAGTCCAAACAAAAACGCGGCGGGTGTGTGCCCGCCGCGTCGTGTTTTTGGGGGGTTGGCCGGGTTACATCCCGGCGGCCTCGAGCAGGCCCATGGCGGCGAGCATTTCGTCGTTCGCAGCAAATTTGAAATCTTCGAGGCCGCGCTTTTCGGCTTCGGCGCGTTCGGCCTGGTACAGGCGTTCGACCGCAACCTTGTCGGCGATGGGTTTGCCCAGGGCGTGGACGCGGCTGGCGATCAGGGCCGGGTTGGTCTGGGACGGGGCCAGGGTCTGTAAATATTGCCAGACGGCCTTGGCGCCGTTGATGCCGTCCTTGCGGGCGTAGCCGACCAGCCCGTCGCTGGCCTTGCGCGACCAGCCGGCCACAAAAATGCCCTCGATGGCCTTGCCGGTCTGCGGGTCGTAGGCTTCGTAGGAATTGCCATCCATCGGGAAGCGCGGCGTGGGGTTCTTGACGAATTCGTTCCACTCGATGGGCAGGCCGAAGGTTTCGTCCACCTTGTCGCCGATGGCAAAGACGACCGTTTCGACATCCAGGAAGCGCTTGTGACCCGTGCCACGGGCTTTGGTATCGCCATCTTTGAGTACCAGGGTCGTATCTTCCACTTCGAGTTGGGTCAGCAGGCCGTTCCGCCCAAGCATCTGGACGGGCGAGGTCAGGAACTCGAAGCGGAAGCGCGTCTCGGAGACTTTTTCATACGCTTTGGGCTGGGCAGCCAGGATATCGGCCCTGGCTGCGGCGGGGTCCTGCCCGATAGCTTGCATGATCGGGGTGACGCGGGCGATCTCGGCGTCCAGGGCTTCGACATCCAGGTTGGAGATGACGTATTCCATCTCCTTCTTGTCGAACTTGACCTCGGCCGGTCCGCGCCGCACGACGGCGATGACTTCCTCCACCTTTTCCTGGCGGATCAGGTAACGGGCGATGTCCACCATCACGTTCCCCGCGCCGACCACCGCGCACCGCCGGCCAAAGCGGAAAGTGTGCTGGCTGAACGGCGGCAGTTTGTTGTAGAAATAGACCACGTCTTTGGCGTGGTACACGCCTTCGAGGTCTTCGCCCGGCAGGCCGAGCCATTTGGTCCCCTGCGCCCCGGCCGTGACCAGGATGGCGTCGAAGCCGAGGGCGCGCAAATCGTCCAGGGTCAGGTCGCCCTGCGCGCCGATGACCACGTTCCCGTAGTAATCCAGGTTGGGGTTTGCCAGCGCCTGGCGGAATTGTTTGCGGAAGCCCTCTTTCATCACGTATTTGGTCGGGTAAACGCCGTACTCGGCCAGACCTCCCGGCTTGATATCGCGGTTGAAAAGGACGACGCGTGCGCCCATGTTAGCCAGTTCCCGTGCGCCAAACACCCCGGCCGGCCCGGCGCCAACTACGGCCACCAGATATTCAGGTTCTTGCATCGTGTGCTCCTTGAATGATGTGAATTGGTTTGTGGTTGCGTTTTCATTATAGCGACCTGAAAATCCAATTGCAAGTGTAAAAAATCACAAATATCGTGTCTTCCTGACTTAAACGGGGAAATTTTACCATTTTTATCTAAGAAATCAAAGATTCCTTTGTGAAACTGCCATGAACTGACAATAAAAAGGAGAGGCCACAGGGATTGCGGCCTCTCCCGGAAACAACGACGGCATCAGAACCGGTTCTTCCGCTTCGCCGGGACTCACTTCCCTGCCGGGGCGTACATGCCGGTATAGTTGGCCGGGGCGCAGACCATCCCGTTTTCGATGGTGGAGCGCAGCGGCAGCCAGTCCGAGGCCCGGTCGGTGAGATCGCCCAGGTAGTAATAGATTTTCATGTCACTGACACCCGGTCGCAGGGCGAAGCAGATCTTCCAGGACCCGTCAGCCGGATCCGTTTCCCAGTGGACGATCTGCCCGTTCTTGTAATGGATGACGTGGCAGCCCGGCAGGTAGAGCAAACCATCAGCGTCGGGGAAAGGCACGCCGTCTGAATCGTCAACGGGATCGCCGTTGATGGGGTCCTGCACATGCACGTTATCGGTCGAACCCAGGGTGTTGTAAACGACCGTGAACACGCACACACCGCCGACCTGGTAAATCCCCGACCTCCGAATATCAATGTTCGAGGGAGGCGGCACGACCGTCCCGGCCTCGGCTTCCTCGCCGGGAACGACATCCCGCTCCACCCTGCCGGGGGCGTACTCACCCGTATACAACGCCGAGGCGCAGGCCAGTCCGTTTTCGTGGGTCGTTTCCAGGGCGATCCAGGTGGTCGGGGACTCATCCGGGTAATAATAGACCGTCAGGTTCACGTCGGGCTGTTCCACGAAGCAGACCTTCCAGCTCCCATCTGCGGAGTCGGCCTGGGCCACGACCTGATCGAACTTGTAATGCACCAGGTGGCAGCCCGGCAAGCCCAGGCTGCCCTCGGAATCGTACTGCACCCCAAGCGATTGCTCCAACGGGACATCCACACCCACTTCGTTTTTAAGCCCGGATGCAAGGTTGTACGAAATATCCAGCATACAGAGACCGCCCACGTAGTAGACCCCTGATTCCGAGATCGAAACCTTGTCCGCCTGGGGGCTGAAATTCACTGACCCTTCGCTGATAGGGACCACCGGCATCCCCTGGACATTTGCCGGTCGGTCCACCGCCGCCCCTCCGACCGACGAGGCCGGGGATTGGCGCGCCCAAACCGGATTGTTACTGGCAATCCAGAGTATCGCCAGAATGGATGCCAACACGACGATGAATTGAAAGACTTTTTTCATCTGTATCTCCTTTCCACTGAATCCGTGACCGAGAGGGAAAATCCCGACCTTATTTTACCCAACCCCCTTCCGGCCCGTCCTCGGATTTAGACCGGATTTACGGAAGCGCAAATACAATTTCGAATTCGAGATCGCCCCTCAAATCCGCGCTTATTTTTATCGTCCGGCCCTCGACCGTAGCCCCAGGCGGCACTGTAATGACCGGTGAGCCGTCCGGCAGCAGGAGGCTGAGGCTGACCGGTACTGCCAGGGTCCCGGGCTGTTTTTGGATTTTCAGGCGGTAGAATACCCGTCCCGTATCCGGCTGGAGCTTCAAAATACGGGCCGGCAGCGCAAATTCAAAGCCGGTGGTGACGGCCTGTCCGCCGGGGACCACTTTCAGGGTCCCGAAAGCCTGGGAGCCTTCGATCTCCTCGCCCAGCAGATCCACCTGGGGCGGGATGGGACGGTTGAGCAGGGTCCACCCGGCCGGGATAGCCTGCGGCGTAGCCTGGATCAGCCTGGCGCCCAGGGGCGTATAGACCCGCATGTAATCCCAATAGCAGCGGTCCATGGGATAGTTCTCCTGGCCGCTGAGCGTCTCGCTCCTCCATTGCAGGCAGGCGATTTTATCCGTTGAGCGGTTCTTGTGCGTCACTGCCAGCCTGCCGACGGGGGCAAGCGGGTTCGACAGGTCCACATCGTAGGCCAGACCGGTTTCGACCAGGGCATTGGTCTTGTTGAAGCCCACGTTGAAATCCACGACCATCAGGAAATCGCCTTCGCCAGGTTCGACGCGGCCATCCCAACCCTGGCGGTCGAGGAACGCGGTCAGCGACGGGTTATCCAGTTGCGCCAACAAATGATGCTCGTCCAAAGTCTTGACCAGGACAGCCGCCAACTGTTCCCATTGGAGGTCGTCCTCGAAGACCCGGGTGATGACCGCGTAGGTAAGCTCGTTGATGAAGGCCTTGTTGTTCCAGTCCGGCGAGAGGCGCTCTGCTTCGGTGGGGGTTTTGGCGGCGCGCATGTAGGCCACCACATTATTCGCATCTATTAAATATGGGGCATCCTCCACTTCGAGCGGACCCAGGACGCCAAGCAATTCGACCAGCATTTGCTGGTCGAAGGCGATGACGCCATCCACCGAGTGGTCGTTGTTGAATGAGTACAGGTACTCGGCGTACAAAGCCGTCGTGGGATAGTCCGTGAACCAGTTGGCGTCGCGGAAGATCAGGACCGGGCTGTTCATGTACCGGTCGAGCTGCCAGGGAGCGGTGGGATAAGGCCTGGACCAGTTGTCGAAATTGCCCGAATCCTCGAAAGCCACGTGGAGGATCTCCCCGTTCTGGACCAGGAGCGTCCCGGCTGCGGTGATGAAGCCTCCCGTCGGGCGCAGTTCGTCCTCGTTCTGGACCAGCAGCAGGTACGTTTTCGGGCCTTGGCTGGTGGCCCCCAGGACGCGCGGGATTTCCATCGCCAGGGTCAGGCTGTCGGATAGCAGGGCCAGCGCCGGGTCCGCTTTCGATTCGACCAGGTCACGCAGGAAGGGAGACAGGGTTCCCAGATCCAGGCGGGAGCGGGCAGCCGCGGCCTGGTCCAGAGTCTGTTGTGCCGCCACCCACTGAGGTTCGAGCGCAGCCATCGCTTCGGTCAACTCCCGAAGGTGGAGGCCGGGTTTCCCATTCCCGTTCATAAAGGATTCAGCCACCGGCAGGGCGGCCCGGTAAGCCCCGTCAGCGGTTGCCAGCATGGAGTCCGCCAGGATGAACAGGTCCTGTGCGGAGGCCAGATCGCCGCCGTAGGTGGGTACCCAGTCCAGCCAGGGAGCCAGCCAGAGCGCCGGTTCGACTTCGGCCTCCAGGGCGTCGAAATCCCGCCTTAAGGTCGAGAGGGCGGTACCGGCCTGTTTCACCTGGTCCAGGTTGGCAGGCAGCGCCGCAAAGCCTTGAAGCTGTTCCAGGTCCTGCCGGACGACCAGCGCCTGATCGTAGACTTTTCGGGCCTTCAGGCCTCCCAGCACGACGGCGGCCACGAACAGGGAAAAAAGCAGGAAGAGCGCGAGCCGCGAAACGACCGTCCACCGGCTGCGACGACGGGGGAGCGCCCCCGACGAAGGGGCCTGGCGGCTTTCCCGGCCGCGCCCGTCTTTGGAAAGGCCGGCCTGTTCCAGGTATTCCTCACGCGCCTGGATGGATCCTGCGAGCCGCTGAAGCCCTTTGCGGTGCCAATCGCTCAGGGTGCTGTCGGGCGTGATTTCGATCTCGTTGCCGACCAGCTTGTAGGCGGAAATGTCGCTGTCCGACGGGGGAGCCTTGCCGTTCCCGAAGGCGTAGAGCAGGATGGCCTGGTCTATCCGCCCCCAGGCGTCCCGCAGGGAACTGGAATTCGAGGTCCCGAAGCGGATTGGCGCAAAATACTGGGCGGCCAGGATGCCGAATTCCCCCCAGCGAGTATCGAGGCGCTTGCCCTGCCGGGGAGGGGTGCTGGGCATGGTCTGCTGGAAGACGGATTCGACCGCATAAGCCAGCCGCCTGCCGGGAGACAAGCGGACCAACTCCGGGCGGCTGGCAAGCAGGTCCTGGACGAAGCGGCTTTGGGTCCAAGGGTGCGCATCCAGATTTTCCGGGGAATGGAGGTCTCGCAGGACTTGTCGCAGGGAATCGAAATAAACCTGGCTTTTCGACATTTCACTAAAACGGTTACGGGCTGGTCCGCTCACGCGGCACGAGCATCCAGCCGGAAAACACCTGACATTCGGATGTCCAGCCGTTGTATTCCCTCAGCGCATCGGCTGTTACCGATAAGTTCCTGGCCAGGGCTTCCAGCGAAGCCGAGGCCCCGGTCACGTAATACGGCTCGAAAGCCGGCAGGCTGGACAGGTCCGCGCTGCCGACCGGGACGACGATGACCATATCCACCCAGAGCGGCACCGGCAGGAAATAATTCGCGGTCTGGATGGCGTTCGTGGTCGTGCCGAACCGGCTTTCCAGCAGGTCCATGCTCTCCCCTTCCGAGACCTTGTGGATGACGAACTGGTACTTCCCGGCGTTGATCGGCGCGTCCAGGGCGTAGCCGCAGGTCGTGACCGCGAGGGTGGAGACGTTGGTGGAAGCGGGACTGGCCGTCTGGGACGGGTAGGGCGTATCGGAGGGCTGGATGACGATCAAAGCCGGGGTGGTGACGGCTGATTCGGTGGCCGCGGCCGGCGTAAATCCCGGGGTGGACGAGGCGAGGCCGCCCAAAGCCGGCACGGCCGTTCGCATCCCGGACCACAGGCCGGCTACCGTCGAAGAGACATCTTCCCCGCTGAAAGCCATCCACGCCGCCCCCGCGCCGAGGAGCAGCACAAAAACCAAAAAGAAGGCTCTAAACCTGCGCGAGCCTTTTTCAGGGGGATGTTTCAAACGGTATCCCGAAGGCAGCCTGGCTTTCTCGCCCCGCTCGAAAACCGGGCAGCGGGAATGGCCTTCCGAAAGGCACTGCGACCTTTGGATTTCCAGGGCTACCGGCGAAAGGGAGCGGGACAGGTGGCAGCAATTCCACATGGAGGGGAACGCGAACGACGTTTCCCTGTCTTCGCGCACGCCCAGGTACGGGCAAACCACCATTTCCGCCGCAGGTTGCCGTTTAATCTGCGCTTCCTGCATGGTCAATCCCCGCCGGTCTCATCGGAGGTTTCCATTTCCTGTTTTTTCTCCCGCCTGAACAAGCGGGACGCCAGGGAATTCCTGTGGCGGTTGTTCCCCGAAATATCCGGGGTTTCCTCGGCGTGATACCCGTTACCCGAATAGGGATTGTAGTAATTGTAGGGCGAGTAATACCGGTAGCCGCCGTAGTAATAGGACCGGTTCCGGGGGATCCGGTTCAGCACCACGCCGACGATCCGGCTGTTGGCCCGATTGAACATTTCGAGGGTCGCGGCGGCGGTATCGGCGTGGGTGTAACCGGGCCGGACCACCAGCAAGACCGCGTCGGCCTTGCGGGCCAAAACCTGGGCATCCGTGACCATCGAGGGCGGGGTGTCAATGACGACCACGTCCGCCGTTTCGAGGATGCTGCCCAGGATGCGTCCCATTTTTTCGGACCCCAGCAGCTCGACCGGGTTGGGGGGCAGGCTCCCGCTGGGAATGACCGCCAGGTTCGGCAGGTGCGGCAGCACCCGGCCCGCGGCGCTCAGGTTCGTGTTGCCCCGGAACAGGTCGCTCAACCCGAGCCGATTGGGGACTCCCGTCAGCCGGTGGATGCGCGGACGCCGCAGGTCGGCATCCAGCAGCACCACCTTCTTGCCGCTCTGGGCGATGATCACGGCCAGGTTGGCCGCGATCGTGGTCTTCCCCTCCGCCGGGGAGGGGCTGGTGACAATGATGGTCTTGATAGGCTGGTCCACGCCGGCGTATTCCAGGTTGGTCCGCAATGAGCGGAAGGCCTCCGAGACGGGCGAGCGCGGCTGGTGGGCCACGTAGATCTGTTCGGCAGACTTGTCCTTGTATTTCAACTGGGCAATGTAACCGATGACCGGGACGCCCAGCACCCGCTCGATATCGGTCGGGGTCTTCAGGGTATCGTCCAGGTATTCGACCAGGAAGGCGATCCCGGCCATGAGCATCAGCCCGACTGCGCCGGCGAGGGCCGTGGTTTGCAAAGGCTTGGGCCGGATCGGGTCTTCGGAGACGACGGCCGGTTCGGTTTGGATCACCGTAGGCGTGCTTTGGACACGCGCCAACCGCACCGTTTCGAGATTGTTGAGCAAATTGAGATAGATTTGCTGGTACAGGTTGAGGGTGGTCTGCAACTGGGCCAGGCGGGTCGAAGTGTCGTTGGTGCTGTCCACCGGCTTGCCCAGGACGACCAGGTTGGTATAAACCTGCTGGTACAGGTCAAGGATCGGCTGCAACTGGTCGAGATTGGCCTGCTTATCGAGTATCTCGGCGTTTTCTTCATCCGTCCGGGTGCGTTTCTTGGACAACTCCTCGATCCGGGTTTCCAATTCTGAAATCTGGGCCTGGAGGGATACGATCTGGCCCTGGACCTTGGTCACCTGGTCCTGGACCGTGGCCGTGGAAATATTGTCAATCTGGTTCTGCAAATTCGTGATCTGGCCCTGCACGGTCTCGATGTTTTTCTTCAGGTTCTCTTCCGAGTTGGCGTAACGGACAGCCTGCATACTTTCGTTCTGGTTGATCAGGGCTGTCACCAGGACGTTGGCGATGTCCTCAGCGTGGTCCGGGTTGCTGTCTTCGACGACCAACTGGATGAATTGCGAATCCTCGGACTGCTGGGCCCGCACCTGCTCGACCAATACCGGATAGCCCAATTCATTCGAAGCGGCGTCGAGGACCGGCCTGGAGGTCAGCAATTGCACGTAGGTCTTGGCCAGTTGCTGGCTTTCGAGGTACGAGTTATAGTCGTAGCCGGTCTGCACCGGGCGCAGCAGCACGAAACGGGTGGTGGCCTGGTAGATCGGCGTTTGCCGGGTGGTGAAATAGTACCCGCCCCCGGCCCCGAGGATCAGCCCCAGGATCAAGAGCCAGGCCCAGCGGCGGGCAATGGAAAAGTATTGTCTGATCTCCATCAATTCTCCTGCGGTGTCATGCGTGAGATGAATGCTCGATGAATACCCAAAATATAGGCAATGCGATTTTCGACTGATTTTCTGGAAAAGCGGCCGGGAGGAACCACCATTAAAGGACCACCACTTCCTCAGACCGGGGAGACAGGGCCATTATACTCCCTATCAAAGACTACCTTTTACGCGGCCGATTCGAACACGGCGAACCTTTCGGTCGCGCCTGCGGATTCGCCGACGGCCCGCCCTTCGACTTCGACCCAGGCGTGGGCGCGCATCCCGCCCCCGGCCCTGGCCGCCCCGATCCGCAGCCGGGACGGGATGCCGCGCCGCTCCAGCAACCGGTACAACGCCAGGGCGCGGACGAGACAGGTCATCGGCAGGAAATGGCCCCGGGCGGCCAGACCCAGCAGCCGTCCGGTGCGCTGCGCCAGGACGATCTTTTCGGGCCGGAGGGGGCTTTCGTCCGGCAGCGAAGCAGGAGGGGCGGCCAAAGTCTCGATTTTCATCCGGCTCGACGCCAGGGACGCCCCCCAAAGCGCCCACCAGGCTTCGGCCAGGACGAGCCAGTCGGCGGGCGAAAGCTGCCGGGCCAGGCGCAATCTACGCTTGAACGAGTTCGACAAGGCCGTTTTCCAGCAGGTCGTCCAGCAGTTCCAGCAAGTCCCGTTTCAGTTCGGCCGGCTCGACTTCGTATTCATCCAGGAGCCGGGCATGGATGGCTGCCAGCGGCTGGCCGTCTTCGAGCAGGTCCCAGAAGCGGCCGCCAACCTCCTCCAGGGCAAAGTAGGCGTTGGCGCGGGTGTCGAGCAGGAAGCTTGCGCCATCCACGCTGGTAAAGAAGACGTGGGCAGGGATGCGGACGGTTGTATCGAGGCTCAGCACAGGCTCTCCAGCATGGTCTTGATTTCGGGTAACACGTCTTTACGATGGGGATAGGCCAGCCGGTAGGCCGGGACCCGCCCGGCAACGGTGGCGCAGAAGGCCAGGTGGTTGGCGAGCAGGCCCGGACCGAGGAGCCGGGTCCCGGCGGTGTGGCGGATCAGTTCCTGGGCGGCGCGGCCCCGGGGGAGCAATTGCAGACCGGGGGCGGCATCGGCTTCGGTGTCCTCCAGGACACAGATCCGCTCCAGCGGGAGATGCTCCGGCAGGGTCAGGCCGGGCTGCTGGTCCGGCAGCAGTTTCAATTGGGGGAAGCGCGGCCAGACCCGCACCCCCTCCGGCTCGAGGGACGCCGGGAGGATGTCGTCCGCGACCCGCTGCCAGCCTGAATCCCCCAAATACGCGGCCAGGGTGGATTTGCCCCGGCCCGAGTCGCCCAGGAAGACGGTCGTCTGCCCGTGGAACCGGGCGGCGCTGGCGTGCAGGCTCCAGTTACGGCGCAGGGCCAGGGCCAGCACCAGGGCCGGGCCGAACAGGATTTCGCGGTCCAGATCGGATAGAGGGGATCGGTCATCGCCCACCCGCCGGATCGACTCACCTCCAGGCCCAATGTAGAAGTCGCTGCCACCGGAGACTTTGAGGAGGATGCCAGGAGGGGCGGACCAGGTTTCGACGTGACGGGTCGTCTCGCCAATCCAGCCGGTTGTGTGGCGAGAGACATTGCCGAGCTCGGGGTATGGCGGGGAAAAATCCATCCAGGAAGCCATCTGGAAATCACCGGAGCCTGAATTATTTGCGGCCTGAACCGCCGGTCTAGGGAGTCCTGTACGGGTCATAAAAACCGTCCGGCTGGGACAGGCCAACCACGGGCGCGCGGGTGGTCGAGAGTCCCGAATCACCCGCGCCGGGGGAACCGCCCAGGGTCAGGCCGCGCAGGTCGCCCAGCGGTTCCAGTTGGGGCTTGCGATACGGTTTACGGCGTCCGGCTTTTCCACCCTCGGCAAATTTTTCAGATCCAGGTAATTGGCTTCGGTTAGCGGGCATCTCGACTCCATTGACAAGGGTGTGATGGCCTGGCACCATGCGACATAAGACACGCACAACCACGGCACAAGTGCAGCCGGCCCGTCCGTCGCGGGCGTGACCGGGGTATTCCAATGATCGTCCAGCCAATCAGCTCTGACGAAATTGCGCCAGACGGCGCCAGGATCCTCGAAACTTGCCAATAAAATTTGCTTTTCCCCTTCGATGCCGCGTCTGAATAATGACAATAAAGGCGTTGGCTGCTGGCGGGCGCGGATAGTCTCAGGAAGGATGCCGCGCAATGCCACCCGCAGGATGTATTTATAGTAACCGCGATTATAAAGCTGGTGGGCAGGAAGCGCCAATACGAATTCGACCAACCGCCGGTCCCGGTAGGGATGGCGCAGGTCGAGCGAGTGGCGGCTGGCGTTGAAAACTTCTCCTGCGCAATTGCTTGCCGCCTCCCTGCCCAGGATGTTCCGTTTAAGCTCGAAAACGGGATCGGAGCCGGGTGCAGTCCCGGACAGATAATCGGCCGCGCGGGACGTCAACCACACCGGGGACTGGTTTTTGCCCCGGAAACGCCTCCCGCCGGGAATCTTGTCGACCAGACGCCTGGCAACCCGCCGGACATAACCCGACCCCAGAGTCCTTCCCGGACCGGCGTAGCGGAGGTGGCGTTCCAGTTCGCGGCCCGCCTCCCGGAATCTTCTCTCTTCGAGCAAGGCGACCAGCCAGTCTTCTTCGCCGCTGTAGAGTTCATCGCCAAAAGCGCCGGTGAACAGGACGCGCAGCCCTTCCCGGTTTGCCCGGCGGTAAGCGCGCTCCTTCAACAAACGGTATGGATTCCCCTCAGGCTGGTTCGGGTTTTGCGGCCAGTTCTCCCAATCCTTGAGAGGCCAGGCATCATCACAGGCTATCTGGATCGAGTGCAGGTTGTATTTCTCTTTGACAGCGTTGATGTAAACCCGCTCATCACAATCTGTCAATTCATCGAACACGTAAGAAATCGTAGTCAACTGCTGCGGGGCGATCATGCGGGCGGCGAGACTGGCAACCGAGGTCGAATCCAGGCCGCCGCTCATCAGCACGCCGACCGGGGTGGTGGAACGCATCCGGCAGCGGACGCTTTCTTCGAGCAGGGCGCGGAAGTGTCCGGCGTATTCCTCGTCGGTTTTGTAGCGGATCTTTATCGCCGGGTCAGGCTGCCAGTAACGCCATTTGCGTTCGCCGGAGGCATCAACGACCATCACGTGAGCCGGGAGCAGTTCGAAAACGCCCTCGAACAGGGTCTGGCCGTCCTCGGTGGCCTTGAGCGCAAAATAGTGAGCCGCGGCCCGTTCGTTGATCCCGGGATTCAGCCCGTCCGCCCCGGCAACGGCCCAGGGTTCGGAGGCGACCACCAGCCGGGCGCCGCGCCAGGCATAGAAGAGGGTGCGGTCGCCCAATTGGTCCCGGGCGCAGACCAGACGAGCCTTTGATTCGTCGAGGATGACCAGCCCGAATTCGCCGACAAAATGCTCGAAGCAATGTTCCCCCCAGCGAAGGTAGGCGCGCAGGACCAGGGCGGCATCCGAGAGACGGCTCCCCTGTTCAGGATCGAAGCCCAGGCTGTTGAACATCTCGGGGCGGTTGTCCAGGCGGCCATCGAAGACGATCCTGAAAGGTATCCCGTCCAACTGCAAGGGCTGTCTTTCCCCCACTTCTTCCGGGACGGTCCAGAAATGCCAGTGGCCCAGGGCGGCGCGACCGGTCACGGACATGTCGCTCCCGTCGGGACCGCGGTGGGCCAACCGGTCCATCACGCGGCCCAATACCCCGGGGTCAACCGGGGTATTGGAGTAGTCGTAAACAACTGCAATGCCGCTCAAGAGTTATCCAATGTCAAATCAACAGCGAGGATTTGGGGCAAAGGTGTGGCCTGCCAGATAAAAGCAGAAGGCAGAAAATACTTTAAGGCGGCGCAGCCTGCCCTTGCCCGCTTCATGTAATTTTGGCTTGCGCAATTGACTTTATCCTAACCTCGGCGTAAAATAGCTAACATATCCAAAATAACTAATACCGCTAATAAGAAGGTAACATGTCAACAAAAACCATATCATCAACAGATGCCCAAAATAATTTTGGAAGAATTCTCGACGATGTAATTCAAAACAATACCAGATATATCCTTAAACGACGCTCATCACCTAAAGCAATTGTGTTAAGCCTGTCTGATTTTCAGAGTCTTATCCACAATCAAGATGACCAAATAAAGCTAACCCGGCTGATCAGTGAAATGAGTCCTTCTTACGAGCTTGGCGAAACTATAGCAAAGGAGTGATGACTTCCCATGGAAGAAAATACTGCTTTACGCGATTTGATAATTAACGGCGATGCGGAAACAGAATTAAAAAAAATACCTTCGGAATCAGTAAACTGTATTATCACAAGTCCGCCATATTACATGCAAAGGGACTATAGCACTAATATCCAGATTGGAAATGAAGAAACGCCAGAGGCATACGTTCAGCGGTTGATCGGCGTCTTCAAAGAATGTCTGAGAATTTTGCGCGAAGATGGAACTTTGTGGCTGAATTTGGGCGATAAATATCAAAATGGTGAATTGTTAGGAATGCCTTGGATGGTAGTTTTCGCTCTAAAAGAACAGGGGTGGATGCTGCGCTCGGACATAATTTGGCACAAACCAAATGCCATGCCGTCATCGGTAAGTAACAGACCCACAACAGATCACGAGTACATTTTCTTTTTTTCAAAAAGCAAAACTTATTATTACGACATTGACTCGATACGAGAACCGCATGTGACCTTTTCAGAGAATAGCAGGATGAAAGGAGGCCGCAACCACTTTGGTAAGGTAAACGGAACGCCAGAACAAGGGAAAAATAGCGGTAATCAAAATCTCCATAACGGAAACTGGGATAAGGCTTTTCATCCGCTTGGGAGAAATCGCAGAACAGTATGGGAAATACCGTTGTCGAAATTTCGAGAGGCGCACTTTGCTGTTTTCCCTGAAAAACTTGTTGAATTATGCTTGCTGGCTGGCTGCCCTGAAGACGGGATCGTCCTCGACCCTTTCATCGGCAGTGGTACGACAGCCGTTGTAGCGCAAAAATTTGGCAGAAGTTACATCGGTATTGACAGCAATCCAGAATACTGCGAGATGGCCAATAAACGCCTTTTACAGAAATCCTTGATTTAAGCAGCTATGCTGTTCAATAAGGGAATAAGGTCCTTGAGCTTTTCAACCAGCAATGGCTCAATCTGAGTTACCTGATTCGGATTTGCCTGAATGTAAATATACAGTTCGGATTTCAGGGTATCGAAATCGCCGCTCCATGACTCAGCTATGACAACAGGTACACACTTGTGTCCCGTTTCTGTGGCAACAAGGATTGATTTATAAATGTCGCGAGTAAAAAGCGTTGCATGGCCGCCCCCCATAGTCTCACGGGTTTTCACAGGAATAAGCAATGTGCCGCCTTTGCCTGAAATTTCTACATCGTATGTTTCATCGTTGATAGTTACTTGCGCGTCACTTACCGATAGTGGAAGAGCAGATTGCTGAATCAGGTCTTTTAAATTTCTTCTTACAATTTTCTCGAAAACCGTTCCTTTTAGCGCGCGTCTGCTCCCTTCAAGCCTTGCAAGCATTACTTCCGAAATAGCGGGCCATTCCCAATTTTCGGGGTCAGGGAATAATGGTTCTACAAACTTCCTGATTTCGTTCACAAGAAATGACTTGCGTTCTACATCTGTTTTTCCTGGAACACTCCCAAGCAAAGGTTGTAATCTCTGCGAGGCGGCATCTCTTAATTAATAACCACGCTAAAAAATACCATTTTGCCTTTGAATTTGAATATGGTCTTAGTAAACCGTCATACAAATTCGCTTTAGTTGGAGATGCTAGATAAGCTGCAATGGTAGCTATTGCCTTTTCATCCGACCCTTCCTGAATGAATTCAAGAATTGAACTATACCCGTGAGTATGTAAGAACCCAACGAATTCGTCAAAAAACATCCTGTTTTCTTTGACGATGGCTACCAATTCTTTCAAACGTAAATTGTACAGAACGAAATCCATGAAGATCCTCTTTTAGCAAGCCAACACCGGTCTAACATCGGGAGACGTTGGACTCCATCACGGGTCGATGACCAGGGTGGGGTCGCCCATGAGGGTCCAGCCGAGGAGCACGTCGAGCAGATCGGGATGGGACTGGGCCAGTTCGGATTTGGCCTCCTGCAAGGCCTGGCCGAGGCTCATGCCGGGGGCCGCCAGCCGGGGAGTCAACAGCCCGCCCAGCAGCGCCTCCGAGTCCGACCCGGTCAGGGTCGAAGCGCCCAACACCGCCGCCGCGCCCCTGTCTCCCGAAAACAGCAGGCTCTGGACCAGGTAGTTGTTGACCGGGTCCACGTAGTAGGTGTTCCAGCAGCCCCACTGCACCGCCACGAAAGGACGCCCGGCATTCGTCAACCCGGAGGCATGGCCGGTGTTGAACAGGCCGCTGAAGGTCCAGGCCACCGGGCTGGAGTGGCCGGTAAAGGTCACCAGGGCCGTGCCCCGGTTCATCGCATCCAGCAGTTCCGTCCGGGCGGTTGCCACGCCCAGGTCGTCCAGGTGCAGGCTCTCCACCGTCCAGCCGTCGGGCATCCCGGCTGCCAGCCGCTGGCTGATCTTCTTGAACGAGACCACCCCGTCGTGCTGGTCGCTGGCGAAGACCGCCGTCCGCCCGTAATCCTTCGAGCCGTAGTCCAGGGTCTTCTGGACCATCAAATCCAGTTCGGCCGCGGTCCGCACCGGGAAGCGCCCGATCGCCAGGTCGGGCAGGTTATCCCCGTCCACGTCGGCATACAAGGGGTCGGCCGGGACGAATTTTGCGATGTCTCCGGTGGTGGCGTAGAGCGAGGGGATGAAGCTGATACTTCCCCGCCCCAGGTAGTCGTGGTAATCATACGTGTCGCCGCCCACCAGCAGGACGTATTCCGTCCCCAGGTTTGCGTGGGCGTAGGCAATGTAATCCTTGATCGCCTGCGGGTCGAAGATGCCGTAGGAGTAGCGGGCGTACAGGTCGTTCACGTCCACCACCCGGACGCTCAGGCCCTCGGACCGGCGCGCCTGCACCAGCGGTTCCAGGCCGGGGATGAAGTCGGGGTGGGCGATGACCAGGAAGCGGGCCGGACTCTTCAGGTCCGCTTCCCGCACCGGGACCGCCTCCAGCCGAGGGGCGTTCATCCGCCCCACGACCGTCACCAGGTAGGTATCCAGTTTGCCAGTCCCAATGAACGTGGCGCTATACGCACCACCCTCGGCCCGTACCGCAACCTTTGCCAGCCGCACCGGACCGTCCGCTCCCAGCCGGTAGACGACCACGTTCCGGCCCGGCAGGTCCGTCACCTTGAAGGCCCTGGCTTTGGCCGTGAAGGTCAACTTCCCGTCACGGGCGGCGAAGACCCGCCGGTAGGTCAGGCTGAAACGGTCGAGATTGACCATGTCCCATTGGACGCCGGTGTCGCCGGGCAGGCTCAGGGTCAGGGTGTTGCTCCCCTCCCGCAGGGTCCCGGCAGGCAGGCTGAGGCTCAGGGACTGCTCCACCAGCCCGTCGAACAGTTCGTCGGCCAGGGCTACCCCGTTCAGGCTGACCCGCAGGTGATGGTCGGGGGTTTGCGGCCAGTCCGTCACGCCCCAGACCACCAGTTCCAGCCCGGCGGAGGCGTTCGGGTCGGCCAGCCCGTCCACTTCGAAGTCGAAATCCCAGCTTTTCGGGGTGGTATAGGCCAGCATCGAAGTGTCGTACCAGGCGTCCTCGCCGGGGGCGTAGTTGGCGTAGGCTTTCGGGTTGTCCACCACCAGGGTCTCGCTGTAGGCCAGCGGCGGGCGGATTTTCTTGGAGGGCGCTGTCGTATCCACCGCCACCGCCGGGCTGCCTTCCCGGCTGACTTGCAGGGTGTAGACGTTGGTGTCGGTGTAGAGCGTGTCGAGGGCTTCGCCGTAGAATTCGATGGAACTGCCCGGCCCGAAGACGCCCTTGCCGATGAAGCGGATCGGCACGACCTTCCCCCGGCTGCTCAGGCGGATGCGGTCGGTCCGCACCCCGGCCAGGTCCAGCCCGGCGCGGCGCAGGGCTTCGTAGCCGACCCGGTAGAGGCCGGTCCGGTCCACCTTGAGGGCCAGGCGGGTGGGGTCGCCGGGGGTGACGGCCAGGTCGGGATTGGCGTAGCGGGACCCGGAACGGACGGCGGCCCAATCTATTTTGCCGCTGTCCAGCCGGTCGCCGTAGTCCCGGCCCTGGGCGAACGGGCCGTGCAGCCTCGTCCCGCCCAGCACGCTGACGTCCTCGATGTAGAAGCTCTCCCCGTCCGTTTCGGCGCTGAAGCTGTAGTTCTGGCGGTCGAGCGAATCGGTCACAGTCGAGGGGATCAGTTCATCGTTGAGTTGGAGCCGTTCGCCGTCTGTTTCCGTGTAGAGGTTGAAGCCGACGTTCCCGCTCTCGGTCATGGTTGACCAGTCGAAGGTCACGCTGCGTCCGCTGCGCTCCGCCCGGAAGTACGAGACCGTGACCGGGGTGGGCACGCCCCCTTCACCGGCAAAAAAGTCGCTGAAGCTCGTGAAGCCCGTCCCGGTGACGGTGGCGGCGGTGGAGGAGGACGAGGCCGGGTTGCTCCAGGTGGAGGGGCTGTATTTCTGGACGATCAGGTTGTTCGTGTCCGGCGAGCCGACCAGGTCGCCGGGGACGAAGGTCAGGGTGATGTCGTAGTTGCCGGTGGCCAGGCCGCCGGCGGGTGTCAGGGTCCAGTAGCGGCTGACGTATTTGTCCCCGATGTCGGCCGAGATGAATTCGGGATGGCGGCTGGGGGTGGTGCTGGCGGTGAGCGTCCCGGCGACCGTCACGTTGAAATTGGCCAGTTCGGCCGGGGTGTAGTTGGACGCATCCCCGATCTCGAATTTGAAAGCCTGGGAGGTTCCGCTGCCGAAGGCTTTCTGCAAGTTGCCATGCACATACTTCCCCGCTCCCGCCCCGGAGACCGAGCCGCCGCTCCCCAAAATCAGCGTGTTCGCCCCGGTTACGAGCTTGCCGTCCGTGAATGTAAGCACGCCGTTGACGGTCTGGCCCGCTGCGAGGCTAACGCCGCCGGCATTGTCGAGGGTGAGGTTGTTGAAAGTCGTGGAACTGGAGCCGCCGAGGGTTTGGGTTGAGGAGCCATTGAAGGTAACTGTACTCGTGCCCGGCGTGAACGTGCCGCTGTTGTCCCAGTTACCGCCGACTTCGACGGCATTTGTAGTCACTGTCAACATGCTGCCCGGGCCGATCTGGAAATCCTGGGCGATTAAAATCTGGCCTGTATAACTGCCACCCGGATTCAAGGAGACTGTCCCGGCTCCCGCAGCGCCAATGGATAGATCGCCCTGCACGGTCAACGCCGTGGATCCCGTGGGTGTACGGGACCATAGGCCGGAAGCGCTTTCGAATGAGAGATTGCCATAAGTCCGTCCGGCGAGGGAAAGCGGTGGATTTAACGCTGTACTGCCCCGATAGATGAAATTGCTGGCCGCATCCAGGGTTGCATGGTTCAGGGGCGTTGCAACGCTGGAAAGGGTATTGTGAATATATGTGCCTCCTGCGGCAACCGCCCATGATGCAGGATCCGAGATCGAAAGGGTCCCCTGGTTGAGAAGCGTGCCGGAAACCGCCAGGTCGGTGCCTGCGCCATCTGCTACGGTAAAAATGACGCCGCTGCCGAGCGTGACCTGCCCGCCTGCGTCAATCGTGGCCTGGTCCACCGTCAGGTTGGCGTCAAGCGTCAGCGTGTGCCCGCCCTGGACCTGGATGGCCCCGTTGCCGGAGACCGGCCAGCAGCCTGCGGCCGACCAGTCCAGGCCGCCGTTGGACGAGACCTCCCAGGCGGCATTGTCGGTCCACGACCCCGACGAGGCGGAGCGGTAGAGGCTGGTGTCCGCCGCGCATTGGGTCGCGGCGAAGACGCAGCTCGACTTGCCCCCGGCGTTGACGGCGCAGACGGCGTAAGCCTCCGTGCCGCTGGCGGTGTTGTCGGTATAGCTCAGGCGGGCGTCGGCAGCGCCGTAGGCCGGGGGATTGACCGTGGCGATCCGGTTGGATTCGTCCGGGGTGAAGGGAGACGCGGCGCTGCGGTGGACGGTGTAGGATGTGGGGACTTCGCGTCCGCCGCCGGTATCCATCGAAACCAGGTCCCAGGCCAGGGTCACGCCCGAAGCGTCGAATTGGGCCGCGGGGGAGGCCGGAGCGGCCGGGGTTTCGATTTTATCCTGTTCGAGCAGGACCACGCCCCAGGTCGGGTTGACCGAAACGGTCACCGCGCCGCTTGTCACAGTGTAGGTTCCGCCATCAATCACGTTCAACAGGACCGTCCCATTCGTCAAATTGTAGGGCGCGGCATCCAGGCCGTTGAGCGTCACCGAATGGGAAACGCCGTCCCGGTTGAGCAGGATGATGGCGGTTTGGCTGGCGTTGGTGCGGGCAAAGCCGTAAATTTTATTGGCGTCGTCAATCACAAGCCCGTGCTGCGCGTCGCCGTCCTGCAAGGCGCGATAGCTGTTGCGGATGCTGGACATCTGGCGCACGAAATCTTGCAGGGCGGTGTCGGCGCTGAAGTCGCCGGGGGTGTCGTCCCAGGGGAAGGGGGCGCGGTTGTAGGGGTCGTCTTCGTACTTGCCGCCGCTGAAGACCCCGTCCTGGCTCAGGCCCATTTCGTCGCCGTAGTACAGGGTCGGCGCGCCGGCGTAGGTAAAGGCGAACAACCAGAGTTCCTTCATGCGCTGGACGGCAGCGGGATCGTTATCGTTGTTGATCTTCTTCAACAGGAAGCGCAGCCGGTTGGTGTCGTGCGAGCCGCCCAGGTTCATCATCGCCTTCCAGGCCGCCGGGGGGTAATCCTCCTGGATCGAGCGCAGGCGGGCGTTGAACTGTGACGGGGAAATGTAAGCGATCGAGCCGCTCGAACTGCCCGAATTGCTGTCGTTGTCCTCGAAGACCGTCCCGCCGGCGCAGCCGTCGCCGCTGCAGCCGGTGAAGAGCCAGCTCAAGACCGCCGAACGGTAGCGGTAGTTCATCACGCTGTCCCATTCGCTGCCGAGCAGCCAGGCCGAGGCATCGCCCCATTCTTCGCCGAGGGTGATGCTCGAGGCGTCCACCGCCCGCGTCGCCGAACGGAAGCCCTCCCAATAATCGTTGGACGGATCGTTGGCCAGACCCGGATCCACGTCCCCGCCGACGTCGAATCGCCACCCGGAGGCTCCCTGCCCGATCCAATACGGACCGACGGAACTGCTCCCGTTATCCCAGATCAGGTTCCGCACTGCGGCGCTGTTGGCTTGCAGCTTCGGCAGGGACGAATAGCCGTACCAGGCTTCGTAAGTTTGCAGGGCGTCGCCCGCGCCGTTGGCGCATTGGTCCGGCGAGGGGTTCGACCCGGCCGGGAAGTAGTACCAGCCATAATACGGCGAAGCCCCGGCCTCGCAGGCCCCGCTGTTGTCGTCCGCGCCGATGCCGCCGGGGGAGGTCAGCGCCCCGGAACTGTCGTAACGGCTGTACATGTCGAAATAAGTGCTGTCGGATGAGGTGTGGTTGAAGACCCCGTCCAGGACGAGCTTGATATTGTGGGCCTCGGCCGCGGCCGCCAGGGCCTGGAAATCGGACAGGGAGCCGAAATCGGGATCAATCGTCAGGTAATCGGCGGTGTCGTATTTGTGGTTCGATGGCGAGCGGAAGATGGGGTTGAGGTAGAGCACCGAGACGCCCAACTGGTCGAAATACCCGGCGTTGATCTTCCCGGTGATGCCCGCCAGGTCGCCGCCGTAGAAGTTCTGGCTGTACACACCGGGGCAGGCCGCGCTGCGCGGGTCGCAGACGGCCGTGTTCCAGTCCGTTCCGCCGGAGCGCACCACCGTCCCGCCGGACTGGTCGTAGAAGAAGCGCCCCGCGGCCGGGTCGTTGGACGGGTCGCCGTCCCGGAAGCGGTCGGGGAAGATCTGGTAGACGACGCCGCGCTGGAACCATTCGGGGACGGTGAAGGCGGAGTCGTAGACGGTAAGCTGGTAAGAATTGTTGTAGGCCGTGGTCTGATTTGATTCTGCTGCCCCGTAGCCGCCGCCGTAGAATTTGGGATCGTCGTCGCGGTAGAAAGCCGTCGCGGTCCCGTCTGTGGCCTTGAACACGTAATAAAAGATGTTGGTGTCCGCCCCGACAGCCAGGTCGTACTTCCAGAATGTCACGCCGCCCAGGGTGGCGTCGCTGGCGTGGCCGTCGAAGGTCAAATCGGCAATCGTCTCGGTATTGGTGCGGTCATTCCACAACCGGACAGCTGGAACGCTTGACAGATCATCCATGCAAGTGCGGAAGCGCAATGTGACAGTCGCGCCGGTCGTTACCGGGCCGGTGGGATTGCGGTAATCGGTGGAAAACGAATCGTGCAAAAGGCCGTTCCAGTAAACTTCGTTATTGCTTTGAGATGCACCGTTGCACGTACCGCTGGCGGCATCCACCACCAGTTTGCCGTTCCCGGCTCCCTGCCAGTATTCGGTGCTATCGGTGGTGTCCGTGCAATAGACAGTGAATTCATGCAGGCCGACAGAGGGTGTGATAGTTCCTTTGTATTCATCGTTATTGCCAATATCCGTGTTGTAAGTCATTGGCGTGTCGGTCGCCGTCCCCCACGTCCCGCCAAAATAGGGCACGGGCGCCCAATGCAGGGTGCAGGTGATGTTGACGCCCTGTCCGGCTGGCTCGGTCACTCCGGCTTTGTAAACCTGCACGTACACGTCAAAACTGCTGCCAACCGTGATGGTGCTGGTCAAGCCACCGGTCGGCCACATATTCCCGACCCAGCCCAGGGCGGCTAATGGCCGTCCCTCCCCCGCCGCCCCTCCCGGCTGGACGGACAAAAAAAGCAGCCCCAAAACGGCCACGACCAGGAGGGATAACCGAAGCGTATTCTTTGTGTTCATGCTTTCCACCGCCTTATGGATTGTGTTGTGAACGATGTTTTGCGTAAAAATATTTAACCAAAAAGTATCCAGGAAATCCGTTCACCCCGAAGGATGAAGACCAGTACGGCAAGATTTATCTTGCCCCACGAAGGCAACATGAATGTTGCGGTACTTTTATTTTCATATCAGTGACACGAAGGCTCTCAAAGGGAGAAAAGGAGCACCGTCGGACGCGTTTTTCCTTCGTTGACTCCCTGGCACCGCCCGCCATTACAATCCCCGTAGCAGAGCGGAGAGGGAGGGCAGGTGTCGTGTTCCTTCGTGTTTCAAAGGTTTCCCAGTAAAAACGGGAGAGATGATTTATCCTGCTCCCCGGAGGAAACATGAATGTTGCGGTATTTTTTATTTTACTATCCATCACCGGCTCGCAGGCCGGACCTTTTGGGCCAGCACGGCCAGGGTGCGGAGCGCATCCTTGAAAATGCCCCACCAGCGGAGCACGTACCAGAGCGGCAAAGCCCGGGAAGTATCCAGCCCGTAGCGCCAGCGCATGTAAGCCGGAGTTGGGAAGGCCAGCGCCAGGGCCAGCCTGAACCGCCCATAGGCGTTCAACGAGAGCAGCTTCCGGCCTTCGAGCAGGATGTGGGTCGCGGGGCGCTCCTGCTTCATGGCGACCAGGTCGCGGTAGTGGTCGGGGCTGGCGGCCAGGGCAGCCCGCACACCTTCGGGGACGGGGGTGGCGAAATAAGCCACAGTTTGGGCCAGGGCGGCTTCCAGCGCCGAACCCCACTCGAACTTGCGGGCCTGCGACAGGAGCAGCTCCCAGTCCAGGCGGTCGCGGTAATGGCGGATGAGCAGGTCCAGGTCGCGGAACCAGCGCAAAGGGGCAGTTTCCCCGCCGTGCTGCAACATGGCGTGGGCTGCGGCGTAGAGCACCTGGGCCGTGGGCGTCAGGATCAAGACCCGCCCGAACCCGGCCCGGGACGACTTCAAGGCTTCGGTCTGCTGCCAGAACCAGTCCACCGGGACGGCGTAGGTGAAGGTCCGGTCGGCGACCAGGCTGTGGTGCAGTTCGAGCGTCACCGGCTGCGGCCCGGCCCGGCGCAGGCAGACTTCGTGGTTGAGCAGGTCCCGCAGGCCGGGGGCGGCTTCCGGGACGGCGTCCACGAAGCCCTGCGACCTGGCGATCCGTACCGCTTCGGCCAGCTTGAGGCGCGGCGCCAGCAGGTCGGCGTCGCCCATCGGACGCAGGCCGGGGTCGGGATAGATCGTCAGGGCGTAGCAGGCCCCTTTGAGGAGCACGACCGGTATCCCGGCCCGGTGGAAGAGCGGCAGCAGGTTCGCCAGTTCGGAGAAGATGGCCTGGTTCCGAATCCGGGTGGCGGCGTAGGTGAGGCGCAGGAAATCCCGGGTCGAGGCCGGGACGGACGATCCGCTCCCGGAGCGGGACAACGTCCAATATAGGAGCGGCCCGACGCCTTCGGCGTGCGCCCGTTTCGACAGGGCCTCCCAGTCCCCGGCGGAGAAGGACTCCAGCCCGGCTTCGGCAGAGCGGCCCGAGAGGATCAGGCCGAGGGTGTGGTTAGCGATGTTTGGCAATTTGGGGTCTACCATTTTTAACGGGAAAACCCTTTTGAAACACAAAGGAACACGAAGGTAACGAAGGAAAAACGAAGGTTTTCAGGCACACTCATCGAGCGTCTCGCGCACCGCCTGCGCGACCCACTCGACCTGCTCGTCGCGCATCGAGGGGTAGAGCGGCAGCGTGACCTGGCGGGCGGCTACGTCTTCGGTGACGGGCAGGGAAAGGCCGCGCGCCTGCCACTCGTCCCGGTAGACCTGGAAGCGGTGGACCGGCGGGTAGTGGTTGCTGGTCTGGACGCCGCGAGCCTTCATCCCGTCCATGAAACGGAAGCGGTCCACGCCGGGCGGCAGCAGCGCCGACAGGATGTGGTAACAGGACGTACCGCGCTCCTGCTCGAAAGGCAGCCCCACCTGCGGGGCCAGCTCGGCCAGCAGGTCGCGGTAAAGAGCGGTCAGGTGTTCCCGGCGTGCGTTCCCGGCGGGCAGCTTGCGGAGCTGGACCCGCCCGATGGCAGAGCGCAGTTCGTCTATCCGGTAGTTGTAGCCGGGAGCGACCACGTCGTAGCTGTAGGCATGCCCCTGGTGGCGATCCCAACTGAGGGAGGTCATGCCGTGCGAGCGGAGCAGGCGCAGGCGGTCGGCCAGGGCGTCGTCATCCGTTGCCAGCATCCCGCCCTCGCCGGTGGTCATGTTCTTGTTCGAGAAGAAACTGTAACAACCGATCTCGCCCCAGGCGCCGAGCATCCGCCCGTCGAGTTCGGAGCCGATGGCGTGGGCCGAGTCTTCGAGCAGGGACAGGCCGTGGCGGCGGGCGATCTCCCGGATGGCGGGCATGTCGCAGGCGAACCCGGCGTAGTGGACCACCAGGATGGCTTTCGTCTTCCCAGTGATCCGAGACTCGATGGAGGCCGGGGAGATGTTCAGCCACTCGGCGCTCTCTATGTCGGCGAAGACCGGCTCCGCGCCGGTGTAACGGACGGCGTTGGCGGTGGCGACGAAGGTCAGCGAGGGGACGATCACCTCGTCCCCTGGCCCGACCCCGGCGGCCAGGCAGGCCAGGTGCAGGGCGGCGGTGGCGTTGGTGACGGCGATCGTATGCTTCGCACCGGTGAATTCGGCGAACTCCTGCTCGAACTGCCGCGTGACTTCCCCCATGCTCAACCAGCCGGAGCGGATCACCTCCCGCACAGCTTCTTCCTCTTCGGGGCCAAAATCAATGTCAGCTAAAGGTACACGCCAATCCATAACGATCCTTTTTGGCCCTCCCGCTTCTGCCGGGAAAGCCCAAAACCTTAGCCGCGGATTACGCTAATTTGCGCGGATTTTCCAGAAAAATTAGTGAAAATCAGCGGCCAAGACTCTTTCATCCTTGAACCCAATCCCGTTAAGTTCGGGAGAGCCATGTTTTTGAAAAAAATTCGCGGAATTCGTTTCCTTCGCGTAATTCGCGTTGAAAAGGGTTCGATCAAAGGCGATATAAATATCGCCCTACGCATCTTCCGGCAGGAACCGGGATTTCATCGTCTCGAACTCTTGGTTGGCCTGGGCGTAGTCGTCCGGGCGGCCGAGGTCCTGCCAGTAGCCGGAGAAGGGATAGCCGATGACCCGCTCGCCTCCGCCGATCAGCTTCAGCACCAGGTCGGGGAAATCGAGATACTGGTTGTACGGAATGTGAGGAAGCACGCGGGCATCGAAGACGTAAATGCCCATGCTGACCGAGTAATCGTAGGACGGCTTCTCGATGTAGCCGGTCACCTCGTGGCCGCCGTCGAACTGGATCACGCCGTAATCTATCCGCACCTGGCGGGCGTGCATGGCGATCGTGGCGGCGGCCCCGCTCTGGCGGTGGGCGGCGATCAACCCGGCCAGCGACAGGTCGGTCAACACGTCCCCGTTCGTGACCAGGAAGGTCTCGCCCAGGCCGTCGAGCAGCGAGAGCGGCCCGGCAGTGCCCAGCGGCTGGTCTTCCAGGCTGTACGAGATGTTCACGCCGAACTGGCTGCCGTCCTTGAAATACGAACGCAGCAGCTCGGCCAGGTGCCCGACCGTGACCACGATGTCCTGGATGCCGGCGCGCTTCATCTGGCGCACCAAAATCTCCAGGATCGGCATGTCCCCGATCGGCATGAGCGGCTTGGGCAGGATTTGGGTATAGGGGGCCAGGCGGGTGCCCTTTCCCCCTGCCAATACAACGGCTTTCATTTTTCCTCCTTACAAAAAGACTTCGGAAGTCTCACGGGACGAATCCGTGCCCCAAAGACTCCGCAAAAGACTTCCGAAGTCTGCTGGATATATTTCTAAAACTCGTACTCACCGACGCGGTACAAATGCAGGTTGTCGCGGACCCAGGCGATCGTGCGGTCGAGGCCCTCGTCCAGAGACACGCCGGGGGTCCAGCCGAGAGCCGTGCGGGCCAGGCTGTTGTCCGAGATCAGGTTGTAGACCTCGGATTTCTCCGGGCGCAGGCGGGACTCGTCAATCTCCAGCCGCACCGGGCGGCCAATTTTATGGATGATGGCCTCGCCCAGGTCGCGGATGCGGATGTTTTCGCCCGTCCCCAGGTTATAGGTCCCGCCCTCCACGCCCGGCGTAGCGGCCGCGGACAGGAAGCCGGCTACCGTGTCTTCGACGTAAGTGAAATCCCGGGCCGTATCCAGGTTGCCCAGGCGGAGCGAGTCTTTGACCAGGGCCTGGGTGATGACCGCCGGGATGACCGCCCTGGCCGACTGGCGCGGCCCGTAAGTGTTGAACGGGCGCACCGTGACCACCGGCAGGTCGAACGAGCGGTAATAACTCTCGGCCAGTTTGTCGGCCCCGATCTTGCTGGCCGAATAGGGCGACTGCCCCTGGAGCGGGTGGCCCTCGTCAATCGGGACGCGCAGGGCCGTGCCGTAGACCTCGCTGGTGGAGGTGTGCAGGATGCGCCGCACGCCCAACTGCCGCCCGGCGTTGAGCAGGTTGAGGGTGCCCATGAAATTGGTCTCGGCCACCTCGGTCGGGTGAAAATAAGAATAGGGTATTGAAATCAGCGCCCCGAGGTGGAAGACGACCTCGCAGCCGCGCATGGCTTCGAGCACGGCCTGGGGGTCGCGCAGGTCGCCGCCGATGACCTGGAGGCCGGAGCGGATCTCGTCCGGGAGCAGGCGCAGCAGGCCGCTATCGCCGCGTGAGTTGTAGCGGACGAAGGCGCGCACCCTGGCCCCGGAGCGGGCCAGCCGCTCGACCAGGTGGCTGCCGATGAAGCCGCCCGCGCCGGTGACGAGGACGGGGATGTTCGACCAGTTGGTTTCCATGAAGTTTCCTTGTTTAGCCACGAATACCGCGAATTGGCACGAATGAGTCTACGGCAAAACCTTTTTCACCGCGAAGGATGGAAATCTGTACGGCAAGATTTATCTTGCTCTTCCGCAATTAACGGGAAAGAGCCTAAACACAAAGTAACACGAAGGCGCTCAAAGGGAGAAAAGGCGCACTGTCGGACGCGTTCTTCCTTCGTTGACTTTGTGTCCCTTCGTGTTTCAAAGGTTTTCCCGGTAAAAACAGGAGAGCCGATTTATCTTGCCCCCGAAGGCAACATGAATGTTGCCGTACTTGTATTTTCAGTTATCCCGCTGCCTCGACCATCAGGTAGGATTGCAGGCTGGCGAAGATGTCGGCGATGTCCACCAGGTGGGCGCGGGTCTGGCGGCAGCTCCTGAAGATGCGTTCGGTATCCACCGGGGATAGCGGGTCGCCGATGGCAAAAAAGATCACCCCGATGTCGAGCTTCTCGACCAGGCAGGGGATATCGGCCGCCGTCCCCAGCACCGGACACCCGTCCAGGCGCATACCTTGCAGGGAGGGATCGTCGTCCACGTAGCCGACGACCGAGAACAGGCGCTGGAACTCGTTGTGGCGCAGCAGCCAGGTGGCAAACTCACCGCCCTTGCCCGCCCCGACCACCAGCACCCGCTCGCCCACCCTGTGCTTGCCGGTGCGGGTGCGCAGCCAGAGCGAGGCCAGCCCGGTCAACAGGCGCAGGCGGTAACGGGCGATGATGAACCCGGTCAGGACGACCGCGCTGGCCATCAGGGTGAAGCCCGGCAGGCTGGCCAGGGGCGGGACGAAAGACTCGATAGCCAGGCTGACGACGGCCACGATCCCGCAGGAGAACAGCAATTTGAAGATGTCCTCCGGGGCCGCCCGCGACCAGACCACCCGTTTCAGCCCCAGGGCCACGTTCATCCCGCTGAAGAGCAGGGCCAGCAGCAGCGACAGCCAGAAGGACTGGCTCCAGCCGAGGTTGAGGGGACGGTAGAGCCGCCAGGTCACGCCCGCCAGGGCCGTCCCCAGGAAGGCGACCACCAGGTCCACCGAGAACCAGTTCAAATAGGAGCGCGCCAGCCGGGTGAACGGGCCGCCGAAGAGCAATCCCTCCGAAGCCGGGACCCGGCCCATGCGCGGGATCAGCACCAGGAAGGTCCAGAAGATGGCGTCCAGGTCGGAGAAGAAAGAGTGGTGACGGACGTAGAGCAGGTCGAGGCGCAGCTTGTCGGGGGCGAGTTTGTTGAGGTAATCGCCCATCAGGTTCTCGCCGGTCAGGCGTTTTTCCTCGTCGTGGTAGAGCACGCTGGCCGGGCTGGTCATCCCCGGGCGCACCGAGAGGATCTCATTCCGGGCCTCCTCCGGCCAGGTCGCCACGATCTCGGGGTCTTCGGGACGCGGCCCGACCAGGCTCATCTCGCCTCTCAACACGTTCCATAGCTGGGGCAGTTCGTTGAGCTTGGTATCCCGCAGCCAGCGGCCGATGGGCGTGACGCGTTCGTCGCCCTGGGCGGTGATCTTCGGGCCGGTGTAGCTTTCGGGGCGCTCGTACATGGTGCGGAACTTGAGGATGCCGAAGACGGTCCCGCCCCGCCCGGCGCGCGGCCCGCGGTAGAAGATCGGGCCGGGGTCCTCGCGCTTGAGCCGCCAGGCGACATACGCGAAGAAAGGCGAGAGCAGGATCAGCCCCAGGGCCGCGCCGAGCGCGTCCCGCAGACGGCACAGGAAGCAGTCTACGAGACCCGGCCAGGCGCGGGGCGAAGAACGGTGTGGGATGGGTTTGATCTTGTTTCGAGCGATTGTCTCTGCCATAAGTCTCTCCCTCTGTTGACAAATCAGTAATCAGTAATCAGTGTTCAGTGACCAGTTTTCAGTGTTCAGGCCGAATAGTGGCCAGGTAGTGGGTGTTGAAAATTTTGAAGCTCTCGAGGAATAAAGCAAGCCTACAAGAGATGGGCACAACTCGTCGTGTAACCGGCGGGGCCAGCGTAATGTTTACTTGCCTCGATTCATCCTTTGCCGCACAAAAGTCAGGAATTCACGAAGCGCTTGCTTTGGGCTAGCGCTGATTTGACTTTCCACCACCTTAATTTCGCTGCCATCATGAAAGTGACGAGGAAAGGTTTCAATGGTTTGCCAACGCTGGTGCGGGGCATTGTCATGCCGGTAGATCGTCCCGTCAATTGCCCGTCGCTCCCAATGATAACTATAACGATCCGGCAGTTTCAACGAAAACCAAATATCCACAAAACTTCCATCTCGAAGGATGATGCGTAGTTCGTTAGCGTCCGGGGAAATCGCTTCTTTCACAATATCGGCGAATTCGACTTCAGCGATCTCCCGTAGTTTCTCGACGTCGGTTTGCGTCATGCCAGGGATTCAAGTAGTTTCTGGAGCCGGTCTCGTTTATATTCCAGGTGATCCAGCCGCTGGAAATCCCGCCAGGAATCGGCTTCTTCGAGCGCACCCTTCCGATAACGATCATCCATTTCCTCGACACTCGAGACGTTGTATTTGCTTGTAATCTCGAAGATTTCCGCTTGAACTGTCCGAAGTTGACGCTCAAGGTAACTATACAATCCCCTGCGGATCAGATCATCCTCGGGAATTTGCAATTCTTGAGCCAGTTCATTCAGAATGGCAATGGTCTGTCCAGTCATAATCGTCTCTCTTCTTTCGTCAGGCTAAAACAGTAATGTACAATTCTCTACCGGACAAAGTTTTGAGAAAACCCTTTTTCAACGCGAATACCCTGACGGGCACACGTTACGCAGATTTGGCGAATAACGCAAATGATTTTGAAAATAAATTCGGGAAATTCGCTCCATTTGTGGAATTCGCGTTAAGGTTTTTGGTTTTGTCCGGTAGACAAATGTACAACAATTATACATCATGCGGGAAGTGGTTTTCAGTCACCAGTTGTCAGTGGCCGAATGGCCGCCAGATAATGGGTATTGAAAATCTTCAAGCTCTCCAAAAACAGGCACAAGCCCCAAGAGAGTGAGGCCAGTCGGCGCGCAATGGGAGGCGCAAGGGTGATCCGCTGGAATTCAACCCGGCAACCGGGGAAACATTCCCTGATCCTTCGACCCTTCGACAGGCTCCCCCTTCGGGGACTTCGCAGGACAGGTCTCTTGTGAACGCAGGCCGCGGGTTTGTTTGTTGGTCGGGTTGAGCTGGAGATCATGCGAAAGGATCAGTTTGTCTCAGTCCCCCGGCTTCCGCGCCACGCCTCCACAGACGATAACAATCCCTGGACTGCTTGAACACACCGTCGAGCGGTTTGTAAAGCATCATTTGCAGATTGCTGTGTGAATAAATCCCACGGCAGCGTAAAGGTTTGTTCGTCGCCATAGTCGGTCAGAATATGCTCCCGCTTGCCCAATGCCAGCAGGTCGGGAAGCATTTCCTGCAACACAAGCTGTATCTCCTGCGGCAGGGTTCCCTCACGCAAGAAAGCCGCGATCTGCCGGACCGGATCGTGTGTTTTGGGCGGAACGCCGAACAACGCCAGGGCGGTCTTGCCCACATTTTCGACTGCCAGTTGCGAGTTATCAACACAGGAACGCCAGCGTTCCAGCGTCATATCTTGTTCGGCCTCGGCCAGGAACCCTTTTGCCAAGGCGAGTCTGTAAGTGACTTCATCCGGCGCGTTCACGGTAGCCTTCCCAAGTCAGATCCCAATGGCCGGCTGGCATACGCGGAAAAACCCACATCCACGCGCCAGCCAGGCGCCGCCGCTGCCAACCTGCCTGTTTCAGGGCGGTTATAGCTTTTTGCCGGTATTTGTCAAAGAAAGGATCGCCGTACAGGCATACCCCATCCACACAAATATCCAACATAAGCGGGGTAAGACTGCGCTCGACTTCTTCGGGCGTCTTGGACACAAAAGATATCGAACCGGGCAGTTCATCGAGAATTGGCAATAACACACTCCGCACCTCGCGCTGGCGCGCCACCGGATCGGACGGCAATCCTTCGATGACAACGAAAATATCATGGTCGCTATCCGGCCTGGCTTCATGACGCGCTTGCGAGCCGAACAGCACCGCCGTTTTGAACCGGTTGCCATATTTACCCAGCAACGCTTTTATAAGTGAACGATACGTTTCTGGCCTGCCCATTTTATTCATTGACAATATCTTTTATCGTGTTCATCGTCCGCTAACCTTTTCTTGCGCCAGTTTTCAGTGTTCAGCCACCGGCGACTTCTCCAGATCGTAGCCAGGATCCATGAGAGCGTTCAACTATTCACCCGCCTGATCCAGGACAGACCGACGCACTCTTTCGCTGATATGGAATTTCCTTGCCCTAAGTTCTTCCAATAATGGACGGATTACAGCAAGTTTCCCCATACGCTTCGCCAGTAGAAGCACTCCTATCGTTCCGATAAAATGCAATCCTAAAAATTCTGCCGCCAGACGGGCCTTTGTCTCATCCAAGAGAATCCAGTCGGCATCCAGTTCAACTGCCAGGACCAACGCTTCTGCTTCGCCCGCATCCAGATCAGAACGCAGATAAGCCACTCTATCTTGATCTTCGGGCGACCGGACACTGATCCACTTTGCCTGGTGAATTTCGGTTGAGCCAGGCCGCCCGGCTGCGTTGGTCACTACTTCATCATAAACCATCTTCGGAATCAAGATACCGCCGAACAACTGCTGTAACAGGTCAAGTTGCCCGATCTTTACCAGGGCAATCAACGGGGTGGCATCGGAAACAACGATCACTCCTTCAAATCCTTTTCCAGTTTGTCAACCGCCTCGAATTCACGGCCAAGCTCTTCCCGACTGTAATCCAGCACAGGGATTTCGTTTTCCGAAAGAAGTTCCAGGAATTCCCATCGGGACAGACCGGCCAGTCTGGCCGCCCTGCCCAGGGAAAGCACCCTTTCCCGGTAGAAGCGGAGCGCCAGCAACCGGCGCGTTTCTTCAGCCAAAACGTCTTTGAACAAACCGCGAGCCTGTAAAGTATTGAATATATCTTCCGGGAGGCGTGTCTCCACAACAACCATATTTGCGTTCATAATTTTCTCTCCTGACAGTGTATCAACCTTCTCGAAACCACCGTCAAAACTTCACGTTGCGGCGATTCTATCACGGAAGTATTCCTCCACCCTGCCCATCCCCCGGCGGGATCTTCGAGATAGCCGCCAGGAAGGTGCAATTTTCAGTAATCAGTGTTCAGTGTTCAGGCCGGATGGCCGCCAGGTAATGCGTATTGAAAATCTTCAAGCTCTCCAAGAACAGGCACAGGCCCCAAGAGAGTGAGACCAGCCTGCGGGCAATCGGAGGCGCAAGCGTGATCCGATGAAATTCAACCCGGCAATTGGGGAAACATTCCCTGATCTCTTTCGGGCGCAGGCCGCGGGTCTGTTTGTTGGTCGGGTTGAGCCAGAAGTCGTACCAGAGGATGAGCCCGCCGGGACGCAACACCCGCAGCATATCGGCGCAGATCTGACGGCGGAGTTGCGGGTCGAGGATGGACGAGAGTGCCGTGAATTGCAGAACCAGGTCGAAAGTCCCGGACGGGAAGGGCAGGCAGGCCCCATCGGCATTGACGAAGTGCGAACCGGGCAGGGTCTGGCGGGCATGGCCCAAGCGGTCGGGGAGCAGGTCTACGCCGTACAGGTTTTCGGGGGAAGCCCCAAACGTCAGGAACTCGGCCAGCACTCCCCCGCCGCCGCAGCCCATTTCCAGGATTTTTAGTTTGGAAAGCTCGCTCAAGCCCTGCCGTTTGAGGGCCGAGAGAACCGCCCGCTGGCGGCCTTGGATGGCAAATAAGTTGGCCGGGTTGAACCAGGAGTAAACGTCGCTGTTCGAGAATCGTCGTTTGCGGTCCTCGTATTCAGCGCGCAAGCGGGAAATGTCGTTGGACTGGGGCATAGTCGAAACGGGGAACCTTTCCTTCGCGGTCTTTCCAGCGATTCCGGAATTTCACCAGTCCAGCCAGAAAGCCAAGTCCGTAACTGAGATGGAGGATGGAGAAGACGAGTGGAAGGTGGAGTAGAGAGTAGAGAATAGAGAGTAGAGAGCGGTCAGTCCCATCCGCTTTGCTACGGGATGATATCCCATCCGCTTTGCTACAGGATGATATCGTGCGAGCTTTTTTGATAACCGCCCAAAGGGAGGCGGTGAGGTTGGCGAGGAGATAAAGAACAGGGACAAAATATGAAGGATGAAAGATGAGAGGATGAAGAGCTTTTAACCACGAAGAACACAAAGTACACGAAGGAGAAAGAGGAGAGAAGAGCGTGGAAAATAGAAAATAGAGCGCAGAGAGCAGCAGGGTCAGGACAAAAGTGGGCGGGACGAATTGGCGCAGACTCATCTGGCGGGGGTGTTTTTGCAGGACGCGCACTTTCCAGTAGCCGTATTGGTAGTATTGACGCCATAAAGCGCCGGGCGTGCTGCGCACGGTGTATTCGGACTTGATCTGCGGGTCGAGCAGGACCTTCCCACCCGCCGCCCGCAGGCGATAATTGAACTCGTCATCCTGGTCACGCACCAATTCTTCATCGAACAGGCCAATTTTCTCGAAGACCTGACGCGGCCAGGCCCCCATGTAGACCGTATCCACCCATTCTTCATTGTCTGAGTAGTGGAAACGCCCGCCGCCGATGCCAAAGGGCGTGCTGGTCGCCAGAGCGACAGCCTTGCCAAACGGCGTATTTCCTACAGCATTCATCCTGCCGCCCACGTTATCGGCCTGGGTGCGCTGCAAGGTTTCGACACACCGGCGCACGTAATCGGGGGCAATCAGGGTATGCCCGTCCACCCGGATGATGATCTCACCTTTGGCCCGGAGCAGGGCGCGATTGAGGCCGGTAGGGACGATCTTGCCGGGGTTGTCGAGAAGGATGAAAGATGAATTATGAAGGATGAATTTTTTCAAAATGTCCCGTGTGTCATCCGTGGACATGCCATCAACAATCAGGATTTCCATGCGGTCGGAGGGGTAGTCCTGGGCAAGGATGGCGTTCAGGCAACGCTCGATGGTGGCGGATTCGTTGTGGATGGGGAGAATGACAGAAATGATTGGATGTCTATTAATCATGGCTGGCTCTGGTTCCACGAGGGGAAACTGAGTGAACAGATTGCTCCAACAATTTTCGCCGATTGTTGATAGGGAATTCACTAAGGATTCTATCCCTGGCCTGTTGGCGGGCACTCCCCGGAGCGTTTAGCGCAAAGGTGATCGCATCTGCAATGGCAGAAACATCAGCAGAACCACAGTAAAAGCCGCCATATTCACCTACTACTTCAGGCAATGACCCTACACATGTAGTAACCGGGATACATCCCGCCAGCATCGCTTCGGCCACACTCAACCCAAAACCTTCATGCAAGGAAGCCTGAACGTAAACTGATGCCCGGTGATAATACTCAACCAATTCCTGATCGCTCGCTCGCCCGGTAAATCTCACATTTGATGATGCTATCGAGCGAAGATAGTTTATCGAATCATCCGCCCAGGCACCTACCAGGATAAATTGCACATCGGGCAATAATGCTGCAGCGCGCACGAAAGGCTCAAGACCCTTGCGTTTCAGATTCGACCGCTCCACTTTTCCAACCGTCAATGCCATTTGCTCACGAGGCTTATCTTGCAATTCTCCAAATAAATCAGGGACGCCGATATACACGACTTTCATTCGTTCGCTTGCGATTCCCGCATTTTTCACAGCCTCTCGCTGACTAGCGAATGAAAATGGCAACAAGATTGTGGCTAGTCCCATTGCCCAACGACTAATCCATTTTTCCAAGCCACCTCGCTGGCTTCCATAATCTGCCTCGGGCAAATTGGCGACATCATATCCGCCGATTACAAGCAAGGAAGGTCTTCGCAGCAGCTTTGCAAACAGAAGCACCCAAAATGAATTCCAACTGGCAAACCAGCAAAAGACGATATCTGAACTTTTGATACCCCTCCAAAAGTGCGTCAAGCCAGCCGGGAACTTACGCCTTGCATAATAATCTCGGACTTCGGCCATTCCGCTCAGGATTTCACAGTCTAGTTTGACAAAAGTCTCATTGCCGCTATGAACAAAAAAGATTTTAGGCCGCATAAACTTCTTCTATCAGAGATTCGAGTTTGGCCACACTGGCCTGGAGTGAAAATTTTTGGATAACCGACATTCTTGCCTGACTGCCCATTTTCGATCGAAGGTCACGATCTCTTATACACTTGGCAAGTATGGCAGCCAAGGTCCTGGAATCCCCGGGTGGGAAAACAAGTGCGTCGCTCTCTGGAACGACCAATTCGACCGTTCCTCGAACTTTGCTAACAATTACCGGCAATCCACAAGACATCGCTTCTATAACGGAAACCGGACTATCAGTTTCAATCGAGGCATGAACAAAAATATCCAATGCCGCCAGTCCCTGCCGAACATCTGGAATAAAGCCAGAAAAATGGACTCTCCCATCCAAACCATATTGCTCGACCTTTGATCGCAAACTCTGCTCATAATCTCGACTACCAAAAAGTGGCGCACCTACAAACAAGAGGTGAACATCAGGAAATACAACCGCTATTTTGGCAAAGGCTTCAAGGAGAGTGGACTGGCCCTTGAGTGGAATAATACGTCCTACCTGACCAATTACCAAAGCATCGTTTGGAATATTGTATAGCTGTTTGGTATCTCGATTCTCTTGCAGAGAGAATTGTACAAATTCCTGTGTATCAACTCCATTGTAAATAACTTCAATATCATCTCTTTGAATGCCTAAACCATCAAATTGATAGAGTAATGCCTGTGCGTCTACGATTATTCTTGAAGGAATTCTTTTTGCTCCGTATCCTAAAATGGCTCGAAACAAACCCGCTGCACGTTTTTTATCCACCTCTTCTTGTATATACCAAATGCAAGGGATATTCGCCTGACACGCCGCCAACCCACCATAGAAATGAGCAAGTAAACCTTTTGATATAACAATATCCGCCGGATTGGATTTCAAATATTTAAATAAAGTATTTGCAGCACGTAAGACATTGATAGTTGTAATGACAAAGCCCAGGGGATTAGCAAAATATCGTTTTCCCAGAAACAAGGACACAGAAGTGAACTTCGGACGATGAACAATTTGAACTCTCAATCCTGCCTTGCTTGCAAGGCTAGGTAAATCACCATCATCAGGACAAATAATCAGGGGCTCAAATTTTGTTTTATTCAATGCATGCGCTACTCGTAAAGTTGTATATTCCACCCCGCCTAACTGCGTTTCCTGTTCAATGAAAGCAACCCTCATTTGCGTTTTCCCACTCGCACTTCTTTTTCCCAGAGTTTGGCATATGTCCAAAAAACAAAATCACTCTTATAGGCAGCCACAATAAGACCACGCATTCCATCTAAAATGCCTAATTTATAAAAATAATAGTAAAAAAATACCGCCAGCGTTCGAAAGATGATATGAAACCAGGAATAACATCTGCCGAGTTTCTCGCGCTCATCAGCCTCGTAACGTGTATATCGATCAAGTGATTTAAGTTTTTGTGAAATACTCTCAAAACCAAAGTGGAAAACATGATTTGTGAGATATAAAACCCGGCCTGCCACAATCACTTTTGCATCAACCTCCTTATCTTCGAATCGTCCCTTGTCACGGCGGAAAAGACGCATACGGTTGCCCGGGTATGCTTCCATCGTTTTCATCCAACGGCCCAATAAATGATTTTTAGTTGGGCCAACATAACCGTCAACATCCAAAGGAATATTAATTAGAACACGCTGAATTTCCTCTTGCAACGCTGATTCCACACGTTCGTCCGCATCAATTTGAAGCACCCACTCGTACTTGCACTGTGGAATAGCCCAGTTTTTCTGCTTCGCTGAATTAACGTACTCATGCTGGATAATACGCGCGCCATATTCCCGAGCAATATCAAGCGTTTTGTCAGTGCTATAAGAGTCGACAACAAGGATTTCGTCTGCCCATTTGACCGATTCCAGACAATCGCGAATAATAGCTTCCTCATTAAAAACAGGCAACAACACAGATAGCTTAGCCATGCTCTACTCCCGTTATATAAGAATTTCCAGACTTTAATTGCCGACTGCGAATTTCAACCATAGCACAAACGAACCATACCGGTACGGCGAAAGCTGTAATCACCTCTACTCCATCAATGGCTAAGTTAATACCAGCCCCAACAAAACAGAGAAATAACCCGAAAACCAGTGGATCATCCGGAAAGGTACGGCAGAATTGCCAGATGTGCCACAAGGATGATATATACCAGCCCAAGAAGAGTAGGCCAGCAACCACCCCAAGGTTCGCAGTAACCTGGATAAAATCACTGCCGACCCAGCCTGCGCCGCCCCAGCCTACCCCTAAAGGATTATCAATCGCCAATTGCATCGCATACTGGTAACGTCTCTGACGTTCAAGAACGCTCGATTCTCTTGTTTTGCCCTGTAATGTGTCAATAACACTTGTTGAACGTCTGATTGCCGTATCTGGGATGAAGCGATAACTGAGCGCCAGAACCAACAGAACAAAAATAGTAGCTACTGCGTTTCGTCGAGACAACCTGAGAAAAAGGGTCAACCCGAATGCCACAAATACCATCAGCCAAGCGGCGCGTGTCCCACTGATGTAGATACCGTAAAGTTGAATTATCAATCCGAGCAGGAGGAGTATGCGCGCAGGCGCTAAACGGTACCAATTCCAAAGAGGTAGGATCATCGGCACAGATAAAGCGCAAATTATGGTGGCTATGGTTGTATCGAAAAATGCAAAAGCAGGACGTAAAAAACCTTCCGGCGTTAATGTTGTCGTGAAACTCTTGTCATTAAGAAACCCAGGCAATAACGATTGCATGAATGACAATCTCGATTCAGTTGCACCTAGAAAGGCGATTATTACGCCAGCAATAAAAAAAGCTAAAACTACATGCTTCCAGGCTCTTTCTTCTTTGAGCACATATGCTGTCACAACAAAAATAGGAAAAATCACAAGGAAGTTCAAAAACTCTGATAGCATAATATCCCAAGCGCGCCCCCACATCAGACCAGTTACCCAGCCCCAAAGCCAAAAGAGGCTAAACACAGAAAACATAGGGGAGAACGGCCAAGGTATTGAACCTTGATTTCTGCTTTTTTGATACACTATCACCAAGAAAAACATAATCACTATAAGTATCATCAAGGGATGGAGCGCCAAGTGGGTAGTAAGATGAACTTGACGGATGCCAAGAGAGAAAAGAAGTATCCAAATAGTGAAGCCTGTCAATATGCCGGTACGGCCAATAAAAACCATGGTCAAAATGGTTGCGACCATCAATCCGCCCACTAGCAGTGAATAATTAAAGAACCCGGCCGCAATCAAGTAGCTTACCATCAGAACAACCGCGCACCCCAAAAACAAAACAACTAATGTAATGGGTTGGCGTCGCGAGCGATTCGGTAAAAAGCCCATCTACGTTCTCCTATTTCCTTTCAAGGCCAACGATTGAACAATCAAGTTCATAATATCCCGTTTCTATACGTTCGAGTTGAGTTGCCTGAGCTTCCAGCCCCAAGCGCAATAACCTCTGCAACCAATAAAAAGACAAATAGCATTCCAACACTACAATGAGAAATCATTTTTGGAGGAAATGATGCAAATAAGTCTGGATAAACCTAACCCCTCGGAAGATTGTCCCTACAATGTTATTACGCCTATACTCTGTTATAGGGACTCTTTGAGCACCAAAATGATCCTTATACTGGATTACGCCAAGGTAGCCTCCGCTTTTCCCAAAATCGAAATACTTAAGTCCATTAGAACAAGCAGATTCGATAATTGTTGAATAAAGTAAGTCAACGGGTCGAAATTTTAAGCTTAAGGTAAGGGTTGCATTATGCCAAAGAATAACACGCTTGTTATGATAAAAAACAATTACACCACTTACCATCTTCCCTTCCTGCCAGGCAGCCCATAGCCTTATATTTGAATTTCCTTGCGCTTCTTGAGCCAGTTTTTCAAACAGCCTAACAGGATAATGAACACCAGCCTGTCCCCCCCATCTTGAGGTTTGATCTTCATAAATTCGATAATATTCTTGATAATATTTACTAAAATCCGCTTCATTAACCGTTACCCCTCTTCTTTTGGAATAGCTGATTGCATCACGACGGCCTTTTGAAAAATTTTTTCGCACCATAGAATAATCTTGATTAAGTTGGAGTATATGTGTAAAAGTTCCAAGTTTCGAGAAACCTTGATCAGGATCCCAAAGAAAAAAAGGGTTCCCAACAATTTGGAGATTTTTAATTTTTTTTAACTCTTTCTCGATGGCCAGCAAATGATCAGTCCCAGGCTCTTGCCTGAAAACAGGTCCACCATACGCCCCCGGAACCATTGATTCGAACCAAGGAAATGCTTTAATGTTAAATAAATACCTGCGCAACAACGGAAAAACCGCAAGATTCCCGTCTTCAAATTCCATCATAAAAGTTGCGTTTTCCCATGTTGGATAAGTCTGGGTCAATATTTTTGCCCATGCTGGGGTATGATAGAAGGTGGCAGAAGGACTTCTTTCTACAATCTCTTGCCACAAACTCTCGTTTAAACTTATCAAGTTATATTCCATTCTGAATACCCTTGTAATAACTTAGAATCTTATAAGAGAGTGCTTTAGGGTTAATTAAAAGTGGCAAGCTAATAAATCCTTTTCGTTCCCGTCTTTTACCTGCTTCAATCCTCGGCCACAAATTAATAAACCGTCTTACAAACAATTAATTATTATGTGGGCCAAGGCTTCGTATCAATTTTGCGGGAACCCCCGCATATATAGAGTAAGGCGGCACGTCTTTGATAACCACTGCACCCGCCCCAATCGCCGAATCTCTGCCAATATCAACAGAGGCGATAATCAAAGCTCTTGCGCCAATGTAAACTCCACTTCGAACGAGTACAGTTCCTATACGTGCTGGAATATCTTTTTGGATTGGAATATCTCCCACATTAGTGTGCGTAAGTATCATTACATCCATTGCAATAGTACAGTTCGATTCAATGATGATTTTCCCATATAAATCAAAGAAGGCATTCCTTCCTATTTTGATGTTGTCTCCAATATTTAGATTCTGAAAAGGTTTTTGGGATTCATCTTGCCAATTGTGAATTAAGAACGGAGGCATGATTGTTACATTTTCACCAATTTCCGCACCATACCACCTTAAAATGTCAACTACCAAGCGCCCTGGTAAAAAATAGAATAAGCGATTAATAAATTCAACTGGTAATACTAAAATCAACAAGCGAAATATTATTTTAGTGGCCAGATAAACAATATCAATTACCATACGAAGACCAACATTCATGAATTACCCCTAAATTCCAATAGAGACCGGCAAGAAAGAATATTGGGAGTGAACTGAATCGGTCAATTTGTCTAGGCAATTTAGAAGCATGCATTATCGGTAGATAAAACAGCCTCAATAAAATATTGACAGTCCTTAAAATATCTTTTGAGGTATGAATCCCATGAGGATACACACAATACATCTCCGGCCATTTACGCCGTACGGAATAGTAAGCCCGTCCATACATGTAAAACTGATAAATAAATTGCTTGAGATTGGGACGATGGTAATGTAATACCTTGATCGCAGGGTCGTAATAAATTTCATATCCAAGCATCTTGATGCGCCAGTTGTAGTCCACATCCTCGCCGCGAAACAAGGTTTCGTCCTGTGGACCCACCGCTTGAAGAACTTCTCGTTTGTACGAGGCATTCACCCCAGCAATCGTGCGAACATAGCCGGACTGGGGGGGAGAAGAAAAGGTCGCTACATCGGCAATACGGCTGAGCAAGCTCTTGTCGCTCTCTGCACCCAAAACCGCTCCACCCACGCCGCCGGCTTCAGGATGCTCGGCATGAGCTTTTTTCATTTGTGCGACCCAAGTTGGAAAAACTTCGGCATCATCATCTGTTATTGCAACAATTTCACCGGTGCAATGAGCAAACCCAATATTACGGCTGGTGGAAAGATTCTTATTCACCGTCTTCACCAATTCAACGTTAAGCCCTGACCGAGACTTGTAGTTCTGAACAACCAGATCAGTACGGTCATCGCCCCCATTGACGACCACCACCTGGTCAGGCTTTTCATCTGTTCGATTGATTAAAGCTTTTAAGGCCTTTTCCAGCATGTCTGAACGATTATATGTGCAAATCAAAACAGAAAATGTGGTCATTTTGTTCCCACCAAACTCATGTATTGTCTGGCGACCTGAGGCCAATTATGATTTTCGGTTACCCAAGCTTGCGCTGCGTTGCCCATACCAATTCTACAGCCCGGGATGTCTGATAAACGCAAAACCGCAGATGCAACCTGTTGTATGTTTTTTTCATCAACTTTTACTCCCCATAAATCTTTCATCATTTCATCAAAAGGCGGATGTATTGAAGTAATAGATGGTAATCCACAAGCTTGCGCCTCTAATAATGAGATAGAACTGGCCTCGCCCCGCGAAAGAACCATCATAATATCAGCGGTACAAAGGTAAGGATGCACATCCAGCTTAGCGCCTAAAAAGTGAACTCGAGATTCAAGGGCTAAGGTTGCAACCAGAGCGGATAAACTACTGCGATACGAGCCATCACCAACGATGAGATAGTGTAAATCTGGATTTTCTTTCAGCAACTCAGGCATAGCCCGAATTACCCACTGAATACCCTTGCGTTCCTCGATCGCTGCAACCGAAATTAAAACCATCGTATCTTGTCCAAAACCCAATTCCTGTCGAACCTTTTCCCGTAGAGCAGGGTCCGGGCGAAAGCGTTTCGAATCCACGCCATGACCAATCACTTCACAAGGGCGACCAGACCACTGTTGTACTTCTTTAGCAGTCGCCTGACTGACGCCAATCAGATGTGCCGCATCCCACTGAAGACCCCAGCGCTTAAACTCGCGATAACGATGCGGCACCAAACTGGGCGGGAAGTGAAAGACAACAGAAAAAGGAATGAAACGGATCCACCGTATTAGACGTAGGGCGGCACCTTCGCCATAACCGGCAAAGTGAACAAAGACATGCTGGTAATTGCCCTTCAACAACCAATAAACATAATAAAGTACTGCAAACTGTGCCTGAAAATAACGCACAGATGGAACTTGGCGAAGTCTAATCCCAGATATTCGAGCGTAGTCCGGAACATCCAGGGGACCAGCCCAAGTCAGAATATCCACATTGACGCCCTGTTGAGCAAGAGACGAAGCTAGATTCCAAAGATAAATCTCGATACCGCGCTGTAGCCTGAGTTGAAAGGGATGAATGAACGCCCAGCGGGTTTTAGACATGATGAATAACCTGATCAAAAATCTGTAAGTATTGACGTGCGACATTCGACCAATCACGTTTGAGGGCTTCCTGAATATTTCCGTTAGCCATCAATTGCCCACTCATTGCCAGCGCCAGCCATTCATCCAAAGCGTTTGACCAAGCCGATTGTTCCGGCACGACCATACGATTTGGCGGACAGGGCAAAAATTCCGGAATTCCGCCCACTGGAGTTGCTAACACGCATTTTCCTGCTGCCATGGCTTCCAAAGCAACTATGCCGAAAGGCTCGCGATGCGAAGGCATCGCCACGAAGGAGCAACCAGCCATCAGGGAAGCAACCATTACCTCATTCACCCTGCCTAATAATTGAACACGTTCAACAAGTTTCTTTTGTTGAATCAGAGTTTCCAACGCAGTCCTTTGCGACCCATCCCCCGCTATCCATAATTGTACGTTCGGATATTTACCTGCCACTTGTGCAAATGCCTGAATCAGCAAATCAAAACCCTTATGAGATGCCAATTGTCCTACGGCAAAAATATAGGGATGATCAGCCGGGTAGGGCTTGGCATTTGCAAAACCTTTCGCATCTACCCCGTTGTGAATCACTTCGATTTTTCCTTGCAGAGCAGGTTCAAGGGTTCGAGCTTGAATGGCTAAAAAGTTGGAACAAGCGGTCAAGCCATTTGCCTGACGGGAAAGTCTGCTAAATCGCTCCTTACTTATGCGGCTGAATAAAGGCTCCCCATCTACATCGCCGCCGTGCAAGGAGACGACCCAAGGGATGGCAACGGAAAGTTTTGCCACACACCGCCCGGTGAAATCAGCCACTTCGTTTAGGTAATGATTATTGATAATATCAGGTTGAAAATCATTTATTGTACGGCGCAAGGCGCGTGTATCATAAAAGCGATACCACAAACCTGCCAGCCAAAGATCAAAACGGAAACGCAGCAGATACGTCCAGTCTGGTAATAGAAAATGCAGACGTGTTACCTGTACCCCATCCATTTCTTCTGTAGCTGGCAAAGCGCGCGGATAGCGTCTAGTGACAATCTGCACAGTATGGCCTTGCCTGCAAAATTCCTGGGCGAGGTGGTGGGTCACACTTTCCAATCCACCACGATGAGGGAGATAACGCGCAGAGATTAGCAGGATGCGCAATTTTTACCAACCAAGAGAATAGCACGATAAAAGATCAACGTAGTTTTCATCCTCCAATAACATCCTGATAAACTTCTAACATTCTTGAAGCAACTTTGCCAGCTGCAAAAAGACTTTCAGCCCGTTCTCGCGCTGCGGCCCCAATTTTCTTCCGTAAGTCTGGATTTCTGGCGAGACGAATAATTGCATCTGCTAATAATTCCGAATTGCCAGGCGGAACAAGAATTCCACCAATATCATCCCCAACTGTTTCTGGAATTCCTCCAATTCGACTGGCAATTACAGGCAGACCAGATGCCATCGCCTGGGCACAGGTATAAGAAAAACTCTCGTAATTTATTGATGGCACCAATATAATATCTGCCTTTTGATAATATTCAACCATCTTTGAATGCTCTAAAAAGCCCAATAATAGTACTCTATCTTTCCCTGTTGCTACCAATTTATGTTCCCAAATATTCATTTCTTCTTTCGAATTGGCAGGACCTATAAAGACAAAACGAGCATTAGGGATTTTATATAACACTAAAGGAATTGCATCAATCAAGACCCCTATTCCTTTTATTCGTTCCATCCGTCCTATATGCAAAATTGTAAAATCATCCGCCCGATTAGTCTTGGAAAGAGTATGGGTAAACGCAAACTTCTCTGTATCTAAAGCATTAGGTATAACTTTAATCCGATCAACTTCGAAACCACATTTACTGGCTATGGTTTGGGCCATATTACAAGATGGAGCAGTTATGACATCTGCATGACGAATGGCGTATTTTTCCATCGCGATGGTCATACCAACGTCATAGGGTCTTTCTGACGGATCGTAATAGTCTTGTAAAACAAAGTTGGGTGTTTGACAACGAACCACCACTGGAGACCGATCCTTCAACCGCAAATATGCAAACCCTTCTCCATCTATATCGTCAAACTCGACCACATCGATTGGCTTTTCCTTGGAAATTCTTATTAACGTACGAGATACCCTGTGACTATAATTCCATAGCTTTATAGAGCGCATATAATAGCCAATCAAGGGAAATTTACTCAAACGATAAGAGTAATGCCCTAATAAGGAATAAATCGTTACCCCATCCTCGACAACGCGATCTGGTTGCTCAGGCACCATGCGCGAAGTGACGACACTAACCTGGTGCCCCATTTGCGCTAATTTTCTTGAAATTGTTTGGTTGTGAATCGCTACCCCGCCATAACCAGAAAGACGGCTTACAAAAACAATATGCATATATGCACCTCAAAAAAGATATGACTGCAAGTCGGGTCAACTATGCTCAAACCTAATGAATCTATCTGATTCACTGACATTTTTGGGAAACTGGCATTCTTGGCAACACCGGCTCTAGAGAAAGGTTGGTTAGCAGCAATTTCAAGTAAGGAAGGCGATCCAGTGCGGTAGAAATGCACCGCTGAAGGAAACGCAGGCCAAGCTGAAAAATGCTCAGTTCACGGTGCTGGCCGCCAACGTCAAGTTCATCGCGGAGCAATTGATCCAGGAGTACTTGCTCTCCGATCTCGTGACACCATAGAGAAGCGATGGCGACGGCCAGCAGCAATCTCTCCAAGCGAGCAGGATGTTCGAGACGAGTATGTTCCAGGTCGAAGCCAGCAGACTGGTCGTCACGGAAACTCTCTTCGATGCGCATCCGACGGGCATATTCATCCAGGCGTTGCTTTTCGGCAGGCTGATCGGAGACAATGGCCACAAGCTCGATCTTCTCGCCACGTTTGCCGGTAGTCCAGGTCACCGATAAGTTGCCTTGCAGCTTTTCATCCTGGGTCACTTTGATCTCCTGGAAGTAACTGGTTTGACCGGGCAGCACACCCAATTCGTCGATTGCCTTCTGGCAACCATCCTTCAAGGTAACTTTGGTATTGTTGGCCAGTCGAATATCGTAATGCCAGCCGAGTTCCCTGCACAAAGTTGCCCAATTGCAGTCCCGGAAGCCGCGATCTGCCGAGAAAACAATGCTCTTTACCCGGCTGCGCAAGAACTCGGCCACCTGGCGCAACATCGTCTCCAACTTCTCCACCCGGGTCAGACCTTTCCCTTCCAAGACGACCCAGCCCAACGGAATAGCACGACAACCATGTTCCAGGGATAAGCGAAACACTTGCAATCGATCTCCAAAGACCAGTAAACCATCCAGGATCACATGAACTTCCTCATTCTCCCAACCCCGCAGAACATGCCCCAGGATCGGACGATAGAATTCCCATACGTTCACCTTGAGATTCTTCAACCAGCGCCGTATGCGTGTCACTCGGGCTTCTGCTTTCGTCTCCATCGGCAAATGGACTGCAATCTGCCCAAGGGCAACCGAGTTGCTCCGCACGATACCAACCACAACCCACAACCAATTCGAAAGATGATGCGCATGACAGACTGCCACCAAAGGCTTTATCACTTTTTCCAACCGGGTGTACAATTCTTCGCTGATGCTCATGGGCAAGGCTCCTTTGGTCTTGAACACCCAAATTATGCCTTATCCCGTGAGCATCGTCTACTTTCAAGGTTCTGTCAGTGAATCAGTGAATCTATGGAGTTTTCATAGGTTAAATCCAAATATCAAACAAACTGTTTTTCAGAAGTTATTTCCCACTTTAAAGAATCACCAAAGAAACGGCTACGAATAAAATGCAATTCGTTCCCTGCTAGATAATTAACCAAAACTCGAATCTTAGGAATCTCATGCAGACGCAATTTTCTGATTATATTTCTATATACTTTCCTTTTAATATTTCCAGAATTCAATATTTTTCTGTACTCATTTCGATATTCAATAGAAGCGTTTTTTTGGAGGTTATGGTAACGATTTCCACCTAAAGGTACATCAACACCGCATAGTTCAGCATGCTCATAAAAACGCGACCATAGCTCAAAATCCCCTGCAAATTGATAATCCTCAGTATTTAGTCCCCCAACTTTCAGCCATAGACTTTTTTTCCAGAATGTGGATTCTTGTTGAATGTGGCAGCGTCCTTCATAGAATAAATTCTTATTATGGCCCCGTAATTTTTCGCATTTTACAGGCAATCCTTGTTCTCCAAATCGAACAGGGTATAAAGAAGTGAGCCATTCAAGATCAGGTATTTGAGTAAATATTTGCCCAACAACCCACAACGCCCAAGGCATCAGCATATCAGACGAATTAATCCAGCCAAGAATATCTCCAGTCGCGTGTTCAAATCCTTTATTAATAGCGTGGTACATACCCCGATCAGGTTCACTCACCCAATAACTTAATTGGTGCTCATATTTTTTTATAACTGTCTGACTGCCATCCATGCTGCCGCCATCAATAATAATGTATTCCAAATTGGGGTAACCTTGTGATATGACCGAGCGGATGGTCTCTTCGATGAACTGACCCTGGTTGTAGGAGGGGGTGACAATGCTGATGCGCGGCCAGGGATGCCTTTCGACTTCGGGTCTCCCTGGCCCGCCGGCCAGGACGGGCGATACACCCTTCGGCGAACACTCAGGGTTACTCGACCCTCCGCTCAGGGCGGGCATGGTATCGGGCAATTGGGGGCTTTCTTCGGTCCAGGGCCAGCCGGTGCGTCCGGGGGGAGGCGGGGGGAGTTGGTTGAGGGTGGGACAGCGCATGGTGGGAAAGGATGAAAGATGAGAGATGAATTTTAAAGCAGGGGCCGGGCCGTTTTCAAGTAGAAAAGGAGTCTTTTTCAAGTAGAAAAGGGTCCGTTTTCAAGTTGAGGAGGGGGTGTTTTCAAGTAGAAAACGACTGCGCTTCAAGTTGAAAACAGGATTTTTCAAGTTGAAAACTGCCTCCAGCCCTGCTGGCCGCCGTGGAGACAGGGAAGGGCGCGGGCGGCGGCCGGAGTGAGTGCGTCGCACCATGGGCGCCGGGGCGATTTCCGGGCGGCAGGCGGGTTCCGTTTTCCCGGTATCCGCCCACCCGTCCGGTGCGACGCACCCCGATCGTCAGGCTACGCTACCGGGTCCTCCGGGTGGTCGGTGTTCCACAACATGACCAGTTCGTCGCCGGTCTTGCCGATGTTCTCGCTGCGCAGGATTGCGCCCTTGAAGGCGTCCTTGCCGTTGAGCTGGTTCTTGAGCCAGGTATCGGCGCGGTGGCCGACGGTGATCTCACCCTCCAGGCTGATGTAGGGGGTATAGATGCCCAGGCCTTCGAGCTGCACGGGCTGGCCGCGGCGGGCGTAGAAGAAGACCGCGTCGCGCAGTTCGGTGAGCACCTGGTGGATGGTGCCTTCGTTCAGGCCGGTGGAGCGGGCGATCAACTCCACCAGGTCGTCCAGCCCGGCGAGATCGCCGAGTTGGATATCGGGCATGTAGGCATTGATGGCTCGGATGCGGCTGGTCATTGTGAGATTCCTTTCGTGTGTTCGGGTGAATTGTGGGTACGGATTGCCTCAGGCAAGGCGGCCAGCGCCTGGCCGACGGTCTTGCGATCCAGATGGGTGGAGCGTGCGATGGATTCCACCAGGTCGTTCAACTTGATGCGCTGGCCGGGTTTGCGGACGCGGCCAGCCTGGGTGCGATAGTTCATTGAGAAACTCCCTCTGAGAAGCTGTAGGTGGATACGATGTTGGACGATCCTGGGTCTCGATACGAGCGGGAAAAGCGCCCGCTCTACTCGACCAGCTTGATGCGCCGCTCGAGCAGCGGCTCAATTTGAACGTTTCGGTAGGCCCTCCTTTCTTACCGTTGCAGGGAGCGGATGAGTGTGGTTAACCTGCCTTGGATGACTGTGAAAGTATCCGATTGTGAGCCTTTATTTTCCAGGGACGAGGCCGGAGTGGTAAGGTTTTACCAGGGTCGAGTTTTTTGACAGGATCTTCTCGTTTTCTTCTTTCACCCTCGACACCCCGCTCACCATACAACTCAATCGAGAAAATTGATCGCAAATAAAGTCAATATCGCTCGTCGAAAGCCCGGCGGAAGAGGGGATATTCATGCCACGCGCTGACAGTCTGTCTGCAACGGGAAACTGCTGGTGTTCTGCCGCTTTTTGATACATAGGTAAAACATGCATTGGATAAAAAAAAGGCCGCGTTTCGATGCCGTTTTCCGCCAGGATCTTCATTGTTTCGTCCCTGGAAAAGGGCCAGGTTTCTTCCAAGACAATGCTGGTCATCCAATACACATTTTTCGCCCACGATTTTTCGGGCTGCATGGAAATTCCAGGAATGCTTTCCATGTACCGCTTGTAATCAGCAGCAATTTCCCGCCGCCGGGCAATATGCCAATCCACTTTTTCCAATTGAGCCAGGCCGATAGCCGCTTCAATATTGGTCATGCGGTAGTTGTAACCCACCATCGGGAACCAATAGCGGTGATTGGGGTCCATGCCCTGGCCTTTCAATTGCCGAGTCCTGGCTGCCAAATCGTCGTCGTTCGTAACCACCATGCCGCCTTCGCCAGTGGTGATGATTTTGTTACCATAAAAACTAAAGGTCGAGATATGACCTACGGAACCAACCCGCCTGCCCTTGTATTCCGCGCCGTGCGCCTCGGCTGCATCTTCCACGACGAACAAGCCGTGCTTATCGGCCACATCCATGACAGCATCCATATCCACAGGATGACCGTAAAGATGCACCACGATTATTGCTTTGGTACGCGGCGTAATGCAATCTTCAAGATGTGCCGGATCCAAATTCCATGTCTCAGGTTCAGAATCAATAAAAACCGGCTTTGCGCCGCAATACGTGACGGCATTGGCTGTCGCCACATAGGTCAGGGTGGGAACAATCACTTCATCGTCAGGGCCAATGCCAAGCGCCAAAAGAGCCAGATGCAGGGCAACCGTGCCGTTCGAGCAGGATAGCGCGTGTTTGACGCCGCAAAATTCCGCAAAGGCTGACTCGAAGCGTTCGATGTATTGCCCGTTGGAGGAAATCCAACTGGACTCAATACAGTCCAGTACATATTTTTTTTCGTTTCCAACCAAAGCGGGCGCAGCAACAGGAATCATCGGTTTCATGGAGTCTCCGCATCAATCCGTTGTGGGTTTCGCATCCAATCCCAACTCAATAACTGGCGGTCTTCTTCGGACAAAGGGCGGCCCGCCGCACGACGATAGACGGCGCGGTAGGCCTTGGCAGTGCGTTCCCAACTGAAGTCCATAAGGCGGTGCCTCCCCCTCTTCCTCAAACTATCGCGCAGTTGCTCGTCCGTCGCCATGCGTTGAACGGCATTGGCAATTTCCTCGATGGAAAATGGATCAAACAGAAGCGCCGCATTCCCGGCCTGCTCGGGCAGTGAAGTAACCGTTGAACAGGCGACAGGCACATGCTCGTACCAAGCTTCAAAAACGGGTCCACTGGCAGCTTCGAACAAGGTCGGTACAATGACGAACTGGGACAATTTGTAAATAGCTCTTAGTTCCTCAGGCGATACCATCCCAAGAAACTGTACCTGAGAATCTAAGTTGAGTTTTTCAATGCTTTGCCTTATTGTCGGCCAAAAGGTTGACTGCAGATTTCCTGTGCAGACTAACCGCACAGTCAATCTTTCCTGGTCACGCAATTCTGCCAAGGCAGCCAATAACCGAAGATGATTCTTGTGTTCCCAAAGCATGGAGGGATAGAAAGCAAACTCGCTTGGCAGGTTATATTTTTCTCTCATTGATTGAAGCAATTCTTGTGTTGGCTCGGCAATTGCCCAAGTGGGGGCTCCCCAAGGAATCACCTGAATCTTTTCAGGACTTAGTCCATATTGTTCTACAAGATCATTCTTGACCCACTGAGAGCCCGCAACAACGACCCGCGCATAATGACATCCTGCCTGATATACGCTTTCCCGCCATTGGATCAAACTGGGTTTAAAAAATTGGGGATAGTGTAAATGCTGCAAGTCATGGGGGTTGTATACCGAAGGCAAAGCACAAAGCGTAAAGCGCTGGTCGGGGAAATGGATCACATCACAGCCCAAATTTTCATAGAAGCCCTTGGAAAGCGGAACATTAAAGCCATTGGAAGGCGGATTGACAAAATCGTACAGCCACTTGTGAACGCTTCTTGCCGCGGAGCGCAGCCAGGCAGGCACGGTTTCGAAAGGCCGCTGGTCATCTTCCGGCTTGGGGCCGCGCATCAGGCGTTGATTGGGACCCATATAGGGTTTCAGCCAGTCAGGATTTTCCCAAGGGCCAATGATGATATATTCTTCGTCCCCGTCTTCTAATCTGCCCAAAGCTGAAACCAGACCAATCAAAACCGATTCCACGCCGCCCGCGCCGCCGTTGGGAGAGCGTTGGGCATTTATGGCAATATGCAAAGAGTCACCGTTCTCAGATGGCATTAACTCAAATCCTTGAACATAATTATCTTTTCATCCGCCTCTTGTCCCACCATCACCGCTTGACGTGTTTCTTCGTAAAATCCCATTGCCTCATATAACCGAATGGCAACAGTGTTGCTGGCATAAACAGACAATCTGACGCGATGGCATTTCAATTTACAAGCCTCGTCAAGTGTATATTCAAGCAAGTGCTTACCGATTCCTTTTCCGTGAATTCGATGATCCACCATAACTCCAAAACTCGGTATTGAGAAACCTTCATCCCAGCCGCGCAACATTGAAAGTCCTACAATTTGATGGTTGAGAATTGCCACAAAATATCTGTCTCGATGGGGCTGACGCGCAATGTATTGGGCGGTTTCAGAAGTAAAAGGGAAGGGACGAAAATAGCGTACAATTTCGGGGATGTTGTTATCAGCAAGAAAATGGACGAGATTCTCGTAATCAACCAGATCCACTTTGCGAATGGTGATATCTGCGCGTAGGGCCATTTTACAGATTGTTTGCCAAATTGCCCCGCTTTTGGAGAACTGCGCAAAAGGCATCAACATAATGCTCCGCAATATCATCCCAATTCGGACGGGGGTCATTTACGGCATCCAACGCCGATTGTTTGTACGCACTATAGTTTTCGACCAAGTCATTAAGTGCCCGCGCTATGGAATCGGGCGAGTTTGGATCAAACCAACCAATTTTGGCGCTATGCCCAGAGAGGTGTTCTCGTAAAACAGGAATATCAGAACACAGAACTGGCACTCCCAAACTTAAGGCTTCTTCTATTGGATAGCTTCCCCCGCCTTCGGATAGAGTGGGCATGATTAATGCTTTCGCATTTTTTACTATGGACAAAACAAATTTGTCCGGGATATATCCAAGTGAAAAGAAATCCTTGTTAGCAGTAAGACCCGTACGCAATATTACGCCCAGCAAACGCGCCTCCCATATCCCAGTGGGGCCGTGACAACCTGGATTGAAGATTTCTGTGCCTCCCCCAAATAAGACCAAAGGCCATTCAGCACGCTGCTTAAATTTTGCCGAAGCTAAAAACAAATTATAATGATTTTTGTGCGTTTGAATATTTGCAGGGAAGACAATATAATTTTCAGGCAGATTGAATTCGCTTATGTCAACATCTTCCACAAAATCTAAAGAATCAGGCAAGATATCATGTCGAATTATTTTGACGTTCCTGACTAAACCCGCGTAATGAAAATTCAGTCTGTTTAGAGTGTTTTCTGATGAAACGATTATTTGTTTGGAATTCTTCAACCACTCTAACATATTTTCTTTTTCTTGCTTGGTCTTTTCCCATCCGAGTATTTCTGGAAAATCGAAAAAAGTTAGATCCTGCACAGTACAACAAACTACTCGATTCAATAAGCCCTTCGGGAATTGGTTTTTGTGCGGCCAAAAAACATAGGTAACATCATTATCACCAGAGTAAAGCTTTAAGATGTTTTGTAGCTCACGGTTGTCTGCTTTTGCGGCCCTAGACAACATTCGCCTTGTTAAAAAATTGGAAAGACGAAGTTTCTTGATGAACGCAGAAAATCGATTTAGTTTGGCGGAAGAAACTACTGTGGTTTTTTCGTTTCTTAACAAATCTTGGAAGGCTTCATTTCTTGGACCTAGGAATGTAACGTGACTAATCCGCGGATTCTTATTAATTGCCGAAACCAATCGGAAAAGAAGCCTCTCCCCTCCCCCTGGATTAATAATTGGACTCCAGATAAATACCTTCAATTTTTCTTTTTCCATAATAATTCACATTATTGATTACCAAGCGACCTGATACTTTAACAAAAGAATAAAGGGTATTCTCCTACTTCATGCGAAAAGCGATCCCGATTGATGGTTCATCATCAAGATTCTCGATAAATACAAACCCAGGTTGTGTCCTTTTAAATTCCATCCAAACTTCTAATAAACTATTCAAGCCTAGGGGGAGAGGGGGGCGCAGGTCGTTAAACCTTGTAGTGGCAATAGTGCCATAGCGCCTTTCATCTCCTTCATAATTCAAATCATCAAATACTAGAGCTCCCCCAATTGAAACGAGCGGAAACGTATCACATAAGTCCCACCAAGCTCCAAGAATCGAATGATCACCATCCACGGTGACTAAGTCAAATGTTTCCGGGAATGGTTTTGGATTTCGAATAATCCAATTCAAGCGATTTTGTTTTTTACCTAGAAAATTTTCAGGCAAAGTATCGTGGCTATTCCCGCTAACAAATGTCAAATCAAGTTCTTGATTTAGGCATCTGCTCAACTCACGTTTGACAAAACCTGGCCCTGGGTTCTGCACACCTCCGTAGTTTTTCATCCATATATCAAAGAGAAATGCTTGTGTGGTCGGCGACTCTATAAGCACTTGAGCAAGGGACCAACCTCGACGAGTACCAATCTCTAAATAATTTCGAGGTTTAATTACGCGTGACAACGTTCTTAGAGCAATTCGGATTTCCCAATACTCCACTTCCGCTTTCAAAGCAATATCAAACTTGTCAAGTAAGTACCTATACCAATAGCCGTCATCCGTTAGGCACTCAATTGTGTCCCTTACATCTTGAATGATTGGCTTTGTTCCTAATAATTTCTTGATAGACTTAAGATTTTTCTCATGAATGCTTAGATTTGTATCCATTATTTTCCTCGTCATATGAGCCTGTTGCATGAATTCGTGGGAGAAATTCTTCGTCCCACTTGAGTCCCTGAAAGGGCGCGAAAACGGGAATGATGCCCCACTCTGACGCCAAATGGTCGACACTTTCTGGGACGGCGCCCCACCGTTTTCGGCGAAGGGGGTTTGTGCAACAGGCTCATATATTCCTTGTATTTTCTAGAGATTCCCACGACCACTTTCCAGGAATATCAATCAAACCACTCGTTTGCACCCCATTTATTTCTAACAGCAGATGCTCCGAATCTGCAACTATCGATTGATCTTCTGAATTCACATACAATCTAAACCAAGCCGAATAAATGCCAGATCGCAAGCCAAGCAAAGGGAGATGTATGCGAATCCGATGTTGTCCAGGCAAAAATGTGGGAGAAAGACCCTGAACATCCGTCCTAAGATGAACTAAATATTGTCCGCTACTATTTTCAATCACAAAATTCAGAAAAGCACTTGGTAATTTAACTTCAGTAAAAATCTCCATCTCAGCAGTAAGGGGGTCCAATGATGTATAGATTGTGTTCGGTTTTTGTATTAATCTTGCCCCGATAATTTGCGTACCTTGCAATAATTGGGATGTAACACGTTGATATCCATTTTCTTGGTATTGATGTATCACTCGAGCTGGTTCTCCATCTGCCTCAATTCGACCATTGTTTAAATAATAAACTTTTGTGCAAAGTGTTTGTACAACAGCAAGATTGTGACTCACAAAAAAAACTGTCCGTCCTGTTAGCGCCATATCCCCCATTTTCCCTAAACATTTTTTCCGGAATTCAGTATCGCCTACCGCTAACACTTCATCAACTAATAAAATCTCAGGGTCCAAGTGAGCCGCCACCGCAAAGGCCAGGCGCACATACATGCCGCTGGAATAGCGCTTGACGGGGGTATCAATGAACTTCTCCACTTCGGCAAAGTCCACGATCTCGTCGAACTTGCGGGTTACTTCGGCTTTGCTCATCCCCAAAATAGCACCATTCAGGTAGATATTCTCCCGTCCGGTCAGTTCGGGGTGGAAACCGGTGCCTACTTCGAGCAGGCTGGCGACTCGGCCTTTGACTTTGATTTTCCCCGAAGTCGGCGCAGTCACCCGTGAAAGGATCTTGAGCAGGGTGCTCTTGCCCGCCCCGTTGCGCCCGATGATCCCCAGCACCTCGCCCTGCTCGACCGTGAAAGAAACGTCTTTCAGCGCCCAGATGGTATCACCCTCACCCCCATCCCCTCCCCCAGTATTGGGGGAGGGGCGCAGGGGTGGGGGCATTTCGCCGATCTTCGCCAGCGGGTTGGGCTTGCCCCGCGCTTTGGCCCACCAGAGCTTCAGGTCATTGGTAAAGGTCCCGGTACCAATCTGGCCCAGGCGGTAGGTTTTGGAAAGATGTTCGACGGAGATGACGGTTGGCATAGGGGGAAATTTATCCGCTAATCTACGCTAATCGGCGCGAATTGACCAGAGATTGGTGTAGAGTCGCGTGGATTAGCGGATTCTTGGCCCACCAGAGTTTCAGGCCGTTGGTACCCATACCAATCTGGCCCAGGCGGTAGGTTTTGGAGAGATGTTCGACGGAGATGACTGTCATAAAGGATGAAGGATGAATTATGAAGGATGAATGGTGCTGCAAATGTCTTGTTTTATTTCTCTACCGGACAACCCCTTAACGCGAATACCGCGAACGGAGCGAGTTTTGCTGAT
>JBMOMN010000007.1:0-3510 GCA_049324115.1 Chloroflexota bacterium
TGTTTGCAGGCCGGTCCCTCACCGTGAAAAAGCAATGGGCTGTGCAACTCCCGTTGCCATTTTCACAAAATGCACATTTTTGACGTTTTAAGCACTTTGTGCTCTGATTGCACAAAACTTACGCTAAGTAAATTAGTGATACTTATTCTTATAATTATTGTACAAGTATTTCGATAAAGATGAAAGCTATGTTTAGCAAAAAATTTTCAGACCCAGGCGCGTTATAATCCCGGCAGCGACCTGACTGAGGAAAAACCCGAGGCGAATTTGTGCCTCGGGTTTCGCTATTTAACCCCCAAACCACGCGACGAGTGCGGTGAACTCGGAATGGATATTTTCACAATGCTGTTCAACCTGTTTTCATCCATGCTGTTCCCTGGGATGTATTTCGACTCGGACGCCGGAGGTGGCGGCGGCACTGGTGGCGAGGGTGATCCCCCAGCGGATGCCGAGGACAAAGGCGGCAAAGGAGGCCAGGGCGAGGCGACCGTGAGCATGTCGCAAGAGCGGTTCGACAAGGTGATGGCTGACCGGGCAAAGCAAGCGGCCCGATCCCGGGACCAGGAACTGGCCGAGAAAGCGGGCTTCAAGTCGGTGGACGAGATGCTCGAAGCGGCCAAGACCAAGCGCCAACAGGACGAAGACGAACAGAGCGACCTCGAGAAGGCTCAAGGCCAGGTGACGACCTTGACCGGTCAGGTGTCCCAGGCGCAGAGCGAGCGGGATGCGGCCAATACAAGGGCACAGACCGTCGCGATGAAATGGGCGGTGCGGAGCGAGGCCCAGGCCGCAGGCTTCCGCAGCGAGGCGCTGGACGACCTGTGGACGCTGGTCCAGGGCGATGCCAGCCTGTTCGAGCAGCTCGAAGTCAACGGAAACGGTGACGTATCAGGGGCCGCAGAAGTGGTCAAGACGGTAGCCCAGAAACGGGCGTTCTGGCTCGAAGAACAGAAAGAGAGCCACGGCACGCCGCCGCGTGGACGCCGGCGCGACAACTCGGAGGATGGTCAGAAGAAGCGGACCAGGACCATCACCCACCTATAAAAATTTTGGAGGCTCTCAATGGCAGATTTGACTGTCAGCAACGTGGCTCTGGCCTTCTCGGAAGGGAACGAGACCTACGACATTCTCCCGGCTGAGAAATTCACTCTCGGCGAAACCGCCTACATCAATGCAAACGGCAAGGCGACCAAATCCAGCGCGGCGGCCCCGGCAACAGCCAAGTTCCGGGGGATGGCGGTCGCCAAACAAGGCGGAGGCCTGACCTATCTCAAGAAGGGCAGCGTGACGGGTTTCGACCTGTCGGGGCTGGCCTACGACGCACCGGTGTATCTCTCGGATACCCCAGGGAAGCTGGCGGATGCGCCCGGCACTGTCAGCGTGCTGGTCGGGCGGGTGATGCCGCTCTCGGACTTCCGGGTGACGAAAGTGCTGTACATCATCGGCGATGCCGGATAAGGAACAACACCTATGAGCGAACTCTTTGGCCTACTCAACCGGTCTGACCTGGACCGGGCATTCGTCAACCAGATCGGCCAGAACGTGATCTACGATGCGATCCAGCAGGTGCTGGACAACCACTCGGAAGATCTGCGGGCGGCCTACTCGATCTTCGTGCAGGAAGAAACCGAACTGCGGGTAGAACGGTTCAAACTGCCGGGCGGCGGCTACATGCAGCGGCGGGGCGGCCTGGCACAGTCAGCGGCTTCGAAGCGGGCGGGTTCCTGGGACGTGGCCTACCCCATCGAGGATTTCGGCTCGCAGCTTGCGGGCGACGACATCACCCTGGCTTACATGAGCCTTAAAGAACTGGACACCCACCTGGACGACATCATTCTCAAAGACATCAACACCGTGCGGCGGGAAATCTTGATCGCCATGTTCAACAACACGGACTATCCCTTCGAGGAAGACGACCTGCCGGACATCACGGTCAAGCCGCTGGCGAACAACGACGGGACGATCTACCCGCCGACTGCGGGCCAGGAAGATTCGGCTGAGGACAGCCACTACCTGGTTTCAGGGTACGCCCCAGATGCCATCTCGGACGACAACGATCCCTTCGAGGTGGTACGGGATGAATTGGTGGAACACTTCGGCGGGCGCTCGGCGACGGGCGAGGACGTGGCGGTGTTCTTCAACGACGCCCACACCAAGAAGGTGGAAGCCCTGAGCGACTTCACCGAAATTGACGACGTTCACATCCGGCGCGGCGACTACGCCGATTCGGTGGTGAACGCCCCGACCGGGCTGCCGGGCCGGGTGATCGGACGGGTGGACGGGGTCTGGGCAGTGGAGTGGTCCTGGCTGCCCCCGGACTACTTCGTCGGCTCGCACCTGGCGGTCGCCAAGCCGCTCAAGATGCGGGTGGTCTGGCTGCCGTTAGCGTCGTAAACGTAGTCGTTGGCGGCCATGTCCGTTACGGCATGGACGTGGGCAGGATTATCTCTTTTTATTAATAAGCCGTATGCCGAAAAATATTCCCAAAGCAATCGAAGTTTCTCCCACACACACAAGTATCAATACAAGCCATCTCGGCATCTCAAGGATTCTTTCTCCAATAATGTAGATCATAAAAAAGGTTAATATCATTAAAAATATGGATGCAACGAGAACGCGCAGTCTAATTTGATTATTCATTGCTCATCTCCATTTGTTGGAGTTTGTTGACTGGACGAAGAATTTGGCAAACAACCAGATTTATAAGCTATGTAGCCTCCACCAACAATACCTACGATCCCTATTGAAGCCATGATGCCTCCCACAGCCATAGCAGCACCTCCGTGAACTATGCCTACAATGGTTGCACTTTCACCCGCCCCTGCTATAAAGATTACGGCCCCGAGAACCGTAACCCCAGCACCAGCAATAGAAACAAAGATACCCGTTGCCAATTTCCCATAATCACAATCGTTATGACCTGTTGGATCAGTATATCTTGTTGGGCAACTTTTTACATAGGAGTACCGATCCATTGTATTTGTATTAATCAGTTTCAGGTTCTTAGGATTATTTCCGTGCTGATCTGAATTATTCTTCTTGTTTTCGTACTGAATTTGTCCTATTTGACTTATAGCGTTGAAGTCTTGTAAAGAATAATCATTTGCATTTAACTTGGAAGAATCATCTTGCTTAAGGTTTTCAAGTAAATTGTCTGCGCCACTTTTTGATTCATGTTGGTTATTACCATCTTTGTCGTTTTCGCTGGGTAAACTACTATCACTCAATAGTTTATTCCTATTTTGTGCGTTCGCATAATTAAGAAAACCAGTCTCATGAAAATCCGCGGTTAGGGCAATAAACATATTGATCGCACTCATATTATTAGGATCGTTCGGTGGGCGCAGAGTTATGCTATCACTTTGTGCGAAGCGTCCCAAAGCGGATCACTTATCTTAACCGCTCCCGTTCCTTTCGGGGGCGGTGTTATTTCCGGCGGGCGCGCCCGCCGGAAATAACGGGGGACGCTCCTGAGAGTAGAATGAGGGTACCAGCCAACCATTCTGCTGT
>JBMOMN010000008.1:0-147444 GCA_049324115.1 Chloroflexota bacterium
CCAACCCATGACCTCCCAGGTCCCTTTTTTTGCCGCTATCCGGCGCTTTTTGGCAGGCCGGCTATGCCCTCGACCAGATTACCCTCTGGTTGTTGGTTGTTAAAGATCGACTTCTTGCAGAGGACTCTTGTATTTAATTGAAAATCTTTTACAGGTTTCAATAACCCCAAATCAATCAGCCTTTGCTTATCGTAATAAGAGACAGCGCTAAAAGGTCCGTATTTGTGGGGAAAAAAGTCGTAGTGATTCTTGCCTGTCTGCTGGCAGAAGTTAAATAGAAGTTTTTCACAGTCCGTGTTTTGCAGACTGCCGCCAAAAACTTCAATCAAGGCAAGGAGAATTTTTCTTCGGTAGTACATAGCGTTACTCTGTAATCAGCGGCTCTAAATTTTTCAACAAGGCGGGAACGGCTTTTGTGGCGGCGAGATAAATCTTGTCCATTTTCACTTCGCCGTATTCATGCGCGAGAATATTCCGCAAGCCGATGATTTGCGCCCATTCGATTTCGGGATGCTTTTCTTGAAACCCCTTGGAAACATGATTCGCCGCTTCACCGACGATCAAAAGCAATCGCTCAATCGCATAGCGGATCGTTTTGTTCTCGATGAACTTCGCATGTGGAACGCCTTTGATAATCTCGGTGATTTCCAATGCGTATTTCCGCATATCCCATAGATAGGACATGTCCCTCTCGCTATGCGGCATAGACCACCTGCGCGGTACGGAGGATTTCCCGCTTGCGGAAGGGATTTTCCAGCGCGTCCTTCTCGATCAAATCCACAGGACGGTGGAAGATTTTCTCCAAATCCAGTTTCATTTGCACAAGGTCAAACAGACTGATCTCTGCTTCTTTTGAAAATGTGACCAGCACATCCACATCGCTGTCGGGGCGAAAGTCCGCGCGCAAAGCCGAACCAAACAACGAAAATTCCACCACCCCCCAACGGCGGGAAAATTCAGCAATCTTTTTGCGTGGAATACGGAATTTCTTCTTTTGCATGGCATTCACTCATGAAAATTATAGCACTACTCGACCCCGCCGAGAAAACTGCGAAGCGTGTGGGAAGAATTGCGGGCGAATAAGCTGGGAGTCCATTTTCGCCCCCTCTGTCCTTCGGACTGCTTCGCGACCCCCAAATATGACAATGAAAATTTGGGATGAAAATTGAGAGTTCGAATCGCCGGATTTGCCCACAGGGTGCTACGCGAGGGGAGACTCGGCGATGGGCGTTTCCCTGCAAGTGGGCAGAAATTCATCCTTCAGCCTTCAGCCTTCATCTTTGCTCTTTGGGGATGATGAGGTGGTGAGGGATGCTTCGCAATCCGCGGTGGTGGGGAGAATCAGAGACTTACTTGAGCATGCCTTCAATATCATCCCATAGCGACGGCATTTCCAGAACCTCCGCAAATTGCCTGACCCAATTCTTGATACGAGCAACATCCAAATCAGGATGGTTTTCTACAACGGCTTGAATATCGAGTAAATCTTTTGGACGGTGCGCAACGGCTTTCATGATGATCAAGTCTTCAGGAGTTGGCAATCGCACCGAAAGCGCGCCTGCATTACGAACGATACTGCGCGCCACCACTTCCTCTTCAAATGGCAGGATGCCGAGAGATATGTCAATGTTTGCGCGGCTGGCAGTGTGCCGCAGGAGTAACACGCGGCTCTTCCGGGCGAATTCCATCACTTTTTCGGTGCGCGGTTCAATCCCATCTTCCTTTGCCATTTCCAAAATGCGGTCAATGTCTTTGGTCGAAGCGAGGAACATCGCATCGAGGTCAACGGTAAATCGCGGTTTTCCCAAAAAGCCTGTGGCGACCCCGCCAATAACAACACCCTGCGAATCAAATCCGTCAAGCAGGTGTTGCAGGGCGGTCAACGGCTCGATCAGCGAAGCAAGCGGCTCTGGAACTGTCATTTCCCCTCTTTGAGTTTTGCCCAACGCGCAAAGACTCCCATCTCGCTCGGATCGGGTTCAAACGAGAAACCAAGTCCTAATCCCAATCGCCAAATGGTATTCATCTGTTGAAGGCGCGTTTCCATGGAAAGCAAACGCAACTCTTCGAGTTCAAACTCTTCAACGGCTTTCCAGCGCTCGCGATAAAGTTTGATATCGAATTTTTCATCCATGGGTCAATTATAGCACCTGCGACTACATAACTTCAACGCGCCACACCTGCCCTCCCACTCCGCTCCGCTTCAGGGACTTCGTGGCGGGCGGTGCCAGGGAAGAACTCCGCCGCGAAAGGATTCCCGCCGAGAAAATCTTGTGGGAGGAATCACGGGCGAATAAACTGGGAGTCCATTTTCGGAGGCAGGGTGAGACCTGACAGGTTTCATCGTGGCGTGAGTCAATCGGACTTCTCCGTGTGGCAAGGCGCTCGATCAATTGTGGTTCTGCGGAAACCTGTCAGGTCTATTGGGGATGGTTCATTTTTTCAGGCAAATAGGGTAACACTTTTTTGCACCTTAAAAAAATCAGCCGGAGCCAGATTTGGTTTTAGGGAGTGGGTCAAATAGTCAAACAAGGTGGACAAAGCAGGGACATGCTCTAAGCCAGCCCATTCCATCGGGCTTTTTCCTTGCCGTTTGCCGCGTTGAAAGACGTGGTGGTTCCAGACCAACTGTAGTAAAGGCAATAGCCATTTTGGCATTCCGCGATGAACCTGTAAATAAGGTCGCAGCCAGCTATGCAGCGATTCTGCCAAACTAGACGAGCGATGGAATAAAGAAAGTGCATTCCAAAAAGCACAAACGGTATCCTGGTAGGGGGCGGGCAAAACCTGGTCGAAAGAAATTCCCAATTCTTTCTGGTTCTGCCAGGCCCACAGGATCAGTTTTTCTATTTCCGGGGTCAGGCCTTCGCGCCAGAGTGCCAGAGCTTGCTCCAACCATTCGATGGGTGCCAGCAGGTCATCGAGTTTTTCGGTCAACGAGTTGGTAAACTCTCGAATGGTTGCATTGTTGAGTGTTTCCAGCAGTTCGAGCGCGGTCAAAATGGTTTGGCGGGCTGGCAGGGCTGAAGCCAGGCTTCCATGACGGTCAATGGGTTCAAGCGCCTGCCTGATGTCACCAGACAGCCATTCCCAGGTATCCGAGTGCTCAATGGCCTGATGCTCTTGCACTTCGGCTTCTGGAAGCGCCAGTTTCACCTTGAGTGGCGCGCCCTTGCGGCGTTTGGGCTGATTTTGCTCTTGTTGGGCTTTCCTGGCACGTTCAGCCATTTCAATCGCTTGGTAAGCACGGTTTTCCAACCGTTGGCCAACGCGGCGAGCTTCGCGCAACAAGTGAAACAAGTCCGGGCGCAGCGGGATCGTCAAGGAAACGTCACGTACCCCGGCCTGGATGCCCAAAGCGCCATCACTGGCCACATCCACAAAGTGGACACCCTGGCTTTGGACATCCAGCAGGACGCAGCCCCAGGTGGTTTTATCGCGATGCTCCTGAGCCGAGAGGCTCAACACCAGAAAAGAGCGCCCATCCACCAGGGTCAGGCAGGGCTGTTGTCCCTGAAAAATCTCGTCGGCTTCAGCCAAAACTGAAATCGGCAAACGCAAATTCTGGCTGTATTCCAAAGCAGCTGCCCCAATCTTCTGGGCTTTCTGGCTGATATAGCCCGTCGAACGTTGGATGCCCAAGAGCAAATCCAGTACCCATTTCACCGGGCGAACGGTCCCTGGTATTACGCTCATCAATATCGCAATCGCACGCTCGACAAACTCGTCATCCACCTCTACCTGGTTCGTGTTGGCTCTTCGCCCTGCTTTTTGGGCTTCCAGGGCCCTCAAAATCGCAGCTTCGGCTTTAGCTTGAATGGCGTACAGAAACTTCCGCGACACGCCTTTCTCTCTGGAAAGTTTGCTGACCAAGCCCCAGCTACGATCAGGATCAAGCATCAGCGCAGCCAGTTCAAATCGGGTTGACAAAGTCAGGTTGGTCAGATGATAATTTGCCATAGGGACCTCTTTCTTGGATGGGGTTTCTTCACAAAAACATCATCCTCGAATTTGAGGTCCCTGTAAAGCCTTTTGTCATTCCTTTCTTCAATTTGTTACCCTATTGTGAACCATCCCGTCTATTGATGAGGAAAATGAACGGCGGGAGAAGGCGTGGACTGAGATGGGGCTGAAAATCGCCGTTTCAGGCGCTACTCTTTCTTCATCCTGCAAGGATTTGCTCTCTTACGAGCTTGTTACTGCCCGGCATCTCGTCCCAGGTGCGGCCGGCTTTTCCATTGCCCTGTCGCCTGGGATAAGTCTTGTTGTATAATCCCAACATGGGCGAGCGAGAATTTTTGATCTATCTTGATCCCAGCCAACGTCAAAACCGCTATCGTCATTATCACGTTTGGTCAGCGTGACATTATGAAGAACTGGCCTGCTTACCGGAAACAATATGAGAAGGAGTTGAGGAAATGAACGAGTTCTACCGCGCAAAATTCGATGAACTCTTCCTGGAGTTCAATCGTTACCTGATGGATCATCCCGACTTTGCCGAGAAATTCCCGCCCGAAGCGGAAGTCATCCTGCTGGATAGCCGCGACTCAGGCTATAACGGTTTCATGCTCAAGAACGCGCCCAAAGAAACCAGCAATGTTGTATTTGTGGATGTGGGTGACTTGGCCCCCGTTCGTTCACGGCTGAAACATCCCAAAATCGTGTCGCGGCCACGCGCAACGGCCTGAATGTACCTCTCGAATTAAAAGCAAAATCCTCGGCAAGGATAGCCGGGGATTTTTTGTTGGCTTATGCCCTCGCCAAATTGGCACTGCCCGGCATCTCGTCCCAGGTGCGGCCGTCGAGTTCGCGGCCGGCTTTTTTTGCATCAGACTTCGGAAGTCTTTCAGGAAGAACCCCCGTCGCAAAGACTCCGAAAGAGACTTCCGAAGTCTTTTCCTGAAAATCCTTCCTCCCCACAATCCAAACCGCACCCGCCGGGGCTGCCCTAAAGGATGCTTCGCGAAAGCCGCCTGCTCAATTCGTGGAAGCCCCTCAGGGGCTAAGGCAATCAGCCCGGAGGGCTTCCACGAACTGAGGCAGGACTTCAGTCCGTCGAAACCCTCTTGCCTCAGACTTCGGAAGTCTTTCAGGAAGAACCCCGGTCGCAAAGACTCCGAAAGAGGCTTCCGAAGTCTTTTCCTGAAAACCCTTCCTCCCCACAATCCAAACCGCACCCGCCGGGGCTGCCCTAAAGGTTGCTTCGCGAAAGCTGCTTAATTCGTGGAAGCCCCTCCGGGCTAAGCCGGCCCGGAAGGCTTCAATGAACTGAGGCAGGACTTCAGTCCGCCGAAACCCTCCTGCCTCAGACTTCCGAAGTCTTTTCTCTGTCTTGCCGGTCAAAAAGCCACATCAGGCGGGCTGGCCGGATAATCAAAAGCGCATTGGGATGACCTTCGGGGAGGTGATCGCCCTCTGGAACGCGGAGCATCCCGAGCATCCGGTGGAATGACGGAAGGTGCGTCGCACCTTGCTAAACGGGATTGGTTCAAGCGAAGGCCACTCTCGTTCAAACGTAATAACCCTGTCGGTAAGGTGCGACGCACTCGCGCAATCTGAAATCCAAAATCCAAAATCCAAAATCGAAAAACTGTGTTATACTCCCCCGCCGTGCCCCGAAACGGACACGCGCACAACCCAAACTTGTTTTGATCATTCCAATGGCTTGCCCGGCGAAAGTGGTCCGGGCGTTTATTTTGCAAGATATAGCCGCAGCATCCGCAAGGATGGGCGGCATCAGGTAGGTAAACGGGTTTTTAGTCGAGTAGTTGGATGATCAAATGGCTGGATAGTTGCGTAGTTGGGTAGTTGGTTGGTTCGATAGTCGGATAGTTCGATAGTTGGTTCGTCTGCATAAAGATTAGCGGGCATCCGACCACCAAACGACCACACTGGAAAACTCACAAACTACAAAACTATAAAACTAACCAACTAAACAACTACCAAACTAAAGGACCAAATGACAACCGAATTTACCTCCCTCGACCTGCATCCGCAACTGTTGCAGGCCATCTCTGACCTCGGCTACAGCGAGCCGACCCCCATCCAGGCGGGCATCATCCCGGTCATGCTGGCCGGCCACGACGTGATCGGCCAGGCCCAGACCGGCACCGGCAAGACCGCCGCCTTCGCCCTCCCCATCCTCCAAAATTTGCAAAAGGATCAAGGCCACGTCCAGGCGCTGGTGCTGGCCCCCACCCGCGAACTGGCCCTCCAGGTCGCCAACGCCATGTACGAGTACGGACAGCACCTGGGCGTGCGCGTCCTGGCCGTCTATGGCGGATCGTCCTACAGCCGCCAGATCACCCGCCTGAAAAAAGGGGTGGACGTGGTCGTCGGCACCCCCGGCCGCCTGCTCGACCTGATCGAGCGCGGCGTGCTGGACCTGGGCCGGGTCCAGACCATTGTCCTCGACGAGGCTGACGAAATGCTCAGCATGGGCTTCGTCGAAGACATCGAGTCGATCCTCAAAGAGACGCCCGCTGAACGCCAGACCGCCCTGTTCTCGGCCACCCTGCCGACCCCTATCCGCCGCCTGGCCGATAAATACATGCGCGAGCCGCAGTCCGTGACGATCCAGCGCGAGCAGGTGACGGTGGCCGCCATCGAGCAGCGCTATTACCTGGTCAATGACTGGGATAAACTGGCCGCCCTGACGCGGCTTTTCGAGGTCGAACCGATCACCTCGGCCCTGATCTTTGCCCGCACTCGGGCCGGGACCGGGGAGCTGGCCAACGAACTGACGCGGCGCGGTTTCCCGGCCGAGACCCTCAACGGCGACCTGTCGCAGGAGTTGCGCGAGCGGGTGCTCAACCGCTTCCGCCAGAACCAGGTCAAGGTGCTGGTCGCCACCGACGTGGCCGCCCGCGGCCTCGACATTGACGACATCTCGCACGTGATCAACTTCGACCTGCCCGAAGACCCCGAAGTCTACGTCCACCGCATCGGACGCACCGGGCGGGCGGGCAAGACCGGCATCGCCATCTCGCTGGTGCCGCCCAGGGAGCAGTTCCGCCTGCGCAAGATCGAACAGTTCACCCGCCACAAGCTGACGCGGGCCAGCCTGCCGACGGTGGAGGACATCACCCAATTCCGCGAGGGCCAGTTGCTCGAACAGGTGTCCGTCTGGCTTCGGCGGGCGCGCTACAAGCGCGAGCGCGAGATGGTCGAGGCGCTCATGGCCGAGGGCCACGATCCCGCCGACATTGCCGCGGCGGCCCTCAAGATCGCCCGCGCCGAAGAAAAACAGCGTCCGATTGCGGAACTGAGCGAGGTGCTGGAGCGCCCGGAGCGGCGCGAGCGCCGTCAGCCGCGTGAAGGCTCGATGGGGCCGCGCAGGCCAGGGTCCCGCGCCGCTCGGGGAAGTGAATCCCACGAAGAAGGCATGGTCCGCCTGAGCCTCAGCATCGGCAAATCGCACGGCATCCGCCCGGCAGACATCGTCGGCAGCATCGCCTTCCACGCCGACATCCCCGGCCACACCATCGGCAAAATCTACATCCAGGACCACTTCACGCTGGTGGACGTGCCGGCCGGGTCGGTGGGGCGGGTGCTGGCGAAGAACGGCGGGTACAGCATCCGCCGCCAGCCGTTCGTGGTGGAGAAGGCGTAGGGGATTCACCGCGAAGGCGCGAAGGACGCGAAGAAAAACCTTAAGCATCATTGAAAAAGAGCCGCACATGCGGCTCTTTTGGGTTGCTTCGTAGGTCGGGCTTTTAGCCCGACACGTTTTGTCAGGCTACAAGCCTGACCTACTTATTGTATGGAAGTGAGGGTGCATCAGTGCTCATGCACATCCATCCCGTTCATCGAGCAGTCTTCGTTCTCGAATTCCAGTTCGATGGTGGCGTGCTCCAGGCCCATCCCGGCGGTGAGACGGTTGGCCTCCCGCTTGATGCGGATCAGTCTCTCCTTGTCGGCGTTTTCGTCCACCACCAGGTGGGCCGTCAGGACGTGGTGCTCCCCGTCCAGCGACCAGACGTGGGTGTGGTGCAGCGACAGGACGCCGGGGATCGAGGCCAGGGCGTGTTCCACCTCGGGCAGGACAATGGTATCCGGGACGGCTTGCAGGAAGAGCGAGAGGGTCTGGCGCAGGTTGCGGACCACGTTGTAAAGCACGTAGAGGCTGATGAGGATCGAGAGGATCGGGTCGAGGACGTGGATGTCGGCCACCAGCAGGGTCAGGCTGACGATCAGCACGGCCAGCCAGCCGAGCGCGTCTTCGAGCAGGTGCCAGGCGATGACCTGTGAATTGAGCGATTGCCCGCGCCTGACGCGCAGCACCGCCGCCCCGTTGACGGCGATCCCGACCAGGGCCAGGACGGCCATCCCGCCCGCGTCGGAGTGCTGCGGGGCGAGCAGGCGCGGCACGGCTTCGGAGAGCACGTAGAGCGAGCCGACCACCAGGATGATCGTGTTGACCAGGGCGGCCAGGAGCGAGAAGCGCCGGTAGCCGTAGGAGTAGCGCTGGTCGCTTTCGCGGTGCGAGTGTTTCTCCAGGAACCAGGCCATGCCCAGCGACAGGCTGTCGCCCAGGTCGTGGACCGCGTCCGAGAGGATCGCCAGGCTGTTGGTGTACAGCCCGCCGAGGATCTCGAAGACGGTAAATCCCAGGTTGAGGAAGAACGCCGCCCGGATGTCCCCGGTCTGGTCGTGGGTGTGGGTGTGGGAGTGGGTCATGCCAACAATTTCTGGATATGTCCGGTGTGGTCGCGGATATGCCAGAGCGCCCGGCGGACGACCTTGCGCGGCGACCAGAACTCGCCGTCCGCGCCGACGACCTTGTCCAGGCCCTCGAAGGTGGGCAGGACTTTGCGCATCAGGGCGTGGACCTTGCCCAGGCGGTCGAGCGGGTCTTTGGGCACTTCGGCGCGGGGGAAGGCCAGCCCCAGCCGATCCACGTACCACCATTCGGCCCCGCCGATGTGTTTGACGATCCCGGCGATGTCCCAGCGTTCGCCTTCGGGCTGGTAGGACCATTTTTCGACGGTCAGGCTTTCCAGCACCTTTACCAGATCATCGAAGGCCCAGGCCAGCATCTTGCGGGCGCGCTCGATCTCCGGGGCGGCGAGAGGTTTCCACTCGAACAGGAAGAAGGGTTCGACGGTGTAGCTGCCGCTTTCGACGCGGTTGTAGTCCCCGTCAATGTCGAAGTCGGTGAAGGATTCTTCGAGGCGCACTTCGATGGCGGAGGCGTCCACCCACGACGCCTCGCGCCCCTCGATCCAGGCGGCGTAATCCCGGATGGCGGCGGGCAGGTTGGCGAGGGCCTGGGCCTCGTCAACGCCGTAGGCATAACAGCCGGGATGCTCCAGCGCCCAGGCGATGGAACGGTCGTCCTCGTTGTTGTTTTCGACTCCGATTTTGAATAACATGGTGACTCCTGTTTTTACTGGCTCTCCCGTTTCTGGCGGGAAAATCCTTACCACAAAGGGTCACAAAGGCGCACAAAGGAATTTCTTGGGTTTTCCCTTCGTGCCCCGTTGTCTCCTTTGTGGTATGAATCCCGGTAAAACAATAAAGCCCGTTTACATTACCACAGGCGAGTAAAAAGGGCGGACGCAACCCTTCGACAAACTCAGGACAAGTGCCGGCCTCTGCTGAACACTGATTACTAACTCACCCGTGCCTTTCCATGAACCTTTCCATGCGGTGCAGGGCTTCCTCGATCTTTTCGTAGGCGGTGGCGTAACAGGCGCGCACGAATCCCTCGCCGCCGGGACCGAAGGCATTGCCCGGCACGACGGCCACTTTTTCCTCGCGCAGCAGCTTTTCGGCGAAGGTCTCGTCATCCATGCCGGAAGCGGCGATTTTGGGGAAGGCATAAAACGCGCCGCGCGGCTCGAAGGTGGCCAGGCCGAGACGGTTCAGCCCATTGACGATCAACTTGCGGCGGCGGTCGTACTCGGCCACCATCGCCTGGACGTGCGGCTCACCCGAGAGCAGGGCCTCCAGGGCCGCGTCCTGGGCGGTGGTGGGGGCCGACATGATGGTGTACTGGTGGATGCGCACCAGTCCCTTGATGAGTTCCGCCGGCCCGGCGGCGTAACCGATGCGCCAGCCGGTCATGGCGTAATCCTTCGAGAAACCGCCCAGCAGGATCGTGCGGGCTTTGATGCTTTCGTCCAGGGCGGGGAGGCAGACGTGCTCGAAGCCGTAGACCAGGCGGTCGTAGATTTCGTCCGAGAGCAGCACCAGGTCGAACTCCTCGGCCAGTTTCGCCACCTCGAGCAGCGTTTCCCGCTCAGCGACCGCCCCGGTCGGGTTGTTGGGATAGCCGACGAAGATGCACTTCGTCCGGGACGTGATCGCGGTCCGGATGCGCTCCGGGTCCACCTGGAAGTTGTCCTCCATCCGGGCGGGGATCTCGACCGGCACGCCGCCCGCCAGGATCACCTCGGCCTGGTACGAGACGAAGCACGGGGTCGGGATGATGACCTCGTCGCCGGGGTCCAGGATGGCGGTCAGGGCCAGGTAGAGGGCTTCCGAGACGCCGACGGTGGCGATCACTTCGTCAACCGGGTCGTAGGTCACGCCGTAGAGCCGGGCCAGGTTGCCGGCGATCGCCCGGCGCAGTTCGAGTTTGCCCCAATTCGAGGTGTAGTGGGTCTCGCCGTCCTGCAGCGAGCGGATGCCCGCCTCGAGGATCGGCCTGGGGGTGGTGAAATCCGGCTCCCCGATGCCGAGCGAGATGACATCGTCCATCGTAGCAGCGATGTCGAAGAATTTGCGGATGCCCGAAGGCTTGAGGCCCGCCACGCGCTGCGAGAGGTAGCGCACACTGGAAAGTTCTTGCATTGATCCTCCTGGGATGGGTTGAGCGGAGTGCAAAGTCTCCAGACTTTGCCGCCAACGTCAGGAGACGTTGGACTCCGTGATCTGCCACTCGTCGGTGGCTTCGTTGTAAAGCAATTCGAACACCTGCCTGTCTTCGGTCTCGACCCGGAAGTTGCGCCCTTGCGGGCTGCGCCACTGGCTCAGGATGTGGCGGACTTCCCGCCGCGTCCCTTGCCAGGTGAGGGCGACGGGCTTTTCGGCGTAGGCAAAGCCGGAATGGCATTCGACGGGTTCGGGCATATTTCAAAGCGTCCTGTCATTGCGAGGATGGTCGAGTAAGCGATGTTCTTCCGCCGTATCGAGACCTGACGAAGCAATCTCCTGCTGTAGGCATGAGACTGCTTCGCCGCTGGGTTTCGATACGGGCTGTCGCCCTACTCAACCGTCAGCGGCTCGCAGTGACACACAATTTAAAACTTGACCGTGCTGTCATCGCCGACGTTCAACTCTGCCGCAGGGCCGTCTGCGCCTCGTCCCCGGACTTTGGCCTGCTTGCCGATCAAAGAGTGGGTCAAGGCTGCCGCGTCCACCTCCACCCCCGGCTCGAGGATGCTGTCTTCGATTTTGCTGTCGCGGATCACGCATCCCGCGCCGATGGAGGCGTATGGGCCAATGGTCGAGTTCGATATTTCGGCAGAGTCGTGAATAAATACCGGCGGCAGGATCTTCACGGTTTCACGTTCCAACGTTTCAACGTGTAAACGTTCCAACATGAACCGGTTGGTCGCGAGGGTGGCTTCGATCGTCCCGGTATCCAGCCAGTTGCGGGCTTGATGAATGCGAATTTTTGCACCATTTTCAATCATTATAGAAATGGCATCTGCTAAGAAGTACTCTCCCTTGAGCATGGCCTTTTTTTTCATTTGTTGTTCGATAGCATATAATAAACTCTCAGAGCTTTTTAAATAATAATATCCTACAACAGCAAGATTATTCTCAAATGTGGATGGCTTCTCTATAAAGCGTTCTATCCATCTTCCTTCTCTGATTTGTACTACACCAAAACGCCTTGGATCTGGAACAGGCATAACCCATACAATTCCATCGGATTGATCTTTCTCTAAGAATGAAAAATCCGATTCTATAAGAGTATCAGAGAAGGAAATAAATAGAGGGCCTTGAAGGTGCTCACGCGCCAACCATATTGCATGAGATTGACCTTTCATCTCTCTTTGTACAACAAAATTGGCCTTGATATTTGGAAAATTTTCCTTTACGAAAGCGGGAATTTGTGATTCGCCTAGATTTGGACTCACAATAAAAATATATTCATTATTTTCGGAACCCTGTAATGCCTTTAGAAGGTCCATTAAATGTTCTAAGGACGGTTTTCCAGCTACACTGACCAGAGGCTTAGGTTTGCTCCAAGTATGAGGACGCATACGCGTTCCGAATCCTGCCATTGGAAGTACTATTTTCATCGTATCCATTCATAATCTCCTGAATTATTCTTCGGTGAGTGGTTTCATCACACGAATTACAAGCCTTGCTAAATTTCTTTGAATAATTGGCCAAATATCTACGAGTTTCTGAATTGCAGCCCCAAGTAATCCGCCTGCCCAAAGGTCATTAGCAGTGGCCCTTAAATAGAGTGATCCCCATATCAGAACAAAAATAAGAAGCACATCATCCCATATACCTCGAAGGATTGATCTTAACCGACCGATAAGATAAGGTGAGTAGCTATGTTCCCATGCGTGCTCCCAGTAAAATTCTAATACATTGAAAATCGTAGTTTTCCCTAGTTTGTCCCCCCTTCCTCGATAAACAATCCCTTCAATTCCTCTTGTTTTACCGGGAGAGTGAATATTCAGAAACCACCACTTGTCATCAATTAGAGTTACGCGTTGCATGGAAGAAAATGAATCATCATCAAGCCATCTAACTTCTAATTTCCCTAAAGGCCGCTTTTCTTTCGTTGCAAATAATAATTCTTCTCTATACAAATAATACCAATCACGAGTTCTCAACATGATATCGGATTGTGTGCCTGGTTCGAGTTTTGCGGCCAACGTAGGTGAAAATAGTAGAATCTTAATGTCGACTTTGTTACGTAATGCTCTGATAATATCTCCACGAATAGAAGGGTAGAGTGTCTTAGATGAAAAGGTCCCAAGTTTGATTTGCCTTTTGGCATCCAAAATCGCATCTTTTAGGGCCGAACGAGCCAAATCCCAGCTTGCCCACCCAACTCTGTCAATAAGCTCTCTTTCCTTGAGAGAAATACTTCTGAACAAATCGGTTTTTTCTTGAACAACTCTTCTAATGTTGATGGGTAATTCGCTTATCCCTAAGCATTTAGAAATTGTGTTCACTGGATCCCGAAACTCAATGAACTCATCAATTTGACCCATTTGGGATGTCAGAAACCCTTGGTCAATGAGATTCGAGATTACCTCCTTGATATCTTCTACCTTCAACGATTCTATATATTCATATCCATCTAGGATTTCAGCTAGTTCTGATTTTGGGCCTCTAATCGGTCTACAGGCCATAATAGTCAAGATACTTGCTTCGGGTTCAGACAAACCCCGCGTAAGAAAATACTCCATCAATTTTTTTTCATCTGTTTCAAGCTGTTTCGTCATTTTTCCCTTCCAAGTATTATGTTTATTAGGATGGATGTGAAAACAAACGCGAATTATAGTCGAACTTTCTCATTGACTTTTTTCTCATACTGGCCTTCTGGAAATTAGCGTGATACTTTCTCACTTAGGGCATTGCTCACAAGTTAAGCACTTCGGATGGTTGTCAAGGAGCAAATTTGAGATGCCAAAAGCCACAGTTTCTGAAATTTTAGCAATTACGGGCTTCAGAACCGCACTGCTTCGGAAAATTCGGCTAGACAACCAGGCAGAAACAATTCGCTTGCGTCGCACCTGATAGCGAAAACGGCTCAAAATTGCTCGAAACTGCCCTTGACACAAGCCTAAAAACCTTAACTTGTGAGCGATGCACTTAGGGATGAAGATTTTGAGGGTGTCGGTCAAAAGTGGCTCCAGAAGAATGTCTGACAGAGACTTCGGAAGTCTTTTGGGAAGGTTCCTGACCGGATAGTCTTCAAAAAAGACTTCCGAAGTCTGCCGCAAAAAGATTACCCATCTATTTTAGCAGAAAGCCTCACCACACCCCAAACTGACCGCCGGGTTTCACGCCGCGCCGGTACTCCTCGACCCTGCGCCGGTGGCCGGGCAGGGTGTCGGCGGGGATGTCCTCGAGCGGGAAGGCGCGCAGTTCGGCGATCTCGCCGTCGTGCTGGCCGGTGTAGGTGAAGTCCTCGCACAGGAAGACGGCGATGTGGTCGGCGCGGCCCTCGGCCAGGTTGGTGAAAATGCCGAAGAGTTGCAGGCTGCCCAGTTCGGCCCCGGCTTCTTCGCGGGACTCGCGGCGGGCGGCGGCGTCGAGCCGTTCCATGCGGTTGGCCCCGCCGCCGGGCAAGTGCCAGCCGTCCTGGTAGGTGTGGCGGACCAGCAGCACCTGTCCGTCTTTGACGAGCAAAACCCGCACCCCGGCGCTGACCGGTTTGACGAGCGCCAGCCCCAAGGTCAGGAGCCGGTAAAAAGCCCTCCTGATGTATCCCATGGGGGTTAGGTGTGTCCCAACACCGGATGCGGCTGGTAGGGTTCTTCGAGGCGCTCGATCTCGTCCTCAGTCAACTGGATGTCGAGGGCGGCGATGGACTGTTCCAGATGCTCCATTTTGCTGGCGCCGATGATCGGGGCGGTGATGTGAGGTTTGTCCAGCAGCCAGGCCAGGGCGACTTGCGAGGCGGTCAGGCCGCGGGCGTCCGCGATCTCCCAGGCCCGCTCGGCGACGGTGAAATCTTCCTCGCGGAAATACAGTTGGTCGGCGTAGTCGTCGGCCTGCGAACGGATCGTTTCGCCGCCTCCGCCGCGCTTGCGGTCCCCGGCGAAGAAGCCCCTCGCCATCGGACTCCACGGGATCAGACCTACGCCCTGGTCGAGGCACTGGGGGATCATCTCGCGCTCTTCCTCGCGGTAGACCAGGTTGTAGTGGTTCTGCATCGAGACGAAGCGCGTCCAGCCGTGCAGGTCGGCGGCGTGCTGGGCTTTGGCGAACTGCCAGGCGAACATCGAAGAAGCGCCGATGTAGCGCGCCTTGCCCGCCTTGACCACCTCGTGCAGGGCCTCCATGGTTTCCTCGATGGGGGTGTTGTAGTCCCAGCGGTGGATCTGGTACAGGTCCACGTAGTCCATTTGCAGGCGGCGCAGGGAGGCGTCAACCGCGTCCATGACGTGCTTGCGCGACAGCCCGCCGCCGTTGACGTCCCCGCTCAGGTTGAAATACAGTTTGGTGGCAATGACCACCGTCTCACGCGGGACCCGGAAGTGGCGCAGCGCCCGACCGAGCACTTCCTCGCTGACGCCTTTGGAGTACATGTCGGCGGTGTCGAAGAAGTTGATCCCCTCGTCGAGGGCTTTCTTGATGAACGGGCGGGAGGCTTCCTCGTCCAGCACCCACTTGCGCCATTCGGGCGTGCCGTAGGTCATCATCCCCAGGCACAGGCGTGAGACCTTCAGCCCGGTCTTGCCGAGATTGACGTATTGCATGGCTTACTCCTGATTTTCGAGGGTGCGTCGCACCATGTTTAATGGAATTGCTCAGGGCGAGGAAGAGTCCCGTTTAATTGGATTTCGCCCAAAAGTCTGGTGCGACGCACTCTCCGTGTGCTCCGTGGTGAAAATTACAACCTGGCTTCCAGTTCTTCGATCTTCTGCTCCATCAGATCCACCGAGCGTTTCAGGGTGGGGGCGTCGAAGGCGAATCTGGCCCCGGCAGCGCTGAACAGCTCCGGCAACGTGACGGTCCCGCCGAGGGACAGCGCCTTGCGGTAAGCCTTGACCGCCCCGGCGTAGTCGCTGAGCGAATTGGCCCAGACCTGGGCCGCGCCGAGCTGGGCCAGCCCGTACTCGATGTAATAGAAGGGAGCCTGGATGATGTGAAGCTGGCGCATCCAGTGTATGGCCTTGAACTGCTCCAGGCCGCTCCAGTCCAGGCCGGCCATGTAGCGGTCGTAGAGTTCGCTCCACTTTTCGCCGCAGCGGACCGGGTCGGTGGCGGCGTCGTGGTTCTCGTAGATCCAGTGCTGGAAGGCGTCCACCACCGCCATGTAGGGCCAGAAGACCAGGTTCGACTCCAGGTGCTGGATCTGGGCGCGGGCGGCCTCGGCCTCGGTGTACATGCCGCTGTCGAGCAGGTGGGGCGATGCCAGCAGTTCCATCGCCATCGAAGCCACCTCGTTGAATTCCATCGGGGTGTTGAGGTTCTGACGCAGTTCGATCCCGGCGGTCGCGAAAACGTGGAAGGAGTGCCCGCCCTCGTGCAGCAGGGTCTGGACATCGTCGTGGGTGCCGACCGAGTTCATAAAGATGAACGGGCGGTGAGTCACTTCGAAGGCGGTGCAATAACCGCCGGGGGCCTTGTTCTTGCGGTTGTCGAGGTCGAGCAGTTTTTCTTCGACCATGACCTGGTAGTGCCGGCCCAGGTCGGGGTCCACCCGGTCGAAGATGGCCCGCGTCCCCCGGTTCAGTTCGTCCATCGTCTTGAACGGGCGGATGGGTTCGTCGCCGAGGGTGTCCACTTCCGTATCCCAGGGGCGGACCGTGTCTATCCCCAGGCGCTGTCGGCGGCGTTCCCGGACCCGGGCCGCGGCCGGGACGACGGCCTCCTCGATCGCCCGCAGGAACTGTTTGGCGTCGTCGGGGGTGTAGTCGAAGCGCAGTTTTTGCTGCCAGCAGAAGGCCCGGTAATCGGGCTTCCCGGCGTTGGCGGCAATTTGCTTGCGCAGGCCCATCAACTTCGACCAGACCTCGCCGATCTTTTCGTGGTCTTGGTAGCGGCGTTCGAGGATCAGGCGGAAGGCTTTCTCGCGGCGCTGGCGGTCCTTTTCGAGCAGCACGGGATACATCTGGGAGATGGTCTTCTCCTCGCCTTCCCACATCACGGTCTGGGCGCCCATGATCTTGTCGTATTCGAGGCCGAGTTTCTGTTCCTCGGCCATCAGCGGGACGTTTTCGTCACGGAACAGGTCGGCTTCGGCGCGCAGGTTGCGCAGGGCAACGGTAAAGTTCCCCGGTTCGAGGCCGCTGTCGAGCAGTTTCTGTTTGAGGGCGTTCTCGGCGGCTTCGGAGTTGGGGTAGATGGTGTCGAGGAAGTTCGTGAAGCGCTTTTCGGCGGCTTCGTCGGCGGTGTTGACGGTGGTGGCGACTTGCAGACGGGCGTACAGGTCGTAGACGTGGCGGCCCAGGTCGGACCAGTCCTTGACCCATTCGTCCACGCTGGCGGCGGTCAGGCCGCGGGATTTGAGTTCTTCGTAATACGGTTCGATCTCGGCCCAGGTCCAGTCGAACAGGGCTTCGGTCGTGGCGGGAAGGGTGGTGAGCATGGGTTCTCCTTGAAAGGTCATCTGCGTAGGGCAGGTTTGCAGCCTGCCAAAATCGTCGGGCTGAAGCCCAACTTACTCTGAAATAAAACGGAAGGCAAGTTTACCTTCCGTCATTGTACTATCGAATGGAAATGGATTCCTGCTACCTGAGGATGGTTAAATTGGCCAGGCTGGCGGCCAGCCTTTTGATGCCGACGCTTTCGAAGACCACGTCCACGATTTCGTCGTCGGACTGGAGGCGGGCGTCGAGGACGATGCCCTCGCCCCAGAGCGGGTGCGTGACCCGGTTCCCGGCGCGGTAGCGGGTCTCTTTAACGGGAGCCGGCCCCCGGTCCCCGCGCGGGGCGAGCCAGGAATAGTCGTCCCGGCCGCGCCGCCCCATCCGGCCTCCGCTGCGGGATCTGCCGGTCAGCAGGTTCTCCGGGATGTCGTTCAGGAAGCGGGAGGGGTAGGTCTCCTCGGCCCAGGCCCGTCCGCCGCGCTGGTTGGCCCGGACGAGGTAGAGGCGGTCTTTGGCGCGGGTGATGCCGACGTAGAACAGGCGGCGCTCTTCTTCCATTTCCTCGGGTTCGTCGAAGGAGCGGCTGTGGGGCAGGGTGCCGTCGTCGAGGCCGACGATGAAGACCGCCCCGAACTCGAGGCCTTTGGCGGCGTGCAGGGTCAGCAGGGTGGGGGCGTTGACTTCGTCGGTGATCGTGTCCTGGTCGGAGATGAGGGCCACGTCTTGCAGGAATTCGTCGAGGCTGCGCTGGCTGTACTCCTGGGCCAGGCGGCGCAGCTCCTGAACGTTGTCCCAGCGTTCCTTGCCTTCTTCGGTGCCGTCGTCGAGGTGGTTTTTGTAGCCGGTGTCGCTGAGGATCTGGTCGAAGAGTTCGTTGACGGTGAGGATGCCGCGCATCCCGACCCAGGTGGCGAGCAGGCCGCCGAAGTCGGCCAGGGCGATGGCGGCCCGCCCGCTGAACTTGTCCCAGAAAGGGGAGTCGGAGCCGTGGGCCAGGTCTATCAGGGCCGCGCCGGGGGAGGTTTCGGCGGCGCGGGCGGCGGCGACCAGGGCCTCGACGGTTTTGCCGCCGATGCCGCGCGGCGGGAGGTTGATGACCCGGTTGAGCGAGACTTCGTCGCTGGGGTTGTGGACCAGGCGCATGAAGGCGATCATGTCCTTGACTTCGCGGCGCCCGTAGAAGCGCTGCGCTCCGACCAGGCGGTAGGGCAGGCGGGCTTGCAGGAAGGCTTCTTCGATTAAGCGGGACTGGGCGTTGGTGCGGTACATGACGGCGCATTCGCCCGGCTCGAACTGTTTGCCGGCGACGAGCTGGGTGAGGGTGTCCACCACGAAGGAGGCTTCGCCGTAATCGTCGTTGGCTTCGAAGTAGAAGATCTTTTCGCCCGCGCCGCGCTCGGTGAAGAGCTGTTTGCGTTTGCGATTCTGGGCGCGGTTGATGACGCCCATGGCGGCGTCGAGGATGGTCTGGCGGGAGCGGTAGTTTTGCTCCAGCAAGATGGTCTGGCAATCGGGGTAATCCTGTTCGAAGCGCTGGACGTTGCGGTAGTCCGCGCCGCGCCAGCGGTAGATTGAGTTGTGGACGACGATCCCGCCTGCCAGATAATTGTGCAGGTTTTCGACTTCGAAATCGAAGACATCGCCGCGATATGGTTCGCGCTCGATTGAGACGATTTCATCTTCAATGATTTGCCCGTTTTTTTCGACAGCCAGGAGCATCGACGGGTGCAAGTGGCTGGCTGGCATCAGGCTGAAGCGCGGCGCGAGGGGGGCGTGACCCTTGTCCACCAGGAATGCGCCGACCACGATTTCAGCCTCACCTGCATCCTGGCTGAGCCTTTGGGCCATGTCGTGGATGTCATCGTATTGCAGACGGTTGATCCCAACCCGCCAGTTATTGCGGTTGCGGATGCGCGGATTGTAACCGAGCATTTCCAGTCGTTCTGCCAGTTGCGGTTCGCTGCTCCACAGGTCAACCCGATGGGCGTGCCAGGGTGATTCTTTAGTTTGGCGGCCATCACCGAAATAACGCAGGTTGACCACGTTGCGATACGTGCCCTGCGGGGTGTAATGAGGGTAACGCCAATCCATTTCCAGGTCGGCCAGTAAGTTTTTGGCGTTGGTTGTCGTGTCCAGGTCGGTGAACAGGCGGTCAATGTATCCCTGCGACATGCGCATCCGCCGCCCGCGCACATGGAAAACGGTGGTTGGGATGCCATATTTGAATGAGAAGAACGCTTCCCAAAAATGGGCTTCATCCCTGTCTTCGCACACTTTCAGAACCCACATGCGGTCAGCGTTTTCCTGGTTGCTGCGGACTTTCAACCCCATCTGGAGATCAGGCTTGATGCCATCACTGCGGGCGTGGGAGGCGATCCCGATGCGATAACCCTTGTCTTTGCGATACATTAAATAAACGTAATGCCAGCCGGGTTTTGTCCCCAAGCGGGCAAAAACAATATGGTTGGGCGTAGCGCTGAAGGAAGATCCGTCCTGAGTGGTGACTTTGACCAGTTCTCCATCAAAAAGACTCTTGCCCACATGCGCCACCCGCGATGGCAGCGTCGAGCCGCGTCCGCTGGCGGCAAGCACGTCATTACCGATTTGTAGTGTTTCGATAGCCTGCTTACCAAACGGCGTCTGGATTTCAGTCCCCGCCGGGAAACATTGGTCCGGATCCCCGACCACAAAAATATTCTTGTGATGCGAAGCCAGATGCTTGAGCAGGGTGTATTGGGCGTAGTTGGTGTCCTGGAACTCGTCCACCAGCACGTGGCGGAAGCGTTCGGCATATTTCTGACGCACTTCCGGCTGGCTTTCGAGCAGGTGCGCGGTCCACATCAGCATGTCGTCGAAGTCCACCGCGTTGCTGGCCAGCAGGCGCTTCTGGTATTCCTCGTAGACCCGCTTGACCACCTCGTCCCGGTAGGTGTTGGTCGGGTAATCCTTCGGGCCGATCAGGTCGTTCTTGGCGTTCGAGATGCCGGCGTGGACCGCCATCGGGCGGTAGAGTTTGTCGTTCAGGTTCATCTCGCGGATCACGCCCTTGACGATGCCGAGCTGGTCGTCCGAATCGAAGATGACGAAGTTGGAATCGAAGGGCAGGAACTCCGCTTCCCGGCGCAGGATGCGGGCGCAGATGGCGTGGAAGGTGCCGAGGTACAGTCCCTCGGTCATCGGCTCGCCGAGCATTTCTTTGACGCGGTGCTGCATCTCGCGGGCGGCTTTGTTGGTGAAGGTGACGGCCAGGATCTGCCAGGGGCGGACGCCCTGCTGCGAGATCAGGTAAGCGATCCGCTGGGTCAGCACCCGCGTCTTCCCGGACCCGGGGCCGGCCAGCACCAAAATCGGCCCTTCCCCGGCTGTGACGGCGCGCCGCTGGGGTTCGTTGAGTTTGTCGAGGTAATCCATGAGCATGAAGAAATCAGAGAGCAGAGAATAGAGAGTAGCGTTGCCTCTACTGCTCTCTACTCTCCAATCCTCTATTCACTGGAGTTGTGACGTGCAGTGCGGGCAGCGGGTGGCTTTGAGCGGGATGGCGGTGAAGCAGTGCGGGCAATCCCTGGTGGTCGGTTCGGCGGGAGCAGCCGGTTCTTCCTTCTTCTTCATCGAATTTGCGGCTTTGACGATCAGGAAGATGACGAAGGCGATGATCAGGAAGTCCACGATGGCCTGGATGAACGCGCCGTACTTGACTTCCGCCGCGCCGACGGTGACCATCAGGTCGGTAAAACTGATCCCGCCGAGCAGCAGTCCGATCAGCGGCATCAGGATGTCGTTCACCAGCGAGCCGATGATCTTGCCGAACGCGCCGCCGATGATGACCGCAACGGCCAGGTCGAGCACGTTGCCGCGCATGACGAATGCTTTGAATTCTTTTAACATCATTCTCCTCCGGTAGGGTTTGGCTGATTCTAACTTCTGGGAGGGGCAATGTCAACAAAACCGGCAAAATGGGTGCGCGCTTCCCCGCATCGCATCCGGGCGGGTGAAACCGGGTATAATTTACCCATTCTTTATCCATAAATGACAGCTCTTTGCTGAGAGCGGAAACATGCGCCCACCCTTCCCAAAACCCATCTCCGTACTGTCCGTGTTGGTCGTCCTTTCGCTGCTTTTATCTGCCTGCGGGACTGCTGAGACGCCAACGCCAACCGAAGAGCCAACCCAGGCTGCTACAAAGACTCCGACACCCAGGCCGACCCGAACGCCGACGGCCACCCCGACCGAAGCGCCGCCTCCCCAAACCCTGAACGTCTGCCTCGGCCAGGAGCCTGCCAGCCTCTATCCTTTCGGCCCGCTGTCAGTGACCGCTCGCAGCGTGCTGTCCGCCATCTACGACGGGCCGATTGACCAGGTCCTGTACCGGAACCAATCCCCGCTGCTGGAGAAGCTCCCCAGCCTGGAAGGCGGTGACGCCGTGATCCAGACCGTGCCGGTCGGGGTCGGCTACAAGGTCGTGGATGCCGACGGTAATGTTGTTACCCTGGCCCAGGGGATGCGCCTCCGTCCCAGCGGCTGCTCCAGCGACGACTGCGTGATCGCCTACGACGGGCAGAGCGTGGTCAACATGGACCAGATGGTCGTCACGTTCCAGATGCGGGATGACCTCCTCTGGTCGGACGGCACGTCGCTCACCGCTCTCGACTCGGCCTTCGGCTATTTCCTCGATTCGAGCGGAGCGGCCCCCGCCTCCCAATACCTGCTGGACCGGACCGAGTTTTACGACGCGACCGGGGATTACGCGACCGAATGGCGCGGCGTGCCCGGCTACCTGGACGATACCTATTTTGCCAATTTCTGGATGCCCGCCCCCGAACATGTATGGGGCGAATTCGAAACCGCCGAACTCCCCAACACCGAAATCGCTTCGCGCGCGCCCCTGGGATGGGGACCCTACGTCATCCAGCAGTGGGTCGCAGGCGAGGCGATCCAACTGGCAAAGAACCCGAACTTCGACGGCGACCTGTTCTTCGATACGGTCAATTTCGTGTTTGCCAGCTCGCCCGACAACGCCATCGGCCATTTGCTGGACGGGACCTGCGACGTGATAGACCCGAGCGTTCCCCTGGAGGGACAATTGGGCCTGTTGCGTGAGTTGCAGCAAACCGGCGAAGCCCGTCTCTACATTGCCCACCAGCCGGTGATCGAGAAGCTGGAATTCGGCATCCAGTCGTCCGATCCTGTCCGGCCCAACCTGCTCGGCGACGCCCGCACCCGCAAGGCTTTTGCGATGTGCCTCAACCGTCCCAGGGCTGTCGAAACTGTGCTCTACAACATTGCTTTGACCCCGAGAACCTACCTGTCTTCGCAAGACCCGGATTATTTCACAGATGCGGAGAATTATCCGTTCGACGTGGCTGGAGGTATCGCGCTCCTGGAGGAGGTGGGCTGGCTGGACCACGACGGGAACCCGGCAACGCCGCGCCAATCCCTGGGCATATCCGGCGTCCCGAACAGCACGCCGCTGGTCCTGGACTACGTCACCACCACGGCCATCCAACGGCGGCAGGTCAGCGAGATCCTGGCGGAGTCGTTGTCGCAATGCGGGGTCCAGGTCAACCTGACGTATCTCACGCCCGACGAACTTTACGCCCCAGGCCCTGATGGCCCCTTGTTTGGCCGCAACTTCGACCTGGCCCAGTTCTCGATGGGCGCGCTGGGCAGCGGCCCGTCTTGCGAGTGGTACATGACCGACGCGATCCCTGCCCTGGAAAACACCTGGCTCGGGACCAATCTGGCCGGTTACGAGAGCGAAGCGTATAACCAGGCCTGTCGGGCCGCCTTGCTCTCCCTGCCCGGCCAGGCCGATTACCTCGAAAAGCAGCATGCGGTACAGGCCATTTTTGCCCAAGACCTGCCTTTTGTCCCGCTTTACACCCGCTTGCGGGTTGCCGCCTCGCGCCCCGACCTGTGCAATTTCGACCTCGACCCGCTCTCATCCGCGACCTTCTGGAATATCGAAACTTTCACTCTGGGCGAAGATTGCGACCTGCCGTAGCTGGGATACTACCCGGGTAGCGCCAAAGTCCATACCAGGGTTTCTTGACGATATGATTTCCTTATGCTATAAGTTGAACGCTTAGAGTCTATCTTTAGATAGTAAGATAGAAATTTGGTGATGAATCTTGGAAGGAGGTGGTTGCCGGTCACGATACACCTTGCCTGTTTTTAAAATCCCCAACCCTATCAAAACTCTAATTGTTTCAGGAGGAGAAACACAATGTCCCGTAAGATTATGATCGTTCTCGGTCTCCTGGTGGTTGCCAGCATGATCCTGGCCGCTTGCGGCCCGGCTGAGACTCCCGCCCCGACCGCAGAACCCCCCGCTCCGGTTGAGACCGACGAGCCCGCTGCTCCGGCCCCGACCGAAGCTCCTACCGCTGTCCCGACGGAACCCCCCTTCACCACAACCCGCACGGGCACCTGGATGGACGAAGTTTCCATGTCCGTAGTTGATAGCGGCTCGGCCGTGACCCAGATCTCCGCCGGCGCCATTGACATCTACGGCGGCAACCTGGCCACCCCGCAGGACCTTCAGGCCATCCGCGATGCCGGTCTCATGAACTCCGAGCAGTACGGCCTGTACTACGAACTCACCTTCAACCCCTCCGGCCCGGTCTTCGAGGGCACCGGCAAGTTGAACCCGTTCGCTGTCCAGAACATCCGCGAGGCCATGAACTGGCTGGTTGACCGTGATTACCTCAACCAGGAAATCTACGGCGGCGTGGCCATCCCGAAGTTCCTGCCGATCTCGGCCGGCTTCCCGGACTATGCCCGCTACGTTGACCTGGCCCGCGCGGTCGAAGCCAAGTACGCCTACAACTTCGACAAAGCCAACGAGATCATCACCACCGAAATGGAAGCCCTGGGCGCGGTCAAGAATGCCGACGGCAAGTGGACCTATAACGACGAGCTTGTCACGCTGATTATCTTGATCCGCACCGACTCGGACGGCACCCGCGTGCCGCAAGGCGACTACGTGTCCAACCAGCTCGAAGCCATCGGCTTCACCATGGACCGCCAGTACAAGACCTCGTCTGAAGCTTCCCCGTTGTGGGTGCTCGGCAACCCGGCCGACGGTCTGTGGCACATCTACACCGGCGCCTGGGGCGTTTCCGGCATCAGCCGCAGCGAAGGCGACAACTTCCAGTTCTTCTACTCGCCCAAGAGCGCCTATGGCTTCTCGCCCCTGTGGCAGGCCTACACTCTGAGCGAAGAGGCTGACGTCGTCTCCGAGGCCCTGGCCCTCAACGACTTCAACACCTTCGATGAGCGCCGCGAACTGTTCGCCCAGGCGATGGACCTGATCGTCCCGACCGCCTACCGCGTCTGGTTGATTGACGGCAAGGGCTTCAGCCCCTGGAAACCCGGCCTGGCCGTATCCTACGACCTGGCTGCCGGTATTGACATCAACCCGCTCTGGTCCCGCACCCTGCGCTTCGTGGACGAAGCCGGCCTGCCCATCGAGGGCGGTACGGTCAAATGGGGTAACTCCGACCTGTTCGTGGATCCCCCCAACCCTGTCGCCGGCTCCAACTGGACCTACGACAGCCAGTGGCAGAACGCCACCGGTGATTACGCTGCCATGGGCAACCCCTTCACCGGTAACTTCATCCCCAACCGCCTTGAGCGCGCCGAAGTCACCGTCCTCGAAGGCCTGCCGGTCATCAACACCACCGACTGGGTAACCCTCGACTTCGCGGCCCAGATTGACGTCCCGGCTGACGCCTGGATTGACTGGGACCCCGCTGCCGAGGTCTTCAAGACCGTCGGCGAGGTCTATCCCGATGGCCTGACCGCCAAGCGCAAGAGCGTGGTTTACTATCCGTCCGACCTGTACAACATCAAGTGGCACGACGGCAGCAACATGAGCGTGGCTGACTTCATCATGCCGATGATCATGACCTTCGCTCCCGGCACTGAAGGCAGCCCCATCTTCGACGAGTCCCAGGTGGGCGCGCTTGAGTCCTTCAAGAGCTCCTTCAAGGGCTTCCGCATCGTTTCCGCCGACCCGCTGACCATCGAGTACTACAGCGATGTCTGGTACTTCGATGCCGACTGGAACGTTGCCGGCATGTGGCCCGAATACGGCTATGGCAACGCCTCCTGGCACATGATCGCCGTTTCCAACCTGGCCGAAGCCGCGAACGAACTGGCCTACTCGGCTGACAAAGCCGACGCCCTCTCGTCCGAAACCGCCCCGGTGGAATGGATGAGCTACGTGGGCGGCCCGAGCCTCGAAATCCTGGCCAAGTTCCTCGACCAGGCGGCCGCTGAGAGCTACATCCCCTTCGCCCCGACCCTGGGCGCCTACATCACCGCCGACGAAGCTGCCGCCCGTTACGCCAACCTGCAGCAGTTCTACGCTGACCGCGGCCACTTCTGGGTCGGCACCGGCCCGATGATCCTCGACCAGGTGTTCTTCGTCGAGAAGACCGCCACCCTGGTCCGCAACCCGGACTATCCCGACCTGGCTGACAAGTGGCTGGCCTTCAGCGCTCCGAAGCTGGCCGAGGCCGAGATTGACGGCGCTGGCCGTGTGACCATTGGCGCCGAAGCCGCCTTCGACGTGTTCGTCAGCTACCAGGGTGAGGCCTACCCGGCTGATGAGATTGACAACGTCAAGTACCTGCTGTTCGGTGCTGACGGCGCGTTGATCGAAGTTGGCGAGGCCGAACTGGTCGCGGATGGGCAGTACGTCGTCACCCTGAGCGCCGAGACGACCGGCAAACTCGCGGCTGGCGCTGCGAAGCTGGAAGTCGCCGTCGTTTCGAAAGTGGTGAGCGTCCCGTCCTTCGCCGCCTTCGAGTTCGTTGCTGAATAGAGCCTGGCTCGATCAGCATTGATGTAAATAAGTCAGGGGCGAGGACACTCCTCGCCCCTGACTATCAAAAAAGAAGTATTGAGGAAATATCATGAGCGCAGAAAGCCCAACCCTTGAGCAGACCTCTGGCTCTGTCAAAGCAAAGGCCACAGCGAGCACGCTCTCCCGGGTCGGCAAGTACACCGCCTCCCGGTTGATCACCCTGTTCATCACTGTGGTCATTGGCGTCTACCTCACCATCCTGATCGCCAACATGGGCGGCTACGTGGACAACATCATGCGTGGTGAGATCCGCGAGGGGATCGCCATGCGTCTGTCGCAGGACCAGAACTACAAGAATATGGCCCCTGAGGATCGCCAGGAATATGTGGCCACCCTGGTTACCCAGGAGGAAAAACGCCGGGGGTTGGACAGGCCCTTTGCTGTGCGAAGCGTGGGTTTCCTGGTCAATGCGCTCCAATTGAAACTCGGTCGTGCCATCAACATGACCAGCGATTCAGGATCGCGTTTGGTGAGTCTCATCATCCTGGAACGCCTCCCGGCAACCTTGCTGTTGATGGCTACTTCCAACCTGATCTTATTCTTCGCGGCAATTCTAATCGCCCTTTCGCTTTCGCGACGGTACGGCAGCTTCGTTGACAAGATGGTCGTCGGGCTTTCGCCGACTTCATCCGCCCCGCCCTGGTTCTACGGCATTTTCATGATCCTGATCTTCGCTGCCTTTTTGAAGTGGCTGCCGTTTGGCGGCATGATCGATTCCCCGCCGCCAGCCGAAGGGTTGCCCTACGCGCTCAGCGTCCTGAAGCACATGATCCTGCCGGTTTCGGCCCTGATCCTCAGCGCACTTTTCATCAGCATTTATAACTGGCGCACCTTCTTCCTCATTTACTCCAGCGAAGACTATGTGGACATGGCCAAGGCCAAAGGCCTGACCGACAGGGATATCGAACGCCGCTACATTTTGCGCCCCACTCTCCCAACGATCATCACCAGTTTTGGCCTGCTCCTGATCGGCATTTGGACCGGGGCGATCATCACCGAAACAGTATTCCAGTGGCCGGGGATCGGGCGGGCGACTTTCCGGGCGATCGGCCTGTATGACACCCCGGTGATCGTAGGCCTGACAATCATCTATGCTTACATGCTGGCGATCACAGTCTTTTTGCTCGACTTCATCTACGCCCTGGTAGACCCCAGGGTAAAAGTCGGGGGAGGGAAGTAAGCCATGAAATCGTTCCTCAACAGTTTGCGAGAATTAAGACGCTACCCCTCCTCGATCGCCGCGCTCATCATCATTGCGGGGCTGTTCGCAGTGGCGGCGTATGCGATCATCAAATACCCTTACAATGAGGCCGTGCGCCTCTGGCGCGGCGGTGAAGAAGTCTGGTACCAGAATCCCCGCAACGCTCCCCCACTGTGGACCAACTGGTTCTCCGAGATCAAGCAACCCGTCTCCTTCGCCTTGAGCAGCGAAAATGAAAACGATGCTCAAAAAACAACCTTTGTCAATGACAAAGGCAACACAGAATCTCAGATCGTCTATACTTTCGACTACAGCTACGACGAGTTCCCGCAGGAAATCATTTTCTACTTCACCGGGGACTTCGTGGACAAGCAGCCCTTCGCTTCCATCATGTGGACCACACCGGACGGGCGCGAGATCCGCATCTCGGACATGGGCGTCGCGGCCAAAACGACCTACCGCTTCTCCCAGGATACGAAACTCGAGCGACGGGTGGGCCGGATCCCCGTTATGAAGGGCCTGTTCCTCGACCCGGAATTCGGTACGGAAAACCCCGTGGTGCTCAAAGGCACTTACAAGGTGTCCGTTGACATCCTGACTTTCGAACCCGACTCGTCTGCCTCTGCCGAACTGGTCTTGCACGGCAGCCTGCACGGTTGGGCCGGGACCGACCATCAGCGTCGTGACCTGATGTTACCACTCCTGTGGGGGACACCTATTGCTCTCGCCTTTGGGCTGGCTGCATCTGTGATCACTGGCGTTCTCACCATGATCATCGCAGCCATTGGCGTATGGTATGCCGGTTGGGTGGATGAACTCATCCAGCGCATTACCGAGATCAACCTGGTTCTGCCGTTCCTGTCCATCCTGATCATGGTGGGCACTTTCTATTCCCGCAGCATCTGGGTCATCCTGGGGGTCACGATCCTGTTGAGCATTTTCACAGGAGCCATCAAGGGCTACCGGGCGATCTTCCTGCAAGTCAAAGAATCGACTTACATCGAAGCGGCGCGCGCCTACGGGGCCACCAATGCCCGGATCATCTTCCTGTACCTGATCCCGCGCATCGTTCCGCTTCTCATCCCTGGTCTGGTTTCGGCCATTCCGGCTTACGTGTTCCTTGAAGCGTCTCTGGCTGTGTTGGGACTCGGCGACCCGGTCCTGCCCACCTGGGGCAAAGTGATCAACGACGCCCAAAATAACAATGCCCTGTACAATGGCTTCTATTACTGGATCCTGGAACCGGCCGTCCCGTTGATGATCACCGGGCTTGGCTTTGCAATGCTGGGCTTTTCACTGGACCGCATCTTCAACCCGAGATTAAGAGGGCTATAGCGACATGGCTAAAGATACTTTGCTACGAATTGAAAAACTGGTTCTTCATTTTCGCACTGAGAAAGGCCCCGTGCAGGCGGTGGACGGTGTAGACTTCGAACTGTCTCACAACCGGGCGGTGGTGATCCTCGGTGAATCGGGGTGCGGGAAGAGTTCGCTGGCGAAGGCTATCCTTCGCCTCCTGCCTCGCAATGTAGGCCAGTATTCCGGCGAAATTTACTTCGAAGGCAACGATGTGATGAAGCTGGGGGACGAAGAATTCCGCCAGAACGTCCGCTGGGTGGCGATGTCACTCGTGCCGCAGGCCGCCATGAACGCCCTCAACCCCGTCATCCGGGTGGGCGACCAGGTGGCCGAACCGGCCCAGATCCACCTCGGCCTCAGCAAGGAAGAAGCCCTGAAGCTGGCCCTGAAGATGTTCCAATACGTGGGCGTCCCCGAGGACTTCCTGGCGCGCTACCCCTTCGAATTGAGCGGCGGTATGCGCCAGCGCGTCGCCATTGCCATGGCCCTGGTCACCTCTCCCAACCTGATCATCCTCGATGAACCCACCTCCGCTTTGGACGTTTTGACCCAGGCGAACATTTTCAACGTGCTCAAGCGACTGAAAAACGAACTCGGCGTGAGCTTCATCCTCATCACGCACGACATCGCGACCTCGAGCGAACTGGCCGACGACGTGGCTGTCATGTATGCGGGCCAGATCGTCGAAGTGGGCGACGCGGCCCGGTTCTTCAATGACCCCCTGCACCCGTATGCCAAAAAACTGATGGCAAGTGTGCCGCGCTTGAAGCAGATCAAGGAACCGGAATACATTACCGGGCAACCGCCCAGCCTGATCAACCTGCCGTCTGGCTGCCGTTTCGCAGACCGGTGCGCCTTCCGTTTCGAGAAGTGTGACCAGGATCCGCCGGTTATCAAGAAAGAAGGCCGCATCGTCCGGTGCTGGCTTTACGCATAAATGGGTCGAGGAACAAATCACATGACAGAGCTAACTACTGACACAAATATCGCTGAGGTCTCAGCGGCCGGCGAAAAAGATGTGCTGATTTCGATCCAAAAATTGCGTGTTTGGTTCGAGTTGCGCCGTTTCGGTTTCGGCCATGCCGGGTACGTGCGCGCCGTGGACGGCGTTTCGTTCGATCTGGGCCGTGGCGAGGCCATTGCCGTTGTTGGCGAAAGCGGCTGCGGCAAGTCCAGCCTGATGAAGACCATCCTCGGTCTGTACCGCCCCACCGAAGGCGATATTTTCTTCGAAGACAAGAAGATGAGCGAGTTGGATACCAGGGGCTTGAAATGGTATCACTCGCGCGTCGGCTATGTCCAGCAGGACCCCTACGGGGCGCTGGCGCCTTTCATGACGATTGAGCGCATCCTGGAGGAGCCGTTGATCGTTGGCGGCGTCCGCAATCGCGAGGAACGCGCCCAGCGCATCCGCCGGGCCATGGAAGAAGTCAAACTCTTCCCGATCGAAGATTTCCTCCAGAAATTCCCTCACATGCTCAGCGGCGGGCAGCAGCAACGCGTCGTGATCGCCCGGGCCATGATCATGGAGCCAAGGTTCCTGGTTGCGGACGAACCCGTTTCGATGCTCGACGCCTCCGTCCGTGTCGAAATCCTCAAGCTTCTGCGCAACCTTCAGTCTGAGCACCACCTGTCGGTCATCTACATCACCCATGACCTTTCGACCGTGAGCTACTTCTCGGAGCGCATCTTTGTTATGTACGCCGGGCAACTGGTCGAGAAGGCCAAGGTCCAGCAACTGCTCCATAACCCGTTGCACCCTTACACCTGGTCCTTGCTGGCCGCCACCTCAGACCCGGATGCCGAAAATGCCACCCGTTACCGGGACGTTCCTCCGGGCGAGCCGCCGAGCCTGGTCAAACCCCCGGCAGGCTGCCGCTTCCACCCGCGCTGCTCGAAAGCCATCAAGGGCCTCTGCGAGGTGAAGGAGCCACCCGAATTCGTGCCGGAACCCGGTCACGAGGTCGCCTGCTGGCTCTACAATTTCAAAGAGGATCCCAATTATGTGGACGTGGACGCCCATTAAGATCATCGTCACCGGGTTCTTCCTGGTGCTCTTGGGCGCAGTGTTGCCGTTCCTGATGGTCATGCAGATATTACCGTCCACCTTCTTCCTCAATTTCCTGGCTTACACGGTCTCGATTGCCGGCCTCTTCATGGGGCTGATCGGGACGGCCTTTTACGTCAAGTTGAAGAAGTGATCCAGGCAGTGTTCCCCAAAGCCCGGCTGCAACGCCGGGCTTTTTATTGTGCCCACGGCCCAAGACTGCGCTTTCTCGGAAATGATGAAGCGCAATCTTGGGCCGTCGCGCTGAATTTGGGTTAAGAGATGTGTAAGTTTCGCCGTCAAAAAATTGCCGGATTTCTTTGCTATAATCCACCTATTCCTTTCCAAATCCATATTGTTGCAGGCACTTATCATGGCAAACCCTCGAATATTGATCGTTGACGACCAGCGCGATGTCATCCGCCTTTTGCGTTCGGCGATTGAGTCGCTGAACCACGAACTGGAGATCGTCGAAGCGCCCTCCGGCGAGGAAGCAATGCTGGAGATTTCACGCCGCCAGGTGGACCTGCTGGTGTCCGACTACCGGCTGCCCGGCATTACCGGCGTGGAATTGATGCGGAAAGTGCGCAACCGGCGGGCAGACGCCAAGGTGATCCTGATCACCGGCCTCACGGACGATAAGGTCCGCCGGGAACTGGTGCAGGCCGGGGCCAACGCCATTTTCGAGAAGCCGGTGCCCATGGCAGATTTCCTCGACGGGGTCGAGCGATTGTTGGGCCTGGTGCGCACGATCTTTCCCGCCGAATCGGAGCTGGACCTCGAAATCCAGCGCGAGAACCTGTCCAGCCTGCTGGGGAATTTGCGCCAGCGCGCCGAGGCCCTGGCCGTCTTCCTGCTCAGCGACCGCGGTCGCATCCTCGTCCGGGCCGGGGAACTGCCCGACAGCAGCATGGAGGTCTCCCTGCTCTCGGCCCTGATGGCGATCTACAGCGCCGGTCAAAAGGTGGCCCGCTTTGCCCACCAGGAACAGGCTTCGAGCTTCCACGTTTTCAAGGGGGGCGACCACGACCTCGTGTTCATTCCGGTGGACCAGCACCACGCCCTCCTGATGGTCGGGTACGAGATCACCGAATCCAGGCGGCTCGCGCCCTTGCTCGATACCCTCTTCTCGGTGCGCGGCGAGGTGGACAAGCTGCTCCAGTCGCTGGGGCTGGCAGTCGCCGACCGGAGCGAGGAACCGGCCTCCGAGGTCCAGCACGAGCCGGCGGATGAAGAAGTGGATGACGCCCAACCCGCCGAGGACATCGAGGCCCTCTTCAAACAGTCCAAGAAAAAAATGCGCCGGGAAGAGGTGGACGCCTTCTGGACCGACGCGACGAGCGGGGCTTCATCCGTCCGCACCAACCCCGAAGTCATTTCCTACGAACAGGCCAGGCAACTGGGCCTTGCCCCAGGTGAAGAACAATAATATTGCCCAACTCCATGCGCTATGATACAATTCGCCCGCCCAAACGGGGCAACTCTGGGGCGTGGTGTAACGGCAACACACCGGCCTTTGGAGCCGTGGTTCTTGGTTCGAATCCAGGCGCCCCAGCTAAGATTGCGCTGCCGGACCCGCTTTGCGGGGCTGTGACCAATTCCAAACAGGCTTTGCGCCGTGCCCTTGGCTGCGCAAGGCTGTTTTATTTTCAGGAGTGCATATGCGCGTCACTGCTGTCTTACTCGCTGCCGGCCAGGGCACACGGATGAAGTCCGGCCTGCCCAAAATGCTTCATCCCCTGTGCGGTCGGCCCATGCTCGCCTATGCCCTGGACGCCGTCCGCCAGGCCAGCACGGAGCCGCCCGTGGTGGTGGTCGGGCACGGGGCCGGACAGGTGCAGGCTTTCGTGGGAGATTCGGCCCGCTGTGTCGTCCAGGAACCGCAGCTCGGCACCGGCCACGCGCTGATGCAGGCCGAGGCGGCGGTGCGAGGGGAGGCGGATTATGTGCTCGTCTCTTACGGCGACATGCCCCTGCTCGGCCCCGACGTTTTCCGGCGACTGGTCGAAACCCAGCGAAACAACCCCGGACCCGTGAGCCTGATGACCGTTATGGCCGACGACCCGCGCGGCTTCGGGCGGATCGTCCGCAAGGCTGACGGGACGGTGGATGCCATCGTGGAGGAAGTCGTCGCGACGCTGGAGCAGGCCAAAATCCGGGAGTTGAACGTGGGGGCGTACTGCTTCTCCGCCGAATGGCTCTGGGACGCGCTCCACCGCATCCCCAAGAATCCCCGCAAAGGCGAATATTACCTGACCGATACCATCGCCCTCGCCGTGGCTGCCGGCCTGCCCGTCCAGGCTTTGGTGATCGAGGATTTTGCCGACGCCATCGGGATCAACACCCGCGTCCACCTGGCCGAAGCCGAGGCTGTGATGCGCCGCCGCATCAACCGGGTACACATGCTCAACGGCGTGACGATGATTGACCCGGCTTCCACTTACATCGAGGCCGGTGTGACGATTGGGCGGGATACGGTCCTCTGGCCCAACACTTATTTGCAGGGCCAAACCACTATTGGCGAAGACTGCAAGATCGGCCCGAACACGATCATCCGGGACTGTACGGTCGGGGACGGGTGCGAGGTCCTGGCGGCGGTGATGGAGGGCGCGGTGCTCGAAAACCGCGTGGACATGGGGCCTTTCGCCCGCCTGCGCAAAGGCGCACACCTGGCCGACGGCGTACACATGGGCAACTTCGGCGAGGTCAAGAATTCGTACCTGGCCCCCGGCGTCAAAATGGGACATTTCTCTTACGTCGGCGACGCTGCCATCGGCGAGGAGACCAACATCGGCGCGGGGACGATCACCTGCAACTACGACGGCGTCCGCAAGCACAAGACCGTCATCGGCAGGGACGTTTTCATCGGCAGCGACACCATGCTGGTCGCGCCGCTGACGATCGGCGACAATGCCCGAACCGGGGCCGGAGCGGTCGTGACCAAAGACATCCCGCCCGATACGCTGGCGGTGGGGATGCCGGCCCGGGCGATCAAGAAACTGGAGAAACGTGATACCGATTGAATGGGGGCTGTTTGCCTCTGTTTTGCTCATCGTTTTGGATTTGCTTATCGCAGCCACCCGCGTCAGCCTGCTCAACGCCCGTCCGCTGCGCCTGCTCTCGCTGCGGGACGGGAACAAGACCGACGTGGACCGGGTGCTGCGCCTGATCGAAAGCCGCCGCTTGCGCGCCAGCCTGCGCTTGAGCCAGGTGCTGGCGCGTTTCAGCCTGGCCGGGGTGTTGTTCGCACTCATTCATGCCTGGTTTGGAACCAGCCCTTCCCTGATCTGGTTCCAGGTGGGCGGGGTCGTGCTGCTGGGCATGTTCATGCTCGTGGCCGAATTCGCGGTCGAGGGCAATGTCATCAAGGACCCGGACCGCTGGGCCTTGAACCTGGGATTTTTTGGCAGCCTGCTGTTGATCGTTTTCACGCCGCTGGTGGTCCTGCCGCTGGCCCTGCTCCGCTCGCAGGATGTCCCGCCGTCCATGGCCCAGATGACGGAAGACGAGCTCAAGACCTGGGTCGAAGCCGAAGAGGAACCCGGCGGCCTGGAACGCGAAGAGCGCCAGATGATCTACTCCATTTTCCAGTTCGGCGAGACCCTGGCGCGTGAGATCATGGTCCCGCGTCTCGACATGCTCGCCCTGAATGCGGACACTGACCTGGATACCGCCGCCAAATCCTTCCTCGATTCGGGTTACTCACGCGTCCCGGTCTACGACGGCAGCGTGGACGACATCCTCGGCCTGCTCTACGCCAAAGACCTGCTCCGCGTCATGAACGGGCAACCCAGCCAGCCGACCCAGTTGCGCGAACTGCTGCGCCCGGCTTATTTCGTGCCGGAGACCAAGAAGGCCGACGAGCTGCTGGCCGAGATGCAGGCCCAGCGCATCCACATGGCGATCGTAGTAGACGAATACGGCGGCGTGGCCGGGCTGGTCACGCTCGAGGATATCGTCGAGGAGATCATTGGCGAGATCCAGGACGAGTACGACAAGGCCGAAGAATTGCTGTACCAGGCCGTGGGTCCCGATGAGTTCCTTTTCCTCGGGCGGATAGACCTCGACGACTTCAACCAGCTTATGGGGACCCACCTCCCCAAAGACGAGGCCGACACCCTGGCCGGATACCTGTACGACCGGCTGGGACGCGTCCCCCAGGGCGGCGAAAAGATCGAAGTCGAGGGCCTGGAACTGATCGTCGAACAGGTCAGCGGGCGGCGCATCCGCCGGGTGCGCGTCTGTCGTATCCCGCAGAACGTGGAGGATTTTGGCGATGGGCTTCCTCTCAGTTGAAGATAAGCGATCGTTGATTGACCTGGCCAACGAGGCCCGGCGGCGGGCTTATGCCCCTTATTCGGACTATCACGTCGGCGCGGCCCTGCGGACGAAATCGGGCCGGATCTTTACCGGCGTGAACGTGGAAAACGCGGCCTACCCGGACAGCATCTGCGCCGAGCGCGTGGCCGTTTTCAAGGCGGTCTCCGAAGGCGAACGGGACTTCGACGTGATCGCCGTCGTAACCGACAACGGCGGCACCCCGTGCGGATCCTGCCGCCAGGTGCTGGCCGAGTTCGGCCTGGATACCGTGGTGCTGATCGCCGACCGGAACGGCAGCCTGGCCCGGGAGACCACCGTCGGCGATCTCTTGCCCGGCGCGTTCCAGCCACACCACCTGGGGAAATAGCCATGCCGACCCTGCCCTTCATGCAAGTGGACGCTTTCACGGACCAGGCCCTGGGCGGGAACCCGTGCGCCGTCCTGTTCGAGACCGAGGGCCTTTCAGCCGGGACGATGTTGGCGATCGCCCGCGAGAACAACCTGTCCGAAACCGCCTTCGTGCGCCGCTCCAGCGTGGCGGATTTCGGGGCGCGCTACTTCACCCCGGCCGAGGAAATCCCCCTGGCCGGCCACCCGACGATTGCCGTCATTTGGGCTTTGGTCGAGCGCGGCGAGATAAAACTGGGCGGCGCGCAGACGCGCGTCACACTCGAACTGATGGCCGGGGTCATCCCGGTGGACATTTTTGCCGAAAACGGCCGGGCCACGCGGATCGTGATGACCCAGATCAAGCCGCGTTTCCTGGCGCTCCACGCCGCCGATGAGATTGCCCCGCTCTTCGGCATCTCGCCGGAGGACCTGCTGCCCGGCGCGCCGCTCCAGACCGTCAGTACCGGCACGCCGCAGTTGATGGTCCCCGTCCGGGGGCTGGCCGTGCTCCGCCGCCTCAACCTGGATGTCCCGGCTTACACCGCCTACCGCAGCCGCTCCGATTTCTTCAGCCCGCACCTGTTCTGCCCGGAAGGCCTCACCCCCGCCGGGCGGACCTTTGCGCGCCACTTCGGCGTCCCGCCTGACACCATGGAAGACCCTTTCACGGGTTCCGCCACCGGCGGCATGGCAGCCTATCTCTGGCATCACGGATTGATCGAAACCCCGAATTTCATCGCCGAGCAGGGACACTGGATGGGCCGCCCCGGGCAGGGCTACGTCAGCGTGACCGGGCCGCGCGACGACATCCAAACCGTCCAGGTTGGCGGCCAGGCCGTGACCGTCATCCGCGGCGAGATGGTTATCCCATAACTCATGGAAAAACCCCGATCTTTTCGCGCCGAAGCCATCGTCCTGCGCCACAGCGACTGGGGCGAAGCCGACCGAATGCTGGTGCTTTTTACGCGCCAGCAGGGCAAAGTGCGGGCGCTGGCCAAGGGGGCGCGCAAGATCCGCTCGCGCAAGGCCGGGCATCTCGAACCGTTCACCCGCGTCACCTTGCAGCTTGCCGCCGGGCGCGACCTGCTGATCGTGACCCAGGCCGAGACCCTCGAAGCCTACCAGCCCGTGCGCGAAGACCTGGTGCTGACCGGCTACGCGGCCTACCTCGTCGAACTGCTCGACCGCTTCACCTACGACGAAGAATCCTTCCACCCCTCGATCTTCAACCTGCTGGGCGAGACCCTGGCGCGCCTGTGCAGCGAGCCTGAACCGCTCCTGGCGGTGCGATATTACGAAGTGCGACTGCTCGATTACCTGGGATTCCGGCCGCAACTGTTCCAGTGCGCCAACTGCGGGCGTGAGATCAAGGCCGAAGACCAGTTCTTTTCCGGCGCGGCGGGCGGGGTGCTCTGTCCCCGCTGCGGGACCGGGCTGCCGGGCGTGAAACCCATCTCGGTGGATGCGCTGCGTTACCTGCGCCACTTCCAGCGCAGCAGCTACGGGGACTCCCGGCGCGCCAGGCCCGCCCCCGAAACCCAGGCCGAACTCGAATCCCTGATGCAGTATTACCTGACCTATACTCTGGAACGCGGCCTGAACAGCCCGGAGTTCATCAAAAAAGTCCGCCAGAAAAACGGCAGAGCGCCCTGAAACGGGCGCTCTGCTTTCACAGGGGAGAAAAACAATTCTCAGGTTGGCAGGGAATTGTCTTTTTTTAACTGTCCAGGAAATCTTCCAGGATTTGGAACGTGGCTCTCAAGGCCTCGCGGCGGGCGGCGTACAGTTTCTCGTTGCCCTGCACCGACAGGTTGACCAGCCCGGCCAGCCGCAGTTCGTTCAGGTGGTGGGTGACGGTGGGGGCGCGCAAGTGCAGGCGGCGGGCCAACTCCGAAGGGGTCAATTCTTCCTTGGCCAGGTAACTCAGGATTTTCAGCCGGGTGGGATCGGCGACGGCTTTCAGGGCGCGCACCAGCCCGTCCGGGACCTTTTCGCCGGGGATGGCCGGCATGTTGGCGGGCCGCGCCCCGAACATGAACATCATCCGGGCTTCGCCAATCCGGTCGAAGATGACCAGCGGCGTGGTCCAGTAAGCCGGGATCAGGATGACTTCGTTCACCGGTTTCGAGTCGTCAATCCGCACACCTTGCGAAAGTTCGATGACCAGTTCGTTGAACGGCAGGGTTTCGGCCAGTTGTTGGGCGCGGCTCACGGCTTCCTTGAGCACCGGCTGGATGCGCTTTTCTTCCTCCGCGAAAAATGCCTGGTGATAGGCCTGCAAAGCCGACAGGAAGGCCTCGCCGAATTCTTCGGGTTTGGCCAGCCAGTCGAGGAATTTTTTCAGGCTTTCTTCGCCCAGTTTTTCCTTCCCGGCATGTTCCAGTTTGCCTGCGAGCACCTCGAAATCGGCCTCGTCCCAGGCGCGCTTTTCTGTGATGCCGAGCAGGGTCTTTGCAACCGGGTCGTCTTCGCTGTCCAGGCTCAACAGTTTGGGGATGCGCTGTTCGGCGGGGAGCTGCTTGAGCGCCCACATCACGCTGATGGCGTCTTTGGGCGAGGGCAGGTTCAGGCTGCGGATGCCGCACAGCGGGATCCAGATGAACGGCAGGACCTCCTCGAGCAGTTTCCGCTCCGGGGCCGGGATGCGTGAGCGGATCCCGGCAGCCCAGGAGGCCCGCACCCCGTATTGATCCGGGTTGTGAAGCACTTGCAGGCTGACGAAAAGTTCGAAAGCCGTGCCGTATTCCCAGGTCAGGGCGGGGGTCGGGTTGGGTTCTGCCATAGGTTTTTGCCTCGGCTACATACCGGTCCGGGCAGGGGAGTGCAGTTTCCTGCCCAGCGAGATCAGGTTTTTCCCCACGCGGGCATCCACCTGCGATTTGACGTCCGGGTGGCTGGTGATGATCCGGCCCAGGCCGATCAGGAATTGGCTGGTATAGCCGGCGATGAGGTCGCGCTGCGACGCAGACATAGTTTGCGCGCCCGCATCGCACCGGGAAAACGCACGCTCATCCGCAACCAACTCTACACAAATACAAGACATGGCGACCTCCTTCTCAGGATAACGATACTCGTCGAACTTAGGCATCTCTCTTGCTTAGCTTATTATCTAATTAGATTATAGTCTAAGTTCAGCGTTTGTCAAGAGGCAGTTTCGACGAAATTATCATTCCCCGCGTAAGTAGCCCGAACCAAACCTAAATATTGCCGCGCCGGGCCGCCTGCCGCGCCAGGACCAGTGGCAATTGCGGCTGGTGGTTCGATGATACCCACCCCAGACGCCGGAGCAGGTAATTCCAACTCCAGTGCAGGATGGGGCTGAACGTGACGAGGCCGGAATTGCCGTGCGGCAGGGTGGTGTGGTGGATCAGCGCGGCGCGCAGGTCGGCCGCGCTGCGCCCGGGGAACTCGCTGAAACCCATCCCCACCCCCCACGCGACGTGCGCGTCGCTGTTGCCCACCCGCGCCAGCGGCAGGCCCTGGGCGAGTCTTTTGGCGTTGGCATTGCTGAACCGGTAAGGCATCCCGGCGTTGCAGACTTCCACCCCCGCCAGGACCGGGTGCGCCTCGGAATGGGCCAGCGCAGCCTGGATTTTCGACCGGTTGACGCTGGAAGTCAGCGGCGCTTCGGGATGCGGGACCACGGCCAGCCCGTCCTCCCCGCCGATGCGCAGCAGGGTCTCGATCAGCGGAAGCCCGGCCGGGACCATCTTCTCGATGAACAAGGCCAGCAGGTGGCCGTCGCGGGTGGAAATCTCGATGCCGGGGATGACCTCGAGGCCGTAGCGCCCGGCCAGGTCGCGGGCCTCGAACGTGGCGCGCAGGTCATCGTGGTCGGTGACGGCGATCACGTCCAACCCGGCGTTCGCGGCGGCCTTGAGCGCCCCGGCCGGCGTCATCGTCCCGTCCCAGGAATAGATCGTGTGGATATGCAAATCGGCTTTGCCCATAGGTCTCCTTTTAACCGCCCTGAGTATAAAAAAGGGCTGTTAAGGCCGGATTATCCGATCGTTAACAGCCCGCAAAAGTTTGGTGAACGTCTAACGCAGGCGGCGGCCCCAGTTGAGCACCAGCACCCACGACCCGGCGATGACGACCGGTTTCAGGATGCGCCAGAGCAGGATTTGGAACCAGCGCCAGTGGAAATGGTAGACGACTTGGGTGATGACCCACCGCGCCAGCAGCGTTTGCCCCAGCGAACTCAACCGGACCCTGCGCCTGTAACCGCTGAACGAGAAATCCCCGTGCCCGAACGCTGCGCCGATTTCCTGCGCGGCCAGTTTGCCGTATCCCAGGGCCATGCTGATCCCCTCCCCGAAAAGCGGATCGGCCCCGGCCGCGTCGCCCACCAGCAGCACGCGGGGGACGGAGAGCGGGCTGGACGGGTCGTACCAGCGGATGGGATGGCCCTTGATTTCGTAGCCGTCCAACTCGAAGCCGTGCCGGGACATTTCCTCGGCCAGGGGCTGTTTCAGCGCCGGGCGTTGCATCTCGCCGGCGAGCAGGTTGGTGTCGTAGATGCCCCAGCAGCGCATCGGCTCGCCCCTGACCTGGGTCGGGAAGTCCCAGGTGTAACCGGCGATGCCTTCGGAGACGCAGAAGAAATCGAAGATGGCTGCCTCCTCCGACCCCCTCTGCCCTGCGGGCACCTCCCCCAAATACGACTGAATTTCGTCGTATTTGGGGGAGGCTGGGTGGGGGTGGGAGGGGGTCAACACCTCCAGCACCCGCGCCGTCGAGACCGGCGCATCCGGCAGCACGCAGCGACGCGTTACCCCGTTCGAGCCGTCCGCCCCGACGACGACTTGGGCGCGAAAGATGCCTGCATCCGTTACGACAGTCACGCCGTCGGGATCCGGGCGCACGTCTTTGACGTTCACCTGCTCTCTAATCTCTATTCCTCTGCTCTCTGCCTTTTTCGCCAACCAGGCGTCGAACTCGTCCCGGCGGATGATCCGCAGGGCGTGGCGGCGCGGCACTTTGACGGTCAGTCCTTTGCCGGCGAAGTCGAAACGGGCCGCGGCCGCGTCCACGTGGGGGACTTCGGCGGTGTCGAGGCCGAGCCTGGCCAGGATGACTTCCGCGTCGGCGACCAGGCCCCCGGCGCAAAGTTTCAGGCGGGGATAACGCGCCTTTTCGAGGATCAGGATACGGGTCGCGAGGTCCGGGTGGAGCTGCTGGAGGTGGAGAGCGGTCGAAAGTCCCGAGGGTCCGCCGCCGAGGATGAGAATGTCTTTGTCCATGAGATAATTCTACCGATTTTGCAGGGCGGTTTCAACGTATAATTTTCAAACTGGCAGTGCGTCGCACCTGGTTCGATGGGAGTATCCTGAGCGAAATTTTGTCCGCTAAAGGGAATTCACCGGCCCATAAGGTGCGACGCACCCTCCTCGATAGCGAAAGGATTCCCATGAGGCGAAAAATTCTATCCGGGGTGTGGATCGGGCTGTGCGGGGTCTTGCTGTTGGCCAGCCTGGCCGGGATCGGGCTGGCCTGGGGTTACAAGACGCCGCTGGAGGAAACCGCCCTGGCGCAGTTGGCCGAAATCGAGACCGAGCTTGAGCGGGCGGAGAGCGCCCTGGGAGATGCCCAGGCCGAGATCGAGCGCACCCTGCGGCTGGTCGATTCGGCGGAGCAGGTGCTGGCGGAACTGAAGGACGAACTGGGCCTGGCGAAGGACCTGTTCGACGAGTTCGACGAAACGCTCGACACGCAGTTGATCCCCGGCATGGAAAATTCGCGGGCGCTGGTCAACCAGGCCAAAAGCGCGCTCGAAGACCTGCGGGAGGCGCTGGCGCGGCTGAACGAGATCCCGTTCGTGGAACTCAACCTCCCCGGCGACAAGATGCTGGCCGACCTGATCGGGGCGGCTGAAACGATCGACGGCGAAATCCTGCGCCTGGAAGACCTGGCGAAGAAGGCCGCCACTTTTGCGGACGACCTGTCGTACCTGGTGGGCGGGGATTTCAGCGAGACGCGCCAAAATTTGAACGACCTGCTGGCGGTGGTGACGGATTACCGCGCCAAAGTGACCGGCTGGCAGGCCCAGGCGGCGGCGTTGATCGAGCGCCTGCCCGGATGGGCCGACCGGGCCGCGCTGATCCTGACGGTGTTCCTGCTCTGGGCCGCGGTCTCGCAGTTCGGGCTGGTCCTACACGGGCTGACGGCCTGGCGGGGCGGGAATCCGCTGGAGGGGCTGAGGAGGAACCGCCCCAGCCCAGCGACGGTTACGGATGAACACGAGCGGGTCGAGTAGGAAATTCTCGCTGCTGCTTTGGCTCTTCTCCGGCTGGGTCATGTCTGCGTGCGGAAACGTCCCGGGACCGGGGCCTGCTACCCCGACCCCGTCCGCGCGCCAACTCAGGCTTTTGAAGTAAAATATTGGCGGGAATACGTTCATGCCTTTTCAAGTCCGATTCACTCCGAGAGCAAGCGATGAGCTTCGTTCATTTCGCAAGAATGAGCAGAAACAGATTCTCGAAGCGATCAAGGCACAACTGTTGCATGAACCTTTATCCATAACCCGCAATCGCAAGAAGTTACGTCCAAACGAACTGGCCGAATGGGAGTTGCGGATTGGCGATTTCCGGGTCTTTTATGATGTGGACGAAGCGGAACAGGCTGTCAGTGTCAGGGCGTTGGGACACAAAACAGGCAGCCGGCTGATGATTAATGGCAAGGAGTTCGACCTATGAAAACCGTGTTGGTAACCAAACGTTCCAAAAGCATCAATGATCTGCTCAAGCAGGCAATGAAGCAAAATGTCATTCTGCGTTCCGAAGATGGCAGGGAATTCATCCTCGCCGAAGTGGATGACTTCGACCGTGAAATCGAGTTGGCGCGTCAGAACAAAGATCTGATGAAATATCTCGATGAACGCGGGAAGGAAAAAGCGACCATCCCGCTCGAAGATTTGGAGAAAGAGTTGGGCCTAGCAGGGTAGACAACCAGCGGCGCGTCCGACAATGGATGCGCCGTTTGTTTTTCGCTGTATAATTTTAGTGTCGGGAAAATTAACCGCAAAGAGCGCCAAGCCCGCGAAGATTTAAAGGTTTTCTTAGCGCCCTTTGCGTACTCCGCGGTTCAAAATAGATGCTCACAGAAAAACGCCCTCTCCGAGTCTTTCTCTGCCACGCTCACAACGACGTTGCCGCCGTGCGCGCCCTCTACGCCCGCTTGAGCGCGGACGGGGTGGATGCCTGGCTCGACAAGGAAAAATTGCTCCCCGGCCAGGACTGGGAATATGAGATCCGCAAGGCCGTGCGTGAAGCGGACGTGGTGGTCGTCTGCCTGTCGAAGCACTTCAACCAGGCGGGGTTTCGCCAAAAAGAAGTGCGCCTGGCCCTCGACACGGCGATGGAACAGCCCGAAGGCGAGATTTTCATCATCCCGGCGAGGTTGGAAGAATGCACAGCCCCGGAGAGTATGAGACGCTATCATTGGGTGGATTTATTCGAAGAGGATGGCTACGAAAGACTGATGCGAGCCTTGCAGGTGCGCGCCGAACGGATTGGGGCCGAATTGCGGGCTGGCAGGGGAAGTATCAGCGATATATTCAAGAAACCGGCCGTCAAGCGCCGGACCACTCCCAAACCAAAGCCTGAAACCCCCGCCAGCCGGAAGAAAGAAACCGCACCTAAACCGAAAAATGAGCCGGAAAAACTTGCTCCCCAAAAAAGTGTGCCAGCGCCACAGGTTGAGCCAAAACCGGAAACAAAAGGGCGAAAACCGATCAAAACTGAAGTCATCGTTGCCATCATCGGTGCAGCCGCGACCATTATCGCTGGAATTCTTGGCTCTCCATATATTGGAAAATGGTTCGAACCTGCGCCTATCCCGACCGCAACCGCCACTTTCACAGTTTCGCCGCCCACTTTTACCCCTGCTTTTCCTACCCGCACGCCTGCGCTGACGTTGACGCCGACCGAATTTGTCACCCCAACGGCTACGCCCTTATTGGATGAGATCACGGATCCCAAAGGCGTGACCATGCGCCTGGTGCCCGCCGGGACGTTTACGATGGGCAGCACTGCTTATGACGATGAAAAGCCTCCCCATCAGGTCGACCTGGATGCCTTTTACATGGACAAATACGAAGTCACCAACGCGCTCTACAAAGCTTGCGTGGATGCAGGTGTGTGCAGCGCTCCAAACAATACCGGCTCTTATACCCGCTCCAGTTATTATGGGGACTCTCAGTATGACAATTTTCCTGTGATTTACGTGGATTGGAATCAGGCCAAAACCTATTGCGAAACGTGGCGCGGCACTCGACTGCCCACCGAAGCCGAGTGGGAAAAAGCGGCGCGAGGTACGGATGAGCGCACTTATCCCTGGGTCGAAGGGATTGATTGCAGCAAAGCCAATTATTGTGAAGGTGATACCACCGAAGTGGGCAGTTATGAAAGTGGTACAAGCCCGTTTGGCCTGTACGATATGGCCGGCAACGTCTGGGAGTGGGTAGCCGACTGGTATTCCGAAACGTACTACCAGAATTCGCCCTCATCCAACCCTTTGGGGCCTGATTCTGGGCAAGGTCGAGTGCTGCGTGGCGGCTCGTGGTACGACTACGAAGGCTACCTGCGTGCGTCCAACCGTAACAGGTACTCCCCCTACAGCATCGACGGCTACATCGGTTTTCGTTGTGCCCGCTCACCCTAGTTCTGGAATGCTGGGTTCTGAAATACTGATTTTCTGAAGCGGGTTTGGTTTTTCTTACTACCGCCGAAGGCGGGCGAAAAAAACATGTAGGGGCGACCCGCTCGGGCTTATCCAGATGCTTTTCTGCCCGAAGCCCTGGCGTAACAGGATGATTTCCAGCACATGACGGGTCGCCCCTACTGTCCATTACAGGCCAAAACATGAAATTCAACCCAAAAATTCACCACAGGCGCTCTATTCGTTTGAAGGGGTACGATTATGCCCAGGCAGGCTCGTATTTTGTCACCATTGTGACCTTTCAACGTGAATGTTTGTTTGGCGACGTGGTAGATGGGGAAATGCGATTGAACGATTTTGGGAAAATTGTCCAGTGGGAATGGCTTGAACTGTCCAGACGGTTCCGCTACCTTGAATTGGGGGCACACATGATCATGCCGAATCATTTGCATGGAGTTTTGAATTTTCATCAAACCGTAGGGGCGACCCGTCTGGGACTGACCGACGCATCTGTTATCAATGTGTCTTTGCCTGCCATCAATTCTGATGACAATGACGGGTCGCCCCTACAACCCAACGGGCCAAAACCTGCCTCATTGGGCGCGATCATCGGGCAATTCAAATCGCGGGTAACGAAACGGTTGTGGAAAATCCCATCCCTGAATGGAATACCGATCTGGCAGCGCAATTATTACGAACACATCATCCGCAACGCCGACGAAATGGACCGTATCCACCGTTACATCGAATCCAACCCCTCCCGCTGGGACGAGGATGACGAAAACCCGGCCAAGGTTTAACGATATAATCCCCCCGCAATGGTCTCGATACGGGCGAAAAAAGCATTCGCCCTACTCGACCAGCGTCAATCATCAATTCATATCATATTGGCTTCCGCTGCGCCAGGGACGTGAAGCCGTAAAGTCCCCGGTGTGGGGTTATGCCTTTTTGAGCGGTTTGAAGCCCTCGCCCAGGGCTTCGTGCGCCTGGCCGATGACCATGAAGGCCTGCGGGTCGGCGGCGTGGACGATGGTCTTGAGCACCACGATCTCGGCCCGGGTCACCACGCAGTACAGGACGGTGCGCGCCGCTCCGGTGTAAGCCCCCGTGCCGGGGATTAACGTCACGCCGCGTTCCATTTCTTCAAGTATTTTTTGGGCGACGGCTTCCGGTTCGCGGGTGATGATCAGCGCCGTGCGGACGGTTCCCGCGCCCTCCAGCGTCGTCTCGGCGGTCAGGCCGCTGACGTAGAGGGCGATCAGGGCGTAGAGGGCTTCCTTCCAGCCGAAGACCACCCCCGCGCCGAGGATGACCGCCGAATCGACCAGCATGTAACTCTGCGTCATCGGGACCCCGCGCCAGTGGTTCAGGATGCGGGCCAGCACGTCCGAGCCGCCGGAGGTGCCCTGGCCGCGGTAGACCAGCCCGTAGCCGATCCCGCTGACGACCGCGCCGTAGAGCGAATTGAGCAGGATATCGTCCGTCAGGCCTTCGGCGGGGATGAACAGGGCCAGGAAATCCACGAAGAAAGAGTACGTGACCACCGCCACCGCGGTCCGCAGGGCAAAGCGCCGCCCGCCCAGGAAGCGCCAGCCGAGCAGGAAAAGCGGGATGTTGCCGAGGAAGACCATCAGGCCGATCGGCCAGCCGGTATATTCGTTGATCAGCTGCGAAATGCCGCTCACCCCGCCCGAAGCCAGGTTGGCCGGGATGAGGAACAGGCGGATGCCGACGGCCTGGAAGAGCGCGCCGGTCAGGATCAGCAGGTAGTCGCGGATCGAAGGCCAGGAACGTTTGAGCATAAAATCTCCAATTACTAATTACCGAATTACATGGCGTAATTGGTAAATCACTTAATCGAGAAGATTCACCCCCGCCAGCTTTTCGATCACCCCCAGCACCGCCGAATTGTCCAGTTCGCCCATGCCCATTTCGAGCATGGCGTTGAAGAGTTGGGCGTCCACCGCGGCCGAGGGGACCGGGACGCCGTACTGGCGGGCGGTCTCGAGGATGATGCCCAGGTCTTTTTCCATCATGTAGGCCTTGAAGCCGGGGGCGCGGTTGCCCTCGAACAGGCGCGGCGGCTTGACGTCCAGCGTCCAGCACTGGGCCGCGCCGCCCTTGATGGCCTGGATCACCTTCTGCGGGTCGGCCCCGGTCTTTTTGGCGAAGATGAGCAGTTCGCCCATGGCGACCATCTGGGCCGCGACCATGATCTGGTTGCAGGCTTTGGCGATCTGTCCCGCGCCGCTCTCGCCGACCAGGGTGATGCTCTTGCCCATGGCTTGCAGCACCGGCATGGCCTTCTCCAGCGCTTCGGCAGGGCCGCCGACCATGATGGTCAGCGTGCCGTTCTTCGCGCCGATGTCGCCGCCGGAGACGGGCGCGTCGAGGCTGAGGACGCCGCGTCCGGCCAGTTTGGCGGCGACCAGGCGCGAGGTCCCGGGTTTGATCGTGGAGTTGTCCACGAAGACCAGGCCGGCGTGCGCGCCTTCGATGATCCCGCCCGGCCCCAGCGCGACCAGTTCCACGTCCGGCGAATCGGGCAGGTTGGTGAAGACCACGTCCACTTGCGCGGCGACCTCCGCGGGCGACCCCGCTGCGACCGCGCCCTCGGCGGCCAGTTCGCCCACCGCGTCCCGGCTGCGGTTGTGGACGACCAGCGGGAACCCGGCCTTGAGGATATTGCGAGCCATGGATTTGCCCATCAGCCCCAATCCGATATATCCAACTTTCAACATGTCTTGCCTCCTGTTTGGGATGGGCTGATTATAAATGTTTAAAGCACATCCCCCATCCTTGCGGACGGGGGATGGCCCTGAGGGAGGAAATATGGCTATTTGATCTCGTAGGTGATGTTGACCGTAACTTGCAGGGTCATCTCGCCCGGCTGGATCGGGACGGCCGCTTCGGCTGCCACACCGCCGCCGCCCTTGCCGTAAGCATCGAGAAGCGGCGAGGGGAAACTGTCGTAGAAAGAGATGTTCTGGATCTCGCCCAGGTCCACCCCGGCGTAACCGGCCAGTTCTTCGGCCTGTTGGCGGGCATTCTGGACGGCCGCTTCGCGAGCCTGTTTGAGCGCCTCGGTCTTGTCGGCCACGTCGAACTGGATGCTGTTGACGGTGTTGGCCCCGGCGGCGATCACGTCGTCGAGAATGGCGCCCAGCTCGGCCAGGTCACGCACGGTCACGTAAACGGTGTTGTCCACCGAGTAGCTCTTCTCGCCGGTCGGCGTCCCGGTCAGCGGGTCGTACTTGTCCATCGGCCAGATGGAAAAATTACTGGTGCGGATGTCTTTGGGATCAATCCCGGCATCCTTGAGGGCCTCGATGACGGTGGTGGTCTGGGTGTTGTTGTCCCGCACGGCTTCGTCGGCGGTAGCGGCCTCGGTGTGGACGCCAATGTAAATGTAAGCGATGTCTGGCGTCAGGCTGACCTCGCCCACGCCGTTGACGTTCAGCGTCCGGGCCGGGGGCGCGCCGTTATAAGAAACCGATGAAGGCCCGCAGGCGCTCAGGGCGATGGCCGTAACCAGCACCAGTGTGACAAGTAAAGATTTGGTACGCATTTTATCTCCTTTGAGGTGTCTTTGAAACACCCGTATGACGCAAACCTCCTGAAAAGAGTTCCTGGCTTTGGGCAAGCTCCTTCACCAGTATGGCTTCTCTTGTCTTTTCACCTGTTTGCCTTTACAATTTGCAACAAATGTTCTAAGGAAAAGCCATGCCGGTTGATTTTCAACAAGTTTTTACAAAGATCAGGGAAATTGGCTCCAGGGCGAAAGAACGCCGGGAGCGGATCGAAGCCCTGCGCGTCCACGCCCGCCACCTGCTCGAAGAAAACGCCAAAGATCTGGACTATTTACGCCTGGTCGTGGAACGCGCCAAAGAGGCCGATCCGGGCATCCGCTGCGCGGTCCCGTTGAATGAGCCGCTCGATGCGCACCTCCCCGCGCCGGCTCCCGTTATGGACGCGACCCTCATCGCCGCCGACGGCTCCCAGATCAACCCCGACCGGCACGCCGCGGTCCAGTTTTGCCTGGTCAACGTGGGGGCGATCACCCTGCGGCTGAACTCCGGCGCCTCCCCTGACATTTTCACCGAGAGCGAACTGCTCTATGGCGACGAACTCGAGACCCGCTTCGGCACCATGACCGACGGGATGGTCGCTCTCAAGCGCGACCTGCGCGAGCGGGCCGCCCTCGAGGAACTGGCCGCCCAGGCTCCGGGTCCGGTGGTGACGTTTACCGACGGGCCAATCGAGCTGTGGGGCGCAAGAGACGGCGAAGAAGCGGAGTCTTACAGCGAATCCTTGCAAGTCTACAAATCGGTCTTGTCCCGTTTGCAGGAGATGGGTGTGATCAACGCCGGTTACGTGGACAAGCCCTCCGCCGACCTGGTCGTCCGCCTGCTGGAGCTGGTTGAAGCCAACCGCGAAGTGGGACAAATTGGCAATTTGTCCCACAGTTTGCGCGAATACCATCCCCTGCGCGGCGTCAGCGACCGCTGGCTCTACGGCGAAAAGACCCGCCCCATGCTCGGGCCGGGGGAACGCTCGGCGGTTTTCAGGATCCAGTCGAAATCCGAGAAGGATTACCGGGGCGAGCTTTCGCTGCATTTTTTCTATCTAAACGCCGGCACCGACGGGCATCCCTGGCCGGTGCGGGTCGAAATCCCGCGCTGGGTGGCCGAAGATGCCGGGAAGCTGAACCTGCTCCACGCCGTGCTGGTGGACCAGTGCCGGATGATGGGCAGCAAGCCGTATCCGTACCTGCTGCACCGCGCCCACGAGGTGGCGGTCGTGAAGCAGGAGGAGAAGTTCCAGGTCGAGCAGATGCTGATGCAGGAACTCCGCCGCCAGGACGAAGAGGTTGACGAAGGTTCGAGTAAACAATCGGCAAAAGACAGGGGAGGAAGGACGGCGTACAAAGGATGAAAGAAGAAATTGTCACGCTGACGGAAGAAAACTTCCATGACTACCGCGCTTTCTGCGGGTTGTCGGGCCGCTACCTCGAAGGCCATGCCAGGAAAAATGAATGGATGCACGCGCGCCTGGCTGAAGGCTTGCGCTACAAGCTCTGCCGGGTCAATGGGCACAATGCGGGCTTCATCGAATACCTTCCCGGCGAGTATGCCTGGCGCGGCGTGGACGCGGCAGGCTACCTGTTCATCCATTGTTTTTGGGTCATCGGGCAGAATAGAGGCCATGGCTACGGCAGGAAGCTGCTCGAAGCCTGCCTCGAGGATGGGCGTGGGTATCACGGTGTGGCGGTCGTTGTCAGCAAGACACACTGGCTGCCCACGCCGAAGATTTTCATCAAGAACGGGTTCGAGGCGGTGGACCATGTCCCGCCGTCATTCGACCTGCTGGTCAGGCGCAATTCCGCCGACGCGCCCTTGCCGCGTTTCAACCAGACCTGGCAGAATGTGGATAAATTCAGCCACGGCCTGACCTTCATCAAAAGCGCCCAATGCCCTTATGTTTACGTCATGGATGAAGGTATCCGGCAACTCGGTAAGGAACTGGGCATCCCGGTCAATATCGTGCAGTTGGAAACAGCCGCGGAAGCGCAGAATTCCCCATGTGTTTATGGGGTGATGGGATTGTTCTACAACGGCGAATTGTTGAGCTACCATCCCATGGACAAAAAGAAATTGTTGGGCCTGTTGGAACCGAAACTGAACCCATGAGTGAGGAGGTTTTATGACAACCCTCGAAATCGGACGACTGCTGCGTGCCGGGACGACCGGCTTCATCGCCGGCTGCCGCGTCTCCCAACTGGACGCGCCCGCCTTCGGCGCTTTGGTGCGCGCCCCGCTGGGAGACAGTTACCAGGTCTACGGCCTGATCCACGACATCCACATTGACGACGACGGGCTGGTGCGCCAACTGGTAACGGCAGATAACGTTACCGACGAGGTGATGCGCGATAACCGCGAGCGGCGCATCGTCCCGGTCGAGATGTCGGTGCTGTCGGTCGGCTACGAACAGGACGGGCGCATCTTCCATCTTCTGCCGCCGCGTCCGCCCCTCAGCCTGGACCTGATCTACCTGTGCGACGACCAGGACCTGGCCCGCTTCACCTCCGCCGGGCGGTTCGGGTATTTCCGCCACATCCTTCGGGCGCAGGACATCCCGGTCGGCGAGGTGCTGGCGGCCCACATCCAGCAGGCCGGGTCGGCGCACGGGAATTTGGGCGATGCCTGGAAGGAAGACGCGACCAAGGAGTTGATCACCCTGCTGCGGGATGATTACCCGACCTTGATGAGCGTCCTCGGCGCTTTGGGCGAGGTAGTTTAAGATCTTTAAACACGAAGGGTCACGAAGGCGGCTAAGGTTGGTTGAGCGATGTTTGGCGAGTCTTCGTTTCGATCAGGTTTTGTCCATTGAAAAGGCAAAGGCTTAAACACGAAGGGTCACGAAGGCGGCTAAGGTTGGTTGAGCGATGTTTGGCGAGTCTTCGTTTCGATCAGGTTTTGTCCATCGAAAAGGCAAAGGCTTAAACACGAAGGGTCACAAAGGCGACCAGGGTTGGTTGAGCGATGTTTGGCGAGTCTTCGTTTCGATCAGGTTTTGTCCATTGAAAAGGCAAAGGCTTAAACACGAAGGGTCACGCAGGCGACTAAGGTTGGTTGAGCGATGTTTGGCGAGTCCTCGTTTCGATCAGGTTTTGTCCATCGAAAAGGCAAAGGCTTAAACACGAAGGGTCACAAAGGCGGCTAAGGTTGGTTGAGCGATGTTTGGAGAGTCTTTGTTCCAATTGCGGTTGAGGTTGAATAAAGCGAAAGGAGAGATGTGAAATGACGATCCCAACGAAGAAGATATATCTCCCTGTTGATCATGAAGTGGAGATGATTGGAAAGATTGTATTGGATGCGGCATACAAGGTTCATAGTACGCTCGGTCCAGGGTTGCTCGAATCGGCTTATCAAACCGCTGTGAAGCATGTGATCGAAAAGGGCGGTACGCTCGTCGAAGCGGAGGTCAAATTGCCGATTATGTTTGACGGACTGAAAATTGAATCCGCGTATCGGCTTGACATGCTGGTTGCGAAATGCGTCATCGTTGAATTCAAAGCAGTCGAAACCATGCATCCGATTTTTGAAACTCAAATGATCACCTACCTCCGCTTGAGTGGACTCCGTTTGGGCTATCTCATCAACTTCAACGTCCGCCATCTCAAGGACGGCATTCAACGGATCGTCGTCTAATTTATCGAAGCACAACGTGAATCAAAGACTCCATCCCCGACACACACCGACCTTCGTCCCCTTTGTGCTCCTTCGTGTTTCGAAAGAGGTTTTGCCGACAAACTCATCCTGCCACAAAGAGAATCAAAAACTCCATCTCCAACACACACCGACCTTCGTCCCCTTTGTGCTCCTTCGTGTTTCGAAAGAGGTTTTGCCAGTAAGCTCATCCTGCCACAAAGAGAATCAAAGACTCCATACCCGATACACACCGACCTTCGTCCCCTTTGTGCTCCTTCGTGTTTCGAAAGAGGTTTTGCCAGTAAGCTCATCCTGCCACAAAGAGAATCAAAGACTCCATACCCGATACACACCGACCTTCGTCCCCTTTGTGCTCCTTCGTGTTTAAAAAGAGGTATTCATGGAAACTAGAACCCAAATCGGCTATCTCGTCGGCGGCGGACTGAAAGAAAATTTCCGCGTCCGGCTGACGGTTTCATCCCAGGACATCCAGGAAGGCGCGTTCGTCGTCCTCCGCAGCGGACTGTGGCAGTATTACGGCATCGTGACCGACATCCAGCTCGGGGCGACCGATCCGCGCTTCGCGGACGAGCAGAGCGAGACCCGCCTGCCCGCGTCGCTGGCCAAAGCCTTGCACGGGCAAACCCTCTACGCCAACCTCGAAGTCCTGCCCAACCTGATGCTCGAAATCGGCCCGGACGAGACCTCGCCCGACTACCGCCAGTGGATATCCGCCATAGACGCCGGGCTGAAGGACCGCCCGCGCCCGATCCCGGTCAAGAACGTCCCGCCGCACCACGCCGAGGTTTACCTGGCCTCGGAGGGCGACATCGCCGAGATCTTCGGCGACCCGGCCGAACGCGGCAACTTCGTCATCGGCGCCACCCGCGAACAGGACCATCCGGTCTGCATCAATCTCGAAAAGTTCGTCCAGCGCTCGTCGGGCGTCTTCGGGGCGACCGGCACGGGCAAATCCTTCCTGACCCGCCTGGTGCTGGCCGGGCTGATCCACTACAACAAGGCCTCCGTGCTGGTGCTCGACATGCACAACGAGTACGGCTTCGACGACACCGCCTCCGATTCGGGGATGCGCGTCATCGGCCTGAAAAAGTTCGGGAGCCGGGTGCAGGTCGTCGGCGTCGGGGCGGGAGCGGCCATCCGCGGCAACACGCCCGATTTCAACCTGGAAGTCGCCATGCGTGACGTCCGCCCGGCGGATGTCGAAATGCTCAGCCGCGAACTCAACCTGAAAGAGACCACCCCCACCGTGCTCGATGCCCTGATCAACTCGCTCGGAGCCGCCAACTGGTTCCAGCGTTTCCGCGGGATGCTCAACGGGGCGACGGTCGAAATCGAGGACGAGCGCACCGGCAGGGTCAAGAAAGTGCCGGACCCCAACAGCGTGGCGGCCTGGGCGCTGGAAAACGGCGTCAACGTGATGGCCGCCGAGGCACTACATTCCAAGCTCGGACGCCTGTTCAACAAGCCCTACATCGTCGAGAACCCGGCCTCCGACAGCGTGGGCGAGGTCATCAAGTCGCTCGAAGCGGGCAAGCACGTCATCCTGTCATTCGGCGAGTTCGAATCCGACCTGGACTATCTGTTCGTCTCCAACCTGCTGACCCGCAAGATCCGCGACGCCTGGGAGAAGCGCACCAACGACTTCCGCACCCACGGCGGCAATGAACCGCGCCACCTGATCATCGTGATCGAGGAGGCCCACAAACTGCTCAACCGCGAGATGGCCGCCCAGACCACCTTCAGCACCATCGCCCGCGAACTGCGCAAATACTACGTGACCCTGCTGATCGTGGACCAGCGCCCCTCGCAGATTTACGACGAGGTCATGTCCCAGCTGGGGACGCGCATCTCCGGCTGGCTCGGCGACGAGGACGACATCCATGCCGTGCTCTCGGGTCTCGCGGGACGGGAAGCCTTGCGCGGGATGCTGGCGCGTCTCCAGCCGAAAGAGGAGGTCCTGCTGCTCGGCTGGGGCGTGCCGATGCCGCTGCCGGTCCGCTCACGGCGTTATGACGATAAATTCTGGAAAGACCTGCTCGGCGGCGGGCGCAAATCCGAGGCGCAGAATTTGAAGGAGTTGGGGTTTTAAGGTTGTATAATCCAATTATGGATGCGCCAGAACGACTGCCTTACCTCTGGGACTATGACCTGACCCCGGACCAGTTCCGTGAAATCCTGGAAGGCCGCCGCACCGTGGGACGGCTGGACCAGGACTGGGCGGCGCGTCGCCTGCTCGAATATGCATCCTACGAGGAAATCATCCGCCTGATCGGTTTCAAGCGGCTGGTCGAAAACTGGCCGCGCTGGCGTGGACGCATCCGCTCGAAGAGCCGCGTGCGCGGTTTTGATTTCCTCGTCCAATGGCTGCCGGAAAATCACCCGGAGTTGTTGCGTGGCCAATAACCCTGAATTTTATTTTGATATCCTCTATCCCTTTCAAGACCGTGTGATCAGGGTCATCAATCAGGTGGAGACGGGTTTTTATCTCACCGGCGGGACAGCCGCTTCTCGCGGTTATCTTCAACATCGTTTATCAGATGATTTGGATTATTTCGTCAACGACGACAACCGCTTCGGCTTATGGGTGGAACGGTTGATTCAGGCTTTGAACCAGGAATGGGAATGCGAAGTTTTGACAAAAGAAGAACGGTTTGCCCGGCTCACTCTCAGCCAGGATGAAACCCTGCTGAAAATCGAATTGATCAATGACGTTCCTGCCAGGGTTGGAGAAATCCGAAACCATGCAACCCTTGGGCGTTTGGACAGCGCCGGGAATATCCTTGCCAATAAGGTCACTGCGTTGTTGGATCGGGAAGAACCGAAAGACCTGGCCGACATCTGGGGCTTTTGCTGCCAATTGGATTTATCTCTCCAGATTGCCATCACAGATGCTCAAAGCAAGGCGGCGGGAGTCTTCCCCGCTGACCTGGCCCGGATTCTATGCTCCGTCAAACGTACTGATTGGGAATCCATCCGCTGGATAAACGCCCCGCCGGTGGAAACTTTCATTGCCCAACTGACACAACTCGGCGAATCTCTCCTGCTGACGCGCCCATGACCGCCTATCCTTTCGATATCCCTCGTATGGTAGATATTTGCCGCCGGAACGACGTTTCGATGGTGGGAATTTTTGGTTCCATGGCCCGCGGGGAAGCAAGGAAAAAAAGCGACATTGACCTGATCGTCCGCTTTTCGAAACGCAAAAGCCTGCTGTCTCTGGTGCGCCTTGAGCGTGAACTCGGCGAAGCCCCGGGTCGAAAGGTGGATTTGCTGACCGAGGAAGCCATCAGCCCTTATCTGCGCGAACGAATTTTAAAAGAGATGCAAGTGGTTTATAGGACCTGTGTAAAAATAACTTCCCGATTTTGAATCGCTTCTGTCCGTGCCCGTCGGACTAAAGTCCTGCCTCAGTACGTGAAAGTCGGCTAAAACCGACTTGTGGATATCAACCCGAAGGGTTTCCAGGTACTGAGAAGGCGGCTTCAGCCCCGCCGGTTTCGCGGGAAAAACGGAAGTTATTATTGCACGACCTCATAGCGTTTGATGAGGAAGACCTGCTCGGCAGTGAACGCAAGACCGAAGGGCAGAATTTGAAGGAGTTGGGATTTTGGCCTCTCCAGGCCGACCATTGAACTGCTGGCAATGCACATTCGGCTATAATTGAGGGCACTGGAGATTTTTTATGACTTTACCGCTAAATCAAATCCTAAAAGGCGATTGCGTCGAGATACTGGACTCCCTTCCCGGTAGATCCGTTGATCTGATCTTCGCCGACCCGCCTTATAACCTGCAATTGAAAAACGAGCTGCACCGTCCCAACATGACCCGGGTGGACGCGGTGGATGACTCTTGGGACCAATTCGACTCTTTCGAAGCCTATGACGGATTTACCCGCAATTGGCTCACGGCCTGCAAGCGGGTCTTGAAGCCTACCGGCGCGATCTGGGTGATCGGCTCGTACCACAACATTTTCCGGGTCGGCTCGGCCATGCAGGATTTGGGGTATTGGATTCTGAACGACGTGGTTTGGGTCAAGACGAACCCCATGCCGAATTTCCGGGGGGTGAGGTTTACCAATGCCCACGAAACCCTGATCTGGGCAAGCACCGGCAGGGGCGCAAAATACACGTTCAACCACCAGGCGATGAAGGGGTTGAACGAAGAAAAACAGATGCGCTCCGACTGGTGGCTGGCCTCCCTGGCTACCGGCGCGGAACGCGTCAGGGATGCGAACGGCGAAAAGGCCCACTCCACCCAAAAGCCCGAAGCGCTGCTTTACCGGGTCATCCTTGCCTCGAGCCATCCCGGCGACGTCGTGCTCGATCCCTTCTTCGGGAGCGGCACGACCGGCGCAGTGGCGAAGCGGCTCCATCGAAACTGGATCGGCATCGAGCGCGAAGAAAAATATATCAAAGTTGCGCAAAAAAGGATCGAAGCCATTCAGCCCGAATCGTTCGAGCCGCAAACTTTCGACGTGAGGAGCAAAAGCAGGTCCGCGCCGAGGGTGGAATTTTCGGCCCTCGTCGAGAACGGCTTTTTGCAGGCGGGCCAAATACTGTTCTTTTCCAAAGACAGATCCCGTTTTGCGACGATCAAACCCGACGCCCGGATCTGCACGGCGGACGGCTTCGAGGGGAGCATCCACAAAGCGGGCAGCCATTACATGGACGGCGCTCCCTGCAATGGGTGGGAACACTGGTACCTCCGGCAGGAAAACGGCCAATTGGTCAACCTGAACGAGATCCGCCAACGCTACCGGGCAGGAACGGGGCCTTTTCAGGAGGTATCGAACGGTCAGGAATCAGGACTTAAGGCCACGCATAAGCCGGGAGAAGCGCCGCCTCCCAAAAGCTAACTTACCTTTTGCGAAACCTAAGTTAGCTTTTGCGAATCCTAACTTAGGTTTTATCGTTTCCTGGTTCCTCTCCATGAACGGCCAGCCAGCGCTGCGGGAATTTCCCCAAAACTCGACGTCCGCCTTGTCGGCAGGCATGATACACTCGGACCAGCCCAGCCATGAGCGGGCTGAAATTTTATCCGTACCCCTTTACCGGAGCAACCTATGACAAACTTTATCTGTATCACCTGCGGTGCGCAGCATGGGGAAAGCGAGACGCCACCCGATCGTTGTCCCATCTGTGAAGACGACCGCCAGTACATCGGTAAAAACGGCCAACGCTGGACCACCCTGTCCGAGATGCAGCGGGATTACACCAATCGCATCGAGACCGTCGCCCCCAGCCTGACCGGCATTGGAACCACGCCGGGCTTTGCCATCGGCCAGCGCGCCCTGCTGGTGCAAACGCCCGAAGGTAATATCCTGTGGGATTGCACCAGCCTGCTCGACGAGGCTACCGTCGAAGCCGTGCGCGGCCTGGGCGGGGTCAGCGCCATCGCCGTCTCGCATCCGCACCTGGCCGGGTCGCTGGTCGAGTGGAGCCAGGCTTTCGATCACGCCCCGATCTACTGGCACGCCGCCAACCGCGAGTGGGTCATGCGCCCCGATCCGGCTTACGTTTTCTGGGAGGGCGATACCCGATCCCTGCCCGGCGGGCTAACCCTGGTCTGTTGCGGCGGGCATTTCCCCGGCTCGACCGTCCTGCACTGGCCACAGGGCGCGGACGGCCGCGGCGCGCTGCTGGCAGGCGATACCATTCAGGTGGCTCAGGACCGGCGCTACGTCAGCTTCATGTACAGCTATCCCAACATGATCCCGCTCAACGCCCGCGCCGTCGAGCGCATCCTCCGCATGGTCGAACCGTTCGACTTCGACCGCATCTACGGCGGCTGGTGGGACACCATCGTTGCCGCCGACGCCAAAGCGGCGGTCAAGTTCTCCGCCGGGCGCTACGTCCGGGCGATCAGCGATTGACACCCCCCGCTACGGTTCCACCCCTACCACGCCTCCCAGAGCGTTAAGTCTCAACGTCCACTGGCTGCCGATCTGGAACTGCCGGAACTCGTCCAGCGTGTCGGGCGCGTAAGCGATCCGGCCCTTCTCGCTGTCAAAGGTCACGGTGAAGTCCATTTGCTCGTCGCCCAGGCGCTGGTCGCTGCCCAGGTTCGGGCTGGCGTAATACGGGGAGAAATCGTTGCCCACCTCGGTGAACGTTTCGATCGTCTTCCACTCGTCCACGGTGTAGCTGCAATAGGTGTCGGTCTGGTCGTAGCACTCCTCCACCACCTCCACGTAGCCGTTGCCCCTGTCCACCTGCTTTTGTTCGCAGATGGTCTCGGTCTCGTCGTGGCACGAGACGTTGTACGCGTCGGAGGGCGGGCTGCCGCGCTCGTTCGAGTAATTGACCGGCTGGATCTCCTGCACCGAGACCGAGGTCTGCCAGTACACGTCCGTCACCGTCCCGGTCAGGGCCGAGGTTGGGATGACGAAAAGCAGGAAGACGGCGACGCAAAGGGTCAATACGCCCCCGACGATCCCGCCGATCAGCCATTTGTTGACCTTTTTGCGGGGCTGGGACGTTGGGCCTGCTCCCGTTATGGACGCGCTCACCGGGGCCGCAAAGCTGACCGGCTCCGCCCCCGGCAGCGCCGCGCCGCACTGTTTACACATCGTCTCGCCGGAGGTGTTCTCCGTCCCGCAGTTCGGGCATTTGACGGCTTTCCGGGCGGCCTGGGCTTTCACCTCCTGCCCCGATGCGCGGGCCTTGCCTTCTTTCAAATCTGCGCCGCATTGCTTACAGGTGGCGGCCGTGGCCGGGTTGCGCGTCCCGCAGTAAGCGCAGTGGATGTCCGGGCCAGATGCGGCAGCCCTGATCTCGCCCTCGTCCTTGACGAAGGCCGCATCTTCCGATAGCGTGAACTGGACGTTTTCCGGCTGGGGCGCGCCGCAGTTTACGCAGGTTTTCTCCGGCCCGGGGTTGCGGCTGCTGCAATTCGGGCAGGTCCATTCCATACGTTTGTAACCAACTACTCGTCGAGACATGTCTCTCTCCTGAAGGGGAATTCAGACGGATTTTATCGCGAAATTTAGACCCTAAAGGTTTTGGAAACCTTTAGGGTCTGGTAAATATTTATTCGAACCCGTGGAACTGCCTGATCTTGCGGATGCGGGCTTCGATGTCCGGCTCGGGGTGGGGATTGGCGTCCCCGTTGCCCAGGCCGGAGCCGTCGATCAGGGGCGGGCGAGACGGTTGGCCGGTCAGCGCGGCGAAGGCGGCCGCGGCCCCGTTGGCGACGTTGTGCGGGGCGTAGCCGCCTTCGAGCACGAAGACGATCCGCCCTTCGCAAAATTCCTTTGCCAGCCCAACCAGCGCCTGCGACACGGCAAAAAAGCCGTCGGTCGTGAATCCGAGCGTGGTCAGCGGGTCGTTCCAGTGGGCGTCGTACCCGGCTGAGACGAAGACCATCTCCGGCCAGAATTTTTTCGCCATCGGGCGGATGACCGAGTCCAGCAGGCGCGCCATGGCCGCGTCCCCGGCGTAAGCGGGCAGCGGGGCGTTGACGATCCGCCCGCGGGCGTGGGGCGTCTCCTCGATCCAGCCGGTGCCGGGGTAGATGTTGCCCTGGTGGGACGAAAAATAAGCCACCCGTTCATCGTGCCAGAAGGACGCCTGGGTCCCGTTGCCGTGATGGGCGTCGAAATCCACGATCATCACTTTGTCCAGGCCCTCGGCCAGCGCCGCCCGGGCCGCGACGGCGACGTTGTTGAACAGGCAGAAGCCCATCGCCCGTTCCGGTTCGGCGTGGTGGCCGGGCGGACGCACCAGGGCGAAGGCATTTTCCGCCTCCCCGCGCACGACGGCTCGGGTCAGGGCCAGGGTTGCGCCGGCGGCCAGCAGGGCATCCTCGAAGGAGGTGGGCGTCACGTAAGTGGGGGCGTAGTCAATGATCGCCGGGCCGGTCTGGCTTGCCAGGCGCACTTCCTCGATCATGGCGGGATCATGCACCAGGGCGATCTCGTCGAGGGCGGCCGGGGCGGCCTCCAACGCTTCGGTCGCGGGAGCAGGTATCCGGTCCAGGAGGGTGAACCGCCGGGGTTCCTCCGGGTGGCCGGGATAAAGATGTCCGGGTGAGAGAACGGTCGAGCGCAGGGTGGTCATGTCCCCATTATACAGTTATACGGTCCGTTAAAGACGATTGCCAGGCGTGTTGGGGTCACGTCTGGCAATCTTGGGGGAGGGACACCACCGTTGGCCGTGCATGGGGGGGGCATGCAAAACCTGTTGTCGGTGGTTGACACCAAATACCAGTAAAAGGGAGGGCAGGTGTCGTTGGCTTTAATATACACTGAAACGCCAAAACGCACATTAAAAAATGATTAGAAATTCGACCATATTTATCCTGTTTACGGGTTTTTTGCCCCCTACCCTGGTCATGGGTTTTGATCCAAACGTTTGGCCGACCCACTCGAAAGAGGGTCGGCCAAATCGGTGAGGCTGCCGGCGCGGTGGATCAGGCCGTCTTGCGTTTGCGGGTGAAGAAGGCGATCAGCGCGCCGATGACCACGATCACGAGCGTGACCAGGGCGGCGGTCGGTGCGCCGGTAGGACCGTCGTCGGGGGCGGGAGGTTCTTCGGTGGCAGGCGGGGCTTCGGTTTCGGTCGGGGCGGGGGCCGCGCCGGGGCCGGAGACGAAGACAGCCGTGGTACGCGGTGGAATATTGAAGCTGCCGTCGGCGGGGTTGTAGGCCGCGTTGCGCACCAGGTCATCGGCGGAGTTCTGCTGGACCGGGTGCAGGGCGTAATCTTTCCCGGCCAGGGACGGGTCGCCGAAGGCTTCCCATTCGGGGTTGGCGTTGAAGAAGACCAGGATTTCGTTGTAGGCCGGGTCGAGGTCCGCTGTGTCGGTCAGGCGCATGATGATCAGGCCGGGGGTCAGGCCGGGACCGGTGTTGATGAACGAGACCATATCGTTCACCTGCTGGCCGGTTTGCAGGCGGAAGAGCGGGGAGCTTTTGCGGATTTGCAGGTATTCCCGGAACACAGCCGAGGCAAAGGTGATGTCGGATTTGGCGGGAGCAAGCCCCGGGTCCGCGAGCAGCGGGCGGAAAATGTCCCAGCGGTCGCGGCCCTCGGAGGGCAGTCCCACGCCCCAGTTGTTGGAGTCGTAAGTCCAATCCAGCTTATTGAACCAATCGCCGGAGTTGTACGAGTTGCGGTCGAGCGACTTGGAGCGCAGGAGGTCGTCGCCGGCGTGGAAGAAAGGCACGCCCTGGCTGAACATGACCACGCTGAGGGCCAGGTTGTTCATACGGATGCGGTCGGCCAATGTGGCCTCGGCGGGAGCCTTGAGTTGGACCGCGTCGAAGATGGTTTCGTTGTCGTGGGCCGAGACGTAGATGATGTTTTCCTGCGGGTCGGCGGTGTACCCGGCCGGGGCGCTGTTGTAACCGACCAGCCGCCCGGGGACGGTCGTTCCGTCGGCGCGGGTGATCTGGTAGCCTGCCAGGTTGCCCGCCAGGCCGAGGCGGATCCAGTCGGTATAGTTGTTGAGCAGGATCTGTTGGTCTTCGAGCGAGCGGCCTTCGCTGGCGTTGGGGGTGAGCAGCAGGCCGGTGGCGAAGCCTTGCAGGCGCGGGTCGTCGAAGGGATTGCCGCCGCGCACCGCGTCGCGCAGGCGGTCGTTGAAGACGCCGATGCCGGTGCCGGCGATGTTTTGCTGGCTGGCGTTCTTGCCGCGGGCGTTGTTGGCGACCTCGCCGAAGTCCCAGCCTTCGCCGTAAACGTAGATGGACTTGCCGTCCACGCCGTCTTTTTCGAGGGTCAATTCGTCGAGGGCGGCGCGCACGGCCTGCATATCGGCCAGCATGTGGTGGCCCATCAGGTCGAAGCGGAAGCCGTCCACCTTATAGGCTTTAGCCCAGGTGACGACCGAATCGACCATCAGCTTGCGCATCATCTCGTTTTCGCTGGCGGTGTTCTGGCAGCAGGTGGACTTTTCGACCGCGCCGCCGATGCTCAGGCGGTGGTAGTAGCCCGGCACGACCCGGTCGAGCACGGAATTTGCGCTCTGGCCGCTGGCGTTGGTGTGGTTGTAGACCACGTCCATGACCACCCGCAGGCCGGTCTCGTTGAGCGCCTGGACCATGCTGCGGAATTCGAGGATGCGGGTCGAGCCGTCGGGGTCGGTGGTGTAGGCCCCGTCCGGGACGGTGTAGTGGAGCGGGTCGTAGCCCCAGTTGAACGGGTCGGAGCCGTTGATGGCCGAGACGGCGTTGACCTGCCCGTCGGAATCGGGCGGCATGGCGGCCAGGGCGGCCTCGTCCACGAACTGCCAGGTGGACTTGTCCTCGTTGACGCTGGCGATGTCGAAGACCGGCAGCAGGTGGATGTGGGTCAGCCCGGCTTCGGCCAGCCCGGCCAGGTGCTTCATCCCGTTGGATTCTTTGATGACGAAGGCCATGTACGTGCCGCGATAGCCATCCGGCACGGTCTGGTCTGAGGCGCTGAAGTCGCGCACGTGCAATTCGTAGATGACGCTGTCTTCGGGCGCGGCCAGGGCGGGCTTTGCGACCGCCTCCCAGCCTGAGGGTGCGAGGGCCGGGTCGTTCAGGTCAACGATCTGGCTGCGCTGGCTGTTGGTGGACAGGCTGAACGAGTAGGGGTCGGTGACGATGTTAGTCTCCATCGCCCCCGTCTCCGGGACGTAGACCCGGACCGCGTACAAATAGAATTTATCCTTCCAGTCGGCTGATCCCGTCAAGCTCCACACCCCGGTGGCGGGATCGAATTCCATTGGGGATTTATTGGCGTAGGAGGCTTTGGCGCTGTCGAACAGGTGGATTTCGACCGAGGCGGCGGTCGGGGCCCAGACACGCAGGGTGGGGATGTCGCCGTCGAAAGTCACGCCGAGCGGGCCGGTGTATTCGTACAGGTCATCCAGCACGCCGGGGATCTGCAAGCCGGCCGCGTCCACCGGCGCGCCGCTGGCGTCGAAGGCCATCACCGCCACCTGTCCGCGCAGGATTTCGCCCAGTTTGGCCGGGTCGGTCTCGGTCACGCGCAAGACGGCGGAATCGCGCAGGTAGGGGTATTTGCGCAGCAGGTCCACATCCGGTTTCTCAGAGACGAATTCGAGCGGGATTTCCGTCCCGTTGGCGATGCCTTCCGGGGTCAGCTCCAGGGTCGCGTCCGGTGAATAGAAAAGTGAATATTTGTAATGCCGGAAGGCTGGCACAACCCACAGGATCGTGTCTTTGCTGACCCATTGGGCTTCCAATTTGGTGATGTTGCCGACCGGTGCGCCGGTGGTGCTGATGGTCATTTTCTGGCTCGCGATGTCGTATCCAATGTAGATTTCATCCTTGTCTTTTTCGACTGTGAATTGTTGGCTCTTGGCGACCACGTCCGCCGCGTCCTCGTTTTGGGTCAGGCTGACGCTGTAGGTCCCGGCGGCCAGGGCGCGGGTGGTGAAGCCGTAGACGCCGTCGCCTTCCGGGTCTTGCAGCCACGAGCGCAGGCAGGCGGCGTCATCGTTGTTGATGCAGCCCAACTGCTGCTGGAAATCCCCAACCGCCACGAAGATCGGCTTGTTGAAGTTGTCGGCGATCCAGTGGGTCTCGTGGTCGTAGTAGAACTTGACCATCGTCGGCTCAGTGACCACCAGCGGGATGTCTGCCCCGTCGCGGGCGGCGTTGACGCCGTAATTCTCGCCCCAGCCGCCGTTGAGGGCCACCTTGTAGCGCGGGCCTTTGGCGTCGTCGTCATTGTCCGGCTGGATTTCGAATTCGCCCTGCCAGATGCCGTCTTCGGGATCGTAAACCAGCAAGGTCTGTTCGCAGCCGGGCTGCCACTCGCCCGAACAGCCCAACTCGTCCTGGTGCGTGCCGGGCAGCCCGACGGTCTCGGGCGTGGGTGTATCCGAGGCGCGAGCCGTCAGGGTTGGTGAAAGCAGTGCGGTCAAAACCGCCAGGATGGCGAAAATATTGAGCAAGCGTTTAGTCATGGTGACCTCCGTGGAATGATGCAGTTATATCATTTTTCGGGTTTGGGTAATGCTGGTTGGTGAACTAATCGGACTCGCGAGTGCGTCGCACCTGACTTTCAGGCCAAATCCATTTAACGGGTGTCGTCTTCGCTTGAAAATACCCGTTCAGGAAGGTGCGACGCACCCTCGCTCGATGATTCGGATGGCCGCGCCGATCCCGTCCTCGCCCCGGATCTTTTCCCCCAGCGCAGCGGCGCGTAGACGGTAGGCCTGCTCCCCCTTCGGGGACGTTGCCTGTTTAATTTGGCCGAGTGCCGTCCCCAGCGTTTCGGCGCTCAAGCGTTTGACCGGGATCGGCGAGGGTCCCGCGCCCAGGGCCGCCACCCGCTGCCCCCAGAACGGCTGGTCCCCGGCAAAGGGCACGACGATATTGGGAATCCCAGCCCGCAGACCGGCGGCCGTCGTCCCCGCCCCGCCATGATGGACGAAGGCGCAGCAGCGCGGCAGCAGCCAGCTATGCGGTGCGGATTCGAGATAAAGCACGTCATCCGTGGTCGAGTCCTTTTCCCAGCCGCCCCAACCCGTCAGGATAACGCCGCGCAGGCCATTCGTCCGCAGCGCCGCCAGCACCGATTGGCCGATCTGCTCCCCCTTTTCGTTGACCATGCTCCCAAAGCTGACGCAGACCGGCGGGTCGCCCGCCGCCAGGAAATCCGCCAATTCGGGCGGGGGAGCGTAATTCGGCTCGTCGAGGAAGAAATAACCGGGCAGGTGGATGTGGGCCGAGGTCCAGTCGCGGGGGCGGGGGATCACGCTCGGGCTGACGGCGATCACCAGCGGGGTCAGCGGGCGCTCGTCCACCTTTTTGAAAGGCCAGTAAAGTTTCTTCGGGAAATCTTGCGGGAATTGCCTGCTGAAGCGCGGTGTCCCCGTATTGCCGCCATACCAAAAAACCTGCGTCGCCAGCCAATGACTGAAATAACTCAACGGCCCCGGCGGGACCTGCGTCATGGCTACGTTGGGAAATTCCCGGGTCGGCGCGAACATCGGGAAAGTCTGTACGGAAACATCCGGGATGCCCATCTCGCGGGCAAAGGTGTGCGCCCCGGTGGTGAACAGGAACGAGTGGACGACCAGGTCGGCCCCACTCAGAGCGGCGCGAGCCTGGCGGGTCACCTGCGGGGCGATGTCATAGACATAATCCCGGATGGACTGTATCACCCGCGCCGCATTCGTCCCGGCGGCGTTGAAACGCAGGCTGATCTCGGCCGGGTCACCGGCCAGCCCCACAAACGGGATACCGTGCCCGGAAACGAACCCGTCGAACCGCCCCGGCGCGGCCAATTTGACCGTGTGCCCGGCTTTTTGCAACCCGATAGCCAGTGCCAGGAAAGGCTGCACATCGCCGCGTGAGCCGTAGGTGAGGAGAGTGATATGCATAAAGAAAATATATCATGAGTACCAAATTGCAACACAATCTGCAACTTTTCAGGGCCATCCTCATCTAAAAAACGATAACCCAGACAGGAGATAACAATTACCAATGGAAATGATCATTGACTTCCCCGGCGGCGCCCGCGTGGACGCCCACTTTGGACAGTTTACCGTCAACACCGACCAGCCCGTCATGGGCGGCGGCGAGGGTTCCGCCCCAACCCCCTTTGCGGTATTTTTAGCTTCGATTGGCACCTGCGCCGGTATCTACGTGCTGGGTTTCTGCAAACAGCGCGGCCTGCCCGTGGACGGCATCCGCATCGTGCAACGGATGCACAGCAACCCGTTCAGCGGGATGGTCGAGAAGATTGACCTCGAGATCCAGGTCCCGCCCACTTTCCCGGAGAAATACCGCCCGTCGCTGGTCAAGTCTGCCGAGCTGTGCGCGGTCAAGAAACACTTCGAGAACCCGCCGATGTTCGACGTGACGACCAGGGAAGTGGTTGTGGCTTAAAGGAGTCCGAAGTCTTTGCGAAGCACCTTGTAGGGGCTGACTTCGGTGCAAAATCTGGAGATTTTGCACTCCAGGCTAATACCGGCAGCGCCAATCCCGGCAATGGACTGGCGCTGTTTTGATTCGGAAAACTTTCAACGCGAATGCCGCGAATGGGCCAATGACGCTAATTTTAAAAATATTGGCGATATTCGCCTGTTGGCGCAATTCGCGTTCACCGGCCCTGTAGTCAGAAATCGGAGTAGGTGGCCTGGCCGGGGATTTGCTTCACGTCATACGGCGTGACCTGGTAGACGTGGTAGTTCAGCCAGTTCGAGTAGAGCAGGTTGGCGTGGCCGCGCCAGCGTACCAGCGGCGGCCTGGACGGGTCGTCGCCGGGATAATAATTGCGCGGCACCCGGATCGGCAGGCCGCGGCTCACGTCCCGCTCGTATTCGGCCTTCAGCGTCAGCGGATCGTACTCCGAATGGCCGGTGACGAAGACGTGCCGCCCGTCTTGCGAGGCGACCAGGTAAACCCCCGCCTCGTCCGAGGCGGCCAGGAGCTTGAGATCGCCCACGCCGGCGATGTCTCCGGCGCGGACTTCGGTGTGGCGCGAGTGCGGGGCGTAGAATTCGTCGTCGAAGCCGCGCAGCAGCTTTTCGTTGCGGCGCAAGACCCGGTGCGGGAAGACGCCGAACATCTTGTCGGCCAGGGGATGCTTCGGGATCCGGTAGCGGTGATAAAGTCCGGCCTGGGCCGCCCAGCAAATGTAAAAGGTGGAGAAAACGTTCGTCTCGGCCCAGTCCATCACCGAGCGGAGTTCGTCCCAATAATCCACCTCTTCGAAATCGAGCTGCTCCACCGGCGCGCCGGTGACGACCAGCCCGTCGAACTTCTGGCGGCGCACCTGGGCGAAAGTCTTGTAATGGGTCACGAGGTGGTCGGCGGCGGTGTTGCGGGGCTGGTAACTGGCAGTCTGGAGCAGGGTGATCTCGACCTGTAGGGCCGAATTGCCCAGCAGGCGCAGCAACTGAGTCTCGGTCTCGATCTTGGTCGGCATCAGGTTCAGGATGGCAACTTTCAAGGGGCGGATGTCCTGGTGCAGGGCGCGCTGTTCGCCCATGACGAAGATGTTTTCGCGTTCGAGCACGGAGCGGGCCGGAAGGGTGGAGGGGATCTTAACCGGCATGGGAGGCCTCCTTCAGGGCCTGGTCCAGGTCCCACAGGATGTCTTCGAGGTCCTCGATCCCGATACTCAGGCGGACGAAATCGGGCGAGACCCCGGCCTGCTCCTGCTCTTCGGGCGAGAGCTGGCTGTGGGTGGTGCTGGCTGGGTGGATGGCGAGCGACCTGGCGTCGCCGAGATTTGCGACGTGGCTGAACAGTTTCAGGGCGTCGATGAAACGGCCGCCCGCCTCGCGCCCGCCTTTGACGCCGAATCCCAGCATCGCCCCGGGACCCTTGGGCAGGTACCGTTTGGCGGCCGCGTGGTCGGGATGGCTGGCCAGCCCCGGATACTTGACCCAACCGACGGCGGGGTGCGCTTCGAGAAATTCAGCCACCGCCTGGGCATTGCGGACGTGGCGCTCCATCCGCAGGCTGAGGGTTTCCAATCCCTGCAGGAACAGCCAGGAGTTGAACGGCGACTGGCAGGCCCCGATGTCGCGCAAAATCCCGGCGCGGGCCTTCGAGATGAACGCCAGCGGGCCGAAATCCTGGGCGTAAGACACGCCGTGGTAGGACGGGTCGGGATTGACGAAGTTGGGGAAGCGGGGATGGTTCCAGTCGAAGTTGCCGCCGTCCACGATAGCCCCGCCGATGGACGTGCCGTGCCCGCCGATGTATTTGGTCGTGGAGTGGGTGACGATGTTCGCACCCCATTCGAACGGGCGGCAGAGATAGGGCGTCGCCAGGGTGTTATCGATCATCAGCGGGATATGATATTCCTGAGCGATCTTCGCCACCGCCTCGAACGGGAAGACGTTGACCAGCGGGTTGCCGAGCGTCTCGCCATAGATAATTTTCGTGTTCTCGCGGATCGCCCGGCGGAAATTCTCTGGGTCGGACGGGTCGACGAAGGTCACCTGGATGCCCAGCCGGGGGAAGGTATAACGGAACTGGCTGACCGTCCCGCCGTAGAGGGTGGCCGACGAGACGATATGGTCCCCGGCCTGGCAGATGGCGAAGATGGCCGTGGCCTGGGCCGCGTGGCCCGACGAGAGTTCGAGTGCCGCAATGCCGCCTTCCAGGTCGGCCAGGCGGGCTTCGAAGACGTTGCTGGTCGGGTTGCTGATGCGAGTGTAGATGTTGCCGCGTTCTTCGAGAGCAAACAGGCGGGCGGCGTGCTCGGTGCTCTGGAATTTATAGGCCGAGGTCTGGTAGATGGGTACGGCGCGAGAGCCGGTGGTCGCCTCGGGGACATAGCCGGAATGAAGCTGGCGGGTGGTAAAGCCGAATTTGTGAGTGTGGTCTGACATGTGAGCCTCCTGGATAAATTTCCGCCCATACCCAGAAGAGGCACAAAAAATCCTCTTCTGTAAGAAAAGAAGAGGCCGTCAGCATCATCTTATCTTCCAGAATAATCTGCCGGAATTGGCACCTACTTTTAGTTTGGTAGTTTTTTAGTTTCTCAGTTCGGTAGTGGGTTGACTACCCAACTACGAAACTATCCAACTAACGAACTACCCAACTAAACCGGTTGCCGAGGCTTCACAGGGCCGGTCCCTCTGCCTCTCTGGATAAGAGCGTTTTATGAAGTTGTTGGGCGGGTTTATATCACGGGCGGCTGGATGAGTCAAGCGCCAATCGTAAATCGCCAATCCAAAATCGTAAATCTAAAATCGTAAATCCGCTATAATCCTCTCATGCCCTACCTGATCGACGGACACAACCTGATCCCCAAGACCGGCTTGAGCCTGCGCTCGCTGGACGACGAACCGGCGTTGATCAAACGCCTGCAGGAGTTCAGCCGCCTGACCCGCCAGACGGTCGAAGTCTATTTCGACGGCGCGCCACCGGGGCAGGATGGAGTCCGCAAACACGGCACAGTCACGGCCCACTTCGTCCGCCAGGGGACGACCGCCGACGAAGCCATCCGTCAACGGTTGGTGCGGCTGGGCCGCTCCGCCCGCAACTGGACGGTGGTCAGCTCCGACCGGCAGGTACAGGCCGAAGCCCGCAGTGCCCGGGCCGCGGTCATCTCGTCAGACGAGTTTGCGGGCATGATGGCCGGGAGCCAGGCCACAGGTCCCGCGCCGGGGAAGGGGGAAAAACGCCTCAGCCCGGATGAAGTCGCCGAATGGATGGAATTGTTCCGCAAGGGCGGCAAGTAAATCCCAGCGGCCCTGATCCGCGATGAGGTTGCGGACCGCCGTTTTTTGGCTGCGCGCAGGCGGGCGTAAAATGGGGTATGATTGAGCCAGACTTTCTGGAGGTTCCCATGCGAGATTTGACCAACGAAATCCTCGAACTGATCCGCCGCACCTCAACGGATTTGCCCAACGATGTCGAAACCCGCCTGCGGGCGGCAGTCGGGAAGGAGGAACCCGGCTCGGCGGCCCGCGGCGCGCTGGAGACGATCCTCAAGAACATCGAACTCTCCCGCAAGAATTCGACCCCGCTCTGCCAGGACACCGGGACGCCGATCTTCTACGTCCACTATCCCGAAGGGATGAGCACCCGCGCCCTCAAGAAGCAGATCCGCGAAGCGATGGCCGAGGCCACCAAACGTTCGTACATGCGCCCCAACGCGGTGGACGCCATCTACGACAGGAACAGCGGCAACAACCTGGGCGGCGACGACTTCCCCTACATCCATTTCGAGGAAGTGGACGCCGGCCAGCCCCTGACCATCGAGTTGATGCTCAAGGGCGGCGGCTGCGAAAACGTGGGGGCGCAGTATTCGCTGCCCAATTCCCAGCTCGGCGCGGGCCGCGACTTGAAAGGGGTCCGCAAGGTGGTGTTGGATGCGGTCCAGAAGGCGCAGGGGCAGGGCTGCGCGCCGGGGATCCTGGGCGTGTCCATCGGCGGCGACCGCGGCTCGTCCTACTACGCCTCGAAGGAGGTGCTGTTCAGCAAGATGGGCACCCGCAGCCGCGATTCCCAACTGGCCGAACTCGAAGAACGCCTGACCGACGAGGCGAATCAAATGGGCATCGGCCCGATGGGCTTCGGCGGCCAGACCACCGTGCTGGATACCAGGATCACCGGCCTGCATCGCCTGCCCGCCTCGTACTTCGTCTCGGTCTCGTACATGTGCTGGGCCTACCGCCGGCGCAAGATGACGGTGAAGGGCGAGGAAGTGGATTACGATTAGACCATAACGGAACACGCGACATCTTGGCACGTGCGACGTGTTGCATGTTGCGTGTGGCGTGTTCCTCCGGGAGAATACCATGAGAGAGATAAATATCCCTATCAGCGATGATGTCATCCGCAGCCTGAAGGTTGGCGAGCCGGTGGCCCTGACCGGGGTGATGATGACCGGGCGGGACGCCGTCCACAAATGGATGATTGACACTTTCATCAAGAAGACGCGCCAGCCGCAGGGCGACGACCTCGAAGTGTACGCGGCGATCAAGCCCCTGCTGGACCACGGCGTGATCTACCACTGCGGGCCGGTCGTGGCCGGGCTGGATACGAAAGAGTACAAATTCGTCGCAGCCGGGCCGACTACCTCCATCCGCGAGGAGCCGTACCAGGCTGACGTGATGAAGCACTTCGACGCCCGGGGCGTGATCGGCAAAGGCGGGATGGGTCCCAAAACCCTGGCGGGCTGCCAGGAGGTCCCGTTCGTTTACTTCCACGCCATCGGCGGGGCGGCCTCTTACATCGCCCAGTCGGTCCAGAAGGTGCTCGGCGTCTATAAACTGGATTTCGGCGTCCCCGAAGCGATGTGGGTGATCGAGGTCAAGGAATTCCCGGTGGTGGTCACGATGGGCAGCCACGGCGGCAGCCAGCACGCCGTAATAGACGAAAAATCCAGGAAGGTTTTCGAGGAATTGCTGGCCAAAGCCTGAAGCGGAACTCCCTCAACCCGGTTGAGGGAGTTTTTTGTGACGGGCAGCCCAGAATAAATTACATTCCGGCCCGTAGTATCCGATTGTGCTATACTTTGGTCAGCGAGTCTCGAAAGCACCCTGCCCTTTCGCGGGTTTTACACCGGGACCAATATGTCGAGACGGCCCATTCATCCAGCAGCATTCATCGTGAGCAGCAGTTTCAACACCCAGTAGAGGAAATCCATGGCTATTGACCAATCACGCGCGATTATTGAACTGCTCTACCATGTCAGCCGCGAAGTTGCCACGGCGCTCGACCTGCGCACCGTGTTGCAACGCGTCGTGTACGAGACCATCATCAACGTCGGGGGGGAACGCGGGAGCATCGTGGTGCTCGACGATCACGGGAAACCGGTTGACGCGACCATCGTGTACGGCAAGCAATTCCACGAACATACCACCCAGCAGATCCGGGACACGGTGGACCGCGGCCTGGCGGGGTGGGTGATCCGCAACCGCAAGGCTGTCCTGGTGAACGATACCAGCAAGGATGAACGCTGGCTGCGCCGCCCGGACGACGCCATCGAGAAGACCGGGGCCAAATCGGCCATGTGCGTGCCGCTCCTGGCGCGGGAACGTCTGGTCGGGGTGCTGACCCTGGTCCACTCCACGCCTTACGCGTTCAACCAGGAACACCTGGAACTGATGCAGGCCATCGCCGACCAGGCCGGGATCGCCGTGCTGAACGGGCGGTTGTACGCCGAAAGCCAGCGCCAGGCGCGGGTGATGACCGCCCTGGCCGAAGGCGCCAAAACCATCAACGCCTCGCTCCAACTGGAAGAAGTGTTGCAACGCATCACCGATCAGACCATGCAGGCCCTCCAGGTGGAAATGGTCGCCATCGGCCTGATAGACCAGGAGCGCGGCGACCTGGTCTTCAAGGCCGCCGCCGGCATCGGCGCTAAAGACATCCTTGGCGGGCGCTCGCCCCTGGCGATGGGCATCATCGGGATGGTCTTGCGCGAGGGGCGCGGGGTCGTCATCCCGATGGTGGACAAGGACAAGCGCGTCACCACCACCGACCTGTTGCTGCCGGGGGCGCGCACCCAGGCCATCGCAGCCGTGCCCATCCAGGCCCGCGAGCAGACCATCGGCATCCTGCAAGTGGTCAACCCCAAAGCCCGCACCTTCGACCCCGACGCGCTGCTGGTGCTGGCCGGTATCGGCAGCCTGGCCGGGACCTCCATCCAGAACGCCCAGCTCTACGAGCGCCTGCAAATCGCCCACCAGGATTACCGCGACCTGTTCGAAGACAGTATTGACCCGATCCTGATCACCTCCTTCCATGGCCGGATCGTCGAAGCCAACCGCCAGGCCGCCATGCTGAGCGGCTATTCGCCGATGGACCTGAAAGCCATGACGATTGACCAGCTCCACGAGGTCAACTGGAACCGCACCGGCCTGGAGTTCGAGCACCTGCGCACTTCGGAAACCCAAAGTTACGAATCCACCCTGCACCGCAAGGACGCCCGCAAGATGCCCATCGAAGTCTACGTGCGTACCACCCGCTTCGAGGACACCGATTCGCTCCAATGGATCCTGCGCGACATCACCGAGCGCAAAGACCTCGACGCCCTGCGCGAAGACCTGACCGCCATGATCTACCACGACCTGCGCTCGCCGCTGGCGAACATCGTCTCCAGCCTGGATATCCTGTCCGGGATGCTGCCGGGGGACGAGACCATCGCCTCGCTGCTCGAAATCGCCAACCAGTCCACGGGGCGCATCCAGCGCCTGATCAGCTCCCTGCTCGACATCAACCGCCTGGAAGCCGGCCACATCATCGTGGACCAGCAGGCCATTGATCCGGCCATCCTGATCGGGGAGGCCCGCGAGGCTGTGCGCTACGCGGCCGAGAGCCGCCAGCAGGTGATCAAGATGGACATCAGCGACACACTGCCGCGCATCTGGGTTGACCCGGATATGGTGCGGCGGGTGTTCATCAACCTGCTGGAAAACGCGATCAAGTTCACGCCCACTTACGGCGTGATCGAGATCGGCGCAAAGCTGGAAGGCGAAAAAGTGATGTGCTGGGTCCAGGATAACGGCCCCGGCATCTCCCCGGCCGACCAGGACCGGGTCTTCGAAAAATTCACCCGCCTGAAGAAGGAAGGCATCTCCAGCGGCCTGGGCGTTGGGCTGGCTTTCTGCCGCCTGGCCATCCAGGGCCACAGCGGCCAGATTTGGATAGACAGCGAACTGGGCAAAGGCGCCCGTTTCAACCTGACCCTGCCTGTCGTGAACACAGGCTCACTCTAATGATTTTTGGAGTTTAGATGCAAGAAATCGCCAACAATGTCTACATTGAAGACCAATACTCGGGCATCACCCTGGGGGCTATCTGCCTGCCGCACGGGTTGGTCCAGATTGATGCGCCGCCCTCCATCGAAGACGGGCGCTCCTGGCGGGCCTCCCTGCTTGGTCTGGGCGGCGGCTCGGAACGCGTCCTGATCAGCCTGGACGCCCATCCCGACCGCACCCTGGGGGCGCGTTCGATGGAATGTACCACCATCGTCCACGAAAAGACCGCCCAGATCTTCCGCAACCGGCCGTCCCTGTTCAAAGGCCAGGGCGACGATACCGGCTCGGAGTGGGAGTCCATCCCGAACCTGGGCAACCTGCGCTGGGCCACGCCGGAGATCATCTTCAGCCACCAGATGGCGCTGGAATGGGGCGAAACGTCGGTGCTCCTCGAACACAAACCCGGTTCACGCGCCGGGGCCATTTGGGTCACATTGCCGGGCTACAAGGTGGTATTCGTCGGCGATGCCATCGTCAAACAGCAGCCGCCCTTCCTGGCCCACGCCAACCTGCCCCTCTGGATCGACTCGCTGGAAGCCCTGCTCTCGGACGAGTATCGCGGCTTCACGGTCGTCAGCGGGCGGGGCGGCGCCTGCGCGGCGGTCACGATCCGCAACCAGTTGGATTTCCTCACCGAAGTGCAGAAGGAACTGGGCAAGCTGGCTTCGCGCAAGGCCTCGTCCGACGCCACCGAAAAACTGGTCGGCCCGCTCCTGGCCCACTTCAAATTCCCGGCCGGCCGCCAGGACCAATACGAGCAGCGGCTGCGCTACGGCCTGCGGAATTGTTACAGCCGCAATTTCAACACTGCCAGCAAAGTGGAAGAGGAGTGACCTTGCCCGCCGAAACTTATGCGCCCCTCGTCGAGTTGACGCGGGGCCTTCTCGTTGAATCGGTCCATTTCGGGGCCGCGGCCGTCGTGGATGCCTCGGGGAAATTGCTGATGGGATTTGGCGACGCGCGGCTGGTGACGTTCATGCGTTCGAGCGCCAAACCCTTCCAGGCCCTGCCGTTCATCGAGCGGGGCGGCCAGCGGACCTTCGGCCTGACCCCGCGTGAAATCGCCTTGACCTGCGCCTCGCACGCCGGCACCGACGAACACGTCCGCGTCCTGAAGGAAATCCAGTCAAAGGTCGGCGTGACGGAAGAGCACCTGCAATGCGGCGCGCATCCCATCACCCACGAGGCGACCCTCGAAGCCATGCATCTGCGCGGCGAAAAACCGACCCCCAACCGGCACAACTGCTCCGGCAAACACACCGGCATGTTGGCCCACGCCAAATTGCGCGGCCTCGCCCTCGAAACCTACCTGGATCGGGAACACCCGATCCAGCAGGCCATCCTGCAATGTGTGGCCGAGATGTGCGACATCGCTCTCGAAGCCGTCGAACTCGGCACCGACGGCTGTTCCGCGCCGAATTTTGCCGTCCCGCTCTATAACGCCGCCCTGGGGTTCGCCCGCCTGTGCGACCCTGCCGGCCTGCCCGAAAACCGGGCCGGGGCCTGCCGGGTGATCACAGACGCCATGACCGCCCACCCCGATATGGTCGCCGGGCCGGGCAGGTTCGATACCCTGCTCATGGAAACCTGCCGGGGGAAGATCGTCTCCAAGGCCGGGGCGGAGGGATTCCAGTGTATCGGTATCCTGTCCGGGGTCGTCACGCCCGCTTCGCCCGGGATCGGGATCGCCGTCAAGGTCTCGGACGGGGATTACGCCGGACGGGCGCGACCGGCTGTCGTCCTCGAAATCCTGAGGCGATTGGGCGCAGTCACCGCCGAAGAGTTGGACGGCCTGAAAGCCTTTGGCCCGCTCAAGCCGCTGCAAAACTGGCGCAAACTGGCCGTCGGCGAGATGCGCCCGGCCTTCGATAACGGAGAGTGACCCATGACCCAGCCATCCGACCTGGCCCGGCGCGCCCTGCAAGTCCACCAGACCCTGATGGATTTTTACGGCCAGCCGGTCTGGCGCAACCCCCTGCCCGCCATTGACGAGCTGGTTTCGACTATCCTCTCGCAGAACACGAACGACACCAACCGGGACCGGGCTTTCGAGGCCTTGCGGGCGCGTTTCCCCACCTGGGAAGCGGTGCGGGACGCCAGGCCGGAGGCCGTTATCGAGGCCATCCGCCCGGCCGGGCTGGCCAACCAGAAGGGGCCGCGCATCCAGCAGGTGCTGGGCGAGATCAGCGCCGGGCGCGGGGAACTGGACCTGTCTTTCCTGAAGGATATGCCGCTCGAAGAGGCCCACGCCTGGCTGACCAGGTTCAAGGGCGTCGGGCCGAAGACGGCCGCCATCGTGCTGCTCTTCTCGCTCGGCCGGCCGGCCTTTCCCGTGGACACGCACATCTACCGCGTCACCGGGCGGATCGGCCTGCGCCCGGAGAAAATGAGCGTGGAAGAGGCGCACCCCTACCTGGAAAGCCTGTTCCCGCCCGAAGCGTATTACGCCGGGCATCTCAACCTGATCCGCCTGGGACGCGAGATCTGCCAGGCGCGCAAGCCGCGCTGCGAGGTCTGCCCGCTCAACGGGCTGTGCGACTATGCCAGGGCGCAATCTGCACGATAATTGAAAGTTGATTTTCTTTATCTAATATGCTAAAGTATTTTCAGTCCCGCAAATATCAGTTTTTTTGAAGAAGGGGAACGTGGGGTAATGCGGACGGGCTGCGCCCGCCCGCATTACCCTGCACCTCGTTTTGAGTTATTGGAAAGATATGTAAATCCAGGTGAGAGGAGGTGAAACCATTGATTTATGCCCATGAAAAAGGGCAGGGACTGGCAGAATATTCGTTGGTCCTCATTCTTGTTGCAGTCGTCGTTTTTGCCGTCTTGTCCCTGCTTGGCCCGGTCATCAGCAATATGTTTGCCAGCCTGAACAGCGAATTAAATCGGTAAGCAGCTTCGCCCCGGTCTTGCGCGAGGCCTCGGGGTGGGGTTCATGCTTGGGTCTGTTCCAGCATCTCCAACAACCCGTCTGGATAAAGTGGGGACGAGCCGGGACCAAATTCGTCCAGTTGCTTCCAAACAGCCTTGAAATCCGAGCCTGCGTCCAATTCGTGACCGTGGATGATTTCGCATTGGTAAAGCGTCTCGTCCACGAAACGGCCGTCGTAGACTTGCACGATCTCGTGGCCGGGTTCGCCATTATAGGTGAAAATGTTTTCGAGCGTGCCGAGATACTTGAGGGCGGTCACCTCGGCGCCGATTTCTTCGCCCAGCTCCCGGTGGACGGTCTGGGCGGCGTATTCGCCGAACTCGATCTGCCCGCCCAATGGCCGGTAGAAAAACTCCTTTTTGAGCGGGTCGTATCCTTCCCCGGCCAGGATGCGCCCCTCGTGGAGGAAAACGCAAATGGCTAATGGGCGGATTCGATGAGCCATAATAACTCCTTCGATTTGAATAGAAAACTTGCGAAGGCTGCCTTCGCAAGTTTTTGGTCGGACGCCGCATTTCGGTGCGGGTTATTCTTCAGGCTGGTTGTCGAGGACCAGTTCGATCCGTTCGAGCACGTCGTCGGTCAGCGCGTCCACGGCTTCTCCGGCAGCCAGGTTTTCCTGTAGTTGTTCGAGGCGGGTGGCGCCGGTGATGACGCTGCTCAGGTCTTTCCGCCGCAGCAGCCAGGCGATCGCCAGTTGCGCGGCGGACAGGCCCAGGTCCCGGGCGATGAGGGCCAGGTCCTCCACGATGGCGATGCGCCTGGGGGTGATGCGGTCGCGCAGCCAGCCCATCCCCTCCTGGGCGGCGCGGGTCCCGGCGGGGATGCCGGCGTTGTATTTGCCGGTCAGGATGCCGTTGTCCAGCGGACTCCAGGTGGTCAGGCCGACGCCGTATTCCTTGCAGAGCGGGGCCAGTTCGATCTCGACCCGGCTGCGGTGGAACATGTTGTATTGCGGCTGTTCGACGGCCGGGCCGAGCAGGTGATGGTGGCTGGCTGCGGTAAAGGCCGAGGCGATCTGCCAGGCGCGCCATTCGGAGGTGCCCCAGTAGAGGATCTTGCCCTGGCGGATGAGGGTGTCCATCGTGTAGACGAGTTCTTCGATGGGAGTGTCCGGGTCGAAGCGCTGGCAGAAATACAGGTCAATGTAGTCGGTGCCCAGCCGTCGCAGCGAAGCGTTGGCGGATTCGATGATGTGCTTGCGCGAGAGGCCGCGTCCGTTTGGCCCGGGCATGGTCGGCCCGAAGACCTTGCTGGAAATGAGCAGGCCCTCGCGCGGCAGCCCGTGGATGGCCCTGCCCATGATGGTCTCCGCTTCGCCGTTGGCGTTGATGTCGGCGTTGTCGAAGAAGTTGACGCCATTGTCGTAGGCGGCGTGCAGCAACTCGGCGGCTTCTTTTTCGGAAAGCTGAACCCCGAAGGTGGCCCACGCGCCGAGCGAAATCTCGCTGACCTTCAATCCCGAACGTCCCAGGCGGCGGTAGTGCATTATCTGATCACTTTGAACGATACTTCGAAATAACAATTCAAGCCATCGCCCCGGATTTTCCAGGTGGATGAATAGACTCCCGGTGTGGCGGGCGCATCGAGCCTGGCCGTGAGGCTGACAGATTCGCCTGCAGCAACGTCATGGGGCAAATCGTAGATTTTCTGGGTGTACAGCGGGTCTCCTGAGAAAAAGATCAGGTCGTAATCGTTTTTGCCCCACTTGAATGAGGATGTGTTCTTGACGACCCAGGTAACCGTAAATCTTTTGCTGGCCTTAACCTGGCTCCCGTTTGGAGGGGTTTGCCTGGTGACATCGCAAGTGCCGCCTGTAGGTCCCCCGTCTCCATCGCCACCCCCACCCCCTCCGCCGCCGGGCGTGAAAACGATCTTGAGCGTGTTGGTGGGCGTCGGCAGGGAGTAGAAGAAGGTGGGCGTGGCCGTAGGGGTTGACGTGGCCGGGAGCGGCGTCTCGGTGGGTGTGGGAGTCCCCGGCGGCGTTTCGGTGGCGGTGGCCATGACTGCCTGGGTCATGGCATTGGCGGCATTCGCGGTCAAAACGATGATGGTTTCGACCGCGCCGGGCACCTGGGTCGGGAACGATTGAGGCGCCATGGGGTCGCAGCTTATCGCGGCCAAGACCAACACAACGAAGGCTAGAACTGTTTTTTTCATCGAAGACTCCTCTCCCAAACCGTCCCGCCTGGGCGGGCGCAGGCTTATTTTGCGACGGTGATCGAAATCGTCAGGATGCAGAATTCGTGCGCGCCTTTCAAGGTCCACGTGGCGGAATAATGACCCGGCTCTTTGGGCGCGATCATGTCAATAAGCAGGTCAATGGTCTGGCCCGGCTTGACCAGGGCGGGCAGGTCAATCAGGTCGAAGAAGGTTTGCATTTTTTGGCCGCGCAGGTACATCAGGTCAATATCGGTGGGTTCCCAGTTCCTGGTTCCGGTGTTTTTGACCGTCCAGACCATGTCGAAATCCACGCCAGGCTTGAATACCGTCCAATCTGCGGGTTTCTGTTTGACCCACTGGCACTGGTACGGGGAGGGCGTGGGCGCCGGGCCGCCGCCTCCGCCGCCCCCACCGGCCGGGACGAAAGGCGTGTTCGTCGCAGTCGGGACGACGATCAGGGTGGGGACGGCTGGTGTGCTCGTCGGCAATAGCGTGGGAGTGATTGGTCCGGTGGTGTTGGTGGGCAGCGGGGTATTGGACGCCTGGGCTGCCTGGGCGGTTTGTCCGGCAGCCAGGGTCTGGGCCACGCTGGTGGATACCATGTCCCTGACCTGGCTGGGATCGGTGGTCGGCTGGGCTGCGGGGGCGCACCCTGCCAGGAGGATGGCAATCAAAACAAAAGCCAGGAGTGAAGGAGGTGTACGCATTTTAAGATCCTTTTGTTTTCGAATAGGGTGGAGCAGGCAGGCTGCCCGCTCCACGTCCTGCCTGTCAATCGGAGGAGTCTCCAGCCCCGATACCCAGCGGTTTCCATTTACTCTCGTCCTTGAGACGGTGCTGGATACCGTGGCGGTCATGCACCAGGTCGAAGCCTTCGGGTTTGATGAACATCTCGTCGCCGTCGAGAAGGCCTGTCAGTCCGCGCTGGCCGGGTTCGGGGCGCTTGTCCTGGCAGAAAGCGCAAGTCTTCGGGTCGTGCGCCTGGTAGGTGACCGGTTCTTCGTAGGTGGTCACGTAGCCTTCGTAGTTGCGCAGGATGATCTTGTGGTCCGACATGCTCATCAGGTAGTTCGGCATGACCGGGATCTTGCCGCCGCCGCCCGGCGCATCCACAATGTACTGGGGCACCGCGTAACCGGAGGTGTGGCCGCGCAGCGCCTCCAGGATTTCGATGCCCTTGGCTACCGGGGTGCGGAAATGCCCCGCGCCTTCGACCAGGTCGCACTGGTACAAGTAGTACGGGCGGACGCGGATGCGGGTCAGTTTTTGGACCAACTCGCGTTGCAGGTGGGGACAGTCGTTCACGCCAGCCAGCAGCACCGACTGGTTGCCAAGCGGGATTCCGGCCTTAGTTAGACGGTTCGCAGCTTCGGCAAGTTCCAGGCTGATCTCGTTCGGGTGGTTGACGTGGATGTTCAGCCAAAGCGGGTGGTATTGTTCGAGCGTGTCGCATAGTTCCTGGGTGACGCGCATCGGCAGGAAGACCGGGACGCGCGACCCGATGCGGATGATCTCGATGTGCGGGATCTCGCGCAGGCGGCCCAACAGTTCATCCAGGATCTTGGGGGCCAGCACCAGCGGGTCGCCGCCGGAAAGCAGCACGTCCCGCACCTGGGGCGTGCGCTTGAGATACTCGATCTGCATCTCGAACTCTTCGCGCTTGAACGTCTGGGCGGGGTCGCCGACGATGCGCGAACGGGTGCAGTAGCGGCAGTAGGAGGCGCACTGCGTCGTAACGAGCATCAGCACCCGGTCCGGGTAGCGATGGACGAGACCGGGCACGGGCGAGTGGCGGTCCTCGGCCAGGGAGTCCTCCATCATCGCGGTGAAGGGTACCATTTCCGCATCGGTCGGGATGACCTGCTTGCGGACCGGGTCGTTCGGGTCGTCGGGGTCAATCAGCGAGATGAAGTAAGGGGTAATATCCACGCGGAACAGGCCGCTCGACTGGAGCGCCTTGCGTTCGCTGTCGGTCAGGGTCAAGACCTGTTCGATCTCTTCGGCAGTATTCAAACGGTGGCTCAACTGCCAGCGCCAATCGTTCCACTTCTCGTCAGGGACATCCTGGTAGATGGGAGCGCGTTTCGAAATGATAGGGGTGGGCATTTAATCCTCCAAAATATTAACTCGAACACGATTAAGGTCGGACACAAGGATCAAGGGATGGCCGGAGGGTCGTGATCTGGCCGGAAAAATCCGGCGAATCGGTTCGGGATGGCTGCCATAAAAGTATTGTAAGAGGAAATGGGGAGCGGGTCAATATGACGATGGTGTGTGGCAAGCTCATCACCGCCGGGAAGTTGATGAAAAGCCTCCCGTCCGGGTCATCGAAGGCACTGGTTTCCTTAAAGTTTCGGTAAACCTGTTGACTTTCCATTCCCTAAATATATAATTATATTACGACCTTGTTTGTCCAATTATTCCGTTTCCATTACAGTTTATATTAAATTGCTTTGCGCAGGTGCGCTGTGGGCCCGCGTCCCGGATTGTCGCTGCCTTTGCGTATATTTTCATCTCACCTCCTTGCACGTATAGTTTGCCCTTGCGCGAGGTTGGCTTCGTTTCCCTGTCCAACCCACCTATTTGCTTTGGAGGTTCCCCTATGGAAAAGAACAAGATCAACCAACTCAACGAGGGTTTCATTAAACTTACCAACCGGCTGGACCTGGCCGGCACCCGGATCGAACAGACCTCGATGAGCATTGCCGATGCTGTCGCCACGGCTCTGGACGTGGAGCACGTCAGTATCTGGCGTTTTTCGCCCTCAAGTATGGAAGTCCGCTGCCTGGCCGCCCACGGGCCGAAGGACATCAAGATGCCCAGGGAATGGCTCGATCTCACCCCTTACGCTTCCTACCTGCTGGCCCTGCAAACCGAACTGTCTGTCGTCTCTCCCAACGTGAACAAGGACCAACGCCTGGAGGGGCTGCCGAAAGAGTACTGGCTGTCCCCGGCGGTCAAATCCAGCCTGCACATCCCGGTCCGCGCCGCGAACAAGGTCCACGGCGTCTTGCGCGTCGAATCGCGCAGCGAAAAGATGTGGGACCAGGACGAAATCCATTTTTGCCAGAGGATGGCCGACCTTGTCTCGCAGGCGTTCTTGAGCGAGGAGATCGAGGCCAAAACCCGGCGCATGGACAGCGTTCGCAGCCTGTCCATTGACCTCAACCACGACTTCAACCTGACCTCCCTGCTGGACGAATTGGTCCGCAAGGCGGCCGATGCGCTGGACTGCTCCAGGGCCGCGCTTTACCTGGCCGATACGGAACAGAAAGTGCTCGTGGGCGCGGCTGCATACAAGGTTCCCGGCAAGTTCGTCGGACAGATCCTTAGCTACGGCGAAGATTTGGCCGGCAAAGTGGCCGAGACCGGTCAGGACCTGTTCGTGACGGATTATCGCACCTGGGCCGGCCGCACACAAAAGATCGGCAAGGACGAACCCCGCACCGCCATCCTGTCGGTGCCGCTGCGGATGCGCGGCGAAGTGACCGGGGTGATCCAGGTATTCCGCCAGGACGGGGCCTTGCCCTTCGAGACCCCCGACCGGGACGTGCTGGTCCAGTTTGCCAACCTGGCCGCCCTGGCTTTCGAGAAGAACCGGCTGACCGAGAGCGGCAACCGCCTGAAACAGTTCCAGCAATCCCTTTCCGAGATCATCAACGTGACCAAACAGATGCCCAGCGATGAGGATTGCCTCGAAGCCGCCGCCGATTACATCATCCAGTCCATGGATGTGCCGTCGGTCGTCCTCAGGGTCAATGAAACCGGGGTGGTCCGGGGCCTGCCACTGGGGGCAGACCGCCAGATCGAAGCCGAACTGCGGAAACGAGGCCGGCAGTTCGATATGACCACCACGGTCTTCAACCTGGATATCAGCGACGCGAGCTACCCGGAGATGGCCGCCGTCATCAAGCGCCTGGACGCGAAGTCCTTTGTCCTCAGCCCGATCAAGATCAACCGCGACAGGATCGGGTTCATCTGCCTCGCCTCCCAGACGCCGCGCGTCTGGACTTCCGAAGAGGTCAAAATGGCCGAGATTGCCGGCCACCAGATCGGCCTGGCGATCGAGGCCATGCACTTCCACCACGAAATTTCATCCTTCATGGATGTGGCCGAGCGGCTGACCAGTACGACTTCGACCCTCAACCGGCTGGTTTCGTTGGACGAGATCATCCCCATGATTGGACAGGGAGCGGTGCGTCTCTCCAACGCCGACCGGCTGGCGATCATCCTGCGCGAGCAGGACGACAAGGTGAGGGCCTCGTGGGTCTTCGGGATGCCGAAACCGGAATTCGACCGGATCATCGAGCAGGACGGCGTGCGGCTCCTTGAAACGTTCAAGGATAAGCCCGCGCCCGCGCAATACCCGAACTTCAGGAATGCGATGATCCCGCAATCGCTCACCCGGTTCCTGACCGGGATGGGCGTCGAAGCCATGCGGATGACCCCCATCCTCCACTCCGGGAACGTCGTCGGGGTGATCGCTGCTTTCGACGAGTCGCCCCGCGACTGGCATCATTGGGAGCGCGAGACGATGACCACGTTTGCCAATACGGCTTCGCTGGCGCTCCAGAGCATCTGGCTCTACGAGCAGCTCGAAAAGGGCTACCTCGACCTGGCGCTCTCGCTGGCGAATACCGTTGATGCCCGCGAGAACGATATCCTGACCATCTCGATGAGGCTCGCCGAATGGTCGCAGTACACGGCCCGCCTGTTGGGACTGTCCGATGAGGATACCGAACTCGTCCGCTGGGCGGCGCTGCTCCACGACATCGGCAAGGTGGAGGTCCCGGATGACGTGATCCGCAAGCCGGGTCCGTTGACCGATGAAGAACGCAAGATGCTCGAACACTACCCGGTCAAGAGCGAGAAGCTGCTCAGCTCGTCATCCCGCTATCAAAAGGTCGGCAAAGTGCTGCGTTACCTGCGCGAGCGCTACGACGGGAAAGGCTACCCTGACAAGAAGAAAGGGAGCGACATCCCGCTGCCGGCCCGCATCCTGGCTGTGGCGGATGCCTACGGCAGCATGATCGGCAACCGCCCCTACCGCAAGGCGCATTCGCACGACGATGCCGTCAAAGAGCTGATGAAGAATAGCGGGACGCAATTCGACCCCGAAGTGGTCAACGCCTTCCTGCAAGCCGTTTCTCACGAGGCTCCGGTTCACTGAGCCGGTCGGCCCGGATGCTGTCGAGGGTGTGGGTGGTTTGGGGGGGACCGCCCGCACCCTCATCTTACGCTTCCCCCAGCATCGCCATAAAGATTTCCGCCACGCTCGGATCGAAATATTTCCCGGATTGCTGGCGGATGTATTCCAGGGCTTTCTTCTGGCTCCACGCGGGACGGTACGGCCGGTCGCTGGTCAGAGCGTCCCACACGTCCACCAGGGCAAAAATGCGCGCGCTCAGGGGGATTTCTTCGCCTTTCAACCCCTGCGGATAGCCGCTCCCATCCCAGTGTTCGTGATGGCAATAGGGGATGTCAATGGCCCGGTGCAGGAACGGAATGCTGGAAAGCATTTCGTAAGCGTGCTGTGGATGGCGCTGCATGATCTCCTTTTCGGCCAGGGTCAGCCGTCCAGGTTTGCCCAGGATCGAATCCGGGACGCCGATCTTGCCGATATCGTGCAGGATGGCGCCGCGCCGGATGTGTTCCAGGTCGGCCTCCGGGACCCCGGCTTGGCGCGCCAGTTCGACGGTCATCTGCGTGACCCGGCGGGTATGGCCCTCGGTCAGTTCGTCACGCAATTCCAGGGCGCGCGCCCAACCTTCGAGGGTCTTGTCGTATGCCTGGGTCAGGTCGTCGGCCTGCAGGAGGGTCTTGTCGTGCAGGGCCGAGCGGTGGATGGCGTTCCCGGCCATTTCGGCCAGGGCCGTCAGGATGCGGATCTCGGTCTCCGTAAAGTCCCGCGCTTGCAGCAATCCCACGTGCAGAACGCCGACGATCTGGTCTTCCTGGGCGATGAGTGGGAGCGAAATATTGCTGCGCACGTCCCGGACCCGCGCCGATTCCTCGGGAGGGATCCGGGCGATTGGGTCGTTGCGCAGGTCGCGGGTGATGTAGTTTCGACGGGTGGTGGCCACGTAGCCGGTGATGCCCTCGTCCGGCCGATGACGGATGACGCTATCGGCCTGCGAGCCTGAACGGATCCCGCCCTCCACGTGATACCACCCGAAAGAGACGAAGTCGCCGGTTTTCTGGTCCAGCAGGTAGATCGAGCCGATCGTGCCGTTCACAGCTTGCACCGCCTGGCGCACCAGGATGGGAACCATTTCGGCCACGGTGGTGGCGGCGCGCAAGGAGGTGGAGACGGAAACCAGTATTTCCAGCTCTTCGGCGTGGCGCTTCAGAGCTTCTTCCGCTTGCTTGCACTCGGTCACGTCACGGGTGATGCTGCCGGCTTTGAAGCCTTTTTCGGTGGGGATGGAGAAAATGATCGTCTGGACGAACCGCAAACTCCCATCCGGGCGCTGGATGGTGCTTTCGGATAACTTGTCCAGCCAGGGGGCCTGCCCGCTTTTGTAGAAATCCTGGATCATGGCCTGGACAAAGGCGCGTTTTTCCGGGGTCCGGCTCTCTGTGGGCGCGGCCCGCATCTGCACCTCCCAGAGAGGCTGCTCCAGGACTTCCTCCCGCGACAGGCCGGTGATCTGCTCCTCGCCCTTGTTCCACTCGATGACGTAACCCTCTTCGTCGGTCAAAACGATCCCGTCCACCGACTGCTCGACGATGTTGCGGAATTTCGCTTCGCTTTCGCGCAATTCTTTTTCGGCCTGTTTGCGTTCGGAGATGTCGCGATAGTTGATGACCACGCCCGCGATGTGCGGATCGTGCAACAGGTTATGGCCGGTCACCTCGTAGTGGCCCCAGCTCCCGTCCCGGCGTTGGAGGCGGTATTCCATCGTGACGATCGCTCCGGGCGTCTGCGTCCCTTCCTGGAAAGCTTTTTGCATGGCAGGCAGGTCCTCCGGGTGAATGTAGTTGAAAGCGCTCTGGCCAATCGATTCTTCGATCGTATGCCCGGTCAGCCGCTTTTCCGCCGGAGCCATGTAGCGGAAATTTCCCCCCGCGTCGAGGATGGCCACGCCCTCGGCGGCATTTTCGATCACCGCCCTGAAATAGGCTTCACGCTCTTCCAGCCTCTCGAACAGGCTGGCATTGGAGATGGCTGAAGCTGCCATCGAGGCGAACCCTTTGAGCAGGTCCAGATCGGCCGGGGTGAAGGGATGGGTCTCCCCCGTCCGCTGGACGCTCATCACGCCGAGCAGGCGCTGGCGCTCTTGCAGCGGGGCGAACATCATCGCTTGCTGGAAGTGATCCAGGCCGGGGACGTGGAAAGTGCGCGGATCGCCCAGGGTATCGTTGACGATCTCGGCTTCGCCGCGCCGGGCCACGTCACCGATCATCCCCTGTCCCAGTTTGAGTTTCAGGCCGAGGATCAGTTCAGCCTGCTCTTCCAGGGCCAGGACGCAACGCAGGGTCTCCCCGTCCGGTTCGAGCAGGAAGATGCGGCAGCCGGCCGCGAAGAGTTTGTGGGCGTGTTCCCCGATGGTCTGCAAGGTGCTTTCCAGGTCGAGGGTATTGAGCGCCAGGGAGGTTTCCAGCAGGGCGGCGGTCTCGTCGGCGCGGCGCTGGGTCTCGGTGAACAATTGCGCATTTTCGATGATATTCCCGGCCTGGGCGGCCATGGCCTGGGTCAGATCTTTCTCAGCCTGGGTGAACTCGCGCCGGCGGCGGCTTTCCCAGATCTCCGCATCACCCAATAACATTCCATGGGACATGATCGGGACGAACAGCATGGATTCGATTTCATATTCCTTGAACTGCCTGACTTCTCCTTCTGAAAGGGTCTCATCGTCTTTTTGAAGGGTGATGTTCTTCCCGTTCAAAATGGCTTTTGAGATGGCGGGGAAATCGTCCAGAGGATACACATTTCCCACGTCCGATTTGCGTTCGGCAGGCCTGGCAGAGTCGCTCCAAAACTCGGCGAGCACCGTATAGGTGGCCTGTTCCTGGTTGATTGCCACGATATAACAACTGGTGGCATCCAGCGCCTCGGTGACGTGACGGGCAAGGGTTTTGAGCAAGGTATGGGCGTCCGTCATGCTGGCGGCCATATCCTGCATGGCGGCGTACAGGCGCTCCAGTTCGTTGGCCTTTGCCCGCGTCTGCGACAGGCTCTCACCAAAAGCGCGCAGGAGGTAAGTGATGGAGATCAACCCGGCGATGCCCAGGATGAGGAAAACGATTCCGCCGCTTGACCAGGCCCCGGCGTCCGTGGAATTGATCTGGCGTTCGGCCGGGACCACGATCACTTCCCGGACCTGGAGCCAGCCCAACGTCACGAGCGTTGCCATGCTCAGGGCGAGCGCCGCCGAACTGAATCGCGCATCGAAGAAGACCGCGGAAAGGATGACGAACGCGAACAGGAAGACCCGCCCGTCTCCGCTCAGGGAGGAGAGCACCAGGCCGATGGTCCCAAGCGCATAAAAAACAAAGAGCAAGACCCCGGCGCGCAGCTTGTATCCCAGCCTGCGAATGAAAGTGATCATGATGACCAGCGCCGTCACCAGGACGTAGGCGCCGATGGTGGCGAGGGCCATCCCGAGCGGGTTTTTGTGCAGGCCCATCTCGGTCCGATAGGTTTCGATAACGTTGTTGATCCCTCCTGCCAGGGCGAACATCCAGATGACCAGGATGCCGCGCAGGATACCGTCCAGGACGCGGGTACGCCACTCGAGCAGATCGAGCGCCATTGGCGGGTTGGATACACTGAACAACTTAAGGAAGAACATTGTCAATCTCCAATGCGTGGTTTTCGAAACCGCTGACAGCTTTGGGGGCGATGCCAATCCAGGATGCCATTCCATTCTGATAAGCGGCTTTTCCGGTCGAGTTGCCTCCCAAAATGAAATGGTGAAGCGACTTCCTGATCCATCAACAGGAAAAGGCAACCGCTTTCCGGGACATTACCGGCTGGAATTGTTACAGCAACGCCCCAATTCGATTTCTGCAATGAGTTAGTGCCAGACAAGATTATATAATACCCAGGCTCCAAATTGCCCTTCTTTGTTTATCAAATGGCGCAATTTAAGATCGCCTGGGTTAGTGCAATAAAGTGCGTTAGAGGTCGTGTACAAATCCGCCTCCGGCCTGTATACTGAAACTGGCTGTTTGATTCCACTCACAAGGAGAACGCAAATGAAACATAATTCAAAAGCGGGTGCTGTACTGGCCGTGGTGGGCATCATCACCGGGCTGCTGGCTTACTACATCCTGGCGGCGCAATACAACCTGGTGATCGACTCGAAGACGGCCGCCGGGCGGCTGGACGAGGTCGCCTCGGTCAAGATGGTCTTTCCGCTGTTGGGCTGGCTGGGGACGGCTGCCGGGGCGCTCTGGGCCGCGGTGCTCTACGGGTTCGTCCACAAACAGGATTGGGCCTGGTTCTGGGGCGCGGTCGCGGCGACGCTCCAACTGTTGGCCGGGTTCTTCCCCGCCATCCCTGCCATGGACAGCCACCTGCCCACCCCAACCCTGATCGTCTTCGGGTTGGCGCTGGTGCTGTGGTTCGGGATGCTGTTGGTCGGCGGCGTAAATCGAAAAATCGTCTGGTTCACGTTCACGGCCGGGCTGGCCTTCGTGCTGACGTTCATTGACGGTGTTGCCCCGATCGCCAAGTTCCAGACCTCGAAGGGTGACAGTTTCTGGAACGGTCTTTACATGATGTCCCAGCAGATCAACTGGTGGGGATCGGCGGCCTGGGCGGTTTTCATCTTCGCCGTGCTCAAACGTAAGTCCTGGGCGCTCCCGCTGGGAATCTTTGCCGGGGCGATGGCGATGATTGGCGGATATCCGCTGGGCATTTACAATGCGTTCTTCGAGGTGCATCGTTTCTCGATGTTCCTGCCCGCGCCGCTGCTCAGCACCGGACTGGTCATCTACCTGTTGCTGCCGGGCACGCGCAAAATGCTGGACGCGTGGATCGCCTCCTGAGGACGAGCGCGATGCGGAAAAATGTGATATTTATCACAGAACGCCGGGAGAGAATCTTCGATAATAGAGTTGGCTTCATATTCCAACCCTATCAAAAGGAGATTGCACATGAACTGGTTCGATCGTATCGTTCTGCTGCTCACCGGCTTGGTGGCAGCCTACCTGGTCTGGCGCTTCTGGTCACGCTATAGCAAAGACAAGAAACTCTTCGACCTGTACTACATTATGGGGTTTGCGGTGCTGTTCGTCTCGGGGGTGCTGCTCATCCTGATGGGCTACGGCATCCTGGGTTCGCCCTTCGTGCTGACCGTCGCCAGCCTGATCCCGCTGGGGATTTCGATGGGCGTCGCCGAGCAGTATTACCCCGGCTGGAAGAAAGCCTTCAAATGGTTCGCCCTGGTCGGCTTCCTGGCGATTGCCGCCTCCAGTTTTGCAGGCTGGGAGCTTGTCCGCAAGATCTCGGTCCCGCTCTTTCACGGCGTGGCCGGACTGGTGATCTTCTTAGGCCCATTCTTCGCCAAAGACGCCGCCAAAGGCTTCGGGTGGGTCGGCATCGGCGGCATGTTGATCGGCCTGGGCGGGATCGCGCTGGCCTTCCTGTCGGTGGGCGCGCAGTTGTTGTTCTTCAGCCAGGCGTTCGTCCTGTTGATCCTGTCACCCCTGCTGTTGCTCATGACCCTGGCCTTCGCGTTCGGGTTTGTGAAGGACATCGGGAGGTAGGTCCCCCTCCCTCACCCCAACCCCTCTCCCAAACATGGGAGAGGGGCCAATGGAGACTCTATGCAATTCATCAAAACCCGCTTCAACTATCTCTTCGGCTCAACCAAGGGTCTGGTCCTGGTCGCGATTGCAATGATCGGGATGGTCACCGCCATTTGGGGTATGCTCTCGGGGCCGATGGCCGAGATGGGCGTGCGCGAGGTGGTCATCAAACTCCTCGGCATGGACATCGTCCAATCGGAGCGCGAAGGACGGATCATCATCCTGTACCACTCGATTGCCATAGCCGTCATTGCCATCGAGACTTACATGGTCACCGGCCTGCTGAAGATGAAACCCTTCTTCAAAACCGCCATCAACGCTGTGATCACGGTCGGCTACCTGCTGACGATGGTCTTCGGGATGGGATTCGCTTATTTCGGCCACAACTGGGCCTTCCACGGGCTGTTCATCACCGGGCTGTCGCTGGTCTTCTTCGCCGGCGTGATGCTGGTCATCGCCCTCTGGCCGTGGAATCCTGAGTTCAGGTTTTCCCCTCTCCCTTCAGGGAGAGGGGCCAGGGGTGAGGGGGACTACGCCCACACCAAAGGCGGGATTGACCTGGAGCGGGCGGCTTTCTTCGCCACCGCTCTGACCACCGTGATCTCGGCCCTGTTCGGGGCGGTCCCCGGCTCGTTCTACGGTCACGGCTTCGAGACCTTCCTGGCCGAGAATGTCATCCGCTACCCGCACAAAACCGTGATGGAATATTCGGTCATCGGCCACCTGCACATCATGTTGGCCCTGATCGGGATCATGATCACGCTCATCATCGGGCGCTGGCTCAATTTCAAGGGCATCCTGCACAAGGTTGCCATGCCGCTGATGATCCTGGGCACGGTCGTGCTTAATCTGGGCGTTTGGGGCGTGGTCACGCCGCTCGAGCCGGTGGCCCACATGATCATCTACGTCGGCGCGACGCCGTCCATGTTCGCGGCGCTGCTGCTGCTGATCTGGAGCTGGGGCAAACTCGCTCGCGAGGGGACAGCCCACATCCAGAAACCCAATTTCCTGCAAAAACTCGCCGCCCTGGTGCGCGACCCGCTCAAGTTCGGCCCAACCTGGCAAATGCTCTTCATGAACTTCACCACCAGTGGGATCGGCATTTTCATGGCGATCAAACTCGACGATATCTTTCGGGTCTGGCCGGCCCGCGAAGAGCGCATCGAACTGACCGGCCACTGGCACGCCCTCTCGGCCATCATCGCCACCATCATCCTGCTCTACTACGGCGACATGCTCGGACTGAAAGGCAAGGTCCGTCAGCTATACGGCTGGGCCATCCTCATCTTGTCGGATATCGCCCTGGCGGCGGTGACGGTTTTCGAGATGAAACGGTTGTTCATCAGCGAGGCCGTCCAGCAGCCGCTGGTCAATGCCTTGATGTACGCCATTGACTTCGGCCTGGGGATGCTGCTGGTGCTGCTGGCTGTGGTCATGGTCTGGCGGCTGGTGGATCTGTTCAAACCCAAAGGCAGGTGGACGGAAGAAATGGATCACGAACTCTCGCAGGAGGTAAACCGATGAAGCACATCACACCTATGTCATTGCGAGGAGGGCATTCTTCCCGACGAAGCAATTCCCCCTCCAATGGCAGATTGCTTCGGGCTGCCGCCCTCGCAATGACGCTTGTCATCCTGGCCTCCTGCGTCCCGGTTGACCTGAACGCCCCGATGCCCACCTTCGACACCGGGATTGATCCCGATACCTGGGCACAAGTCCCGGCGGGAGAGTTTTTCTACGGCCAGCACGAAGACCTCGAAACCACCGACGCCTACGAGATCATGGTCACGGACGTGACCGTCAGCCAGTATGCAGCTTTCTTGAACGCGGCCCAGGCCGACGGGTCCGTGAAGATCGTGGACGGGAAAGTCGTCGGCTATTACCCCGGCGACGTGTTCCGCGGCGTCAAGCACGAGGAAGAGATCAAAGCCGGGGACTGGCTGTATATCCCCCTCGACGACCCGGCGCAGAGAATCAAATTCAACGGGACCCGCTTCACGGTCCAGGAAGGATACGAAAACCATCCGATGACGATGGTCAGTTGGTTCGGGGCCTGGGGTTACTGCGGGTACTATGGCTGGCGGCTGCCGACCGAAATGGAATGGGAGAAGGCCGCCCGTGGTTCGGATGCGCGTCCCCTCCCCTGGGGTGACGAGATCGTCCGCGAGAACGCCAACTTCTACGCCAGTCGCGACCCGTTCGAGGATATGGGTTCGTTCGGCTCGCGCACCAGCCCGGTCGGGTTCTATAACGGCAAGACGTATGACGGTTTTCAAACCGTTAACTCGGCCTCGCCCTTCGGCCTGTACGACATGGCCGGGAACGTCTGGCAGTGGACGGGCGACGTGTACGAAGGGATGCACTACCGCTTCCTGCGCGGCGGCTCGAAGGACACCTACGACATGGACCTGCGGGTCTGGGTGCGCAACAACGCCACGCCGACCTACGTCAGTCCCGGCGCGGGGTTCAGGTGTGTGAGGTAAAATGGAGAGAATAGAGATTAGAGAATGGAGAGTAGTTACTGTTCTCTGGTCTCTAATTATCTACTCTCTGCCTTAGGAGTACGCATGAAAACCGTCACCGCCAAATTCCGCCTTTACTGGCCGCTGGTCAAAGGGCTGCAGACCGGCTTGCTGCTGGCAACCGGCATCGCGGGCTGTATGAGCGCCCACACCCGCCCCGACGCCCTGGTCCTGCTCATGCTGGCGGGCAGCCTGTTCCTGTCCATCAGCGGCTCGACCGTGCTCAACATGTGGTGGGACCGCGACATAGACGCCAGGATGCGGCGCACCCAGAAACGCCCCACCACCGACGGGTCGGTCACGCCGAACGAAGTGCTGCGCCTGGGGCTGGCGCTGTCGGTACTGGGCGTGGGCTGGGCGGTAGCTGTGGACGCGCTTTTCGGTTTGGTGGTATTCGCCGGGCTGTTCTTCGACGTGGTGGTTTACAGCATCTGGCTCAAGCGCCGCACCTGCTGGGGAATCGTCTGGGGCGGGGTTTCGGGAGCCATGCCCATCCTGGCCGGGCGGGTGCTGGCCGTCGGGCAGATCGAAATCATCGGCTTGCTGCTGGCCGCGGCCGTGCTGTTCTGGATCCCCACCCACACCCTCACCTTCAGCATTAAGTTCCAGGGCGACTACAACGCCGCGGGCGTGCCGACCTTCCCCTCCACCTATGGCCTGGAGACCACCCGGGCCATGATCGCCCTCTCGTCCATCATTGCCGCGTCCAGCATCGGCGTGGCGGGCGTGATGATCGGCGTCCAGGCGGGCATCCTGCGCCTGCTGGTCGTGCTTTCGATGGGGCTGTTGCTGCTCTCCTTCGCCACCATCTTCCGTCCCTCCGAGCAGGTCAATTTCAGCCTGTTCAAATACGCCTCGCTCTACATGCTGGCGTCCATGATCTTGCTCTCGATCTGATACGATGAAAATGACCTCCACCGACCGCATCCTGATCCTGCTCACCGCGCTGCTGTCCGGTTACCAGATCGTGGTGGGCATTGACGGGTTGGGCACGGTCCCGATCACGGCTTACACCATCGCTTTCGGGGCGCTCCTGGTCGCCATGCTGTTGATGCTCATCCTCGGATTCGGCGTGCTGGACAGCCCGGTGGTGGTCATCGTTTCGACGGTCATCCCGCTGGCCCTGGCGTTGGGCCTGGCCTGGGAGCACCTCGCCTCGTACCGGATCCTTTACCTGCTCTTCACCCTCGTCGGATTCGCGGCAATCATCGTCACCCGTTCCCTGCCCTTCCGGGGGAAACTGCCCACCTTCGTGCTGGCCGTCGTTCACGGTATAGCCGGGCTGACGATCTTCCTGCTCCCCAGCATCCTCGCCGCCGACGGGACGATGAAACCCGGTTTTGCGCTGGTCGGGCTGGGCGGCGCGATGATCGGCCTGGGCGGGCTGCTGCTGTCCTTCCTGAAAGCGGGCAGGCCCATCCTGCCCAGGGAGACCATCCTGAAAGTGCTGCCGGGCCTGTTCATGCTGATGACGGCCTGTTTCGTAGCCGGTTTCAAATTGGGTTAACCCCGGTCACATCTTACACTGCTCAAGCTCCCGCTCTTCTTTGGCAGGAGCTTGATATTTTATTAGCAGACTATCATCTCAGCCCGCATCGAATCGGAGTATACTTGTCATAAATACGGAAGGCTTATGACCACATTCTTCGACTCGACCAAATCTGTCAGAAGCGATCTGTCCCGGCAGAAGTACATCGCCTCGGATGAAATCTCGACGATCGTCTATCTCGCCCAGAAGCTGGGCAAACCCCTCCTGGCCGAGGGGCCTGCCGGCGTGGGCAAGACGGAACTCGCCAAAGCCATCGCCGGCGCGACCGGGCGCGAATTGATCCGCCTGCAATGTTACGAAGGGCTGGACGAGTCGAAGGCGCTGTACGAATGGGAATATTCCAAGCAATTGTTGTACACCCAACTGCTGCGGGACAAATTGAACGAGACCCTCGGCCAAGCCGGGTCCCTGGCCGAAGCCGCCGACCGGTTGGCGCGGGAGGAAGACGTCTTTTTCTCCGACCGGTTCTTGCTGCAACGCCCGCTGCTGAAAGCCATCCTGAGCGAACAGCCGACAGTCCTGTTGATTGACGAAATTGACCGCGCCGACGCCGAGTTCGAAGCCTTCCTGCTGGAGGTGCTGAGCGATTTCCAGGTCTCGGTGCCGGAGTTGGGGACGCTGGCGGCGAAGCACAAGCCCTTCGTCGTCCTCACCTCCAACAACACGCGTGAACTGTCCGAGGCGTTGAAGCGGCGCTGCCTGTACCTGTTCATTGATTACCCGACTTTGCGGGAAGAACTGGCTGTCGTGCGGCTCAAAGTCCCCGACCTGAACCCGAAGCTGGCCCAGCAAGCCGTGGAGTTCGTCCAAAAGCTGCGTAACGGCGACCTGCGCAAATCCCCCTCCATCAGCGAGACCCTGGATTGGGCCAACGTCCTGGTGGCGCTGAACGCCTCCAACCTGGACAAGGACACGCTGGAAGAGACGTTATCGGTGCTGTTGAAACACGAAGCCGACTTGCAGAAGGCGAAGCGCCAATATGTCAACCCGCCCCCGCCGCCGAGGCAAAAGCCGGGTGACTACGGGAGATTCTCCGAGAATTGAGTTCCGGGAGAGTACAGAGTATGAGCAAGAAACAACTTTCGGAAAACGAAATTGACCAACTCGTGATCTCCCAGGCAGACGATGAGTCGGCCTGGGGGGAACCCACCCGCGTGCGCAGGGCCAAACCGACCTCGGTATCCATCCCTGCCGAACTCGCGGCGCGGGCGGCATTCCTGGCCCAGCTGCACCGGAAGAAAAGCCTGGAGGAATGGATCACCGACGTTATCGAAGAACGCATCGAGTTGGAAGAAGCCGCATTCATTGGGGTAAAACAGGATTTGTCTGCCAAGGCGGGATAAATGGAATCCCGTATTTTGCAACTCATCGCCGCATTACGCGCCAGCGGGGTGCGCGTCTCGCTGGCTGAGTCTGCCGAGGCCTTCTCCGCGGTGGATTTGTTGGGGATTAAAGACCGCGACCAGTTCCGGCTCTCCCTGCGCGCCACGCTCATCAAGGACGTAAAAGACATTCCCACCTTCGAAAAATTGTTCCCGCTCTTCTTCGGGTCGGGGCAGCCCCCGCTGATGGGCGGCGACCCGTCGGACGAGATGACGCCCGAAGAAGCCCAAATGCTGGCCGATGCGCTGCGCCAGTTCGCCGGGAATCTCCGTCAGCGGCTGGAAAGGCTGATGAACGGCGACCCGCTTTCCCGGTCCGAGCTTGAGGCGCTGGCGAAAATGGTCGGGTTGAACCAGATGGACGACCTCCGCTACCAGAACTGGATGTCCCAGCGCATGATGCGCGCCCTGGCCTTCCCCGAAGTCCGCCAGGCGTTGAAAGAGTTGATGGAGCAGCTGGCTCAGATGGGCATGAGCCGCGAGCGGATCGAACAGGTCCGGGAGATGGTCCGCCAGAACATGCAGGGGATACAGGAACAGATCGAGCAGTTCGCCGGCGAGCGCCTGGCCGAAAACCTGAGCGAGCGGCCGCGCGGCGAGAGCGCCGACAACCTGCTCAACCGGCCCTTCCACGCCCTCTCGGATGCCGAAAAGAAAGTGCTCCAACGCGAGGTCAAGCGCCTGGCCGCCATGCTGCGCACCCGCATCGCCCTGCGCCAGAAGCGCGCAAAGAACGGGCAGCTCGACCCCAAGGCCACCATCCGGGCCAATCTCAAATATCACGGCGTGCCGATGGAACTCCGCCACCGCGACCGCGTCCGCAAGCCCCGGCTGGTGGTGATCTGCGACATCAGCACCTCGATGCGTTTTTGCTCGGAACTGATGCTGAGTTTCCTGTTCGCCCTGCAAGGCCAGGTGCGCAAGACCCACGCTTTCGCCTTCATTGACCACCTCGAATACATCTCGGAGGATTTCAGCGGCTCGAACGCGGACGAGGCGATTGCCTCCGTTTTGTGGCGTATGCCCAGCGGACATTACAACACCGACCTCGGCTGGTCCCTGAACGATTTCCAGAACGAGTACATGGAGACGCTCAACGGGCAGACGACGCTCATCCTGGTCGGAGACGGGCGGAACAATTACAACGACCCGCGTCTCGACATCTTCTCCAGCATGTCGCGGCGGGCGGCCCGGACGATATGGCTGAATCCCGAACCCCCGACCCTGTGGCACGGCGACAGCGACATGCCCAAATACGCCCCGCTGTGCAATGATGTGCTAAAAGTCAGCAACCTGCGGGAATTGACCGAGGCGGTGGATTCCTTGCTCACAGGATGATGATTGGCTTATAAATAAATGGAAACTACAAGTTTTTGGCAAGGCGAAACCTGCGAATACTGCGGCGGTCAAATCGTTGAAAAGCGCGTTACCCTGCACCGTAAAGTGAAAGGCGAGTACGTTCTTATCGAGAACGTGCCTGCGGGTGTATGTGCCGAATGCGGGACTCGTTATTATGCCGCCAATGTTCTCAAGACTATTGAGGAAAGTGTGCGCGGGCGCAAACAGGCAGATCGCAAGGTTGTTGTGCCTGTTTATGCGTTCTGATATGTTGCAAAAGGGGGAGGTTTATGAGCACGGCCTTTCCCGGCTCGCCCTAACCCGATAACCACTCCAAAAAGACCCGGACCACCTCCGGGTCGAAGTGACGGCCTGCCTGTTGGCGGATATAAGCCAGGGCTTTCTTTTTGGGCCACGCCCTGCGATACGGCCGATCGGAACACAGGGCATCCCAAACGTCCACTACGGCAAAGATCCGCGCGGCCAGGGGGATCTGCTCGCCGATCAACCCACGCGGGTAGCCTGTGCCATCCCACCGCTCATGGTGGCAATATGGAATATCAATGGCTGATCTCAAATAGGCGATGGGAAAAAGCATGTCGTAGGCAAACTTGGGGTGGAGTCGCATGACCGCTTGCTCTTCTTCTGTCAAAGGCCCTTTTTTCAGCAGGATCGAGTCGGGGATGCCCATTTTCCCGATGTCGTGAAGCAACGCGCCCCGGCGCACGAATACAAGCTCGCTCACGCCCACCCCCAAGGCCCGCGCGAGGCTGACCGTCAGATCGGCGACGCGTTGGGTATGGCCTGCCGTCTCCTGGTCGCGCAGTTCGAGCGCGTGGGACCAGCCCTCCAGGGTGCGGTCATACGCCAAAGTCAACTCTTCGGCCTGGAAGACCGTCTTTTCGTGCAGCCTCATGCGATGCACGGCATTCCCCGCAATTTCAGCCAGGGTGGTGAGCAGGCGCATCTCTTCGTCCATCAATTCACGCGGCGCTTGAACAGAAACGAGCATCACCCCGGATACTTCCTGCGCGGTTTGAATGGGTACGCACACGCCTCCCCAGCCCGCCGGAATTTGGAACGGAAAAGCTGATCCGGCCAGCGGATCGCTGGCAAACTCACGCGAGGTGTAAGCTTCGCCGTTGGCAATTACGAAACCGGTAATACCTTCGCTCCACTTTATGGGCATTTGTTTTATGGGTTCCAACCAGCCGCGCCCGATCGGGGGATAAATGAAATCTGTCGCCGGGTCATAAATCGAGATCATCCCTGCTTCGGCATCCAGCGCCTTTAGCGTTTCGTCCAGGAGGAGTGGAAGCATTTCGTCCAAGGTATGCGCGGCGCGTAACGCGGCGGATATGTCCGAAAGAGCCTCCAATTCGTCCATCTGGCGGCGCATGGCTTCCTCCGCCTGTTTGAGTTCCGTGATGTCCCGTCCGGTGGACACGAAATGGGTGATATTCTTTTGCGCGTCTTTGATGGGCGTGATGGTTTTGAGTTCGTAATATAAACGCCCATCCTTCTTCCGGTTGATAAGCTGGGAACGATATACTTTGCCGGCCAGGATTGTGTCCCAAAGATCTTTATAGAACTCCTGGGGGTGCTGGCCGGATTTCAGCAACCTGGGAGTCTGACCGATCGCTTCATCCCTCGTATAGCCGGTAATCTCCTCGAAGGCATGGTTGACGTATTCGATGACCCCGTCCTTGTCACAAATGTACACACTATCAGCCGTCTGTTCGACCACGCTGGAAAGTTTTTTAGTCTCGGTAAACAGGCGGGCATTTTCGATTGCTACTGCAACCTGGTCGGCGATGGTTTGGGCGAGATGGATCTCACCGGACGTCAGCTCGCGCTGCTCGTTCGCCGTGTATAGTTCGATGATGCCCACCGTGCGGTTGCCTATCTGCAAAGGCACCATGAACACCAAAGCCCGCCCATACAGGTGCAGCAAGGCCACCTCGGCAGGGTCCGCCTCGGGGTCGTCTGCCCGCACGATCAGAGTCCGTCCGTTTTCGACCACATAAGCCGTCGCCGGATAATCGGACAACGGGTAAGAGACGCCAACTTCCTCGTCCTTATGCGGCCGGCCAGACTTGACATAAACCGTCAGCGTCCGAACTGACCTGTTGATGGGATCGTATTCGGATATCGCACAATGCTCCAACTGCAAGACACCGGTCATGGAGTGGGTCACATACGAAAGCACTTCCTCAAGCTCAAGGCTGGACGACAAAGTCCGGGCTATATCCAATAAGGTTGTCAGTTGGGCCTCGTGTTGACGGCTTTCTTCATACAAGCGAGCATTCACCACAAGACGGGCCGCGTGAGCAGCAAGCATTTGGATCAGGTGCAATTCGTGTGACGTGAAATTGCGTGGGGTAATGCTGTCCCAAATTTCGGCTTCGCCAACCACCTGCCCTCCTAACGTGAGGGGTATCAGCAATGCCGACTTGACATCATAATCTTTCAACTGATTTCTTTCGGTCTCTGATAATTCCGGATCGTCCACCTGAAAAGTCCTTATGGTGGCTTTCATAATTGCCTGCTCGGTTGCCGGAAAATCGTGCAAAAAATATTTGCGCCCCAAATCCGATTTGCGCTCCCTGGGTAACGCTGTTTCACTCCAATATTCGGCGATTACTGTCAATGTCTGCTGGTTTAGATCAACTTGCATGATGTAACCGCTAGTAGCCGCCAGGGTTTCAGTGAGATGGCGGGCCAGCTCCCGAAGTACGACTTGCGGCTCGAGGCTCGAACTGAGATCCTTCGTGGCCGCATACAAAGTTTCCAGATCGGAGACAGCCACTTCAAGTTCGGACATGTAACGGTGCAAAATTTCCCCAAGCGCCCGGGTAATCCACCCGATGAACCCGATCAGGAACGCCCGCGAAAAGATCACCGCCAGAGGCAGTTGTTCCAGTGAAGCGGGAATGAGCATCATGTAAAGGACAGGAGCCGCGCTCAAAACGATGAGACCCTGTACCCGCCCAAGCAAAAGCGGATAGACTGCCACCAGAACAAAATACCACAGCAGGAAAAAACTCCCTGTCCCGCCGGTGGTAAGCATCAAAAGCCATCCGATGGTCAATATACAAAAGGCGCGGACACCGACTGCATACCCCACCCGCCGCGCGAACAAACCCAGCACGCCTAAAAGCGCAACAACTCCAACCGCAATCCAATGCCAGGGTTGGGCGCCTCGAAGGGATAACATCAAGACCCCATGAACACTGATGGCAAGCGGAACCAACGGCTCCAGTCTTGCAATTTGTGTTTGTACTAAGGCGGTCTTATGAGACTTGGTCATGCGCCCGCGCCTCTGCTTATTTCAATTCCATTCGTCTCGGTCCTTTTTGCTTATAGTATATCCCCAGATAACCCTTCATGCCCAATTATTGGATCATGGACAAGTTACAAATAAGTAATTCTGGCTCTCCCGCAATTAACGTGAAAGAGCCTAAACACAAAGTAACACGAAGGCTCTCAAAGGGAGAAAAGGCGCACTGTCAGACGCGTTTTTCCTTCGTGGACTTTGTGTTCCTTCGTGTTTCAAAGGTTTTCCCGGAAAAAACGGGAGAGCCGTAATTATCAAAGCCAAAACGCGCCCTTGCGGACGCGTTTTCGATCTGGCGGGGAGGGCGGGATTCGAACCCGCGGCTGAGTTTAATCCCAGCACTCACTTAGCAGGCGAGCCCAATCGGCCTCTCTGGCACCTCCCCAATTCGGTTTATATTTGAAGATTTTTGAGTGATGGCAGTTGATTGACGACAATCGTAAATCCAAAATCGCAAATCGTCAATCGTGCGGAGGGAGTGGGATTCGAACCCACGATGGATTGCTCCATACCTGTTTTCAAGACAGGCGCCTTAGGCCGCTCGGCCATCCCTCCGAGCGCACCGATTTTACCATAAAACCGAAGGCCAATCGCCGCCCCCGGCAACGAGATGGGCATCTACCGAATATGCGGGAGGTCGGAAATAACAAAAATGTGGGTGATTCGTTAACCGGATGCAAAGTTTATCCGGCTATAATGACCCCCATGTTTCACGGCAGGTAATTCTCTCCTCTCTCAGTGGCGCGCTTACAGGCGCGCCACACTTTTAACGGCTATATAATACCCACGCTCACGAATTGCGCTTTCCTACCCGATAAAAAGCGCAATTTGTGACCGCCCTGGGTATAATCGGGTTATATGAGCGTTTTGTCGGATAAAAAGATCATTCTTGGCGTGACCGGCTCGATTGCCGCCTACAAGGCCGCCGACCTGGCCTCCAGGTTGACCCAGGCCGGAGCGCGCCTGGACGTGATCCTGACGCGGGGGGCCGGGCAGTTCCTCACCCCCCTGACGTTCCAATCCGTCACCGGGCGGAAGGCCTTTACCGAAGCGGACCTGTGGGGTGGGGAGGCGCATGTGCTCCACGTGGGGCTGGGACACGCAGCCGACCTGCTCGTCATCGCGCCCTGCACGGCCAATACGATCGCAAAGATGGCCCACGGGTTGGCCGATAACCTGTTGACCATCACCGCCCTGGCCATGCGCGGGCCGATCCTGGTTGCGCCGGCCATGGACGTGGGCATGTACGAACATCCCGCCACCCAGGCCAATCTCGAAACCCTGCGCGGGCGCGGCGTCCACTTCGCCGGGCCGGCCGAGGGACGTATGGCCTCCGGGCTGGTGGGGCTGGGGCGGATGCTCGAACCGGCCGAGATCGTCGGCCACATCCGCCGGGTGCTGGGCCGGACGGGCCGGCTGGCCGGGAAGAAAATCGTCGTTTCGGCGGGGGGGACGCAGGAACCGATTGACCCGGTGCGTGTGATCACCAACAAATCTTCGGGACGGCAGGGCTACGCCCTGGCCCAGGCTGCCATGGATGCGGGTGCAGACGTGACCCTTGTCACCGCGCCGACGGGGCTGGTCCCGCCGGTCGGGGCCCAAGTGGTGGAGGCGAGGTCCTCCGGCGAGATGCTGGAGGCCGTGCTCTCGGCCTGCGCCGACGCCGACGCGCTCGTCATGGCGGCCGCGGTGGCTGATTTCCGCCCGGCGCGGGTCTCGCAAAACAAGCTCAAGAAGCGGGACGGCATTCCCCAGGTCACGCTCGAGGCCGCGCCGGACGTCCTGGCAACGGTGGCAGGCCAACGGTCCGGGATGAAGCGCCTGAAAGCCGTGGTGGGGTTCGCGGCCGAAAGCCGCGACCTGATCGGGAACGCCTCCGCTAAATTGTCCTCCAAAAAATTGGATTTGATCGTGGCCAACGATATTTCCTCCAGCGATGCAGGTTTTGCGGTGGAGACCAACCGGGTCACGTTGTTGTACCCCGATGACCGTCGGGAGTCTCTGCCCCTGATGTCGAAAACGGATGTGGCGGAAATCATCATTGAAAAGGTCGCTTCATTGCTGGAGATTTGATATGCGTGTTTTGGTCATCTCGGATATTCACGCGAACCTGGTCGCCCTGGAGGCTGTGCTGGCGGATACCGGCACGGTGGACGAGGTCTGGTGCCTGGGCGATACGGTCGGTTACGGCCCGGACCCGAACGGCTGTGTGGAACGCCTGCGCGGCATTCCCAACCTGGGACTGTGCGTGGCGGGCAACCACGATGCGGCCGTGCTGGGCGACATGCCTTTTGTGGAGTTCAACCACGATGCCCGCCGCTCCCTGGAGTGGCAGCGGGAGGCCCTGACCGGTGAAAACGCGGATTTCCTGCGTTCATTGCCGACCTCGAAACAGGTCTGCGGCGACGTCACGATTGCCCACGGCAGCCCGCGCGACCCCACCTGGGAATACATCCTGAACACGCTGGCGGCGCGGCTGAATTTCGAAGCCTTCGATACCGATTTTTGCTTCGTGGGCCATTCGCACGTGCAGAGCATCTTTTATTACAACAAGGAACGCGACCGTATCTCGCTGGATGTGCCGCGGGAGGGCAAGCTGATCGAACTCAAACCGCGCACCATCATCAATCCTGGTTCGGTCGGGCAGCCGCGCGACCGCGACCCGCGCTCGGCCTACGCCATCTACGATTCCGAGTCCCGTACCTGGGAGTCGCGCCGCGTGGTCTACGATATCCCCGCGGTGCAAAGGGAGATCATCGCTGCCGGTTTGCCCGAACGTCACGCCCTGCGCCTTGCGGAAGGGTGGTGAGGTCGGAACATTTCCCCGGCCCTGGGCGTCAGGGGGATGCAAATCACCTTACGCCCCTTGAAGAGGAGAATCCCATGAAACGCACAGTCTACGTCTTTATTCTGTTCGCCCTGTTATTGAGCGCCTGCGGTGCTGCGAGCACCCCCGCCCCCGATGTCTATCTGTTTGATGCTGGCGGCGGTTCGGACGGGGTCTATGAAGAACGCCAGGCCATGCCCGAGGCCCCGGCAGTGCCTGCCCCGATGGAAGCGCCCATGGACGAGAGCGATTCCGCCCTGCCGGATGCGCAGGAACGCCTCGTGATCCAGAACGCCGACCTGGCCGTCGTCGTGGCCGACCCGAAGGCCAAGATGGCGCAGATCACCCAACTGGCCGAGAGCCTGGGCGGGTACGTCGTTTCGACCTACATGTATATGACGACCGCTCCCAACGGTGCCGAAGTGCCCGAAGGCTCGGTGACGGTGCGCGTCCCGGCGGAGAAGCTGGAAGAAGTGCTGGAGCAGATCAAAGCCGACGCCATCGAGGTCCAGTCCGAGAACCGCTCCGGGCAGGACGTGACCGCCGAATACGTGGACCTGGCTTCCCGTCTAAAGACGCATGAGCAGGCTGCGGAGCAGTTGAGTGAAATCCTGAGCCAGAAAACCGAATCCGCTGAGGTCCTGGATGTCTTCAACCAATTGGTCTACCATCGTGAGCAGATCGAACTCATCAAGGGCCAGATGAAATATTACGAGGAAGCCGCGGCCCTGTCGGCGGTCAGCGTGCGCTTGATCGCCGAAGAAGCGATCCAGCCGCTGGAGATCGGCGGGTGGAAGCCCCAGGGCGCAGCCCGAGACGCCATCCAGAGGCTGATCTACTTCCTGCAGGATTTCGTGGATTTCGCGATCCGGTTCTTCCTGTACTACCTGTGGGTGATCCTGCTGGCGGTTGCCCTGCCCGTCTACCTGGTCTTCCTGGGCGTGCGGGCTGTGGTGCGCCGCAGGCGCAAATCGAAGAAGGTGGTCGCTGCCCCGCCGCCGCAGGAGTGATCCTCCGACAATAACCCCAGCCCCTGGAGATCAAGAGACCTCCAGGGGTTTTTCTGTATTTGGTGGGATATACCGGCAGGGGCGACCCGCAGGCGCCAAAAAACCCGACTTTTGGAAAACGTAAAGGAACCCCAAGATTCCCCCCATGTTTCATCGGGAACTTTAAGAAATTCGGCTCTTCAGGATCAAGTGGGGTGGAAACCCGTTTTACCACAGAGCGCACTGAGAGCACGGAGATTTTAAAAGGCGGCTCTCCCGTTTTTGACGGGAAAAACCTTTTAAAACACGAAGGAACACCAAGTCAACGAAGGAAAATCTTTACGGCAAGGCGCTTTTTTCCCTTTGAGAGCCTTCGTGTGACTTTGTGTTTAGGCTCTTTCCCGTTTGTTACGGAAGAGCCTAAAAGGTTTTCTCTGTAGACTCTGTGACCTCAATGGTGAATAAATGGGCGACCCCACCAAATACCAGAGAGCCAGAAATTCTTTGCGCTCTTCCCTGGCACCGCCCGCCATGACAGTCCCCGAAGCGCAGCGGAGCGGGACTACAGTCCCCGAAGCGCAGCGGAGCGGGAGGGCAGGTGCGCGGCCTTCGCGGTGAAAAAGGTTTTGGCAGTAGAGTCTGCCATACAAAAGGTATAATTCCGGCGGTATGGAAAAACTCGCCCGCGAAGCCCAGCAGCTCTTCGGCGTCCACCTGACCGGACGCCAGACCATTGCCCTGCTCACCTACGAGCGCGAACTTTTGGAATGGAACCAGAGATACAACCTGACCGCCATCCGCGACGAGGAGGGCATCCGCACCAAACATTTCCTCGACTCGTTCTCCTGCATCCAGGCCTGGAAGGCCAGCCCACCCCTCCGGCTGGTGGACGTGGGCAGCGGGGCGGGATTCCCCGGCCTGCCGCTCAAGATCCTCTACCCCTCGGTGCAGGTGACGCTGGTCGAGTCGGTCGGCAAAAAAGTCACTTTCCTCCATCATATCGTCAAGACCCTCAACCTGGAGGGCGTGGAAGTTATCAAGGCCCGCGCCGAAGAACTGGGACAGATGCCGGCCTACCGCGAGAAATACGATTGGGCCGTGGCCCGGGCCGTGGCCAACCTGCGGGTGCTGTCCGAGTACCTGCTGCCGCTGGTGCGCGTCGGCGGGACGATGCTCTCGCAAAAGGGCGAAAGCGGCCCGGCGGAGGCGCACGCGGCCGAAAAGGCCATCAAACTGCTCGGCGGGCGGGTGCGCCAGTTGCTGCCGGTCACGCTGCCGGGGGTCGTCGAGGAGCGCTACCTCGTGCTGGTGGATAAGGTGGCAGCCACGCCTCCGGCTTTCCCGCGCAAGCCCGGGGTCCCGACCAAGAACCCGTTGTGATTGCCCGCCTATCATCAAAACACTTTCATCACGCCAGGTAAATCCCCCATGTTCGATTTCGCCAACGCCCCTTTTGCTTTCCTCGACCTGAAAACCACCGGACTTTCAGCCTGGTTCGGCGACCGCATCTGTGAAGTGGGGATCGTCCTGTGCGAAGGACGGCGCATCAAGGACACCTTCCAGACCCTGGTGGACCCGCAGCGCCCGCTCTCCCCGGCGGCGGCCCGCGCCAACCGCTTCACCGACCGGGACCTGGGGCTGGCTCCCCGTTTCGAGGAGGTCGCCGGCCCCCTGAAATCCTGGCTGGCCGAGACGGTCGTCGTCACCCACAACGCCCGCTTCGACCTGCAATTCCTCGACAGCGAGTTCCGCCGCCTGGGGCACGAACTCCAGATCCCCAATTTGATAGACACCCTGACCCTGGCGCGGGGCTATTTCGACGCCCCCTCCTACAGCCTGGAGGCCCTGGCCGAGGGCCTGCAAATCTCCAAAATGGGGGACCGGCGGGCCTTCCCCGACGCGCTCAAGCTGCGGGCGGTCTTCTTCGAACTGGCCTCGCAACTGGCCTCGAACGGCAGCCGCCTCGACGACTTCATCGGCATCTACAACTCCCCGGCCTGGCCCAGCGACGGCATCCACCTGCCCGCCGGCCTGGAAGAAGCCTTCAGCCGGGGCCGGCGGCTGCGCATCACCTACGTGGACGGCGGCGGCGAGCAGACCGTCCGCCAGGTGGACCCGCTCCAGGTGATCGGCCTCTCGGACTACCTCTACCTGCGGGCCTTCTGCCACCTGCGCGGCGAAGAGCGCACCTTCCGCCTCGACCGCATCCTCGACATCGAACCGGCGGCCGTGTGATCCACCTGCGCTCGCTCGCCCGCCGAGACTGGCCCGAACGCCTGGATGCGGATTTCCCGTTCAACGTGCCGGTCATCCGCGCCCTGGACGAGATCCGCTTCGACGCCCCGGTCACGTTCCTGGTGGGGGAGAACGGATCGGGGAAGTCCACCCTGCTGGAAGCCCTGGCCTGCGCGGTCGGATCGGTCACCGTCGGCAGCGAAAGCGTCACCACGGACCCGTCGCTGGCTCCGCTTCGAGAGCTGGCCCGCCACCTGAAATTGACCTGGGCCAAACGCACCCGGCGCGGCTTCTTCCTGCGGGCCGAGGACTTCTTCGGCTTTGCCAGATCCCAGGCCAAAATCCGGGCCGAGATGCAGGCCGAACTCAAGCGCGTGGACGAAGAGTACAAAGACCGCTCCGAGACCGCCAAAGGCTTCGCCCGAATGCCCTTCGCAGGCGAGTTGCAGGCCATGAGGTCCCGCTACGGAGAGGGGCTGGAGGCCCACTCGCACGGCGAGAGCTTCCTGGCCCTCTTCCAATCCCGCTTCGTCCCCGACGGCCTCTACCTGCTCGACGAACCCGAAGCGCCGCTCTCGCCCATCCGCCAGTTGGGCTTCCTCTCCCTGCTCAAGGACATGCTGGACCGCAACGCCCAGTTCATCATTGCCACCCATTCGCCGATCATCATGGCCTACCCTGAGGCGACGATCCTGCATTTCGACGGGGGAACGATCACGCAGGTGGACTACGAGGGTTTGGAGCACGTCACCCTGACGCGGGCCTTCCTGAACAACCCCGAAGCCTTCCTGCGGCACATTTGACCTTCGATCTCCAACCCGGCCAACGAATACACCGTTTTCCACGGCTTCGCGGTTCGATCCCATCGCCAGCTAACGAAACCACACTCTGCGGGGAAACTATCGAAATGAGCTTCAAGCAAATAATCATTGAAATATGGTTAGCATTGTGCTAAAATCAGGGCGTGTATAAGGTCATATTCACCGCTCAAGCTGCCAAAACCCTGCTCAAAATGCCTCGGAATACGGCCCAGGCCATTCGAGAAAAACTGGACCAGGTGGCTGCCGACCCGTTTGCTTCCATTCCGAATGCCAAAAAACTCCAGGGCAGGCCAGGTTATCGCTTGCGGGTTGGCGACTGGCGGGTGATCTACGAAATCAACAGGGACGAAGTTGTGATCATTGTCCTGAAAATTGCCCCCAGGGGCGAGGTGTACAGATGAACGTGCAGATAATCAAGCAAAACGATAAGCCTGAATGGGCGGTCATTCCCTATGAAACTTACCTGCAACTGGTCGAAAAGGCGGAAATGTTGCAAGACGTCCAAGACTACGACAGCGTAAAGGCTGCTTTAGAGCGCGGTGACGAAGAATTGATCCCAAGCGAGGTGGTCTACGCCATCCTTGACGGTGAAAATGCCATCAAGGTCTGGCGCGAATACCGCGGCCTGTCTCAACAAGAAACGGCCCAAAAAGCAGGGATCAGCGTTCCGTACCTGTCGCAGTTGGAAACCAACAAACGCAAAGGCTCGCTGGATGTCCTGACAGCCATCGCCAAGGCCCTGCGAGTCTCGCTCGAAAATATCGTTTCTCCGCAGGCATAAGTTATCGCATTTTGCCACTTGACACATCTCTCCCTCCGTCATAGAATAGCGCCCAATATGACAATTTCTGTCCGCTTCTTTTTTGCCTATTATTTTTACGGCTCCCGGTCCCGGTTGCCGTTGGCGGCGCTTAAGCGGTAGGCAGAAGAAGACGCATACCCGTTTATCCAGAGAGCGAGCCAGGCGGCCCGCTCTTTTTGTTTTCCTTGCTTCTCCTCTCCCTTTCAGGGAGAGGTCGGGTGAGGGTCAGGAGGCACTTATGGCAATTCGCGGCATCCGCGGCGCGACCACCATCAGCGCAGATGAACCGGAACAAGTGTTGTCGGCCACCCAGGAACTGTTGGCGGCCATCCTGTCCGCCAACCCCGGCCTGCGGACGGAGGACGTCGCCTCGGCCCTGTTCACCGTCACCGGGGACATCGCCTCGGGCTACCCGGCGCTGGCTGCCCGTCAACTCGGCTGGGACCAGGTCCCGATGATGTGCGTCTGTGAAATCCCCGTCCCCGGAAGTTTACCCCTCTGCATCCGGGTCCTGGTCCACTGGAACACGGGCATACCGCAAAACGAGATCAAACACGTGTATTTGCGGGAGGCGGCTAAGTTACGGCCGGATTTAGCGGAAAATGTAAAAAGTAAAACGTAAATGCGCATCTTGCGCCTCGCGCAAATCGTCAATCGCCAATCTCTAATCGTCAATCGTAAATCGTAAATCCAAGGAGTCTTCCCATGATGATCATCATGAAACCCACCGCCACACCGCAAGATGTGGAACATGTCATCGAGAAAATCAAATCGGTCGGGCTGGCCGTCCACCTCTCGCAAGGCGTCGAAACGACCATCATCGGCGCCATCGGCGAGACCCACAGCCTGCCGACCGACACGTTCGAAGTGATGGAAGGAGTCGAAACCGTGCAGCGCATCACCCAGCCTTACAAACTCGCCTCACGCCAGTTCCACCCGGAGAATTCCATCTTCCCGCTCGACGGGTTCACCGTCGGCGGTGACGAACTGGCCCTCGTCGCGGGACCCTGCTCGGTCGAGTCCCGCTCGCAGATCCTCGAAACGGCGCACGCCGTCAAGGAAGCCGGGGCCAACGCCCTGCGCGGCGGCGTCTTCAAGCCGCGTACCTCCCCCTACGCTTTCCAGGGCCTCGGCGAAGAGGGCCTCGAACTGCTCGCCGAAGCCCGCCAGCAGACCGGCCTGCCGGTGGTGGTCGAGATCATGTCGCAGGTGCAACTGGACGTGATGGTCGAATACGTGGACGTGCTGCAGATCGGCGCCCGCAACATGCAGAACTTCAACCTGCTGCGGGCCGTCGGCGAAACCCAGACTCCGGTATTGCTCAAACGCGGCCTGTCGGCCTCCATCGAGGAGCTGCTCATGTCCGCCGAATACGTCCTGGCGGGCGGCAACAAACAGGTCATGCTCTGCGAGCGCGGCATCCGCACCTTCGAGACCGCCACCCGCAACACCACCGACATCAACGCCGTCCCGGTGCTCAAAAGCCTGACCCACCTGCCGGTCATCCTCGACCCCAGCCACTCCACCGGCCACTTCGACTACGTGGCCGCCATCGCCCGGGCCGCGGTCGCCGCCGGGGCCGACGGCCTGATCGTCGAAGTCCACCCCGATCCCGCCCACGCCCTCTCCGACGGACGCCAGTCGCTCAAGCCCGAAAAGTTCGCCGCCATGGTCCGCCAGGTCAGCCAGATCGCCGAAGTCATGGGCCGCCGCCTCGCCACGGTTTCCCCTCTCCCCGTAAGGGAGAGGGGCCAGGGGTGAGGGCACGATGGAGCCTGGCTTTTCGCTCAAAGATGCCAACGTTGCGGTTGTGGGATTGGGGCTGATGGGCGGCTCCCTGGCGCTGTCCGTTAAATCGAAATGCCGCCGCCTGAGCGCCTTCGACCCGGACCTCGCGACCCTCGAGCTTGCCCGCCGTCAAGAGATTGTTCACCTCGCCGACAGCGATCCCGCCAAAGCCCTGGTCGGGGCCGACCTCGTTATCCTGGCCTGTCCCGTCCCTTCGATTTTGCGCTGGATCGAGCGCCTGCCGGAATTCATCCAGCATCCATGCATCGTGCTCGACCTCGGCTCCTCCAAGCGGACGATCGTCGCCGCCCTCAAGGCCCTGCCTGCCAATTTCGACCCCCTCGGCGGACACCCCATCTGCGGGCGCGAGCGGCTCTCGCTCGAAAACGCCGAACGCTTCCTCTACCGCGACGCCCCCTTCGTGCTGACCCCGCTGCCGCGCACCACGGACCGCGCCCGCGCTGCCGCGCTGCAACTGGTCGAAGCCCTCGGGTCGCGTCCGCTCTGGCTCGACGCCGCCTCCCACGACCGCATCCTGGCCGCCACCAGCCACCTGCCCTACCTGCTCTCGTCCGCCCTGGCGCTCGCCACCCCGGAAGAGGCTGCGCCCCTCGTCGGCCCGGGATTCCGCTCCTCGGCCAGGCTGGCAGGCACCCCGTCCAGCATGATGCTCGGCGTGCTGCAATCCAACCGGGACAACGTCCTCGACGCCATCGGCCGCCTGCAAGAGCAACTCGCCGCCATCAAATCTGCCCTCCTGACAAACAACCCTGACCAACTCCGGGCAGCCCTCGACAAAGCCCAAAGCCATTATCGAACGCTCATCCAATAACCAATTACCAATCACGCAACACTCACCACGCAACACTCACCCAACCCATGCTGATCACCCCCATCCCCCACCCCCTCAACGCCAGCGTCCGCGTCCCCGGCTCCAAATCGCTGACCAACCGCGCCCTGCTGATCGCCGCCCTGGCAGACGGGACCATCAGCCTCGAAAACGCCCTCTTCTCGGACGATTCGCGTTACTTCGCCGATTCGCTGTCTCGCCTGGGCTTCGACATCTCCCTCGCCCCCGAAGCCTCGCGCATGGCCGTCACCGGCCTGGGCGGGCGCATCCCGGCAACGCGAGCCGAACTCTTCATCGGCAACGCCGGGACGGCGGCGCGCTTCCTCTCGGCCTTCCTCACCCTGGGACATGGGGAATACGTCCTCGACGGCGAACCGCGCATGAGGGAGCGTCCGATTGGCGATCTGGTGGATGCGTTGACGCAACTCGGGGCAAAAGTGGAAGCGGTCAGCGGTCCGCGGTCGGCAAGTTACCCGCCGGTAAAAATCACCGCCTCCGGCCTGCCCGGCGGCAAAACCCGCATCGCAGGCAATATCTCTTCCCAGTTCTTATCCGCGCTTTTGATGGTCGCTCCCTACGCCCGGTCCCCGGTCGAGATCGAAGTCACCACCGAATTGAATTCCAAGCCCTACGTGGACATGACCCTGTCCATCATGCAAGATTTCGGCGTGGAGGTCGAACGGGACGGCTACAACTCCTTCAAAATTCCCCTTACGCATTACGCTCTACGCACCAATTACCAATTACCAATTACTCATTACCAACCACCAATTACCAATTACCAAATTGAATCCGACGCCTCCGCCGCCTCCTACTTCTTCGCCGCGCCGGCCGTCTGCGGCGGGACGGTCCGCGTCGAAAACATCTCCCGCAAATCCGTTCAAGGCGACATCCGCTTTCTGGGCGTGTTGGAGCAAATGGGCTGCGAAGTTCTGGAAAGCGACAACACGATCACGGTCCATCGCCCATCGTCCATCGTCGGCGTTGACCTCGACATGGGCGACATCCCCGACACGGCCCAGACCCTGGCGGCGGTTGCGCCTTTCGCCTCCACGCCGACCCGCATCCGGGGCATCGCCTCGGCCCGGGTCAAGGAGACGGACCGGGTCGCGGCCACCTGCGCCGAACTGGCCCGCCTCGGCGTCCGCGTCGAGGAACGCGAAGACGGCATGACCATCCATCCCTGCTCGACCTTCAACCCTGCAAATATCCAAACCTACAACGATCACCGCATGGCCATGGCCTTCTCGCTGATCGGCCTGCGCCTGCCGGGAGTGACAATCGAAAACCCCGGCTGCGTGTCGAAGACCTTCCCGAATTTCTTCGACGTATTGGCAACCCTGGACTCCAAAGTCTCCTGACTTTGGGCTTTGGAACATCGAAAGTCAGGAGACTTTCGACTCCGCTTTACTTATTATGGAAATGGCTTTCAACCTCGGACTCACCGGCTACCCTCTCGGGCATTCGCTATCGCCAAAAATCCACAAAGCTGCGTTGGCATCCTGTGGTCTGGAAGGCGGCTATTCCCTGTTCCCGATCCCCCCTGACGATTTGGATGGCTTGAAAGCCCTGCTCGCCCGCCTGCGCCGCGGCCAACTCCACGGCCTGAACGTGACCATCCCGCACAAGCAGGCCGTCATCCCCCTGCTGGACGCGCTGACCCCCACGGCGGAAGCCGTCGGCGCGGTCAACACGATTTCCATGCAAAACGGCCAACTCACCGGCGACAACACCGACGCTCCGGGTTTTTTGGCAGACTTAAAACGGTGCATGGTAATTAGTAATTGGGAATTACCCGGCACCAATTACCAATTACCAATTACCAAATCGGCTTTAGCCCTCGGCGCTGGCGGTTCGGCGCGGGCAATCGTGTATGCCCTCGTCAACGACGGATGGGATGTTACCATTTCCGCCCGCCGCCCCAAACAGGCCCAGGCGCTTATCGCCCAATTCCCGAATACCGATTTCCGAATATCGAGCATCGAATATCACCCTGCTGCTCTCTACTCTCTACTCCCTGCTCTCTCCCTCATCATCAACTCCACCCCCCTCGGCATGTCGCCCAACATCCACGAATCTCCCTGGCCTGCTGACCTTCCTTTCCCGCCCAACGCGGCTGTGTACGATCTGGTTTACAATCCACGTGAGACCAAACTGGTGCGCGAGGCCCGCGCCGCCGGACTCCCCGCCGCCACCGGGCTGGGGATGCTGGTCGAGCAGGCCGCCCTGTCCTTCGAGATCTGGACAGGATGCAGCCCAGATCGCGACGTTTTGTTTGATACTGTAGGGGCGACCCGCCCTGGCTGATTACGAACCGGGATGACCATGAAGGGTCGCCCTTACCTGGAATGGAGTTATTTATGCTAAGATTTTTGACCGCCGGAGAATCCCACGGCCCGGCCCTGACCGCCATCCTCGAAGGCATTCCCGCCGGGCTGCCGCTGGACGCGTCCGTCATTGACCTGGAACTGGCCCGCCGCCAAAAGGGCTACGGCTCCGGCGGACGGATGAAGATCGAGAAGGATGCCGTCCAGATCCTGGGCGGGGTAATGGGAGGCGAAACCACCGGCGCGCCGATCGCATTGCTCGTCGAAAACGCCGACCACGCCAAATGGAAGGGCAAAGCCGTCGAGCCGCTGACTGCGCCCCGTCCCGGCCACGCCGACCTGACCGGCGCGGTCAAGTACGGCTACCGCGACCTGCGTCCGGCGCTGGAACGCTCGTCGGCGCGGGAAACAACCATGCGGGTCGCGGCGGGGGCGGTCTGCAAGCACTTCCTGTCGCAGTTCGGGATCATCGTCGGCGGGTACGTGAAAGCCATCGGCGAGATCGAGGCCGATCTTGGCGGGAGCAGTTACCCGGTCCGGTTCGAGGCGGCGGAGAAAAATGACGTGCGCTGCCCCGATCCCGTCGCCGCAGAAAGGATGCGGGCGCGGATCGAGCAGATCATCCGCAGCAAAGACACCCTGGGCGGCGTGCTCGAGATCGTGGCGCTCGGCGTCCCGGCCGGCCTGGGTTCCTTCGCCCAGTGGGACCGCCGCCTCGAAGCCCGGCTGGCCCAGGCGGTGATGAGCGTCCAGGCCATCAAGGGCGTGGAGATCGGCGAGGCGTTCGCAAACACAAAATTGCCCGGCACGCAGGCCCATGATGCGATTGCCCTTACCCCCCCTCTCCCAGTGGGAGAAGGGCCAGGGGTGAGGGGCCTGACCCGCCCCACCAACCGCGCCGGCGGTACCGAAGGCGGCGTGACTAACGGCCAGCCGCTCGTCATCCGGGCGGCGATGAAGCCGATCGCCACCACCCTCACTCCCCAGCAGACGGTTGACCTCGCCACGGGCGAAGAAGGCCCGACCCGCTACGAGCGCTCCGATTTTTGCCCGGTGCCCCGCGCCGTGCCGATCCTGGAGGCGATGGTCGCCTTCGTGCTGGCCGAAGCGCTGCTCGAAAAACTGGGCGGCGACTCGCTGGCCGAAATGAAACCCCGCTTCGAGGCGCTGCGCCGGGCGACCTTGCAAGATTTACCAATGGATGGCACACCGCACGTTTGGTGGCCGTGAAAGTGAGTGTAACGTGTAGCGTGTTGCGTTGTGCGTTTTACGGAACACGCCACACGCTGCACGTATCACGCTGCCGCGCCACTTATTCAGGAACCCATGCCCCACACCTACCTCTACGGCCCGTCTGGATCGGGCAAAAGCACCACCGGCAAGATTTTGGCCGCTGCGCTGGATTTAGCGTTGATTGACCTGGACGCCGAGATCGAGCGGATGGCCGGACGCGGCATCCCGGAGATCATGGCGGAACTCGGCGAAGCGGTCTTCCGGGACCTGGAAACGGCTGCCCTTAAAGCGGCTGCCTCCGGCCCCGAGGCGGTCATCGCCCTGGGCGGCGGCGCGCTGCTGCGGGACGAAAACCGCGCCCTGGCCGAAGCGACCGGACGGGTGGCCCTGCTCGAAGCGGACCTGTCCACGTTGGCGGCCCGGCTCAGCCAGGATGAAAACCAGCGCCCGCTGCTGGCGGGTGAATTTGAGGCGAAACTTTCGGAGATGCTGGAGCGGCGGCGGGAGCATTACGCCTCTTTCCCCCTGCGCGTGGACGCGGCCCAAGCGCCGGAAGCGGTCGCCTGGGAGGTCCAGCGGGTGGTCGGGCGCTACCACCTGCGCGGCATGGGCGCGGCTTACGACGTGGTCGTGCAGGAAGGCGGGATTGACCAATTGGGTCAAATGTTGAAAGGCCGCAAGTTGAACGGGCCGGTGCTGGTGGTGAGCGACATGAATGTCGCGCCACATTACGGCGAAAGAGTTTTGGACTCCCTGAAATCGGCAGGCTACGCGGCCAGCCAAATCGCCATCCCGGCCGGGGAGGCGCATAAAACTGTCGAAACAGTAACGGCTCTCTGGCGCGCCGCGTTGGAGGCCGGACTCGACCGCAAAAGCACGGTCCTGGCCCTGGGTGGCGGCGTGGTCGGCGACCTGGCCGGGTTCGCCGCCGCGACGTTCATGCGCGGCGTCAACTGGACCGCCGTCCCGACGACGCTGCTGGCGATGGCCGACGCTTCGCTGGGCGGCAAGACCGGCTTCGACCTGCCGCAGGGCAAGAACCTGGTCGGAGCCTTCCACCCGCCGCGGCTGGTGCTGGCCGACCCCGAAACCCTGTCCACGCTGCCGGAGCGGGAGCTGCGGGCCGGGCTGGCGGAGATCGTCAAGCACGGGGTGATCGCCGACCCGGAATTATTCGAGCTTTGCGCCGGGGGCTGGGAGAGGGTCAAATCCCGCCTGCCGGAGATCGTGCGGCGCGGCATGGGCGTGAAAGTCAAGATCATCGAGGCTGATCCCTACGAGCAGGGGATCAGGGCGGCGCTCAATTTTGGGCATACGGTCGGGCACGCGCTGGAACTCGTCAGCGGGTTCAGACTGCTGCACGGCGAGGCCGTGGCGGTCGGGATGGTGGCCGAGGCCAGGCTGGCAGAAAATTTAACGGTGGCAAGCCACGGATTGTCCGAGTCGCTGGCGGAAACGCTCTCATCGTTGGGGCTGCCGGTCGAGATCCCGCCAGACCTGGGACGCGCGGAACTCATCCGTGCGATGAGGGTGGACAAGAAAAAAGCCGCAGGCGTGGTGCGGTTTGCATTGCCCGCCCGGATTGGCGAAGTGAAGGTGGAGGTGGAAGTGAGAGATTTGGAGGAAGCGATTGGTAATTGGTAATTACCATTTACCAATTACCAGAATCGAGGAGCATAATGAAAAGAATCCTGGTTTTACATGGCCCCAACCTGAACCTGCTCGGCAAGCGCGAGCCGGAAATCTACGGCAGCCTGACCCTGGACGAGATCAACGCCCGGCTGACCGGCCTGGGCGAGACGCTTGGGGCGGAGATCGTTTGCGAGCAGTCGAACCACGAGGGTGGGCTGATCGACGCGCTGCACGAGGCGCGGGACTGGGCTGACGGGGTGGTCTTCAACCCCGGCGGGTATACGCACACTTCCATTGCGTTGAGAGATGCGGTGACGGCCATCGGCATCCCGGTGGTGGAGGTGCATCTTTCGAATGTGTACGCGCGGGAGGAGTTCAGGCACGGGTCGCTGATCTCGCCGGTCTGCGCGGGCAAGATTAGCGGATTCGGTTGGCGCTCGTACACGCTGGGGCTGCGGGCGCTGGTGGATTTACTGAACGAGGTGTGATTTTTCGACAATAACTTTTTTCACCGCGAAGGATGAAAATGGAGTCCAAAGTCTCCAGACTTTGGCGCCAACGTCGGGAGACGTTGGAGTCCGCGCCCTATTTTCATATCAGGGCCACAAAGGATCACGAGGTTTTTGTGGTTTTCCTTTGTGTTTCCTTCGTGACCTTCGTGGTTGGATCTTTTTGGTTTCGGCTTCTCCGGGACAGGTTTTGAAATTCAATCTTCTTTGGGTGGGGCAGTGGGGCCGTAATCCAGCACTTCGCGGACGCCGGTGCCGCCCTGGGGTGGGCCGACGATGCCGTCGTCTTCCATCTTGTCCACCAGGCGGGCGGCGCGGGTGTAGCCGATGCGCAGCCGGCGCTGCAACATGGACACCGACGCCCGGCCTTCCCGCCGCACCAGGTCAACCGCTTCGCCCATCAGCGGATCGCCTTCCTCGACCGGGGCCATGTCCTCCCACATCGGCACCTGTTTGAGCGGCACACCCGCCGCCGGGACCGCGTCCACCGGCGCGCCGGGAGCGGCGTAGGGGTTGGCCTGCCCGGACTGCATCCGCCAGGCATCCACCAGCTTTTGGATCTCGTGGTCCGAGACGAAGACGCCCTGCAACCGGACCGGGGCGGGCGCTTCGGGAGCCTGGTAGAGCATGTCGCCGCGTCCGAGCAGTCGTTCTGCGCCTGGCTGGTCGAGGATCACCCGGCTGTCGGTGTTGGAGGCCACGGCGAAGGCGATCCGGGCCGGGAAGTTGGCCTTGATCAGGCCGGTCACCACGTCCACCGAGGGGCGCTGGGTGGCTAAAATCATGTGGATGCCGGTGGCGCGGGCCAGTTGCGCCAGGCGGGTGATGGTGCGCTCGGTTTCGTCGGGGGCCAGCATCATCAGGTCGGCCAGTTCGTCAATCACAATTACGAGATAAGGCAATTTCTTTGCGCCCTGGGCTTTCATGCGGGCGTTGTAATCCTGGATGTTGCGCGCCCCCATCCGGGCGAACTCGTGGTAGCGTTTGTCCATTTCGCGGGTCATCCATTGCAGCGCGCCGATCACCCGCTCGATCTCCACCACCACCGGCGAGAGCAGGTGCGGGATGCCGTTGTAACCGGTCAACTCGACCCGCTTGGGGTCTACCAGGATCAGGCGCAGGTCGTCGGGGGTGTTGTTGAGCAGCAGGCAGGTCAGGATCGAATTGACGCAGACCGATTTACCGGAACCGGTCGTCCCGGCGATGAGCAGGTGGGGCATGTTGCTTAAGTCGGCCAGCTTCGGCAGCCCGGCCACGTCCCGCCCGAGGGCAAAGCGCAGCGACGACTTGGTCCGCTGGTAGATTTCGCTCTCGAAGATGTCGCGCAGCGAGACCAGGGTCATCTCCTCGTTGGGCACTTCGATGCCGACGTAACTGCGTCCCGGCACGGGGGCCTGGATGCGGATGCGGGGCGCGGCCAGGGCCAGGGCCAGGTCATCGGTCAGCGAGACGATCTTGCTGACCCGCACCCGGGTCCGTCCGTTGCGGGTTTCGATGAACATCGGTTCCACGCCGAACTGGGTGATGCTCGGCCCGCGGTTGATCTCGACCACCTGCGAGGGCGCGCCGAAGGAGGCCAGCGTCTCCTCGATCAGCAGGGCGCGCTGCTCGACGAATTCTTCGTTGACCGCCGGCGCGTTGCCGGGGTCGAGGATGTCCTTGAACGGGGGGAGCTGCCAGGCGATGACCGGCTGCGACAGGTGCTGCCCGGCCTGGACGACGGGCGCGCTCGGCAGGCTGACCGGCTGCTGCGGCAGGTCGCCGCGCTGGAAGGGGGTGAAGTCGTTATCGAGCAGCGGCGCGGGACCCGTATCCGGCTTCCGCAGCCGCGAACCGGCCCGGGTCCAGAACGCTTTCGCCTTCTTCCCCAGCGGGGCCAGCCAGCGCATCAGCTCCGGCACCGACAGGTCGAGGGCCATCGTCAGCCCGATCATCAGCCAGGCGATCAGCACCACCACCGCGCCGCCGCTGCCGAGCCAGACCCACATCGGGCGGGCGATCAGGCCGCCCAACGCGCCGCCGCCGGCCTGTTCGGGGATTTGCCCGGCCGGGTCCCCGGCGAAGGCGTGCAGCACCACCAGCGTCCAGCCGAAGAGCAGGGCCGCGCCGGTGATGCGTTCGGCAGAAACCGTCGGGATGCTCTCCAGCTTTCGCAGCACCAGCCACACGCCGACGATGAGCAGGGCCACCGGCAGCACGTACGCGCCCCAGCCGAAAAGCAGGCGCAGGAAGCGCACCCAGGTTTCGATGAAGACGCCGCGGTTTTGGGTGAGCAGGCTGAGCAGGGTCACGAAACCCAGCAGGGCCAGGACGACCCCGACGATGTCCAGCCGCCGGTCAACCGACAGGCTGCCCCAGAACGAGGGCTGCGGTTCGGGCGGCGGGGGCGGAGCGGAGCGGCGCGCCGGAGCCTTTGGGGCCGCTTTGGCCGGGACCTTGCCTTTGGGCGCAGGTTTCTTCGGCGCGACCTTTTTGGGTTTTGCGGAGGTGGAGGGTTTACCTTTGGCGACGGGCATAACAGGTGAAGGGTAGGTCGGGCTTTTAGCCCGACAGTGCGGAAGCCACGCGGGAACTTGATGAAGCAAGTCACGCTGGAAGCGTGACCTACGAATGGTGCGAATCATTATAGCACAAATGGTCTGTTTAACTTGCGGTACAATTACACGATACTTTCACGAAGGACCCAACATTGTTCGAACTGCTCTTTCTTGGCACGTCCGCCTCGGCGCCGTCGGTTCACCGCGGGCTTTCGGGGCTGATCGTTAAACACGACGAATACCGGTTTTTGGTGGACTGCGGCGAAGGCACCCAGCGGCAGATCCTCCAATCGGGAGCGGGCTTCAAAAAGCTGACCCGCATCCTCATCACCCACGGCCACCTCGACCACATCCTCGGCCTGGGCGGGCTGATGTCCACCTTCCTGCGCTGGGAAGCGATAGACGAACTCGAAATCTTCGCCGGACGGGGCGCCATGGAACGCATCAGCGACCTGCTCTTCAAGGTAGTCCTGCGCAATACCAAACCGCCCATGCCGCTCTACCTGCGCGAAATCGGGCCGGGCACGTTCTTCGAGGCCGACGATTTCACCGTCACCGCCTTCCCCGTTTCGCACCGCGGGCCGGACTGCCTGGGCTACCTGTTCGAACAGAAGTCCCGCCGCCCGTTCCTGCCCGAAAAAGCCGAGGCGCTGGGCATCCCGTCGGGACCGGTGCGCCGCGACCTGGTCAACGGGCAAGCCATTACCCTGGCGGATGGACGCGTCGTCCACCCGGAGGATGTCCTCGGTCCCGAACAGGTCGGCGCCCGGCTGGCGGTCGTCGGCGATACGGGCCGGACCGATGACCTGCTCCCGTTTGTGAGCGGGGCCGACGCCCTGGTCATCGAGGCCACCTACCTCGAAAGCGAGGCCGGGATGGCCGGGCAGTTCGCCCACCTCACCGCCCGCCAGGCTGCGGAACTGGCCCTCCAGGGCGGGATCAAGCAATTGTACCTGACGCACATTTCACGCCGCTACCGCGAACGGGACGTGCTGGCCGAAGCTCAGGCCGTTTTCCCCGGCGCGGTGGTGGTGCGTGATTTCGACACCTATATCATCAAACGAGAGAATTAATTTTATGGACGGACAGAAACCATTTACCCTGGGCATTCTGACCTCCGGCGGTGACGCGCCGGGGATGAATGCCTGCATCCGGGCCGTGGTCCGCACCGGGCTGGCTAACAACGCCCGCGTGATCGGCATCACCAACGGGTTCGACGGCCTGATCAACGGCGACTTCCGCGTCATGGGTCCCCGCGACGTAGGCGGCATTTTGCAGCGCGGCGGGACGATCCTGCAAACCCGGCGCAGTATGCTTTTCAAGGAAGCTCGCGGCCAGCGCGAGGCCATCCGCCGTATGAACGAGGCCGGCATGGACGGGCTGGTCGTGGTCGGCGGCGACGGCTCGCTGCACGGGGCGCACGCCCTGGCCCGGCAGGGGATCAAAGTCGTTGGCGTGCCTGCCAGCATAGACAACGACATCTGGGGCACCAACATGGCTATCGGCGTGGATACTGCCCTCAATACCATCATGGAAGCCGTGGACAAACTGCGCGATACGGCTTCGTCCCACAGCCGGGCCTTCCTGATCGAGACCATGGGCCGCGGCTCCGGCTACCTGGCCGTCATGGCCGGGATCGTCTGCGGGGCCGAGATCGTGCTCGTGCCCGAGGTCCCGGTCTCGGTCGAGGAAGTGGCCGATTCGGTCGAGGACGCTTACCGGCGCGGCAAGACCCACGCCATCATCATCGTCGCCGAAGGGTCGAACATCCGCACCACTGACCTGGCCCGCATGTTGGACGAGATGGACGTGGGCTTCACCACCCGCGTCACCATCCTCGGCCACATCCAGCGCGGCGGGCGGCCCACCGCCTTCGACCGCCTGCTGGCGGCCCGGCTTGGCACGCGGGCCACTACGGCCCTGATCGAAGGCGAGACCGGCGTGATGGTCGGCTTGCAGGGGCGAGATATCGAACTGCTCCCGCTCGAAACGGTGCTCAATCATCCCCGTTCCGCCAACATGGATTATTTCGACATGGCCAGGGTGTTGGCGAGGTAGCATTTAGCGGTCAGTGGTCAGCCATCGGCGGTCAGCAGTTGGCTGTCAGCACTTCAGCAATGGAAAACAGCGGCGAGAATTTTCCTGCCGCTGTTTTTTCTTTGTTGCTGATTGCTGAACGCTGAACGCTGATAGCCGACCGTTCCTAGATCCAGGTCGGTTCTTCGTACTTCCCAAAGACTTCCTTCATCACGCTGACGATCTCGCCCAGGGTGGCATAGGCATGGACGCATTCCATGATGTAGGGCATGGTGTTCTCGGTCCCCTGGCAGGCGATCCGCAGCCGGTCGAGGGACTGGCCGACGCGCCCGTTGTCGCGGGATTTGCGCAGGTCAGCCAGCCGCGTGACCTGGCGTTTGTAGCCCTGCGGGTCCATTTCGAGGATCGGGATGGTGAGCGGTTTGTCCTCGACGTAGGCGTTGACCCCCACCACCCGGCGGATGCCCTCGTCAATCTCACGCTGGTAGCGGTACGCCGCGTCCGAGATCTCGGACTGGAAGAAGCCTTTTTCGATGGCCGGGATGACACCGCCCAGGTCTTCGATGCGGCGGAAGTAATCGTAGGCTTGCTTCTCTATCCGGTCCGTCTGGGCCTCGACGAAGAAACTGCCCCCGAGCGGGTCCACCGTGTTCGCCACCCCGGATTCCTCGGCGAGGATCTGCTGGGTGCGCAAGGCGATGGTCACAGCCGATTCGGACGGGAGGGCCAGGGCCTCGTCGAGGGAGTTGGTGTGCAGGCTTTGGGTCCCGCCGAGCACGGCTGCCAGGGCCTGGACTGCGACCCGCACCACGTTGATCTCCGGCTGCTGGGCGGTCAGGCTGCATCCGGCCGTCTGGGTGTGGAAGCGGCACAGCCAGGAGCGCGGGTCTTTGGCCTTGAAGGTCTCCCGCATCTCACGCGCCCAGATGCGGCGGGCGGCGCGGTACTTGGCGATCTCCTCGAAGAAATCGTTATGGGCGTTGAAGAAGAACGACAGGCGCGGGGCGAACTCGTCCACGTCCATGCCGCGGGCGATGCCCCAGCGGACGTATTCCATACCGTCGGCCAGGGTGAAGGCCAGCTCCTGGGCCGCGGTCGAACCGGCCTCGCGGATGTGGTAGCCGCTGATCGAAATGCTGTTCCACTGCGGGACGGTCTGCGAGCCGTATTCCATCGTGTCCACTACCAGGCGCATCGAAGGCTCCGGCGGGAAGATGAATTCTTTCTGGGCGATGAACTCCTTGAGGATGTCGTTCTGGATCGTGCCGCGCAGCTGGTCGGGGCGCACGCCGCGCTTTTCGGCGGTGGCGATGTACATGGCCCAGATGATCGCCGCCGGGGAATTGATGGTCATGCTGGTGGAGACTTTTTCGAGCGGGATGCCGTCGAGCAGGATTTCCATGTCCTTGAGCGAGGAGACCGCCACGCCGCACTTGCCGAACTCGCCCAGGGCTTCGGGCTGGTCGGTGTCGTAACCCATCAGGGTGGCCAGGTCGAAGGCGATGGACAGGCCGGTCTGTCCCTGGCTGAGCAGGTACTTGAAGCGGGCGTTGGTCTCCTCGGCTGTACCGAAACCGGCGAACATGCGCATCGTCCACAGTTTGCCGCGGTGCAGCGTCGGGTGGACGCCGCGCGTGTAAGGGTATTCGCCCGGAAGTCCCAGATCGCTTTCGTAGTCCAGGCCGGCCACGTCCAGCGGGGTATAGAGCCGGTTGATCGGTTCGGACGAAGTCGTGATGAACCGGTCCTGCCTTTCGGGGAATTTATTGAGCGTATTCTGGAGGGTGGTCTCTTCCCACTTCTCCAGGGATTGTTTGAGTTGGTCCAGTTTTTGAGGATCGTACATTCGAGGCTCCTTTGGCATGGGCTTGGGGTACGGTCATTATAACTGACACGTTTATTCCGGGGGGAGGTTCGGGGTGGGCGCCCGGTTCTTGGCATTGTAGAGGCGTTTGTCGGCGATTTCGATCAGCAGTTCCGGCGCGGCGGCATTGGCGGGATAGACCGCAATGCCCATCGCGGCGGAGATGGTGATCTGCCGGGAATCGGGCAGGTCGAATTTTGCCTCGTCCAATGCCTTGTGGATCTTCTGCCAGACGATCCCGGTGGCGGGGTACTCCGTCTCCGGCAGGATGATGGCGAACTCGTCGCCGCCGAAACGGGCGACCAGGTCGGTCGAGCGGATCACGGAATGGATCACCGAAGCCGCCTGCCTGAGGATGCTATCGCCGACAGAGTGCCCGAAGCTATCGTTGATCTTTTTGAAGCCGTTCAAATCCAACATGATGAACGCGAACGATTGCCCGAACCGGGCCGCCCGCTGGATCTCTTCCCTCAGCCGGATGTCCAGGGCGCGGCGGTTGGGCAAAGCGGTCAATGGATCGGTGAGGGATTGCTCGGCGGCTTTCTGGTACAGGTAACTCTGGTGCAGGACCGCCGCAGCCCGGTCGGCGAACAGGCGGGTGATGGAAATCTCGTCGGCAGACATGGTGTGGGGATGGTCCCAGTAGACGGCCAGCGCGCCGACCTCCCCGCCGGAGGTTTCCATCGAAAACACGCAGTAAGACCTGAAACCTTCGGCGCTGAAAAGCTCGTAAAGCGGGCGGGCGCGCGGGTCCTGGGCCGTATCCGCGATCAGCACCTGCTTTTCGCCCCTCAGGATGGACGCGCCCGGCAGTTGACGAGCCACCTGGGCCATCTTTTCGAGGTAGACCTGCGACAACCCGACCGAGTGCGCGTATTGCAATTCGGCGGTCTCCGGGTCGAAAAGGTACAACGCTGCCCGGTGCGCCCTGAGCAGGCTGCGGGCGGCTTCGACCACCGCCGGGATCAGGGTCTCCCGCCGCATCTCGGTCGTCAGGTTCGAGATCTGCCCGATGAGTTCCTGCATCAGGGAGGCCCGCTCGACTGCGTCCTTTTGCAGGCGCATCCGGTTGTTGATCAGGTTGATCAGGTTGGCGGCCTGCTGGGCGCGATGGACTTCGTCGTCGGTGAAGTTGTGGGGTTTGTCGTAGCCGATCAGGACCGCGCCTGCAAAGCGGCGGTCGGGGAAATCGAAGAGGGGCAATCCAAGAACGGATCTGGTCGGGTACTGGGCGGCAATCGCCGGGTCCAGGAAGGGCGAGTTGAAAACGTCCTCGATAATCAGCGGCTTCTGGATCAGCCGCAGGTTGCGGGTGACGGTATTCCGCCTGATCGCGGTGTCGGCTGAAGCCCGGTAATCGTCCCGCATCGAACCGTAGGCGGCCACGGGGATGGTATCGTCTGCGTCGCCATCCCAGCGGGTGATGTACACGCTGTCTGAGCCGAGCACTTTTCCGATGTGGTCGGCCAGGGCCTGGTAGAAGTCCTGGTCATCGGGGGTGGTCAAGACCTCTTCGATGATCCGGTTGAAGTGATCGAGAAAGGCCCGTTCCCTTTCGGCGCGTTCCCAGGCCTGTCTCAACTGGCGGGTGCTGGCCGAGATCAACAGGCTGATGGTGCCAAGCATGAAAATGTAATTGATCTCCACCCAGGTGATGAAAGTCCCCGCGTTCGACGAAACGACGACCGGGCCGGAGTAGAAGGGGACCAGTAATCCTTGCCGGTAACCCTCCATAAGCCCGAAAAACAGGAGCGCCTGGCAGGTCACTGCCGTCACCAGGTAAAGCGGCGGCAGGATGGCTGCCATCACGCCGACGTAAAGTGCGGCGACCAGCGGCAGGGCGCTTACCGGGCCGCCGGAAAATTGGGTGCCGATATTGAACAGGATGATATCTGCGATGACTTCGATGAAGAATAAATTCAACAGCAGTTTTGGACGACTGCGCCCACCCGCGTTGGTTTGGGCAGCCCGGTAAAAGACCCACTCGAAAATCAGCGTTTCGAAGGCGATCAAACCGAGCAAGGCCAGGGCGTAATGCTCGTAACTGCTGAACTGCTTCTTGAAGACAAGCTGCGACACCCCCAATACCACAATAACCCAATGCGCTCGATTAATGCGCCGGACTTGCGTTAGAAAATTTTCAAAAGGAAGCATTCCCTGATACAAGCTTGACCCTGTTGCGTTCCGACTGCCAAAGGACTGCGTTATTAAGCCATCACCCCTTGCTTGCAGCGTTGAGTCCGGTGTTTCTGGTATACTACCTCAAAATCCCGATTTCAGGTAGTAGCCTCATGCCTCGCTTTGAACTCGATATTGATCCCATCACCCACATCACCGCTGACGCGATTGGCAAGCCCGGTCAGCGGGTCTTTTACATCCAGGCCTGGCAGAACGAGCGCACCTACACCATCGTGATCGAGAAATTCCAGTTGCAGTCGCTGGCAATCGCCATTGAGCAATTCCTGGCCGAACTCATCAAACAGAACCCGGTCATGAGCGGCACTACCGGCGATTATACCGAAGACAACATGCGCATCAGTCCCCCGGTCGAACCCATCTTCCGCACCGGGGAATTCGGGCTGGGCTACGACAAAGAGCGCGACCTGGTGGTCATCCTGGCCCGTGAGATCGTGGTGGAAGACGCCGATCCCGAAGAAGCCGGGGTGATCCGCTTCTGGTGCCGCCGGGACCAGGTCCATTCCCTGGCCCGCTGGGGCGCGGAAGTCTCCAGCCGCGGGCGGCCCATCTGTCCCCAATGCGGCCAGCCGATGGAGGCTGAGGGACACTTCTGTCCCAAAAAGAACGGACATTTGCACTGAACCGGTGACCATTTATCAGTGACCAATTATCCCGACCCCGAATCCCTTCAATCCACCCTGCTGCACGGTAAACTGGAACTCAAAGGCCAGTTCATGCCCGGCTCCAACTACACCTTCCTGGTGGAGGTGCATCACGACGGGCAAACCCTCCAGGCCGTTTACAAACCCCAGCGCGGCGAGCGCCCGCTCTGGGATTTCCCCGAAGAATCGCTGGCCGGGCGCGAAGTGGCCGCCTACCACGTCAGCCGGGCGCTCGGCTGGGGCCTCGTCCCCCTCACCGTCCTGCGCGACGGGCCTCTCGGTCCCGGCTCGCTGCAACAGTACATCGAATACGACCCCGAATACCACTACTTCAATTTCAGCGAGTCCGACAGGCAGCGCCTGCGTCCCACCGTCCTGTTCGACCTGCTGGCCAACAACGCCGACCGCAAGGGCAGCCACGTGCTGTTGGACGCCGCCGGCCGCATCTGGTTAATTGATCACGGCGTCTGCTTCCACGAGGAAGACAAATTGCGGACGGTGATCTGGGACTTTGCCGGGGAAGCCGTCCCTGCGGAGCTGCTTACCGCCCTGGCCGCCCTGCCCCCCGCTCTCTCCGGGACCTCGGGCCTGCGCGCCGAACTGGGACGTTACCTCAGCCCCGGCGAGATCGCCGCCCTGCAAAAGCGCGCCGAAAAGTTGCTGGCGAAGCCGGTTTTCCCGCACCCGCCCAGGGATCGGCGCGCTTATCCGTATCCACCGGTCTGACTCGTGGTGCGTGGAGCGTGTTTCGTTAATACCTCCAAAACGGAGCACGCAGCACGATCCACGCAACCTGAATTTTACCAACACCATTTTAGGAGTCTTCCCATGCCCCACTACAAACTCGCTTTCCTCGGATTCGGCAACGTCGGCCGCGCCCTGGCCGTGCTGTTGATGCGCAAACGCGACGAACTGCGCCAGCGCCACGACATCACCTTCTCCGTCACCGGCATCGCCACCGCCCGCCACGGGATGCTGGTCAAACCCGTCGGCGTGGACCTGACCGGCGCGCTCGACCTGCTCAGGACCGGCCGCCCCCTGAACCTGATCACCTCCACCCTGGTCTCGGATTCGTTCGATTTCATCCGCAAGTGCGACGCCGACCTGCTCTTCGAGAACACCCCCGTCAGCCACGCCGACGGGCAGCCGGCGATTGACCACATCAAGCTGGCGCTGGAACTGGGCATGCACGTCGCCACCGCCAACAAGGGGCCGGTCGTCCACGCTTATCGAGAGTTGACCGAACTGGCGAAGTCCAAAGGGAAGAGCTTCCTGCACGAATCCACCGTCATGGACGGCGCGCCGATCTTCTCGCTCTTCCGCGAGGCCATCCCGCTGGCCCAGTTGAAATCCTTCAAGGGCGTACTCAACTCCACCACCAATATCATCCTGACCCGCATGGAATCGGGCGAGCCTTTCGAGGAGGCCGTCAAATATTGCCAGCAGATCGGCATCGCCGAGACCGACCCCTCCGGCGACGTGGACGGCTGGGACGCGGCCATCAAGGTCGCCGCGCTGGCCACGGTGCTGATGGGCATCCCGCTCAAGCCCCAGCAGGTGGAGCGGACCGGCATCCGCGGCATCACGCCTGGGATGGTCGCCGCCGCAAAAGCCGAGGGCCAACGCTACAAGCTGGTCTGCTCCGCCGAACGGGCCGGCGATACTGTCAGCGGGAAAGTTGCCCCCGAGCTGGTGCCGATGTCCTCGCCGATGTACAGCGTGGAAGGCTCGACCTCCATCGTCGAGTTCAAGACCGACGTGCTGGGCGACCTGTCCATCGTGGAGAAGGACCCGGGTCCGCATACGACGGCCTACGGGCTGCTGGCAGATTTCGTCAACGCGGTGAAGGGGCAGTAGACAGTATTCAGTATTCAGTTTTCAGTATTCAGTGAGCAGTAAAAGTCCCCGGCGCTCCAACGAGGCGGGGACTTTTGGTTACACTACTTTCAATTCGATCAGGCTCTCGGCCATCGAGACGATCATCTCCTCCAGGCCGCGGGGACGCCAGCCCAGCACCTTGCGGATGCGCTCGCTCGACGGTTCGACCCACCAGTCGAGCGAGGGAACCGTCAGGCGGATGGTCGGGTCGAAGAGGGCCAGCAGGCGGATCAGCCAACTGGGGATCTCGTTCGTGCGGACGTTGTAGCCGCGTGACCGGAAGTGTTCGCGCAAGATGACCGCCGCATCCTTCATCCAGAAATTCGTCCCGACGCAAATAAAACGCTGACCGGCGGCCTCGGGCCGGGTCATGGCGGCCAGGTGGGCTGCGGCCACGTCCCGCACGTCCACGCCGTTGTAGTGGTTGCGGGCCACCCCCGGCTGTCCTTTCAGGAGCTGCAAGATCAGTTCGCCGGAAGTGCGCTGGCGCGTATCCGGCAGGGGACCAAGCACCCAGCCGGGGTTGATGACCGCCAGTTCCATCGGGTGAGCTTCCGGGAGGTGCTGCACGAATTCCCAGGCGGCCCGCTCGGCCAGGGTCTTGCTCCTGACGTAACCCCCGATCGGCGCGGCCGTGTTGGACCAGTCGCTTTCGGTGAAATAGTGTTTGTCGGGGCCGTGACCGTAGATCACCGCCGCGATGGACGAGGTTTGCACCACGCGCCGGACCCCGGCCTCGGCCGCGGCCCGCAAGACCCGCCGCGTCCCGTCCACGGCCGGCTGGATCAGGTCGTCCTCGTTTTCAGGCTCCCGCAGCGGGAAGGGCGAGGCGACGTGCAGCGCGTAGGCGCAGCCCCGCATGGCCGCCCCCCAGCCCTCGTCTTCCAGCAGGTCGGCTTCGACCAGTTCCAGGCGGTCGCCCGCGTCCACAAACCGGGACAGGGTGGCGCGCAGGTCCGGCTCCCGTTCCAGGTCGCGCAGTGTCCCCCGAACGGGATAACCCTGTTCGAGCAACTGGATGATGCAATGGACGGCGACAAATCCGCCGGCGCCGGTGACCAATACCCGTTCGTTTTTCACGTCATACTCCTCTTGCAAAGAGTTTCGAGTCATTTGCGGGATGTATTGTACTGCAAGCAAAATCCCCCGGGCGTTCCCCGGCCCAAACTCTCATGCAGATTTAAGAGAGCAATCGCTGGCCGCGCCGAATCGGAAGTCTGCTGCCACGAAATAAAAAGAGCGGGCCGCGAGGCTCGCCCTTTGGATGATCGGTTTTTATCTGCCCTGCTAAAAAGGGCAAACCAATAACCGTTATTTTGGCATATTTCTGCGCAGGGTATCAATCGTTACCGTCAAAATAGCTTTGAACGCTTCGTCCTTCAAAATTGCCACCCGCTTTGCCATCACGGATTCGTTGGCCGTGAAAAGTTTGACAGGCCGCGCAAAACTGGCATCAGATGTCAAAGCCCCTTTTTGCAACTCGTTGTTGGTAATTCGTATCGCTTCTGGGTCGCTATAGGGATTGCTCGTTACTTGACATAAGAGCCAGTCGCCTCGTCCGGCATCTGCCATTACGATAGCCGGGCGAAGTTTTGCGCCGGAAAGGTCTGAAAACGGGAATGGGATTACAACGATGGAAGCTGGGCCAGGTGTGACCATGCTTCATCCTCCTCAGGTCGCAACCAGTCAACCGCCAGCGCGGCTTCGCTCGCCAGCGCCAGATTGAACCCTTCTTCTGTCGGTTCTTCGTTGAGTATTGTGATAATCACTCGCCGCCTTTTCGGCAGTTTGATCGGTTCGAGGATTCTCAATTTACCTTTATCATCCGTCACTGCCTCGATTGTCTGGAGCATGGTACACCTCGTTTTTCTCCGCATTTTTCCTGTATGACTGTGGGTTATCCAAATTATACTCCGCCCGGCAACCATGGGTGGATACCGGGAAGTGTATTTTAACACCCGCCTGCCTATCCGTCGAAAGAATAGCCGAACGCGCTGATCTCTTCCCGATACACTTCCTCGATGATTCTCTTTGATTCCTCGTCGTAATGATCGCGATAGTCTTGGTTGGATCCCTTTCCCCGGTGGGGCAGGGCGATTGGGTCAAGGCGCAACACCTCACATATTTTCTGAAAATCTTCGGCCAGGTTCTCGAACCGGCCAATAAAATTGAGAGGGATCGAGCCGTCGAAACTTTTGAGCCAGAACATCTGGGGTTTCAGCTCACCCTTCCCGGACTGTTGCCGGACGAATTCGTTGAAGCTGACATGCCTGGTCAGGTTGAGTCTTTGCAGGTGGGCTTCGTCCTGCATCACATTTGTGTACCATGAAAATGCCCGCGACCAGGGATTGCGCACAAAGGCAAATTTGAAATAGCTGTCGAATTGCTCCTTTGTGACCGTGAGTTTGTTGCGCGGGTTTTTCACGGCAAGGTATTTATGTTTTATTCGGCGAACAGCTTCGCTCATATTGTCTCTGGACGAAAATACATAGGGGGAAAACAGCGGCATTTCGAACATGCGGATGCTTCTGTGGTCTTGCCCGCCTCTTCCGACATGGTCGTTCAGGTGGCCCAGGGCGTTTTCGATGCTGGTCCCGGCGCATTTTGGAATGTGAATAAAGATACACCGGTATTCGTGTGAAACCATTTCTTTACCTCTAAAATTTCCGGCTCTCCAGCTGGGGCTGGAAGGCCCATGTTCTTCGTTACGCGCGAATTGGCAAGATGATGCCGGTAGGGCGCAAGATATAAAACGGGCAAATTATAGCCGCAGAAAGGGATGAAATGCAATCACCCGGATTACCCGGTGTCAGGGTGTCTCGTTTCCGGCGGTGAGATGCCGGATGAGCAGGCTAACCGGCGAACCTCGGGTACGACCCCAGCACCCGCAGCATCAGGGCGTACTCACCCAGGTGGTCGAGCGCCCGGCGGGCCGGATCCGCGTCCGCCGCGCCGAGAAAATCAATGTAGAACAGGTACTCCCAGGGTTTGCCCGCCAGCGGCCGTGACTCGATCTTGGTCAGGTCTATGTCCCGCAGGGCGAACACGCTCAGGGCTTTGAACAGCGCCCCGGGCTGGTTCCTGAGCGTGAACACGATAGAAGTCTTGGCTTCGGAGGCCGGTTTGACCGGCGTGGGCGAGATCGCCAGGAAGCGGGTGTAATTCTCCGGGTTGTCCTCGATCCCCTCCCGCAAGACCTGCATTTCGTAAATCTCCGCCGCCCGCTTCGAGGCGATGGCCGCCGTCGTCCGCTCGCCGCCGGCCTTGAGCATCTTGACGCTGCCCGCCGTGTCGTAGACCGGCTCGGTCTTGACGCCCAGCCCGCGCAGCGTCCCGGCGCACTGGCCCAGGGCCTGGGGGTGGCTGATCACGCGGCGGACCTCGGCCACCTCCACGCCGGGGAAGCCGATCAGGCAGTGGCGCACCCGCAGGAAGTACTCGCCGACGATGTGCAGGTCGTGGCGCAGGAGCAGGTCATAGTTCTGGTGGATGCTGCCCGCCAGCGAATTTTCGATCGGGATCAGGCCGGACTCGCACGCCCCGGAGGTCACCGCGGCGAAAACGTCCTCGAACGTCTCGAACGGCGCCGTCTCCATCGGACCGAAATACCCGTGGGCCGCCTCCTCGCTATACGCGCCCGGTTCTCCCTGGAAAGCGATTCTCATCTCAGTCGCCTATAATTTCATTGATGCCTTCCACCAACTGGGAAAGAATTTCTGGCTGGATATGGTCAATTTTCTCCCTAAGCCTCTCGGTAGATAAAGTTCTGATTTGACCGATCTTGACCCAAGACTGTTTTGGAAGATTGCTCTCGGTCAATTCCAAGACCAATGGAAATCCGACGCGCTGCGGCTGACTGGTGATTGCCATTGCAATCACCGTGCCAGAACGTTCGTTGAAAATCTCCTTGCTGATGATTACCACCGGGCGCATTCCAGCTTGTTCATGCCCGCGTGCCGGATTTAAATCAGCCCAATAGATATCGCCCCTTAATATTCTGGCCATTCTTGTAGGTCTCCCAAGTCTTCATCAGCGAGTTTTTGTTCAAAAATGGGATCCAGTTTAGCCAGTTCACGCGCCAAGCGGTTGGATTCCATGCGCTCTATTTTTTCGCGCACAGCTTCTTGAATGGCGCGGCTTCGATTGGGGAAGCGGTTCTCATTGATCCAATGATCAATGCGCTTCAAAAGCACCTTGTCTATGGTAATGGCAATTTTCTGAACAGTCATCTCAATCTCCGTTGGTATGACATTATATCATACCGTCTCTTTTCTGGTTCTCCAAGCCCCCCTTGTTTACTGACTACTGAACACTGAACACTGACTACTCCCTCTCCGCCCACTCCACAACCTTCCTGAACCCCGCCTCCACCTCCGCCTCCGAGGCGGTGATGGTCATGCGGACGAAGCCCTCGCCCTGCGCCCCGAAGGCCGAGCCGGGGACCAGGCCGACACCAGCCTCGTCCAGCAGCCGCTCGCAGATCTCCAGCGACGGCCTCCCCAACGGGCGGAAATCCAGGAAGAAGTAAAAAGCGCCCATCGGCGGCGTGACCCGCACCTTTTCGCTTTCGTATTCGGCGGCGAGACGCAGCACCAGGGCGCGGCGGCGGGCGTAAGCGGCCCGCATCCCGGCTGCGGATTCTTGCACGCCGGGATCGGTCAGGGCGAAGGCGGCGGCTTTCTGCACGAACGGGGCCACGCAGGTGATCGAGTTCTGGCTCGCTTTGAGGGCGTTTTCGATCACCCGCTCCGGCGCGGCCAGGTAGCCGACCCGCCAGCCGGTCATCGCATAGGTCTTGGACAGGCTGTGGACCAGGATCGTCCGCGCTTTCGCGCCGGGGACCACGCCGGCGGAGGCCGGTTTGTCGGCGTAGTACAGATTCTCGTAAACCTCGTCGCTGACGATCCACAGATCGTGTTCGGCGGCGATAGCCTGCAATTGGGACAGGTACTCTCTCGAAGGATACGCCCCGGTCGGGTTGGACGGGTAGTTGAGCACGATGGCCCGGGTGCGCGGCGTCAGCGCCTTTTCCCAGGCCTCCATCGGCGGGATGAAGCCGTTCTCCGCCGGGGCCGGGACTCGAACCACGCCCCCGCGCAGCATCGTCACCATGTTGGCGTGGGTGGCCCAGGTTGGGTCGGGGATGAGCGCCTCGTCGCCGGGGTTCAGGATGGATTGCATGGCCAGATAATAGGCGTGGATGCCGCCATGCGTCACCAGGATTTCGCCCGCGGGGTCATAGGTCAGGCCGTTGTCGCGGAGCAGTTTGGACGCGGCAGCCTGCCTCAGGTCCGGTAAGCCCCGGCTGGGGACGTAATGGGTCAGACCGCCCTCCATCGCCTTGACCGCCGCCTCCAGCACCGAGGGCGGAGTCCCGAAATCCGGGTCGCCGACCTGCAAGGGGAGGATGGCGCGCCCGGCAGCCCTGAGGGCCGCGATCCGGTCGAAGATGGCGATCGTCGGCGATTGGCGGAGACGTTCGAACTGGGTGTTGAGAGAGTCCATAAGGCTTCCTGTGAAATTTCCGCATTATACCCCCGACAAAATGTCATTGCGAGCCGCTCTTCCCTGGCACCGACCGCCATGACAATCCCCGCAGCGGAGCGGAGTGGGAGGACGGTGTGGCGAAGCAATCTTCCCGACAGTGCGGAAGACTGCTTCGCTGCGCTCGCAGTGACACATTCAGGTAAGAATCCTGCGCTTGCGGGCTTCAAACAATCGAGAGTCACCTCGTTATAAATTTACCGCGAAGACGCGAAGATCGCGAAGGAACTTACATTTGTAGACTTTGCGGCCTTCGTGCCTTCGCGGTGAAAAAATATGCCGAAATGATCAACAAGCCAATCGAGAGAAGGAAAAATGTCCGAACTCACCGATTTCCGCAAAGAAAAAGACGCCTATTTTGCTCGCGACCCGAACAGCCCCTTGACCGGCGGGCAGAAAAAGGACTTCAAGGGCCTGGAGTATTTCCCCGAAGCCCCCGAACTGCGCTTCGAGGCCGAGGTGGAACGCTTCGAGCCGATGGACGAGATCGAGATCCAGACCTCCACCGGCGACACGCAGACCTACCGCCGTTTCGGCCGGTTCCGCTTCCGGGTGGACGGGCAGGAGGCGGAGTTGACGATCTACGCCGCCTCTTACGGTTTCTTCCTGCCCTTCGTGGACAGCCTGGCCGGGAAAGAGACCTACCCGGCGGGCCGTTATCTCGAACCCGAGCCGCTCGGCGGCGACCGCTTCCTGGTGGACTTCAACCTGGCCTACAACCCGTACTGCGCCTACAACGAATACTGGTCCTGCCCGCTGACGCCGTTCGAGAACCGGCTCAAGGTCCCCATCCGGGCGGGGGAGAAGATTTTTCAAACCCATTAGCAGACTTCGGAAGTCTTTTTCAGAATCGTTACGACTGGGGTGATTCCCAACAGACTTCCGAAGTTTTTCTCACAACAACCCATTGTTCACCAACAACTCGGCATTGTAGATCGAGCCGCCCGCCGCGCCGCGGATGGTGTTGTGCGAGAGCGTGACGAATTTGAGATGCAGCAGCGGATCGGGACGGAGGCGCCCGACGACGGTCGTCATCCCGTGTCCGGTCATCCGGTCCAGCCGCGGCTGGGGCCGGTCCGCTTCGCCCCGGACCCGGATGACGGGCCGCGGTGACGAGGGCAGCTCACGGGCTGACGGCGGAGCCTGGTAGGCGGCCATCGCCGCGGCGGCCTCCTCCGGCGAGACTTCAGTCCCCAACTCCACGCTGGCGACGACAATATGCCCGTCGGCCACGGCGACGCGGTTGGTGTGGGCGCTCAGGCGGATGTCGGCCAGTTCCACGCCCTGCGCGCCCAGGCTGCCGAGCATCTTGCGCGGCTCCCACTCCACCTTTTCTTCCTCGCCGCCGATGTGCGGGATGACGTTGTCAATGATGTCGAGCGACGGCACGCCCGGATAGCCCGCCCCCGACAGGGCTTGCAGCGAGACGACGAAGGCTTTTTTCAAGCCGAAAGCGTCCTGCAGGGCCTTGAGCGCCACCGTCAGCCCGGTGCTGGTGCAGTTGGGATTGGTCAGGATGCAGCCGCTCCAGCCGCGCTCTTGTCTCTGCTGCCGGACCAGCCCGACGTGGCCGGCGTTGACTTCGGGCAGCAACAGGGGCACGTCGGCCTCGCGGCGGAAAGCCGAGGCGTTCGAGCAGACCGCCACCCCGGCCCTGGCGAAGACGGGTTCGACTTCCTTCGCCTCGTCCGAGGGCAGGGCCGAGAAGACGATCCGGGCCTCGAGGGCTTCCGGCGCGGAGGGCGCGATGACCATCTCCCGCGCCCACTCCGGCATCGGGTCGGACAGCACCCAGCGGCAGGCCTGGGCGTAGGGCTTGCCCACCGAACGGTCGGAGCCGGTCAGGGCGACGACTTCGAACCAGGGATGGGCATCGAGCAGGGACACGAAGCGCTGGCCGACAGAGCCGGTCGCGCCGAGCACGGCAACGGGGATTTTGGACATGGGGACTCCTTCCTACTTCAACAACTCGTGCAATGCCTTGACGGCGGCTTCGGTGGCGGCGGCCTCCACCACCATCGAAATGGACACTTCCGACGACCCCTGGGCGATCGCCAGCACGTTCACCTCGCGGCGGCCCAACTGGCTGAAGATCTGCCCGGCCACGCCCGGCGTGTGGCGCATCCCCGCCCCGACCACGGTGATGATCGAAACGTCCTCGGTGGCCCAGACCCGGTCAATGTCGTCCTGCCGGATCTCGGCGGCGAAGACCTTTTCCAGCGACTCGACCACCGCCTGGGCCGATTCAGTCGGCACGGCAAAGCAGATGGACTGTTCGGACGAGGCCTGGGTGATGAGCGGGACGCTCGTCCCGGTGGAGGCGACCGCCCCGAAAGCCCGGGCCGCCACGCCCGGGACCCCCAACATGCCGCGCCCTTCGACGGTGATCAGCCGCTGGCGGCGGATGGCCGTCACGGCCTTGATGACCTGCTTCCCGTTGACCTTGCCCGCCGCTGACGGGACCAGCCGCGTGCCGGGGTGCGACGGGTTGAAGGTGTTGCAGATCCGCAAGCCAATCCCCGCCTCCACCACCGGGCGGACGGTCTTGGGGTGCAGCACTTTGGCGCCGTAGTAGGCCAGCTCGGCGATCTCGCTGTAACTGATCTCGGCCAGGGTGCGGGCTTCGGGGACGAGGCGCGGGTCGGCGGTCATCACCCCGGTGACGTCGGTCCAGATCCAGACCTCATCCGCTGCGAGCGTGACCCCGAAGATGGCCGCCGAAAAATCGCTTCCGCCCCGCCCGAGCGTGGTCGTCACACCCTGGCGGTTGGCCCCGATAAAACCGGTCAGCACCGGGACGGCCCCACTGGCAAACACCGGCTGGATGACTTCCGCGCTGCGGGCGGTCGTCTCGTCCCAGAACGGGGATGCGGATAAATACGCCTCGTCCGTGACGATGACCTGGCGCGTGTCCACTGGAACGGATGCCACCCCCGTAGCCGACAGGGCCGCCGCAACCAGCGGGGCGTTCACCCGCTCGCCGAGGGAGGAGATGGCGTCCAGGGCACGCGGCGAGGCTTCGCCTAAAATGTGGATAGCCTGGCAGAGTGATTCGAACTCCGCCACTGACTTCTCGATGTGGGCGCGCACCTCGTCCGCGGCGGGGGCCAATTCGTCAAGAATGGCGAAATGCTTCCGGCGCAAGATTTCCGCCGAAACGGAAGCAGCTTCCGGGTCGCGGATCGAGCCGTTGGCCCCGTTGAGCAGGGTGTCCGTCACGCCGCTTACGGCTGAGACGACCAGGGCCACATTGTCCCAATCCGCTTTCGCCCGGCGGACGATCTCGATCACCTGGCGGATGGCGGCCGGGCTGCCGACCGATGTCCCGCCAAATTTCATGACAAGCGTTTTACTCATAAAGCCTCCTGAAAATTTTTGAATTCACCACTCGCGAGTGCGTCGCACCCTCTGAGCAAAAAACAAAAAAGCGCGGGGTGCTCCGCGCTTTTGGGTTACCGTCAGGTGTAAATCTCGTCACCGGGTACGCGAAGCATGGACTGGCCCAAAAAGGGTAGTCATGGACATCGCGGTAGTGGTGGTGACAAAAAGGTTGGGCATTTTGGCTCTAAAAATTTCGCCGATTATACACCATTAACCGGACTCTAAAGTCTCTGACTTCGGAGGATCTTTTGGGGTTACCCCGATTCAGTGGACAGGGAGGGGCTTGGGGAGGTCAAAGCGATCCGCGTTCATCACTTTGTTCCAGGCTGACACGAAGTCGTACACAAATTTCGCTTGCGCGTCATCCTGAGCATAGACTTCAGCCAGCGCCCGGAGTTGCGAGTTCGAACCGAAGATCAGGTCGACACGGGTACCGGTCCACTTGAGTTCGCCCGTAGCGCGGTCACGACCTTCGAACACATCTTTATCTTCTGATATTGGCTTCCATTCGGTGCGCATGTCGAGCAGATTCACGAAGAAGTCGTTGGTAAGCATCCCTGGCTGCTTGGTGAAAACGCCGTATTTGGTTCCTCCGAAGTTGGCATTCAAGACGCGCATACCGCCAATGAGAACCGCCATCTCAGGCGCGGTCAGGGTGAGCAGTTGCGCCTTGTCGACCAGCAGTTCTTCGGATGTAACGGAGTATTTGGCTTTCTGGTAGTTACGGAAGCCGTCTGCAACCGGTTCGAGAACGGCGAAAGCCGCCACGTCAGTTTGCTCCTGCAAAGCATCCGTGCGACCGGGAGCGAAGGGGACGGTCACATCGTGACCGGCATTTTTCGCTGCTTGTTCGATACCCGCGCATCCGCCCAGAACGATCAGGTCAGCGAGTGAAACCTTTTTATTGCCGGATTGGGCATTATTGAATGCCTTCTGGATACCCTCGAGGGTTTTGAGAACCCTCGCCAGTTGCTCCGGTTGGTTGACTTCCCAATCCTTTTGCGGCGCGAGGCGGATGCGCGCCCCATTAGCCCCGCCGCGCTTGTCGGAGCCCCGGAAGGTCGACGCTGACGCCCAGGCAGTCAAGACCAGTTCCGAGATCGAGAGACCCGAGGCGAGGATTCCGGCCTTTAGATCAGCGATGTCTTTCTTATCAATCAGTTCATGATCGATAGCGGGGACGGGGTCTTGCCAGATCAATTCCTCTGCCGGTACTTCCGGGCCGAGATAGCGGGCGCGCGGCCCCATGTCGCGATGGGTCAGCTTGAACCAGGCGCGGGCGAAGGCGTCCGCAAATTCTTCGGGGTTTTCAAGATAGCGCCGCGCGATTTTTTCATAGATGGGATCAAACTTGAGCGAAAGGTCGGCAGTCGTCATCATGGGGCGATGTTTCTTGGTTGGATCGAACGCATCAACCACCATGTCCTCCTCATCGACATCTTTTGCAAGCCATATATAGGCTCCTGCAGGACTTTTTAGCAGTTCCCACTCATATTTGAACATAACTTTCAGGTAGCCCATATCCCATTGGGTTGGGTTCGGCTTCCAGGCGCCCTCAATGCCGCTGCCAATCGTATCACCAGCCTTGCCGCTGCCGAATCTGCTCTTCCAGCCGAGGCCCATCTCTTCGATGGGAGCCGCTTCCGGCTCAGGGCCGACCAGCGCCGGATCACCAGCGCCGTGAGCTTTACCAAAGGTGTGTCCACCTGCAATCAACGCAACAGTTTCTTCGTCATTCATGGCCATGCGGGCAAAGGTTTCTCGAACATCGCGGCCGGAAGCTGCCGGGACAGGTTCTCCATTAGGGCCTTCCGGGTTCACGTAAATGAGACCCATCTGCGCAGCAGCGAGCGGGTTTTCGAGATCCCGATCACCGGAGTAGCGTTTGTCGCCAAGCCACTCGCTCTCGGAGCCCCAGTAGATGTCTGCTTCCGGTTCCCAGATATCCTCACGTCCGCCTGCAAAACCGAAGGTCTTGAATCCCATCGATTCCAGAGCGCAGTTCCCGGCCAGGATCATCAGGTCGGCCCAGGAAATCTTGTTGCCGTACTTCTTCTTGATCGGCCAAAGCAGCCGGCGCGCCTTGTCGAGATTGATGTTGTCCGGCCAACTGTTGAGCGGCGCAAAGCGCTGACTGCCGGATCCGGCGCCGCCGCGTCCGTCACCGGTGCGGTAAGTGCCTGCACTATGCCACGCCATGCGGATGAAAAGCCCTCCGTAATGACCATAATCGGCAGGCCACCAATCCTGCGAGTCGGTCATCAGCGTATAGAGGTCCTGCTTCACGGCATCCAGGTCGAGTTTCTTGAATTCATCAGCGTAGTTGAACACATCTCCCATCGGGTTGCTCTTGGAAGAGTGCTGATGAAGAATATCGAGATTTAATTGGTTGGGCCACCAATCCCGGTTCGATGCGCCCCCGCCGCCTGCGGTAGGGTTATGGTGGACAGGGCCTTTGCCATTTTCACTCATAGGTTTGCATCCTTTCGTTATCTGAAACTATGAACAATACGGTTACGAGGGTCGAGTTTGATTTTTGGGAAACTCGCTGTTGTGCTCAATTTCCTGAAATATCCCAGCAAATCAATTGTATGAAATAATAATATAGTTGTAAAATATCAATTGCCTATATTTTTTATAGTTTTTTCCTATACAACAAGAACAGAAATGGAAATTCACCAACTGACCTACTTTGTAGCCGTGGCCGAAACCGGCAGTTTCACCAGGGCAGCCGAACGCTGTAACGTGGCGCAGCCCTCCCTCAGCCAGCAGATCATGAAACTGGAACAGGAATTGGGCGAGTCGCTGTTCGACCGATTGCGCCGCCGGGTAGTGCTGACCAATGCCGGACGCATGCTCTTGCCACGTGCCAACTCGATCCTGTCCGAGTTGCAGGATATCAAACAGGGTCTGAACACCGACCTGGAAAATGGTCGCGGGGTACTGACAGTCGGATTCATCCCGACCATTGCTCCCTTCGTCTTGCCGCGTGTCATCAAACGTTTCAGTGATGAGTTCCCTGCTACCATCCTATCTGTGTACGAAGACCTGACCGAAGTCTTGATCCATGACATCATCGACGGCAAGTTGGACGTTGGCATTACCAGCCTGCCAATCCACAACAAGCTGATCCACACCCAGGAACTGCTCGTGGAGCCGCTGATGGTGGCATCATCGCATGGGCATGACCTCGTTAACCGCGCCTCGCTGCATGTCAAAGAACTGGATGATTTCCCTTTCATCGCGCTCAGTGAAGTACATTGCCTGGGCGAGCAGGTGCAGTCTTTTTGCTACCAGCAAGACCTGGACCTGAAAATTGTTTGCCACACCGCCCAGCTTTCCACAGTACAAAACTGCGTCTCGCTTGGGCTGGGCGTTTCCCTCGTCCCGCAGGCTTTGGCGCTCAGTGATACATCCGGGCAGGTATCCTACCGGGCTTTGAGCGATGCCGCTCCGCAGCGCAAAATTGCCGCATCCACGCATATTGAGCGGACGCAATCTTTCCTGGCAAAAAAATTTATCGAGATCGTGGGCCAGGAGTACCCGTCTGTAGTTCAAATCGGTTGACACATTTCAACCGGGTGGTAAAATAGCCCCCACCATGGAACAGCCTGCTCAAACTTTTATCTTTGAAACCAAGTCCAAGCGCCAGCCCGCGTCCGGTATCGGATGCGCGGGTATTGGGTGCTCGAACAGGATCCCATAGAAGCGGTTTGTTTTCGCCCTGTCACCCAATGCGCTCTCCGATGCCGGAGGGCGCATTTTTATTTTTTGCCATAGGAGGCTGATATGACCCGGATCGGATTTTTGTACTCCCGCCTGCGGGTGGAGGAGAAACTGCTGCTCGAAGAACTCGAGCGCCGCCCGGACGTGGAAGTGGTCCGCATCAACGACGGCGAGCGCTACTTCGATATTTCCCAACTCCCCGCCGAAGTGGATGCGGTCTTCGAGCGTTCGATCTCCTACTCGCGCGGACTCTACGTCTCGCGCATCTTCGAGGCCCACGGCGTCCCGGTGGTGAACCCGTCGGCGGTGGCCGAGCGCTGCGGGGACAAGTACGTCACCAGCCAGATATTGGTGCGCGAGCGCATCCCGACCCCGCGGGTGCTGATGGCCTTCGACGAGGAGTCGGCGCTGGCAGCGGTGGAGGCGATCGGCTACCCGTGCGTGCTCAAACCCGTGGTCGGTTCGTGGGGACGGCTGCTGGCCCGGGTCGACAACCGCGAGATGGCCGAAGCGGTGATCGAGCACAAGGCTTCGCTGGGTGCGCATCACCAGGTCTTCTACGTCCAGGAATACGTGGACAAACCGGGCCGCGACATCCGGGCCTTCGTGGTCGGCGACGAACCCATTGCCGCCATCTATCGCTCCTCGGAAAACTGGATCACCAACACGGCTCGCGGCGGCGTGGCGACCAACTGTCCGCTGACGCCCGAGCTGAGCGACCTCTGTCAGCGCACGGCGCGGGCGATGGGCGGCGGATTGCTGGCGATTGATCTCTTCGAAACGGTGGACGGGCTGACGGTCAACGAGGTCAACCACACGATGGAGTTCCGCAACAGCATCGCTGCCACCGGCGTGAACATCCCGGCCCGGATGGTGGATCACGTCGTCGAAACGGCGAAAAGAGCAACGAGCTTTTTTAACGCGAATAACGCGAATTTAGCAAATTGCGCCAATGTTTTTTGAAAATATTCGCGTCATTCGCTCGATCAGCGAAATTCGCGTTGAGGCTTTTCCGATGCAAACATAAAAATTGTCTAACAATTATGCCAGCGGACGAGATTTCGAGGATTTTGCCATTGACATATCTCCTCCAGGTGGTAGAATAGCGCCCAATATGCAACACACATTTGCACTGCCTCGCTCCCGTCGTCCGCTGCCGACTTCTCACCGAGAAGGCCGGGAGCTTTGCTTTGGATGATGGACTGAACGACACGATGCCCTGACACCCCCAGTAATTCCAAGCGGCCCTCCTTCTCGGAGGGCTGTTTTTATTTCTTTCGCCCTCACCTTATCCCTCTCCCGAAGGGAGAGGGGACTCCTTCCCCCTATTGGGGGAAGGGCAGAGGATGAGGGAAACTACAAGGAGTAACATGAACCCTAAACCGCAAGTCAAGAAAGTCGTCCTGGCCTACTCCGGCGGGCTGGACACGTCGGTGATCGTGCCGTGGCTGAAGGAAAACTACGGCTGCGAGGTGGTCTGCTTCTGCGCCGACGTGGGCCAGGGCGACGAAGACCTGTCCAGGCTGGAGGGCAAGGCCCTCGCCAGCGGGGCGAGCAAATTCGTCGTCCACGACATGAAGGAAGAGTTCGCGGCCGATTACCTTTTCCCGCTGCTGCGGGCCGGGGCGGTGTACGAGCGCAAGTACCTGCTCGGCACATCCGTCGCCCGCCCGCTGATCGCCAAGCATCTGGTGGACGTGGCTCACGAAACCGGCGCGGACGCGGTAGCCCACGGCGCGACCGGCAAGGGCAACGACCAGGTGCGTTTCGAACTGACGGTCATGGCCCTCGACCCCCGCCTGCAGGTCATCGCTCCCTGGCGCGAGTGGGACATCCGCTCCCGCGAGGACGCCATCGCCTACGCCGCCAAACACAACGTCCCGGTGACGGCGACGGTCAAATCCATTTACAGCCGCGACTCGAACCTGTGGCACCTGTCGCACGAGGGCGGGCTGCTCGAAAATCCCTGGAACGAACCGGAGGAGCCGATGTACCAGATCTCGGCCTCCCCCGAAAACGCCCCGGACCAGCCCGCCTACGTCGAGATCGAGTTCGAGAGCGGCACGCCGGTGGCGGTCAACGGCGAGAAGATGTCCCCGGCGGGGATCGTCACCTGGCTCAACAAGCTCGGCGGCGCGCACGGCATCGGCCGCGCCGATCTGGTCGAGAACCGCCTGGTCGGGATGAAGTCGCACGGCGTGTACGAGACTCCCGGCGGGACGATCCTGCTGGCGGCCCACAACGAACTCGAAGAACTGGTGCTCGACCGTGAAACGCTGCACTTCAAGGAGATCGTCGCCCTGAAATACGCCGAGTTGACTTACAACGGCTTGTGGTTCACCCCGCTGCGCGAGGCCCTCGACGCCTTCGTGGACAGCACCCAGGGTCCGGTCACAGGCTCGGTGCGGCTCAAACTGTTCAAGGGAAACATAATCTCAGCCGGCAAGAAGAGCAAACTCAGCCTGTACCGCGAAGATTTCGCCACCTTCGGCATGGATGACGTTTACGACCAGTCCGACGCGGAGGGCTTCATCCACCTGTACGGTCTGTCGCTCAAGGTGCGGGCGCTCAACAACCTGCCGATCGCCGGCATGAACCTGCCCAAGCCGGATTATTCGAGATTTAAGAGAGATTAGAGAACAGAGATTAGAGAGTGGTGCGTAGTGACTATTCGACTATCAGACCAGGAGACTAAATGACTACCCTCTGGGGCGGACGCTTTTCAACCAAACTAGACGACGCAGCCTTCCTGCTCAACGCCTCCCTGCCGTTCGACAAACGCCTGGCGATCCAGGACGTGAGAGGATCCCTGGCCTGGGCGGAGGCCATCCACGACGCGGGCGTGCTCTCCGACACGGAACACGCCAAACTCGCGAGCGGACTCTCCATGATCGCCGAAGAATTCGCCAATGCCACCTTCACCTACCAGGAAGCGGATGAAGACATCCATACCGCGGTCGAGCGGCGGCTGGGCGAATTGATCGGTCCGCTGGCGGGCAAACTGCACACCGGGCGCAGCCGCAACGACCAGGTGGCCACCGATTTCCGCCTGTGGATGCTGGATACCCTGCCCGAACTGGATTCAGCGATCAGCATTCTGCAATCCGCCCTGGTCGCGCTGGCCGAAAAACACCTGTCCACGCTGATGCCGGGCTACACCCACCTGCAACGCGCCCAACCCGTCACGCTGGCTCACTGGCTGTTGGGTCATTTCTGGGCCTTGCAGCGCGACCGCGAGCGGGTAACGGATTTAAGAGATCGAGTGGCGATCCTGCCGTTGGGCTGCGGCGCGCTGGCCGGGACGGCTTTCCCGGTTGACCGGGACGCTTTGGCGGAAGCTCTCGGCTTCGACGCTCCCGCCCCCAACAGCCTGGACGCCGTCTCGGACCGGGATTTCGCGGCCGAGTACCTGTTCTGCGCCGCGCTGACCGGCGTCCACCTGAGCCGGCTGGCCGAAGCCGTGATCCTGTTCACCACGGCCGAGTTCGGCTTTTTCGAACTCTCGGACGCCTTCTCGACCGGCTCGAGCCTGATGCCGCAGAAGAAGAACCCCGACCTGTTCGAGCTGACGCGCGGCAAAGCCGGGACGTTGATCGGCCTGCTGGCCGGGATGCTCGCCACGCTCAAGGGGCTGCCGTCCACGTATGACAAGGATTTGCAGGAGGACAAGGTCCCCGTCTTCCAGGCGACGGATGCGCTGCTGGCGGTCCTGCCGGTGCTGGCGGGCGCGCTGGCGACGATGACCGTCCACGAGGGGCGGATGCGGGCCGCGATTGACCCGTCCATGCTGGCGACCGATTTAGCGGACTACCTCGTCCGCAAGGGGATGCCGTTCCGCGAGGCGCACGGGGTGGCGGGTAAAGCCGTCAGACTGGCGGCGGAGAAAGGCCTCAGCCTGGACCAACTTTCGCTAAACGAGTGGCAGGCCCTGGGTCCGTTCGAAGCGGATGTGAAGGATGTCTTCGACCCGGTGAAGTCGGTCGAGCGGAGAAATGCCGTCGGGGGCACCAGTCCCCAATCTGTTAAAAATCAAATCAAACAAGCCAAATCAACCCTCACCCTGACCCTCTCCCTCGGGGAGAGGGGATTATAAGGAGAAAAACCATGACTATCGTATCTTGTCCCGAATGTGCTGCCGAGATCGCGCTGGAAGAAGGCGTGGAGGTGAACGAGATCATCGTCTGCCCCGATTGCGGCGTGGACCTGGAAGTGACCTCGCTCGACCCGGCTACGGTCGAGTTGGCGCCGATGGAAGAGGAAGATTGGGGAGAGTAGTGTAGCGTGGTGCGTAACGGAACACGCTCTACGCTACAGCGCGCGCAACAACCTGTGTGAAGGGAAAACCATGCAACCAAGACTCAAGATCGGCGTGCTCTATTCGCGGGTGCGCGTGGAAGAAAAGTGGATCTTCGCCGCGATGGAGAAGCGCGGCCTCGACTACGCCCGCCTGGATGACCGGGCTATCCACTTCGACCTGGACGACCCGGCCGCGTGGCGCGGGTTCGACGCGGTGCTGGAGCGTTCGATCAGTTACAACAGCGGGCTGTACGCCCTGCGGATGCTGAACGCCTGGGGCGTGCCGACCGTCAACACCGCGGCGGTGGCCGAGGTGTGCGGCGACAAGCTGACCACCTCGGCGATGCTGGCGCGGGCGGGCGTGCCCCAGCCGCACAACAAGGTGGCCTTCTCGCCCGAAGCCGCCCTGGACGCCATCGAGCAGTTCGGCTACCCGGTGGTGCTCAAGCCGGTGGTCGGTTCGTGGGGACGGCTGCTGGCCAAGATCAACGATCGGGACGCGGCCGAAGCGGTGCTGGAGCACAAGTCCACGCTCGGCTCGGTGCAGCATTCGGTCTTTTACATCCAGGAATACATCAAGAAACCGGGGCGCGACATCCGGGCGATCGTGGTCGGCGACAAAATCCTGACGGCCATCTACCGCAAGTCGGAGCACTGGATCACCAACACGGCCCGGGGCGGCGAAGGTGAAGTCTGCCCGATCACGCCGGAGATCGAGTCGCTCTGCCTGAGCGCGGCCGCGGCGGTTGGCGGCGGCGTGCTGGCGGTGGACCTGGTCGAGCACCCCGACAGGGGGCTGGTGGTCAACGAGATCAACCACACGATGGAGTTCCATTCGGCCCAGCCGGTTAGCGGGGTGGACATCGCGGATGAGATCGTGGAGTTTGTGGTGAATGTGGCGAGGGGTAAATAGTGATTGGTAAATGGTAATTGGATAGCCTGAGCAAATCACCAATCACCATTTACCAATTACCCAAAAGGAGCGATTATTTTTATGACTACAACAGTATCCATCATCGGCGGTTCGGGCTACGGCGGCGGGGAACTGCTGCGGCTGCTGCTGGCGCACCCGGCGGTGGAGATCCGGCAGGTCACGTCGCGCTCGCACCTGGGCGAGTACGTTTACCAGGTCCATCCGAACCTGCGCAAGCAGACCCAGCTCAAGTTCGTTGACCCGGCCCAGGTCGAGCCGGTGGACGCGCTCTTCCTGGCCCAGCCGCACGGGCAGGCCCAGCATCACATCGAAGAGTACGCCGCGCTGGCCCCCAAAATCATTGACCTGTCGGCGGATTTCCGTTTGCGGGACGCGGCCCTCTACGAAAAATGGTACGGCGAAAAGCACGCCGCGCCGCAATGGCTGGATAAATTCGTCTACGGCCTGCCCGAACTTCACCGCGAAGCACTCAAAATTGCGGATCACGTCAGCGGGGTGGGCTGCAACGCCACCGCCTCCAACCTGGCGCTCCTGCCGCTGGCCAAGGCGGATTTGATCGAACGCGGCGCCCCGGTCATCATCGAGATCAAAGTGGGTTCTTCCGAATCCGGAGCGGAGGGTAACACCGGATCGCACCACGCCGAACGCGCTTCCGTTATCCGAACGTTTTCTGCCTTTGGGCATCGCCACACCGCCGAAGTGATCCAGGAGATGGGCGTGGACAACGTCTCGCTGACGATGACCGCCGTTGATCTGGTGCGCGGCGTGCTGGCGACCGCCCACGTTCAGGTCAAACCGGGCGTGGCGAACAAAGACTTGTGGAAAGCCTACCGCGCCGCTGCCAACGAAAATCCGTTTATCCGCGTGGTCAAGGAAAGCCGCGGCGTCTACCGCGTCCCGGAGCCGAAGGTCCTGGCCGGGTCGAACTACGCCGACCTGGGCTTCGAGTTCGACGAATCCACCGGGCACGTGGTCAGCATCTGCGCCATTGACAACCTGATGAAAGGCGCGGCAGGTTCGGCGGTCCAGTGCATGAACCTGATGCTGGGGCTGGAGGAGACGACCGGGCTGGAGTTCACCGGTTTACATCCCATTTAGGAGAGTAGGGAGCAGAGATTAGAGAGTAGCAAGTCCCCAAAGCCGAAGCACTATTCCCTGTTCTCTATTCTCTACTCATCTACCAACTGGAGCGAACATGACACAATCAATTACCATCATCAAACTTGGCGGCACCGAGGGCGTGGATTTTTCGGCGATATGCCGGGACGCGGCTGATCTGCTGGCGCAGGGTCAGAAGCTGGTCTTCGTGCATGGCGGCTCGGCGGAGGCAAATTCACTGGGCGAGGCGCTCAGCGCGCCGCCGAAATTCATCACCTCGCCGTCGGGATATACCTCCCGCTACACCGACCGCCGGACGCTGGAAGTGTTCCTGATGGCGGTCAACGGGAAGGTCAACTCGCTGCTGGTGGAGCAACTGCACGGGCTGGGAGTCAACGCCTTCGGACTGAGCGGTATGGATGGGCGGCTGATGGTCGCGGCCCGCAAGGACGCGATCCAGTCCGTGGAGTACGGCAAGCGCAGGATCATCCGGGACGATTACACCGGCAAGATCGAATCGGTAAACAGTCATTTGTTATTGGCAATTTTGGAGATGGGCTGTTTGCCGGTCATCGCGCCGGTGGCGGTCAGTGACAGGGGCGAGGCGCTCAACGTGGACGCCGACCGGGCCGCGGCCATGGTCGCCTCCGCTTTGAAGGCGGAAACGCTCATCCTGCTGACGGCGGTCCCGGGGCTGATGGAGAAATTCCCGGACGAGGGGACGCTCATCCGCAGCCTCCCGCAGGCCAAACTCCCGGCCGCGCTCGAAATGGCCCAGGGCCGGATGAAGAAAAAAGTCCTCGGCGCGGAGGAAGCCCTGCAGGGCGGCGTCGGTAAAGTCATCATTGCGGATGGGCGGGTGGAGAGGCCAATCAGTAATGCGCTCGGATGCAGTGGCACGGTGATTGCATAATGCAGATTGCGGAATGATGAATGCAGAATAATCGGAGATAAAATAACTCATCCTGTATTCAAATTTCTGCATTCCCAAAGGAGATTCCATGACTACCCAACCATCATCCGATTTGCGTATTCGAACCAAACAATTTGCGTTGAGGATCATCAAGCTGTATCAGCATTTGCCCAAAAGCGGCGAAGCGCAGGTGATCGGGAAACAGGTTTTACGCAGTGGAACGTCGGTGGGCGCTCAATACCGTGAGGCCTGCCGGGCAAAGTCCCCGGCTGATTTCATCAGCAAAATGGAGGGCAGTTTACAAGAATTGGATGAGACCGCATTTTGGCTGGAATTACTTCTGGAAGCAAACATTGCGACAGCCGAAAAATTGGGAGACCTGCAAAAAGAATCCGATGAGTTGATCGCCATATTTGTGACATCGGTGAAAACGGCAAAGCGAAACAGATAAGATAGATGATGAATGCTGAATACAAAATGTAGAATTCGCCATTCCGCATTCATCATTCTGACTTCTGCCTTTGGAGGCTTATGGATTTTTACGAAATCGAAACCCGCTACGGCGCGGGCGTGTACGCCAAACAGCAACTGTCCATTGTGCGCGGGCAGGGGGCCAGCCTGTTCGACGCGGACGGTAACGAGTACATTGACTGCTCGTCCGGGCACGGGGTGGCGAACCTGGGCCATGCCCACCCGAAGGTCGCGGCGGCGATTGCCGAACAGGCCGCCACGCTGGTCACGCTGTTCGAGTCGTTCCCCAACGACAAGCGGGCCGCGCTGATGCAAAAAATGGCATCCCTGGTGCCGGGGATGGAACGGGTCTTTTTTTGTAATTCCGGTACGGAATCTGTGGAAGCTGCGCTCAAGTTCGCCCGCCTTTCCACAGGCAGGACGAACATCGTCGCGGCGATGCGCGCCTTCCACGGGCGGACGTTTGGGGCACTCTCGGCCACGTTCAACAAGAAATACCGGGAGGGATTCGAGCCGCTCGTACCGGGATTCAGCCACGTGCCGTTCAACAAGATCGAGGCCCTCGAAGCGGCCGTGGACGAGGGGACTGCTGCCGTTATTTTGGAAGTGGTCCAGGGCGAGGGCGGGGTCTACCCGGCGGAGGCGGACTACCTCCGGGCGGCGCGGCGTCTCTGCGACGAGCGCGGCGCGCTGCTGATCGCGGACGAGATCCAGACCGGGTTCGGGCGGACGGGCAGGATGTTCGCCGTCCAGCATTTCGATGTCATGCCGGATTTGCTGTGCTGCGCCAAGTCGCTGGCAGGCGGGGTGCCGATGGGGGCGGTGCTGATCGGCTCGAGGGTGCAAAACCTGTCGCCGGGCGCGCACGGCTCGACCTTCGGCGGGAATCCGCTTTCGTGCGCGGCCGGGCTGGCGACGCTGGCGGCCATCGAGGAAGAGAATCTGCCCGGCCAGGCCGCCGAAAAGGGCGCGTACCTGATGGATAAATTGCGCCGGATCGAGTCGCCGCTGGTCCGGGAGGTGCGCGGCCTGGGGCTGATGGTCGGGATCGAGTTGAAGCAAAAGGTCGCGCCGTATTTGAAGGCGCTGCAGGATAAACGGATCATCGCCCTGAACGCCGGGATGACGGTCATCCGCCTGCTGCCGCCGCTGGTGATTTCCTACGAGCAGATGGACCGGGTGGTGGAGGCGCTAGGGGAAGTGTTGGCGGTCGAGTTGTAGCGGATGCAGGAACGGACTTGTAAACGGATAAGCGGATGGCGGGAGCGGATTTTAGCAACGGACATGGAAACGGATAAGCGGATGGCGGAAGCGGATTTTCGCAACGGATATGGAAACGGATAAGCGAATGGCAGAAGCGGATTTTAGCAACGGATATGGAAACGGATAAGCGAATGGCAGAAGCGGATTTTAGCAACGGATATGGAAACGGATG
>JBMOMN010000009.1:0-369464 GCA_049324115.1 Chloroflexota bacterium
CAGCCACGACAGGTCCGGGGTGGGGGTGGGTGTAATGGTCGGGGTTGGTGTAATCGTTGGTGAGGGGGAGATGGTCGGGGTTTGCGAGGGGGCCAAGGTGACTTGCGGCGCGACCGTCACCTGGGTGGCAGCGGCCGGGAGGCAGGCGCTCGAAAACAAAATAACAGACAACACGAGGAGTATGTTTCGAAAAACAGTAGACATGGCGGCATCCTTTCCCATGCTTACATTATATGGAAATAGGTCAGCCCGGCAAAGGAGTATGTTAAAATAATTGCATGGACGATATCAAAACCCTGCTCAAGACCCGGCGCAAGGATATACTGCGGCTTGCAAAAAAACACGGCGTGACCAGCATCCGCGTCTTTGGCTCGGTAGCCCGCGGCGAAAGCAAACCAGGCAGCGATATTGATTTCCTGGTGGAAGTCGGTCCCGACCGCTCGCCCTGGTTCCCGGCAGGCCTGACAAACGATCTCGAAGATTTACTCGGCTTAAAAGTGGATGTTATCACCCAAAACAGCTTGCACTGGTACATCCGTGAACGGGTCTTAAGCGAAGCCCAGAAATTATGAAAGACGATAAGTTCTACCTTATCCACATCAAAGAATCAATCGAGTGGATCGAGAAATTTACCAGCGAAGGTGAAGAATCCTTCTGGGAGGATCGAAAGACCCAGGATGCTGTTTTGCGCAATCTGCACACGCTCTCCGAATCGACCCAACGGCTTTCCGACCAGTTAAAAACCCGCTACCCCGATGTTGATTGGCGGACTATTGCTGCTTTTCGAAACGTCGTCGTCCATGATTACCTGGGGATTGATATTGACCAAATTTGGGACATCGTTAAGGACGACCTGCCTGATCTCAAACAAAAGATCGAACGCATACTCAAAAACTTAGAGTAAGCCTTAAAGATAAGCAAAAATCCCCGGCCGCAACCGGGAATTTTTGTCTCCAGCAACTGAACACTGGATACTGGATACTGAACACTGAAAACTTATTCTTCTTCGCCCCCACCGCTCCTCAAGTGCGGGAAGAGCAGCACTTCACGGATGCTGTGCTTGTCGGTCAGCAGCATCGTCAGGCGGTCAACGCCCATGCCGAAGCCGCCGTTGGGGGGCATGCCGTAGCGCATGGCCCGCAGGTAATCCTCGTCCATCGGGTGGCGCTCCTCGTCGTCGGCGGCGTAGTCGCGGCCCATCTCGAGGAAACGGGATTCCTGGTCGAGCGGGTCGTTCAACTCGGTAAAAGCATTGCACAACTCGAAACCGGCCACGTAACCCTCGAAGCGCTCCACCGTCAGCGGGTCGCCGGGCCTGGACTTGGCCAGCGGCGAAATGTCACGCGGGTAATCGTACAGGAAGGTCGGCTGGATCAGCTTCGGCTCCAGGAACTCGCTCAACATCCAGTCAATCAATTTGCCGCGGGTCATGCCGGGGGGCGGGGTTTTGCCAACCGACTTGAGGGCCGCGGCCAGCGAGTCGCCGTCAGCGTGGGAATAGATGTCCACACCGGTAGCCTCCAAAAGTCCCGCGCGCATCTCGATCCGTTTCCAGGGCGGGGTGAAATCCAGTTCAGTCCCCTGGTAAGTGATCCGGTAGCCGCCGCTCACGTCCTTCACCGCCGTCGAAACCATCCGCTCGGTCAGGTCCATCACTTTCAGATAGTCGGCGTAGGCCCAGTAGAACTCCAACTGGGTGAATTCGGGGTTGTGCTTGTACGACACGCCCTCGTTGCGGAAATCCCGCCCGATCTCGTAGACCTTTTCGAGGTTGCCGACCAGCAGGCGCTTGAGATACAGCTCGAACGAGATGCGCAGGTAAAGCTGCTGTTTGAGCTGGTTGTGGTAGGTGGTGAACGGTTTGGCCGCCGCGCCGCCGTAGATGGGCTGGAGGATGGGGGTCTCGACCTCGAGGAAGCCTTCTCCGTCGAGGAAAGCGCGCAGGGACCGGAGGACGGCCGCGCGTTTGCGGAAGGTTTCGCGCGTCTGGGGGTTGACCGCCAGGTCGGCGTAACGCTGGCGGGCGCGCAACTCGCTGTCTTCCAGCGCCGCGTGGCGGACGACCGTCCCGTCTTCGAGGGTCTCGTCTTTGGCGGCGGGCAGCGGCGAGACGGCCTTGGCCAGCATCCTGAACTCATGCACCAGCAGGGTGGCTTCGCCGGTGCGGGTGCGCATCATCACACCCGCCGCCTGGATGAAATCGCCGATGTCGAAGGCGCGGTTGAAGAAATCCACCTGCTCCTGGCCGAGTTCGTTGACCCGCAAGAACAACTGGATGCGCCCTGCGCCGTCTTCGATGTGGGCGAAGGTCAGCTTGCCCATCGGGCGGGTGGCGCGGATGCGTCCGGCCAGGGTGGCCTTGAATTCGAGGCCGTCCTTTTCGGCGGCTTCGAACCCGGCGATCGCCTGGGCGCTGGTGTGGGTCCGCCCGGCGCGGGTGGGGTAGGGTTCGATGCCCTCGGCGCGCAGTTCCTCGATCTTTTCGAGGCGGATTTTTTCAAGGGATGTGTAATCTGCCATAGGTCACCTCTGCGTGAAATTTCGAGTGCTGATTTTACTATGCCCCTCACCCCTTGCCCCTCTCCCCAAGGGAGATGGGTTGGGGTGAGGGATAAAAAAGCCCCGCGCTCCTGTTGAGGGCGCGGGGCAAGAGACGCGTGCCCCGGTTACTTGACCTTGACGATGCGGATCTTGAACGAACCGCCCGGCGCGTCCACCTGGACTTCGTCGCCTTCGCGGTGATTGAGCAAAGCCCTGCCGATCGGGGATTCGTTGGAGATCTTGCCTTCGCGAGGGTTGGCTTCCGCCGCCCCGACGATGGTGTATTCCTCGGGGTTGCCGCCATCCTCCTGGATGACGACCGTCACCCCGACCTGGATCAGGCCGCCATTGGCCAGCTTGCTCTTTTCGTCAATCACGCGGGCGGTCGCCAGGATGATCTCCAGTTCCTGGATGCGGCCCTCGACGAAGGCCTGCTCGTTTTTGGCAGCCTCGTACTCGGCATTTTCGATCAGTTCTCCGCCTTCCATCGCTTCGTGCAGACGGTTGGCGACTTCCTGGCGCTTGCTGGTACGCAGGTATTCAAGCTCATCCTGCAGCTTATCAAATCCTTCTTTGGTCAGGAATGTCGTCGGCATTTTTTGTCCTGTGTATAGAATCAGCATCTCTTTTCAGAGATGCAATTAAAAATTGGGGTCGCGGGTTGTTAGCCCCAAAAGCGGGCATACTATAACATGAATTTTGGCCCAAGACAAGATTGCGTTTTGGCGAGGATTGATCCCGCTCGACGCGCCGATGACGACTGCGGTCTTATTCCTCCACTCCATGAGTTTCCTTCTCGAAAACCTTCTCCACCCGGTTGATGGCGGCCTGGTTGAGCCGCTGGTTGGCCGACTCCAGGAACCAGCGCACGGTATCGGTCAGGCTCTCGTAGAGCGAGCGCGGCTGGTAGCCCAGTTCACGCGTGGCCTTGGCGTGGCTGATGTCCGCATTGCTTTGCAAGACTTCCAACGAGTAGGGCGTAAAACGCGGCGTGGCGTGCGCCATCCGGTAAAAGGCGGGCGTGAACCGCGCCGCGAAACGCGCCAGGTCGAACGGGATCTTCATCTGGAAGAATCCCCGCCCGCTGATCTCGCGCACCGTCTCGAGCAGGTAGCGCACCGAAATCTTCTGCCCCGAAAGGATGTAACTCTCGCCCGGCCGGCCCCGCTCCGCCGCCCGGATCAAGCCCTCGGCCACGTCCCGCACGTCCACGAAGTCGTAAGCCCCATCCACGTACAGGGTCGGCTTGCGCTCGGCCGCGGTGCGGATCACCGATCCCATCATCGAGCCGCGGAAATCGTACGGGCCGATGACCCCGGTCGGGCAGGCGATGACGGCCCCAAGTCCGGCGCGGGCCGCCTGCTGCACTTCCAGCGTGGCCTGCGCCTTCGAGCGGTCGTACTCCCCGTAGGGGTTGTCCGGGTCGAATCCAGCATTTTCGTCAATCACGCCGGTCTCGATCCGTTTGAGGGCGTGGATCGAACTGGTGTAGACCAGCCGCCGGACCCCGCTTTCGGAGGCGGCCCGCAGCACGTTTTTGGTCCCCTCCACGTTCACCGCGCGGACGGCTGGGTCTGCTCCCGGCAAAATGGAAATGATCCCGGCCAGGTGGAAGACCCCGCGCACCCCCCGGAACGGCTCCCAGAGCGAGTCCAGGTCGAGCACGTCGCCCTCCACTTTGTCCACCTCCAACCCCTCCAGCGGACGGGTATCCTCGCCGCGCCAGACCAGCGCCCGCACTTTTTCGCCCTTTTCGAGCAGTCTGCGCACCAGCACGTTGCCGATATGCCCCGTTGCCCCGGTGACAAGATACATAGTTGCTCCTATCGGGTTGGTTACGTTGCGAACGTGACCTACAGTTTTAATCCATTCATCAAAATTTCCATGCTCTGCCGGGCCACCTTCTGCCAGTCGGCCGCGTCGTTGGCCAGGACGGCCTGCAAGAACACCCCCACCGCCAGCGACAGGATCATCTGCCCGGTTGCCTGCGGGTCCACCGGGCGGAAGGAGCCTTCGGCCACGCCCTGCTCGATCAGCCCGGCGAAGTACTCCTGGTAGCGGCGGTACGGGGCGATCACTTCGTTCCAGACGGCCTCCTCCCGGCTGGCGGCCAGCCAGAACTCCAGGAACATGGTCAGGTTGCCGCCCGCTACAGTGATGATCTCCGGCAGGCGCTCCGTCATGCGGATCAACGTCTCCGGCACGGTCGGCTGGCGGGCCGAGTCGAGGCTGGCGTCAATCGTATCCAGCCAGCCGTTGAGCAGCTCGATGAAGATCGCCTGCTTCGACGGGAAGTGGTGGTAGAACGCGCCCTTGCTCACGCCCGCGTCGGCGCAGATCTGGTCAATGCTGGCCGCGTTGTAACCGTGGACGGCAAACCGCCTGAGCGCCGCCGCCAGGATGTGGCTGCGGGTTTCTTCGCTTCGAGATTGCATGGTTTCTCCAATACCTCAGAAAAGATACCGACTGGTCGGTATTTTTTACCCCCATTCGAGCGCCCTGTCAAGCGTAAACGCGCCAAACTGCAAAGTAGCTGTAAAGCAAACTGATTGTGCCAGGGGTAAATCCTCGCTAAACTGAACGTAGCATCTCTCTACCGGACAAAACCAAAGACATTAACGCGAATGACGCGGAAGGAGCAAATGTCGCGAATTTATTTTCAAAAACATCCGCGTAATTCGCACAATTGGCGTAATTCGCGTTGAAAAAAGGTTTTCTCAAAAATCTGTCCGGTAGAGAACGTAGCATTCGAAAAGCGTAACCCCATCCAAATCACACAAGTCGAGGGCAACATGCACAAAACGTTTCTTCACCTGGAGAATTTGATCCTGGCAATCGTGGCTGCCAACTTGCTTACCCGCTGCCAATTTCTGCCGAAAATCCCCGGAAACGCTCCCCCACCCGCCAACCAGGAACAGCCCCAGGGCGAACCCTGTGTCATTTACGTGCCATACGCCCTTTGGGGTGGAATAGATGGCATGAATGACGCTTTCACGTTCCTGGAACTCCTTCACGACGACACGCTGGTCTTTGCGCCGGGAAAACTTCCAGAGTCGATCAGCAATTTGCCTGAAGGGGCGGTATCCATCCTCCCTCTCGAACTCGAAGACGGAACCTGGCAAGTGGTCAAGTTCCCTCCAGGCACAATTGTGCAAGGAGAGACCCCGGGACAAAATGCGGGGTATCTCAAAGTAACCATCCCTGGTTGCGGTAAATACCAGGTCTCCCCGCCGGATGTGGGTAAAATCCCCTCCCAGCCCTGCCGCATCCCGATGAGCAAACTGCCTCCCGGCACGACCCAGCAGCCGAAAGGCCACTACACCCAGGTCACGTTCCCCAGCGGCTCGACCCCGGAAGATTGGTTCGACCCGCCGGTGGACTGGTGGTTCCCACAGCCGCAGACGAACTCGGTCAACCTGCCCGCCGGAACCACCCTCGACGACAGCTTCGCTTTCGGCACTTTCGTCAACGCCCCGGTCTGCTTCCCGCCCAAAGCGGAATCCGTCTCTCCCACCCTGCAAGGCGACACCCTCAACACCGGGACGCTGCCCGAAGGCGCCAGTCTTTCTTACGGATCAGGAAAAGTGAAACTGGACCTGCCCTCCGGCGCGGACCTGGCCGCCTGGGAGGAATTCCAGCCTCGAGTCAGCCTGAACCCGGGCGAAGCGGGCGGGACCCTGGTCCTGTTCCCGTTGGGGACGGAGGTCACGCCCCTCGAGAATGGCACCTATGACCTCAAGCTCGGTCCAGGGGAGGCGGCTCCGCTGGCGGCTTACCAGGGCTGGGCCTGGCAGGATAATTGCACCCTGCTCATCACCCCCCAGAACGGCATGAACATGAACAGCAGCAGCTCCGGCGCGCTCAGCCTCGACCTGCCCCCCGGTCCCGCCACCGAGGCCTGGAAAGCCGAAGCCGAAAAGGACGGCCGGGGCACGGTCAGCGGGAACGGCGAGGGCGGCTGGCATTTCGAATTCCCCACCGGCTCCACCCTGACCCCCAACGCCGACGGGACCTTCACCATCGCATTCCCCAACTGCCCGTAATCGAATTCAAACGATCAGGCTTCCGAAACCCAATCCTCGGAAGCCTGTTTTTTTTAGCCAATTACCAATTACCAATTACCAACTTCACCCCGGCTTCCGGGCCGAGATGCGGGCGCTGTAAACGGTCTTGTACAGATCGTCCTGCGAAACGGATTTCAGGTCAATCTTGTTGCCCACTTCCCGGATGGCCTCGTCCACCGTCTCTTTGTCGAAGAAGGTCGGTGTGATGGCGATGTCGGTGAAACCGGCGGCCTCCATCATGACGACGTAGTCCCTGGCGTCGGCGGCCCCAGCCACGCAGCCGGCCCACAGGCTCAGGCTCTGTTTGATGGCCTCCGGCAGCGGGCCGTCGGTGACGATGTCGGAGACGGCCAGTTTGCCGCCGGGTTTGAGGACGCGAAACACTTCTTCGAAGACTTTGGCCTTGTCGGGCGAAAGGTTGATGACGCAGTTGGAGATGGTCACGTCAACGCTGTTATCGTCCACGGGCAGGGCTTCGAGGTAGCCGTGCCGGAACTCGACGTTGGTCACGCCCATGCGTTTGGCATTGGCTCGGGCTTTTTCGAGCATTTCGGGGGTCATGTCCACGCCGATGACGTGGCCGGCCGGGCCGACTTTTTTGCCCGCCAGGAAACAGTCCAGGCCGCCGCCGGAGCCGAGGTCGAGCACGGTCTGTCCGGGCTGGAGGGCGGCCAGGCTGATCGGGTCGCCGCAGCCCAGGCTGAAATTGGCCACGTCGTCGGGGACGGTGGCGAGCAACTCGTCAGGGTAGAGTACGTTCTTCGTGTCGCAGCAGGCCGAAGCGGAGTCCGCTCCGCAGCAGGGATCGGCCTTTCGAGCGCGTTCGGCGTAATGGTCACGCACCGCGTCGTGGATCGGGGTTTGGGTCATTTCGATCTCCTTAAATAGATGATGGTCTATGGATTTGGGCAAAAAGAAGGGGATGCCGCCGCGGACGGACATCCCGTTCATTTAGCTTCGAGGGTCTTTTTGACGGTTTCGGCTGTTTCCGTTTCGGGGGCGAACCGGATCATCAGCTGGCCGCAGCAAAGCGCCACCCGCTCCTGGTTGAGCGAGTAGAAAGTCTGCTTGCCTTCTTCGCGCACGCTGACCAGCCCGGCCTCGCGCAGGGTGGCGAGGTGGTGCGAGACGGTCGGCTGTGTGACCTGCAACTGTTCGACGATCTCGCTTACCGAGAGCCAGCGGCAGCAGACCAGGTTCATGATCTTCTGGCGGGTTTCGTCGGCCAGGGCTTTGGCAAAGAGGACGGGGTTCGGGAACGTCATATTGATAACCTTCTATGCGATATTATATAGATAATTATCTATTTGTCAAGAGATCAGACTTCGGAAGTCTTGTTCCCGCAGACTTCCGAGGTCTACTGGAAAAAAGTGACAAATGTCAGTTGCATTTATGACAGCCGGGAATTTATACTTATCAAAATTTCGCTAAAGCGGAGGATTGTAAATGAAGCCCAAACTTTTCTCACCCGTTCTTTTCATCCTGATCGTCTTGAGCCTGCTGGTGCAGGGATGCAGCTTCGGCGCGCCGCCCGAGCCTACTGCCACACCGACCAACCCGCCGACCAACACACCCAAGCCGACCAACACCCCGGCCCCAACGGCCACCAACACCGCAACCCCGACCAAGACTCCCCTCCCGACCAAGACTCCCAACTACGCCGCAACCGAACAGGTTTCGGCAATGGAGACCCGGATCAAGGAATTTGTGGATGCGGGTTATTTGTCTTCCCTGGAAGGAACTTATACAAAGCTGGAAGATTTCAAAGACGAAATGGCTATGATCAATTATCTCCAGCCCTTCCCATCCGGTTATACAAAAATAGTCAAGGATTTCGTGTTACGCGCTCACTTCAAATGGGAAAGCGCCACCAACACCGCCAATCTATCCGGGTGCGGGTTCATTTTCCATCTCACGAATGACGGTGACTATTACATGATCTTCCTGGATAGAAGCACCCTCTGGGTCGGCCTGAATGAATTCAACAGGAATTACGTTTCCAGGATCGGGGTTACCAGTGGTTCACAAAGGGTCAAATTTGACAACCCGGCCGAGGCTGATTTCACAATAATCGCCAGCGGCACGAAACTCATCGCCCTGGTTAATGACCAATACGCGGCCACTTATAGCATGAAACTGGACAAATACACCGAAGGGCGGCTGTTCTACACCATCGTCTCCGGCACCAACAAGGACTATGGCACTCGCTGTGAGATCTCCAACGCAGAACTGTGGACCGTCAAATAGCCTTTCCGACGAACGACAACTGAATAACCACAACACCCCCGAAGTCTTCGGGGGTGAGTTGTTTTTGAGCCGGTATTATGGAAAAAGCTCAGTCCAGGATCAGCTTCGAGCGCTGGAAGCGGGCTTTGCTCAATGAAAGCAGGACCGCATCCAGGGCGGCAAAGATGACGGCCGCGATGATCCCGACCAGAGTCCAGTTGGCGGTTTCGGCCCAGACGATCAGCTTCGCCACCGTCTCCTGCGGCAGGAACTGGGCCAGCAGCAGCACCGGGATGAAGATCACCATGAACCCCACGCTCACCACCTGCTGCGCCTGGCGGACCGTTTCAGCCCGCAGCGAGACCAGGATGCCCAGCCCGGCTGAAAACAGGGCGATCAGCAGGCTGAACACCAGGGTCGCCAGGATGGCCATCGGCGAATAGACGTAAAATGTGCCGTCCCTGAGGCCGAAGGCCAGGTTGACCGAGACCACGCTGATGAGGATGATCCCGATGGTCAGCCCCCAGGCGTAGACGATGGCCGCGCCGACCTTGCCGAGCAGGATGGCCGTGTCCGACAGGCGGCTGGCAAGCAGGGTCTCGAGGGTATGGCGTTCACGCTCCCCGGCAATGGAATCGGCGATCACGCCGCTGACCATCAGGAAGGGCAGCCAGATCCAGTAGAACAACGAGGCGGGCGTCTGGACCCAGTCGGGGCCGGTCATCAGCGGCAGGTAAATGCCGAACATCCCGGCAAAGATCAGGATGCTGACGATCCCGCCCCGGCGGTTGCCGCGGGCGTTCAGGATCTCTTTCAACTCTTTACCAACGATGGTGACGATATCGGCGATCATGCCTGCGCCTCCTCGCTCGTTTCTTCGTTCATCAGGGTCAGGAAGGTTTCTTCCAGGTTGGCCTTGCCCTTGCGGACCTCCTCGATCTCCGCCCCGTGCGTGACCAGCAGGTTGACGATCGGCCCGGTCTCGATCGCTTGCCCCAAGCGGATGGTCAGCTTGCCGTTCTCGGAGGAAGCCTCAGTGACATCCGGCAGGCTGCGGACTTTGTCCAGCAGTTCGGGCGTGAAGCCCCGGCCGGTGATCTCCACGCGTGGACCCCCTGCCTGCGCCCGCAACCGGTCCAGCGCGCCGACGGCGAGCAGCTTCCCCTTGCGGACCACGCCCACTTCCCGGCACAATTTCTCGGCTTCGGCCAGGTTGTGGGTGGTCAGGAAGATCGTCACGCCCTCGCGTTGGGCCATGTTGATCAGGTCTTCGTGCAGGGCGGCCGCGGCGATCGGGTCGAGACCGGCGGTCGGCTCGTCGAGGAAGACCAGCTTGGGACGGTGCAGCAGGGTGCGGGCGATCGCCAGTTTCTGCTTCATCCCCCGGCTCCACTTGCCCACCTGTTCGCCGCGCCGCTCCCACAGGCCCATGTCCGTCAGCAGGGATTTGACGCGCTCGTCCCGCTCGTTTTTCGGCAGCCGCCAGACCCGCGCATAAAAAACCAGGTTGTCTTCAGCGGTCAGGCGCTCGTACAGGCCGTTGTGCTCCAGCAGCGCCCCGCAGCGCAGGCGGACCTCGTCGGCCTGGGATTGGGTGTCGAAGCCGAGCACCTCGGCCCGGCCCCCGTCGGCGTCGAGCAGCCCGAGCAGCAGGCGGATGGTGGTCGTCTTGCCGGAGCCGTTCGGGCCGAGGAAGCCGAACACGGTCCCGGCCAGGACGTCCATCGTCAGCCCGTCAACGGCCCTCACGGGTCCGAACGAGCGGCTCAAGGCTTGAGTCCGAATGGCAAAAGTCATTTTTTCTCCAGTTACACTTTCTCGATGAAACTTTTGATCTGTTGGCGATAATCTTCGAAGGCCTTGCGCCCGGCCTCCGTCAGGCGGCAGAGCGTCAGCGGGATCTTGCCCCGGTACGTCTTTTCGATCTCCACGTACCCGGCCTCCTCCAGCTTCGACAGGTGCGCCGACAGGTTGCCCTTCGTCAGCCCGGCCTCGCGCTGCAAATACAGGAAGTCGGCGCTCTCGACCGCGTACAGGATGGCGACGATGATTGTGCGGCTCGGCTCGTGCAGCAGGCGGTCCACCTCGGTCAACGAGCGGATGCCGTCATCCATCTCCGGCCTTCCTCTCACCCGGACGGGATTTGACGAAGCGGTTCAGGCCGATCCAGCCGCCCAGGGACAGGCTGATCCCCATCCCGAAGAAATACACGCTCATCAGCCCCACCCCCGTCGGCCCGGACGATGGGCCTGGTCCCAGCACGAGGGGCGAGAGCAGCCCCCCGAGCAGGATCGAGACCACGCCCTGCACGACGGCCCGCCACAGCCGCAGACGGAGGCCCCAGGCCAGCAGGGCCAGGCCGACGGCCGCGCCGACCATCAGTCCCAGCCAGGCCGCGAGGCTGTTCAGGCGAGTGTCCAGGAACCAGAAAGACATGCTCAGGACCGCCACGACAACCAGCACGGCAGCCACGAAGTCCCACAGGCGGGATTTGCCGCCCTGGCCCGGGCGCTGCGAACCGGCGCGGGATTCGGAGAGCTGCGCCTGCAACCGCTCGAAGAATTTGGCTGCGGCGAAGATGCCGGCCATCGCCACGAACCCCGAGATCAGCGGCTCCCCGACCAGTTCGAGGGCCATGGCCGCGATGAGCATGAAGATGCCCAGCATCAGCTCCACCAGCCCGTCGGCGAAGCGCCCGGCGCGGGGCCTGTCAGGGACTTTCATTGTCGGCCTCCGCGGGCGGGGTGGTGCTGCCCAGGTAATGGCGCAGGACGAAAACGCTGGCGGCGAGCAATCCGGCGGCCAGGGCCGCGTAGAAAGCGGCCAGCCCCAGGTTCATGTCCAGCCCGGCGAACATCAGCGCCGCGCCGGTGACCAGGCTCAAGGCGGCCACCAGGTAGAAACGCGGGATGGCCGTGCGCAATCCCAAAATGGTGACGACTACGGCGAACATCAGCCCGGTGAGGCCCGGCATCCAGTTGACCGGCTGCGGCGTGGCGCTGGCAATCGAGACCATCACGGTCGAAGACAGTCGCACCAGGAGCAGGGTGAGCAGGGCCGAGACCAACCCGGCAACCAGACCGACGAGCACGAGCCGGGCCAGGCGCTTCGCGCCGCGGGTGCGCCTGTAGGCCACGTAACCCGTGCGCGGGAAAGTGACTCGCTCCTTCAAGCGCATCACCAGCCGGTTGATCCCCATCCCCCCGCCGACGACGACCAGCACCATCGCGGCGCTCAACATCCCGCCCAGCCAGGTGTCTTCCAACTTGGCCAGGGCATAAAAATAGAGCGCCAGCAGCAGGCACAACCCGCCCATGCCGAACTCGAAAGCGCCGTCCACGTACCAGTACTGGAGGGCGCGCCGTTGCTTCTCGTCGAGGTCAGGATCCATGGCATCTCCTTCTTTGGTTTGCAATACAAACTTGTTTACATAATACATCAGTCTGCAAACACTGTCAAGGATGGGGATCAAAAAAGGACAGCCGGAGCCGTCCTCCTTCGACCGGATCACGCGTCCCAGGGGGCGGTGCCGCTGCCCCCCGCCTCCCGCATGGACCTGTGGACTGCCTCCGCCAAACCGGGCAGGACCTCGGCTGTGGCCGCCAGCAGCCCAAAACAGCCGGCCAGCATCATATCCCCAAAGGGCACGGCAAAATACGGACGGAGCGATTTACGATTTACGATTTTGGATTTACGATTTTTGATTTCGGATTGGCGATTGAACAGGCTGCGGCGCGGGCCGGTGACGACCACGTCGAATTCATCGTGGCCGAACTCGAATTTTTCGTCCGAGTACATCAACGCGCCGTGGCCCATGTCGCCGAAGACGTCCTCGTGCCGGAGCGAGGCGTCTGCCAGGGCGCGGAGCAGGGTTTCGAGCCTGGGCAGGTCTATCTCGCCGGTGTGGTGCTCGAAGACGCCCTCGACCCCGCCCTGTCCCAGCCGAAAGGCCAGGACATGGAAATTTCCCACGTTGACGATGATCTTCTGCCTGCACAGGGCGACGGCCGGATCGAAGTCCGCGCCCAGCACGGCCGCGGGCGCGGTGTCCATCACCACCAGCGGACAATCCATCTCGCTGGCGGAGCGGGCTACGGCTTGCAGGCGGGTCATGATCGGCGGGATGTCGTCGGGCAGGTAGGCGAAGGCCGCCAGGGAATTCACCTCCCGCAGGCGCCGGTCGAGGTAGTCGAAACGGAACTGGCGGTCGGAGACCCCCGGCGGGGCGTTACCGTGGTCGAAGACCGCCACCGCCACCGCCGCCAGATCGGAGAGGTCCACGCCGAAGGACGAGAAAACCCGCTTTATGGCGGGCAGGTCGAAGTCCCGGAACGTGATGCGCTGGACCGAATCCGGGAGGCGGAGGGCCTCATCGTCCGAGACAATTTCGATCCCGTCGCGGGCCACCTTATCCAAATCATCATCAATGGTTCTTGCCGCTTCGGGCGTGGCGTAAACGGGAATCCCGGCCCTGGCGTGGTCGAGCGCTGCCCAGGCCGAGGGGCCGCCGCCCATCATTACCCCGCTCAGCAGGACCGGGGTCCGGGCCTGGGCCGCCTGCCTGATCCGGCGGTGGACCATCATGGTCGGGGAGGGAAGCACCAGCTTGAAGCCGTTCTCGAGGTCCAGCTTCGAGTCGTACAGCAAAATATCCTGGGTTCCCGTGCCGATATCTACCGATAAAATTTTCATTTTCGTTCCAATCTGTAACTTGTTTACACCTCGATCCCCAACCACTGGCGGATGAAGTAGCCTACGATGAAGGAAAGGGTCGCCACACCGAGGCTCAACCCGGCCATCTCGACGAAGCGCTCCCGGAAGGGTTCGTCTTTGGCGACCGAGATGTAGTAATTGAAAACCGCGATGATAGCGACCGCGGTCGTCAGGGCGATGGCGAGGTCAACGTAGAAGTTGGGGAGGAGCAGGTAGGGCAGGATCAGGAGGATGACCGTGACGATGTAGGCGATCCCGGTATAGACGGCGGCGCGGACGGGGCGTTTTTCGGTCTCCTCGGAGCGGGTGGACAGGTATTCGGAGGCCGCCATCGAAAGCGAGGCGGCGATGCCGGTGATCAACCCGGAGAGGGCGATCAGCTGCGTGTTCTGGAGGGCCAGGGTCAGCCCGGCGAGCGCGCCGGTCAGTTCGACCAGGGCGTCGTTCAGGCCGAGCACGACCGACCCGGCGTAGCGCAGGCGCTCCTCGTCGAGCATGGCCAACAACTTCTGTTCGTGGACTTCTTCTTCGTGGATCCACCTGTCAATGTCGGGGATCTTGCCCTTGAGCAGGGCGTAACCGGCCTGGGCTTTTTCTTCGCCGCGTTCCATGAGTTTGATGCCGAAGGTAAAGCCGAGGACCCGGCTGATCAGGTAGTATTTCCAGATGCTCCACCGATCGGGCTTGATCTCGCGCTGGGTGTATTTTTTCCAGTCGTTGTAGTGGCGCAGTTCGTCGTCTGCGATCTGTTCCATGACCTGCCGGTTTTCGGGGTCTCTGATGCTCCGGGCCAGGCGTTTATAGATGTGATGTTCAGTGATCTCGATCCGCTGGAAGTTCTCGAGCAGGTGGCCGATGTTTTCTTCTTGCGCCATATTTTCTCCTTGCTGGTCAGGGTGCTCCCATTGTAAACGAGATTGGACGATAGGGCCAAATCCATCTACATAATTTGCATATAACCCGTTGACAGCCGCCTAACACGCCGCTTTTATCATGGGGGAGAAAGATCAACCCGTATTTCGGTTAGAAAAGGAGAAAATGTATGAACAAGAAACTTGGATGGGTGATCGGCGCGCTGGTGGTGACGTTACTGGCCGTCGGCGCGTATGGCACGACGACCGCCTTTGCCGACGACAACACGCCTGCGCTATCTTTCGGCGGGCGCGGACCCGGCGGCCCGGGCGGCCATCCCGGCGGGCATCCCCTCACCGACGCGGAGCTGGAAGCGGTCGCGGCGGTGCTGGACATGAGCACCGACGACCTGTCCGCAGCGCTGGCAGACGGCAAGACCCTGGATTACCTGGCCGGTGAAGCCGGCGTGGATCTGCAAGAGATCCGCGACGCCCTGCAAGCTGTTCACGCAGAAGCCATGCGCGAACGCATCGCCCAGGCTGTGGCAGACGGCAGCATCACCCAGGAAAAGGCTGACTGGCTGCTCGAAGGCCTCGACAAAGGCTTCCTGGACGGGCCGGGACTCGGATTTGGGTTTGGCGGCCGTCACGGGGGAGGAATCCCGCCTGTGGCCCCCACCCCGACCGAATGACCATCCCGCAGAAGGAGGTGATCACCGGCTAATGAAGAGGAGCGCGTGAGCGCTCCTCGTTTACTTTAAGAGAAAACTTCGGAAGTCTTTCAGAAAAATCTCCGGCTGTGGAGACTCCGGGAAAGACTTCCGAAGTCTGCCTAATAACACTCCCACTCACTCCAACTTGAGATTCCCATCCTCGTCGAACGGGAAGAAGGGGTTGTAAGCCACTTCCCAGAGGAAGCCGTCCGGGTCGGCGAAGTAGGAGCTGTACCCGCCCCAGAAGACCTTTTGGGGGCGTTTGACAATTTCCACGCCTTTGGCCTCCAGGTCGGCAATGAGCATGTCCACTTCCTGCTCGCTGCGGGCGTTGTAGGCCAGTGTGATCCCGGCAAAGCCGCTGCCTTCGGGCGAGGTCAGCGCATCTTCGGCCAGCTTCTCGCGCGGATACAGCCCCAGCGCCACGCCGCCCGCCTGGAAGAAGGCCACGTCCTCGCTGCTGGCGGAGGCGGGCTTCCAGCCCAGGGTCTCGGTGTAGAATTTGCGCGAACGCTCGAGATCGCGCACGCCGAGGGTGAGAAGGTGGAGGTGTTGGTTCATCGGATGATCCTTTCGATAAAAATCGCGACAAATATGCTCCCAACCTCGCCAATTTTTTCCTGGATACCCAGATCCGCTTTTCTTATTCTTCTATCCACTGGCTGATTTCTCCAAAAATGATCTTCAAATCTTTTTTGACATCCCCGGTAAGCGGAGAATTGGAGACATTGCCATTTTCGTCATGAAAGTGATGCGGGGCGGAAGATAGATGCCCGTAGTGCGGCGCATTATCCCATCTCAACAACGGGGCAAACGTAAACAGTTGATACGCGTAATCGAAGGACTCCGGTTCGATATGGATCCAGATTTGCAATTGATGATCTTTAGGCAAACTGCAACGGATTTTGACTTCGAGTTTCCCGGACGGGGTTTCATCATAATGAACAACACGCGTGGTTTTCACCAACGCGTGCTGTTGCAGGATTTCCAGGATGTCATCAACGAGATTGTTCATGGAGCAGATCTTTGTAGGTCGTTTGCCAGTCTTTCAACATGGAGCGGGCAGACTTCCATTCCAACCAGTCGTCCTCTTGCGCAGGCGTAGCTTTACCTTTCAAAAGCGCTGAGAATCCGTCAAAATCCATTCCGTGCTTATTCTCCAACCTGCGGATGCGGCGGCGGTAGTAGGCCATTTTGCCGCGCACCGTGGACAACGCCATATCCCACAAAGCTTCTTCGGTCGTGGAATAACGTTTTGCCGCGACGAGCGATTTCGCGACTTTGGTTAACACAGAACTTGGAGAGGTATGAAATGTCATTTTCGTTCCTTGCAAGAAATTATACTCCACAAAAACGGTTGCCGGTTGTCTGGCTCCTAGATGCACTAAAAGTTGCCGGAAACAGAGTCCGAAATCTCCGACTTCGGCGCAAAATGGGGAGATTGCGCTCCAGTTAACAACATTTGAGTGCCCCCGCCTACCCCTTCGGCTCCCGGTTCGCGATGACCAGGCTGGCAATGATCAGGACCGCGCCTGTGATCAACTGCCAGGTCAACTGTTCGTGCAGGAAGATGACGCCCAGGATCACGCCGCCCAGCGGAAACAGATACGTCACCATGGTCGTGCGCGTCGGTCCGATCTCGTGGATCAGGTAATAGGCCATGACGAAGGCCAGTCCCGATCCGAGGATGCCGAGCCAGAGCAGCGCCGCCCAGGTGATCCCCAATTGCGGGATCCGGACCGGGCTTTCGAAGATGAAGGTTCCCAGCCACATGACAGCGGTCGCGGAGACCAGCGGCCCGGCGCTCCGCAGGATGCCTGGGACCGTTTCCGTCGTCTTGCGGATGTAGACCGCGCTCCCCGCATAGAACATCGAAGCCACCACCACGGCGGCCTGCCCGAGCAGGGAACCGGGGGAGGCGCCGATGTCCTTGCTCATCAGGACGACGATCCCGGCAAACCCGATGATCAGTCCCAGCAGTTTGGGGACCGTGATCTTGTCGTCATGCAGCAGGAAATGGGCGATCAGGATGGTGAACAGCGGCACCGTGGCATCCAGGATCGAGGCGACCGCCGAGTCGATGGTCTGTTCGCCCCACGAAATAAGGAAGAAGGGGATGGCCACGTTCGTCACCCCGACCAGGAGCAGCGGGAACCAATCCCTGAACGGGCGCGACCAGGCAACACGCTGGACGAAAACCACCACGGCACAGAACAGCAGCCCGAACAGCGCCCGGAAGGCGACCAGCGTGATCGGTCCGACCTCCCGCACGGCGATCTTGATCCACATGAAGGAGGAACTCCAGATAGCCCCCAATAAAAGAAATATGATCCAGTGTTTGGCTTTCAAGGTTTACTCCTGAATTTGGCAAAGGCTTCCGGGTTGGTTTCTGCGCCGGCGAAGCGGCATCTCAAAAATGCCAGAGACGTTCGTCATCGTTATTAGAACATCCGTTGCAGGGATTTCTTACGTCACGGAAAGGGTCTTTCCCGGCTGGATTTCCACCCCTTCCGTTCTCCTGGCCTGCCAAAATTGCGCTCAATCACCATACCCGGCAGGATTCTCTCTGCCTTCGAGGGCGGCCTCGAAATCTCGCAGGGACTCGCCGAAACCATCAGGCTCGAACTTGTCGAAACTTCCATCTCTTGGCAGGAGGATATCGAGACAGTGCATCGCCATGCGGACCCGCATACGGGATTTGCACTCCTCATCGTATCGATATCCTGCAATATCCAAAAAAGACTCTCGCAATTCCGGCGGATAATACCACCATAAAACCGCGCCCATATCCAGCGCGGGGTCATCCATGGACATCAAATCGAAATCAATGAGATAAATCCGGCCGTCCGAAGCAAAGAGCCAGTTCGCATTACAGATGTCGCCGTGGGATGCGACAAGCCCCTCGCCCGAGAATTGACCAACCTGTTGAGTGAGGCGCTCCAAACTGTCATCCACAGCCCCGGCCACGTCAGGGACTTGTGCCCTATGCCGTTCCCACTTATGGCGAAGGCGGTCCAACGCCCGCAAGCCCGCTTGCAGGAATGACTCTGAAGGCGGCGCTTGTAAAATCCCCCTCATGCGCGGACTGTTGTGCATCGTCCGAATTACTTTGGCAACTTCGGCCAGCCGCTTGCGATACTCCGACCGTGACGGTCTCCGTCCCACGATGAACGACTGGACAATGATAGATTGTCCGCTTTCCAATTGGCCATGGAGGATAACAGGCGGCGTCAAGCCGATCTCTGCCATCGCCAGGTAACGCTCCACCTGCACACCAACCTTCACGAAATAACGCCGTCCATTTCCCTGCGCAAAATAGGATTCCTTCCCCCATCCGTTCGGAAGGGAGAACTGCCAATCCTGGGGCGAAAGATGCTCCTGCAAAAACGCACGGACCTCCGGTTGGTGTTTTTGGCGATTGGGCATGGATTTATTCTAATGCTACGACAACAATTGCAGGGGCAGGACTCCCGGCCGCGCGTTGATCTGCTATTTTCCCAACAAAAACTCTCTCCGTAAATATTCAGGAGCAATTTCCTGTTCCTGCGGCAGGTAAATGGAAGCCCGCACCTCCATCCGGGACAAATAACGGCACATGAGCGGACCCATCTCCTTCCAGTCCAACCCGCCTAGCCCGCATCCCAACGCAGGCAGGGCGATGGATTGGATACCTTCTCGTTTGTAATTTTCCAACAACCACTGTAAACCTGTTTCGATGCCCTGGATGTTTGAGCCTTCCTTCCAATGTTCCTTGGTGGGAAATAATAAGAACCATTTGTTCGCGTTCAAATTGGGCAATGACAATGGTTCGTCTGCCAGATCTTCGTCAAGCGATGCCTCCCGCTTGTAGAGATAGGGTTTTCCCATCGAGAGCGTTTTATTCCTGCATACATCCTGATACACAACATACATATCAGGGAATTGATATTTGGCCCGCGAAGCAAGTCCCTTCCCCATCACACCGACGGTGTTGACGCTGACCGTCAGTGTCTGCATTTGCGAAAAGAACATATCCCCATCCACCCAGGATAGTTTATCGGTGATTGCGCCGTGTCGTCTCGGCTGGAAGAACATGTGCGGTTCAACCACCACTGATATGGGTTGTGGAAATTCGCTCAAGACAGGGCGGACCTTCTCGGCAACTACGGAACTGGTTACATACACTGTATGAATTTCTGTCGGTGGAATTCCATTTGGAACAAGGCACTCCGCCATGATTTTTCGCTTGGTGCCGTCCTCGGTTTTCCACCAATCGTTATTGATGATCTGCCAGTATTCCCCGTTAATGCTTTGGAGGCCCGACTTCACATCCAACAGCGGGGATAAGGAACTTGCCGCATTTCCCAACGAAATAAACGCGCCTTTTGTCTCAACAATTTGCGGTTTTACACCAATAATAACAACTTCTCTTTTGTCCGTTTCGCTGATCACCTTGTAAAGCATCGGGTTGCGCGGTTGGAAGTAAACGTTGGCATAGTCCCAGAGGCTTTTTTTGTCAGGCGTTAATCGCTGTTCCCGGTTTGCCACGATTTCAGGGTTGTAAACGGGCGTGAAAGGGATCTTTCCAGCATCCACCTGACGATGAGAAAGAATGCCATATTGCAAAATGGATGATAAGTTGTTGATATGGGAAATGTAATAAAGACTCTTTACAGTTCGCTCAGGCATTCTCGCTCCAGGGGATACATACCGATTATAGTCTGGTTTGTATTCCGTTCATCCGATTCCCAATCCGTTGACCTAATCCACCGTCAACGTCTTCGACAAATTCCTGGGGAAATCGGGATCGAAGCCGCGCATGACGCTCATGTGATACGACAACAACTGCAACGGCAGGACGCCGAGCAAGGCCGAAATCTGCGGGTCGGATTTGGGGAGCACGATCACCTCGTCGGCGTTGGCGCGCAGGCGGGGATCTTCTTCAGCGATGACGATCGTCCGTGCGCCGCGCACCTTCACTTCGTTGAGTCCGCTGATGATGAGCGGCACGTCGTTCGGTCCGGCCACGAAGATGATCGGGTAGCCCTTGCTGACCGCGGAGAGCGGTCCGTGTTTGAACTCGGTCGAGAGCATCCCTTCGCAATGGGCATAGGTGATCTCCTTCAACTTCAACGCGCCTTCAAGCGCGATGGGATAGGTCGCTCCATAGCCGAGACAGTACAGATCATTCCATGCGTTGATGTCCTTGGCGATGGTTTCGACCTGCGGCGCGGCCATCTCCAAAGTCTTGTCCATTAATTCGGGGATGCGTTCAAAACGTTCCTGCCATCCTGAGCTGGTGGTCGAGTAGGCGGCTGGGTCCCGATACGGACTTTGTCCTGCTCGACCATCAGCCGCCGTATCGAGACCCATCTTGTACGCCAGGTACAAAAACGTCACGACCTGGTTGGTAAACGTCTTCGTCGCGGGAACGCTGATCTCGTAGCCACAGCACAGGGGTAGAGAGAGCGAAGTCGCCTTCGTCAGCGTCGAGCCGACCACGTTCGCCAATCCGAAACACGCCATGCCGCGCGCCTCCGCCGCTTCCAAGGCGTTGAGCACGTCCTTGGTCTCGCCCGACTGGCTGACGAAAATCCCCACGTCGTCGTGACTCAGCGCAGGCGCGTACTGGGCGATGAACTGCGGCGCAAGCACGGGGATGGCGGCCCGTCCCGCCAGTTGCGCGAAATAGACCGCGCCGACCGACGCGGCGTGATAACTCGTGCCGCAGCCGATGAAATACAGGTGGCGGGCGTTCTTCATCTTCTCGACCAGCGACTCGACTGCGCGGTTGCCGTTGAGCACGTGGAATAACTCACGGGCGACCTGACTCTGCTCGTGGATCTCTTTCAACATGAAATGCGGATACCCGCCCTTTTGCACCGCATCCATCGACTCGGTAACTGTTTCCGGCATTCGGACGATTGGTTTGCCGTCCTTGACCGACCGCAGTTCGACGTGGTCCGCCCACAGCGTGACGATCTCCCCGTCCTGCGGGCGGATGACCTGGCGCGTCAACGGCAGGATCGAAGGCAGGTCCGACGAAACACAGGTGAAGCCTTCGCCGAGTCCCACCACCATGCCGGAGCCTTTTTTGAAGGCGTAGAGTTTATCGTCATTGGCGCGCCCGATGACAAAAGCATAATCGCCTTCGAGATCGCCATACGCCAGGCGGATCGCATCAATGAACTCATAGCCGCGATTGATATATCGCTCCACCGCGTGGACACAGGTCTCGCCGTCATTCTGCGAACGGACGGTCATACCCTCAGCGATGAACTGCTCGCGCAACTCGACGTTGTTGACCACGTTGCCGTTGTGCGCGCCGACCAGGTCGCCGTCCGAGTCGATGTGCGGCTGGCTGTTGACTTGCGACGGCTCCCCGAACGTCGCCCAGCGCAACTGGGTGATGCCGCGTGAGCCGGTCATTCCGGCAAAGTTGTATTTTTCCGCGACCGCGTCCACCTTGCCGACATCTTTCCGCAAATCAATCTTGCTCCCGTTCAACGTTGCCGCGCCGACCGAGTCGTAGCCCCGGTAGGTCAGGCGCTGGGCGGCCTCGATCAGGATCGGGCCGAGTTTTACTTCATTCTTGGTTACGTATCCGAAGATACCGCACATGGACGTTTTGCTCCTTGAATTTGTATTTTCTTGCATTTCTTCCGGTGTGGCCGATCCATCTGTTGGTCACCTGGAGAGAGTTGCAGGGTCATGGGTTGGGGATTATACAACGGATCGCTGATCATTGAATTTTTCCCAGTAACCACGTATCGAAAAACTCGATCAGGGTCATCTTGTACCGCCGTGGATTGTCGAGATACATCCCCAGGTGCGGGACGTTTTCCTCCGTCCACAGGAAGCGCGGCTCCTTCGCCATTCGATAGAGACGTTCGGCGGAATCAGGCGGGGCGGTGCGGTCGCCCGTGCCTTGCGCGAGATAGACGGGACGCGGGCTGATCTGCCCGATCACCTCCAGCGGGCTGACGTCGCTGACATTGATACCGGTCTTTACCCGCGCCAGCACCTTCGCGAGCGGATTGAGAACGGGGTAGGGGATGAGGTAGTTCATCTCATCCTCCAGCGAGGCAAAAGGACTGTCCACGAAGAGCGCTTCGATCTCGGGATATTGGGCCGCAGCGCGGATCAAGGTTGCCCCGCCCATCGAGCCGCCCCAGGCGCCGATATGCTCCACGTCCGGCTGGGACAGGGCAAAATCCAGCGCGGCTCTCACGTCCAGCACTTCGAGATAGCCGATCGTGGAGGTGTCGCCGCCGCTTGCGCCGTGGGCGCGGGCATCCCAGGCCAGGACGCCGTAGCCTTTGCGGGCCAGGATCTCATGCACCCAGACGACGCGGTGGTCCCCGTACCCATGCGCCACCAGGATCACCGCACCGTTGCGCGGCGGCGTGTACCAGGCCGACAGATGTACCCCGTCTGCGGTGAGCAGGTCAACGGATTGGTAGGAGATGTTGAGTTCGCGGAGCGTCTTCCCATCGGCTACGCGACGCGGCGGATGCAGGGCCTTGTCCACCTCCACGTAGCCAAGGCCGACGGTGAGGAGCGCGGCCAGAGCCAGCAGCATGAACGAGGCAGACGGGATAGAACGGGCGCGGGATTTTTGGTGAGTCATGGGAAAATTTTAGCCCCATAGATTTGCATTTTCGATTGGTAGTGCCGATCAGGAAGTGGCTATGCCGTTACAGCCAGTTTGTCACTCGTTTCTTCTTTATCATAGAATATTACCCCCACGCGCTGGATGTGCTCGATCACGTCGGAGTCGCCAATGAGATTGAGAATCGATAAATCAAAAGTGTATGGCAAGAGCAGGTCGTCGAGTTCGTCCATGATCCGATAAAGCACTTGCAACGTCAATTCTTTTCCGCCGCGCAGGGTCAGGTCAATGTCGGAGCCGTTTTTGTAGTTGCCCTTGGCGCGTGAACCGTAGAGGATGGCCTTGTCCACCTGGGGGTGGCGCGAGAGAACGGCGCAAATTTTTTGGATGGCTGATTGCGGGAGGCCGTATTTCATTGTTCTTCCTCCTCCATCAATTTTTCCAGTGTGACTCGAAGCGTTTCGAATTCCGAAAAATAGGTGGCGCGAATGTCCGAAACGATGTTAGCAGCCGTCTCTTCATCGTATGTGTGGGATGTGAGATTGCGACTCTTGATCATCTGCATCCATGCCTGGCCATTCTCGATCAATTCTGCTTTAAAGGCCGCGCGTGTTACATCTCTGGAACCGTATAATTTTTCAGAGCCGCGTTCTTCCAAAAAATCTTTCAGTGTGTTCCACGCCAATTCGTGCGTGAACTCAAAAGCTTGAATCAAGCCTTGCTCTTCAAGCTTCGACAACGGACGCTGGCGCGCCAACTCCACCGCCTCCCGCAGTTGGGAAAGGGCTTTCGTGAAGTGATTGAACCGTTGTATCCAGCGGATGTCTTGAGTGGTCATAAGGCAATTATACAGCAAACAAAAAGCCTCGGAAGTTTTCGCCTCCGAGGCTTCTCTTCACTGAAAACTGAACACTGATTACGGATTACTGTAATCTTCCGGCAGCCAGCAGCACAGCACCAGCTCGCGGGCCGCCTTGACCTCGTCCATGCGGCCGAATTTGGTGGTATGCGGCGCGTCGTGGAGCAACTCAGGGTTGGTCCTGGCTTCCTCGGCGATCTGGATCAGGGCGTCGGCGAAGGCGTCGAGGGTGTCCTTGTTCTCGGTCTCGGTCGGCTCGATCATCAGCGCCTCGTGGACGATGAGCGGGAAGTAGTTCGTCGGCGGGTGGAAGTTGTAGTCCATCAGGCGCTTGGCGATATCCAGGGCGCGCACGTCCGAGCCTTCGACCCGGCCCTCGGCCACGAATTCGTGCATACAGATGCGGTCGAATGGTACGTGGTACGTGTTCCGTAGTTTGGCCAAAAGATAATTGGCGTTCAAGACGGCGTACTGCGAAACATCCTTGAGTCCGTCGGGGCCGTGCATGGCGATGTAGGTAAAAGCGCGCACCAGCCCGCCGCCGAAATGGCCGTGGAAGGCTTTCATCCGGCCAATGGACTTTTCGGGGGTGACGAAGCCGAACAGCGGGGCGATCTCGTCGTCGCCTTCTTCGAGGATGCCGACAACCGGCGCGGGCAGGAAGTCAGCCAGGTGGGCCGCCACCCCAACCGGACCCGAACCGGGTCCACCGCCGCCGTGCGGGACGGCGAAGGTCTTGTGCAGGTTGAAGTGCATCACGTCTATGCCCAGGTCGCCGGGGCGGACGATGCCCAGCAGGGCGTTGAGGTTGGCCCCGTCGCCGTAGACCAGGCCGCCGCACTCGTGGACGATCCTGACCACTTCTTCGACGTGCTCGTCGAACATGCCCAGGGTGTTGGGGTTGGTCAGCATCAGGCCCAGGACGGTGTCGTCACAGGCGGCTTTGAGGGCTTCGATATCCACGTTGCCGCGCCCGTCGGAGGGGATCTGGACCACTTGCAGGCCCATCATGGCCGCCGAGGCGGGATTGGTGCCGTGAGCCGAATCGGGGATGAGCATCTTGATCCGCTTGTCGTCGCCGCGGGACTTGTGGTAAGCGCGCATGAGCAGCACGCCGGTGAATTCGCCGTGGGCGCCCGCCGCAGGCTGGAGCGTGATCGCTGCAAAGCCGCTGATCTCCATGAGCCATTCTTGCAGGGTGTACATCAGCGCCAGGTTGCCCTGGACGGTCTCGATGGGCTGCAAGGGATGGGTGAACAGGAAGCCCGGCAGGCGGCAGGTATCTTCGTCAATCTTCGGGTTGTACTTCATCGTGCATGAGCCGAGCGGATAGAATCCGTCGTCCACGCTGTAGTTGAACTTGCTCAGGCGGGTGTAATGACGGACAACGTCCACCTCGGCCAATTCGGGCAGGGGCAGGTCGGCTCTCAGCATAGAATCAGGCAGTTCGGCGCGCGGCACGTCCGGGTCCGGGAACGTGACGCCGGTGCGTCCGGGCGAGGAGAGGTCGAAAATGGTCGGTTCGACCACTTTCGGTTCGAGGTTCAGGGTCACGTCAAGCATGGGCCACCTCCGCCAAAACTTCGACCAGCATGTCTATCTCTTCCTTCGTGTTCATTTCGGTCACGGCGATCAGCAGGTGATCCTTGAGGGACGGGTAATCCTGTCCCAGATCGTAGCCGCCGAGGATGCCGTGCTCGAGCAGGTGGGCGTTGACTTCTTCGACCGGGCGGTCGAGGCACAGGGCGAATTCGTGGAAGAACGGTTCGTCGAAGCACAGGCCCATGCCGGGGAGCTTGCTCAGTTGCCCGGCGGCGTAGTGGGCCTTGTGGTAGCACAACTCGGCCACCTGGCGCAGGCCGCTCTTGCCGACCAGGCTCAGGTAGACCGCCGAAGCCAGCGCCAGCAGGCCCTGGTTGGTGCAGATGTTGGACGTGGCCCGCTCGCGCTTGATGTGCTGCTCGCGGGCGGTCAGGGTCAGGACGTAAGCCCGCTGGCCGCGGTTGTCCACCGTCTCGCCGACCAGGCGTCCGGCCATCTTGTGGACGTATTTCTTGCGGGTGGTGAAAAATCCCAGCGACGGGCCGCCGTACCACATCGGGATACCGAGCGGCTGGCCGTCGCCGACCACGATGTCCGCGCCCATTTCGCCGGGGGCCTTGAAGAGCGCCAGGGCGGTCGGGTTGGCGACCACGCAGACCAGCGCGCCCTTCTCGTGGGCCAGGTCGGTCAATTGGGTGTAATCGAAGATGCGCCCGAAGAAATCGGGGTACTGGACGATGACCAGCATGGTGTTGTCGTCAACCAGCGGCTCAAGGTCGGACACTGGAAACTGGTCACTGTTTACTGATAACTGGTCTTCCCCGGCCAGTTCCAGGTCCATGCCCTGGGTGTAGGTGCGGATGACCTGGCGGTACTGCGGGTGGACGGTGGGCGAAACGACGACTTTCGTCCGTTTGCCGCGGAACTGGGCCCAGGCCAGATTGACGGCTTCGGCTGCGGCGGTCGCGCCGTCGTAGTGCGAGGCGTTCGAGACTTCCATACCGGTCAGGGCGGCCATCAGGCTCTGGTACTCGAAAATGGCCTGGAGCGTGCCCTGCGAGATTTCGGGCTGGTAGGGGGTGTAGGCAGTGTAGAACTCGCCGCGCCGCAGGATGTGGTCCACCACGGAGGGGATGTAGTGGTTGTACATGCCCGCGCCGAGGAAGGAGGCCAGGTTGCGGGTCGATTCGTTGGCGGCGGCCAACTCGGCCAGTTCCGCGGCGGCTTCCATTTCGGTCAGGGCCGGGGGCAGGTCGAGTTTGGGGAAGCGGTGGGCGGCCGGCACGGCCTCGAACAGACCGTCCAGGCTCTTGACGCCGATGGTCGCCAGCATCGCCTCCCGCTCTTTGGGGGAATGGGGGATATAGGTCATGTGAACTCCGAGAGTGGTAATTGGTAAATGGTAATTACCATTTACCAATTACTCTTAATGCTCGCGCTCGGCGCAGTAGGCTTCGTAGGCCGCCGCGTCCATCACCTCGCCGGGCGTGCCGCCTTCGAGCTGGACCATCCAGCCTGCGCCGTAGGGATCGCTGTTGAGCACTTCGGGGGTATCGGACAAGGCCTCGTTGACTTCGACGACCTTGCCGGAGGCCGAGGCGTAAATCTCCGCCGAGGCCTTGACCGACTCGACCGAGGCGATGGGCTTGCCGGTTTCGATCTCATCACCGGCCTCGACCAGGATCTCGACGAAAACGATGTCCGAGAGCTGGCCCTGGGCGTAGTCGGTCAGGCCCATTTTGCCGCTGGCGGGATCGAACCACTCGTCGGATTTTGTGTATTTCAGGTTGGCAGGGGCATTCATCAGGTAACTCCTCTTGAAATGATATTAGGCGAATCAAAAAGGACGCACGTTGAGATAACGCGCGTCCTCTGTCATAAACCTGAGAGATTCATTCGTTAGTTTTTAGTTGTGTAGTTTAGTAGTTCCATAGTTTTTCAACTACCGAACTATCCAACTAACCAACTTCCAAACTAAACAAATTTGCACCGTCGGTGTCTCATACGAGACTTTCCAGAGCTTTCGTGAACAGGGTCCTTTTGCCTGAGAGTTTCACCCGGATTCGCCTGTCCCGGATTTGCACCTTCGGCGCTCTTCAAACCTGACAGGTCCCACATCTGCCGTTGCGCTTCCTGGTCTCCGCATGGACAAAGGCCCTTGTCAATCAGCCTCCCGCGCAGACCTGTCAGGTTTTCGAGAGTCTCTTCCCTGTTCCCGTTCGGTTGTAGTTTCATTTTATGGGCAGCAGGGACGAAAGTCAAGAGGATGAAAATCCTGATTTTATTCAGACGGATCGGGACTTTCGGTCCCTTTGCGGCGGCGCGGTTTGGATTCGGGAGCGGGAACCTCGTCCATAGCGGTATCCGGCGCAGCCTCCGGGATGAGCGGCCGGGCCGGTGCTTCGGGAGCCGTTTCCGGGGCGGCGAGTCCGTTCAGGCGGGCGAAATAGTCCCTCACCTGCGGGTCGTTGTAGAAGACCAGGGTCAGGATACCCGCCACCATCGAGAACACGTTCCCGAACAGGATGGTGGCGATTTCCAGGATGGCGATCGTGTTCGAAGGCTGGACGGGCTGGGGCGGGTTATAGAGCAGTTTGGCCGCGTAGATGATCTCGAAGACGCCAAGGACTGTGGGCAAGGCGGCGAACGGGACCAGGCAGACCAGGAAGATGCTCGCCAGCACCGACCCGGCAGCCACCACTCCCCAGACTACGTTGACGATGCCGCTGACCAGGGCCATGATGGCGATGGCCGTCACCGCGCCGGGCCGGACAAGGTTATTGGATTCATAGGTCATGTTGAACTCCTTTACGAATTTTTCGACGCCCTACTTAACGAAAGGAGCCGCAGCGAGGTTGCAAAGAAAAAGGGCTGCTCATCGCAGCCCTTCGGTGATCCGGTTAAGCCCAGCCCTGGTTTTTGACCCAGTCTGAGACGACCGGGATTGTTACATATTCGCCCTGGTAGGCTTTGACGCCCCAATAAATAAAGACGAACCAAAGGATCAAAGGCACGCACGACAAGACCAGGGTCCAGCCGAGTACGATCCCAAGAATAACATTGATGACGCCGACCACCAGCGCCTGGGCATTGTGGGCGCGAATGAACGGGCGATTTTTCTTGTCCTCCATCAGGAAAATGATGATCGGGACAAGCGGCGTTAGAATATAAGCCAACAAGGCCCAGAGCTTGTCGTCGCTGGTGATCTCCGGGTTCATGGGTTGTTCGGACATAATTAGTGCCTCCTGATTAGATCAATGGGTGAATTTCAAGTATTGTACAACCAAAACAGGTAAAAATCAACCAATTTTTTTCCTGCCGGCATTTCGATGTCATTGCGAGTGAAACGACACCGTACCCGAAGGGCGAAGCAATCTCCTCGGCCCAGGTTCCTTATGCTAGAATTGGGCCATGACCGTTTCCCCTCGCATCGTCTTCATGGGATCCCCCGCCTTTGCCGTGCCGAGCCTGCGGCTGCTGGCCGGAACGTACCGGACCGTGGGCGTGGTCACGCAGCCCGACCGTCCCTCCGGCCGCGGGCGGACCCTGGTACCGCCGCCGGTCAAGGAGGCCGCCCTCGAGCTGGGACTGCCCCTCATCCAGCCCGAAAAGCTGCGCCAGCCCGAAGCCATGCAGCAACTGCGCGAGTGGTCGCCGGACGTGATCATCGTCGCCGCCTTCGGGCAGATCTTACGCCAGGAGGTGCTCGACCTGCCGCCGTTCGGCTGCGTCAACGTCCACGCCTCGCTGCTGCCGCGCTGGCGGGGCGCGGCCCCGATCAACGCCGCCATCCTGGCCGGGGACGCCGAGACCGGCATCACCATCATGAAAATGGACGCCGGGGTGGATACCGGCCCGATGCTGGCCCGGCGCGCCATCCCTATTGCAGCCGACGATACCGCCGGGTCGCTGTTCGTCAAGCTGGCCGCGCTGGGCGGCGACCTGCTGCTCGAAACCCTGCCCGGCTATCTCTCCGGCGAGATCCGGCCCCATTCCCAACCGGACGAAGGCGCGACCTACGCCCCGATGCTCAAAAAGGAAGACGGCCTGCTCGACTTCACCCGCCCGGCGGACGAGCTGGCCCGCCGGGTGCGTGCTTTCGATCCCTGGCCGGGGGCGTATTTCCAGTTTAACGGCCAGCCGCTCAAAGTCCACGCCGCGCACCGGGCAGAGGGACGCGGCGAAACCGGACGACGCCTCATCGTCCAGGGAATGCCCGCCGTCGCCGCCTCCGACGGCCTGCTCATCCTGGACGAAGTCCAACCGGCGGGCAAGAAATCCATGCCGGGCAAAGCCTTTTTATCTGGAGCCAGAGATTGGAGCGAAACGTAAATGTCGCCGAGTGATTTTGAAGAAAGATACCTGGATGTTTTGCAGAACATCGAATCCGGGATCGTTTCCGTTTACCGGAACCATCCCGAAATGACGGACTACGAGGCCCAAAAAGCCGTCGAAGCCCTGATCCGCGAATACCAGGCCGAAACGACCAATCGTCCCGTGCCGGCCGTCGCCATGAATCCGCTGGCGCAGGAAACCTACCATTCGGTCAAGGCCATGTGCGAATGGCGGTTGGGACGCGTCCAAATAGCAAAGGAGGAAAAGAAATCCTTTTTCAAACGTCCCGCCAAAAAGTCGGTCGAGATACCCATCGAGCCGAAAACGGTGGAAGAGATCGTCCTGTGCCTGAAGCGCGTCCGCAAATCCATCGAACTCTGGAACCGCCGGAGCGGGCGGCAGGGATACCTTGATTTCGTCAGCGGGTTCGTTTAGTGAAAGCAGATTTCGGAAATCTTCCAGCAAGGCCCCCATCATAACGACTCTGAAAAGATTTTCTGCTCTTCCGCAATTAACGGGAAAGAGCCTATACACAAAGTGACACGAAGGCGCTCAAAGGGAGAAAAGGCGCACTGTCGGACGCGTTTTTCCTTCGTTGACTTCGTGTTCCTTCGTGTTTCAAAGGTTTTCCCGGAAAAAACGGGAGAGCCAGATTTCCGAAATATCCGAAACAGGGTATCACTTTCAATGTTATACCCTGTATAATTTAACTGCGAATCCATACCCAACGAAAGGAGGCCAGATGGCAGACCAACCCCAAGGATGCGCACGCACGACCGGAGCCGTGATGGGCGAGCAACCGCCCGCTGCCCCGGCCACAGGACCAACAGAACCCAAAAAGGAGACGACCATGACCGCTCGTGTCGGGCAAAAAGCCCCCGATTTCGAAGCCCCCGCCTATTACCGGGGCAAATTCACCACGATTAAACTCTCGGATTACCTGGGCAGGTGGGTGCTGCTCTGCTTCTACCCGGGTGATTTCACCTTTGTCTGAGCGACCGAAGTCTCGGCGGTCGCCGACAAATATCCCGAACTGCAAAAACTGGGCGTGGAAGTCATCTCGGTCAGCGTGGACAGCCACTTCGTCCACAAGATGTGGAACGACTACGAATTGACCAAAATGGTGGAGGGCGGCGTGCCCTTCCACATGGCCTCGGACCAGGCCGGGAACGTGGGCCGGGCCTATGGCGTATGGGACGAAGCCCAGGGCATCGAACTGCGCGGGCGTTTCATCATTGACCCCGACGGCGTGATCCAGGCCATGGAAGTGCTCACGCCCCCGGTCGGACGCCGCATGGCCGAGACCATCCGCCAGGTCCAGGCCTTCCAGCACGTGCGCGCCAGCAAGGGGTCCGAGGCTACGCCCGCCGGCTGGATGCCGGGCGAGCTGACCCTGAAACCGGGTCCCGAGCTGGTGGGCAACGTCTGGCAGGTCTGGAAGCCGGAGATGGAAGAAGCATAAACCGGCTGTCAAGACGCACTCGCAAAAGGGGCTGCGCCGGCGCAGCCTCTTTTCATTCCCCGTGAAATGCGCTCGACCAGGACAGAATTCTTGAATTTTCGGCCAAGATTGGTTATCATGGAGAAGGATAAATAAGGCAAAAAAGCTCCGAGTATTCTCCTGCCGCGCGCAAGGGAATGGATGCCGGACAACCAGGCGAAATCGTTCGAGGGGGAGTGGCAATCAAGGCGTCAACAACCACAAAGTAGCATTGAGATGTTATGGAAGGTGAGTGGAACTATGTTCAGAAATATCCTCGTCCCTCTGGACGGCTCGACATTGGCCGAATGTGTTCTTCCACATGCAATATCATTGTCCGCTTCATTGGACGCAAACGCTTTCCTGCTGCATGTGCTCGAACGCCCGCGCGACACCGGCTCGCTCCAGCCGGTTGACCCGCTCAAGTGGGTCCTCAAGAAACACGAAGCCGACGTGTACCTGAAGCGCCTGGCGGACCGTTTCATGGATGCCGGATTGAACGTGGAATACGCCATCCAGGAAGGGCCGCCGGCGGAATGCATCATCAACCACGCCAACCAGGCCGGGATAGACCTGATCGCCCTCAGCACGCACGGCTCCAGCGGGTTGAGCGGTTGGAACGTGAGCAGCGTGGTGCAAAAGATTATCGTGCGCGCCAACCGATCGGTGCTGCTGGTGCGAGCCTACCATTCCCCCGGCGAAAAAGTCGAAAAGGCCCACTACAAACGGATCTTCGTCGGCCTGGATTGTTCCGCCCGGGCCGAGCTGATCCTGCCGGTGGCGATCCGCCTGGCGCAATACTACAAGGCGGTGCTGGCCCTGGGCACAGTCGTGCATAAGCCCGAAATCGTCAGCCGCCTGCCGCTCTCGGACGAGGACGCGGCGATGGTCAAGGGCGTGACCGAGCGGAATTACGCCGCCGCCGCCCGTTACCTCGAACAGATCCAGGCCCAGTTGGCCGCTTCGGGGATCGAACTGAAGACCACCCTCGAGGTCAGCAGCAACGTCATCAATTCCCTGCACGCCATGGTGGAAAACGAAAAAGCCGACCTGGTGCTGCTGGTCGCTCACGGCCAATCGGGGACCGGGCATTGGCCCTACGGCAGCGTCACGACCAGTTTCATCGCTTACGGAACCACCTCCCTCTTCATCCTGCAAGACCTGAGCGATGGAGACATCCGGCAGACCTGGGCCGAGCAGGCCAACCTGAGGATACAGGGACATTAGACCGTGCCTGGAAGTGAGCCGCCGGCCGTTATGGATACGGCCACCTTGCCCGTTGATGTTTCGACACCCGGAAGCGGGATCGGGGAACTGGCCCTCGAACTCGCCCAGGTCCTGGTGTTGAGCGACCAGCCCGCCCGCGAATTCCCCATCCCGGCCCGGCTGAAACGACATTCCCAGGCCCTCTGGAACGCCTACGAAGCCTTCGAAAACGCCAGCCGGGCCTCGAGAACCGGCCTCCCCCCGGCGGCGGAATGGATCCTCGACAATTACTACGTGGTCGAGCAGGCGATCCAGCAGATCAAAGTGGGCATGCCCGCCGATTATTACGACCGCCTGCCCAAGGCCAGCTTCAACCGGGGCCGGGCCATGCCCCGGGTCTACCTGCTTGCCAAAGCCCTGGTCGAATCCACCTGGGGCCGGTTCGACATCGAAACCGTCAAGGATTTCATCCGGGCATACCAGGGCCTCCTCCCGCTCAGGATCGGCGAAGTCTGGGCGCTGGCGATCATGCTCCGCCTGTGCGTGCTGGAGATGCTGGACGGCGCGCTGGCGCGGATCAGGCGGATTCCCGCCGAAGCGTCCTACCCGCAGCTTGAATCCCTTTTCGGGAACGGGAGCGAGGCCGAGGAGGGTTCCCCTCCCGCCCCCTCCGACGATACCCTCGTCGCCAACAGCATCATCAGCCTGCGGATGCTGGCCACCCAGGACTGGAAGGCGTTCTTCGAACAGACCAGCCTCGTCGAAGGAACCTTGCGGGACGACCCGGCCGGGGTCTACTCCCAGATGGATTTCGGCACCCGCAACCAGTACCGCAACGTGGTCGAGTCCCTGGCCCGGAACACCGAATGGGACGAATTGCAGATCGCACGGGCGGCGGTCGCCCTGGCAGGCAGGAACCCCGACGGGCGCAGCCGTCACGTCGGCTACTACCTGGTCGGCCCGGGGCGGGAGCAGCTCGAAGCCGAATGCCGTTACCGGGTCCCGGCCGGGCAGCGCGCCCTGCGCCGCCTGGAGGGTCATCCGCTGCCGGCCTACCTGGGAGCCATTTTCACCCTGACGGCTTTGTTCGACCTCGCCATCGCCGGGTATGCCCTGGCCGCGGGCGGGAGCATCGGCCAGGCCCTGGCTGCGGCCGGGCTGGGACTCGTGCCCGCCTCGGCCTCCGCCATCCACCTCGTCAACTGGCTGGCGGTCCGTCTCACGCCGCCGCGCACCCTGCCCAAGCTCGAATTCCAGTACGGCATCCCGCCCGAATTCAGCACGGTGGTGGCCGTCCCGTCAATGCTCAGGGGCGAAAGCGACCTGAAGTCCCTGCTCAACCAGTTGGAAAACCACTTCATCGGCAACGCCGACCCAAACATCCACTTCGCCTTGCTGACCGACTTTTTGGACGCGCCGGAGAAAGAAATGCCCGGCGACGCCCAGTTGATCGAACGCGCCAAAGCGGGGATCGAGCAACTCAATGCCCGCTACGGCAGCCGGTCTTACCGGCCCTTCCTGCTGCTCCACCGGGAGAGGACCTGGAACCCCGCCGAGGAATGCTGGATGGGCTGGGAGCGCAAACGCGGCAAGCTGGAAGAATTCAACCGGCTGCTGATGAGCGAGGAGGGTTCGAGCTTCCCGATCCGGGCCGGGGATTTTGGGGGCCTGTCGGGGGTCAGGTACGTGATCACGCTGGATTCGGACACCGTCCTGCCGCGCGACACCGCCCGCCGCCTGGTCGGCACGCTGGCCCACCCGCTGAACCGGGCCGAGTTCGCGCCCGCCTCGGTCGAGGTCATCGCCGGTTACACGGTGCTCCAGCCCCGGGTCCAGGTGCGCCCCGTGACGGTCAACCAGTCCACCTTCAGCCGGGTCTTTTCCGGCGATACGGCCATAGACCTGTACTCCCGCGCCGTCTCGGACGTTTACCAGGACCTGTTCCACGAGGGCAACTACGTGGGCAAGGGCATTTACGACGTGGCCGCCTTCGAGCGCAGCACCCGCAACCGGGCGCCCGGGAACGCCATCCTGAGCCACGACCTGTTCGAGGGGTTGTGCGGACGCTGCGGCCTGGCGACCGATATCGTCCTGTTCGAGGACTACCCGCCGCATTACCTGGCCTTCGCCGACCGGATGCATCGCTGGGCGCGCGGCGACTGGCAGCTCCTGCCCTGGCTGTTGCCCCGCGTGCCGCGCGGGAGCGGCAATTCCGTCCCGAACCCTTTCACCCTGCTCGACCGCTGGAAGATCCTCGACAACCTGCGCCGCAGCCTGCTCACGCCCGGCATCCTGGCCCTGCTCGCCTGCGGCTGGTTCCTGCTGCCGGGGCCGGCCCTGGCCTGGACGCTGGCGGCGCTCCTGCCGTTGATCCTGATCCTCACGATCAACCTGCTCTCGAACTTGCGCGCCCCCGAACCGGACGAGCCGTCAGGAGCCGTGTCGCAGCCCTTCCGCCAGAGCCTGCTGCGCGCAATCCTCGAAGTCGTGTTCATGCCTCACGAGGCCCTCGTCGTAACCGACGCCATCCTCACCACCCTGGCGCGCGTCTTCGTGACCCGCAAACACCTGCTGCGCTGGACCGCTTCGGCGCACGTGGTAAGCGTTTTCAGCCGGGAGTTGAAATTCTCCCTCGCCTGGCGCAGGATGACCGTCGGGCCGCTCTTTGCGCTGGCGGTAGCCATCCCCTTGTTTTTCTGGCGGCCCGAGGCGGCGTTCACCGCCGCGCCGTTCCTGCTGGGCTGGATGCTCTCGCCCTACCTGGCCGCGCGGATCAGCCGCCCGGCGCTGCGCGCTCCCGACCGCCTGGACCCCTCCCAAGAGCGCAGCCTGCGGCTGCTGGCGCGTTCGACCTGGCTGTTCTTCGAGCATTTCATCGGGCCGGAAGACCACTGGCTGCCGCCCGACCACTTCCAGGAGGAGCCGCGCGGCCTGGTGGCCCACCGCACCTCGCCGACGAACATCGGCCTGCTCCTGCTCTCCACGCTGGCGGCCTACGATTTCGGGTACATCGGCCCGGAGGAACTGGCCCTGCGCATCCGAAATACCTTCGAAAATTTGCGACTCCTCGAACGCAGCCGGGGACACTTCCTGAACTGGTACGACCTGCACAACCTGAAGCCGCTGCCGCCGCGCTACATCTCCACCGTAGACAGCGGCAACCTGGCCGCCTGCCTGTTGATCCTCCGCCAGGGATTCAAGGACGTGGCCGAACGTCCTGTCATGCGCTGGAACGGGCTGGTGGATACCCTCGACATGCTGATCGAGACCCTGCGGGAAGCCCAGTTGCAGGATGCCGCCAGCGAACTCCACGAGATGACCGTGGAACTGCGCCAGCAGGCGCAGGAACTCGAAGAAGCCCAGCGCTACGCCCCGCACCTGACGATCAAATCGGTCAGCGACAGCCAGGACAAAATCGAAGCCTTGCTGCTGAACCTGGTCGAAACCTCCACCGAACGGCTCGACCAGGTCACGCTCAACCGCCTGTCTGCCTGGGTGGACCGCACCCGCTATCAGCTCAGCTACATCCAGCACGATCTTCAAACTCTGGCTCCCTGGGTGCTGAAAATGTCCACCGCGCCCGAGCTTTTCAGGGACCCCGGCCTCCCGCCTTCCCTGGCCTCCGCCTGGGATGAATTGCAAACCCTCTTCTCGGTCAACCCTTCACTGGAAGATATCCCCGCCATCTACCCCCGAGCGGTGAAAATCCTCCAAGGCATGGAAAAATCCCTGCCGGGCGATCAGGCCGGGGCCGCCGCATGGCGCCGATCCTTCGCAGGCGAGTTGACCACCGCCTATGAGACGGTCCTGGCCCTGCTCAAGAGGTTCCACAGACTCGACGATGAAGCCGAAAAGATCGTCCGGGAGATGGATTTCCGTTTCCTGTTCGACTTCCAGCGGCGGGTTTTCCACATCGGTTACAACGTGGACGCCGAACGGCTGGACGCCAACCATTACGACCTGCTGGCCTCCGAAGCGCGCATCGCCAGCCTGGTCGCCATCGGCAAAGGCGACGTGCCCCAGAACCACTGGCTGTACCTGGCCCGCCCGCTGACCCAGGTCGGCGGGATGCGCGCCCTCCTGTCGTGGAGCGGGACGATGTTCGAATACCTGATGCCGGCGCTCTTCCTGCGCAGTTACCGCAACACCCTGCTCGACCAGACCTGCCGGGCGGTCATCCAGCGCCAGATAAGGTACGCGCGGGAGAAAGGCATCCCGTGGGGCATGTCGGAATCCAGTTTCTACTACATGGACGCCCACCAGGTCTACCAGTACCGCGCCTTCGGCGTCCCCGGCCTGGGGTACAAGCGCGGCCTGGGCGATGACTTGGTGGTCGCGCCCTACGCTTCGATCCTGGCGCTCCCGTTCGAGCCGCAGGCCGTGTCCCAAAACCTGGAGCGCCTCCGCAAGCTGAACGCCTTCGGCCTGTACGGCCTGTACGAATCGCTCGACTTTACGCCCGAACGCCTGGGAGCCGGGCAGGAATACGGCATCATCCGTTCTTACATGGTCCACCACCAGGGCATGGCGCTGCTGGCGCTCGGCAATTTCCTGTCCGGCAACAAGATGGTCCGCCGCTTCCATGCCGACCCGCGCATCAAGAACGTGGAACTGCTTTTGCAGGAACAGGCTTCGGGGCAGGCCGAGGTCGAAAGCCCTCATTTGCAGGGAGTCGGCCGCCTGCACCCGGTCCATTCGCGGGTCTCCCTCGACCCCTGGACCGCGTCGCCCCATGCGCCCTACCCCCAGGTCCATTGCCTCACCAACGGCAGCCTCAGCACCCTCATCAGCGCGGCCGGGAGCGGATACAGCCACTGGCGCGGCCTCGACCTGACCCGCTGGCAGCCCGACACCACCCTCGACAACTGGGGCGCCTGGGTCTACGTCCGGGATGCCGAAAGCGGGGAACTGTGGTCCGTGACCGGGCAGCCGGTCGCCGCCAAACCGGAATTCCAGTGGGTGGAATTCTTCCCGCACCGGGTCGAGTTCCAGCGCCGGGACGCGGACATTTCCATCCACACCCGGATCGCGATTGCGGCGGCAGAAGATGTCGAAATCCGCCGGGTTTCGGTCACCAACCACAGCGACCGCCCGCGCAGCCTGCAACTGACCAGCTACGGCGAGGTCATCCTGGCCCCTCACGACGTGGAGCGCCGCCACCCGGCCTTCAACCGCCTGTTCATCGAAAGCGATTACCTGGAGGAAAGCCAGACCCTGCTCTTTCACCGCCGGGCGCGTTCGGCCAAGGAAAAGCCGGTTTTCCTGGCCCACACCGTCGCCTCGAATAACGGGAAGGTCTCGATCACAGGCTTCGAGACCGACCGCGCCCAATTCCTGGGGATCGGAGGCACGTCCCGCCAGCCCGCGGCCCTGTCCGGCTCGGAGCCGCTCACCGGCGCGACCGGAGCCACCCTCGACCCCGTCTTCGCCCTGCAAATCGGGATCAGGCTGGCCCCCCGCGAGACGATCCAGGTGGCTTACGTCACCCTGGCCGCAACCTCCCGCGAGCAGGCCGTACAGGTCTCCCGCAAATACCGGCAATGGGAACACCTCCTCCAGGCCTTCAACACCTCGGCCCACGCCGCCGAAGACGAAATGACACGCCTCAACCTGGCCTCCGCCGACCTTGAACGGAGCCAAAAATTGTTGTCGGTCCTGCTCCATCCCTTCCCGGCTTTGCGGGCCAGGCCGGTCACGCTGGCCGCCAATACCCTGGGCCAGCCGAACCTGTGGCCTTTCGCCATCTCCGGCGACCACCCGATCCTGCTGGTGCGCCTGCGGGAGGAGCAGGGCCTGGGATTGCTGGCCGCATTGCTCAAGGCCCACACCTACTGGCGCAGGCGTGACCTGGTGATTGACCTGGCCATCCTCAACCGCCACGAGACCGGCTACCAGGACGAGCTGGGCGGACAGATCCGCCACCTGCTCGCCTCCACCGGCAGCGACAAATGGCTGGGCAAACGCGGCGGCATCTTCCTTTTGCGGGAAGACCAGATGACCCCGGCCGAGAGCACCCTGCTGGCCGCGGCCGCCCGCGTCGTCCTGGACGACGAGGCCGGCCCTCTCGACGAACAGGTTGCCAGGCTGGACATCCAGCCGGTCCACCTGCCGAACTTTATCCCGGTCCACCGGCCGCTCCCCGCCCTCGAGGGGACCCGCACGCTCGAACGCCCCTCGGGCCTGCTCTTCGACAACGGGCTGGGCGGCTTCACCCCCGACGGCCGCGAATACGTCATCTACCTCGAGCCGGGCCAATGGACGCCCGCGCCGTGGGCCAACGTCATCGCCAATCCCGATTTCGGTTTCCTGGTCACGAGCAACGGGCTGGGCTGCACCTGGGCCTGCAACAGCGGCGAGAACCGCCTGACCCCCTGGCGCAACGACCCGGTCGGCGACCCGCCCTCGGAAGCCGTTTACCTGCGGGACGAGGATACCGGCCAGGTCTGGTCCCCCACACCGCTGCCGGCCCGCGCCGAAGCGCCCTACCTGGTCCGTCACGGGGCGGGATATTCCATTTTCGAGCATGCCAGCCACGGGTTGGGCCAGCGCCTGCGGTTGTTCGCCGTCCCGGACGCGCCCGTCAAGGTCATCCAATTGAAGCTGGAAAACTTCACCCCCGGCACGCGGCGGATCAACGTCACCTGCTACGCCGAATGGGTGCTGGGCACACGCCGCGACGTGACCGCCCAGTTCGTGATCCCCGAATTCGATTCGCGCAATTTCGCCCTGCTGGCCCGCAACCCCTACAACGTGGAGTTCGCCCGGAACACGGCCTTCCTGGCTGCCACCCGCGAGCTGCAATGGATCACCACCGACCGGACCGAATTCCTGGGGCGGATGGGGAGTTACGCCCGCCCCGCCGCCCTCGGACGGGTGGGGCTGAGCGCCAGGGTCCAGGCGGGATGCGACCCCTGCGCCGCGATGCAGATCCTGCTCTGGCTCGCGCCCGGCGAAACAAAAGAAGTCACCTTCCTGCTCGGCCAGGGGTCCGACCGGGACGAGGCCGGGGCGTTGATCTCCCGTTTCCAGCACATTTCCCGCGTCAATGAAGCCTGGGAGTCGGTCTCGCGCTTTTGGGACGACCAGCTCGGGGCCGTCCAGGTCCAGACGCCCGACCTGGCGATGGACCTGCTGCTCAACCGCTGGCTGATGTACCAGGCCCTGTCCTGCCGCGTATGGGGACGCACGGCCCTCTACCAGTCGAGCGGCGCGTTCGGGTTCCGCGACCAGCTCCAGGACGCGCTGGCCTTCGTCCACGCCCGGCCCGACCTGACCCGCCGCCACATCCTGGACGCCGCCAGCCGCCAGTTCGAGGAAGGCGACGTGCTGCACTGGTGGCACCCGCCTTCGGGGCGCGGCATCCGCACCCGCATCTCGGACAACCTGCTCTGGCTGCCTTACGTCACGGCCCACTATACGCAGTCAACCGGCGACCTGTCCATTTTGACGGAGAAGGTCCCGTACCTGAACGCCAGGCCGCTCGAGACGGGCGAGGAAGAACGCTACGGCCAGTTCGCTCCCGGCGCGCAGGACGGTACGCTCTACGACCATTGCCTGCGCGCCATCGAGAGGGGCGTCACCGCCGGCGCGCACGGACTCCCGCTGATGGGCGCCGGCGACTGGAACGACGGCATGAACCGGGTGGGCGTGGAAGGCAAAGGGGAAAGCATCTGGCTGGGCTGGTTCGCTTACGACACCCTGACCCGGTTCGCCCGTCTCTGCGAAAAGATGGGCGACCCGGCCCGAGCCGGTGAACTCCTCCTTCGAGCGGAATCGCTGAAAAAAGCGCTGACCGCCTTCGCCTGGGACGGCAACTGGTTCCGCCGCGCCTATTTCGACGACGGCACGGCCCTCGGCTCGGTCGAGCGGGGCGAGTGCCAGATCGATTCCATCAGCCAGTCGTGGGCCGTCCTTTCAGGCGCGGGCGATTCGGAACACGCCCGGGCCGCAATGGACTCCTTTTACGCGCGGCTGGTGCGGGCCGAGGAGGGGATCATCCTGCTGCTCGACCCGCCCTTCAACCTGACCCTGCGCGATCCGGGTTATATCAAGGGCTACCCGCCCGGTGTGCGGGAAAACGGCGGGCAGTACACCCACGCCGCGTTGTGGGGCATCTGGGCTTTCGCGCAACTTGGGGAGGCCGATCGGGCGGTCGAACTGTTCCGGCTGGTCAACCCCATCCTGCACGCCGACACCCCGGAGAAGGCGGCGCGTTACCGGGTGGAGCCTTACGTCGTGGCTGCGGACGTGTACAGCGTCCCGCCGCACACCGGGCGCGGCGGCTGGACCTGGTACACCGGTTCGGCAAGCTGGATGTATCGCCTGGGACTGGAGGCCATCCTGGGGCTGGGCCGCGAAGGCGACCGTCTCCGCATCCAGCCGGCCATCCCCAAGGATTGGCCCGCCTACGAGGTGACGTACCGCTTTGGCGGGAGCAGGTACCGCATCCGGGTGGAGAACGGGCGGGACGGGCAGGTCGCGTCCCTGACCCTGGACGGGAAGCCGCTCGCGTCGGACTCCATCCCGCTGGTTGACGACGGCCGCGAGCACGAAGTGAAGCTGGTTTTGGGTTGAGCGACTTTGGGTTATACTTGTCGCAGATTTCACAATTACAACTTTTTCGCACAAAACCGGAGTTTAGCATGGCAAAGAAGTCATCCCACAAGTCAACCCCGCCCAAAAAATCATCGCCGGGACGGAACATTCTCCTGGCGCTCACGCTGGTGCCGCTGGTCATCGGCCTCATCCTGGTCGGCGCCTGGGTGCTGGACCTGGAACTGCTGGGCGACCCGCAATCCCAGATCACGGTGGGCATCTTTTTCTTCCTGCTGGCCTTCACGGCCTCGAATGCCCTGCAAAAACGCTGGAGGCTGGCCGCGGGCTGGGGGCTGCTGGCGGTAGCGGACATCGTTACCCTGGCCTGGTTGAACGTCGCGGTCCAGGCCATCGCCTTGACGCTTGGGGCGGCGGGGCTGGTCTTGCTGGGGATCGAGTTCTACCGGCAGGTCCAACAGGGCAAGACGAGGTAGAGGGGCGTAAGATACTTTCATAAGGCGGGATACGGGCTAAGGCTTTTCTTAGGCCGCTTAAGGCATGTCTTAGAGTTTTCTCCTCACAAAATCCCTATAATGAAATCGGATTTGGCTGTCTGGATAGACAGTCAAATCGTTTAATGCACTTTTATTTTCACATCCCAACAGTGGAAGGAGGTGCAGTTCCCAACAGGCCCGCCCCGGCGGGCAGCGACCCGAAGATACACCGTATGAGTTCGTCCAAGTTGTATCCTAATCACATGCAAGTCAAGGAGAAGAACGATGAATGTCAAAATTAATGAGGACTGGCTGGCAACCATCATCGCATTCGTGTTGTTGATCCTGGCCATGGTCAACTTCATCAAGCCCGAATGGGTCAAATTTTAGGAGGAGCCACGATGACTACTTCAGCTGTCAAACAAGATAAAGCTGCCGGATCGGGCGTCGTCAACTTCCTGGTCGGCCTGGCGATCGTTGTTGCTCTGGCCTTCCTGGCCCGTTGGTTCAAGGACCAGGTCTACGGGATCAAGGACCTGTTCGGCTGGGGCGTTCCGGGCAAGGTCCTGGAATTCCCGCTCTGGGCCGCGCTGCTGGGCCTGATCGCCAACCCGGTCCTGAAGGGCCTCAAAGTCTTCGATTATGCCAAACCCGGCTTCCGCACCGAGTTGTTCCTCAAGATCGGCCTGGTGCTGCTTGGCGCTGGCATCAGCTTCAAAGTGATCGTCACTGCTGCGTCGGGCGCGATCATCCAGGGCATCATCATGGTCGCCTCGGTGTATTTCTTCAGTTGGTGGCTGGGCGGCAAATTCGGCCTGTCCGATTCCCTGCGGGCCGTGATGTCCACCGCCGTCTCGATCTGCGGCGTTTCGGCTGCGATCGCCGCGGCCGGTTCGGTGCTGGCGAAGAAGGAAGAGATCACCTACGTGACCGCCCTGGTCATCGTCACCGCCCTGCCGTTGATGGTGATCGCCCCCCTGATCGCCGGGGCGATGAACATGCCTGAACCGGTGGCCGGCGCCTGGTTCGGCGGCAACGTGGATACCACGGCCGCGGTCGTCGGCGCGGGCACCATCTACGGCGAGACCGCCCAGGAGATTGCTGCCATCGTCAAGCAGACCCAAAACGTCCTGATCGGCGTGGTGGCCTTCCTGCTGGCGCTCTACTTCACCACCGTGGTCGAAGGCAAGAAGGAAAAACCCAGCGCCGCCATCATCTGGCAGCGCTTCCCCAAGTTCGTCCTGGGCTTCATCGTCACCTCGCTGATCTTCACCTTCGGCTGGATTGACAAGGATGTTGCCGGCAAAGCCATCGGCGGCATGAAAGACTGGGCCTTCTGCCTGGCCTTCGTCTGCATGGGCCTGGAACTCGAGATCGCCGGGTTCAAGAAGATGGGCTGGTCGCCGGTCATCGTCTACCTGATCGTGACTGTCTTCAACACCCTGCTGGCCCTGGGCATCTCCTGGCTGATCTTCGGCTGGCTCTTCCCGGCAACCATCTAACCCGTCAACCCAACCATTTCTCGACCGTCTGAGATGTGTGGAGGGGAGGCGCAGGCAAGACCGCTTCCCCTCCACCCGGATCACCCAAAGCGGTCGTCAGGAGGAAGAACTTATGGCTAAGGACTCCAAAACTCCTTTGCTGGATCAACTCGAAGAAGGCCCTTGGCCGAGCTTTGTAACGGAAATGAAGCGGGCCGCCGAGGAAAAAGACGCGGCCAAAGACCTTTTGCTCCAACTCGAACGCTCCTATCAGGACAAGATCGGCCACTGGAAACACGGCGGCATCGTCGGCGTGAAAGGCTACGGCGGCGGCGTCATCGGGCGATATTCCGACCTGCCCGAAGAATTCCCGGCCATCGCCGAATTCCACACCTTCCGGGTCAACATGCCCGCCGGCTGGTTCTACACCACCGACAAACTGCGCCAGCTCTGCGACGTGTGGGACAAACACGGCAGCGGCCTGACCAACATGCACGGCGCCACCGGCGATGTCATCCTGCTCGGCGCGCCCACCAGCGCCCTGCAAGCCTGCTTCGACGACCTGTCCGAAATTGACTTCGACCTGGGCGGCTCCGGCAGCGACATGCGCACCCCGTCCTGCTGCGTCGGCCCCGCCCGCTGCGAATACGCCTGCATAGACACCCTCGAACTGCTGCGCGAGATCACCCTCGAATTCCAGGATGAACTCCACCGGCCCATGTTCCCCTACAAGTCCAAGATCAAGATCGCCGGATGCCCGAACGACTGCGTCGCCTCCGTGGCCCGCTCCGACATTTCGGTCATCGGCACCTGGCGGGATACCATCCGCATCGCCCCGGACGAAGTGGCCCGCTACGCCGACGAGGGGCTGGACGTCCAGTCCGAGGTGGTGGACCTGTGCCCCACCGGCTGCATGGCCTGGGATCCCGGGACGAAGCAACTGACGATTGACGACACGGAGTGCAGCCGCTGTATGCACTGCATCAACCTGATGCCCAGGGCGCTGCGTCCCGGCAAGGAAAAGGGCGCTACCATCCTGGTCGGCGGCAAGGCTCCCATCGTGCGCGGCGCCCTGCTCTCGTGGGTGATCGTCCCCTTTATGAAGATGGAACCCCCCTTCGATGAATTCAAAGACCTGGTGCGCCGCATCTGGGACTGGTGGGACGAGCACGGCAAGATGCGCGAACGCCTGGGCGAGCTGATCAACCGGCTGGGGATGCGCGCCTTCCTCAAAGCCGTGGACCTGCCCCCGCTCCCGCAAATGATCCGCGTCCCGCGCGCCAACCCCTACTACTTCTGGGACCCCGAGGAGGTGAAATGATGGCCCGCACTGACTTTGGCCCTCCAAGCTACAAAGACATGCTCCCGCCCGTCATCCAGAAGAACTATGGGCAGTGGAAGTATCACGAACGGGTCAAGCCCGGGGTGTTGAAGCACGTTGCCGAGTCCGGCGACGAACTGTACACCGTCCGGGTGGGGTCCTGCCGCCTGGTCAGCACGGATTGGATCCGGGATGTGTGCCAGATCGCCGACCAGTTCTGCGGCGGGCATCTGCGCTTCACCAGCCGCCACAACCTGGAATTCCTGGTCTCCGACAAGACCCAGGTCGAACCGTTGATCGCCCACCTGGGAGCCAACGGATTTGCCGTGGGCGGGACCGGACACGCCATCAGCAACCCGGTCCACACCCAGGGCTGGATCCACTGCCACACGCCCGCCACCGACGCCTCCGGCATCGTCAAGGCGGTGATGGACGACCTGTACGAATACTTCACCGACTGGAAATTACCGGCCTACTGCCGCATCTCGCTCGCCTGCTGCCTCAACATGTGCGGCGCGGTGCATTGCTCCGACATCGCCATCCTGGGCATCCACCGCAAGCCGCCCGCCGTCAATCACGACGTGGTGCGCGCCAAATGCGAAATCCCCAACGTGATTGCGGCCTGCCCCACCGGGGCCATCCGCCCCGACCCGAAGGAAAAGTCGCTCACGGTCAACGAAGAGAAGTGTATGTATTGCGGCAACTGCTACACCATGTGCCCCGGTATGCCGCTGGCGGACCCCATCGGCGACGGCGTATCCATCTGGGTCGGCGGCAAGATTTCGAGCGCCCGCACCCCGCCCAAATTCTCCCGCCTGGCCATCCCGTTCCTGCCCAACAACCCGCCCCGCTGGCCCGAAGTGACCGACGCGGTCCGCAACATCGTCGAGACCTGGGCAAGCCACGCCCGCAAGCACGAACGCATGGGCGAATGGATCGAACGCATCGGCTGGGAGCGGTTCTTCGACCTGACAGGCATCCCCTTCACCGTCCAGCTCATTGACGACTTCACCCTGGCTTCCGAGACCTACCGCTCCACGCCTGCCTTCAAATGGTAAGGAGGTACGTGATGAGTGACGAAGTGACCGAAGAACTGAAGGATCGAATCGTCGAGTACTTCAAGCAAAAAGGGAAGATGATGACCCACCGCGACGTAGCCAAAGGCCTCGACCTGGACCAGAAACTGGTCAAGAAGGGCCTCACCGAGCTGGTCAACGCCGGCACGCTGGAGTTCACCTCCTACGGCGGAGCCACCTTCATCAAGCTCCCCGACGCCTGAACCGGCGGACGCAATCCGACCACAATCAAGAGACACAAGGAGGCAGATATGCCTGTAATCGAAATGGAAGGGATCCAGGTGGACGTGGACGAGGACGGTTTCATCCAGGACCCTGCGACGTGGAACGAATCCCTGGCAACCGCAATCGCCAGGACCGAGGATGTGGATGAACTGACCGAAGATCACTGGAACGTGGTCAACTACCTGCGGGACTATTACCAGCAGTTCGGCATCGCGCCGATGATCCGCAAGCTGTGCAAAGAGACCGGGTACGACCTCAAGACGATCTACGAGTTGTTCCCCAGCGGGCCGGCCAAGGGCGCCTGCAAGATCGCCGGTTTGCCCAAACCGACCGGCTGCGTTTAGCCGTCCTCGTTTAGCTGTTCTCCGAGCGAGGTTACATTCTCCACTGGGATAGGGGGGAGCAGATGCGCAAGAAAGCCATCTTCCCTGCCCCCTATCCCTTCGTTTTCCCTGAGGCCGTATGAGCGCGAGCGATATTTTGTGGACATTGCTATCTTTATTTTTCATTGGCCTGGCTTACTTTGCAGCCTTCGCCTTCGTCGCCGGTCTGCTCTGGAAATTGATCGGCTACCTGCGCACGCCCATGCCCCTGCCCCACGCCCTGACCCCCGCGCCGAAGACGGAGGGGGGAGCCGTCCTGCGGATCCTGGGCGAGGCGACCCTTTTCTCCAGCCTGTTCAAAGCCGATAAATGGCTCTGGGGCGGGGCCTGGATTTTCCACATCGCCCTGGCCGCAATCCTCTTCCGCCACCTGCGCTATTTCACCTATCCCGTGCCGGGGCTGGTGCTCTACATGGAGCCGGTGGCGCTCTTCTTCGGCATCCTGTTTGGGGCGGCGATCCTGTTCCTGTTCTGGCGGCGATTAGGACTGCCGCGCACCCTCTACATCTCCAACCTCCCGGATTACTTCGCCCTGGCCCTGCTCGGCCTGATCGCCGCCACCGGCCTGATGGTCAGCTACTGGCTGCACGCCAACCTGGTGGACGTGAAGGGCTTCATCCTGGGGCTGATGACCTTCCACCCGGTCGAAGTCCCCCGCCATCCGCTCTTCCTGCTGCATTTATTTTTCGTGTTGACCCTGATGCTCTACTTCCCGTTCAGCAAATTGCTCCATGCGGGCGGTGTCTTCTTCAGCCCCTCGCGCCACCAGCCCTATCAAATCCAGGTGCGCGGCAAACGCTACGTCAACCCGCTCGAACGCTGATTAAATCAAGGGAATAACCTATGACTAAATTCGACGAGACTCCAATCCTCAAAGACCCTGCGGTCAACGGCGTACTGCGCGCCCCAAAACTGCGCGAACACGCCTCGGCGGACGTGCGCTGTTACCCCAGCAAGCCCAAAGACACCGCCGCGATTGACCTGCCCTCCGAACTCGTCCCGGACTGGAAGGAACGCGCCATCGCCAAATTCGGCGAGCTGCTGGAGCAGAACCAGGCCCTGCGGGTCTACATGGACATCTGCGTCCGCTGCGGGGCTTGCACCGACAAATGCCAGTTCTACCTGGGGACCGGCGACCCGCAGAACTTCCCTGTGGCCCGGGCCGAACTGCTGCGACAGGTCTACCGCCGTTATTTCACCCCGGCCGGCCTCTTCCCGGACCTGGGATCTGCCTCCGATCTGGACGAGGACCTGCTCCGCAAGTGGTACACCTACTTCTACCAGTGCTCGGAGTGCCGCCGCTGCTCGGTCTTCTGCCCCTACGGGATAGACACGGCCGAGATCACCATCGCCGCCCGCGAGATCATGGCCTCGATCGGCGTCTCGACCAAGTACGTCACCGAAGTGGTGGCAAAAGTCTATCAAACGGGGAACAACCTCGGCATCCCGGCCCCCGCCTGGAAGGACAACTGCCAGTTCCTCGAGGAAGAAGTCGAAGAAGAGACCGGGCTGCCGATCCGTTTCCCAGTGGACGAAGAGGGGGCGGATATCCTGCTCGTGCCGCCCTCCGCCGATAACTTCGCCAACACCGACACGATGATCGGCTATGGCAAACTCTTCCACTACCTGGGCCTCAGTTGGACGACGAGTACCTACTGCAACGAGGGCGGCAACTTCGGCCTGTTCCTGAATTTCGCCAATCTGCAAAAGGTCAACCGGCGGATCATTGATGCGGCCCGCATGTTGGGCGTCAAGACCATCATCTGGGGCGAGTGCGGGCACGCCTGGCGGGCGGGCATCCTCACCCCCACCCTGAGCGGCCCGATGGACATGTTCGACCCGCCCTACCCCTACCACATCAGCCAGTTCATCGTGGACATGCTCCGCAAGGGCGCGTTCGACGGACGGTTGGACAAATCCGCCAATGACGAGTACCTCGTCACCTACCACGACCCCTGCAACTCGGCCCGCGCCGGGCAGTTGATCGAGGAGCCGCGCCAGATCATCCGGGCCGTCTGCAACCGCTTCGTCGAGATGCCCCCGAACACCATCCGTGAAAAGACCTTCTGCTGCGGGGCGGGCAACGGCCTGCTGACCGACGAAATCATGCCCATCCGCATGGCGGGCGGCAAACCCCGGGCCATGGCCGTCAAGCATACCAAGGCCAACTACCTGGCGACGGTCTGCGCCATCTGCAAGGCCCAACTGCCCGAATCGATGCACTACTGGGACGTGCCGGTCAAGGTCGGCGGCGTGATTGACCTGCTGGCCAACGCCCTCAAACTTTAGCCGGAGAAGCCATGCGCAAAGCAGCCCTGTCTCTCGTGTCACTTGGAATCATTTTCCTCGTCACCGCCTTTTACCCGCCTTACGTGGAAAAGCCCGTCAAGGACGGGGAAGGCCCGCTGGCGGTTTACCTGGACCCGAGCCTGCCCGCCCCCGAATACCACAGCCCGCTGGACTGGTGGCAGGTGAACCACAAAAACATCGTCAACCGCGGCGACCTGGAGAAAACCGACTGCCTGCAATGCCACGATCCCGAAACCTCCTGTAACAACTGCCACAACTACGCCGGCGTGGCCGAAATCGTTCCTTAACTTACTTGAGTTTGGAGTTCCCAAAACCTCAGCCGCAGATTTCGCTAATTCACGCGAATTTTTTGGAAAAGTTAGCGGAATTCCGCGAAATTCATGTGCTGGTCAGGAGCACTTTGAACACCTTTTTGAACCACAGAGACACGGAGTCACTGAGTTTTACCTTATCTTCTCAGTGTCTTAGTGTCTCCGTGGTAAAGGCCCTTGTGCAACATGCACTTGACCAAGACAAAATCCGCGAAATCCGTGGCAAAAAACGCAGTTGTAAACGATCCTTCGCTCGAACCCTAAACCTGATTTACCTTGGATTTCTCGTCCGACTTACCCACCGGGTCGTTCTGGATTTCTCACTGAGAAACCCGAAACAAGTCACTGAGAAATACCAGGTTTCTCACTGAGATACTTGAACTATATTGCCGAGATATTCAAAGTATGTTGCCGAGATACTTGAAATAAGTCGGCAAGATATTCGACCCGACCCGGAAACTGTCCACCAACAGGACCACGACTGTTATGACCACACCAACTGACCCATCCCCAAAACCTTCCGCTTTTGTCAGCCGCCGACAGTTCATCCAACTGGGGCTGTACAGCCTGGGCGCGGCCTGGCTGGGGACCTGGCTGCAATCGCGCTGGTTCCCTTCGGCCAGCACAACCCAGGAGGCCGTACCGGTCTCCTTCCCGCTGGCCGAATTACCCGTCGGCGGGACGAAGGCCATCACTTACGGCGGCATTTCCGTCCTGGTGCTGCGCACGCCCGAAAGCCTGCGAGCCTTCTCGCTGGTCTGCACCCACCTGGGCTGCATCGTGGAATGGCAGGCGGACAAAAAGGAATTCTACTGCCCCTGCCACGACGGCCGCTTCGACGAGTTCGGCGACGTACTGGCCGGGCCGCCGCCCATCCCGCTGGAACAGTTCCCGGTGACGGTGGAAGGCGAAACGGTCATTGTAGGAGGGGTTTGAGACCGGAGACTTGGTAGGAGAGATTTGAGACTGGAGACTTCCATGAAACATTTCCTGATCATGTTCGGCTCGGCGCTGCTCGTCACGGCCCTCCTGCTGGCGCTGGCCCCGACCGCACAAGCCTTGCCGGAATATTCGGCGCAGACGGGCGAACCCTGCGCCACCTGCCACGTCAGCCCTTCGGGCGGCGGACCGCGCGGGCCACGCGGCCAGGCCTGGGTGGCCTCCGGCAAGCCCGGCGCAGTCCCCGACCTGATCGCCGCGCTCGAACTGCTGGGCGTCGAACTGAGCGTGGATCCGGCCTATTTCACGGTGACAGACCCACAGGTCCCGGCCGAGGCGCTTGAGATCGCTCCGGGGAAGGGTCCAGCCCTGTATCGCTGGTTGGGTCATTATGAAGGTAACTAGAACTTATCCAATGTTCAACGGAGTGCGGACTTCAGTCCGCATTACCAGGCCGGCTTCAATCCACATCGCCGGGCAGACTAAAGTCCGCATTGCCAGGCAGACTTCAATCCGCATCACCAGGCAGACTAAAGCCCGCATTACCGGGCAGGCTAAAGCCTGCACGCCAAGATCGGCGGCTGGAACATATCCAAAAGGATAGCCCGCATGGAAAAATCCACATCCCAGACCAAATCGAAATTTTCCCGACGGGACTTCCTGAAGGTGGGGGCCACAGTGGTGGCTGCCGGGGCGGGACTGAGCCTGCTGCGCCCGACCCACAAACCGCTGGCGGCCCAACCAGACCTGGAAGAGGCTACCGTTAAAACGACCTGCGCCCTGTGCCCCTCGGGCTGCGGCCTGGACGTGCGGGTGGTGAATGGCAAGGCCGTGAAGGTGGAAGGCAACCCGCTTCACCCGCTCAACCAGGGCGTGTGCTGCCTGAAAGGGCAGACCGCGCTCGAAGTGCTCTACAGCCCGGAACGACTTCAACACCCGCGCATCCAGACGGGCGAACGCGGCTCCGGCGACTGGAAGGAAATCTCGTGGGATGAGGCCATCAGCCTGGTGGCCGACCGGCTGGTCTCGCTGCGCGAATCCGGTAAACCGCATACGCTGACGCTGATGCACGGCGACCTGCGCGGGCAGATGCGCCAGACTGTCAACCGTTTCATGCGGGCTTACGGCTCGCCCAACGTGATCTCCCGCGACAGCCTGGGGGAGGGCGCGGCCCGGCTGGCCCTGTGGCTTTCGCAAGGCGTGAACGCCCTGCCGGTGTATGACCTGAATAATGCCAATTACGTGCTGGCCTTCGGCGGCAACCTGCTCGAATCCAGCCGCAACCTGATCGGGTATTTAGGCGCGGCGGCCTTCATGCGCCGCGGACGCCCGCAGCGCGGCAAGCTGGTGGCGGTCCATCCGCGCCTGTCGCTGACCGGGATCAAGGCCGACGAGTGGCTGCCGGTCCGCCCAGGCACATACGGGGCGCTGGCGCTGGGCATGGCGAACGTCATCGTCAACAGCAAGCTGTACGACGAAGCCTTCGTGCGCGACTTCACCTTCGGCTTCGAGGATTTCGAGGACGCCCAGGGGATCACCCACCAGGGATTCAAGTCGCTGGTGCTGGAGACTTACACGCTCGAACGGGTCTCGGCCATCACCGGGGTCTCGACCGACAAGATCGCCCGCCTCGCCGGGGAGTTCGCCACCAACCGCCCGGCAGTGGCGGTGCTGCCGACCGAGCCGGGCGAACTGTCCAGCGGCAATGCGCTTTACACCGCCCTGGCGGTCCACGCCCTGAACGCCCTGGTCGGCTCGATTGACGCCCTGGGCGGGGTCATCCTCCAGCGATTCCCCGAATTGGCGGAGTGGCCTGAATATGCGCTCGACGACATCGCCCGCAAAGGCGAAACGAAAGAACGCCTGGACGGGGCCGGGACGCAATTCCCGCTGGCGCTTTCGGCTTACCAGAACGTCCCGGAGCGCATCCTGGCGGGGCAGCCCTACCCGCTCGAAATGCTCATCCTGCTCAACGCCAACCCGGTCTACGAGATGCCCAACGGCGGGCGGACGGTTGAAGCCCTGTCGAAAGTGCCCTTCGTGGTCAGCTTCGCCTCCACCCTGGACGAGAGTGCGGCCCAGGCCGACCTGATCCTGCCGGCCAGCACCTTCCTCGAAATCTGGGGCGACGACTATCTCGAAGGCACGGGCTACGCCGGCATCTCCCTGCGCCGCCCTGCCGTCGAACCGGTCCACGATACGCGCAACCCCGGCGACGTGCTGCTCGACCTGGCCCATCGAATAGGCGATCCGGTGAAACAGGCTTTGCCCTGGCCCAATTACCAATCACTGATTACCAATCGCCTCTCCGTCTTCGATTGGGAGAAACTCGAAGCCAACGGCAACTGGTCCGAACTGGTCTACTTCAACGCCGCGCCCGGCAGCCCGGCCTGGCAGGAGGTGGTCGGACGCGACCGCCTGAACGCCCCCAAAGACGGACGCTTCGACTTCTTCTCCCGCGAACTCTTCGCCCTGCCCGGATCGGACTCAGCCTCGGCCTGCTTGCCGCACTTCGAGGTCCCCGCCGCCCTGACCGACAGCCGCGCCGAGGCCCTCGACTATCCCTTCCTGCTGGTGACGCAGCCGCTCATCACCCAGTCGTCACAATGGCAGGGGATCGTCCCCACCTTGCAGGAGTGCTACGGCCTGCAGGGCAACGTCAAATGGGACAGCTGGGTCGAGATCGGACAGAAAGCGGCCGAGGCGTTGCATCTGGAAAACGGGCAGCGCGTCTGGGTCGAGTCGCCGCTTAACCGGGTGCAGGCCGTGGTCCGGGTGAGCGCCGGGTTGTGGCCCAACGCGGTCTTCCTGCCGCCCGGCCAGGGACATCACACCTTCGTCCGCTGGGGCCGCAAGTCCGCCGAGGCGATGGTGGTGGGCGCCAATCCCAATGCCCTGGCCGAGATCACGAGCGAACCGCTGACCGGGCTGGCCGTCTCAGGGCCGACGCGGGTGCGGGTTTACCCGGTTTGAGAGATGTTCAACTAACTTACTGTCATTGCGAGCGCAGCGAAGCAATCTCACAATTCCGAGGAGACTGCTTCATACCTCGCAGTGACACTGGAAAACAGGAGATTGCTTCGCCCGGTCTCGATACGCTGGAAGATCGCCAGCTACTCGACCAGCGCTCGCAACAACAATGGAGGTAGAACATGCCCCGCTGGGGAATGGTGATTGACCTGGACAAATGCTTTGCCTGCCAGAGCTGCACCGCAGCCTGCCGCATGGAAAACAACACGCCCCCCGCCGGGAAGGACCAGGCCGGGATGGGACGCGCCATCCTGTGGAACGAAGTCCTGCCGTTCGTCGAGGGTGAATACCCCAACGTGAAGGCCACGATGCTGCCGCGTCCGTGTATGCACTGTGACAACCCGGCCTGCATCAAAGTCTGCCCGGTGCAGGCGACCTACAAGAACGAAGAGGGCCTGGTGCTGGTGGACTACGACCGCTGTATCGGCTGCCGCATGTGTACCGTGGCCTGCCCGTATGCCGTGCGCTACTTCAATTGGTTCGCCCCCGAATGGCCGGAGGACCTGAAAGCCCACCTGAACCCGGAACCGGAAGTCCAGCCGCGGCCCAAAGGCGTGGTCGAGAAATGTACCTTCTGCGTCCAGCGGCTGCGCAAGGCGCGTGAGACCGCCGAAGCCGAGGGCCGCACCTTCCAGGCCACCGACTACGTCCCGGCTTGCGTGCAGACCTGTACCGGGCACGCCCGTTACTTCGGCGACCTGGACGACCCCGACAGCCTGGTCTCGAAGCTGGCCCACAGCCCGCGAGCCTTCCGCATGTTCGAGGAGCTGGGCACGCAGCCGAAAGTCTTCTACCTCAAGCAGGGATGACGACCATGGAACCCAAAAACCACCACCTGAAAGCGATCCTTGCCCCGGTGCGGAAAGTGTCCACCGGCGACTATTTGTTGTGGGGCGCGCTGCTTGCCCTGCTGCTGGCCGGAGCGGGAGCCTGGACCTGGCAGTTCATCGAGGGCCTGGGCATCACCGGCATGAACCGCCCGGTCTATTGGGGCGTGTACATCACCAACTTCGTCTTTTTCATCGGCCTGGCCCACTCCGGGACGTTCATCTCGGCCATCCTGCGCATCGCCGGGCAAAGCTGGCGCGCCCCGCTGACTCGGGCCGCCGAGGCCATCACCCTCTTCAGCCTGCCCTTCGGCGCGGGTTCGATCATCATTGACATGGGCCACCCGGAACGCATCTTCAACCTGCTTTTCTACGGGCGCTACCAGTCGCCGATCCTGTGGGACGTGACCGCCGTCAGCCTGTACATGCTCTCCAGCATCGTCTTCTTCTACCTTTCCCTCATCCCCGACATCGCCCTGTGCCGCGACCGCCTGACCGACGCGCCGCGCTGGCAGCGCCGCATGTACGAGCTCCTGGCCCTGGGCTGGAACCACAGCCCGGAGCAGTACCAGCGCCTCGAAAAAGTCCTCGATGGCATGGCCGTTTTCATGACCATGCTGGTCGTCACCGTGCATACCGTCGTCTCGTGGCTGTTCGGCATGACCGTCCAGCCCGGCTGGCACACCGCCCTGATCGGGCCGTTCTTCCTGCTCGGCGCGATCCTTTCGGGCACGGCAGCCGTGGTCATCGTCCTGGCCCTGCTGCGCAAAGTCTATAAGCTGGAAAAAGTCCTGCACCTCGGCTTGTTCAACTCGCTGCGGAAACTGCTGATCACCTTCGTCCTCGGCTGGCTGTACATGATGATCGCCGAACACCTGACCATCGGCTACAGCAGCATGACCGAGGAAATGGTCGTCCTGACCGACAAGTTCAGCGGCACGTATGCAACGATCTTCTGGGGCATGGCCGCCCTCGTCTTCGGCATCCCGCTGCTGGTCTTCCTCTTCAAGGGCAGGAACAACGTCGGCTGGATGGTCTTCGCCTGCGTGCTGGTCAACCTCGGCATGTGGCTCGAACGCTACATCGTCATCATCCCGACCGAGGTCAGCCCGCGCATGTTGACCGTCATGGGCCAGGGCAGCTACCTGCCGGCCCTGCCCGAGATCCTGATCACGGTCGCCTGCTTCGCCGGGATGGCCCTGCTCTACGCGGTCTTCACCCGCTTCTTCCCCATCGTCCCCATTTGGGAAACGGCCCAGGAACTCCCCGGCCACGCCCACGCCGCGCAAGTCTCGCCCGCAGTCACAGGAGATTGAGAGGAGAATAAGATGGATATTGGCGGCCTGATCCACGCATTTTTCGACAACGCCGGACCCGGCGGGGTGGTCGTGCTCCTCGTGGTCGGCGGGGCCTGCACGATCTATTACTACCTGACCCGCTGGATCGTGTCGGCGGGCAAAGATATCGAACCGGCTCCCGAAGAAGGAACTGTGAGTGTAGACGCATGAAACGGATAGCGATCCCCGTCCTGGCTTTTCTCGCCCTCCTGGTTTTCACCGTTTCGACGGTTTCCGCCTCGCGCGGGACCCTGGGCCTGCCCGCCGGAACCGATGGGCCAACTCTCGTCCCCGGAAACTACTGCGTTTCCTGCCACCTGGCCGATGACCCGCGCCTCGCCACCGTCACACAATGGACGGGGGGCATCGCCCGCGAGGCGGACAGTCCCTGCCCGGCAGCGGCGAAAATCCACGAGGAACTTTATTACACCGAACGCCTGCTGCTGATGATCGCCCGCGCCGAAGCGGAAGTCGGCCCGCTCCCCGCAAAGGCCCAGTCCCGCCTGGACGATTACACCCAGCGTTACAGCCGCCTGCTGGACGCGCCCATCACCAGCCTGGAGGCCTTCGTCAGCGAAGCGCAGACGACGCGTTACCAGTTGAACAAGGTCTACACCACCCTGAACGACATGGCCGAAGCCGCCAAACGGCGCACGGTCCTGCTCTACGCCGGGATCGCCACCTTGATCGTGCTCGGCTCGCTGGCCTGGGGACTGTACAACACCCGCGCCGTGCGGGCCGGGATGCTCAGCAAATCCTGGGCGTCGTTCTGGCGCTTCACCTTCGTGCTGGCCGTGCTGGTCTTCTTCGCCCTGCCCGTCTTCCGCGTCCCGGCTGCCGAAGTGGTGATGACCACCGCGGAGCAGCAGGAGGCCCAGACGACCCTCGATACCGCCCAGCGGGCCGCCGACGCCGCCGACCGCGCCCAGGCCCGCGCCTGGATGCTGGCCCAAACAGGTTCCGCCTGGCGCGAAGTAGACCCAGCCCAGGCCCAAAGTATTCTCGACGAATCGCTCGTCTCGCTGGAGACCGCCCGTCAGAACGAAGAAGCCCTCTGGGGCCAGAGCCTGGCCGTCCAGGAAGTCACGGTCGGGACAAAAGTCGAAATGGAATCCGCCGCCCTGATCGCCGCCGACCTGAACGCCGCCCGGGCCCGGGCCTGGGCTGTCCCGCTCGTCGCCGTCGAAATGAACGCCCTCGACCCGGCCCAAGCTGCGGCGCTTTTGCAGGCCGAACAGTCCCGCCTCGAAAACCAGACCGGCATCTACCGCGACCTGCAACTGCGCGGCCTGTCCCTGGCCTGGGCAAAAGTGGATCCGGCGCAGGCATCGCCCACCGCCGCAATAATCGCCGATCCGGCCGTCCGCTCCTGGACCTTCCGCGAGCTGGCCGTCCTCATCCATACCCCGTCCCTGTTTACACGCGCCCTCGAAGCCGCCCGCCAGATCGAAGACCCGGTCCGGCAGGCGCGCGCCCTGGGCGAGATCGCGGCCGCCTCGGGCAAGTCCGCCATCTTCGACGAGGCCCTGTCCGCCCTGGAAGACGTGACCGGCGCGCCGCTGGCCTACGCCCTGGGCGACCTGGCCGCCGCGTCCGGGGATGCGTCGCTCGTCAACCGGATCGAACCGGCCTATCCCGAGGCCCGCGCCTGCGCCTTGCTGCGGATGGGCGAGTATCCCTCCGCCTGGGTCGCCACGGACCACATCCTCGATCCCTATGAACAAGCCCGCGCCCGGTCCGCCATCGCCGCCGCCTGGGGCAACGCCGAGGCCGCCGCCCAGGTCTCCATCCCGCTCTACCGCGACCTGGCCCTGCGCGAAATCGTCCGCCAGACGGGGGAGGCGGCTTTGGTGGAATTGATCTCGTCGCCCTACTACAAAATCCAGGCGCTGACCGCCCTCGGCGACTACGAATCCGCCAGCCAGTTGGCCGCTGACCTGGGCGACAAGTACCCGCTGGTCGAACTGGCCGTTTCGCTGGCGGGGAAAGACTCGCAGGCCGCGCTGTCCCTGGTTGGCGGGATGGACCGGGAAGCCGACAAAGCCGTCGCCTTGCAGGCCGTAGCCCTCGCCTCCCAAGACAGGTCGCTCATCGAAAAGGCCCAGGGCATGGCGCTGGCCGCCCGCGTGCGCGGCGACTCGCTCGCCCCGGCATCCGCATTGCTCGACCTGGCGCGGGCGCTTTTTTCAGTGAACACAACCGGTGCGCAGGCTGTTCTTCAGCAGGCTTTTGAAGCCGCACAGCGCATTGCAACGAAATGAAAATATCACTCCCGGTGTGCGGACTTCAGCCCACATTAAGAACCTATCCGAAAATTCCTGGAGTGCGGACTTCAGTCCGCTGGAAATCCAGTCTGCTGGAAATTCAGTCCGCCGGGAACAGGCAAGCTGAAGCTTGCACTCCTTTTTCGGATAGGCTCTCAGTAAACTTCAGTCCGCATCAAGTAGACTTTAGTCCGCATGAAGCAGACTGAAGTCTGCACTCCGAATTCAGAAACGAGGCAATCATGGACATTCTCGCCATCACCCGCATCCTCGCCCTCGCCGGGATCGCCCTCGGGCTGCTGGGCATCCTCCTGCGGCTCCGGGACATCATGAACCGGCCCTTCAGGAAAGACCTCGCCCGCGGGCGCGGTTCCCCCGGCCGCGGCGTCCTGTTCGCCTTCACCCTGGGCATGGCCCCCTGGGAGAAGGAATCCACCCGCATCCACTGGATCGCTTACCTGCGCGGGATTTTCTTCCACCTCGGCATTTTCATGGCCTTCGGTGCGCTGATCGCCAGTCCCTGGCTGGATGCGGTCCCGGACCTGCTCATCTGGCTGGCCCTGGCCGTGACGGGACCCGGCGCGCTCTTCGGCTTGGCGGGGATCGCCATGCGCCTGGCCGGACCCAACGAGCGCCTGCTGAGCCTGCCGGACGATTACGCCTCGGTCTTCCTGACCTCCCTGTTCATTGCGCTGGCCTTTGCGGCCCTGCTCTGGACGCCGGTCTTGCCTGCCTTTTACGTGGTGACGGGCCTCCTGGCAGCCTACGTCCCGGCCAGCAAGATCAGGCATTGCGTTTACTTTTTCTACTCGAAATTCTTCTTCGGGATGGGCTACGGCCATCGCGGCGTGCTCGGCCAATCCAAAAGCAAATTCGCCGAATAGAGGTGCTCCATGTTCACCGACAAATTCACCGACGAACGCTACCAACTGACAGACGAGAAAAAAGCCCTCGCCATCGAAGTCCTGCGCCTGCGCCTCAACCGCCAACTGAAAGCCTCGCTGGAAGTCTGCGTGCGCTGCGGCATCTGCGCCGATTCCTGCCATTATTACGTTTCGAACCCCAAACCTGAGCACGTCCCTGCTTATCGGGCCGAGCAACTGAGAAAACTCTATCGCAAGCTGTCCGATCCCATAGCGGGAGCAGCCCCCGGCTGGTCCGGCGCGGCAGACCTCGATCAGGAATTGGTCGAAAGGCTGGTGATGACCGCCTTCGGCTCCTGTACCATGTGCGGACGCTGCGTCATCAACTGTCCGATGGGCGTGGACACGCGTCAGATCGTCCGCACCGCCCGGGCCATGCTGACCGCCATTGACATGACTCCCGAAGGCTTGAAAGCCACGGTGGACGTCCATCTCGAGACCGGCAACAACATGGGCGTGACCGAGGACGATTACGTCGAAACCGTTAAATGGATGGAAGAGGAACTCCAGAGCGAGCTGGGCGATCCGACCGTCACCATCCCGTTCGACAAGAAGAACGCCCGCGTGGTCTACACCTTCAACCCGCGGGAAGTGAAATATTTCCCGTACCTGATCCAGGCGGCGGCCAAGATCTTCAACGCCGCCGGTGAAGACTGGACCCTCAGCACCGAAAGCTGGGACGCCACCAATTACGGCCTGTTCTCCGGCGACGACGGGGCCGCCCGCCAGATCGCCGCCAACCTGGAGAAGGCGGTCAACCGCCTGGGGGCCGAGACGCTGGTGATGGCCGAGTGCGGGCACGGCTTCCGCTCGCAGCGCTGGGAGGCGGAGAACTGGCTCGGGCGCAGTTATCCGTTCAAGATCCAGAGCTTTGTCGAACTCCAGGCGCAATACATTCGCGAGGGACGATTCGAACTCGACCCGGCGCGCAATCCGAAGCGGGTCACGTACCACGATCCCTGCAACCAGGTGCGCAACGGCGGGATCATCGAGGAGCCGCGTTACATCCTGCGCCACACGGTGATGGATTTCGTCGAGATGGAACCGCACGGCGTCGAAAATTATTGCTGCGGCGGCGGGGGCGGGATGCTCTCGATGACCGAGTTCGCCGGGGAACGCAAGGCGGCCGGCAAGGCTAAAGCGGATCAAATCCTGGCGACCGGTGCGGAGATCGTCGCCACCTCCTGCCACAACTGCCTCGACCAACTGGATGAAGTCAAACGCCACTACAAGCTCAAGGTCAAGATCCAGAACCTGAGCGAACTAACCGCCAACGCCATCGTCTGGCCGAAAAGCCCGGCAAATGAGAGGGATAACCAGGAGTGCGGACTTTAGTCCGCAATTTAAGCGCCGTCCCGAAGGCTCGGTCGGAAAGCCATCCGGGACGTTTGAACAGGAGCGCGGACTTTAGTCCGCAAAGGAGATACTTTGCTACCAAACGAAGAATACACCGGCAAGAAAGTCCTGGTCGTCGCCACCTTCGGGTCGGCCAACCCCGAACGCTGCCCGGCCCCGTTCATGTTCGCCGGGGAAGCCGCCAAAGCCGGGGCCGAGGCCGGGATCTGCTTCATCCTGCAAGCGCCGCAGCTCCTGAAGCGCGGCGTCTCAGAAAATCTGCGCGCCAAAGACGGCGGGCGCACGATCCGGGAGTTCATTGACGAGGCCCTGGGGCTGGGCGTCAGCTTCTACGTCTGCGACGCCGCCTTGCAGCTCTGCAATATGACCCCCGAAGATCTGATCGAAGAAGTCGAAGCGCTGGTCGGCCCCAGTTTTTTGATCAAACAAGGCTTGAGATCCGATTTGGTGCTTTCATTCTAGTTTGTCCAACCGTTTGGAGGACCCATGTTCATCGTCACGATTGACATCGAAAAATGTAAGGCTTGCGGCGATTGCGTGGACAATTGCCCGCAAGAGGCGATCACCATCGTCGAGGAGGGCGGCAGGAAATACGCCATGTACACCGGCAGCCCGGACGACTGCATCGGCTGTATGTCCTGCGAGACCTGCGAAGACGGCGCAGTGACCATCACCGAACTATAACTATTTGGAGTCCGAAGTCTCCCGACTTCGGAAGTCCAATGCCCGGAGACTTTGGAGTCCGAGGTTCCTCGACTTCGGAAGTCCAAAGTCTGGAGACTTTGGAGTCCGCAGTGCAAAGAAATCTTCCCCGCCTGGTCATCGCCGCCCCCCAGGGACGCAGCGGGAAAACCACCCTGACCCTGGGGCTGTGCGCGGCTTTCAAGGCGCGTGGACTCGCCGTCCAGCCCTTCAAGAAGGGGCCGGACTACATTGACCCGTCCTGGCTGGGCGAGGCTGCCGGACGCGCCTGCCGCTCCCTCGACCCGTTCTTCCACGACCGGCCCGGCGCGCTCCTGCGAGCCTTCACCCGTCCCGCCCGGCAGGCCGACCTGAGTCTCATCGAAGGCAACCACGGCCTGTTCGACTCCTTCGACGAGACCGGCCTGGGCAGCACGGCCGCCCTGGCCCGCAGCCTCGAAGCGCCCATCCTGCTGGTGGTCAACGCCGCCCGCACCGGGCGCAGCGTCGCCGCCATCGTCCACGGCTGCCAGACCTTCGAGCCGGGCACGCCCATCGCCGGGATGGTGCTCAACCGCGTCGCCCACGGGCGGCACGAGGCCCGCCTGCGCCAGGCCATCGAGAGCCATTGCCACATACCTGTATTGGGATCTCTGCCCCGCGACGAAAGCCTGGCCCTCCCCGACCGCCACCTGGGACTGGTTCCGCGCGGGGAGGACGAAGCGCTGCTTTCCACCCTCCCGGCCTGCCAACAGGCCATCCAGCGTTACCTCGACCTCGACCTGGTCCTGCAAATCGCCCGTTCGGCGGCTCCCCTCCCCGAACCGGGCCAATCGCAGACTCCGCAGCCCGCAATCCAGTCCCCGCCGGTCAGGATCGGCGTCCCGCGTGACCGGGCTTTTTCCTTTTACTACCCCGAAAACCTGGAAACCCTCGAAGAAGCCGGGGCCGAACTGGTCTTCTTCGACGCCTTGCGCGACCCCGCCCTCCCGCCCGTGGACGCGCTCTACCTGGGCGGCGGCTTCCCCGAAATGTTCATGGACGAGTTGTCGGCCAACACCGCGCTCCGGGCCGCCATCCGGGAAGCGATAGAGAACGACCTGCCGGTCTACGCCGAATGTGGCGGGTTGATGTACCTCTCGCAGCGCATCATTTGGGGTGAACGATCGGCTGAAATGGCCGGCGCCCTACCCTGCGAGATCGAGATGACCGGCAAGCCGCAAGGACACGGTTACGTCATCGCCGAAGTGGATCACGAGAATCCCTTCTTCCCGCCCGGCACGGTCCTGCGCGGGCACGAATTCCACAATTCCCGGCTATCCATGACTTCTTCCAATAAATTACCAATTACCATTTACCGTCTTTCCCGCGGCAACGGATTGGGCAACAATCGCGACGGCATCCTTTACCGCAATGTCCTCGCCTCCTACACCCACCTGCATGCCGCCGGCGCGCCGGAGTGGGCCGGGGGATTGGTGCGCCGGGCGCGGCTTTACCGCGAATCCCGCCAGCAGGTGAAACCGTAATGCAGGCCCTCCCGCCTTCCATGCCGCTCCTGGCAATCGGGCTGAACCACAAGGCCGCCCCCGTGGAAGTGCGCGAGCGCCTGGCCTTCGGGCCGGAGCGCATCCCGGCAGCCTTGACCAACCTGACCGGCGGCGCGGCGGGGATCGAGGAAGCCGTCCTGCTGTCCACCTGCAACCGCACCGAAATCTATCTCTGCGCCCGCGATCCGGCCCTGGCCGAAACACGTTTGTTCGACTTTATCTCCGGCCACGCCAAGCTCCCCCTGGAGCAGTTGAGCGGCATGACCTACGTCCTGCGCGGCGAGGCCGCGGCCGAACACCTGATGCGGGTGGCTGCCGGGCTGGATTCGCTCGTCCTGGGCGAGAACGAGATCCTGGGCCAGGTGCGCGCCGCAGCCGAGATGGCCCAGGCTGCCGGGACGACCGGCCCGCTCCTGTCGGCGTTGTTCCGCAGCGCGCTCCAGGCCGGGAAGCGCGCCCGCGCCGAAACGGAGATCGGGCGGGGGAATGTGTCGGTCGCAGGCATCGTCGTCGAAATGGCGGAGCAGGCCCTGGGTCCGATAAACGAGCGCACCGCGCTGCTGGTCGGAGCCGGAAAGATCAGTTCGATCACCGCCCGTGCCCTGGTCCGGGCGGGGCTGCGCTGCATCCTGGTCGCCAACCGCACCTTCGAGAAAGCCCAAAAACTGGCTCATACCCTGAACGGGACGGCCGTCCGTTTCGACGCCCTGGACGACGTGCTGGCTCAAGCTGACATCGTAATCTGCTCGACCGGCGCGCCGCACCTCGTCCTGCGCGCCGAAGCCGTGGCGAAAGCGCAGCGGACCCGGGGCGGGCGTCCGCTGCTGGTGGCGGACTTGGCCGTGCCGCGGGACGCCGACCCCGAAATCGCCTCGATCCCCGGCGTGAGGCTGGCGAACATTGACGACCTCGACACCCTGGTCAAGACCGGCCACCCGCTGACCGCCTCCGTCTGCCGGGAGGTGGAGGCCATCGTGGATCAGGAACTCGACGGCTTTCGCCGTTGGTACACCGCCCGCCGCTGCGCGCCGCTCATCCGGGCGCTGCACGAGAGGGCCGAGGCCATTTATCAGGGCGAAGTCGAACAAACCCTGCGGCGGTTGGGGCCGTTGACGCCGCGCCAGCAGCGCCTGGTGCAGGCCCTGGGCAAAGCCATCGCCGCGAAGCTGCTCCACGAACCGACCGTCCGCCTGAGGGAGGCCTCGCCGGGCGAAGACCTTGCCGACACCCTCGCATTGGTCCAGGACCTGTACGGCATCCGATGAAACTCCCACCCTTCTCGAACCTCGGCAATTTCTTCCCGAAACTGCTCCCGCAAGCCGGGAAACCGCCCGCCGGAAGCCGCCCTTTCCGGGTGGCGCAAATCGAAGTCACCAGCCGGTGCAGTACGGGCTGCGTCTTTTGCCCGCACGATGCCCTGTCCGGGCGCTGGGTGGAGGGGGATCTGCCGCTGGAACTGTACCGCGACGCCATCGCGCCCCATCTGGGCTTATTCGAACTGGTCTATTTGCAGGGCTGGGGCGAACCGATGCTGCATCCCGACTTGTGGGAGATGCTGGGCCTGGCCCAAGACAAAGGCTGCCGCACCGGATTTACGACCAACGGTTCCTGGCTGGAGGACGAACAGAACCGGCGCTTGCTTGACCTGGGCGTGAACCTGATCTCGGTCTCCTTCGCCGGGACGGCCGCCCCCATCCACGAATCGCTGCGCACGAACTCCGAGTTTTCCAAATTGTGCCGGAACTTCGAGCGGCTGGCGGCGCTCAAGAAACGGCGCGGGACGGATAAGCCCTGGCTGGAACTGCACTTCCTGATGACCCGCGCCAACCTGGACGAATTCCCCGCGCTGGTGGAGCTGGCCGCCTCCCTGGGCGCAGACGAGATGGTGGCGACCAACCTGACCTACGCCCCCTCCCCCGCCCTCGACCGGATGCGCGTCTTCGGCGAACAGCCGCGGAATGAAGACGTTGCGATCCTCGTTCAGGCCCGGCAAAACGCCGAACGGCTGGACCTGCCTCTGCGGGTCTACCCGCTGCAAACCGAGCCGCGCACCCTGGTCTGCGACGCCGACCCGCTCAACACGGTCTACATCAACCACCGCGGCGAGGTCTCGCCCTGCGTCTACCTGGGGTTGACCGTCCAGGGGCGCATCCCGCGCTTTTATCACGGCGAGGCCCAGCCGTTCGACACGATCTCTTTCGGGAACGTCTCCGGCAGCCTGGAGCAGGTATTATCCGGCAAGGCCCGCCAGGCTTTCACGTCCGCTTTCGAACGCCGCAACGTGAGCAGCAGCCCGCTGGCGATATTCACCTACATGGCCGGCCGGGACGAAACCGCCGAACTGCCGCCTCCGCCCGTCCCCTGCCGGCATTGTTACAAGATGCTGGGGATTTAGCGTGCGGAAACCATCAACGGGATAAAGCCACGGCCGGTTCAGCGACCCGCCAACTGCCCTCCGGGAGTTGCAGGTCGTCCAGCCAGGCCAGGGCAGCCTGGTTCAGCAGGAAGCGGTCCGGCCCCTCCGGCCCGACGATGACCAGGGGGTGATTCAAATGGGCCGCGAAGTCCTCCAGCGGCTGCTCGCCAGACGCGCTTTGCCAGTCAGCCCGGTAGCCCATGACCACCAGGTCCAGCAGGTGCTGGCGGAAGCAGCGCGCCAGTTCGACCTGGTACAGGCCCTCGCACAGTTTGAACGCAACGTCGGTGAAATCCCCCAGCCTGGGGTCGTAAGCCTGGCGCAGTTCCAGTTCGAGCCGGGTGAGCAGTTCAGGCGTAACTGGCTGTGGCTCGCCGTCCCTGTTCAGCGACGGGTAGACCACGTCCCGGCGCAGGTTGTAGGGCGAGTCCAGCCAGTGGCAGATCGTCAACTGCCAGCCCTGCCTGCGCGCCAGGGCCAGCGCAAACTCGAACGCCCAGTCGTCGGTTTGGGCAAAGTGGGTGCATAATCCTATCTTTTTCATGCGGTCCTCCTCGATCGTCAAATGAGACGGGTGACTGGCCCGTGAGGGTATGGCAGGCGCTGCAAAGCGCCAGTTCCGGCCTGGATTGCGCCAGCGCCTGCTGCTCGTGGCAGCCGAGGCAGCGGCCGTGCATGGCGTCTTTGTAAGGCAGCGCGGCCATGCTGAAGGCGGCCTGCCCCTCGCCCGGGACCATGTCCTCGTGGCAGTTCAGGCAAATCGTCCCGCTCAGGGCGGTGTGCTCCTCCCGGTCGTGGCATTCCAGGCAGCTTCCGTTCCCGCCCAGGGTCTGCCGGTGGAAATTGTGGTCGAAGATCGAAACCGGCCGGTAATATTCGGCGTGGCACGCCGAACAGGCCGTCGCCCTGTCTCCCGGCAAGTCCAGGTGGTGGCAATCCCGGCAGCCGCTTTCCCCGGCGTTCCCGTCCGCCAGCCGCTCCTGGTGCTCAAGGTGGGGAAAATTCACCGCGTAGCCGGACCTGTTCCCGTCAATTGTGAGCGCTTCCCACCCCATCGCGGCCGTTACCGGGATTTCCGGGGTCTGGGCTTTGAGCGACAGGACCGGCAACAGGAGGGCGATCACGATCACGGCGAACCCGCTGCGACGGGCGGCCACGCCCCGTCCCCACGTATCCTGGATGGAAAACGCAGCCGCTCCCGGGAGCGATACTGCCGCCGCTTCCTTTCCCGGACCCTGGGCCTGCTTCCCGAAAAGGGGCAGGGTCTCGGCGAAAAGCAGGTACAGCAACGCCGCCGCAGCCGGGATGGCAAAGGCGATCAGCGTTTCTCCCAGCGACGGGACGTAGCGCGTGCCTTCCGCCCGGTACATGGTGAACAGGCTGAGCGACATGCGCTGGCTCACAATGCCCAGGATCACCAGCGCCGCGCCGGTCAGCAGTCCCTCGCGGCTCCGGCGAACCTTCCCGAAGTTGAACAGCACGATGGGGAGGAAGCCTCCCGCCACGATCTCAGCCAGGAACAGGAAACTTTGCCAGGAACCGTCCAGGGCGGCGGGCAACACGCCTCGCAGCCAGAGATCGCCCAGGCGCAGGGCCAGGTAAAGGCCCAGGGGCAGGACAGCTCCCCTCCCCAGCCGGGCCAGCAGGTCCAGGTCCAGGCCCCGCCCGAACCAGCGTTCGACGAAGAATCCCTCCACGATCAGGGCCGTCATCCCGGCCGCGATGGCGCTGGTGAAGAACAGGTAGGGGAGCCACGGGCTGTACCAGAGCGGGTGGACCCGGTGGGGCATGATCAGGAACAGCGATCCCAGCGAGGATTGGTGCAGGGTCGAGAGCACGATCCCGGCGACGATCAGGGGCAGGGTCAGGCGGTGCAGCCAGCGGAGGAGCGTCCCGAACAACGGGCGGCGGAACCACGGGTGCTCCAGGATGACCGGGGAAAACTCCAGCACCAGCACCGAGAAATACAACATCACGCACCAGGCGATCTCGAACATCACCGAATGGTGCTGCCAGTTCAGGACGGGCATGTAGATGTGCCAGGGCAGGCCCAGGTCGAAAATGAGCGAGACGATGAAGGAGCCGTAGCCCAGCAACGCGACCAGGATCGCCCGGCGCAGGATGGGCCGGTAGCGCTCCAGGCGAAAAACGTAGACCATAGCCGCCAGGGTGAACCCGCCGCCCGCCAGGGCGACGAACACCAGCTTGAAGGCGATCCACAACCCCCACGGGGCCGAGTCGTTCAGTCCGGTGGCCGCCCCAAGTCCGCCCGCAAAGCGGATGATGGAAGCGACCAGCCCGGCAAAGACGACCGCCCACAGCCCATCCTTGACCCAGGTACGGGTGGTTTCGCTCACTTTTGCTCCTCGGTTGGTCGAGCCGACAGCCGCGCCTGGCGCGAGGCCTCCGCCTGGATCCGCCGCCCGATGATCCACAGGAGGCCGGTCATCAGCCCGGCGACGCCCAGGGCCACCGCCGGGACCTTCGACAGCCAGTCCCAGGTCAGTTCGGGCATCGGCGCTTCGCCGGGTTCCCCGTGATAGCCCAGGAAATCCAGCGGGACGTGGGAAATGTACATCACTGCCGCCCCGCCGATCTCATGTTCCCCATAGATTTTCGGAAGGTAGAGATGGGCGGCTTCCTGCAAACGCCGGCGCGCCAGGATGAGCAAGTCGCTCCTTTCGCCGAAAGTCAATACGCCTTCGGGGCAGGCCTCCACGCAGGCGGGCAGCTCCCCGTCCTTGAGGCGGTCGTAACACAGGCTGCATTTCCTGACGAGCGGCGCGGACGACTCCCACTCGTAGCGCGGGATGCCGAACGGGCAGGCCATCATGCAGTAGCGGCAGCCCATACACTTCCGGCTGTCGTACAGCACCACGCCTTCGGGCGTGCGGTACATCGCGCCCACCGGGCAGACCGAGACGCAGGCCGGTTCGAGGCAGTGACGGCAGAACTTTCGCACGAACCCGCCCTCCGGGCTTTCGACGATCGAGGCCCAGCGCCGGGCCGACAGGCCATCCGGCGATTGCTGGGGAGCGACTTCCGCCGGGCCTAATCGGTTCGCTTCGACGCAAGCCTCCACACAGCGGTTGCAGCCCGTACAGCGGGTCACGTCAACCAGCAGGCCGACCTGTTTCGGGGTGCGGGTCATAGCTTCCTCCCTTGTGCGCCGTGGAGGGCCTGCGCCACCCGGCTGCCGCCCAGGGGTGTCAAGTGCCAGCCTGCTTCGGTCCCCAGGCGGATGAGCGGGAAGAGCACGCAATGGGAAATTTTAGTGAAAGGAACGAGCGCCACCAGCGCCATCCCGCCCAGGGTGTGGAAGAGCATCAGCCCGTCGTAGGGGATCGGGTTCCAGGCGCGCCCGGCCAGGTAGCCGGAGCCGAACAGGCCCAGGATGAGGAGCAGCAGCAGGTAATCGGCGGTCGTGCTCAAGCGCCGCGAACCGGCGGCGTAGAGCCGGTGGAATAAAATCGTCGCGGCCGCCAGGATCCCGGCCAGCGCCAGCGCGTCCAGGGCGGGTTTTGGAAGCGGCATCCAGGACAGGCCGGTATTGGCGCGCAGGATGTCGAGGTGGTTGCGCAGGAAGAGCGATACAGCCAGGAGGCTCAGATGCAGCCCGAAAGAGGCCAGGCTGTATCCCGCCCGGTTGCGGTGCAGTTTGCCGAACGGGACCAGCCAGGAGACCGTCTGGAGCGCAACCTGCCGGTAAGGGAGCTGCCGGAAGCCTGCGCGACGGACGGCTGCAAGGATATCCCAAGTCGTCAGCAGGACCAGGCGCAGCAGTCCAAGCAGCGCCAGCGCCAGCACGAAAAGGAAAACGGGGCCTTTGGCAAGGATCATCCAGGTCGGCATAATGAAAGAGACCTCCACATCGAAGGGTCGAACGGTTCAAAGTTCGATAGCGCGCAAAACCAGGTCGTGGACGCCCACGATCTGGACCGGGAGTTTGTAATACGCAACCAGTTCGCGGAGCTGTTTCTTGCAATTCGCGCAAGGCGTGGCGACGATCTGCGCCCCGCTGGCCCGGATCTGCTCCGCTTTGAGTTTGCCCGAAACGCGCATACGGAAATCGTAAGTTTCGTCCAGCGAGACCAGCCCGCCGCCCCCGCCGCAGCAGTAATTTTCCCTGCCGTGCGGCTGCATTTCGACGAAATCCCCGACGAAACTGCGCAGCAACCGGCGAGGCTGGTCCACGATCCAGCCTGAGCGGGCGATGTTGCACGGATCGTGGTACGTGACCCGTTCAGTGACGGCGTCCTGCTTCAGCCGCAGCTTCCCCTCCCGGAGCGCCTGCCAGGTCAACTCCAGGATGCTGACCACCGGCAGCCCCCGGCCGTTGGCAAAGGCCGGCACGAACTGGCGCGCCGAACGGGCTGCGTGTCCGCATTCGCCGACCAGGATCTTCCGGGCTTGCAGGCGGTGGGCTTCCCCAACCAGTTTTTGGATGATGCGTTCCAGGACCCAGTCGTTGTAGAACAGGCCGTAATTGATACCGTCGTAATACTGCGAGCCGATCGTCCATGAAATGCCGGCGGCGTGCAAGACCGCCGCATTGCCCATGAGCGTATCGGCTTCCATCAGGTAATCACTGACCGCCGGGAAGAAGATGTATTCCGCCCCTGCCTGGTCTACGGGAAATTTCACCGCTTCATTTTTGGACTCGGAAATCTCATCTTGCAGGAATTCGAGGTTATCCAGGAGGGCTGGGAGCGGGATCGCCGAGGTGTTCCCGGTCGGACCTTCGAGCTGCTCCCGCACCGATACCACCAGCCCCTTTGGGGCGATGCCCGCTTCGCTCAGCACGTAGCGGCCCAAGCGGGCCATCAAGCCGTGGTCAATACCCAGCGGGCAATCCAGCGAGCAGCGGCGGCAAGCCGTACAGCGGTAAAAGAGTTCGGCCATTTCGTCAATTTTGTCATTGCCCAGGCTGTTCCCGGATACCAAACGGTCGAGCCACCTGCCCGAAAAATGCTGCCGATAGACATCCAGCAGCAGGCCGGTCCGGTAGCAAGGCACATCCCGCGGATCGGACGATGCCTGGTAAACCTGGCAGCTCGCCGCGCAACGTCCGCACCGGGCCGTGACCCTGGCATACAGTTCGACCAGGAAGCGGTAATTGCTGTGGCTCAGGATGGCGGCAAAGGCCGCCAGGAATTTTTCCGCCCGCCGGTCGAAATCCGGGACTGCGGATGGCTCGATGTGAAATGGATACGGCTGGAGGGAGGGGAGCGTGTTCGTCATATCTGTTGCCTGTCCGGTTCTTCCCGAAGTGGTGGTGGAGGCAGGATCATTACGGCAATGCCTGTCGCGTCGCCTGAACTGCGCCAACGATGGAAAGTATCGCAGGTGAAAGCCAGGCTGTCTCCGGGATTTAGCGCATACGTCTGTCCATTCAACTCAAGCTCGACCTGGCCGCAAAGGCAGAGGATGGAGTGGCGCCCTGGCGGCGGCGCATCAGCGCCGGGCCTGGGGATGTTCGGCGCGCAGCTCGCTGCTCCCGGCACGGCGACCAGGAGCTGGACCGCGCGTTCGGCAGGGTCCCCGGCCAGGCCGGACTCGTTGGCCCGCTGCAATACCACTGCCGGTTTGCAGACTTCCAGGAAGAGCGAACTGGGAGAAACGCCCAGGGCGTTCGCGATCTTGCACAGGGTCTCGATGTTGGGCGCGACTTCGCTGCGTTCGACCAGGCTGATGGTGTTGGCAGAAAGCCCGCAGCCCCGCGCCAGTTGCCTGAGCGTCAGCCCGGTGGATTTTCTCAGGTAGCGGATCTTGTTCCCGACAGTGCGCCAGGTTTCGGGGGAAGTCATGGTTTTTGGGTCAACTCGATTTGTTCGATATGCTTGACCCATTATACTAAATAAATTGATGATTGTAAAGTATTTTGGTTAAATACTTGAGTAAACACAGAGATTTAACCAATCAAATTGTATAATAATTAGATTTCGGGGGGTTGTTTTCCAGAACAACACCCGACTGGTTTGTCAAGCGGGCAGAAACAGGCTAGAATCACCTTAATCTGGAAAGGAAGCCGACATGGAAAACAAAGGATCGGTGGGAAGCAAATTGCGCGCGGTTCGGGAAGAACGGGGATTATCGCAACGCGAGCTGTCTCAACGCGCAGGCATTTCGACCAATGCAGTGAGCCTGATCGAGCGGGACGAAAACTCCCCCAGCGTCTCCACGCTACAAAACCTGGCAGCAGCGCTCAATGTCAAGATGAGTTATTTTTTCGATGACCACGCGCCGGCGCAGGTGTTACACGTCAAGGCGGGCAACCGTCCGGCCATCAGCAGCAAAGGGGTAAACATCGAGGGGCTGGACGGGAAATTGAACTACCAGGAGATGGAGCCTTTCCTGGTCACGCTGGAACCCAACTCAGGGAGCGGCGAAAGGCAGGTGGTGCATACCGGCCACGAACTGGTCTATTGCCTGTCAGGCAATGTGGAGTATTTGATTGACGGCCGGATCTATCCCCTCGAAAAAGGAGACTTCCTGCTGTTCGAAGCCCACCTGCCCCATTTGTGGCGCAATGTGAGCGGGGAAGAAGCCGTCATCCTTTTGGTCTTGCAAGCCACAGGACAGGCCGCCCAGTCGGTGGAGCGCCATTTTTCGGATTACCCGTCCCTGAAACATATCGGGAAATGAGTCCCGGCCGGGATCGGCTTTGCGGGGCAATGCGAAGGGGGTAAAATGGGATCATGCAAAAAGTCACGAACCTGATTGATGTCGAAGCGCCCTGCGGGGAGGTTTTCGCTACGGTGGCCAACCTCGAAAAACGGATGCAGCTCAGCCCGTTGTGGGGGCTGAGCCGCCTGCTGGAGGTCTCGCCAAACTTCCCGGAGCCGGGGAGCAGCTACCGGGTCCGGATTTTGAGCGGCGCGCCGTTCGGCCTGTCGCATGGGACGTTGAACGCATCCCAGAGCGCCCTGGCGGGATTGGCCCAGGTGCTGGCGCTAAAACTGGGGCAGAGCCAGCCCGCGGCGTCCGGCATCTCCCCGCAACCCGCGACCGGGGACCGGCAGGGGCCGGAGGCGGAAATCCCGACCGAGCAGGAATATTTCATCGAAGAGTACCAGCCCCCCTTCAAATTCAGTTACCACCTGGACAACGATTGCAAGACCATCGTGACCTGGCGCTTCCAGAGCATCCCCCTGGGCACGCGCGTCCACTACGAAGAGGTGTTCTGCGACGAAAACCTGGGGGGCGAGAACTTCCTCCCCACCGTGCGCCAGGTGATCGGGGAGTGGCTGACCAACATCAAGCGTTACAGCGAGTTGCGCGGCCGGGGACGCCGGCTCATCAAGTGGTTCCTGGATCGCTACTACCTGAAACTGCGCCCCGACCAGCGCCGCGTTGTGCTCGTGCTGCTGTCCATGCAGGCCATCGGGTTGGCGACCTTTGTGGTCGCGGTCATCGGCTGGGGGATTGCCAGCCTGTTCTTCTAGCCATCTTTTCGCGGTTCGTAGCAGCAGCGGAAGCCGGTATCGTCGCTGCGGTGCATCGGGGCGGCCCAACTGCGGTAGGCGCAGCGGGCCTGGAACTTCGACTCGCGCCACGACCCGCCGCGCAGCACCGATTTACCCAGCGAGGCCTCGTCCGATTCGGGCAGGGAGGTGCAGCCGGTTTCCAGCAGTTTGGGCAGCAGGTCCTCCGCCTGCAAATCATACACGTGGGCTTCGCGGCCGTCTGCCGGGTCATACGGGTAGGGGCCAAACAGGGACGAGCACCATTCCTGCACGTTGCCGCCCATGTCGGCGATCCCGTAGGGGCTGTCGCCTTGAGGGGAAAAACGGTCCACGGGGGTCGTCCCGCCAAGATCCTCTTCGCGGGTATTGCACAGGCCTTTATCCCATTCTTTGCCCCAGGCGAACAGCCGGGGCTGCGGGCCGCGGGCGGCTTTTTCCCATTCCGGCTCGGTCGGCAAGCGGATGGGCAGGCCCGTCACCCGGCCCGCCCAGGCGCAAAAAGCCAGGGCATCGTAATACGAGACGCCAACCACCGGGTGGTCGGCCTTGTCGGCCGGGTAAACGCCGCCCGGCCAGAAGAGCGGGGGGCGGCAGCCGGTGGCCTGGACGAAGCGCTGGTATTGGGCGTTGGTTACCGGATATTTCATAATGAAATAATCGCTCACTTGCAGCACGGAGGCGGGCAACTCGTCGTTGTGAGCTTCCCGGTCATCCGACCGCCGGCTGCCCATGATGAACTCGGAAGCCGGGATTTGCACAAAGTTCAATTGGATGTCTGTCATAGTGTTCTCCTTGAAAGGTATTGTGATTTCGATCAACCGGAACCGGGCAGCGGAACCAGGGGGTTGTCGGTCGCGAAACGGATCAACTCGACCATGTTCTGAACCTCCAGCTTCGACATGAGGTTCGTGCGATGCACCGAGACCGTCTTGGGGCTGATCCCCAGCAGCAGGGCCACTTCCTTGTTGCTCTTCCCCTCCACCAGCAGCTTGAGCACCTGGCGTTCGCGCTCGGTCAGGTGATGTTCCTCATCCCGGCTTTCAGGGCTGTCCTGGGAATACTCCTGCAACACTTCCCGGGCAATGTTGCCGCCGATAAAGGCTCCCTGCTCGTAGACTTGCCGCAGGGCGTTGAGCAATTCGCGCCTGCCGGAACGTTTCAACACATACCCCGAAGCGCCTGCCGCCAGGGCCGGGGCGATGTATTCGCGGTTGTCGTGCTGGGTCAGGATCAACACCTTGACCTGGGGATGGCGTTCCTTGATCATCCGGGTCGCTTCCAGGCCGCTGACCTTCGGCATGGAGATGTCCATCAGCACCACGTCGGGCAGCAGTTTGGCGGTGTATTCGAGCGCCTCCGACCCGTCGCCTGCCTCGCCGACCACGATGATATCCTCCTGGCTTTCGAGCAGCGAGCGGATCCCGTCCCGCAGGATGGCGTGGTCGTCCACGACCAGGACTCTAATCATAGATGATGCTCCTTTCCCGGATCGGGACCCGGATGCGGACCTGGGTCCCGCTGCCGGGGGCGGAAACGATCTCCAGTTCCCCGCCCAGCAATTCGATCCGTTCCTGCATCCCCAGCAGCCCCAGCCCGCGCGTATTTTCGGACAATTGAAAGTCTTCGCTGTCAATGTCCCTGATCGTCCCCAGGCTTATTTCTGCCAGGTCGAAGCCGATCCCGTCATCGGTGATGTTGACGGTGGCAGTCCCATCGTTCAAAGACAGGCTGATCTCCACGTTCCGGGCGGCGGCGTGGCGGGCGATGTTGTTGATCGCCTCCTGGATCACCCGGTAGAGCGCCGTTTCGATTTCGGGTGAGAGGCGCTGCTCGTCGGCCTCGCCCGGTGACAGGTCCGGGTCGGGTTCCGAACTGACGCTGACCCGCACGCCCCTGGATTCCAGCCGGGTTTCAGCCAGCCAGCGCACTGCCGGGACCAGCCCCAGCTGGTCCAGCATCGAAGGGCGCAGGTCGAACATGAGTTTGTGGATGTTGTTCAACGTGTGCTGGGTCAGGTCGCAGATGGTTTGCAGCCGCTTCTTGATGCCGGGGAGCTGCTCCAGCTCCAGCCCGTCTTCGGCGTCGTAGAGCAGGGCCGTCAGGGATTGGCTGACCTCGTCGTGCAGTTCGCGGGCGATGCGTTTGCGCTCATCTTCCTGGGCCGCCAGGGCCTTCTTGAACAGCTCGCCGCGCACCCGTTCCCTGCGCTGCACGTCGGCGTACAGGCGGGCGTTTTCGACCGCGATGGCGATCTGGTTCCCGATAGCAATGAGCAGCCTTTGTTCGTCGTCGTTGAAGTGGGCAGGCTTGCGCGTGCCGATGCACATGCTGCCTAAAGCCCAGCCTTTGGTCATCAACGGCACGTGAACCAGGGAGGTGATGTGCTCCCGTTGCAGCGAGCGCGCGCCCCGCCCGCGATACGACGAGATGTCTGGCACGACGATCGTCCGGCCGAGTTCCAGCACCCCGCCGCAGGAGCTGTCAAGCAGGCCGACCTGGTACGCCAGGCAGGCCGCTTCCTCGGAAAGCCCGCGATAAGCTTTCAGTTCCAGTTGGCCGCGGGCCATGTTTTGCAGGAAGATCGCCACAACGTCTATCCCCGTCAGTTGCAGCACTTCGTCCAGGGCGCGGTTGAGGATCTCCTCCAGGTCGAGGGACTGGTTGACCGTCAAAGCGACCGCATTCAAAATGGACAATTGCTGGGTGCGGGCCTGGACCCGGGCATCCAGTTCCCGGTTCCAGGATTGGATCTCCTCCATGGAGAGCTGCAAGCGGGTACACATGGTGATGAAACTGTTGGCGAGCGCCCCGATCTCATCCCGGCGGCGGACGGCCGTCTTTGCCAGGGTCGTGGACAAGGTGCATTCGACCAGCTTCAAGGTGGACGAATCGAACTGGACCTCGCCGATCTTTTGGGTGGCATCCGTCAGGGTTTGCACGGGGGCGATCACGCTGCGGGTGGTCAGCACGACCAGGACCAAGGCTCCCAACATGGCCAGCAGGCCCAGGATCGCGGTCTGGAACCCGATCCTCCAGACGGGGGCGAACAATTCCTGCGAATCGTGCCAGATCAGCACGCCCCAATGGGCCTCGGTCAGCGAAGCGAAAGCAATGATGGTGCCCGTCTCCAGGCCGTTCGTGGCGCAGCCGAGGCAGGCTTCGAAGGTGGGCTGGTCTTGCGAAAAAAACTGGCCGGTGATCTTTTCCACCGTCTCGGGTGTAAGCTCCCGGTCCGGGTGGGTGCTGACCAGGACCTGTCCCCGCTCGTCCAGGATCTGCAAGGTTCCGCCATGCTCCAGTTCCAGCGAACCGGCAGAGACGAAGATCTCCGGGTTCGAAAGGTCCAGCACGGCAACCAGGGTCCCGCCGGGATCATGATTTTGGCCTCCGAAGACGGGCACAGCGATAACCGCATAGGGTCGCGGCACGCCGTCAATCGAAATGGTGCGCGAAGCGCCGCCGCCCGCTTTTTGGATCGGCAGGATATCCTCCCAATCAAAATCCGGCGCGGCGGCCGTCGCGGTGACCAAATGATCGCTGGAGTCGAATAAATAGATGCCGCGTACCGGGTGAAAATCCTGCGAAAAAATTTCCTCCCATTTTTGCAGCTCAGCCTGGGGGTTGTCCATGTCAATCCGGGACGACAGGATGGTGAGCATCCCGGCCACATGGCTGATGTTCGAATCCAGGCTCTCGGCCAGGATGCGCGCCCGCAGCACGTGTTCGTTGAGCAACTGCTGGGTCGTCTGGCGGGCATTGGTGATGGCGATAAAGGCGAAAATGGCGATCAACCCCAACAGGCCGATCGTGACCAGGGCAGACATCTTGGCGCGCAAGCCGATGTCGAACCATTTTTGCAACAGGATGCGGTCGGTCCATTTTTGGATCCTCCCGCGCCAGGCATTTTGCAGGGTTTCAAGGATCTTCATGTCCGCTCACTTTCACCCCGGTGGTGGCCCTCGTCGCCGGGGGCGGCCAGGCGCAATAACGGGTGCGCTTGCAATATTTACAGGTGCCGTCGGCTTCGAGTTCCTGTTTTATCCCCTCGAACTCCCCCATGGCCTCGTACCATTCGTAAGTCCGGCCGATCGTCACCCTCAGCGGCGTCTGCGGCATGTCGAAGGTGGAGCGGGCCTTGGTCGTTTCGTTGTAGAAGAATTGGGCTTCGAGCCGCAGCCGCGTCCCGGTCAAGGGGACCGGGCCGCTGGTCTGGGGCTGGAGCATATCCGTCAGCCCGGCGATCAGCGACACCTGCCAGCGCGGCATGGCCTTCAGCTTCATCCCGCAGCCGACCACGTTCGCAATCGTCTGGTAAATTTGCAAGTGCGACATATTCTCCCCGCCCAAAATGTACCGTTCCCCCACCCGCCCCTTGACGGCGGCCTCGATCGTCCCCTGGGCCGCGTCGCAGATCGGCACGATGTTGATCCCGCCGGGCGGGATCAGCGGCGGCACGCAATGTTTGACCACCTCCACCACCATGCCGCTCGACACCTTGCGGACGTCGCGCGGCCCGATCACCGTGGTCGGGTTGACGATCACCACCGGCAGCCCTTTCCTGACATATTCAAAAGCAATCTCCTCGGCCAGGTGCTTGCTGTGCCCATAAACGAAACGCTCCGGCTTGACATTGAACGTATAGGACTCATCCACGAGTTCGTTGGGATGGATGCCCAGAGCCGCGCTCGAGCTGACGTGGACCACCCGATCCACCCCGGACCTCAGGCCTGCTTCCATTATATTCCGCGTCCCCTCCACGTTGACCCGGTACATCCGCTCCACGCCCTGCCGCCAATAATCCACCACCCCCGCGGCGTGGAAGACCACATCCATCCCTTCCATTGCGAGCGGCAAGGTCTCCGGCTCCAGCACGTCGCCGCGCACGAATTCGAACGGCCCGCCCTCCAGCAGTTCCCGCGAGGCCCCGGGCCGTTCCAGGATGCGCACCTCCCAGTGGCGTTCGACCAGCCGCAAGGCGATGTTCGAGCCGATGAAACCCGTCCCGCCGGTGACCAGTGCGCGCGTCATGCCCGAATCACCTCGTCACCCCGCCAGCACAGGTTCCCGGTCCGGCCTGAACCATTCCAGCGCGGCGCTCAACCCGACCACTTCCCCGACGACGATGATCGCGGGAGGCCTGACATCCACAGCTTTTTCGACGATATCCACCAGGGTGCCCACCACGGTCCTTTGCCCCGGCAGCGTCCCCTGCTCGACCAATGCCACGGGGGTTCCGGGGGACCGGCCGGCTTCGATCAGTGAGGCAGCGATACAATCCAGGTTTTGCACGCCCATCAGGAAGACCAGCGTATCCACGCCCTGGGCCAGCGCCTGCCAGTTCAGGCTCAGCGGCTCGGAGCCGGCGCAATGGCCGGTGATGAAGGCCACGCTGCTCGCCAGTCCCCGCTGCGTGACCGGGATACCGGCGTAAGCCGGGACGGCGATGGCGCTGGTCACGCCGGGCACGATCTCGAACGGGATGCCCGCTTCGGCCAGGGCCTGGGCTTCCTCCCCGCCGCGCCCGAACACGAACGGGTCGCCGCCCTTGAGCCGCACCACGCTCCGACCCTTCCGGGCTTCGTCCACAAGGATGGCGTTGATCCGCGACTGGGGCACCGGGTGATGGCTGGGCTGCTTGCCGACATTTATCAATTCCGCCTGCGGCGCCCAGGCCAGCAATTGGGAGTTGGCCAGCCGGTCGTGGACGACCACATCGGCCTTTTGCAGGCATTCCAGGCCGCGCAGGGTCAAAAGGCCGGGGTCGCCAGGCCCTGCCCCGACCAGGTAGACGATCCCACCTGGATCAGGTTCAACTTCGCGGGTGTAATTGTTTTCTCGCATAAGTTAACGCCGCATCTTTCCCGTGGAGCTGTACGACTCGCAAAATATCCGAATCGACCACGCGCAACGCCGCCTCCAGGCGGGGCTTGCCGGGAGGAAATCCGGCAATGAGTTCCGGGCGCAATTCGGCCATGATCTCGGCCAGCGCGCCGTATTCCGGCCCGATCATGCCCTCCAGTCGCTCGCGCAGACGACGGGCCAGCGCCGGGCTGCTCCCCCCGGTCGAAACCGCAATCTGTATTTCGCCCCGTTTCAGGATGGCCGGCATGATAAAACTGCTGTGCGCCGGATCATCCACCACGTTGACCAGGCAGCCGCCCTGTTGAGCCTCGGCCCAAACGGCGCGGTTCACCAGCGGGTCATCGGTGGCGGCGATCGCCAGGAACGCGCCTTCCAGGTCGCCTTCCCGAAATTCTCGCCCAATATGGCGGGCCTTCCCCGCCTCGACCAGCGCTTGCAGTTCCGGGACAAGCGCAGGGCTGATGACCGTCACCTGGGCCTCGGCAGCCAGCAATCCTTCCACCTTCCGGGCAGCCACCGTCCCCCCGCCAACGACAACGGCCTGCCGTGAACTCAGCCCGACCAGACAGATTGTGTAAGTTTTCACTAATAAATTAAAACACAATGAATCCTGTTAGTCAAATGATGGAAATCACAAATTTTTATTACAAAGCGATAGGTTGTAAAATTATGGCGAATGTAAATACAAGGATGTGACGAAAGCCAGTTGACTTTTTGGACTGTTATTGCCTAAAATACACTCAACCAATAAACGGGACTCCAGGGTAAGCTTATGGCCGAACAACTTCATCCAACCAACTTCCTTGCCAGGCTGAGTGCGCGCCCCAGGCGGATCATCAACGGTTTGATCATCGTGGCACTCTTGGCCGGCATTTTGCTCACCTGGCTGCACTCGTACCTCCTCTTCCACTCGCTGGCGGAGTTGTTCAGCGTGGTGGTTGCCTTTGGGGTTTTCATCGTAGCCTGGAATTCCGCGCCCCTGGTCAAAAACAATTATCTCACCACCCTGGGGATTGGGGCCGTCTTCATCGCCCTGATTGACCTGCTCCATACCCTGGCGTATAAGGGGATGGGGATATTCACCGGCTATTCCGCCAACCTGCCCACCCAGCTCTGGCTGGCCGCCCGCTACCTGCAAGCCCTGACCCTGCTGGCAGCGCCGTTGCTCTTCCAGCGCCGCGTCCGCCGGGGGGTGCTCCTGGCAGTCTTCGCGACCCTCACGGCCGCCCTGCTGGCATCCATCTTTCTCGGCTTCTTCCCGACCGCTTACGTGGACGGCAGCGGCCTGACCCCCTTCAAAATTGCCAGCGAATACGTGATCATCGCCATCCTGGCCGCTGCCACCTACCTGCTGTGGCACAACCGGAGCGAGTTCGATTCCACCGTGTTGGGCTGGTTGACCGCTTCGATCACTGCCTCTGCGGCCGCCGAATTCGCCTTCACCTCCTACGTGGGCGTCACCGACACGGCCAACCTGCTCGGCCACATCTTCAAGATCGTCGCATTCTACCTGCTCTACCGGGCGGTGGTGGAGACCGGCTTCGTGCGCCCGTATGACCTGATCTTCCGCAAACTCAAGCAAGACGAGGAAGCGGAACGCAAAGCGCGCGGGGAAGCCGAGGAGCAGGCCCGCGAAATGGCCCTCTTCCCCACCCTTAACCCGGACGCGGTCTTGCAGGTGGATGCGGACGGGCGGATCAGGATGGCCAACCCGGCCGCGGCCGAACTGGGGCTGGCAATCGGGACGCAGGTTGCCGAAGCGATCCCCGAACTGCGCGCCGTGGACTTCTCCGCCTGTATTGCCGCCGCGACCTCCCGGCGGGTTTACGAAGCCCCGCTGGGCGAACGGGTCCTGTTGTGGACCATTCACGGCGTTCCCGAATTGGGGCTGGCCTTCCTGTACAGTAAAGACATTACCGAGCGGATAGAGATGGAAGAAGAACTGGCCCGCTCGGCCCAGGAGTGGCAGACTACCTTCGATTCCACCAGCGACGCGATCTGGATCCTCAGCCATGACCAGCGCATCCTGCGCTCCAACAAGGCGGCAGAGCAGCTCTTTGCGCGCCCTTGCCGGGAGATGATCGGCGTCCAATGCTGGGAAATTGCCCACGGCACCGACGCGCCGATCTCCCATTGCCCCATCCTGAGGTCCAGGGTGAGCCTGCGCCGCGAGACGACCGAATTGCAGATCGGCGAGAGATGGTTCGAGGTGGTCGTGCATCCAATCCTCGAAACCGGCCACGGGCAAACGGAATGGCTGCACATCCTGACCGACATCACCGAACGCAAAATGGCTGAAACCAGGATCGAACTGGAGCGCACAAAGCTCAAAAACATCCTCGACACCATGTCCGACGGCGTTTACATCGTCAACCAGGGATTCGACCTCGAATACGTCAACCCGGCGATCGAAAAGGAATACGGACAGACCAGCGGCGGCAAATGTTACCAGTACCTGCACGGTCTCGAAAGGATCTGTCCCTGGTGCGTGGTCGGGAGAGTGGTCCGAGGGGAAGTCATCCGCTCGGAATGGACCTCGCCGACCAACGGCAAGGTCTACGAATTGATTGATACGCCCATCCTGCAAGCGGACGGCAGCATTTCAAAGCTGGGGATCCGCCACGACATCACCCTGCTCAAGGAGAGCGAATACCAGATCAAATTGAGCCGCAAACGCCTCCAATCCCTGTCCCACCGGCTGGTGACCATCCAAGAGAGTGAGCGGCAGTTGATCGCCCGCGAACTGCACGACGAGGCCGGGCAGATCCTGACCTCGATGAAACTCGACTTGCACCTGCTGTTGAAGAATGCCTCCCAACCGGACCTGGTATTCAAGAAAGTTTCCGAGATGGAGGATTCGGTGGACGAGATCCAGGAGAACCTCCACCGCCTGGCATCCGCCCTGCGCCCGGCGAGCCTGGACCACCTGGGCCTGATCGCGGCCATCCGGCAGCACGTCGAATCGGTGGGAGAAAAGCAGGGGATCAGGGTCAGCTTCAAGTCCGGTGAGTTGAAGAAGCGCCTGCCGCCAATCGTCGAAACCGTCCTGTACCGGATCGTCCAGGAAGCGATGACCAACATCGTCCGCCACGCCAACGCCGCGCGGGTGGACGTGCTGCTGACGATGCAGGAGGACAGCCTGGTCATGATCATCGAGGATAACGGGAAGGGCTTCAGTCCCGAAAACGTCCCTGCCAGCGGGCATTTGGGATTGTTCGGGATGCGGGAAAGGGCCGAAATGATCGGCGGGAAACTTTTGATCGAGAGCGCGCCCGGTCACGGGACGACCGTGAAGGTCGAAGTGAGTTACGACACCCCCACACCCGAATCGGAATAATTTATGAAAATCACTGTCATCGGAGGCGGCTCGACCTATACGCCCGAACTGGTGGACGGCTTCCTCGCCAGCGCCGGCCGCCTGCCTCTCGAAGAACTCTGGTTGATGGACGTTGACCGGGAACGGCTCGACATCGTCGGCGGGTTCGCCCGGCGCATGGTCGAAGCGAAGGGCGGGTCGTTCGAGGTGATCCTCTCGACGGACCGGCGCGAAGCGGTTGCGGAAGCCTCTTACGTCATCACCCAGTTGCGGGTCGGGATGATGCCCGCCCGGCGCGGCGACGAGTACCTGGGCCGGCGTCACGGCCTGATCGGGCAGGAGACCACCGGCGTGGGCGGCATGGCCAAAGCCCTGCGGACGATCCCGGTCATTCTCGACATCGCCGGGGACATCCGTGAAGCCGCCCCGGGCGCGCTGCTGCTCAACTTCACCAACCCGGCCGGGCTGGTCACCGAAGCCCTCACCCGCCACGCCCCGGAGGTCCCGGCTGTGGGTGTTTGCAACGTGGGAATCACCACGAAAATGAAAATCCTGGAAAACCTTGCGAAGTTCACCGGCCAGGAGATCGGCGAGGAGCGGGCCATGCTGAAAACCCTCGGCCTCAACCACCTCACCTGGCACTTCGGCTTCGAACTCGACGGCGAGGACATCTGGCCGCAGCTTTTCCCGGCGTTCGTCGAGATGGTGAAGCAGGAAGAAAATCCCGAATGGGACCCCCGCACGCTCGAAACGCTCGGCATGATCCCAAATTATTACCTGCAATATTTCTACTACACCGACAAAAAGCTCAAGGCCCAGGAGAACTGGCCGCCCTCCCGCGCCGAGGAAGTGATGGAGATCGAAAAGGACCTGCTGCGCCAGTACGCCGACCCGGGCCTGACCACACCTCCCGCCGGCCTGATGAAGCGCGGCGGCGCGTATTACTCGACCCTGGCAGCCCAGTTGATCAACTCGCACTTCAACAACCTGGGACAGGTCCACACCGTCAACGCGCGGAACGACGGCGCGGTCCGGGATTGGCCGGCGGACTGGGTGCTGGAACTGCCCGCCAGGGTGGACCGCCACGGCGTCCACCCGCTCGGATCGGACCCGTTGCCTGAATCCTGCTTCGGACTGATCGCCTCGGTCAAGAGGTACGAGCTTCTCACCGTCCAGGCCGCCGTCTTCGGCGACCGCAGCGCCGCCCGCCAGGCCCTGCTGGCCCACCCGCTCGGCCCCGGCGCAGACAGGGTCCAGGCTGTCCTGGACGACATGCTGGCGACGAACCGCCGGTGGCTGCCGCAATTCGAGTGAAGCGACTATGAAATATTTCCTCGGTTTCGATGTCGGCTCATCCAAAACCCACGCCCTGGTCGCGGACGAAAGCGGCCGCTGCCTCGGCTTCGGCAAAGCCTGGGGCGGCAACCACCAGACGGTCGGCTACGACGGCCTGGCGGACGCCCTCCAGCAAGCCTTCGAGCAGGCCCGCCAAACGGCCAACGTGACGGCTGAACAGATCGCCGGCGCGGGCTTCGGCGTGGCCGGTTACGATTTCCCCTCCGACCGGGAGCCGCATCTCGAAGCGATTGCCCGGCTCGGCCTGTCCTGCCCGGTCGAGGTGGTCAACGACGGCCTCAACGGATTGCTGGCCGGCGCCTCGCACGGGATCGGGGTCAACGTCACGGCTGGGTCTTCGGTCAACTGCTGCGGGCGGGGGCCGAACGGCGAGACCGGCCGCATCGTCGGCAACGGTTCGGCCTTCGGCGAGTTCGGCGGGGGCATGGAGATCGTCAGGAAGGGGCTGCACATGGTCAACTACGCCTGGATCAGGCGCATCCCGCCCACCGCCCTAACCGCCGTCTACCTCGACGCCACCGGCGCCAGGGACGAACTCGACCTGATGGAAGGCCTCTCCACCGAGTATTACCACCTGTTCCCGTTCATCGCCGTCAGGGTCTTCGAGGCTGCCCGGGCCGGTGACGCCGCGGCGCGGGAGGTCATCCGCTGGGCGGGCGAGGAACTCGGCGCGCTGGCCGGCTACGAAGGTGTACAATATCGATAAAATAGCAATGGATGAAAAAACCAATGTGGGCGGCACAGGCACGAATATGTACGACATTTACACTACGATAAACAGTGATGCTTACCTGGGAACCGAGTTTCCCAATCCGAATGGGATGGAAGGGTATTGGTTAGATCTAGCACAGAATGAGGTTAATCTTTTCTACAAAATATCGTTTGATGTTTCGCATGGGTATGCTTTGATCACTGGATTAATGACGAAGGGAATGCCGGGTTGGGAAACGTATGATGCGCCGCATATTGTGAGCGTTATCGGATATAAGATTGATCAAACAACAACTACAACAACTGTCACTGTCACATACACCGATACGGCACCACGTTTGGCAGGGTTTACCGGTAGATATAGAAACACTGTCAAAATTGCCAAATTTTTCGGTTTTGTCTCGCGGCTTAATACATTAATCTGGTAGTTTTTTGATGGATTTGTATGAGTACGCAAATTGGCAAGATTGGCATGATGCCAATCTTGCCAATTTAAAATCAGCTGAGGCGGTAATTCTGTATTTCGGCTTTGGCAATAACCTCAAACCGTAATTATGTGAGGAACTATGCAAAAAACGTTGTTAGCTTCTTTGACCATCTTAATATTGTTGGCTAGCTGTTCAACATCTGTCACTCCTGATGCCACAATGTCTCAGGTAACCACTTCTGCCCCAGCAAATGCTAGCCAACCGACTGTCGTAATGTCCCAGACAATAACACCTACTCCATCGTCCATCCACCTGCCAGTTGATGTAGCGCAACAGGCAATAACCTTTTCGCCCAAGATTTCCAGCAGCATGACCATAGAGAATCAGTATATAGCCAGGATCATGCTCGATGGAACATATCTCTACTGGACAGTGTATGATCAAATTGATACTATTTTCCGCACTCCATTGAACGGAGACACCATCGAAAAGTTTGTTACTTCAAAGTTTGAAGGCGGCAATATCGAAGTGATGCCATGGGTTTTAGCAGGGGATTGGTTCATTTATCTCGACCATGATAATTCGGGGATTGAGGCAAACTGGGGACTGCGGGCAAAAAATTTACAGGATAACAGCGAAAAAATCATGCTATCAGGGAGGGGAATCTATGCTGCCGCTTTTAACCTGTTTATAAGTGTATCCGGTGAGTGGATCGCCTGGAGCCGGCTCCTGCCAAACGAGCTGGGGACTTGTGACGAGTCGGTTTTAGGCTTGAGCAACCTGAATACGAATGAACAGATCGAGCTGGACCGGGTGTGCATCGAACAGGCCATGTGGACTTTAGTCAGCCTTTCCAACCATATCCTGATAGCTGAACAAGATCTTCCCGATGCCAAAGGCGGTGGTAACAATTTGTATCTCTTTGATATAGCCAAAAAGCAAGATACACCCATGCTAATTGCAGCCAATGCGAGCATGCCTGACATTTCTTCTCCCTGGATCGTCTGGAAAAATGCCCCCCGTTTTGACTGGGGACTTAGCAACAGTGTTTACAACGTGAACGATAAAACGCAGCGTAATTTTACGGTTCCCGGCGAAAATCCAACCGATCCCCAATTGACAGAACATTGGCTTTACTGGCTTATTGAGGAGGGGTCGGGTGTAGACGGTATTTATTTGTATGATTTAGAGAAAGAACAGGCTTGGAAGATACCTCCCCCAGATGAAGGAGCATTCAGTGACATAGCAATTTATGGTCAGTGGATTGCCTGGAGTATTAGTAGCGATTATGCAGGTGGTGATTCAATTTTGGAATGGGGAGAACTGCCATAAGGGAAAAGGTGAAAGATAGAAAAGCGGCCCTGTGAATTTCACAGGGCCGCTTTCGATTCACTTGAACAGGCCGTTCAGCCCAAATTTTCCTTGAGAAACGCCAACGTCCGCTCCCAGGCCAGGGAGGCCGCGGCCGGAGCGTATTCGGGCCGGTCGCTTTCGACGAACCAGTGGCTCACGCCGGGATACACGTGAATGATGACATCCAGCCCGGCGGCTTTCATCTCCGTTTCCACCGCCCGCACGCCTGCCAGCGGCTCCCACTCGTCGTTGTCGCTGAAATGGCCCAGGATCTTGGATTTGACCTTGTTGAAATCCACGCCGTAAATGCCGTAGAACAAGACCGTAGCAGCGACCTCGTCGGGAGCGTACTGCGCTGCCACCAGCGACCAGGCCGCCCCGAACGAAAAGCCCACCACGCCGATCTTGCCGCCGGTGCGGGCGAGTAATGCGTCTTTGGCGGCCATGACCGTATCGCCGACGAGCCGGGTGTCGCTGTTCTCCGCCAATTCAGTAGCGGCTTCGATGGTCGCGGCAACCTGCCCGGCGAACAGGTCGGGGGCCAGGACAGTGAACCCCTGTTCAGCCAAATGGTCACAAACTTCCTTGAAGAACGGCTTGAGTCCCCACCAGGCGTGCAACAATAAAACGCCGGGGCCGCCGTTTTCGGGCGCGGCCAGGTAAGCCTTGACCGGCTGCCCGTTGACTTCCAACGTTAAATCTGACTTTTGGATTGACATTTTTTCTCCTTTTCCCCGATGATAATAGAACGGATGTTTCAAGTCAAGGGCCGGGTTCAGCGCCGGGCCGTCATCAGGAAGACCGGATACTCCCGGCCGCTCTTGGGGATGCTGTAAACGGTCGAGAAACTCACCCCCGCAAACCCGGCGGCCTCGACCCGGTGTTGCAATGTCTCCCGCCCAAACCCCAAATGGACGTCGGCCGAGCCGTCGGTGTGGAAGCTGCCGTCCTCCTGGTCGAGATCGGCCGCGACCAGCCACCCGCCCGGGTTCAGGATCTGGTGGAATTTACGCAGGATGCCGTCGGTATCGGGGATGTGGTGGAGCACCATCAGCGAGTAGGTGACGTCGAAACGGCCAGCCGGCAAAGGGTCCGAGGCGAGATCGAGCCGGACCGGGTGGAGGGTCGCCGTTTTCGCGGCTTTGATCTTGTCCGACAGCACCTCCAGCATCCCCGCCGACGTATCCGCCAGGGTGATCGAGGCGAAGTCATCCCGCAGGAAGAAGCTCAGCAATCCCGTCCCACAGCCGTATTCGAGGGCCGTCATGCCGGGACGGAGGTCCAGCGCCGCCCGGATGGCCTCGGCCACGACCCGGGCCCGCTCCACTTTCAGCGGGTCCGAGTCCCAATCTTTGGCGCGTGAGTCGAAATCTGTCATTTTGCCTCTCGCCACGGAGTCACAGAGTCACGGAGTTTTTTATTTTCTCAGTGTCTCCGTGACCCTGTGGCTAACTCCAATTCTCCAGCGTCTCTTTGACCTTCGCCAGGAACCAGTCCGCCGAGGCCCCGTCCAGGATGCGGTGGTCGAAGACGAAGGAGAGATAGACCATCGGGCGGATGGCGAGGGAATCGTTGCCGTCGGCATCGGTGACGACCACCGCCCGCTTTTGCATCGCCCCCACGCCCAGGATGCCGCACTGTGGCTGGTTGATGACCGGGAAGGCGAACAGCGAGCCGCTGATGCCGTGGTTGGTCAGCGTGAACGTGCCGCCCTTGACCTCGTCCGGTTGCAGTTTCTTCGTCCGGGCGCGGTTGGCCAGGTCGTTGACGGCGCGGGCCATCCCCAGCAGCGACAGCCCGTCCGCGCCTTTGATGACCGGCACGATCAAGCCCTCTTCGCCGAGCGAGGTCGCCATGCCGAGGTTGATGGACGGGTGAATGAGCAATCCCTCGTCCGACCAGGACGAGTTGACGGCCGGGTAGGCTTTCAATCCCGCCACGATGGCCTGCATGAAATAGGCCGTAAAAGTCAGGTTGACGCCGTCGCGGGCAAAAAGGGATTTGTTGGCAGCGCGGTGCCTGACCACCCGGCTCATGTCCACCTCCATCACGGTCAGCACGTGCGGCGAGGTGTGCTTCGACATGACCATGTGCTCGGCGATCTGTTTGCGGATGAGGCTGTGTTTGATGAGTTGGTCGCCTGCGGCGGGGGTCACGACCGGCGCAACGGGTTGTGCAGGGAGTGTAGCGTGCTGCGTGGTTTGTGGGGCTGGCTGAGCTCTGATGGCAGACGGCTGACGGCTCTCTACAAACTTCAACACATCATTCTTCGTGATGCGCCCGTTCAAGCCTGTGCCGGGGACTTCCTGCAAATTGACGCCATGCTCCGCGGCGATCTTGGCGACGACCGGGGAGATGAAGCCTAAATCCATGCTGCGTGTTGCGTGCTGCATCGCGGGCGGGGAATCCGCTCCCAAATCCGCTGCCATCCGTTTCTCCGCTTCAACATCCGCTTCCATCCGTTGCTCCGCTTCAACATCCGCTTCCATCCGTTTCTTCGCTACAATATCCGCTGCCACATCCGTTGCCACATCCGCTGCCTCGCCGGGCTGTCCGATCAGCGCCAGCAGCGCGCCGACCTTCGCCACCGCGCCTTCTCCCATTTCGATTTTCAGCACCACGCCCGAAGCCGGGGCCGGGATTTCGGTGTCCACCTTGTCGGTGTTGACCTCCAGCAGCGGCTCGTATTCATTGATCGCTTCGCCTTCCTGCTTGAGCCATTTCGTGACCGTGACTTCTTCCACGCCCTCGCCGAGCAGGGGAACCAGGACTTTTGTTGCCATAAGTGCTCCTTGAGTTCATCTGCTAATCTTCGCGAATTTTCACAAAAAAAGGCGATTAGCGAAGATTAGCGAAAATTCGAGGATAAATTACTTTATCCTCGGATAAGATGAGGGGTCAACTTCATTCATCATTTCGTACACCGCGTCGAAGATCGTCTCCGCGTTGGGCTTGGACCAGTAATCGCCGTCGTTGCCGTAGGCGGGGCGGTGGGCCGTGCCGGTCAAAGTTTTCGGGGCCGAGTCGAGCCAGGTGTAGCCGCCCTGCTTCTCGATGACCTCCTGCATCATGGTCGCCGACGCGCCGCCGGGCACATCCTCGTCCACGAAAATCACCCGGCTGGTCTTTTTGAGCGATTCGACGATCTTCCCGTGGATGTCGAACGGCAGCAGCGACTGCACGTCAATGATCTCGACCTCGATGCCCACCTCGGACAGCTTGTTGGCCGCCTCCATCGCGATCCGGCAGCAGGCCCCGTAAGTGACCAGGGTCACGTCCGAGCCGGGGCGGATCACCTCCGGCACGCCCAGCGGGACAGTGTATTCGCCGATGTTATCGGGCAGCTTTTCCTTGACGCGGTAGCCGTTGAGCACCTCGACCACGATCGCCGGTTCGTCGGCTTGCAGCAGGGTGTTGTAAAAGCCCGCCGCCCGGGTCATATCCCGCGGCACGAGCACATGCACCCCGCGCGCCAGGTGGATGATCCCGGCCATCGGCGAGCCGGAATGCCAGATGCCCTCCAGCCGGTGGCCGCGGGTGCGGATGATGACCGGGGCCTTCTGCCCGCCCGCCGTGCGCCAGCGCAGGGTCGCCAGGTCGTCGCTCAACAGTTGCAGCGCATACAGCAGGTAATCGAGATACTGGATCTCGCAGATCGGCCTCAGCCCGCGCATCGCCATCCCGATCGCCTGTCCCAAAATCGTCGCCTCCCGGATGCCGGTGTCGCTCACCCGGAATTCGCCGTATTTCTCCTGCATCCCCCGAAAACCCTGGTTCACGTCGCCCAGGAGTCCCACGTCCTCGCCGAAAGCGATCAGGCGCGGCTCCTTGGCCAGCAGTTTGTCGAAGGCGGCGTTCACCACCTCGAAGCCCATCAAAGTGGGCGAGGCGCTGGAGTAAACGGGTTTGATTTCTTCGACCCGGAGCGCCGTGCCGCTGTACAAGTGGGAACTGTAGCGCGTTTCGTTGATTTTATCCTGTTCATTCTTCCAGTTGACCAGGACCTGCTTGACGGGATTCGGGTCCAGGCGCAGGAGACGCAGGGCTTCATGCACCGCGGCGTGGATATCCCGCCTCGAAACGGACGGCAGGCCTGCCAGCCGTTCTTTGACCTGTTTCAACCCTGAGGCCTGGGACGAACTACCCGCCACCTCGTCGAGCATGTCCGCCACCTGGGCGCGCTCCTCTAAAATCGGAGCGAGATAGGCGTCCCAGGCAGTTTTACGGATGCCCTCCACAGCCGCGCGGTCGGCCTCTTCAACGGAGGCCAGCTCCGGGTCCGAAATGAGGCGCTGCTCCAGAATCCACTCGCGCATGCGCTTGATCCCGTCGAAATCTTCCTCCCATTGCAGCCGTTCCGCGGATTTGTAGCGTTCGTGACTGCCGCTGGTGCTGTGTCCTTGCGGCTGGGTGGCTTCGATGACATGCACCAGGGCCGGGATGTGGTACTCGCGGGCAATCTCGGCGGCTGCGGCGTAGGTTTCGAGCAGGGCCGGGTAGTCCCAGGCGCGGACTGTGTAAAGGTCATAGCCGCGGTCGCACTCGTCAGCGGGACATGGGTCGCGCTGGAAGCCGCTCAGGATGGCCCCGATATTTTCCTTGACCATCTGGAACTGGTTGGGGACCGAGATGCCGTAGCCGTCGTCGTAGATCGTCAGGACGGCCGGGGCGTGCAGCACGCCGATGGCGTTGACCGACTCCCAGAAGATGCCCTCGGCGGTGGAGGCGTTGCCGATGCTGGCCCAGGCCACCTCGTCGCCGTTACGCGAGAACTCCTTGAACTTCCTGAGTTCGTCCAGTTTGCGGTAGACGACCGAGGCGTAAGCCAGCCCGACGGTGCGGGCCATCTGGGTCGCGGTCGGCGAAACGTCGGCGGAGACGTTGTAAGTTTGGGTCTGGTCCTTCCAGCGGCCGTCGGGGTAAAGGTAGCGGGTGGCGAAGTGGGCGTTCATCGAGCGCCCGGCCGTGGCGGGATCGTGTTCCACGTCGGCGTGGGCGTAGAGCTGGGCAAAAAATTCCTGGATGCTCGTCACCCCGAGGGCAAACATCCAGGTCTGGTCACGGTAATAGCCGGAGCGCCAGTCGCCTTTGCGGAAGGCGCGCGCCATCGCAAGTTGGGTCACCTCCTTGCCGTCGCCGAAGATGCCGAACTTGGCCTTGCCCGAAAGCACTTCGCGTCGCCCGATCAGGGATGCCTGGCGGGACTGGTAGGCGAGGCGGTAATCTTTGAGAATTTCTTCTGGGGGAAGGGGGAGATGGTTCGCAGGTTTCTTTTGGGGCATTCAGAAGCTCGCTTATTTGGGGTGGGTATGTCCGAATTATAGTACAGAATAGTTGATGGAGGTGTTAGAGGAAAGTAAAACCGCCACGTTTTGTGGCGGTTGGCTTCTATTTTTGGATCGTCCATGCCCCGACGAGACCCTGAAGCAAGGGACTAAATTGAATCGATTCCGTGTCCAGCGTTTCATATATGGCCGGGTCAACAATGTTGTTCTGGCGCGCCATTGCCCACATGCGCAGACCGACAATTCGTTTCCGGGGAAGTCCGTTTTGGATGGCGCGGTCGGCATTATCAACGGTCATCATGCTGGTCGGCTCGATGATGAGCAGCATCCCACCCGGGCGAAGTACCTGCCAAAGGGAACGGAGTCCGGCCTTTCGGTCGGGAAGAACCGCAAGCAAGGAGGCGGCTGAAACAACATCCGCAGATTCTTTTGGCAGGTTGGCAACGTCGCCTGTTTGGAAGTCCGCAGAAGAATGTTCCTGTTGAGCAATTCGTTTTGCCGAAGCCACCATCTGCGGGTCAGCGTCAATTCCAGTGACGCGATAGCCCCTGCGGGCGGCCAGGCGGGCCACCAATCCGGGTCCGCTTCCAACATCCAGCCAAATTTCACCGTGGCCGGTAGGCAAAGATTCTACGGCCTCCTCGTGCAGGTCGCGATAAAAATCCGCCCCCTGAAGCCATGTGAAAAGCAAGGGCGCAATCAACTTTTACTCCCTGCTCGAATTTTGTTCCAGAGCCATGCGATATTGCCGATGGCAATACGTGACAGTAAGCGTCTAATAGTTTTCATGGTTGATCCTGGCTGGTTTGGGCTTTTACAGCGGACGTGGCCTGCCTCGGGTAAAACGCAACCAGCGCACCGATAAAAATGAGCGGCAGGTAGGAAGCAGTGGAAACCTGGGCAAGTGTGAGCGAGCCATTCAGCAAGTAGGCCACCGTAGCCAGCCAATCCAGCGCCTGTACGCCGATCATTGCCTGGATCCAGTGGATGTGACGTTCAGGATCGCTCACAGCAATGAACATGCCGTAAGCAAAACCGGCGGCGCGCGCACTGAACATGCACAACATCCAGTAAGCCCAGGCGGGTGCCGGTTCAAGCCCAAGCATTGCGCCAAATTGAGCAGGCGCAAAAGCAAAAGCTGCGCCAAACCCGAGTTGGGCAATGCCGATGACGATCAAGCAGATACGCAATAACAAAGTTCGATTCATGGTTTCTCCAAACAGTGTGATGTATGATGACCTGCGTCATCGTTGACAATGTTAGCATGTCTTGGTACACTTTGTAAAGTAGTTACAAAAAAGTGCTGTAGTTTCAAATAATGAACTATTAGGAGACGAATGAATGGGAGACAAAAACTGCCCGATTGGACGCACCGTTGAAGTGATTGGCGGAAAATGGACTCTTTACATCCTGCGCGATCTGTTTGAAGGCACAAAGCGTTTTGGCGAATTACGCGCCTCGTTGAAAGGCGTCAGCCCCAAAACCTTGACCGAAAAACTGCGCGAACTCGAACAGAATGGAATTGTCGTGCGGACGATTTTCCCCGAAGTACCGCCTCGTGTGGAATATTCATTGACTCCCAAAGGCCACAAACTGGAGCCAATTTTTCTTGCAATGAAAGATTGGGGATCGAAAAATACCTTGCCGGTGGAATAAGGTTTTTTCGTCTTTTTCATCATCCCCTTCAACCTGTATTGCAGCGCCTCGACCAAATGGGCGGATCGGATTCTCGAATCTCCACAAAGCCTGACGTGTCCATCCATAATTCCTCCACAATGGTTTGATACATTTTGGGTATCAATTTACCCAACAGGCTTGCACTGGACGCATCGGCAACGAGTTCTTCGAAACAACGTATGCAAGAAACGAACGGCGGTGATCGTAGAGGAAATCAAATATCTGGAATTCTTGAAACATCTTATTCGTTTCAACCGGCGGGTCTATCTTGACCATAATGCGACGACACCTGTCAGCCGTCATGTTCGGAGCAGAATGGATCAGGCTTTGAAATACCATTACGGCAATCCCTCATCGTTTTATGGCGTTGGCAGGAAATCGGCAGAGTTGCTGGAAAAAGCCCGTCAACATGTGGCAAACGCCATTCATGCCGACCCAGCCGAAGTTTATTTCACCGCCTGCGCGACCGAATCCAACAATGCCGTGCTCAAATCAGTTGCCACCCGCTTTTACCCTCAAAAGAAGAAGATCGTTTCTACGCCGATCGAGCATCCTTCCGTGTTGAACGCGCTGGCGTATCTGGAAACCCGGGGGGTGGTGGTCGAATATTGCCCGGTGGATGGCAAGGGACGCGTACTGCTTGCTGAATTGGAGAAGCAGGTGGATGAGGATACCTTTTTGGTCTGTTGCATGTCGGCCAACAATGAAACCGGAGTCATTCAAGACCTCGGGGCTGTGACAAAAATCGCCAGGCGGCATGGCGCGCTGGTGCTGACGGATTGTGTGCAGGCGCTGGGGAAAATCCCGATTGATGTCCATGCCTGGGATGTTGATTACGCTTCATTTTCGGCGCACAAACTGTACGGACCGAAAGGTGTCGGCGCATTGTACGTCAAACAGGGCAGCCCTTTTACGCCGTTGCTGCATGGCGGTCACCAGGAAAGCGGGTTGCGGGCCGGCACCGAAAGCCTCCACAACATCGTCGGGTTTGGCGCCGCCTGCCAGGAAGTTGATAAACTCCTGGCGCATGCCGGGCAGATCCGGGCATTGAAACGACAGTTGACTCAGCTACTCAAAGAAATCAGGCCAGATTGCGTGATCAATTCGCCGGAAACAGGATCGGAGTGCCTGCCGAATACGCTCAGTATTACGTTTCCCGGCGTGGAGAATGCCGGGTTGATGGGCATGCTGGATTATCGCGGGATCGCGGTCTCTGCCGGTTCGGCGTGCAGTACGGGGGAAGACACGCCTTCGCATGTTTTGAAGGCGATCGGTTTGTCTGACGAGGCCGCGCGTGAGACCATTCGGATCAGCCTTGGGCATGACACCTCGGCGCGTGACATCCGGTACATGACGCAGGTGGTCCAGGACTATGTCGAAGGTCGAATCTCGTTTGTCAACATGATCACGCCCGCCCAGTTGAATGAAAATGTTCTGTTCGACGAAAAGACCTACATCCTGGATGTGCGCCCCCCGGAAGATCGGAAAATCCACAAGGGCTTGCCGAATGCTCATGAGGTCAATCCGCTTCATGTCGAAAATTACTTGAAACAACTTCCCCGCGACAAAGATATTCTGGTGTATTGTCCGGGCGGCGGACTTTCAGTTATGATCTCGTATTACTTGAAGGCGAAAGGCTTCAGGCGCGTCACCAATCTGCGCGGCGGGCTTGACGGTTGGAGAAAACGGCGCAGCGATCTCTATGAAAAATATGCAGGACAAAACGTCACAGTGCTTGAACCGGACAGGGTTGATTAAGGGTGTAATCGTCCATTGACCGTTGTTCTCACTCCATAAAACCGCCGGTGCGTTTCGCCACGTTGTTGACCAACACGCGCAGGGCAAGGTTGTTATTAAGGTTGTGAAAGGTTGACTCCTTTTACTTTCTACTTTCCGCTTTCTCCTTTATACTCCTCCCATGCCTCCCCTCATCCTCGTCGTTGACGACGAACCCAAGGTTGCCCGCCTCGCCCGCGACTATCTGGAGAAAAACGGATTCCGCGTCCTTACCGCCGCCGACGGCCAATCCGCGCTGGCGATCGCCCGCCGCGAAAAACCCGACCTCGTCATCCTCGACTTGATGCTCCCCAAAATTGACGGGCGCGAAGTCTGCCGCATCCTGCGCCGCGAAAGCGACGTGCCGATCATCATGCTCACAGCTTTATCCGAAGAGATTGACCAGGTGACCGGCCTCGAGATCGGCGCGGACGATTACATCACCAAGCCGTTCTCCGTCCGTGCGCTGGTGGCGCGGGTGCGGGCGCTCCTCCGCAGGACGCGCGGCGAGATCAAAGCGCCGGGAATCGTTCGCGTTGGCAGGCTTGAAATTGACCCGGAAAAATATTCCGTCACTTTCGACAGTAACCCGATCAAACTTACCCCGAAAGAATTCAAACTGTTATATTTGCTCGCCAGCCGCCCCGGCCAAACGCTCACCCGCGAACAATTGCTCGATGACTTGCACGGCGGAGCCTCCAGTTTCGACCGCAGCGTGGACTCTCACGTCAAGAACCTGCGCAAGAAGCTCGAAGCCGCCTCGGGCAACTCCATGATCGAAACTGTCTACGGCATCGGCTATCGGTTTATCGAAAGGTAAAAAGTAATTGGCAAATGCTAATTACCATTTGCCAATTACCAGCGCCATGACCACTTCCCCTCCTCCCAAAAAACGCCATCGCGCCAACCGATTTGTCCCGTTCGCAATTTTCTTCATCGTCTCCGCCTTCATATTCGTCGGAGGCATCGCGGCGCTGCTCTATCTCCTCTTTTCGGAATACTCCGGCGTCAGGAACATCTGGATCCTCGTCTGCGGCGCGCCTGCCGTTCTGGTCGCCTTCGTCATCATCACCATCTTCAACTTATACACCCGTTACGGCAGGCCGTTGGAAGAACTCTTCAACGCCATCAACATAATCGAAGAGGGAGACCTCTCGGTACGGGTGTCGGAGAAAAGCTCCGACATGTTCAGCGACCTGTTCAAACGCTTCAATAAAATGGTCGGTGAGCTGGAACGCGCTAACCAGCAGCGCCGCAACCTCACCGCCGACATTGCCCACGAACTCCGCACCCCGCTGCACATCATCCAGGGCAACCTCGAAGGGATCATTGACGGGGTGTACCGGCCCACCCCCGAACACATCAAGGACACCCTGGATGAGACCCGGCTGCTCGCCCGCCTCGTGAACGACTTGCAGACCCTCTCCCTCGCCGAAACGGGACAACTCCCGCTTCATCCGACCCGTTTCCTGCTCGCCGACCTGATAGCGGATCTCACTTCGAGTTTTTCCTCCCAGGCCGCATCCCTGGGCATTGACCTGGAAACGGACATCGCCGACCCCTCGCAGGAGATATTCGCCGATTATGACCGGCTCAACCAGGTGCTCTCCAACCTGATCTCCAACGCCCTGCGCCACACCCCTCGCGGAGGGACAGTTTCCATCCAGACCGGATCAATCGAAGGCAACCCCAATTACCAGTTACGAATTACCGTCCACGACACCGGCTCCGGCATCCCTCCCGCCGACCTGCCGTTCATCTTCGACAGGTTCTGGCGCGGGGACAGATCACGCACCCGCGGAACACATGCCTCGAGCGGGCTTGGCCTTTCGATTGCGAAACAGCTCGTCCACGCCCACGGCGGGACCATCTCAGCCCAAAGCGCGGTGGGAAGCGGTTCGAACTTTATCATTGATCTGCCGGACAAAATTTCCCGATAACTCTCCCCCGAAGTTTACCCACCCGAATCCTGTCACTGCCCCAACATCAGTTTCGGCCTGTATTGCAGCGCCTCGGCCAGGTGCGCGGACTGGATGCCCTCGCTCCCGGCCAAATCCGCAATCGTGCGGGCCAGTTTCAGGATGCGGTGGTAGCCCCGCGCCGACAAATTCAACTGGCTCATGGCCGAGCGCATCAGGCTTTCGCCGGTTCCGTCCAGCTTGCAGAATTTGCGCACCTCGGCAATGCGCATGTCGGCGTTGCAGACAACGGACTGCAAAATCTCCTGATTTTGCGATCCCGAAGTCGGGAGACTTCGGACTCCGAACCGCTCCCGTTGTAAATCCCGGGCGGCCTGGACCCGGCTGCGGATCGTTTCGGACGATTCGCCCAACCGGTCGCTGGACAGTTTCTCGTAATCCACGCGCGGGACTTCGATGTGGATGTCTATCCGGTCGAGCAGGGGGCCGGAGATGCGCTTCTGGTATTTCGTGACCAGGGCCGGGGCGCAGGTGCAGGCCTTGACCGGGTCGCCGTAATAGCCGCACAAACAGGGGTTCATGGCCGCTACAAGCTGGAAGTTTGCCTCGAACGTAAGCGAGCCTTTGGCGCGGCTGATGGTGACGACCTTGTCTTCCATTGGCTGGCGCATCACTTCGAGGACCCGCGCCCCGAATTCGGGGAACTCGTCCAAAAACAAAACGCCCCTGTGGGCCAGCGAGATTTCGCCGGGCTTGGGGATGTTCCCGCCGCCGACCAGCCCGGCGTGGCTGATGGTATGGTGCGGGGCGCGGAACGGCCGGTGGCGGATCAGCGGCGTGCCGGGCGGGAGCTGGTCTGCGACCGAGTAGATGCGGGTCACATCCAGCGATTCTTCGAGGCTCATTTCAGGCAAGATGCCCGGCAGGGCGCGGGCCAGCAGTGTCTTCCCGGCTCCGGGACTGCCCACCATCAAAACATTGTGTCCGCCGGACGCGGCCACTTCGAGCGCCCGCTTGACGTGGTCCTGGCCTTTGATCTCGCTGAAATCGGTCGGGACGAACAGGGGGTCGGGGCCGTCGGTCGAGGGCTGGAAAGGCTCGATCGAACGGCGGCCGGACAAATGGTCGTAAAGCTCCGCCAGCGATTTGACCGGATACACTTCGAGGTCCGGGATCAGGGCCGCTTCGGGCGCGTCGACCTCGGGCACGAACATCCGCTTGAAACCGTTGGCCCGGGCGGTGGCGGCCATCGGCAGCACGCCGCGTGTGTGGCGGACGACGCCGTCGAGCGAAAGCTCGCCGACCACGAGGGTATCTTCGACCGCGCTTTGCGGGAGAAAACCGGCCAGGATAATGACGCCCAGGGCGATCGGCAGGTCGTAGGCTGGCCCCTCTTTGCGAATGGAGGCAGGCGATAAATTGACCACGATCCGGTGACGCGGGAAGTGCAGCCCGGCATTCTTGACCGCCGTCTGGACCCGCTCGCGGCTTTCCTGCACTGCGGCGTCGGGCAGGCCAACAATGATGACGGCCGGCAGGCCGTTGCTGAAATCCACCTCGACTTCGACGATGACGCCTTCGAGTCCGATGACGGCGCAGGAGTAGACGCGGGCAAGCATGAGTTGAGTTTAGACGAGGTTGGGGGGAATGTCAACGGGTTTGCCGCTGCGGGCCGATTCGAGCAGGGACTGGATGGCAGCCACGTTGCCGCGGCTGTCTGCGAGGCTGATGAGCGGCGGCTTGCCGAGCAGCACGGCCTCGGCCATGTCCTCCACTTCGCCGCTGTAAAGGTCCTGGCCGGGGACCTTGATCCGCTCGAAGGCGTCGCCCCGGTGCAGATGCATGATCTCGTTGCGCCCCGGCTTGAACGGGACCGGGATGTTGAGGGTGGCCTCGCTGCCCACGATTTCCATGAAAGCCCGGAAGGGGGAGGTGAAGCCGCTGTCGAACTGGGCGTGGACTCCGTTCTCGAACCGCATCTGCCCGACGAAGGTCAGGTCGGCTCCGTCTGGACCCTTTACCTGCCAGCCAAAGACCTCGACCGGTTCGGCCCCGACGAGGGCGCGGGCGAAGCTGATCGGGTAGCAGCCCACGTCCCACAGGCTGCCGCCGCCCAGCTCTTTGTCGAAGCGGAAGTTGCCCTGGCGGTCGAGGGTGAAGGTGAACGCGCCCCGGATGATTTGCAGCCTGCCGAGCGCGCCGCTGTTGACGATGGCCTGGGCTTTGAGGGTCTGCGGGTGGTGGCGGTACATGAAGGCTTCGGTCAGCACCTTGCCGCTTTCACGCGCGGCCGCGATCATGGCCTCTGCTTCGGCCAGGCTGAGGGCGAAGGGTTTCTCGCACAGGACGTGTTTGCCCGCCTGCAGGGCTTTGACCGTCCATTCGGCGTGCAGGTGGTTGGGGAGCGGGTTGTAGATAATGTCTATATCGGGGTCTTCGAGCAGGGCCTCGTAACGGCCGTAAGCGCGGGGGATATTCCATTCGAGGGCGTAAAGCTCGGCGGTGGACGCGCTCCTCGAAGCCACGGCCAGCAGCCGGTTCCGGGGCGAAGCGTTGATGGGATGGATCAGGGCGCGGTTGATACGGGCGGTCGAGAGGAAGCCCCAGTTGAGGATGCGGTCGGTCATCTTTTCCTAACCTTTAAGTGAACCGGCGAGCAGGCCGCGCAGGAAGTAACGTCCCAGGAAAATATAGACGAGCAGGGTCGGCAGGGCGGCGAGCAGGGAACCGGCCATCTGAACGTTCCAGGCGATGATCTGGCTGCCGGCCATGTTGTTGAGCGCCACGGTAACGGGCCACTGGGTGTTGCCGGTCAACACCACAGCGAAGAGGAAATCGTTCCAGGCGGAAGTGAACTGCCAGATCAGGACGACCACGAAGCTGGGGATGGAAATGGGCAGCAAGATGTGGCGGTAGATACCGAGCATGTCGGCTCCGTCTATCTTGGCGGCCTCGAGCAATTCCTGGGGCAGGCTGGCGTAGTAATTGCGGAAAGTCAAGGTGGTGATGGGGATACCGTAGATGATGTGGGCCAGCGCCAGCCCCGGCAGACCCTTGATGCCGGCCGCGTTCATGAACTGCACCAGCGGGATGAGGATGCTCTGGTAGGGGATGAACATGCCGAACAGGATGAACGGGAAGATGATGTCGGCGCCGCGGAATTTCCATTTGGCGAGGATGAAGCCGTTGAGCGACCCGAGGGCCGAGGAGAGCAGGGCGGCCGGGATCACCATGGCAAAACTGTTCCACAATGAGGGAGACAAATTGGTAAACGCTTCGACGAAGTTGTCGAAGTGGATGCCGCCTGGCAGGTTCCACATCGTTTTCAGGTCTACTTCGGCGAAGCTCTTGAAGCCGGTCACCAGCATGACGTAAAGCGGGATGAGGTAGAAAACCGCCATGAAAACCAGCGGGAGATACAACCAGTTCCTGCCCAGGCGGAAGCGGCGGGTCATTGGCGCACCTCCGACTTAAGGGTGTAGCGGATGTAGGGGATGATGAGCAGGGCTACGCTGATCAGGAGCAGGATGCCGATGGCCGCGCCGCGCCCGTAGAACAGGCCGTCGAAGGTGGTCTGCCACATGTAGATGGCGGGCACGTCGAGGGGATATTGCTTGCCCGCAACAGCGATGATCAGGTCGAAGACTTTCAAGGACATGTGGCCGAGGATGATGAGGGCGCTGAGCGTCACCGGGGAGAGCAGGGGCAGGATGATGTAGCGATAGATCTGGATTTCGTTGGCCCCGTCAATCTGGGCGGCTTCGCGCAGTTCGCCAGGGATGGAGCGTAGCCCGGCCAGGTAGAGAGCCATGGTATACCCGGACATCTGCCAGATGGCTGCCAGGGCAATCGCAGCCATGCCCCAGTTGGGGGTGGTGTGCCAGGCGTTTTGAAGGAAATCGAGATGAAGATAAGAAAATAGCAGGTTGAAGCCGCTGGTGCGGGTCCCTTCGGCGGGGTTCATCAGCCAGCGCCAGACCACGCCCGTGACGATGTAAGAGATCGCCATCGGGAAGAGGAACAGGCTGCGGAAGAAGCCCTCGCCTTTCAGTCCCTGGTCGAGCATGACGGCCAGCAGGAAACCGAGGACGATGCTCCCGATCACAAAGACGCCGGTGAAGATGAGCGTGTTACGCACATCCACGTGGAAGCGTTGGTCGGAGAAAAGCTGGATGTAGTTGTTGAGGCCGTTCCAGGTGTAGTCGGCGGTGAGGCCTTTCCATTTGCTGAGTGAGACGCGCACCGACCAGCTGATGAAGCCGTAAACGAAGATCAGGACAGCCAGGATGGAAGGCGAAATCAGGATGATGGATAAATAGCGGTCTTTGTCTCTGAAAAAGTTCTTTGTCATGGATGCCTCACACGTTAATTATAAGGGCTTCTTACTGTTTCTGTCGGATTTATCCGCAGATTACAATGGTTTCATCGGCAGGACCTGTGAAGGAAATCCCCTGAAGTCTGGACGTGGCGTCTAATGTCTTTTGAGTTTGGCGCCGACATGGAGCAATGTTGAACGCTTGCAGCAGCGGTATAAAAGAGTTGAGGCTCCGCATTGCGGAGCCTCAACCGGATTAGAGGGATGTTACTGGCACGGGCCGGAATTCGTGCAGGCTGCCACCAGGGCAGACTGGAAAGCCTCCACGTTCAAGTCGGCGACGAACGCGCCCAGGGCGGTATCAATCTCCGACTTCCAGGAGTCGTTGGCGACCACGCCGTGGGTCAGCGAACCGACCACGGTATTGCTGGACCAGTCGTCCATGGCAGACTGTAGGTACTCGCCGAAGAGGGTTTTGTCGCAGTCGGTGCGGGCGCAGATGGAACCCTTGACCGGGTTGAAGGCTTCCTGGCCTTCCTTGGAACCGGCAACCTTCAGCCAGTCGAGGGCGGCTTCACGGTCGGGAGCGCCGACAGCCAGCACGAAGGAGTCGGACAGGAACTGGAAGACGCCGACCGATCCGGGGACGGCAGCCCAGCCATAATCCGTGTTGGGGGCTTTGCCGAGTTCGCGGAAGTAGCCTTCGGCCCAGTCGCCCATCACGTTGAAAGCGGCATCGCCGTTGATGACGAGTTGGGAAGCATCCTGCCAGGAGAGCGAGGCCGAGTCGGTGTTGGCGTAGCCCATGATGGTGACGAAGTTGTTGAGCGCGGTCGTGACCTCTGCGCTGCCCCAGTCTGTGGAGCCATCCCACAGGCCGTTGTAAGCGTCGGCGCCAAGAGTACCGAGCAGGACGGTTTCGAGCAGATGCATCTTGGTCCATTGCTCGCCCAGGGCCAGCGGCTGGACGCCGGCGCTCTTGAGGGTCTCCATGGCCGCAATCCACTCGTCAACGGTGGTCGGGACGGCGATGTTGTTGGCTTCGAGGATACCCGGGTTGTACCAGAGCACGTTGGCGCGGTGGATGTTGACCGGCACGGAGTAGATGTTGCCATCCTGCGAGATGAGCGGGATGAGGGTCTCGGGCATAACGCTGAGCCAACCCTCGGACTCGTACAGGTCATTCAACGGTTCGATCTGTTGACCGGCAACGTAAGTGCCGATCAGTTCCTGGCCGGCGTGACCCTGCCAGCTATCCGGCGGATCACCTGCCTGCAGGCGGGAGGCGAGCACGGCCCGGGCGTTGGTCCCGGCGCCGCCAGCCACAGCTGCGTTGATGAACTCCACACCGGCATATTTGGCATTGAAGACCTTGATCATGGCTTCCAGGCCGGCTGCTTCACCGCCGCCGGTCCACCAGGAGAACACTTCCACCTGGTTTCCACCGGGTTCGGGAGTTGCTGTGGCAGCAGGGCCGCAGGCTGAGAGGACGGTTGCGGCGATCAACACGACAGCCAGCACACCATACAGTTTCTTGGACATTGTTTTCTTCTCCTTATTTCTTGTTAAAGTTTTGAAGGCGATTCATACTGTTTTGGAACGGTGAGGGTATCGGTAATCACCTCCTTTCCATGTGAGTGGGATATGAAAGAATGTTATCGGCAACTATGGCGATGGCGCCAATCAGGCTGGCGTCGGCCCCGAAATGGGATGGTTCCACGCTGACCCGCTCGGCAATCTCGGGGAGGCAATGTTTTGCGATCGCCTCCTGGACCGAGGGGAGCATGTGGCGGGCGGCGATGCTCAAAGGGCCGCCAAAGATGATTTTCTCCGGGTTGAGGAAGCTGGCAATGGCCGCCAGGCCCTGGCCGAAGGCTGTCCCGGCTTCGGCAAACGAACTCAGCGCCTCGGCGTCACCGGCGTCAGCGGCCTGGTTGATGAGCGGGATGGTGAGCGGGGAGTTCTGCTCGGCCATCAGCGCCGGGATGAGGCTGCTGCGCTTCACGGCCAGGCGGGCCTGGATGCGCTGGATGATCGAATACTGGTTGGCGTAGGTTTCCCAGCAGCCGCGGTTGCCGCAGTGGCAGGGAGCCTGGAAGGGTCCGGCCATGATCGGGGAGTGGCCGATCTCCCCGGCGAATCCGTTCTTGCCCCGGTAAAGTTTCCCGTTCAGGAAGAAACCGCCTCCGATCCCCACCCCGGCAAAGACGAGGACGAAATCGCTGCACTGCCGGGCCACCCCAAACAGGTGCTCGGCGACCGCGGCGGCATTGGCATCGTTTTCCACGAAAACTTTCAGGCCTGTGTGTTCGGCGAAGTACTTGCGAAAGGGGACGTTGTGCCAGTGCAGGTTGGGAGCAAAGACGAGCATGCCTTCGTTCAAATCCACCGTGCCGGGGGTGGCGAGGCCCAGGCCGAGCAGGGGGCGGGACATGGCGCGACAGGCGGCAATGGCCTCGTCTACGAGATGAAGGGATTGGGCCAGGATCGTTTCCTGGGCTTCGGCAGGATCGGTGCCGGTCGTGTCATGCCAGAGCACAGTGCCCATGAAATCGGTCAACGCAGCAGAGACGAAGTCCACGCCCAATTCGATGCCGATGATGCAACCGGCCTGAGGATTGATCTCCAGTTGGGTGGCCGGGCGTCCGGCGCCAACGGAGTTGAGTCCGGTTTCGTAGACCAGGCCGAGGCGCATCAGTTCTTCGACCAGGCTCGAGACGGTGGACTTGTTCAGCCCGGTCTCGGCGGCCAGGTGGGCGCGTGAAATCGGCGACTCGTTGTGGATGCGTCGCAGCACGAGCGAAAGGTTGCTTTCACGCACAAATGCCTGGTCTGCTGTAGTTTTGGTATCCATAGGAATTAGTATGTTGGTGCAACTAACTAATTCCATTATATAACACGAAAAGCGATTGTCAAGCTGTTATTCTTAAAAAATGGCGGTATTCGGCATTAATTTGGCTGGCGGGGCAACGAATTGGCGGAACTGCCGCAGCCTGCCATATCCTGGTTCCAGGTGCGGGCGAATTCCGCCGCGTTGATAAGGCTTTCTTCGCGGCCCTCGCGTCTTCGCGGTAATAAATCCCACCACATCCGAGAGGGAGACTATCCACGGAAAAATGCTACAATATCTCACCTCGTATCTGATCGAGGTGGAAAAGGAGACGTTGCCATGAGTCCAGCCCGCCTGTCACGCCTTGAATCCCCGGTACGCACCGTCCTCGACTTCAACGAGGCCTTCAACCGCCACGACGTGGCCGGGATGATGAGCCGCATGAGCGACGACTGCGTCTTCGAGAACACCGCTCCGGCCCCCGACGGGACCGTTTATTCGGGGAAGGAGGCCGTCACCCGCTTCTGGGAGGATTTCTTCCGCCAGTCGCCCCAGGCCCATATCGAGATCGAGGAGATCTTCGGTCTCGGCCTGCGCTGCGTGATGCGCTGGCGCTACGACTGGGTGGATACAGCCGGGACGAAAGGCCACGTGAGGGGCGTGGATATTTTCCAGGTCAGGAACGGGCTTATCACCGGCAAGTTGTCCTACGTCAAAGGGTAGGATGTTTTTTCAGGGTCGGAGTGTCGTCAACGCAAATCCCCCCATCCCCTACTGATCATAGAACCGGCAGACCATCTGCCACTGAGACAGTTCATCCTGCTTCATCCCCGCCCCGGCAAATATACCGGCCATCTCCTCCGGGAAGATGGGCGGGACGCGCCAGGCCTTGCCGGGATACGTGGCGAAGAGCGAGCTGAGCAAGCGCGCCGCCTGCTCCTGCCCCTCGCCGGCCGCATCACAGACCAGCGAGCGAACGACCACCGTCCCGGCCTGGGGGTCGCTGACGGCGAGGTAAGCCGCTCCCAGGCGAAAAGCGAAGGTCGGCCCCGTCAGGCAGATCAGGGTGACGGCGTCCACCTGCCAGGGCAGGTCCGGCAGGCTGTGGTCCTCGAAGGCGCGGATGACCTCGCCCAGGGTGCAGGGCTGGAAGCCCGGGTCGGCTTTGCCGGAGGGGGAATCGGCGCTGAACCCCAGCAGGCGGCGCAGTTTGGTAAAACCGGATTTTTCGTAAAGCCGGATGGCCGGCTCGTTCCGGGCGATGACTTCGAGGAACATGCGCCGCTCGCCGCGCTTGCGGGATTCGGCGAGCAGTTCCCCCATCAGCCAGGAACCGGCCCCTCGTCCGCGCGCCCCGGCCACCAGTCCCATGGCCGCCAGGCGGCTGACCGGGCCGCGGCGGGCGATCAGGGCCAATCCGGCGGGGTCGCCCTCGGCCAGGAGCACGCGGCTCACGTTCAAATCCACCCCATCCCGTTCGACGAAGGCGCGGAAGGCCTCCTCGCTGAAATTGACCGGCATGAAATAACCGGCAAAGCCGAGGTTGAACAGTTCGGCCAGTTCGGCGGGGGTATAAACGGAAGCGGGTTGGGTGATAAAAGTCATTTACCAGGGAGCGTTGATGATGAAGGTGATCGCCACTGAGGCACAGGCGACGATGCACACGATACTGACGATGCCCAGGGCGATCACCAGGGCAATCACTTCCTTGCTGGTTTGCTTTTTCTGTTCGTCCATTTTGAAATCCTACAATCGTGGCGCGCTGCGCTGGATGCGCGGCAGGCGGATGAAAAACGTGCTGCCGGGGCAGGATTCCTCGTCGTAGCCGGGGCTTTCCACCCAGATGCGTCCCGAATGGGCTTTGACGATCCCGGCGGCGATGGCCAGCCCCAGCCCCGGCCCGCCGCCCTTGAATTTGGTCCGCCCGGAGGAGTGCAGCTCCACCTTGCCGACCTGGTAAAGTTTCTCGAAGATGAGACGGTGGTTCTCGGGGGCGATGCCAATCCCGTTATCCTGCACCTGCACCTCCACACATTCTCCCATCCGCTCGTCCCGGACGGTGCGGCCTGTTACCGTTATCCGGCCGCCGTCCGGCGTGAACTTGATCGCGTTGACCAGCACACAGTCGAGCGCCTTCTGGAGCAGCTCGCTGTCGGCGGTCAGGGCGGGGAGGTTGTTGAGCGATTCGTCAATGACCAGGCTGATCTTGCGCTCTTCGAGGTCGGGCAGGTAATCTTTCTGGACGATGCGCGCCACCAGCGACAGGTTGACGTGCTCGAAGACCGGGGTGATGACCTGGCCTTCGAGGCGGGCCACATCCAGCATGTTGTTGACGATCTGGTGCAGGCGGTTGGTGCCTTTCATCAGCCCGTCCACCGCCTGGAGCAGGGCGGCGTCGGCCTGCAGGGCCGGGTTCGAGCGCAGCATACCCAGGTAGCCCTTCATCACCGTCAGCGGGGTGCGAAGTTCGTGGGCCGAGACGCTGATGAAATCGGTCTTGTTCTTGTCCAGTTTGTAGAGGGTGGCGTAGGCTTCGTTCAACTCGTCCACGCGCTGGGCGACCATGCGCTCCATCATCTGGTTGAACTGGGTCACTTCCTCGTAGAGACGGGCATTCTCGATCGAAATGGAAGCCTGGATGCCGAAAGTGGTCGCGGCCAGCAGGTCGTCGGCGCCGAAGGCGTTCGCCTGCCGGCGGGTGACCAGGATCATGCCGTTGACCCGCTCCTTCGAGATCAACGGGATCGCCAGCCAGCAGGCGTCGAGGCCGGCGCCTTTGGGCAGGAAGAAATCCCCGGCGTTGGCGATGTCGTTGAGCAAGACCGGGTCGCCGTTGCGGGAGAGGGCATCGTACAACCCGCCGTTGACCAGGGCCAGGTCAATCTCCGGCTGCGGGTCGTCTGCGGGGAAGCCGTAAGTGGCGCTCACCTGCGGCAGCCCGCCCGGATCGTTGATCACCAGCCAGCCGCGCGAGAACGGCAGCAACTGGTTGAACTGTTCCAGGATGCGGGGCGGGAGTTCGTTCAGGCTGAGGGACGAGGAGAGCAGCCGGGCCGAGCGGGCCAACCCGTCGGCGGTCTGGCGGCGTTCCTGTTCGGACTGGTAGAGCAGGGCGTTCTCGTTGGCGACCTGGTCGGCGATCTCCTTGGCGATCTGGAGCGCGGCCGCGGTGCGTTTGGCCTCGCCCAGCAGGCGTTCGACCTCCCGCTGGGCGATCTCGCGCTGCTCGACCAGCATGGTGCGCAGGAGGGCGCTGCTGACCAGGTTGCGGATGCGGGTGTAGACCTCCCAATCGCGGCGGCCCATTTCGAGCCAGATGAAGCCGAAACGGTTCTCGGCCAGGGTCAGGGGCATGACCACGGCGTTGAAACGCTGGTCTGCGGGGAATTTGCCCTTCGGCAGGAGCCGGCCTGCCGGCACGGACGGGCGGTCTGCGGGGATTTGCAGGCCCTCGTCGTCGTACTGGAGCAGCAGGCGGTATTCCTCTCCCGGCGGCAGGCTGGCGGGCTGCGGGAAACTTACGTCGCTGTAGAACAGGACGTAGCCGCGCGGCACGCCCAGCTTGTCGAAGTGGGTCTCGACCGCCGCGCCGATCTCCTCCAGGCTCATGGCCGGAGCCATCGTAAAACTGAAACCTTGCAGCAACTCTTCCTGCTGCTCCAGTTCCTGGCGGTAGTAAGCCTGGAAGCGCTGCGACAGCTCCCCGGCCAACATGCGCGCCTGCTGGAACAGGTTCTCGGCGTGCAGGGTGGCGTCCTTTTCGCTGATGCCGGCCAGGGCGTGGCGGCGCAGGGTCGAAATGAAATTGTGCCAGGCGGTCGCGTCCCGCCCGGTATCGTGCATCAGGGTGATGGCCGTCTCTATGGACTCGAGGAACACGTCGCTTTTGATCTCGCCGCGCATCACCGTCAGGAAATTATCCCAGCAGGCGCTGAACAGGAACTGGAAACGCTGGGCCTCGTGGGACTTTTCCGAGATGCCGCCCGCTTTGAGCAGGGCCTTGACCGCCGCCTCGCGCTTGTTCTCCAGGCGGCCGGTGCGGGCCACCTCGACCGGGGCCAGCACCACCTGGTGGACGCTCTCCGGCAGGCAGCCGCACGACCAGCGCACAACCGGCTCGGTCGGGATGACGATCCGCTGCGGGGCGGTGGCGTTGTCGAGCCGCCGTGAGAGCATTTCCAGGGCCTTGTAGCCGGTTTCATAATACGACTGGTGGACCGTGGTCAACGGCACGCCTATCAACTGGGCTTCGGTCACGTCGTCGAAGCCGGTCACGGCCATCTCCGCCGGGACGCGGATGCCCCGCGCCTGCAACACGTCCAGCACGCCGAAGGCCATCCGGTCGTTGGCGGCGGCCACCGCATCTATGCGGAGCTTGCGCTCGTCGAGCAGGGTGCGCATGGCGGCCCGCCCGCTCTCGGCGCTGAAATCGCCGTCCACCACCAGGCGCTCGTCGTAGCGCAGGTCGTTGGCTTCCAATTCTTTTTTATAGGCTTCGAAGCGCTGGCGGGCATCCAACTGGTCCCTGGGGCCGCGGATGAAGGCGATCCGCCGGTAGCCGTGCTCCCGGATCAGGTGGCGGATGGTGGCGCGCATCCCGTTCTCGTTGTCGGCCACCAGGTTGACCACGCCTTCCACTTCCATGGCGTTGGCGACCGCCGGACGGGACGGGAAGCTGCGGTGGAAGGCCCGCGCCTCGTCCGTCGAAAGCTCGTAGGCCACGTCGGCGGCGTAGAGATAACCTGAAAGGAAATCCGATTTGACCAGGTCGTAGAAGCCGAACGAGGGCTTCGACTCCCCCTGCTTCAAAATGGGCGACGGCTTGCCGCCCACGAAAAAGATCACGTTCACGTCCCTGGCTTCGGCGGCGTCGAGGATGCCGGCCAGGAACGCCGGTTCCCACATCCGGCCCACGCGGGCGGCGAGCACGCCAATGGTCTTGCGCCGTGTGGTCCTTTTCTGAATTTCAGGCATGGGGTCTCCTGCGATGGCCGGGTGGATGCCCATATTTTACCCTCAAATCCGGCCCGGCAAACACCATGATATACTGCAAACAGATTGTAACGTTGTATTAAGCCGAACCATGCCCACCCGCCCAATCCCCTCCCTGCGAGCCAGACTCAGGCGCTTCACCCTCTTCCAGCGCATCGCCATCGGCAATGCCCTGGTCATCGTCGCCGGGGCGGTCTTCGGGACGCTCATCACGGTCCAACTCTCCAACCGGGCCGAAACGCCCTGGCTGATCGTCCTTTTTGCGGGGACGGGGATTTTGCTCAGCCTGGGGATCAACTTCCTGATCGTGCGCGCCGCCCTGCGCCCGTTCAATATCCTGGCCTGGCGGCTCAAAACCGGACCCTCGGGCCTGGACCCCGCCCGACTGCCGGATCCCGACCCCGACACGGCCCAACTGGCCGCCACCCTCAGCCTGCTGGTGGCCCAACTGGAAGCCCGCAACCGCGAACTGCGCGCCCTCTCGGAGCGGACGATCGCCGCCCAGGAGGAGGAACGCAAGGAGATCGCCCGCAGCCTGCACGACGAGACCGGGCAATCGCTCTCGATGCTGATCATCACCCTCGACCGGCTGTTCAACCGCCTGCCGGACGAACCGGCTGAACTCAAGAAACAACTGGCGGAGACACGCCAACTGGCGGCGAACGCCCTGGCCGAACTGCGCCGCACCCTGGCCGGGCTGCGTCCGGCAATCCTCGACGACCTGGGATTGGCCTCGGCCATCCGCTGGTACGCCCACGAGCACCTCGAAAAGCTCGGGGTCAGGGCCCAGGTCCAGGTCCCGGACGCTCCGCTGAACCTGCCCCCGGCGGCCGCGCTCGCCCTCTTCCGCATCGCCCAGGAGGCGGTCCACAATATCGTCCGTCATGCCAATGCAAAAAACGCCAGCATCAGTCTCCACTGCGCCGATTGCCTGGTCAGCCTGGACGTGGAGGACGACGGGGTGGGCTTCGAGAGCGGGCGGACAGACCAGTTGAAGCAGCTTGGGCTGCTGGGGATGCGCGAGCGGGCCGAATTGCTCGGCGGCGGGCTGGAGATCGACTCGGCCCCCGGCAAGGGAACCAGGCTGCACGCCAGCATCCCGCTGGTGGACAAGGAATGACGATGGAAAAGATCCGCATCCTGCTGGCCGACGACCATACGATCCTGCGCAACGGCATCCGCTCGCTGCTGGAAGACGAGCACGACATGGAGGTGGTGGGCGAGGCCGAAGACGGCCGCGCCGCGGTGAGCCTGGCCTGCCAGTTGCAGCCCGACGTGGTCATCATGGACATCGCCATGCCGCTGCTGAACGGCCTGGAGGCAACCCGGCAGATCAAGCGCGAAGCCCCGCAGGTGAAGGTGCTGATCCTGACCATGCACGACAACGAGGAATACATCCGCCAGGTGCTGGGGGCGGGGGCGATGGGCTACATCCTGAAAGACGCCGCCGCCCGCGAGCTGATCAGCGCCATCCGCTCGGTGCAGCGGGGCGAGGCGATCCTCTCCCCGGCGGTGACGCGGCTGGTGATCGAGGACTACCTGCGCTGGGGCGGCCCGCGCCCGCAGGAGGATAACGACAGCCTCAGCCCGCGCGAGCGCGAGGTGCTGCAACTGATCGCCGAGGGCTACACCAACAAGCAGATGGCCGGGATCCTGAGCCTCTCGATCAAGACCGTCCAGGCCCACCGAACGAACCTGATGCAGAAGCTGGGCCTGCACGACCGGGGGGAGTTGATCAAGTATGCGATCCAGAAGAAGATCATAGAGATTTGAGAGTAGAGAATAGAGAGTGGCGGAATTCGAGATTGGAAATTGACACCCTGCCCCACTTCGGGTATCCTTACGCCCGTCCGGGCAGGCCCGGCGCGGCAGAGCCTTGCGAACCCCGCCAGGGCCGAGAGGCAGCAACGGTAAGGAGGTGTCTCTGGGTGCCGCCGGTCCCCTGCCCGGATATCGATTCGCTCCCCGCTTTCCCCGTTTCTGTGGCAAAATAACCCCATGCCTCGCTGGTTGCAATTTTCCATCGCCCTCGTCCTCGGCATCGCCGGGGGCCTGCTCTACGGCTGGGTCATCTCCCCGGTCGAATACGTGAATACCACCCCCGACACCCTCCACCCCGATTTCCGCATTGACTACGTGCTGATGGTCGCCGAGACCTACGCCGTAGACGGGAACCTCGACCAGGCCGGGCGTCAACTGGCCGTTTTGGGAGGCGATTCGCCTGCGGACCTGGCCTCCCAGGCCCGCGACTACGCCCGGGACAACGGCTACTCACCCCGCGAACAGGAACTCCTCCAGCGCCTCGCCCTCGGACTTGTGGCCTGGCAGCCGCCAAGCGGAGGCGACTCCCCGTGAGCCGTTCCCGTTCCCCCTGGCACATCCTTCTCGGCCTGCTTGCCGGCCTGGCCCTGGGGCTGGCCTACGCCTGGGTCATCTCCCCGGTCGAATACATCAACACCACCCCCGATTCGCTCCGCGCCGACTTCAAGGACCAGTTCCGGGTCGCCATCGCCCGCGCCTACCTCGCCACCGGCGACCTGACCCGGGCCAAAGTGCGCCTGTCCCTGCTCAAGGACGGCGACCCGGTCGAGGCGCTTTCGGCCCAGGCCCAGCGCGTCCTGGCCTCCGGCGGCGAGGCCGAAACCGTCCGCTCGCTGGCGCTGCTGGCCGCCGCCATCCAGGACGAACAGGCCGCCCTCCCCGCCGAACCGACCGGCACGGCCAGCCTCGAACCGGTCCCCCAGCCCGGCGCGCCGACCTCCCTGACCTCCGCCGCGGTCTGGACGGCCACCCCCGTCCCGACCGCCACCCGCACCCGCCGCCCCACCCGCACCCCGGTCCCCAGCGCCACACTGACCCCGGCCCACACCCTCACGCCCCGTCCCACCCTGACCGCCACGCCCACCGTCGGCGCGCCCTTCCTCGTCCAGGACCAGCGCGAAGCCTGCGACCCCTCCCTGCCCGACGGCCTGCTGCGCGTCACCGTGCAGAACGCTTCCGGCAAACCCGTCGCCGGTGCCGGACTGGTCATCGCGTGGCCCGGGGGCGAGGAGACCTTCTACACCGGCTTCAAGCCCGAGCTGGGTGACGGTTACGCCGATTACGCGATGCAGCCCGAGGTCACCTACAGCCTGCGGATGACCGTCCCCAGCGCCAGCGCCGAAAACCTGCGCGCCCCCGCCTGCCGCACCCCCGACGGCACGCCCTACCTGGGCAGCATCGAGGTCATCTTCCGCCAGCCGTAAAAAAACGGACTCGAACGTCTCCCGCCTTTCGACAACCTTCCAACGTCAGGAGACGTTGGAGTCCGGGATCAAAACAGCCCGCCTCGTGTCCGAGGCGGGCCGTATTTGATTTCGGAAGTCAGGGCAGACTTCGGAAGTCTCTCTCCAGTTTTTACGGCATCGGGTTGCTGTTGGCCCAATCGCTGCCCACGTAGACTTCGATATCCGCAGGCGCGTTGGGGTCGAACTGGATGCTCAACTGCGCCCCGGCCGTCGCCTGGAACAGGTCACGCAAGTAGCGCAGGCTGTAAAGTTTGCCGGTGTGGAGCACGATCACCGAGCGCGAGTAGATTTGCCCGGCGTCGCCCACCCCGGTCACATTCAGGCCCTGGTTGAGCAGGTACTGGCCGGTCGTCTCGGCCATCCCGCCGACCCCGCTCCCGTTCAAGATGTAAATCCGCGCCCCATCCTGCTTCGCCAGTTCGAGCGGATCGCCCTGGGCCGCCGGCGAGAGCGCGCCGGAGGTGGTGAAAATATCGTCACGCAAGATGCGGATATTCTCCATGATCGGCTTCAGGATGTCCAGCCCGGTCGGGGATTTGGTCGGGATGATCATGTTGTTTTCGAAAGTGATCAGGCCGCGCTTGATGCTCTCGGACGGCAATTCCAGCGCCAACAGCCCGATCCGAATGGCGTCGTCCAGGGCCAGGTTGGTGCGGATGCCCGCCGAAATCTCCTCGTAGAGGGTTGGGGCCTTGGAGATCACCCTGGGCAGGTTGCCCGGCTCCAGCAGCCGGTTGCGGATGGCCAGGATCACCTGCTGCTGGCGTTCGGCCCGGTCCACGTCGCCGCCTTTGGTGTGGCGGGCGCGGGCGTAAGCCAGGGCATAAGCGCCGTTGAGGGTGTAGCGGCCGGCCTCCAGGATCTTGGGCGGCTTGTTGTCCATCAGGTCAACTTCTATGTCTTCAGGCACGTCCAGCTTCACGCCGCCGATCTCGTCAATCAGGCGCACGAAAACGTAAAAGTCCACCTGGGCGTAATAATCCACCTTCACCCCCAGGAACTGCTCCACGGCCTTGGAGGCCAATCCCGGACCGCCGCCGGGCAGTTTGGCCCCTTCGCCGATCGAATAAGCCGTGTTGATCTTGCCATAACCTGAACCGGGGATGTTCACCCACAGGTCACGCGGGATCGAGAGCATCCCGGCGGTGCGGCTGAGCGGATCAATCGTCAGCAGCATCATCGTGTCGGAGCGGGGCGCGCCCTCGCCGGCCCGCAGGTCGGTGTAGTCCAGGCCCAGGAGCAGGATGTTGATCCGGCTGGCCCCGTCCCAGGCGGGCGGCAGGGTGGCTTCGGGAGCGGCGACCTCGGTCGAAATCGGCGGGGGGGCGATCGGCGTGCCTTCGTCGTTGACCTGAATCTCCGGCGGGACAACATTCTGGTTGGTGCCGCAGTTCGCCGGGGCGATGCCCGGCAGCGAGGTCAACGTCCAGCACATGGTAAAGTTGCGCACGAAGGCGAACACGGCGATCAGGAGCGCCAGGGCGATCGCGCCGAAGATGATCTGCCCGACTTTGGGGCGTTTGAAATTCAGTTTGGGGATTTGCATACGTTATTCAGGTTTGAAATACACCATGTTCAGGCCCAGGTTTTCCAGGCCGATCTCTGCCCAATGCTGGAGGAAGACCGAGTCTTCCTCGAGGACGTTCATCATGGCGGGGATGGCGCGCGGGTCCCGAATTTCGGCCAGCGCCCGCAGCGCTTCGAGACGGGCGGCCTGCCCGCCGTTATGGACGGTTTCGACCAGCCCCGGGACGGCTTCCGCGCCGATGGCGATCAGGGCGTTGGCGGCCAGGTTGGCGGTCATTCTATCAGGGTCAGATAAAGCCCGGATTAACGCGGCCACGGCCTGCGGGTCTGGGTGCGAGGCGAGGGCCAGGGCGGCGCACTGGCGCACCTCCCCGCTGGCGTCATCCAGCATCCGCAGAAATACGTCCGGCGGCGGGCAATCGCATTGGGCCAGCGACCGCACCGCCCACCAGCGGTGGTCCACCTCCGCCGAATCCAGCAGGGCGGTGAGCGCGGGCAGGGCTGCCTCGCCGAGGGCCGCCAGTTCGAGAGCGGAGGCTTCGGCGAGGGTATCGTCACCGCTGGTCAGGTCGGCCAGCAGGGTTGGGATGTCGCGCATGGTCCTTATTTGGCGGGCGGGGGCACGGGCAAGGACTCTTTGGCCGTTTCCACCCATTTATCGCCCTCGTCAATCAGCATGACCGGGATGTCGTCCACGATCGGGTATTTGCGGCCGCAGTCCTGGCAGATGAGCCAGGAGTCTTTGTAGTGTTCGAGCAGGCCGTCTTTTTCGCGCACACAGGCGGGGCAGCGCAGGATTTCAAGCAGGTCTTGACTGACCATAGATACTCTCCATAATGTTTTTGGTCTTCTCAGGGCAGAATTGTACCACTTTACGCAGACCCCCGCCCGTGCTATGATGCTTTTGGAGGGCACGATGAATAAAATCCTGAAACTTGGCCTGTATTGGAAGCCGAGGGTGCTTGGCATCCTGTTCATCCTGTTCGTCAGCCTGTTCGCGTTCGACGTGTTCGAGGTGGGGCTGGGCTTCTGGGGGACGCTGCTGGCCCTGCTGATCCACCTGCTCCCGTCCATCGTGATGGCGGTCGGCCTGGTCCTGGCCTGGCGCCGGGAATGGGTCGGGGCGGCGGTCTTTGCCCTGGTTGGCGGCTGGTTCCTGCTGCAATTCGGCAGGGACTGGTTTTCCATCCTGATCCTGGGCGGCATCCCCCTGGTCATCGCCATCCTGTTCCTGCTGGGAGGGGTTTACAGGAAGCAGGTGCGCGGCTAAGGGTAAATTCGCCTTTCTCTGGCAGACAAAGCCCTAACGCGAATGACGCGAAGAGGCGAATGACGCGAATGTATTTTTTAAAAATCCGCGTAATTCGTTCAATTCGCGCAATTCGCGTTATAGATTTGGTTTCGAATTATCGTCTTGCACCGGATCAGCGGTTAACGGCTTCATACAAGACCTTGCCCTGGGACGTAATTTCTTTCAGGAATGAATCCCCCATTTCAATGCGTTTTTTCAGAGTCTCAGGAGTTCGGACGATCAGGTCCAGGCCGAATAAATCCCTCTCCAGACTTTGATCGATCAAAAGAGCCTGTTTTATTTCTTTCAGGTCCGTCTCCATGACAACCAGCAAGTCCACGTCGCTCTCCGGGCGGGGGTTGCCGCGCCCATAAGAACCGAACAGAATAATCTTCTGCGGATGGAACTTTTCCACGATCTGCCACACAATCTCATCAATGGCTTTTTGGGGAATGCGCTTGCGCTCGAAAATTGAAGGGACGGAAACGAATGTCATGATAATTTGGCCTATGTTTCTCTGAGAAAATTATAGCATGTTACTTCAATTGCCCTTCACCAGCTTTGGCCCTTCCGGCGTATCCTGGACCGTCCAGCCGAGGGCGGCGATCTCGTCCCGCAGGCGGTCGGATTCGGCCCAGTCCTTGTCGAGGCGGGCCTTTTGGCGGCGGTCGGCCAGGGCCTGGACTTCGGCCGGGGGAGCGGAATCGGCCGCCACGTCCAGGGCGCTGCGGACGAGTTCCCACACCTCAGCCGGGATGTCGTCTTCGGGTTCGGGCCAGGTGCAGCAATCGCCCAGGACGCGGATGTCGAAACTGGAGCCGTTGGGATAGACTTCTTCCTCGTCTTCCTTGAGCACCGTGACCGCCCCCACCCCGCTGGTGCGGCACACGCCGGTCGCCACGTCCCAGATCAGGCCGGTGTGCTCGTCCAGGCCGATGATGACGTGGCCGGGGGCCAGGAGCGAGCGGAACTCGTCGAAACGGTCGAGGCCGATGAAGCAGCGGCTGGTATCCACGTCTTCGCCGCCCTCGGCGTTGTTCCAGTGCGGGACGAAGGTGATGTCCAGCCCGAAGGCCGAGAACAGGTCGAGGCCGGGCTTGCCGTGGACGTCTTCGCCGACTTTGAAGATCTCATAGACCGGGATGGCGGCGGCGCTGACCGCGACGGCCGCGGCGCTGGCAAAGACCAGGGTGGCGCCCAAGCGGTGGCGGGCGCGGACCACGTCCCAGGCCAGGCTGCCCTGCAACTGGCGCACGGCGTAGGTCGGGCTGCCGGCGCCCATGAAGATCAGGTCGGCAGTCAGGAGGGGTTTGATGATCTCGGGGTCGTCGGGGCCGAAGGGGGTGCCGCGCTTGCGGGCCGGGACGAGTGAAATCTCAGGCTTGTAGTTTTGCAGGCGGGTCTTCAGGTAATCGCCGACGCGCCCGGCGACCTGGGAGGCGTTCAGTTCGAAGCCCGCCGGGGTCTCCAGGATGGCGATCCGCAGGGGCTGGGGCAGGTTCTTCGCCAGGCTCTCGAAGATGCGCCCGCCGGAGTAGGCGGTTTCGCCGGAGCCGAGGAAGGCGATCTGTCCCATGGTGCTGGATGTGTGGTGCATGGTTTTCTCTTTTCGGTAATGCCAGGGGAGGGGCGACTCGCCAGGACTTTTTGGCAGGAATCTTGACTCTCAGCGCTGGGTGAGTCGCCCCTACAGGGGGTTACATCTTATCCAACAATTTCAGGACCAGGGCGTTCTCCGGGATGTCGGCCATGGAGGCGCCGTAGTGCTGGTAGCGGATGTAGCCGTCATGGTCAACCAGCATCAGGGCGGGCATTCGTCCCAGTTTGAGCAGGTTGACCTCCTGCTTGTAAATTTTGGCGACGAGGTGCCTCGGGTCGGGCAGGCCGATGAAGGGGATGTTGTGTTCGGTCCAGTAGTGCCGGAATTTTTCCAGGGTGTTTGGGCCGACAGCCAGGATTTCCGCCTCACGGGCGGTGTAGGCCGCGTAGTCCTCGCTCATGCGGGCGAGGTGGGCGCGGCAGTAGGGTCACAGGAAGCCGCGCAGGAAAGCCAGGACGATCTTCTGCCTGCCGCGATAATCCGACAGGCGGACGGCGTTCCCCTGCAAATCCGTCAATTCGAAGTCGGGAGCGAGTTTCTTTTCAGTCATGGTCCCGGTTCCTTACGTTTCATGCTGTGGTTCTCGTTGCGACAATTCACGCGCTTTCTGCCAGATTTCATCGAACATCTCGACCGTCAGCCGGCCGGTCTGGGTGTTCTGCCGGCTGGGGTGGTAGGATGCCAGCAGCCAGCGGCCGGCGTCCAGTTTGAAGACAGCCCCATGAGCGAATTTATTACGCAGTCCGGGCGTCTGATAAATGCATAAAACCCTGTCGAAAGCGATCCGGCCCAGGGCAACGATGACCTTGGGCCGCAGGATATCCAGTTCGCGCTCCAAGAAAGGCTGGCAGTTGTCGAGTTCGGCGGCAGACGGCTTGTTGCCCGGCGGGGCGCAGCGCCCGGATGCGGTGACGTACAGGCCGGTCAGGGTCAGGCCGTCATCGCGGGAGGTCGACTCGGGCTGGCTGGCGAAGCCGGCGCGGTAAAGGGCCGGGAACAGGAAATCCCCCGAGGCGTCGCCGGTGAACTGGCGTCCGGTCCGGTTCGAGCCGTGGGCGCCCGGGGCCAGGCCCACGACCAGGACCTGCGCGGCCGGGTCGCCAAATCCCGGCACGGGACGTCCCCAATAATCCCAATCCCGGTAGGCCCGGCGTTTGGCGCGGGCCACCGCCTCCCGCCATTCGACCAGGCGCGGGCATTTCCGACAGGCAACGATCTCAGCGTTCAGGTTTTCGAGGCTCATGGGCACCACCGGCAGGGATTTTCACAATTGTAAATGAAGACCACAGAAATAAAAGGGATTCTGTGTTAGTTTCATCATATAATAACAGCCACCAAACAAGAAAAAGGTTGAGCCATTGAAAAACCAGCAGCGAGTTTTCTCCATCATCGTGGGGATTGGTATTCTTCTCGCAAACTTCGCACCTGAAAGCGAGAGCCTGTCGCTGCACTCCCCAAAAACAGCGCCATCTTTCCCCTTCCAGAACATCCGCTTCGAGCACCTGGCTGTCGAAGACGGCCTGCCGCACGCGACCGTTTTGTCCGTGTTGCAGGACCGGCAGGGATTCATGTGGTTCACCACAGCCGACGGCCTGAGCCGTTACGACGGGTACACTTTTACCACATTCCGGCACGACACCCAGAACCCCAATTCGCTCAGCAACAACAATACCTTCGCCCTGCTCGAAAGCCGGGACGGGCTGATCTGGATCGGCACCGACCCCGGCGGCCTGAACGTGTACGACCCCAAAACCGGGACCTTCAGCCTGTACGTCCACGACCCGCTCGACCCGGCCAGCCTGGCCGACAACAGCATCTGGTCCCTGCTGGAGGACCGGGACGGGAGCATCTGGGTCGGGACGCGCGGCGGCCTGAGTCACCTGGACCGGGCGACCGGGAAATTCACGAATTACGTCCCCGACCCCGACAACCCGCGGGCGCTGGCAGACGGAGTGATCTACCGCATCTACCAGTACCGGGACGGGACGATCTGGGCCGGGACCCGTCTCGGCTTGCACCGCCTCGACCCGGAGACCGGCGATTTCACCATCTTCAAGAACGACCCGGAAGACCCGGCGAGCATCAGCAGCAATAATGTCTGGGCCATGCTGGAAGACAGCCGGGGCAACTTCTGGGTCGGCACTCGCGGCGGGGGACTCAACCTGTTCGACCCGGCAACCGGGGCCTTCAAGGCCTACCGCTACGACGAGAACGATCCTGCCAGCATCAGCGACAACCGCCTGTGGTTCATCTACGAAGACCGCTCCGGGGACCTGTGGGTGACGACCGAGAACGGCGGCTTGAACCTGTTCGACCCCGCAACCGGGAAATTCACCTCTTTCAAGCATAACCCGAACGACCCCTCCAGCCTGAGCAATAACGACACCTTCTGGATCACGGAAGACCGCTCCGGCGTGCTGTGGGTGACCAGCCGCTACGGGGGCGTGAACCTGTTCACGCCGACCCTGCACCGCTTCGGCCTCTACCGCAGCATCCCCGGCGACCCAAACTCGCTGTCTTCCAATAGCGTTTACTCCGTCCTTTCGGAAGGCGAGGTCGTCTGGATCGGCACTTTCGGCGGCGGACTCAACCGTCTTGACCGCAAGACCGGCAAAATGACCGTCTACGTGAACGATCCCGACGACCCGGCCAGCCTCTCGAACAACAAGATCTACTACGTTTTTCGTGACGAAAGCGGGGACCTGTGGGCCGCCACCTCCGGCGGCGGACTCAACCGCCTGGACCCGGAAACCGGCCGGTTCACCGCCTACCGCTACTCGCCCGACGCGCCGGAGGTGATCGGGAGCAATTTCCTGACCACCATCGAATCCGCCGGGGAGGGCCGCCTGTGGGTGGGCACCCTCGGCTACGGGCTGGACCTGTTCAACACCCGCACCGGCAAACTGGACCGGCATTACCATCACGAAGCTGATAATCCCAACTCGTTGAGCGAGGATACCGTTTACGACCTGGCCGTTGACCGGGACGGGAAGGTCTGGATCGCCACCGCCCGGGGCGGCCTGGACCTGCTCGACCCGCGAACGGACACCTTTACCCACCACCAGAACAAACCCGACAACCCGAACAGCATCCTCAGCGATACGGTCCACGCCATTTACCTGGACGAAGAGAACGGCATGGTTTGGGCCGGGACCTCCGGCGGCCTGAGCGGGCTGGACATCGCCAGCGGGGTGTGGCAAAACTACACCACCCGCGACGGGCTGCCGAACGACACTATCATGGGCGTCCAGCCGGACGGGGAAGGCGGCCTGTGGGTCAGCACCAGCAAGGGCATCAGCCATCTCGACCTCCGCGACGGGACCTTCCGCAATTACGACGCCCGCGACGGCCTGCAAGGCGACCAGTTCCAGATCGCCAGCTCCAGCCTCGGACCGGACGGAAAAATCTTCTTCGGCGGCTCCAACGGGTTGACCTACTTCCATCACCAGGACATCAGCCCAAACCCGTACCTGCCGCCGGTGGTTTTCACCGAGTTCCAGATCTTCAACAAGCCCGTTCCGGTGGGGAGCGAAATCCTGCCCCGCCCGGTCGAGCAAATGGACCGGCTGGTCTTGAGCTACGACCAATCCGTCTTCACGATCAAGTTCGCGGCGTTGAGCTACCAGTCGCCGTCGAAGAACCGCTACCAATACAAGATGGACGGCTTCGACCGGGACTGGTCGCCGCCCCTGGCCCGCCCCGAGGCCACCTACACCAACCTCTCACCGGGCGTTTACACGTTCATGGTGCGGGCCGCCAACAACGACGGCATCTGGAACGAAGAGCCGGCCGAGATCATCATCGAGATCCAGCCGCCCTGGTGGGGGACGTGGTGGTTCAGTATGCTGGCCGCCCTGTCCATCGTCGCCCTGGTCGCGGGCGGCGTGCAGTTGCGCATCCGCAGCATCCGCACCATCAACCGCGAACTGGAAAAGCGCGTCAACGGCCGGACCAAGGAATTGCAGGACGCCCAGGACCGTTTGAGCGTGGCTAACGCCGAACTCCAGAAACAACTCGACGAGATCACCGAATTGGAGAAAAAGGTCCGGGAGCAGGCCATCCGGGACGCGCTGACCGGGCTTTACAATCGCCACCACCTCTCCGACGTGCTGGATTCGGAGTTCAGCCGCGCCAGCCGCAAAACGCATTCGATCGCCTTCCTGCTGGTTGACCTGGACCACTTCAAGCAGATCAACGACCAGCACGGGCATCACGTCGGCGACCAGGCGCTCCGCGAAGCGGCCCAGGTCATCCAGAACAAGACCCGCCGCAGCGACAGCGCCTTCCGTTACGGCGGGGAGGAGTTCCTGCTGATCATCCCGGAGATCAGCACCGAGGAAGCCGTCGCCCGGGCCGAACAACTCTGCCGGGACATCCACGCCCTCCATATCCTGCACGAGGATGTGATCATCCGCGTGCGCGCCTCCATCGGGGTCGCGGTCTACCCCCTGCACGGCCAGAACAGCGACGAGATGCTCATCCGGGCCGACCGGGCCCTCTACCGGGCCAAAAGCGCAGGCGGCAACCAGGTCGTGCTGTATTCCCCCGAAGAAGAATAAAGCCGATTGTCTCCATAAACTTCGGAAGTCGTTTTTGGGGTCTTGACAGCTGGCCTGTTTGCCGAAAAACATCAGTTTTTCCGGCTCTCCCGTTTTTACTGGGAAAACCTTTGAAACACGAAGGAACACGAAGGCAACTAAGGAAAAACTCGTCCGACAGTGCGCCTTTTCTCCCTTTGAGAGCCTTCGTGACCCTTTGTGTTTAGGCTCGTTCCCGCTAATTGCGGAAGAGCCGTTTTTCCAAAAGGCTACCCTTCCAGGTAGCCTTTTGTGTTGGCGAACAAGCCTTCCAGCGCGTCCCCGTCCACCGGGCCGCCGCCCTGGGCCAGCCTGGCGTCTCCGCCGCCGCGCCCACCGAACGGGGCCAGGTGCTTCTGGAGCAGGTCACGCGCGTCCAGGCCGGTGTCGTCGGCGCAGGAGGCCACCAGCGACAGTTTCCGCCCATCGAAAGCCACGAGCAGGCTCACGGTCCCGGCCCGCCCACGCAGTTTCTGGGCCAGGATGCGCAGGTCGGCGGGGTCGCGTCCCTCGAAGAGCGCCGTCACCAGCCGCCGCGTCCCCACCGGCCCGGCGGCTTCGGCCAGCTTCCCGGCCTCCAACTCCAGCGCGATTTCGCGCAAATTGTCCAGCTCGAAACTGGCCTGCTTCAACTGGGCCTGCAAGCGTTCGATGCTCCCAACCACCCCGTCCAGGCCGGTATCCAGAGCCAGGGCCGCGCCCTGGGCGGCGGCCTGCGCCTGCTGGAAGAACTCCAGCGCCTGCGCGCCGGCCACGAAATGGACCCGCAGTTTCTGGTTGGCCCGCTCGGTGCGGACGATCTTGAGCACCCCGACCATGCCGGTGCTCAGGCAGTGCGTCCCGCCGCAGGGGGTGATGTCCAACCCGTCCACTTCGACGACCCGGATGCGCCCGGTGACTTTGGGCGGCTTGCGGAAGGGGATATTGGGGACGTCGGCGTCGGTCACGTAATAGGATTTGACCGGGCGGTTCTCGAACAGGACCCCGTTGGTGAAGGTTTCCACCCGGTTCAAATCGGACCCGGAAACTGCTCCCGTTGTGGAGGCCGGGTCGGTGTCGAGGTCAATCGTCGAGGGCGAATCGCCGTTGATGTTGGCCGAGATCGAGTCGATGCCCAGCACTTCGATGAACGCGGCCGACAGGATGTGCTGGCCGGTATGGTGCTGCATGTGGCGGAAGCGGCGTTCCCCGTCAATGCGGGCGGGGTGAAGGCCGGGATCAACTTTCCGGTCGAGCACGTGGAGGATCTCGCCGTCCTGTTTGACCACGTCCAGCACGCGGGCCGGGCCGAGGCTCCCGGTATCGTGCTCCTGTCCGCCGCTGGTCGGGTAAAAGTAGGTGCGGGGCAGGACCGCGCCGAAGCGTCCGTCCGGCAGGGTCAGGACTTGCGTCACCTCGGCGGTAAAGTCGAGGGTCAGGGGGTCGTCGAAATAGAGTTGTTCGGTCATAGATTTACCTGATGAGGGTGCGTCGCACTCGCGGGGCTAGAGAATTAACATCGCGTCGCCAAACGAGTAGAAGCGGTAGCCCTCCCGGACGGCGGTCTGGTAGGCGCTCAATACCGTCTCGCGTCCGGCGAAGGCGCTGACCAGCATGATCAGGGTGGATTTTGGCAGGTGGAAGTTGGTGACCATCGCGTCCACCAGTTTGAATTGGTAGCCGGGGAGGATGAAGAGGGATGTTGAACCCACATATGCAGAGACCTGAGAATTGGAGATTGGAGATTGGAGATTGGCTACGCTTTCGAGGGTGCGGACGGAGGTGGTGCCGACGGCGATGATCCGCCCGCCGCTGGCGCGCGCCCGGTTGATGGCTTCGGCGGTTTCAGCGGGGAGTTCGCACCATTCGGTGTGGATCTTGTGTTCGGTTGGATCGTCTTCGGTGACGGGCGCGAACGTGTCCAGCCCGACGTGCAGGGTGACGTAGGCGAGGCCCACGCCCCGGGCCTGCAACTCGTCGAGCAGGCGCGGCGTGAAGTGCAGCCCGGCGGTCGGCGCGGCCGCGGAACCGGGTTCGCGAGCGTAGACGGTCTGGTAGCGCTCCGGGTCGGACAGTTCCTTGTGGATGTAGGGCGGCAGCGGCACGTGGCCCACTTTGGGGAAATACGGCTCGATCGGCTCGTCGAAACGGACGACGCGCTCGGAACCGTTGAGCAGGCCGACGATCCCGGCGGACGGCCCATCCTCGACCCGGATGGTTTTCCCCACCGTCAGCCCCTTCCCGCCGACGAGCGCTTCCCAGGTCAATTTGTCCAGGCGGCGCAGGAGCAGCAACTCGACCCGGCCCCCGGTCGGCTTGCGGGCATAAATGCGGGCCGGGATGACCCGCGTCCGGTTCAGCACCAGCAGGTCGCCGGGACGGAGGTACTCGCTAATCTCGCGGAAGGTGCGGTGTTCGAGCGTCCCGGTATCGCGATGCAGCACGAGCAGCCGGGACGAATCGCGCGGCTCGACGGGCGTCTGGGCGATGGAGGAGTCGGGGAGGGGGTAGTCGAAGTCGGAGGTTTGCATGAACAGAAAAAACGGCGCTGGTTGGCTGCGCCGCATTCACCACTCTTTACGAGCTTTCTCCCAATCCAGCGCCCCGGATTTTTCCGGGCCAGCTTGCAACTTTTTTAGAATTGTTTTTGCAATCCTGCGGTCGTCGTTTTCTTCGCGCATAAGCTCCTCCCGCCGTTCCCGGATCAGCGCCTCTATCAGCGATGGTTCGCCCGCATATTTCCCATAAGTCGCGTCAATATATCCCACACGGAGCTGGTGCTGCGTATCCTGTTGGTTTTCGGCCAACAATTCCTGAATTTTTTGGTAGGTTTCTTGGGAAAGTTCGATGATTTCGCCATCAGGGGTTATCAGACGAGGAGCAGACATAGAATCGCCTTTCATTCAACCTGATTATACCTTCATGTCGAACGGCATTGGGCAGGTGAGCGAGGGGCGAACCCGCCCATTAAAGCGCCCCGCGCCGGGGCGGTCGTACCGCTCATGGCGCGGGGCTATTTTATATTTGCCTGAATCCGCCCTTCGATTTCGCTGAGGGTGAATTCAGCCAGGACTCAGCCGCGCTTTCTCTCCTGTTTTGCCTCGGCTTACGTCTCGTGGGCGTAGAGCATTTCTGGCGAACGGCACGGAACGCAAGCGCTCCGAAACCCACAACTTGGGAAGAAATGGGACGCCACCACCCGAAAACCGTTGTTGATGTTGAAGTTGTCCGGGTTGTTCCTGTTGCGAAACGCACAGCGGGCGTTCTCACTATTGTTGTTGAACGACCCGCCCCGCAGGACGCGGCGTTGACCGGCTGGCCCCGCCATCATAAGACGGCATGAAGATTCTACCTCAAAAACACACCTGGGGAAGGGGCAAGCCCCTTCCCCAGACCCCATCCCCACAGAATCCAGAGATTCAGAACTCAGAAATTCAAGAGCGTTTCAGGAGAGAGACAGGGGACGCCACCACCCGAAAACCGCGGTTGATGTTGAAGTTGTCCGGGCCGTACCCGTAGCGAAACGCACAGCGGGCGTTCTCACAACCGTTGAGGAACGACCCGCCCCGCAGGACGCGGAAAACCGTTGACTCCGCGCTTTCATCTTCTCGCCCATCATCGAAACGGTATGGATACTTGAAATCCGGTGATTCCGCTTTTTTGCCCCAGAGGCTGCGGGTCCATTCCCAGACATTGCCAGCCATGTCTGCGCAGCCATAAGGCGAGTCGCCCTGCGGGGAATACGTCCCAACCGGCGTGGTGTCGTTTTTACCCGCCTCCTTCGTATTGCATTTACTTTTGTTGAACTGGTCTCCCCAAGGATACTCGTTGCCATCCGGGCCGCGCGCCGTTTTTTCCCATTCCGCTTCGGAGGGCAAGCGGAAGCTGTACCCCTCCGGCAATTCGCCCTGGTATTTTATATTGAGCCATTCGACGTACTTCTGTGCATCGTACCAGGAAACGTTGACAACCGGATGTTGCGCCTTGCCCTTGGACATGATGACCGGCGCGCCGGTTTCACGCGCCACGAGAGCGTATTGATAATTGGTTACGGGGAAACGCCCTATGTAAAAATCGTAGTTCAACTGGTAGACAAGGTGTTGGGGCTTTGCAGCATCCATGTCATCCGCCCCCATAAAGAAATCACCCGCAGGCACATGGACGAACTCCAGCCCGCCAAAAATATAGATGGGATGCCCGCCCGGGGTTGTTTTTGTCGCAGCCGGGATCGCGGCCACTGCCGTCCGAATACCTGCTGACACCGGGTTGATGGATGCGCGAGCCGGTGCAGGCTTGGCGGGCGGCAATATCTTCAAAGAACCTGCCCTGAGATAAAGCGATTGCAATAATTTCTTGTGCGCGTCAGGCTGGAAGTAATCTGCCCACTGCCATTGCTGGAATTTGAACGGCGGCTGGCATTCGTCCAGTCGCAGGGGAATGATATAAATCGCGCCTTCGGGTTTTTCTTCGGCGAAATTCAAGGCCCGTTTGAATTCCTTCTGGACATAACCTTCCTTGGCGATCGATTCTTCCGACAGGCAGACGATGATGGCATCCGCTTCACGCAAGGCTTTATAGATTTCCAGGTCCCAATCCATACCGGGCAGCAAATTGATTTCGTCGAACCAGGGTTCTACCCAGGCTTGCGCTTTCAATTCGGCGTACAACTTGCGCACCGCAGGCTTATCCTGGGAAGCGTGGCAAAGGAAAACTCGGAGCGGTCGTGTTTCGGGCATGAGGAACTCCCCAAAAGGTTGTGGAGGTTATAGCGGTAAAAATATTATAAGCCAGGTTTTCACTTTTTCAAAAACCGCACGATCACATTCAACAAAATCGTCAACACTAGCGAGATCAAAATGGCGCTCGTCAGAGGGAAATAGAAGGTGAACCCGTCCCGTTCGATGCGGATGTCGCCGGGCAGGCGTCCCAGCGGCAGGTTGAAGCGCGAGAGCAGGTAAACCGCCCCGCCGACGAGGATCAAAACGATGCCGATCAGCACCAGGGTCTTCGCCAGGGAGATCATCGCTTCGCGCCTCGCTGCCGCGACACTTCATACAGCAAAATCGAAGCGGCGCAGGCCATGTTCAGCGACGAGGCCGAGCCGGAACTCATCGGGATGGCCAACATCACGTCGCACAACGCCTGGTAAGCATCGCTCAACCCGGCGGTTTCGTTGCCCACCAACAGGATCGTCGGCAGGGTCAGGTCGTGCTGATGGACGGCGGTGTCCGCCCTGGCGCTGGTGCCGACGATTTGCAGGGTGTCGAATTGCATTTTCAGGCCTTCGATCCACGGCAGCAACGCCTTGTGCGAGGGCAGGCGCACGCTTGGGAGGCTGAAAAACGAGCCGGTCGTGGCCCGGATGGTCTCAGGATCGTACAGATCCGCCGCGTGGCCGGTGACCACCAGCCCGTCCGCGCCCAGGGCGTCGCAAGAGCGGATGACCGTCCCCAGGTTGCCGGGGCTGGACGGCCGGTCGAGCACGACCACCAGCGGGACATTCCCGACCGGGATGCGGGTCAACTCGTCTGCGGGCATAGACACCAGCGCGATCAGTTCGGAGGCATCTTCCTTCTGGCTGAGTTTGTCCATCAGGCGCAGCGGCAGCTCGAAATGCTTCTTCGCCCCCGCCGTGGCGATGATCCCCTCGGCCCAGTCCGACAGACGCTTCTCACGCGAATAGGCCAGCGCCGAAAACTCCCAGCCGTGCGCCACCGCCTGGGTGATGGCGCGCACCCCCTCCACGAAAAACTCGCCGGAGCGGGCGCGCTTGGCCCGGTTGCGGCGCAGGGTTTCGATGTGCTGGAAATCACTGTTTTCGGTGTGGATTTTTATGAGAGAGGTTTTCATCAGAACCAGAGTGTTACCCCCCGCCCCGCTCATAAGGAGCAATAACCTGCACGTCGGGCATGGGATAATCTCTTACATTGCGCGTTGCCAGTTCCGCCCCAATGACATAAGCAGTTGCAGCGATCAAGGCATCGGCCAATTCCATCCGGTGTGACTTTCGATAATCTTTCAGATATTCCCCTGCCTTTCGGGCAATAGACTCGTCAATATCCATGATGACAAAAAGATTGAACAACTTTTCGGTGCGCTCTTGCTCCCCAGGGCGCATCCCTGCCAGGATTTCGGTCAGGCTGACAACCGAGATTGCCAGAACTTCGCCCTCGATCAATTTTTGCGTGAAATACTCCAGGGCCATACGATGCCCATGGAAATGGTCTATTGCAATGTCTGTGTCAATCAGCTTCATCCGTATCCGCCCTTGATTTGTCTAAACGGTATCCTTTTCGGATTTCGCGCACATACTCTCTGGCATCCGCTGGCAGGTCGGTTCGATCGGCCCACATACCAAAACTCTCCGCCAGCACCTCGTGGATCTTTTCGATGGGCGTGACAACCATCCGTCCCTGTTTGTCGAGCGTGATGGCTACTTCCTGCCCCGCAGGCAGCAGCTTTCGAAACTCATCAGGGATATTCAAAGTGTATTTGGGCGTAATTCGAGTAACAACCATTCGAGCCTCCAATAGCACGGTCATTATAAATCATAGCAGCCTCGGCTGGCCGTCTTCGCGATATTCCAGTCCCAGATGCTCGTAGGCCAGCTTTGTGGCCACCCGCCCCTGCGGGGTGCGGTCGAGGAAGCCGAGTTGGAGCAGGTACGGCTCGACCACGTCCATGATCGTGTCGGATTCTTCACTGATGGTAGCCGCAATGGTGTTCAATCCCACCGGGCCGCCGCTGTATTTCTCGATGATCGCCCGCAGCACGCGCCGGTCCACGTCGTCCAGGCCGAGCGGATCAACCTGGAGCAGGTCGAGGGCGCCGGCGGCCATCTCCCGCGAGACGACGCCGTCGCCGCGCACCTGGGCAAAGTCGCGGACGCGGCGCAGCAGGCGCAGGGCGATGCGGGGCGTGCCGCGCGCCCGCCGGGCGACCTCGGCCACGCCGCTCTCCTCGGCCTCGACGGCCAGCATCCCCGCCGCGCGCCGGACGATGGCCTGCATCGCCGTTTCGTCGTAGTAATCCAGCCGGTAGACGGCCCCGAACCGCGCCCGCAGCGGAGCCGTGACCAGCGCCAGCCGCGTCGTCGCGCCGACAACGGTAAAGCGCGGCAGCTTCAGGCGGATGGAACGGGCCGAGGGTCCCTTGCCGATCACGATGTCGAGGGCGAAGTCTTCCATCGCCGGATAAAGCACTTCTTCCACGGCCCGCCCCAGGCGGTGGATCTCGTCAATGAACAGGATGTCGCCCGCCCGCAGGTTGGTCAGGATGGCCGCCAGGTCGCCGGCGCGTTCGATGGCCGGGCCGGAGGTGATCTTGATGTTGACGCCCATCTCGTTCGCCAGCACGTGCGCCAGGGTGGTTTTGCCCAAGCCCGGCGGGCCGTAGAACAGCACGTGGTCGAGCGACTCGCCGCGCTGGCTGGCGGCCGCGATCAGGATGGCGAGGTTCTCCTTGACCTGCTCCTGCCCGATCAAATCGGACAGTTTTTGCGGGCGCAGGGCGTTATCGGCGCGGTCGTCGGGTTTGGATTCGGGGTCTACGGGGCGCGGATGAGAGCGGGGTTCGGTCATGTGGCGATTATACCCTTCGCGGTCGCAAAATAACCCCGATTAAACGGCGGACAGGCCGAGGGTCCGGTACGCTGCGGGAATCAAAAAGGGACGACCGGCCGGTCATCCCTCCTGGATCCTTTTACCACAACAGGGAGTTTTCCCGCCGGGCCGCCTCGACCACCCATTGGCGCTGGTATTCGTCCATAGAGATGAATTCGGTGTTGGCTTCCCCCGTGTCGTTGTTCTCCACGACCAGGATATTGGCGTCCTTGCTGACGATGATCGCGTGCCAGACCCCGCGCCTGACATTGTAGATCTTGCCGGGGGTCATCACCTGGGCGTGGACGCGGTTCAATTCGTCCTCGCCCGCACCCAAAAACAGGATCGCATGGCCGTTGAGCAGCACGAAAACCTCGTCCGTTTCGATATGCCGCTCCAACCGGGTGACATTTTTGGGGGCGTAGAGGTCGCAGTACCGCAAATAAGCCACCCGCCAGGCCCCGTAATCGTGCATCGGTTTGTATCCAAGCCCGGCGTAATCGAAAACTTCCAGCATTTTTGGGTCCATGGTCGCCCTCACATGATTAATTTTCAATAATTATACCCGCACTGGGATTTCGCAAAGGTTCGAAACGCGATCAACGATATTTTTTCATGGAGGAGATGCCGGATGCGACCAGCGTGAACGCGACCGACAACCCGACCGTGACCAGGGCCAGCACCCGCCAATCGAGCGGGGCGGGGCCGGACGTTTGGGCCTGCTCCCGCGCCCAGGGCGGACCTCCCCCCTGGCCGGTCCCGGCGTCCGCGCCGGGTTGGTGGGGGGCAGCGGATGGGGTAACGGATGGGGCAACGGATGAAGAAGCGGATACAACGGATGGGGTAACGGATGGGGTAACGGATGAAGAAGCGGATACGACGGATGGGGTGACGGATGAAGAAGCGGATACGACGGATGAAACGGATGTTGCGGTGGCCGTCGGTTGGGTCGCGGCATTGGCAGTGGCGGTGGCGTTGGCCGCGTTGCGCAGCCAGGGCGGGCCGCCCACGCCGGAGGCCGGCCCGAGCGGCTGGGCCACTTCGGGGGCGGTCGGCTCCCACTGGCGGATGTAGCCGACGATGGCCTGGATCTCGGCGTCGGTCATGCGGTCGCCCCAGGCGGGCATGGCCGTGCCGGGTACGCCGAGGGTGACGATCTGCTGGATGGCCTGGTCGGTGGTGCCGGTAAGGAAGGCTTTGACGTTGAGCGACGGCGCGCGCGGCGTCCCCTGGCCGTCCGGGCCGTGGCAGCGAGCGCAGTTGGCGCTGAATAGCTGGCCGCCCAGAGCGATGCTTTCCGCCGTGGTCGGGACGGGCACGTCGGGGGCGGGGATCGCGCCGGAGGGGACTTCGTCCCAGCGTTGGACCAGGGTCACCATGGCAGCGATGTCTTCGGGACTGAGCACGTTGCTCCAGCCGGCCATCAGCGTGCCGGCGTTGCCGTAGGTGATGGTGCGGGTCAGTTCGTCGGCGGGCTTGGCGCGGACGAGGGGATCGTTGAGGGCCGGGGCGATGCCCGTGCCGAGTCCGTCTGCGCCGTGGCAAGCCACGCACTGCGCGGCGAAAATGGTGATGGCTTTTTGCAGGGTCGCGCCGTCGGGCAGGGATCCGACCGCTTCGAGCAGGGCAGGGTCTGGGTCCGTGGTGAACGGGATGAGCGGGGCCAGGCCCAGGTTCACGACCCGGTCGCCGGTCGCCCGCCAATCCCCGGACTGGACGAGGGCGACCAGTTCCCCGATCTGGTAATCGCTGAGCGGGCCGCCATCATCCTGGCTCCAGGCGGGCATAGCGGTGTCGTAGCGGCCGCGGGCGATGGTCTTGTAGAGGTCGTCGAAGGGCATGGTGCGCAGGGCGTCGCTGTCGAGCGGCGGGGTGGCGCCGATGCCTTCACCGTTCAGGCCGTGACAGACGGCGCAGTTTTCGGCGTAAAGGCTCATGGCGTCGTCGAGCTGGACGGCCAGGATACCGCCCTGGGCCGAGGCGATGCGGTCGGGTTCGTCGAGGATGTAGAGGCCGAGGGCCGTCACGATGAGCAGGGTGCCGAGCAGGCCGAGCAGGGTTTCGATAGTCTGGTGTTTGTTCATGGGATTTTTTCCTTGTGGGGCAAATTGGCAATTTGCCCTACGGATACACGACCTGGGAGGTCTCGTAGGATTGGCGCTGGAGGATCGCGCCGGTGTCCACCTTGACCTGGCCGTCTTCGATGGCGACGGGGAACAGGTCGAGCGGGCGCGGGGCGGGCGGGTTCTGGACCGTGCCGTGGCTGTCGAACCGGGAACTGTGGCAGGGGCAGATGAACTGCCCGGCGGCCTGGTCCCAGGGGACGGTGCAGCCGAGGTGGGTGCAGCGGTGGTAGACGGCCAGGAACCCGCCGTCGGGCTGGCGGACGACGTAAAAGCGACCGTTGGCAACGTGCGTGACCGAGTTGGGCGGGAAGTCGTCCACGGCCCCGGCGGTGATGACCGAGCCGAATTCGCCTTCGGCCAGGCGGGGCTGGAGGTAGGCGACGAATACGCCGCCGACTTCGAGGGCCGCCACGCCGCCGAAAAAGGCCCAGATGGTTTTGAGGAAGTCGCGGCGGGAGACGGTTGGAGTTGAAATGGTGGTTTCAGACATAGTGAGATTCCGATAACGAGGTTGGGATACGAGTAAACTTAGTGCGTGTTGCGTGGAGCAGAACCGGCAGTCTATCCGGCCATCAGGCCATCGGACCAAACGGCTACATCCCAGGGCCAGTACAAGACCATGCCGGGGCCGCGCAAGTAGATGCCAACGATGGTCAGGATGATGAAGGCGACGAAGATGAAAGTGACGATGAAGATCACCCGTTCCTCGGTATTCGCCTTGAAGGATTTGACCATCCACTCGTCGAGCAGGATCAGCGGGAGCAGAAGCACGGCCAGGGGGATCAGCCCGTTCGAGACGAGGGCCGGCCAGTCCGGGAGCCAGGCGGTCCAGTCGAGGAAGAACTCGTCGAGCAAGACCCAGGCCGGGGTCAGGATGACGGCCAGCCCGGCAGCCAGGGCGGTCAATCCCCGTCCGCGTCGGGAGCGGAAGTAGACGCCCACACTGGACGGGTTGACGTCGAAGAACGGCAGCAGGAAGATGCCCAATCCGGCCAACCCCGGCAGGATCACGCCTGCCACGAGCGGGTGGAAGTGCAGGAGCAGTTCCTGCAAGCCGAGGAAGTACCAGGGCGCTTTGGCGGGATTCGGGCTGAGGCCGGGGTTGGCGATGCCTTCGAGCGGGGCCGGGACGAGCATGGCGAAGACCAGCAGGGCGGCGATCCAGAGGACGGCGAAGAGCACTTCCTTGCGCACCAGGTTGGGGATGGTGGTGACACGCTCGGATTTTGGAGCCTCTAGATCATCCACGCCTTTGGGCTGGGTCAGGCCGCCGTCCTTGCGGACGCGCCAGAAGTGGAACGACATGATCCCGAAAATGGCCATGGGGATGAAGGAAATATGCATCGAATAGAAGTTGAGCAGGGTATTGGCTCCCACTTCCGGGCCGCCCAGGGCCAGGCGGGTAAGCCATTCACCGATCAGCGGGACGTAACTGATGATGCTGGTGCCGACGGTGATGGCCCAATAGGCGAGCTGGTCCCAGGGGAGCAGGTAGCCGGTGAAGTTGGCGGCCAGGATCAGGACCAGCATGGCCACGCCCAACAGCCAGTTCAGTTCACGCGGCGGGCGGTAGGAGCCGGTGGCGAAGACCCGCACCAGGTGCAGGACGGCGATCACGATCAGCAGGTTGGCCGACCAGTGATGCAGGTTGCGCACCAGTTCGCCGAACCAGACGTTCGAGCGCAGTTCCAAAATATCGAGGTAAGCCTGCGGGGCAGACGGGGTGTAGTTGTTGAGCAGGATGATCCCCGTCAGGGCGAGGAGGACCAGTAAAACGGCGGACAGGCCGCCCAATCCCCAGGTGTAGCTCCAGCGCAGGGTGCTGGCCGGGACTTTGGCCGGGTGCAGGTGCAGGACCAGGCTGTCCACGACCATGCGCATCCGGCCGCGGTCGTCGTCGGGAATCCCTTCGGGGACCAGGCGCTGGCGCATCCGTTCGAGGATGGATTTCGTTTCTGTGGTTTGTTCGGACATGAGGGTTCTCCTTGGCGTCACGATAATGGTGCAGTTTTACCCAGAAAAGTTGGACAGCGCATGAAGAATTTTTGAAGATTTGGTAAAGAGGAGAAATTAAAGACCTGACAGGTTTCATCAAGAGGATAAAGTGAAAAGGTGAACGATATTCAAATGATGTTTGTTCGCGATAGCATTTTTAAAAACCTGTCAGGTCTCCCCCAATCACCCTTTGTCACAAATTTTTCGTAATCTTGCCCAAAAGTTTAATTTTTCTTTACACACCCCGGCTAAGATGGGGACAAGTTGCAGGCAAAACGCAACCCCAACCCGAAAACCAAAAGTACAAATGGAGGTACTGAAATGTTCAACAATCTCAAAAACATCCTGATCGGCGTTTTCGCAGCGGTCATCGTCGTCGCCATCGGGGCCAGCGCCTACACCGCCCTGGCTTCACCCGGCGACACCAGCGCCCCCGTGACAACCGCCAGCTACGGCAACGGCTATGGCAACGGCAGCGACGGGGGCGTCACCCTGACCGGAACCCCCGTCGCGGGCGTTACCCCCGTCGGCAATGGGAACGGCTACCGCAGCGGGCAGAACCCCGACGCCGCCACCGACCCATCAGCGGCTGCCGCCGGCGCAGGCATCCCGGACCCGCAGGCCGACATCAGCGGGGCGAGCACCATCAGCGGCACCGTCAGCGCCTACGCCCTGACCAGCCTGACCGTGCTCACCGGCGACGGGCAGAGCGTGGTCGTGCAGCTTGGCAGTTCGCAGTACGCCCAGTCCATCGGCTTCAACCCCGCTGTCGGCGCAGCCGTGACCGTGACCGGCTTCCCCGGCGACCAGGGCCTGTTCAGCGCCATCAGCGTGACGGTTGACGGCCAGACCTACGCCTTCCGTGACGAACTCGGACGCCCGCTCTGGGCTGGCGGTCCCGGCAAGGGCAACGGACGGGGAGGCGGCAACCGCTAAAAAAGGCCCATTCTCCTTTGCGAGACCCCGCTTCCTTTTGGAAGCGGGGTCTTCATTTGACAGCAAATTCCCGGCTTCATCGAGAAGCCGGGAATTTTGAGACTACAACAGGCAAACGTTGGCTTTATTGGGATATTTCCGCAGGCTGCTTTGCCAACCGTTCGCGGCCCCAGAGCCAGAGGGCGCCCAGCCCGAAGAGCACAACAACGAAGTTGAGCACCCAGCCGACGAATCCCAACTGCAGGAGCGGGATGTTGAACAGGGCGATTACAACCGCAACCAGGGTCACGCCGACCAGCATCGGCCAGACCTTGTGCTCGGCCAGATTTGGGTTGACCTTGCTGAAAATCCACTTGCCGATGATCGTGCCGACCAGGACCTTGGCCACGAACAGCACCGAAAGGACGAAGGCCACCGTCAGCCCGAACAGGGCCAGGATGCCGACCACGATGATCGTCCCGCTGACTCCGCCCAGGCTCAGCAAGCCGAAGATCGAACCGCCCATCACCATGACCACGATGATCGCCAGCAGGGCGAAGAAGAAGGCCGCGTAAGTCACCACGCCCCATCCCAGGCTTGGCAGGGGATTGGACTGGAGCTTTTCGACAGCCGATTGGAAGAATTTGGGGGCAACCCAGACCAGCAGCAGGCCGAACAGGCCCAGGGTCACGATCGAGCGCAGCAGGTCGAAGACCCAATTGCCGGTCTTCTGGGCCGGGGTGGCGGGGATGTCCATCCGGACATCCGGGGAGACCGAGGGCATGACCCGGGTCACTTCCCCGCCCACCGCACTGCCAGGGATGGACAAATCGTAGGTGCTGGAATATTCCAGGTTTCCGGCGATCTCAGCGCCTTCGGCAACGGTCAGGCCCATGGAGACGGAAGGCACCCCGAACGGGAGCGGCTGCCCGTAGGTCATGTACGAGGAGGGCGAGGGCGAACCGGCGGACTCTTCGGTCTGGTCCACATAAGCGTAGACGTCCCCGCCGAAGGCGCCGCGCAGCTCCAGACCGCCGGCTCCGGCCAGGACGTTGCCATCCACGTTACCGGCGAGGAGGGCCTGCCCGGCGCCCGTGACCACGTCCCCGCCGACGCGGCTGCCTTCCTGGACCTCGAGGCTGGCTCCGCCAAAGATGAGATCGTCGCCGATGACTGCCTCCGGCCCAAGCTGGGCGGCCTGCCCGAAGACCCGGGCATCGTCGGTCACAGTGCCGTTGATCTGGATCGCCTGCGCCCCGACGATCAAATCGCCTTCGACCGTGCCATTGATGATGACGGTCTGCGCCCCGACGACCAGGTCGCCTTTGACCGTGCCGTCCAGGACGAACGACTGCGCCCCGACGTACAGGTCATCTTCGATCACTTCGCCTGCGGCAATGACCACGCGGTCGGCGCCGCGGCCGTCGAAGGCGTAGGCCGGCGCGGCAAAGGTCAAAGCCAACAGGCTGACGAGAACGAACAGGGATAGAACTTTACGAAACATCGCATTCTCCTTTTGAGCGTTCGGTGAGTTAAGGGTGGAACGCTCGGTCACTTCTACGGAAAAATTATCCCCTGGTCGCGATTAAGCCTAAGGCGCAAAAGCCACATCCACCGGCATGCCGGGCTTCAGCCTCCCATCGGCGTTGTCCACGGTCAGTTCGATGGCATAAACCGTCGTCTGGCGCTCCTCCTTCGTCTGCACGTTGCGCGGGGTGTATTCGGCCTGATCGGCGATGCGGGTCACGGTGGCGGTAAAAGTCTCGCCTGGGAACGAATCCACGCTCAAGGTCACGTATTCACCCAGTTTCACTTCGCCGTAACGGTCTTCGGAAAGATAGACTGTGACGGTCAACTTGTCCAGTTTGGCGATGGTCATGGCCGTCATCCCGGCCTGGATAACTTCACCGGGCTGCACACTGCGGGAGAGGACGACGCCGTCCTGGGAGGCGCGCACCGTCAGCTTTTCCACCTGCGTCTCGATCAGGGACAGGTGGGCCTGCACCTCGTTTACGGACGTTCGCGCCGCCTCGAGCATGGTCCCGGCCTGCTCGACGGCCTTTTGCGCCAAAAGCGCTTCGGGCGACTGCGCCCCGGTCTGGAAGAGACGCAGGGCATCCTTGGCCGCGTCGAGACGCTCCTGTGTCACAGCCAGGCGGGCCCGCGCTTCGAGCACGTCGGTCGCGCCTTCGGTGGTCAGGGCGTCGTCATAGGCTTTCTGGGCATCCTCGAGGTCGAGTTTGGCATCGTCGAAGCGGGATTGGGCCTCGTCGCGTAATTTCTGGTTATCCGAGGCGCTGCTGGCGCTGTCGAGCACGGATTTGGCGATGTCGTAAGCCACGCGTGCCTGGGCCAGGTCGGCTTCGGCCTGGGTGAAGGCCGCGCTGCTGACCTGTTTCTCGATGCTCTCCAGCTTGACCCGGGCCTCGTCCAGGGCTTTGGCCGCCGCCTCGACTTCGGCTTGGGTCGCTTCGCAGCGCTCGGACTTGTCGAAGTACCAGGTTGGCTGGTCGAAATCGGAGGGTTTGGTCTGGTTCCAGGTGCTCAAGCGGGTGGGCTGTTCGGCGGCGATGGCTGCCTCGAGGGTCTGGGCGTATTGCAATTGGGCCAGGTCGAAGGCGGCCTGGGCGGCGTCGACGTTGGCGTTGGCGGAATCCAGCGCGGCTTCGAGAGTCCGCTTTTCGGCCTGGAGCAGGCTATCGTCCAGGACGAGAAGCGGATTGCCCGCTTCGACGGAATCCCCTTCCGCAACCAGCACTTCGACCACCCGTCCGCTCAGTTCCGGTGCGACGGCGATCTCAGTCGCCTCGATCAGCCCGGAGGCTTGAAGGGCGGTTGTTTGGGCAGGGCCGCAGGCAGCGAGTAAGAAGGTGAAAAGTAAGAAGTTAAGAAGTTTTTTCATGACAGTCTCCACGTTTTACTTTTTGCGTTTTACGAATTACTTATGCTTTCATGGCAGAGATAAAGACATCTTCCAGCGACGGCTCGATGATCCCGGCGTGCCCGGTGCGGATGCCGGCCCGGCGCAAGGCGTTTTCGATGGCGTGTTGCTGACGCTTCATGTCGGGGGCGACGATGTGGACGAGCGAGCCGTAAAGTTCGACTTCCTCGATGGGCAGCGAGCCGGACTCCTGGGCGGCGCGCAGCAACTTGACCGCCGCCACCGCGTCCGAGGGGGCGATCTCCAACACCTGGCCGCGCATCATCCCGGATTTGATCTCGGCCGGCGAGCCGTAGGCGATGATCCTGCCGCGCTGGATGAAGGCCAGGCGGTGGCAGTGCTCGGCCTCGTCCATGTAGTGGGTGGTGACGAAAACGGTAATACCTTCGGCAATGAGCTGGTAAAGTAAATCCCAGAAAGCGCGGCGTGAGACGGGGTCCACGCCCGCGGTCGGCTCGTCGAGGAAAAGCACTTCGGGACGGTGCAGGATGGCGGCGCTGAGCGCCAGGCGCTGACGCCAGCCGCCGGACAGGTCTTTGGTCCTGGCATTTTCCCGGCCTTCCAGCCCGGCCATTTGGAGGACGTAGTGGATGCGTCCCTGCAACTCCAAATTTTTCAGGCCGTAGGCTGTGCCGTAGAAATGCAGGTTTTGCAGGACGGTCAGGTCGTTGTACAGGCTGAAACGCTGGGACATGTACCCGGTCTGCGGGCGGATTTTGGCGGTGTCGCCGTCCACATCCATGCCCAGCAGGTTGACTTCGCCCGAAGTGGGTTTCATCAGCCCCAGCATCATGCGGATGGTGGTCGTCTTGCCCGATCCGTTTGGGCCGAGGAAGCCGAAGATCTCGCCTCGGCGGACCTCGAAGTTGACATCGTCAACAGCGATGAAGTCGCCGAAGCGTTTGGTGAGGGCGTTTGCGAGTATTGCGGGTTGTTGATTATCCATATTTTTATCTAGAGTAGGGGCGACCCGCCTGGGCGGAACCATCGTCCCGTTTGATTAGAAACTTTGCTAAAAAACTTCCTGGCTGGCCTTGATAGAGTAGGGGCGACCCGCCTGGGCGGAACCATCGTCCCGTTTGATTAGAAACTTTGCTAAAAAACTTCCTGGCTGGCCTTGAAGGGTCGCCCTTACTTTTAATCCAACGCCCTCCGCACAAATCGAAGCGAGAAGGTGCCGATCACCAGCCCCAGACCCGCCAGCCAGAGCAGGTTGGGCCAGAGCACGTCCAGGCCGGCGCCTTTGAGCAGGATGCCGCGCAGGATGGTCAGCCAGTGATGGGCTGGGATGAGGTTGGCGAACCACTGCAAAATTTGCGGCATGCCCTCCACGGGAGCGGCGTAGCCGGTGAACATGAAGTCCACCATGCCGATCAGCAGCACCATCAGGAAGGCCTGGTGCTGGATGCGTGACATGACCGAGACCACCAGTCCCTTGCCGAGTTCGACCAGCAGGTAGCCGAAGGCCAGCAGGAGCAGCAGCGGCAGCGACCCGCGCACCGGGACGCCGAAGGCGAAATGCACCATGCCCAGCATCAACAGGAAGTCGGTGAATCCGATGAGGATGACCGGGATGGATTTGCCGATGATGATCTCCATCGCAGAGAATGGCATGACCAGCAACTGTTCCAGCGTGCCGAGTTCCCGTTCACGCGAGAAGGCCAGCGCGGCAAAGAGCAGGATGGTGAACTCCAGCATCATCCCCAACTCGGCCGGAGTGGTGTAGAGCGCCTCGCTCAAGGCTTCGTTGAACCAGACCCGCAGGCTGGGGTCGAATCCGCTAAATTCAGCGGGACCCAGGCCCAGGCGTCGGAGGGTGATGCGTTGCCCCATGTCCTGCGCCAGACCTTCGATGGCTCGTTTGGCGGCAATCGCCGGCGTGCTTTCCGCCCCGTTCAAGATCACGACCAGGGTCGGGCTGCCGGACGGGGAGGCCATCTGCTCGCCGAAACCGGGCGGGATGACCAGCGCGGCGTTGATCGCGCCCCGGTCGAGCGCGTCTTCGATGGCCGCCATGTCGTTGATATATTCCGGCTGGCGGAAAGTGCCCGTGTTCTCGATGGCGACCACCAGTCCCCGGCTGGCCGCGCTGCGGTCCTGGTCCAGCACCATGAGAGGCAGGTTCGTGATGGGACGCGAGGTGGCCCAGCCGACCAGCAGCAATTCGGTCGCGCCGCCGAGCAGCATGAAGGCCGGCAGCCACCAGTCATTGCGCAGGTGAATGAATTCTTTGATGACGAGTGACCAAATTCTTCTTAGCATATTTTCAGTCATCCACAGATTTCACAGATTACGCAGAAAAATCAAAGAAAAAATCTGTGAAATCTGCATAATCTGTGGATTTTTAAGCCAGCTTCTTCCTGAAAAATAACGCCGCCACCAGCGTGAAAGCCACACCCAGCACCACCAGCATGAGCGCATACGGCCAGAGCACGTCCAAGCCCACGCCCGGCAGGAAGGCGCCCCGCGTGATGATCGCATAATGTGTGCCCGGCAGGAACATGGCTTCCATGCGGGCTTCCTCCGGCATCGAGGCGATCGGGAAAAAGATGCCCGTCAGGAAGAAACCGGGGAAGAATATCACCAAAAACGACAGCGCCAGCGCCGCCGCCTGCGTCCGCATGAAGACGCCCACGATCATGCCCATGCTCAGCACCGCAAACATGAACAGCGCCGAAAGCCCGAAGAACAGCGCAAAATTGCCGTTGAACGAGATCCCAAACCAGGCAATTGCCAGAAGAGGAATGAGGATCACATTGAACAGGCCCACGAGGATGTACGGGAGGATCTTCCCGATCAGCAGTTCGCCCCGCCCGATGGGTGTCGCCAGCAACTGCTCCAGCGTGCCGTGCTCCCGTTCGTGGGCCAGGGTCAACGCCACCGACAGGGCCGGGAATCCCAGCACCATCGAGATCAGGCCGGGGATGATGTCGTTGCGGGGTTTCAAATCGGGGTTGAACCAGGTCCGCACGCGCAGATCAACCGGCTGGAGCGTGTCCACCGGAAAGCCCCGGGCCGCCAACTGCCCCGCCAGCGCCTGGCTGACGAACTCCTCGGCCCTATTGGCGATGTGCTCCACCGCGAAGCTGCCGCTCTCCGGCTCGGTCCCGTCAATGATGACCTGCATCGGCATCCCCCGCAGCGCCTGCAGGTCCGCCGCAAAGCCCGGCGAAATCACCAGCGCCGCCTTGATCTCGCCCCGCATCAGCATCGCCTCGATCTCGGCCATGCTCCCGGCGCTGGCGTACAGGTCCAGGTCCTGCCCGGCGGTGATCTGCGCCACGAACGCCCGTGAGGTCTGGCTCTGGTCGTAATCCAGCACCGCCAGCGGCACGTGTTTCAGGTCCACCGTCAGGGCGTAGGCCATCACCAGCAGCACCAGCGTCGGCGTGAACAGCACCAATATCAGCGTGCTGCGGTCGCGCACGATGTGGTTGAACTCCTTGCGGGTCACCGCCCAGATGTGTTTGATCTTCACTCGGCCTCCATCCTGCGGATCAACGAAATGAACGCTTCTTCCATGCGGGCCGGGGCGATGCGGATATTTCGAACCTTGATTTTGGATTTTTTCAGGACGCGTTCGATCTCGGGCAGACGTTTTTTCCCGTTATCCACGAGTAGATGCAGCGCCTCGCCATACGTCTGCGTTTCACGAACGCCTTTCAGGCCTGCCACCGTTTCCAAAGCTCTTTGCCATTCCTCGGCCTGGACCTCGATCACCTCCCCCTCCAGCCGGTTTCGGATATTCTGCGGCGTGTCACACTCGACCAGCACCCCGGCATACATCAGCCCCACGCGGGAACAGCGATCGGCCTCGTCCATGTAGGGCGTGCTGACGAGGATGGTCGTGCCCTGCGCGTGCAGTTCGGTCAGGATGTTCCAGAACTCCCGCCGTGAGACGGGGTCCACGCCCGTGGTCGGTTCATCGAGCAGCAGGATTTCCGGCTGGTGGATCAGCGTGCAAGCCAGCGCCAGCTTCTTCTGCATCCCGCCGGAGAGATCCGCCGCCCGCCGGTCAGTGAATTCGGTCAGGCCGGCGAATTCCAGCAGACGCTGCATACGTTCTTTTTGATCCTGCTTCGAGACGTCGAACAACTCGGCGAAGAACTGCAAATTCTCCAAAACCGACAGTTCGCCGTACAGGCTGAATTGCTGGGCCATGTAGCCCACGTGGGGTTTGATCGCTTCGGCCTGCGACTTGAGATCGAAACCCAGAATCGTGGCCTCGCCCTCGGTCGGGTCCAGCAGGCCGGCCAGCAGGCGCAAGGTCGTTGTCTTCCCCGCTCCATCCGGCCCCACCAGCCCGAACAGTTCGCCGGGCGCTATAGCCAGGGTCAACCCGTCCACCGCGGTAACAGACTTGAAGTCCCGTTTGAGGCGGTTGGTCTCGATGATTGAAGGCATAATTTTTCCCGTGTCATTGCGAGCGCAGCGAAGCAATCCCCTTTTCGTTAAGATTGCTTCGTCGCAACAACCGCTCCTCGCAATGACATAAACTGAATTACTTCTTTGCCACCCTAATGATCCACAGCACCAGCAGCGCGCCCAGGGCCGGTTCCAGCGCCACGCCCAGGTTGCGGAGCGAGTCGCTGAACCCCATGGCCGGGATGACGAACCAATCCACCAGGCCGACAACGACCGCGGTGATTACCGACGCAGTGTAATCGCCCTGCGCCCCGATCGGGCGCTTGCCTTTCCAGATGAAACCGGCGACCCAGCCGATCAACAGGCCGACGGCGGTCATTGCCGCAACAAGGATTACGATTTCCATGATTTGCTCCTTTCAGTTTAAAGAACGAACTATGTCTCCTGGAATTCCCGGCGGGTAAAAATGAGCGGTAATACAGCCAGGATGAAAACCAGTGTGTTGAAGGCCGCATTGAAAACCACGCCGAAATACAGTGAGATAGCCGTATCGGTCAGGTACCAGAGCGAAAGCCCGAGAGCGACGGCGTTCCAGGCCCAGCGTTCCCGGCTGCGGAACGGGACCCGGGCGATGAATGCCAGGACAGCGCCCCAGCCAGCCATGGTCGCGCCCAGCACGCCGTAGACCCAGCCGATGAATTCGTTTGCCCCGGCCGGCAGGGGATTCGCTCCCCAAAAGGCCGGGTTGACTTGCGAATCGAAAAAGGCGAAGAGCGAAGTGCGGTTGAGCAAAGCCATGCCCATCCCGAAGGCGACAACAATCAGGCTGAAAGTGAACAACCAGCGCTGCCAGAACGAAAATCGGTTCATTTCATTCTCCTTGTGGTCTCGCTTGCAAACCTTCCAGTAACAACTTCATCCCTGAACGGATGTGTCTCTCAGGGTCCACCAGCGAGTTGTCGTAGACCCACAACAAAATCGTCCCTTCCATGATCGCGCCGCCAGCGATGCCTACTTCCTTCGGGTCCACCTGGCGGAACTCGCCGTTTTCGATACCGCGTTCGATGAGGGGGATGAAAATGTCCATGTAGCGGTTGACATATAGTTTGAGCACTTTTTGGACGACTTTGTTGCGAAATGCCAGCGCCAGGAATTCATACGCGATCGGCATCAGCCGCAGGATCAACTGGATATCCCGGATCACAGTATTGGTAAACAACCAGATAGCCTCCGATGCGCTTATGACAGATAGGTCGAGGGTCTCGAACGCCTCGAATTCCCGCCGGAAGATACGGTCAAGGATGGCAGTGATCAACTCATCTTTGCTTTTGTAGTACAGGTAAAGCGTGCCTTTGCTCAGGCCGGTTTCTTCGGCGATATCGTCCATGCGCGCCTGGTCGAAGCCCTTGCGGGTGAAGACTTCCTCGGCGGCGTTCATGATCTGATCCTTGCGTTCTTCGCTGACATTCGGTCGTGGGGACATGGTTTCCTTCGCAAATAACTGACTGACTGGTCAGTTACAGTATACGACTTATCCCTCGTAAAAGTCAAGCCATTTGCAAAAATTCTCATCCTTGACTCGGCTGGTATAATTACTGTTTGCTGCTTCGGCAGCGTCATTACTGGAACAATTGTGCTATAATTCAGCTACAATCCCCCGCAAAGGTCGTTTATGACATCCAACACCCTTCGAGTCGTGGGCGCACGCGTCCACAACCTGAAAAATATCACAGTCGAGATCCCGCGCGACAAACTGGTGGTCATCACCGGTTTATCGGGATCCGGCAAATCGTCCCTGGCCTTCGACACCATTTTCGCCGAAGGCCAGCGCCGTTACGTCGAATCGCTTTCGGCCTACGCGCGCCAGTTCATCGGCCAGATGGACAAGCCCGACGTGGACTACATCGAGGGCCTTTCTCCGGCGGTTTCGATTGACCAGAAATCCACCTCCCACAACCCGCGCTCCACCGTCGGCACCGTGACCGAGATCTACGATTACCTGCGCCTGCTCTTCGCCCGCGCAGGTATCCCCCATTGCCCGGTCTGCGGACGGGAGGTGGTCAAGCAATCGGCCCAGGAGATCGTGGAGCGGGTCGAGGCCCTGCCGGATGGCAGCCGCATCCACATCCTGGCCCCGCTGGTGCGCGGCCGCAAAGGGACCTACCAGGCCGTCTTCGAGGAGATCCGCAAGGCCGGGTTCGCCCGCGCCCGCGTGGACGGGACCGTCCACAGCCTGGACGACGAGATCTCGCTCGACCGCTACAAGCAGCACACCATCGAAGCGGTCGTGGACCGGTTGGTCATCTCGCACCCCGACGGCGAGCAGGAGTCCCAGGCCGCCCGCACCCGCCTGACGGATTCGATCGAGACAGCCTTGAAGTTCGGGGAGGGCTACGTCACGATAAACATTTTGGAGGGTAGGGAGCAGAGGGAAGGGAGCAGTAAGAGCACGACTCCCCACTCCCCGGTCTCTGATCTCTATTATTCCGAACACCTGGCCTGCCCCGAGCACGGCGTCAGCCTGACCGAGCTTGAGCCGCGCACCTTCTCGTTCAACACCCCGCACGGAGCCTGCCCCGAATGCCAGGGACTGGGCGGCAAACTGGAGATCAACCCCGACCTGCTCATCCCCAACCGCGACCTGTCGTTCAACGACGGCGCGATCAGCATCTCGGAGTGGAGCGGCCCGAAAGAAGAAGGCGGCTGGTATTGGCAATCGCTCGAAGCCGCCGCCCGCCACTTCAAGATTGACCTCGATGCCCCGGTCAAAGACATCCCGGAAGACAAACTGAAGATCATCCTGTACGGGACGCGCGGCAAAGAGATCGAGATGCGCTACAAGAACGCCCGCGGCCGCGAATACGTCTTCGACCGCGAGTTCGAGGGCGTGATCAGCAACCTCCAGCGCCGCTACAACGAGACCAACTCGGAGTACATGCGCGACAAGATCTCGCAGGTCATGTCCATGCGCACCTGCCCCGAGTGCGGCGGCAAGCGCCTGCGCAAGGAAGTGCTGGCCGTCACCATCGGCGAGGCCAACATCATGCAGGTCACCGCCTGGCCGGTGCTGGAAACGCTCGAATGGGTCAGGATCCTGACCGGGCCAAACACCCCGCTCAACGAGCGCCAGCAGGCCATCGCCGAGCGCATCCTGAAGGAAATCCACGAACGGCTGCACTTCCTGGTCAACGTCGGCCTCGATTACCTGACCCTCAACCGTTCGGCCAACACCCTCTCCGGCGGCGAGGCCCAGCGCATCCGCTTGGCGACCCAGATCGGCTCGCGGCTGGTGGGTGTGCTCTACGTGCTGGACGAACCCTCGATCGGCCTGCACCCGCGTGACAACAACCGCCTGCTCCAGACCCTGATCGGCCTGCGGGACCTGGGTAACACCGTCCTGGTGGTCGAACACGACGAGGAGACCATCCGCACCGCCGACTGGGTGCTCGACCTGGGGCCGGGCGCGGGGGAACACGGGGGCGAGATCGTCTGCCAGGGGCCGCTGGAGCAGATCCTCCGCTGTCCCGATTCGCTCACCGGGCAATACATCTCGGGCGTGAAACAGGTCCCGGTCCCCGATAAACGGCGCACCGGCAACGGCAACCACCTCACCATCATCGGCGCGAAAGCCAACAACCTGAAAAACCTGACCGTCGAGATCCCGCTCGGAAAGCTGGTCTGCATCACTGGCGTGAGCGGCTCCGGCAAATCCACCCTGATGAGCGACGTGCTCCACAACGCCCTGGCCGGCCGGTTGATGGGCGCTCGCACCCAGCCCGGCGAACACGAGCGGATCGAGGGCGTGGAACTGCTCGACAAGATCATCAACATTGACCAGTCCCCCATCGGGCGCACGCCGCGCTCCAACCCGGCCACCTACACCAGCCTGTTCGACGAGATGCGCAAGCTCTTCGCCGAACTGCCGGAGAGCAAGGTGCGCGGCTACAAACCGGGACGCTTCTCGTTCAACGTCCACGGCGGGCGCTGCGAAGCCTGCCAGGGCCAGGGCCAGCTGCGGATCGAGATGCAGTTCCTGCCCGACGTGTACGTGCCATGCGACGTGTGCCACGGCACGCGCTTCAACCGCGAGACCCTGCAAGTCAAATTCAAGGGCTACTCCATCGCCGACGTGCTGGACATGACCGTCGAACACGCGGCCGAGGTCTTCACCGCCTTCCCGCGCATGGCCAGCAAACTGAACCTGCTCAACGAGGTCGGTTTGGGTTACATTCGGATCGGGCAGCCCGCCCCCACCCTGAGCGGAGGCGAGGCCCAGCGCGTCAAACTGGCGAAGGAGTTATCCCGCCGGGCCACGGGCCGGACCCTGTACGTGCTCGACGAACCCTCGGTCGGACTCCACGCTGCGGACGTCCACAAGCTGATCGAGGTCATCCAGCGCCTGGTGGACGCCGGGAACTCGGTGCTGATCATCGAGCACAACCTCGACATCATCAAGACCGCCGACTGGCTGATAGACCTCGGCCCCGAAGGCGGCGACCGCGGCGGTGAACTGGTCGCCCAGGGCACGCCGGAGGATGTGGCCGAAATCCCCGGCTCGTACACGGGACAATTCATCAAAGCGCAGATGGCCCTTCAACATTCGCCGGTCGAGTAGCCGGTGCTCTTTCGGCGTATCGAGACCAAAAGTGAAGTCCGGCTTTCAGCCGGGCTTTTCTGTATCGCCCAAACTTCCCCCTTCTCAAAAACACCCCCGGAGGCATATACTGAGGCGTCATTTTTACCCAGACCAATGTCACTGCGAGGGGCGGTTTTCCCCGAAGCAGTCCCCTGCGAGAGGCGCAATATGATCCTTTGGGGATTGCTTCACTCGCTGGGTCTCGATACGCCCGAAGAGCATGGGCTACTCGACCAGCAGCTCGTTCGCAATGACAACGTTTCATTTGGCTTTATTTTTTGGAGGGAAGCACCACATGAACAGTTCAGTGACTTTGGGGAAAGTCTACATTGAAGCGCTGCACGGCGCTTGCACCCGCCGCAAGCTCGACGCCCAGAAGATGGCCTCCTTCTTCGGCCTCAACGGGTTCGAGGTCGTCACCCATCCGAAAGACGCCGACATCCTGATCCTGGTCACCTGCGCCGTTTCCACCAAACGGGAGGACCACTCGATCAGCCGCATCCGCCATTTGCAGGGATTCCCCGGCGAACTGATCGTCAGCGGCTGCCTGCCGGCCATCAACCCGGAGCGGCTGCTCACTGTCCACAGCGGCAGGAGCATCCCCACCTCCGAGCTGGATAAACTGGACGAGGTCTTCCCGGAGACCCAGGTCAAATTCGCCGGGATGGACGACGCCAACCAGTACTACCCGTCTTACAGCAGCGTCCTCAGCAACGAGTTCGCCGAGATCGTCTGGACCAAAGTCCTCTCGCTGCGGATGCTCTCCCCCGGCTACATCGTCCGCAAGGAGCTTCCCCGCCTGGTCAGGAAAGTGGTCTGGAAAGAAGCCCCGGAGACCACGCCGTTCTCGATCCGGGTCTCGTGGGGCTGCAACCGCAATTGCTCGTACTGCGGCATCCGCTCGGCAGTGGGAAAATTCCACAGCAAACCGCGCCAGACCTGCCGGTCCGAGTTCGAGGAAGGGCTTAGGAACGGCTACCGGGAGTTCGAGTTGATCGCCGACGACGTGGGCGCCTACGGGACCGACATCGGCACCAGTTTCCCCGCCCTCCTGACCGACCTGTTGTCCATCCCCGGCGAATACAGCCTCCTGATCTGGAACCTGTCACCCGTATGGCTCATAAAATACCAGCAGGCCTTCGCTCCGATCCTCGAAACGCACAGGATCCGCGGCATCCACTACCCCACCCAATCCGGCAGCCCGCAGATCCTGAAAGCCATGCACCGCTACAATGACGTGGAAAAAACCGTGCAGTCGGTCCAGTTCATGAAAAAACACGCTCCCGGCATGATCGTCTCGACCGACATCATGGTCGGCTTTCCCGGCGAGACCGATAAGGACCTGGCCGAAACCATCGCCTTCATCCGGGCCGCCGGTTTCGACAACGTCAACCTGTTCATGTACTACGGCGTCCCGAACACCCTCGCCCACAGCCTGGAAGGCCAGGTTTCGCAGAAAGAGATCGAAAAACGGGTGCGCAAAATCCGCAAGGCGATGGAACAGATGGGGATGGATTACACTGTTGCCTGAGCAGGGGACTATGGCAAAGCATCCTGAAGAATCCCCCCGCCGGATACCCTACCTCGACCTGCAAGCCGCCATCGGCGCGACCCGGCACATGGGCGGATTGGAGGCCACGAACGACCTGGTCCGCCTCTGCCGCATCGGCCCGGCCGATCACGTCCTGGACGTTGGGTGTGGTCCCGGCACGACGGCGCGCCTCCTGGCCCGGGAAGTTGGCTGCCGCGTCACCGGCGTGGACATCCGCCCGGCGATGATCGCCCGCGCCAGCGAGGCGGCCCGATCCGCCCGGCTGGGAAGGCGGGTCGAGTTCAGGGTGGCGGACGCCCGCTCCCTGCCCTTCGAGGACGGCGCGTTCGACGCGGTCCTGTGCGAATCAGTGGCGACCTTCGTCGAGGACAAGCCGGGAGTGGTGCGGGAACTGGTCCGGGTGGCGAAACCCGGCGGCTGGATCGGCTTCAACGAGGAAGTCTGGCTCCAGCCCCCGCCCTCGGACGAGTACATGGCCTTCATGCGCCACAACATGGACGTGGAACCGGACCTCCCCACCGCCCGTGACTGGGAGGGTTTCCTGCGGGATGCCGGGCTGCAAGACCTCGAAATCCGCGTCTTCGACCACGCCGACCCCGGGCGCGAATCCAGCCAGAAACTGCGCTACAGCCTGAGTGACGGCCTGCGCATCCTCGCCCGCTCGGGCTGGCTGTACCTGGTCAATCCCGCCTTCAGGGAATACAGGAACCTGTGGAAGCAGATGCCTAAAGGGTTGTTCGAGTATTTGGGGTATGGGATTTTTGTGGGGCGTAAGGCTGAGTAATGGCAATCTAAAAGATTGACAACGTGTGTATAGTGTGTATAATAAACTCGTGAACAGCCGCGAAATCATTGCCAAACTCAAAGATGATGGATGGATACTTGTTCACATTCGTGGCAGTCACCATCATTTCAAACACCCGGACAAGCCGGGCAGAGTGACTGTCCCCCACCCGAAGAAAGATTTACCTGTTGGAACGATCCGCAGCATTTACCGCCAGGCCGGTTGGGACTGGTCCGAGAGAAAGTGAAACATCATGCGTTACCCCGTTGTAATCCATAAAGACCCCGAAAGCGCTTATGGCGTCACCGTTCCGGATTTGCCCGGTTGTTTCAGCGCGGGCGACACGATGGACGAGGCCCTGAGCGAAGTCGTCGAGGCTATCGAATGTCATGTCGAAGGGCTTTTGATTGACGGCGAACCCATCCCCACGCCCCAGCCCATCGAACATCACCGGGCCAATCCCGATTATGCAGATGGCATGTGGGCCTTCGTCAATGTTGACATCGGCAAATTATCCGGCAAGACCCGGCGGGTCAACGTCACCCTGCCGGAACGGGTGCTGACCCTCATGGACAAGTACGCCGCCGAACACGGCGCAACCCGCTCCGGCCTGATCGCCGAAGCCGCATTGGAATATATCGCCTCACGCGAAAATAACGAGACATAGGAAACACAAGCAAAGTCCGGCAGCGAGCCGGACTTTTATCCTTATTACGTTGCAAGTATGACAGGCCCAAACCCGTATCAACCAGCGTTCTTTCGCGCACGGTTTTCTCCACCGACATACAGATCGTGGTTGGCGGCAAAATCCTTTGGGGCTTCGATCTCGATGGCGCTCAAACTGGCCATCAGGCTCTTCTTCTTTGCTTTCTTGGGCTTCTCTTGCGCCACCTGCCGGATGTAACGATAAACCCTGTCCAACTCGTCCGCGCTCAACCGTTCCAATTCGGCCTGGACTAATTCACGTGTTACCATCTCAACACTCCTTCAACTTCCGCGCCGCGTCAAATTCTTCCTTGAGTTCATCCTCCGAGTAATTAATAAAGGCGATCCCGCGCGCTTTCAACAGGTCAATGAACTCAAGCCGGGTGATGCCCAGCAATTTCCCCGCTTTTCCCGATGAAATTTTGCCTTCCGAAAAAAGCGAAAACACCAACCATTCCGAAATCCGGCGCTGGATCTCCTGGGTCAAGCCAAGATTGAGCAAATCGCTTGAAACACGAATATTGACTAAGTTCTCTAACATACTGTCTCCTTGCTTCGCGATAATTCTAACACGTGACACTCTTTTAAAGCACTCCTATCCTATAGCACCATAGAAAACCCGGGTGCAAAAGCCAGGTTTACACGAATGCAAAATGGCCATGAGTCGCGTGCAAACAATACAGGATTATTCATGCTTGCGCAGATTTCTTATAAGTTTTGTAACAAACATTGAGAGCGGATCGCCTTTCGTCCACCTTTTGGGTAGCCCAAATTTCTCCAAATACGGACGGGTTATTGTTCCTGCAACTAAAAGGAATACAGCAAAAAGTGTCCCTAATTTTATGGATTGACCCAGATCGCCGCTCACGATCAATCCAGATGTGACCCCACAAGTAAAAGCAATAGCACCATACAGCCAGCTTACAAACTTCCTTAAATCAAGCCCCACAATCATACAATAGTTCATTAGCACAGCCATTATTACAATGACAATGATTGCAATTACATCCATAAGCAATATCTCCTCAATTCAACAATCCAAAATTTACCACCAATTCCACAAAAGGAAAATTCGTGAGAATTAGTGGAATTCGCGGCTAAACCGCTCCTTCAACGCCTCCAATCCCCTCAATGCCGCCTCCCGCGTCGCCTCATCCAAGCCCAACGCCTCGAACTCGTCCTCGTCCAGCACCGTCTGGGTCCCATCCGCCGCGACCCACAGGTCGAGGGCCAGGTCCACGTAGGAGACCGAGCCGTCCGCAATCACCGCCGGTTTGCCCACGTTGCAGTACCAGCCTTTCAAGCGGCCGTCGTCCCGGTCGTGGATCTCGAAAATGTTGTACCAGCGCTCGCTGTAAAACGTCTCCACAAAGCGATCGCCGCGCTTGAGCGTCACCCCCATGAACGGCGCATCCTCCCGGTTGAAAAACGCCTCCAGCACCACCCGGTCCGCTTCCCGGCGCAGCATCCGGCCCGCGTACTGCCACGCCACCCGGCCCGCCAGGTCCAGCTTGTAGACTGTCACGGCAGGCATTCCGCCTCCACCCGCAAATCCACCGGCTCGCCCACCTTCAACGACTGAGCGGCGTAGAAATAAAACCCGCCTTCGAGCACGATCTTGAAGCGGTCTTTTTCGAAGATGACGTCCGCAACCCGGCCCCTGACGCGGTTCCCGCCCTCCCCAGCCGATACCGACCCCGGGCGGACCAGCAGCGCAGCGGACTCCCCGTGGCCTGCTCCCGTTGAACCGGCCACCTCCCACACCCCGAACTCCGTCTCCACCGTCCACCGGCTGCCGTCCTCGGTCAGCTTTTTCCCATCCACCACATTCCCTAGACCCAAAAATTTTGCCACCCATTCTGATCCGGGATGAGCATAAACTTCCCCCGGCGCGCCTTGCTGGACGATATCACCTCCATGCAGCAGGATGATCCGGTCGGCGATCGTGAAGGCTTCCTCCTGGTCGTGGGTGACGTAAATCGCCGGGACGCGGGTCCGATGCAGGATGCCGCGCAGCTCGCCGAGCAGGCGGTCGCGCAGGGCCCGGTCCAACGCGCCGAGGGGTTCGTCGAACATCAGCAGCCGCGGCCGGGGGGCCAGGGCACGGGCCAGCGCCACCCGCTGCTGCTCGCCGCCGGATAGTTCCGTCACGCGCCGATGCTCGAACCCCTGCAAATTGACCAACTCCACAACTGCGGCTACACGCTCCTGGATTTCGGCGGCAGGCAGGTTTTGCATCTTCAGCCCGAAAGCCACGTTCTCCGCCACCGACAGGTGCGGGAAGAGGGCGTAATCCTGGAACATCAGGCCGAAATTGCGCCGGTGGGCCGCCACGCCAGACAGGTCCTCCCCGCCCCAAAACGCGCGGCCGCTCTCGGCAGCCTCCAGCCCGGCGATGATCCGCAGCAGGGTGGATTTGCCGCTGCCGGAGGCCCCCAGCAGGCAGACCGTCTCCCCCGCCGCGACGCTGAAGGAAATCCCGCGCAGGAGGGGCTGGCCTTCGTAGGTTTTGTGGATGTTGGTGAGTTCAAGCATAGGTTCCTTTAGTGCAGCGTGGTACGTGTTCCGTTTGGAGGTTCACGCAACACGCATCACGCAACACGCTCCACGCTACACGTTTCACTTATCAAAACTCCCCGCCCGGCAGGCGCAATCTTTCGATGAGCAGGATCGCCAGGGTCGTTACCGCCATCAGGAGGGTCGCCATGGCCATGGCCTGGCCGTAGTTCAACCCGCCGGGCTGGGACAGGAAGCGGTAGATCGCCACCGGGATGGTCGGGTATTCGGGGCGGGTCAGCAGGGTGGTCGCGCCGAACTCGCCCATCGAAACGGTGAAGGCGAAGGTCGCGGCGGAGAGGGCCGCCCGCCAGATGATCGGCCAGTCCACCGTCAGCCAGACGCGCAGGGGCGAGGCTCCCAAGCTCGCGGCGGCCTGGCGCAATCGCTCCGGGATGGAGGCCAGGGCCGGCTGCAATGCCCGGACGACGAAAGGCAGGGCGATCGTGGTGTGCGCGATGGGGACCAGCCAGGGTTGGGCCAGCATCCGGTTGAAAGCCAGGATGAAGCCCAGGCCGAGCATGACCGCCGAAGCGCCGAGGGGCAGCATCAGCAGCGGGTCGAGCAGGCGCGTCAGCCGGGTTTGACGGGTGAGGGCCTGGGCGGCGGGAAAGCCCAATGATAACGAGAGCAGGACGGTGGTCCCGGCGTAGAGCAGCGAGTTGCGAAACGCGTCAGCGGGGGGAACGTAGAATACCGATCCCCGCCGGTTGACGAACAATTCCCGGTAAAAGTCCAGGGTCAGGCCGGACTGGAATTGGGTCCGGTCGCCGCGGGCGGCTTCGAGCTGGGTCACGGAGCGGAGGGGCAGGGCGAGCAGGGGCAGGACGAAAAAAGCGATCAGCAGCAAGGCGAACGTGACGACGAAAATGCGCTGGCGGGCGGTCTGCGGGCGGCGGGCCGGCTGCGGATGCGGCGAAGTCTGGGATTGGGCGCGGGACAGGCGGGTGTAGAGGACCGAAAAGGCCAGGGTGCAGGCCAGTTGGATGGCAGAGAGCAGGGCGGCCAGCGGCAGGTCGAGCAGGCTGAGGGCCTGGACGTAGATCTCGACTTCGAGGGTGGCGAACTGCGGCCCGCCGAGCAGCAGGATCACGCCGAAGCTGGTGAAGTCGAACAGGAAAACCAGCAACCCGGCCGCCAAAACGGAGGGGCGCAGCAGCGGCAGGGTGACGTGGCGGAAGGCGCGCCGCCCGTCCGCGCCCAGGACGCGGGCAGCCTCGGGCAGGCGCGGGTCGAGCTGGGACAGGGCGCTGCCCACGATGCGGATGACGATGGTCGTGTTGTAGAAGACGTGGGCCGCCAGGATGGCCCCCAGCGTGCCGACGAATTCGACCGGCGGGCTTTGCAGGCCGAACAGGCCCATCAGTCCCAGGTTGAGCCAGCCGCGCGGCCCGAGCAGGGCGTTGAACCCGGCCGCGACCACCACCGTCGGCAGCATGAACGGGACGGCCGTCAATGCCCGCAGCAGGGACTTGCCGGGGAAGTCGTAGCGGGCGAAGAGCCAGGCGGCGGGCAGGCCGAGGACGAGGGTGAGCAGGACGGATAAAAGGGATTGGTAAGTGGTAAAGAGTAAAGTTCGAGAGGCCAGGTCCAGGTTGCCGGTAGTGAGGGCGGAGGTGTCGAGACCGAAGGCCAGGATGCGGACGAGGGGCAGGAAAAAGAAAATACCGAGGAAAGCCAGAGTGGGAATCAGCAAAGGAGTGCGAATCAGCGAGTCAGCGATGCTGCGATTCGCCGACTCGCTGATTCGCTGACTCGCTGACTCATTGACTCGTTGATTCATCGAACTACCGTCGCGGTCCAATCCTCGATCCACTTTTCGCGGTTGGCGGCGATCAGGGCCGGGTCGAGGGTGGCCGGGGTGTATGACGAGGGCACGTACAGCTCGAACTCGGTCGGCACTTTGGCGCGGCCGTTGACCGGGAAGACGAACATTTGCAGCGGCATGTCTTCCTGGAAGGCCGTATCGAGCATGAAATCCACCCACTTTTCGGCCAGGGCGCGGTTCTGCGTCCCTTTCAAGATGCCGACGAACTCGATCTGGCTGAAGCACATCCCGTCGGCCACGATGGAGCCGGTGGGGGGTTCCGTCGGGGGCTGGGCCGCCAGCAAGACCTCGGCCGGGGGGCTGGAAGCGTAGGAAACAACCAGCGGATAAGCTCCCTGCCCGGACGAGCCGGAAAAGTCGGTGAAGTAGGCCGTCTCCCAGCCGTCGACTACTTTCACGCCGTTGTCCCGCAAGGCGGCCCAGTAGTCCAGGTAGCCGTCCTCGCCGAATTTGGCGATGGTCGCCAGCAGGAAGGCCAGTCCCGGCGAAGAGGTGGCCGGGTTCTCGACCACCAGCAGGCCCTTGTATTCAGGCTTGAGCAGGTCCTCGAACGACTGCGGCACGGTCAGGCCCGTCTCCTTGAACCAGTTCACATCGTAGTTGAGGCACACGTCGCCGTGATCCACCGGCAGGGCGCGGTACTCGGGGTCGAGGATGAAGGCCCGGGGGATGTCCGCCTCCAGCGGCGATTTGTACGGCTCGAAAATACCGGCTTCGAGCGCCCGCGACAGGAAGGTGTTGTCCACGCCGAAGAACACGTCGGCCAGCGGGGCGTCCTTCGAGAGGATGGCCCGGTTGAGCGCCGAGCCGGCGTCGCCGCTCTTCACGAAAACCACCTCGGCATTGTTGGCCTGCTCGAAAGCCGCCACAACGCTCTCGCTGACGGAGAACGAATCGTGGGTCATCACGGTCAGGGTGGCTGGGCCGCTGGGTTTGGGTGAACATGCAGCCAGTAGAAGGGTAAAGGTGAAGAACAAAAGGGTCAGGCGTTTCATAAAATCTCCTTGTAAGACCGACTTAAATCGGTCTTACGGCTTTCTCCGGTGAACGATCAACAGCAAACCGGACTCGATTTCGACGGAAGCCGTTTCATCGGTCATTTCATTGCTGATGCCGCGCGTCCGGTCGGGGTAAAGTGTCTCGTGGATCAGGGGCCAGCGCAGCCCCTCGGTCCGGATCCCGCTGACGGGTCCGCCCCAGGGGACGAGGGAGACGGTGTCCCCGCTGCGCCCCCGGATTTCGGCCTGGCTCCGGCAAAAGAAGGCTTCCTCCACCCCGTCGTCCAGCCGGAGGTCTATCCCGCCATGCGAACCGGCCAGCAGCGACAGGGCCGCCAGCGACTGGTCCAGCCGCCCGCCCAGCCCGCCGGCGATCAGGATGCCCTCGGGGTGGAGTTCGTAAGCGGATTTCAGGGCCAGCTCCAGGTCGGTCTCGTCCTTGTCTTCGGGATACTGGTCTATGGTCACGTCGGCGGCGGTCAGGTCGAAGAGGGCCGCCTCGTCGAGCGAATCCAGGTCGCCGACGACCAGGTGCGGCAGGAGGCCCATCCCGAGCAGGTGGCCGGCCCCGCCGTCCGCGCCGATCAAGTAATCGTCGTCCCGCAGCAGGGTGCGGGCGGCGGACGGGTCGGGCAAGTGGCCGTTGGCAAAGATCACAACGCGCATGTAGCTCTCCAAACAGAAACATCCTCCGGCGGGGGAGGATGTTCGCGTGCAAAAACATCCCTCCGCCGGCATGATCCGGATCAGGTCTTGCGGGTCGAGCGTCTCACGCTCCTCTCAGCCCGTTACACGGACTCCCCGTTAAATTGTCGGGTTCAGTATAAGTCGGCTAAAATGCCTTGTCAAGACAAAAACGTGGAACCGCCCGTCAGCGCACGCGCCGCTTCCACTCTTCCTTGAGCTGGAGTTCCCTGGGACTGGCCCCCGATTGCAGGGAGAGGAAATCCGTCAGCAGGCGGTTGAACCTGGCGCTATCCTGGAGCATGGGGAAATGCCCGGAGTCATCGAAAGTGATCTGGGTGGCGTGGTAGGAGGGGAGGATGTCGTCGGCCTGTTCGCGGGTCGGGGAGGTGATCGCCAGGTCATTCAGGCCGTGGACGTACAGGCTGGGCGTGCGCACGGTCGAAATCTTGGCCAGCAGGCCGTTGCTTTGCATGCTCGAAATCGAAGTTACGATAGCCTTTGGGTCGGCTTTGGACGCGTCGGCGCGGGCGGCCTCGGTCTCGGGCGTGCGTTCCAGCAGCCAGTCGGCCAGTTCCGCCGGGGAGGCCGAACCCAGGCGCGAGTTCACCATCCCGTCCACCAGCGGGCAATTGACCAGCATCATCCGGTCCACGCTTTGCGGCTCGCGGCTGGCGAATTCCATCGCCACCAGGGCGCCCAGCCCGTGCCCGACCAGGGCGACTTTGATCATGCCCATCTGTTCGAGGAAATAACGGACCAGGGTTGCCTGCTCGCTGATGGTATAGCGGTCTTCGGTGTGGGCCGTCTCGCCGAAACCCCACAGGTCGAGGGCGTAGGCGCGGTAAGACGTGGAAGCCACCTGCATGGTGGGGATCCAATAGCGCCACGAGCCGACCCAGCCGTGCAGGAAGATGATGGGACGGCCGCGTCCCAGCACCTCGTAATGCACGATCTGACCGTTGAGCAGGATTGCGCTCATTGAGCGGAAAACTTCCTTTCGGGTTACGCCTTGCCCTGTTTCGACAGGATGCGGCGGATGCTTTCAGTGAGTTCGGATGGCCCGAAGGGCTTGAGCAGGTACTCCTCCGCCCCGGCCTCCAGCCCGGCCTGGATCTCGGTTTCCTGGCCTTTGGCCGAGAGGAACACCACCGGGACGTGTTTGAGGGCCGGGTCAGCCTTGAACAGCTTGCAGGCGTCGTAACCGGTCATGATCGGCATCCGCACGTCCATCAGGATCAGGTCAGGCATTTCATTGGGAGCCAGGTCCACCGCTTCCTTGCCGTTGGCGGCAGTCACCACCTCATAACCGGCGAAGCGCAGGGTGAAGGCGATCAAATCGCGGATATCCGGCTCGTCTTCGGCGATCAATATTTTCGTCATTGCTTCCTCATTGTTTCCTCTTCTTCAGCCTGGTAAACCGGCAGCGTAAACGAGAACGTACTGCCCTCCCCCGGGATACCGTTGCTGGTCATCCAGATCTCTCCGTGATGCATGTTCACCAACTGGCGGACGATGGGCAGCCCCAACCCCGTGCCGGGGGTTGCCAGCACCATCGGATGCTCACCCCGGAAGAACCTCTCGAACACCCGCTCCTGGTCCTGCGGCGGGATGCCCACGCCGGAGTCTTGCACGTCCACCTGCACATTCGAGCCGTTTTCGGCGTGGATGCGCACAGTGACCTGTCCGTTTTCGGGGGTGTAGTTGTAAGCGTTGTCCACCAGGTTGGCCAGGATCTGGCGGACGCGCTCGGCGTCGCCGTAGACCCGAGGCAGTTTCTTGGGCACTTCGGTGGAGAAACGCATCGGCTTGTTCTCTTCTTCCGAGCGGCGTTTCATCTCGGCCAGCACGTCTTCCGCGATCTCGCTCAGGTCGAGCGGCTGCGGCGAGAGCGTGATCCGACCGGCCTCGATCCGCGAAATATCCAGCAGGTCGTTGACCAGGATGTTCAGCCGTTCGGTGTTGCCCTTGATGATGTCCAGGAAGTGGGACTGGCTCTCGGTCAACGCGCCGGCCGCGCCCATCAGCAGGATGTCCACATAACCCCGGATGGAGGTCATCGGCGTGCGCAGCTCGTGGCTGACGGTCGCCACGAACTCGGACTTCAGCCTGTCCACTTCGACCTCGTGGGTGATGTCTCGGAAGATGGATACCGTACCCAGGAACTCGTTGCCGCGCATGATCACCGGGGCGAGATGGACCAGGATGACGCGCCCGTCTTCCAGGTTCAGTTGTTCGGCGTAGCTGTCGCCGACCTGGTACGAACCCGGCTCGTCCGACCAGACCTGGATGGTCTCCATCCACGCCTGGGCCGCCCGGCCAAAGACGCCCACGAACGCGTCGAGCGACTGGCCCACCGTCCCGGCGGAATCCAGGCCCAAGATCCGCTGGGTGGAGGCGTTGAGGAAGCTGATGCGGTTGTTCACGTCCGTCACCAGCACGCCGTCTGCTACCGCTTCGAGGATGGCCTGCTGGCGGCTGGCTTCGATCTGCTCCTTGCGGAACATGCTGCCCAGGCGCTCGGCCTGGTCACGGATCAATTCGTACAGGGTGGCGTTGTTGATCGCCACCGCCACCTGGCTGGCAATCGCCTGGACCAGGCTCAACTGCTCGTTGCTGAAAAATCCGGGCTGGCGGTGGAAGACCAGCAGGGCGCCGATGATGTCTTCGCCGACGACCAGCGGCGTGACCAGCGCGCTGCGGTGCTCGACCGGCGCTTCCGACGAGGAGACCCAGCGCGGGTCCTCGAGCAGGTCCAGGACCAGGGCGGGCTGGCGGTTCTTGACCACCCAGCCTGCCAGTCCCTCGCCGACCTTGAGGGTAAAGGCGCGCTCGCCCGGCCGGTCGGACAAAGGATCGGGGGTCAGGTAGCCGTACCCGGCCCGGTAGTGGAGCAAGTTGTCTTCGGGGTGCAGCATCATGATCGTGCCCTGCTCGGCCCCGATGGCTTCGTTGAGCAGGCCCAGGGTGCGGTTGAGAGCGCGTTCCAGGTCGAGGCTGGCGGAGACTTCGCTCAGGATGCGCAGCAGGGTCTCGGTGTTGCGCTGTTCGCGGGCCAGCTCGGCGGTGCGTTCGACCACGCGCTGTTCCAGTTCCTCGGCCAGGCGGTTGACGTCCGCGAACAGGCGCCCGTTCTGGATGGCGACCACGGCCTGGTTGGCGAAAGTGCTCAAGATCTGCTGGTCGGCCTCGGTGTAGACGTAAGGCTGGTAACTCTGGGCCGACAACATGCCGACGACCTTGCCGCCAACCGTCATCGGGACGGCCACGATCGAGCGCGGCGCGCCGCGGTCGCCGTAGGTGACGCCGCCCATCTGGTTGACCTGGTCGGCGCTGGTAATGAGCATGGGCTGGCCGCTGGCGATGACCCGCCCGCTCAAGCCCTCGCCCAAAGGCAGGCGCACAGACGGCGAGCGGCGGTCGTAATCCATCAGGTAAACGCCCTCGATCTCCTGGCGCTCTTCGTCCAGCAGGGCGATGACGAACGATTCGACGTGCATCAATTGGCCGACCGCCCAGTGGACGGTGGCGTAGATGGTCTCCGGGTCGAGGCTGGCGCTGATCTCGGACGAGACCTGGTTGAGGATGCGCAGCCGTTCGGCGGTCGAGAGCGTGGACTGGTAGAGGCGGGCGTTTTCGAGGGCGATCCCGGCCTGGTTGCCCAGGGTGCGGGCCAGTTCGATCTCGGAAGACGAGAAGTGATAAACCCGGTCCATGTGGGCAAACATCAACACCCGCAGGTCGTTGCCGCTGAGGATCGGCAGGATCATCATGGCCTGGGTATCCACGAATTCTTTGCGTAACGCGCCCAGGGCTTCTTCGGCGGCGATGTCGTCGGCCACGAAAATGCCCTGGGAATCGCGCAGGTGCTCGAAAATGGGCGCATGAGCCAGGTTCTGGGGCAACTCGCGCCGGGGCGCGGGCATCTGGTCGCGCAGGATCGGCACGCCCCGGTCGTAGGTCACGATCGACACGTAGACCGCATTCAAGGCGCGCAGCAGCTCGTCGGCGGTCAGGCGCAGGACCTGGTCGGAGTTGAGCGATTCGCTCAAGGCCGCCGAGAAGCGGTTGAGCATCGCCAGGCGCTGCGAACGCTGGTCGAGTTCGGCGGCGCGCTGCAAACTTTCCTCGAACAGGCGGGTGTTTTCGAGCGCCACCGCGGCCTGGCTGGCAAAGGTGCTGGCCACCTGCACGGTCTCGCGGGTATAGAAATGCGGCTCGGTCTTTTCGAGGGCGATCACCCCGGCCACTTCGCCCTTCGAGATCAGCGGGATTCCCATCCACGACAGGTAGCGCGACCCGGCCAGCATCGAAAAGCGCGGGTCCTCGCTCACATCCGGGACGGAGATGCCCTGCCCGGTGCCGATCATTTCCTTGAGCAGGACGCTGTCCTCGATGTCCACGGTCAGGCCGATGCGCTCCTCGGTGTCGGTGAAACCGTCAGCAGCCGCGACCGTCAGGCGGTTCTGGTTGCGCACCCACAGGATGGCCGTATCGTAGGGGATGACCGATTTCAGGTGCGTCAGCAGGGAGGCGATCAATTCGTCGCTGCGCAGGCTGGCTGCCAGGCGGGTGGCGACCTGGTTCAGGGCTTCCAGTTGGCCGGCGCGCTCCTGGGAGGTCTGCACCAGGCGGACGTTTTCGAGCGAGAGGGCCACCTGCTGGGTCAGCGACATCAGCAGGGTCAGGTCTTCGGTGTTGAACGCCCCGGCGGCGTTGAAGTTGTCGAGCACCATCACGCCCAGGGTCCGCTCGCCGGCCTGGATCGGGATGAGCAGGGAGGATACCGGCAGCCGGCCCCCGGTCGCCTGGCGGTAGCGGAGCAGGTTTTCCGCCGAAAGGTTGTAATCCCTGGCGAAATCCACTTCCTCGACGCTGCGGGCGTGTCCTTCCAAGAAGACCTGGCCCGGCAGGGCCTCGCCCACGCGGTAGGCGATCTGCTTCATGCGGTCGTTGTCGGCGTAACCCGAAACAGCCCGCGGCAGGAGCAAGTCGGTGCCCGGCTCGGCCAGCAGGACCACGCCGGCGTGGGCAGTCTGCGAAAGCACCCGCCGCGAACTTTGCAGCAGCGAGCGGACCACGCTTTCGGGGTCGAGTCCGCTCAACTGGCGGCTGAAATCGAGCAGCAGGTTGACCTCCTGCAAACGGCGGCGGGTCTCGGAGAGCAGGCTGATGTTCTGCAGGATGACCGAAGCCTGGCGGGTGATCTGGTAATACACCTGGCGGTCTTCGGCGGTGAGGGCCGGCATCGGTTCGGGACTGAGCGCCAGCACCGCCGCCAGGGGCTTGCCGCTCATGATGACCGGCAGGCAAATGAAACTCTTGGCCCGCAACCCACTCAGGAGCGGGGTTTCGCGCCAGGTGTCGTCTTCGTCCAGGTTCATCACCAGCATGATCTCGCCCGTTTGCAGGCAGACCCGCAGCGGGTTGCGCTGGCCGAAGAGGGCTTCGGGACTGGTGGCGCGCGGCACGTTGCCGAGCACGTGCGCCAGGCGCGGACCGTCGGCGGTCTCTTCGGCTACCAGCGCCACCGACATGCCCAACTGGGTCAGCAGCTCGCGCCCCAGGGCCTGCAACGCCGAAGCGGCGTCCAACTGGCGGCTGACCGACTCGGTGATCTGCAAGCCGGCCCGGATGCGCTGGGCGCGCCGGTCGAGGTTGTGGATGGCGATCATCTGCTCCAGGTCTTTGCGGAGCAGGGTCGGCAGGTTGTTCTGGGTGGTTCCCAACAGGCGCTGCTGGCGGTCAATGGTCGCGTCGAGGGTCTCGACCCGTTCGGCGAGCGCTGTCGTGCGATAGATGCTGTCAATCAACAGGGAGGTCTGGACGGCGAACATCTCCACCGCCTCGATGGTGACGCGGTCGGGGCGCAGGCCGTCGCGCGGCGAGTCGAGGCTGACCAGGCCCACCGGGTCCCCGTCGGCGCTTTCGAGCGGGAAGAGCAGGAAGTCCTGCGAATGCCAGGCTTCCGGCGGCCGGTCCATGATCGCATCCGACAGCGTGACCATGTGGACATCCGCCGGAACGATCGGCGTCTGGTCGGACGGGATGAAATAAGCCCCGCCGACCTTGAATTCAGGTTTCATCAATTGCTGCACACTGCGCAGGGGCTGCTTGCGGGCGCGCAATTCATTCAGGGTATCTTCGGGGATGCCCACGCCCGCCACCCGGCGCAGCAGGCCGGTTTCGGCCTCGTACACGCTGATCAGAACCACGTCGAAGGGCGTGGACTTGCAAATGGCGTGAGCCATTTCGTTCAGGACCTGATCGAGCGAACGGTCCACGCTCAGGCCGCGGGTGATCTCGATCAACTGGCTGGTGGACCCGCTCTGGCGGCGCAGCAGTTCGCTCCGCCGCAGCAGGTCCTGGTAACGCAGGCTGTTGTTGAGAGCCACGGCCAGTTGCACCGAAACCGTCCTGACCAGGTCCGCCAGTTCGCCGGTAAAAGCCCCGGCCCGTTTGGAATGGAGCAGGATCATCCCGATCAGCCGGTCGTGGTAAGTGACCGGGACGGCCAATGCGGATTTGATCCCGTCGTGGGGCGACTCGAACTCACCCGCGGCGAAATCGTCAATCACCAGCGTCTCGTTCGGGACCCCGGCCTGCTTCCGGGCGAGGAGAAGGGCCTCGTCTGCGGCCTCCCCCGCGTAAGCCCGGATAACGGGAGGCGCGTCCAATTCCTCAGCCTGCATCATCAGCACCGAGCCGCAGGAGGCCCCGGTGATGCGCAGCAAGCCTTTATAGGCCGCTTCGAGCTGGAAATTGGGGTCGAGCGAGGCATTCAGTTCCCGGCTCAGGCGCACCGTCTCAGACATGCGTTCGACCCGGGTGCGCAAATCCTCGTCCGTCCCGGCGAAGATGACGGCTTCTTCCACCGCGGCGGCCAGTTGTCCCGCGGCGGTGGTCAGGACCTGCAAATCGTAATCGTTGAAAAAGTTCTCTTTCAGGCTGCCTACCATGAGTTCGCCCAGGCCGCGGTCGCGGGTCACGAGCGGCACGACGATACAGGACGATAGTTTGAAACTCTCGACGATCGGGCGGTAAATGGGCAGCACCCGCCGGTCGCGCAGCAGTTTGCCGGAGATGAAGGCGCGTCTATTGCTCGTCACGGTATAGCGGAATTGGGGATCGTCGGCATTCAGCATGGAGAGCGGCCTGGCAGTCTCGGCGTCTATGCCCCACAGGGACGGGGCGTGCAGGCGCAGGATGCCCTGCGAGTCATCCATCAGGAAGATGGCTGCGCTGTCGGCCTGGAGCATCTGCCCCAACTCGCGAATGGAGTAAGTCAGCAGTTCATCGAGAGTGGCGGAGGAGCTTGCCAGGCTGGCAATCTGGCGCAGCGTCTCGGAGCGCATGGCGCGCTGCCGGCTCTGCTGCAACAAGTTGGCGTTATCAATAATGGCCGCGGCCTGGTTGGCGACGATGTTCATCAGGCGCAGTTCGTCTTCCGAGAAGGATGATTTGCCGCCGCGGTGGTTGGACAGGTGCAGGAAGCCCAACGAGCGCCCGCCCGAAACGAGCGGCACCAGCGCCGAATCGCGCAGGCTGGCCGCCTGGGCCACCATTTGCAGTCCCAGCCCGAGCCAGATCGCATCGTCGAACGCTTTTTGGGTGACGTAAAGTTCCTGGCTCAGCAAAAGCTCTTCCGCTTTGCTGGTCACAGGGATCTCGGCCCGGAAGATTTCGACCACGTGTTCAGGAATGCCGTGATACGGCTTTCTGGCCTCGATGGCCCGCGAGGCTTCGTTGTAGATCAGGAAACCCATGATCTCGACCTCGAACATCGAGACCAGGCTTTCCATGAGGCGGGAATACAGGTCTCGCGTGTCTTGCAGGGAACCGACCGCCTGGGCCAGCTTGGCCAGGCCGGACAACTCGGCTGTGCGGTTCTGCTCTTCCTCGTAAAGCACGGCATTGCGCAAGGCCACCGCCGCCTGGCCGGTGATCAATTCAAGCAGGTTCAGGTCGTCTTCGGAGAAGGCGTCGGCGGCGTTGAGGCCCATTTCCAGCGCGCCGACCAGTTGTCCGCCCGCTTCGAGGAGGATTCCCAGGTAGGAGCGGATCGGCGAAAAGTCCCCGTTTTCGACGAAGCGGGCTTCGGTGTACGTCTGGGTATCGGCCACCAGCAGCGGCCGCCTGTCTTTCAGGAGTTTATGGGCGTATTCCCCGAACTGGGTGGAACCGGCCTTTTCGACCCGGCGCAGGTTGTCGTGGACCGCGCCGAAGCGGTACGGGACCGGTTGGCGGGCCGCCTCGTCCCAGATTTTCAGCTCGAGCGCGTCCGCCGGGACGAGCCGCTCCACGTTTTCGAGCACGGTGTGGATGGTCGTGTCGAGCGCCAGGCTGGCGGCGATGGTCTGGCTGAAATCGGTGACGATCTTGATGACCGAGGTCGAGACACCCTCGTCGTTCACGTCCAGGGCGTGGGCCAGGTCGGGGCGGCGCAGGGAAACGATCACGTCCCCGGCGGGGCCGGGCAGGCGGTAGGAAATGCCCTCGGTCAACCGCCCGGAGATGGAAATCCGGGCCTGGCGTTCGGAGGCGCAGAGCAGCAGGAAATCCTCCGCCGGGCGCACGCGGCGGGCCAGGCTTTCGAGGTTGGGTTGTTCGTCTTCCTGGAGTTCGAACCAGGCGCGGGCTTGCTGGTTCAGGTATTCGATCCGTCCCCCAGCCTGGACGATCAGGACGGCATCTTCGTGGGCGGGCGCTTCAACCTGCGGCGCAGCGGCCAGGGCGGTCTGCAAGCGGGGGCGAAGGTGGGCAGCAAAACGCAAGATACCCCGGACCAGTAAGACAAATACCAGCCCGGCGAGCACCAAACCAATGCCCAGACTCAGCCACTGCCCTTGAAACATGACATCTCGAATTTATGCGGCATCCTGGCGACGGGCTTCCGCGGCCAGTTCGGTGATCTCACGGATGTCCGAAAATTCCTGATCCACGGGCGATACGAACCCGACGGCCAGCGTCATCAGCGGGAATTTTTCCGTCCGGCCATCGTCTGTGTTGGCCAGGATGTAGCCTTGCTGGCGGTCAATGAAGCTGTAATGGGTTTGCACCTCCTGGGCGAAGCGTTCCTTCAGTTTCTGGCGGGTGGCTATGGCAGCTTCGTAGGTGGTGATGATGATGAAATTGTCGCCGCCGGCGTGGCCGATGAAGTCGCTGGTCGCGCCGAGTTCGTCCACGACTTCGTTCATCAACATGGCTGTGAAACGGAGCACGTCGTCCCCGGCGACAAAGCCGTACACGTCCTTGAACGGGTCGAAGTTGTTGATGCGCAGGTCGAGCAAGGCCCAGCCGGGTTCGCGGATGATGCGGCGTAACTGCTCCTCGATCAGGCGGCCGGCCGGGAGTCCCGAGCGGGGATCGGTGAGACTCTCCCGCTCCGAGCGGCGGATCGCCCCCTGGACGCGCAGTTTGAGTTCCTCGATGTCGAAAGGCTTGGTGATGTAATCGTCGGCGCCCAGTTCAAGCCCCTGGAGTTTGTCGCTGCGCTCGTCCTTCTGGGTCAGGAAAATGACCGGGATGTGGCTGGTGCGGGTGTTGGTGCGCAGGGTGCGGCAGACCTCGTAGCCGTCTATGTCGGGCAACATGATGTCCAGGATGATGAGGTGCGGCAACACCTGGCGGGTTCGCTCCAGCGCGTCGCCGCCGCGTGGAGCTACATCTACATCGTAGTCCAGGCCAGAGAAGTAGATTTTGAGCATGTTGCCGATGTCAACATCGTCTTCCACTACCAAAAGGCGGGCTTTTCCCATAGAGCCTCCATCAAACAAATTAATAACGAGAAAGAGCTTTGTGTGCGCTTCGCCGCACCGATTCGATATCCTGGAACGTGACTTCGCGCTCGAACGAGCGGAAACCGCTCAACTGGAAACCGTGCCGTTCTGCGATGGACGTGATCTCGTCCACGCGCTGGCGGGTGATATGCTTCCCGAGGGTATAGTCTTCGAAGCGGCCTTCCAGCACCAATGCCATGGTTTCGGCCATGCAAGCGTAGACCTTACCAGGCGGGAATCCAAAGTTAAAGTGGAAATCAACGGTTCCTGGCACATCAACCATTCCGCCGTCAATCACTAATATATCATCCCTGCTTGCCGCCACCATTGCAGATACGTCGCGAGGGCGGGCCACATCGCAGACCACACTTCCGGGCCGGAGATGCTCCGGCTGGATGACATCGTGGACGGCGCTGGTGACGGTGAGAATCAATTCCGCCTCCGAAAGGACCGACATGGACGTGCTGGTGAGCAGTTCGGCCCTGGATTTGGGGCACAGGTCGTCCCGGAGGCTTTCCAGCGCCTCCTGGCGGCGGCCCACCAGGTAAAGCCGGGCGACGTCGCCGGCGAGCAGTTCGGCGCAGACCCGGCCGATGGAACCCGTTGCGCCGACGATGGCTGCGGTGGCCGCTCCCAGCGGGATGTCCATCAGTTCCGCCGCGTGACGAACGGCCTGCACCGCAATCGAAATGGTGTACGCGTCCCCGGTCGTGACCGGGATGTCCAGCGCGCGGGCTATCGTCAGGCCTGCATCGCCGATCACAGAGGTGAAAGCTCCCAGCCCAAGCAACTGCGCGCCGAGTTTTTCGGTCATCCTGCCGGTCTGGATAATCTTACGATAAACTGTTCTTTCTGGCAACTCCAACATGCGCCGGGGGGTGTACGGGCAGGCGACGAACCAGCCTTTGATCTCCTTCCCCGTCGCTGCGGAGGTGATGCCTTCGATCTCGGAGATATAAACTGGCGGAAAAAACGTCGAGAAAAAATTGATCTGCTTTTCGGAAAGAACTCGGCCTAAGAACGGGTACTTGCGGCTGACATCGCGCTTGGGATCAATGGGGTGAATGATGAAAGCAAAGGTATCCATGCGCTACCAGGATTCGACCTCCACCTCTCCCCGCCGGGTGTACATGCGGCGGTGCAAATGGCCCAGCCGCATCCGGTGGTGGTCGCTGTCTTCGAAGCGCACATCTTTATCAATGACCCTCCGCTCTTTGGAGGCAGCCAGGACTACGTCCGATTCGATGGTGCGGGCCGGGTAGACGATCATCCCGGACCCGATGCGGCAGTTGTGGCCGACGCAGCTCCCGATCACGGGCCGGTTCGAATCCCTGAGGGTATCGTCTCCGGCGCGGGCGCGGATCTGGGTCGGGATCAGGTTATAGTCCGTGAACGTGGAGCCTGCGCCGATGAAGGTATTGCGCCCCACCACGCACATTTGCAGGCAGGTATTCTGGGCGATCATGCTGTTATCCATAACCGTCGTCATGAACAGCGCCGCCCGGAAAGGCAGGAAGGCCCCGTCTCCGACCACCGAAAGCATCAACTGGACGTCCTGCGAAACGTTGACGTGGCTGCCGATGATGCAGTTCTCGATCACCGCCCCGGCGTTGATGGTGACGTTGTCGCCGATGGTGGTCGGCCCGTGGATGATGGCGCTGGGGTCGATGATGCAATTCTTGCCGATCTTGACCAGTTCCGAGCACTCCAGGACCTGGCGGCCTTCGTAGATCGCTCTGCTCAAGATCTTCAGCTTGAACCCCAGGTCTTCGTTCAGGCGCTTCTCGAAACGCGCCCCGCGCCCGAAGAGGCCGAAGACCACGTCTGCGATGAAAATGTGGACCCACGAGTCGATGGCCAGGAAAGACCGCAGCGGCACCTGGAAGACCAGGTCGCCGCTCTGGTCGGCCATGTAGGTGGGGACGTGGTAGTAGCCGATCTCCCGCGCCTGCAAATCTATGACGAGCGGCTCGACATCCGCCACCGGCCCATCGGGGTAGTACCACAGGTCGGCCAGGTACAGCTCCCCGGCGGGGGTGTAGGAGCGGGACAGGGGCAGGGCGTGTTCGCGGAAGGCCGGGTCCATGGCGCTGAACGCCGCCCGGACGGCCCGGTTGCGCTTGCGGGCTTCCTTCATGAATTCGCGGATGTACTCTTCGTTGAAGAACAGGTTGTCCCGGTAGACCAGCATCGGCTCGCGCAGTTGCGGCAGGCGTTCATCCGGCCTGAGTTCGCGTTCGCGGGTGATGTAAGGCGCGAGCATGTTGCGCTGCCAGAGCCAAAGCGGCTGGTTCTGGATGCGCAAATCCCGCGCCAGGTCGTTGAAAGGCGAGAGATAACGGGAAGAGGGCAGGATGATCTTGAGCATTTAGCTGGTTTCGTTCAAATGGATTTCAATGGTGCAGGCCGGGTCGCCGCAGGCCGCGCAGCGGGTCTCTTCGACGTGGTAGAGCTTGCCGCCGCTGACCCAGTATAACGCCTCTTGCAGCAGCCCGACCGCCATGTGGCAGGCCGGGTCGGCCAGCTTCCGCCCCCAGCAGAGCGGACAACGCTCGATGTGCCAGAGCAGCAGCCCGTTGTCACGCTCGACGCGGACGCGCTGGTCGGTGGTCAGGTTGAACAGGTTGGCGAAGGCGGCGCTGCCCACGTCCAGCTTGGAGGCGATTGGCAACATACGGAAGGTGGCTTCGGTCAGGCCAAGCTCGGGGCCGATGGTCCGCATCCCGTAGGAGAAGCAGGCCCTCCCCGTCCGGAGGGCGATGCCGCGCCCGCCCCTGGGGCCGTAGACATCTTCCAGTCCGGTGTGGATCCGGGCAATGGTCTCGAATGAAATCTTCCCGGCCTTTTCCAGCGTGGGGAAATTGTTTATCCAATCCGAAAGGGAGGCCCGGTTGAGCACCGCGTTCATACCGTTGCGCCCGACGATCTCCTCCATCGCCTGGAACATGATGCGAACCATCCGATTGGGATAATAAAAATCAGCAGTCGGGGAAGTAGTCATAAGGCGGGTTTCTCGTCGCTCAGGAATTCTTTCAGGACTCGCATAAAATCATCGGGGGTATCGAGCATCGGGAAATGCCCGGCCGAGTTGAAGCGCTGGATGCGGGCCTGCGGGATCCCGGCGGACATGGGTTCCCATTGCCTGGGGTGGACGATGTTGTCCTTGTCGCCGTAGATGCCCATGGCCGGCATTTTGATCTCGTCCAGCATCGGGCGCAGGTCGGTGCGGCGCAGGGAGGCGATGCTGAGCAGGAAGGATTCGAGGGTGGTGCGCGAGATGTCCCGGTCCATCATCTCCGGGAAGCGCGGGTCACGGCAAATGAACGGAGAGGCCACCCGCATCGCCAGGCGGAACGTGCCCATGAGATTGAACAACAAGAAGGCGATGCCGCGATATCCGGCCAGTTTGAGCGGGAAGGCCAGGGACGAGCCGACGATGGGCGAACCGACCACGACGACCTTGCTCACCCGTTCGGGATAGCGGATGGCTACCGATAAACTGACCGTGCCGCCCATGCTGTGGCCGACCAGCGGCGCCCGGACGATCCCCAGGCTTTCCATGAATTGATTGACCAGGCTGACGAAATCCTGCACGGCGTAGGTATCGCGCTTCTTGCCCGATTCGCCGAACCCCCAGAAATCCAGCGCATAGGTACGGTAATAACGGCCCAGATAGGCCATAGTCTCCTGCCACAGTCCCCAGGAACCCAGCCAACCATGCAGCAGGATGACCGGCCGTCCGCGCCCATAAACTTCGTAATGGACAATTCCTTGATCAGTAGTGATGGAGGACACGACGACCTTACGGGGCGGCAGTCTGTTTAGCTGCCGCTCTCCATCTCAGATAAGATGCTATAAAGCAATTCGAGCAAAATAGTCTTGACGGTTTCGCGGTTGGTGGCAGTGCAGGGCAGGAGCTTGACCTTGCTGTCCAGGCGCAGGGCGTGACGCATGTCGTCTATTTCCCAGGCGTCTTTCAGGTCCTGCTTGTTGGCGGCCACCACGTAAGGGGTCGGGGCATAGGCGCGGAAAGTCTCCAGGATGCTGCGCGCTTCGCGGAAAGTCTCCGGGCGGGTGCTGTCCACCATGACGATGAAGCCGAGCATGCCTTCCGAGAGGATTTCCCACATGAAATCGAAGCGCTTCTGGCCGGGCGTACCGAACAAGTAGAGCACCAGGTCTTCGTCCACAGTGATGCGACCGAAGTCCATCGCCACGGTTGTCGCCTCTTTGACCGCCTTTTCAGTCGCCGAAGATATCTTCCTCTCGGTCGAAACGACATCAATTTCGCTCACCGACTGGATGAACTCCGTTTTCCCGGCACTGAACGGGCCTGTAACCACCATTTTGACCGTTTGCATGATTGTTTTCCTTAGTAATTACATTGAACGAATTCGATCAATTAATCTGTTGACCAATGATTTCTGCTCTTCCTTGTTTTCCGTCGGGAAAGAGCGCGCCGCGGGAATAACCCGTGCGCCGGCCGGGCGGACGATTTCGATCAGGCCTGCTTGCAGCAGGCCATAGACGATACGCCTGATCTCCAACTCGTTCATTTTATTGGCGTTGGCGATCTGCTTGATGGTGTTCTTGGGATTGATGTAAGAGACCACCCGCCACTCTTCCACGCTCAGGTTGACGTTGCGGATGTCGGCCCCGGGGCGGTCGGTGAACTTGAGAGCCATGTCGAGGCTGGGGATTTCGTCCTGCAACTGCTCCCACTCACGCAACTGGCGGGCGCCTTCGATGATCAGGTTTTCCAGGTCCAGCCGGACGGTGATGCGGTCGTCCGGGGGCATGAGTTCGTTCTCGAAGCGGAAGAAGCCCTCGACCCAGGTGAACAGCCGCCGGATGACATCCGTAAAATAAAGCTGCAAATTGGTCAGGATGTCGTCCTGCGACACGTAACCGGCGTTGATCAGCAACAGGCCGAGTTCCTTGTCGCTCATGTGGTCGGTCCGCATCTGGATCGCCTTGACCTGGGAGGTGTTCAACTTCCTGGCCCGGTGCAGGACCATCGCCAGGCTGGCATCTTCCTGGCCGATCTGGGCGAAAGCCAATTTGCCTTCCCGGAAGGCTACTTTCGCCATTTCGTTGGGTCCTTCGACGACCAAAGTCCCGGTCTTGTTGGCCAGGTTGATCAGATTGAGCAATTGTGTGACTGTAAAATCCCTGAGATTGCCGCGCAGCGCCATAGAACCTCAAGATTCCCAAACAAGGGGAGTGAAAGAATACGCAAAATTATACTTGTAAGGAATATAAGCGTCAAATAAGGCCCTTTGGGGAGCAGTTCTCAATGTCATTGCGAGGAGCGCTCTTTGCGACGAAGCAATCCTCGTTTCATGGAGGAGACTGCTTCGTTCCTCGCAGTGACATTTTTATATTGAGAATTGCCAGCGGGTGAAGTATAGCGAATATAGCCTCAATTATGCTTTACAATTGTGCAAACCTGTCCGGCTTTTTTGGGGATCGGCGAGGAAAATCCCCGTGAACCGGCATCCACCAAACCACCTGTCGAAGAGGATACCACATGCGATTCAAACCCATCCCCATCCTGGCGTTAACCCTCGCCCTGCTGGTCATCCCGGCAGCCGCGGCCGGCGCCCAATCAGCCATCAGCGTCAGCAAGGACCAGGCCACCCTGGCCTTCCCGGACGCGATCACCTTCAGCGCTGATTTCGAGAGCAGCGCCGAGATCACCTCAGTGACGCTGGAATACGGCACGGCCCAGCAGACCTGCGGGACGGTGGTCGCCAAGGCCATCCCGCAGTTCACCCCCGGCAAGCAAGTCAGCGCCGCGTGGACCTGGGAAATGCGCCAGTCGGGGTCGCAGCCGCCCGGCGCCCAGGTCTGGTGGCGCTGGCGGGTCGAAGATTCCGCCGGGAACCAGCAACTGACCGAGACCCAAACCGTCACCTGGCTGGACGACGACCACGACTGGCAGACCCAGACCGGCAGCGGGATCAACCTGCACTGGTACGGGAGCAACCAATCCTTCGGCCAGGAACTGCACGGCGCGGCCGTCCTGGCCATGGTCACGCTGGCCAGCGAGACGGGATTGACCTCCGAGCAGCCGGTTGACCTGTACATCTACTCCAACTTCGACGACATGCGCGAGGCGATCCTGTACGAACCGTCCTGGACCGGGGGCATGGCCTTCCCCGAGTACAGCATCGTCATCATCGGCATTTCCCCCGAAAACATCGCCTGGGGCAAGACCACCGAAGCCCACGAGCTGACCCACGTCCTGGTCGGCCACCTGACCTTCTCCTGCATCGGGGACGTGCCCACCTGGCTCAACGAGGGCCTGGCCGTCTGGGGTGAAGGCGGCCTGGATCCGAGCTCGCAGGAGCGGCTGGACGAGGCGATTGCGAACAACACCCTCTTCCCGCTCCGCTCGCTCAGCGGGGCCTTCTCCGAGATCGCCGACAAAGCCGACCTGTCGTACAGCCAGTCGTACAGCGTGGTCAAATTCCTGATAGACACCTACGGCAAGGACAGGATGACCGAACTGCTGCTGGCCCTGCGGGACGGCGAGACGATTGACGACGCCCTGCAAACCCTGTACGGGTTCAACATCGAGGGCCTCGAAGACGCCTGGCGGGAAGGCATCGGCGCGGCCCCGCGTCAGGCGGCGCCCAACCCCACGCCCACCGCCCAGCCCACGCCGGTCCCGACCATTCGCCCGATCTCCGGCATCCCCGGCGCGGCGGATATCCCCTCGCCCACCCCGCGAGCCGAGGTGACGGCTGCGCCCAATCCGCTCGAACAGCCGCCCCTGCCCGAACCGCAAACGCCCGAATTCTCGTCCAACCGGACCCTGATCCTGATCCTGACCGCCGGCTGCTGCCTCGTGATCCTGGGCTTGATCGCGGCCCTCGCGTTCATTTTCATCCGCAAATCCCAGCGCAAGGAGGGCGACCTATGAAACGCCAAATTTCGATAACTCTGGTCATCGTCGTCCTGGCCGGGCTGTTCCTGGCCTTGCCGGTTGGACGGGTTTTCTCGCAGTCTTCGGAACACAATTTCGTAGACAGCGAGTTCGGCGTCCGCCTCAGCTACCCCAAAGGCTGGCAGAAACAGGACGGCACGTCGGCCACCGAGGTGGCCTGGTTCATCAGCCCCAACGGGACCGTCAGCTCGGTGCTGATCGCCAGTCCGCTCGAAGGCGGGACCTTCGAAGAATACGCCGGGCTGCTGGGCGAATCGCTCAAGGTCTTTTTCACGGACGACGTGGAAGTCAGCCGTGACGAGGCCCTCGACATCACCAGCGGCCAGGAAGCCTGGATCACGGTGATGAGCGGGACCCGTTCCTCCGACCAGTCGCCGCTCAAGCTCAGCCTGGTCACCGCCGTGCGCGGCCTGCGCACCTTCACCCTGATGACCTTCGGCGACCCAAAAAGCTACGACCTTTACGAAGACGAGATCATGGCCATGGGCATCTCCCTGCAAATTGATGCGCCCGCCGTCCAGGGCGTGCCCAGCGACCAGGCCCTCGTGCTGGCGGGCGGCGAGAGCACCAACCCGCGCAGCTACGACCCGGCCACCACCCACACCGCCGGCGACAAGCTGGTCTTCAGCGGACTGGTCTCGCTCGACCCGCAGCTCAACCTCGTCCCCGAACTGGCCGAGACCTGGGAAGTTTCCTCCGACGGCACGGTCTACACCTTCCACATCCGCGAAAACGCCAAATTCCACAACGGACGCCCGGTAACGGCCCAGGACGTGGTGTACTCGTGGGAGCGCGCCGCAGACCCAAAGGTCGGGTCGGATACGGTCCTGACCTACCTCGGCGACATCGTCGGCGTCCGGGAAATGGCCGAAGGGCAGGCCGACCACATCTCCGGCCTGGAAATCCTGGACGACCACACCCTGCGAGTCACCATTGACGCCGCCAAGCCCTACTTCTTGCTCAAGCTGACCTACCCGACCGGCTTCGTGCTCGACCAGGCCAACGTCGAATCCGGCGACGAATGGTTCCGCGAACCGAACGGCACCGGCCCCTACAAGCTCGTCGAATGGAAGCGCTTCGAAAGCATCGTCTACGAGGCCAACCCCGATTTCTACCTCGGCGAGCCGCAGATCCCGGCGGTGGTGGTGCAGTTGTACTCCGGTGTGGGCATCCGCCTGTACGAAGCCGGGGACATTGACATCGCCGGCGTCCCGGCCTACACCCTCGACCGCTTCCTCGACCCGTCCGAGCCGATGCACGACGAACTGGTCAGCGGCGTGGACCTGTGTACCAGCTACGTGGTCTTCGACGTGACTCAGCCGCCCTTCGACGATGTGAAGGTGCGCCAGGCCTTCTCGATGGCCTTCGACCGGCAGAAGTACATTGACGTGGTGCTGCACGGGGTGGCGCTGCCCGCCAAAGGGATTTACCCCCCGGCCCTGCCCGGCTTCTCCCTGGACCTGGAAGGCCTGCCCTTCGACCCCGGGCAGGCGCGGCAGCTTTTGGCGGATTCCAAATACGGCGGCCCCGACGGGTTGCCGCCCCTGGTCTACACCAACGGCGGCCTGGGCAGCTACGTGGACCCCGGCACGGCGGCGTTGATCGCCATGTGGGAGCAGTACCTGGGCGTGACCATCACCGTCGAGAACATCGAACCCAACATCTACATCGAGGAACTCTACGCCGGGCATCACGGGCAGATGTTCGCCACCGGCTGGTGCGCCGACTACCCCGACCCGGAGAACTTCGCCGACGTGCTCTTCCACACCGGCTCGGAGCAGAACAACGGCGGCTACTCCAACCCCGAACTGGACGCCATTCTCGAACAGGCCCGCGTCGAACAGGACGTAACCAAACGGATCGCCCTCTACCAGCAGGCCGAACAGATCATCGTCCAGGATGCGCCGGTGCTGTTCACGGTCCACGGCCTGAGCTACGTGCTGGTCAAGCCGTATGTCAAAGGCTACGTGCTGACGCCGATTGACATCCCGCTGGAGAGGTATATGTGGATCGAGGGGAAGTAGTGAGTGGTGCGTATTGCGTGGTAATTGGTGCGTATTGCGTATTGCGTGGTAAGTGGTAATTGTGGATTACCAAAAGTGAGGCGTAAGATGTCTGAGACGACAAAAATCCCGCCTGTGCATCCGGGCGAAGTGCTCCGGGAAGAATTCCTGAAGCCCTGGGGACTGAGCCAGAACCGGCTGGCCCAGCACATGGGTATCACAACGGCCCGCTTGAACGAAATCGTGCGCGGTCGCCGGAGCATTACCGGCGATACGGCGCTCAGGCTGGCGCGTGCCACCAACACGACGCCCGAATTCTGGTTGAACCTGCAAACTCTGTATGACCTGGAAACCGCCAAAGACGCCCTGGGTAACAGACTGGAAAAAGAAGTCACACCCCTGCCTATGGCTGTATAACGGTGTGGCTGGAAGATAAGTGAAAAGGGAGAAGTAAAAAGTCCTGGATGCCCTGCCATCCGGGACTTTTCTTATGGCATTCGACGAAGACCCTAAAGGTTTTTCCGGCTGACTCTCACCCCGGTCGGCAAAATTTCGTTACCAGATGTGGAACAGGTCAGGGGAGGAAACCTTTAGGGTCTCCCGGTGTGGGCCTTCGCAAGGTTGGCGCTCACGGCCTCGCCTCCACCGTCACTTCGACCCGCTCGATCCAAAGTCTCAAACTGAAACTGAAGGGACCATCGAAACCGAAATCTTTCAGTCGGCGGATCAGGTCACGCCGGGAGATTGGCGCTATTCCACCCATTAACTGGCGTCTGCCGGGATCAGGTTGATGTTGGCGACCACGGGCAGGCTATGTCCCATACGCAGGCCCAAAATGAGCCAGTCTTCCAGGGTCTCACGCAGGGATTCTCGGCACTCTTCGAGCGTAGAGGCGGAGGCCCAAACGCCGTCGAAGCCGGGGATTTCGCCGTAGTAAGTCCCGTCTTCGAGGATTTCGTATTTCGCCAATTTCAAGGCGGCCAGGATATAAGAAGTTAACATGGCTGCTCCTTTTGAGTAATTCTACTATAACCTCACGGCCTGGCCTCCACCGTCACTTCGACCCGCTCGATCAGGTCGCCCAGGCTGGAGACCTGCATCTCGAACGGGAGGCCCTCCCCCGGCTGGAGCGTGGATTCCGCTTCCCAGCGGCGCACGCCGACGACCCGGCCGTGGCTGTCATACGCGGTGGCGGCAACCCAGACCAGGCTGGCGGGATCTGCATCTTCCGCCAAACGGACTTCTCCTGAGATGGCCGCAAACCGCCCGGACTGGTCCACCACGACCAGCACGTCCTGGGCCGAGGCGGGCAGGTAGCGCGTCTCGTCCGGCAGCAGGCGCACGGCGGTCAGCCAGGTGAGACGCGGCTCGGCTTCGGGGATGAGCGTAGGCGGGAAGAAGGCTACCAGCGGCAGCCAGCCTCCCGGCGGGATGACGTTCAGGAGCGGGGCGGCGACCTGGGCGGTCAGCCGCTTGCCTGCGGGGTCATACAGGGCGATTTGCGCCGAGACATTTTCGACGTATTCGGGATAGTCGTTGTGGACGAGGGCGAAACACCACAGGCTCTTGTCAATCGCCGGGTAGCAGTCCAGGCTGGCGAGGGACAACGGCACGGGGGTGGGCGTCGGCTCGGCGGAGAGATCGTCTGGCCCGGAGGGGATGTTCAACTCCGCGCCGACCGACATGGCCGCCGGGTCTATGCCGGGGTTGGCGGCCATCAGGGTTTCGAGCGAAATGCCGAACTGCTGGGCGATGCCCAGCATCGTGTCGCCTTGCTGGACGTTGTAAATTAACGGGGTCGGGGTCGGGAGGGCGGGTTCGGCCTGCTCAACGGCGACCGTGGCCGAGGGTCCGGGGGTGAGCGTGCGGTAAGGGGCCGGGGTGCGGAACGGGGCCGGGGTGGCGGTGTCCGCTGCGGCGGGGACGCAGGCCACAGTCCCCAATAAAACCAGCAGGATCAGTCGTTTCATGCGGGGGATTATAACGGCAAGAGTAGGGCGAATTGGCAATTCGCCCGTAGGACAAATTGGCAATTTGTCCAACAAGCAAATTACCAATTTGCCCTACGGGTATAATTCGAGCATCTCAATCTCTGGAGGAAACATGCAATACCGTCATTTGGGCCGCTCCGGCCTGAAAGTCAGCGAGCTTTCGCTCGGCTCGTGGGTCACGTTCTACAACCAGGTGGACGCCGACCTGGCCGTGAACATGATGTCTGCCGCTTATGACTCCGGTGTGAATTTCTTCGACAACGCCGAGGTCTATGCGGGCGGCAAATCGGAGGAGGTGATGGGCGCGGCCCTGAAAAGGCTGGGCTGGCGGCGGGGCAGTTACCTGGTCTCGACCAAGTTCTATTGGGGACTGCACGACGGCCCGAACGAACGCAACACCCTCAACCGCAAGCGCCTGATCGAGGCGATGAACGGTTCGCTCGGACGCCTGGGCCTGGATCACGTGGACCTGGTCTTTTGCCACCGCCCCGACCCGACCACGCCCATCGAGGAGACCGTCTGGGCGATGCACAACCTGATCGAGTGGGGCAAGGCGATCTACTGGGGCACGTCCGAGTGGTCGGCGGCGGAGATCGCCGCGGCAATCGAGATCGCCGAACGCCACCACCTGCACAAGCCGGTGATGGAGCAGCCGCAGTACAACATGCTCGAACGGAGGCGCTTCGAAAAGGACTACATCCGCATCTACAAGGATTACGGCTACGGCGCAACCACCTGGAGTCCGCTGGCTTCGGGACTGCTCACCGGCAAATACAACCAGGGCATCCCTGAAGGGTCACGCGGCGCGCTGAAAGGGTACGACTGGCTGCGAGGCCAACTGACCGACGAGGAAAAGCTCGCCAAGGTGCGCGCCCTGGGACCCATCGCCGAGGGGATCGGGGCCAGCCTGTCGCAGATGGCGCTGGCCTGGTGCCTGAAGAACCCCAACGTCAGCACGGTCATCACCGGGGCCAGCCGGGTGGAACAGGTCCACGAGAACATGAAGGCAATCGAGTTCGTGGACAAACTCACGCCGGAGGTCATGGCGCAGATCGAGGCGGCGCTGGGATATGAGGAAGGAGGAGATGAAGAGGAGTAGACTACCAGAGTCCATTATTCAAGACCAAGGCCTTTGCCGCGAATTTCACTGATTGTCGCGGATTGGTTTTAGGGATACAGATTCCCCATTTTTGTTGGGATTAATCCACAGATTTCGCAGATTGCACAGATTTGGTTTCCAAAATCGGCGAAATCTGCGCAATCTGTGGATAGATAATCGCTCTTTCCCAATAGAGCCAGAAATTCGTGCAAATTCGTGAAATTCGCGGCCAATATCCTGCCTTTTCCCCCTTGACATTAACGTTACGTCATAGTTTATAGTTGGGGCATGTACACGGTCAAACAACTTTCCAACCTGGCGGGCGTGACGCCCCGCACCCTGCACCACTACGACGAGATCGGGCTGCTCAAGCCGTCCTCCGTGGGCGATAACGGCTATCGCTATTACGGGGAGGAGAACCTGATCCAGTTGCAGCAGATCCTGTTCTACCGCGAGCTGGGCCTGGGCCTGGACGAGATCAAGCGCATCCTTCACCGGCCGGATTTCGATGTGTTGGCCGCGCTCCAGGAGCACCGGCAGGCGTTGGGCCAGAAAGTGGAGCGGTTGAACCGTCTGATCGAGACCGTGGACGACACGATCCTGTACTTGAAAGGAGACATCCCGATGGACACAAAGCAAATCTTCGGCGGCTTTACCGAGGAAGAAATCGAACAATACGCCGAGGAAGCCGGGCAGATGTACGACCCGGACACGGTGAGGGAATCCTACCGCAAGTGGAAATCCTACCCTGCGGAGGAAAAGCAGCGCATCCTGGACGAAGGCGGGCAGGTCTACACCGATATGGTCGCCGTGATGGACAAGGGTCCCGCCAGCCCCGAGGCCCAGGCCTGCGTCGAACGCTGGCGCGCCCATATGGACTATTTCTGGACCCCGGACCTGGAGCAACTGCTGGCCCTGGCCGGCGGCTACGTGGACGACCCGCGCTTCCGGGCCACCTTCGACAAGATCCACCCGGAGTTGGCCGCGTTCATCAAAGACGCCGTGGGGGTGTACGTGGCAAAGCGGCGGTAACGCGGATTTTCTACCGGACAAAACCAAAACCTTTAACGCGAAGTACGCGGATGGAGCGAATTACGCGAATTCTTTTCAAAAACATCCGCGTAACATCGTGCCCGTAAGGGTATTCGCACAATTGGCGTAATTCGCGTTGAAAAGGTCAATGGGAAAATTTGTCCGGTAGAAAAATCTGACAAGCCGGTTCCCATCGAAAATCTGAGTTCATCTGTGCGCATCTGCGGTTAAACCGACTATCCAAATGTTCCCCTGCTACTTGTCAATTTCCCTCATCCAGGCCTGGCGATCTTCGGCCTCGGCTGCCCGCTCGGCTTGATGGATCAGTTTGTTAAGACCGCCGCACCGCAGTCGGGCATTGGCCGGACGATAGCACCGGGGGACCGGCGTCGGCTGGCTGTTCAGGGAAATGTTGAAGCAGGGCGTCCATTGTTGGATCAGCAGCCGCTCGGCCGCATTCAGCTCGTTCCCGACGACATCGAATTGCCCGTTTTGCGAACCGGATAACTCGATGGTGAACTTCATGGATGCCGGCCAGTTGGCCCAGACGAACCGTCCCACGATCGAATGTCCTTTGAACCCGCCCAGCAGATGCTCCCAGACGCGGGCAAAGGCGAGTTGGGATTGTCCGACGTAGAAGACGACCGCCTCGTCCCGGATCAGGTACAGGTCCAGGTCTTTCCAGGCCACCGGGCATTGTTCGATGAGCAGGAAGCGCTTGAGCGGTATCACCACCTTTTGGTCATTTTTCTGAGCATCCATCTGCCAAATCCCTTATGGGAATTTTCAAGCTATCCAAATTATAGCCAGCCCTGGCCCCGGGTCAACCGCGGGGGAACAAAACTTAGGGCCTCCGCATGACGCAGAGGCCCTGGTGTAAGGTGATCCCGGCAGGCTTAGTAGACGCCGAGCATCTGCATCAGCTGGTCGCCGTAAGTCCAGCCGAGGAAGCCGATGACCGAGCAACAACAGCACAAAACGACCGCCACGATCACGACGATGGCCCAGGTGGGGAATTTCTTTTTAGGCTCATCCGGCAGGGTTCCGAACTCAGGTGTTTCCATTAGTGCCTCCTAATTGATCGAATGACTTTAGAATCCGTTGCTCCAAAAGACTGGCATCAGGCCCAGTCCCATGGCTATGACAAAGAACAGACAGCCGCACACGAACAGGGCCGCCGAGACGTACCCCAGCACCAGGCCAATGGTCGCCATGCCATCCCCGCCGAGGTTGCCCATGCTTTCCTTGATCTCTTTTTTCGCCATGTGGCCGGTGATGATCGCCGCGATCGAGCCGAGCAGCGGGACGAACGTCCAGCCCAGGATGCCGCTCACCAGGCTGATGATAGCCATGGTGCTGTTGGGTTGAGCCGGTGCAGGTTGTTGGGATTGGTAGTCAGACATCAAGCCTCCTATGAAAATTGATCAGGGTTAATAATAATATGACGGGTCTAAAAACGGGAGTATGGAAAGCCCAAAGACCAGGGGCAGCACGATCCCGAGACAGATAAAAAGAACCACAATGACGATACCAATAAGCAACAAAATACCGTTGATGATGAAATAAGTCTTCAAGTTATTCAGCGCAGCGATCACAGCCGACCGCTGGCCGGAAGAGTGCGCGGCCTCGATATTGGAAGCCGCCTGGTAAAGCACGACCCCCATCCAGATGGGCAGCCAGGCGACGACGATCCCGAACAGGCTCAAAGCCTGGATCGCCCCGCCTATGATTGACAAGATGCCGAGGAATTTCAACCAGCCCTTGCTCTCGTAGATGGGCAGGCTGACCTCCCGCACCAGGTAAGCTTCCTCGGCAATCGTTTGTTGGATTGGATAATTTGTCATTTTTTTATCTCCTGAACTTCATAGCTTAAGCTGGTTTCCCGGCAGTTACGCGCCGCCAGAGCCACCAGATGATGAACGCAATAACGACGATCAGGATGATCCCGACCAGGATCGGGACAAGGATTGACAAAAAGGACACCACGGTCGAGAACACGTCCTCGGCGATGCTGACCGGCACGTTCCCCGCCCCGCCGGTCGTGGCGGTGACGGCCGGCCTGACCGCCAGGGCCTTGACCGAATGCACGCCCCCGGCCACCAGCAGCCCCGCCGCCAGCGAAAGCACCGGACTCATGTCGGTGATCACGTCAGCGCTGGCCGCGAAGGCAATCGCCCCGGCTGCCGGGCGCACGAAGGTCTGGATCAGGTCGTTGACGTGGTTGACCGCCGGGACCTTGTCGGCCAGCATTTCGATGATGACCAGGACGCCGAGCAGGATCAGGATCCACGGGTCGGCCAGGGTATCCCAGGGGGTGTTGAGGCTGATCAGGTCGGTGTAGTGCGCCATCGCCCCGATCACCAGCAGCGGGATGTAAGCGTTCAACCCGGCGCTGGCCGAAAGCCCGAAGGCGGCAAACACTCCCAGCAAAAGATCCATGCAACTCCTTTCCAACTGTGGAGCGGAATGTTATTCCGCCACAATACCAGTTGAGCAGCGGGATCCCATCCCGCTCTCCTGCAAATTATCCCAGCGGGAACTCGCCCCAGGTCCCCGTCAGCCAGAAGCGGAACAGGTCAATCGCCGCGATCTGGAGCACGGCTATCGTAAACCCGGCCACCAGCGGCAGCCATAACTCCGTCAGGTTTTCGTACTGGTTGTCCTTCTTCATGATCGTCACCCAGACCACGCTGTAAACCATGCTCAACAGCGCCAGCACACCGCCCGCACTGATCAAAGCCGCAGGGTAGAGCACGACCGGGGACTCGGTCAGCACCAACAGGTCCAGGACGAGCGTGAGCAGGAGCAGCAGCCCGAACGGCTTGAGGCCGTCCAGCGCGGGACGGACCTCCCGGTCGCGCCAGACCGTCTGGTTGAAGGCCGGGAAGAGGGCCGCCGCCATCGCCAGTCCCATGCCGGAACCGGTGAACAGGCGCAGGGTGTTGTTGGGGACGTAGAGGTTGGGGATGCCCGCCAGCGCACCCGGCTGGGTCTCTTTGAGCAGGTAAAGGTACGAGTTCGAACCGTCCACGCCGAAGGCCACCACCAAAAGCGCCAGCGGCGCGATCACCGTCCAGGGCGGGACGCCCGTGCGCCGCCGCCCGGCCAGCCACTGGAACCCCAGGCCGAGCACCGCCCCCAGGTACATGCCGCTGCAACGGGCGCAGAGCGGCAGGGCGCGGCCATCCACGTGAAAGGAACGGACGTCAATCCGGTGGCAAACGGCGTAGCCGACCGCGTCGGCCTTGCCGAACAACCCGGATGGCGTGACCATCAACCAGCCAAAGAAGACCAGCGCAGCCGCAACGATCACCAGCCACTTCGACGATTTACCGATAAAGTTTGCTGCGGTTTCCATGATGGTTTCATTATATGGTCAAGTGGGACGAATGACAAGACAAGAAGCGGGTTGTGCTGAATTTGTCACAATTTGAGAAGATACAATCGCGGTATCATTGCAGCGCAAGGAGAAAACCATCATGCGCAAATTTGCAACCGTGCTCGCCACTTTGCTGGCTCTCTCGCTGGCGTGCAGCAACTTGCAGGGGATACCGACGACTGTCCCGACCGTTCCGCTGAACAAGACCCCGCTGCCGGGCCTGACGCTGACACCTGCCACCGCCCCCGCCTCCACCCCGACCTCGGGCCTGCCCGCCACGCTGGACGCCTCTCCCACGCCTGAGCCGTACCCGTCCGAAGGCTACGGCCCGGCCGGCTTCCCCGACGACGTCAACCCCCTCACCGGCCTGAAAGTGTCCGACCCGGCCCTGCTGGCCCGCCGGCCCGTGCTCATCAAAGTCACCAACCTGCCCCGCAACAACCGCCCCCAGTGGGGCTTGACCAGGGCCGACGTGGTCTACGAATACTACACCGAAGAAGGCTCCACCCGTTTCGCGGCCATTTTCCTGGGCAACGACGCCGAACAGGTCGGCCCGATCCGCTCGGCGCGGCTGTTCGACGTCCACCTGATCCGCATGTACAAGGCCAACTTCGCCTTCGGCAGCGCCGACAAGCGGGTCCTCGACAAGCTCTTCAACTCCGAGTTCGAGCCGCGCCTGATCTTCGAGTGGACGGGCAAATGTCCCGCCATGTGCCGTTTCGAACCCAACGGGGCCAATTACCTGGTGGGCAACACAAAGGAGTTGACCAGCCACATCAACAGCAAAGCTCTCAAGGACGGCAACGGCCGCCAAAACCTGGACGGGACGGTTTTCAAGGAGCAGGTCCCCGAAGGCGGGATGCCCACAAGCCAAATCTACGTGCGGTATTCCGGGGCGATCTACAACCGCTGGGACTACGACGCCGCCAGCGGCAAGTACCTGCGCTATTCCGACACCGACAACGCGATGGACATCGCCTCGGAGAAATATGCCCAACTGACCGACCGACTGACGAACCAGCCCATCGCCGTGGATAACCTGGTCGTCCTGTACGTGACCCACGCCTACTACTCCGTCCGCCCGGAGATCATAGACATCGTCCTGTCGGGGCCGGGCAAGGCTTACGTCTTCCGCAACGGCCAAAAGTTCGATTTGCAGTGGACCCGCAACAGCCTGACCTCCATCCCGACCCTGTACTACGCTGACGGGCGTCCCTTCCCGCTCAGCCCGGGGCAGACCTGGTACGAGATCCTCGGCTCCACCAGCACTCTCGTCCAGGCCGGTGACGCCTGGCGGTTCCAGTTCAGTATCCCGTAATAGAAACTTCGGAAGTCTCCCGGAGCGAATCTTCACCGTGAAGACTCCCAAAAGACTTCCGAAGTTTTTTCAAAAGGAGGCCCAAATGAAACGAATTGCAGTGCTTACCGGCGGCGGCGACGCCCCCGGCCTGAACGCCGTCATCCGGGCGGTGGTCAAGACAGCCGTCAACGAGTACGGCTGCGAAGTGCTCGGCGTCCGGGACGGGTACGACGGCTTCATCACCCCCGGCGGGGTCCGTCCCCTGGGGATTGCCGAGGTGCGCGGTATCCTGCCCCGGGGTGGGACGATCCTGGGCACGGCCAACCGGGGCAACCCCTTCGCCCGCAAGGTCGTCCGGGACGGGCACGAATTCGTCGAGGACGTCTCCGACGAGATCGTGGACAGCATCAAACGCCTGGAACTCGATGCCCTGATCGTCATCGGCGGAGACGGGACCCTGCACATCGCCTGGGAACTGTGCCAGAAGGGCGTCCCAGCCATCGGCGTCCCGAAGACCATTGACAACGACATCGGCGGCACCGAGGTGACTTTCGGTTTCGACACAGCCATCAACATCGCCACCGAAGCCCTCGACCGGCTGCACACCACCGCCGAAGCCCACCACCGGGTGATGGCTCTCGAACTGATGGGCCGGGACGCCGGGTTCATCGCCCTGCACGCCGGGCTGGCCGGCGGCGCGGACGTGATCCTGATCCCCGAAATCCCCTTCACCTTCGAGGCCGTGGCCCGCAAGGTCAAGAACCGGGTCGAGCGCGGCAGCCTGTTCAGCATCCTGGCCATCTCGGAGGGGGCCAAACCCAAAGGCGGCGAACAGGTCTTCTCGCGCAGCGGCGACGCAGTCTACACCCCGCGCCTGGGCGGGATCGCCCAGCAGGTCGGCGCGTACCTCGAAGGGGAGGGCTTCGAGACCCGTACCACCGTGCTCGGCCACCTCCAGCGCGGCGGCACGCCCACGGCCTTCGACCGCTGGCTGGCCACCCGCTACGGCGCGGCCGCCGTCCGCCTGGCTGCCAGGGGCGGGTTCGAGCGCATGGTCGCCCTGGACGACGCCAAAGTCAAAGACATCCCGTTTGCCGAAGCCCTGGCGACCCCCAAACGGGTGGACCTGAACGGCGACGCCATCCGCACGGCGCGAGGGGTGGGCATTTCTTTCGGGGATGATTAACAGGTTAATCAAACCGCGAAGCCGCGAAGAACGCAAAGAAACCCTGCTGTAGAGAAGCCCTTCGCGTCGTTCGAAGGACTTCGCGGCCTTCGCGCCTTTGCGGTGAACTCGAAATTAAAGACCAGGTGCCGCCCTTGCGGGCGGCACTCGTGGCGCGCTGTGGCTCCTAGCTCATAGGGAGGAGGGATGCCACAGCGCTGTGTTTGATACTACTTTCCATTGTAAGCACCACCTCCTCGTCTTAAGGATGGCAGTTTGAGGCAGGCGGACCTGCGTTGTGGGGGTAGTATGACACACTTCAATTCGGATGTCAATAGTAGAATTTGATGTGAGATCCGCCGCATTTTCCCCCGCCTAACAGAGGTGTACACTTTTCCAGGTCAAATTTGCATATAATACCTTCACTTATTTGGCTGGAAATAAAATGATAGAAACCATCGCGCTCGCCCTTCCCGCATCCCTGCTCACCTCTGCCACGATTTCCTTTATCGCGGCTTACATCGCCTGGCAGCAGCGTCGCAAACCCAGCGCGATCCCCATGACTGCCCTCGGCCTGTGCGTCGGACTTTGGGCAGTTTTTTATTTCCTCGAACTCATCTCTGTGGATCTCCAGGCCAAGCTCTTTTGGGCCGGCCTCAAATACCCGCTCATAACCACCGCCCCGGTCGTCCTATCCGCCTTCGTGCTGCGCTTCGCCGGCTGGCAAGACTGGCCCAGCAAACGCCTGCTGCCGTTCCTCCTGGTCGTCCCTGCGCTCACCGTCCTGGTCGTGTTAACCAATTCCCACCATCACCTGTTCTGGCAAGATTTCGAACTGGTCGCTTACTCCGGCTACATGAGCCTGCGCGCCGGGCGGGGACCCTGGTTTTGGGTCCATGCGGGCTATTCCTACGGCCTGATCCTTTCGACTTCGGCTGCCGCCCTCTCCACCCTCGTCCAGTTGGGACAGGCCTACCGGCGGCAGATCCTTTCGCTGGTGGTCGGACTCTCCATCCCGCTGGCGGGGAACCTGCTCACCCTCTCCAATCCCCGCCTCTGGCCCGGCATTGACCTCGGCCCTGTGGCCTTCAGCCTGGGCGCGTTCTTCCTGCTCATCAGCACCCACCTCGCCAGCATCCTCGACATCGTTCCGCTGGCCCACACCACCCTGGTCGAGCAGATGCGGGATGGGGTGCTCGTCGTGGACAAGAACGGCACGATCCTGGAATTGAACCGGGCTGCGGAACACATCCTGGACCTCCCGCTGGTGTGGGTGATCGGGAAGAACGCGGCCAGCCTCGACCATCCCGCCTTTGCCCCGTTGAAAGGCGCGCTCACCAGTGAAACCATCCGCCAGGAGATCCAGCTGGGGACGGTCGAAGCCCCGCGCTGGTACGACATGCGCATCACCCGCATCCTCACAGCCGGCGGGGAATTTGCCGGGCGGATGATCATCTGGCACGACATCACCGACCGCAAACTGGTCGAGAGCGAACTCCGTCACGCCGCCACCCACGACCCCCTGACCGGCCTGTATAACCGGATGTACTTCGACGAGGCGTTCAACCGCATCTCCCGCGGACGCCGTTGGCCTGTCACCGTTATCATGATTGACCTCGACAACCTGAAGATCACCAACGACACCCTCGGCCACCTGGTTGGCGACGAAGTGCTGCAACAGGCCGCGAACCTGCTGCGCAAGACCTTCCGCCAGGAAGACCTGATCGCCCGCATCGGAGGCGACGAGTTCGTGATCCTGGTCCCCAACTGCGAAGACGAACTGGCCAGCCAGCTCATCCGGCGCTTGCGCGGCGCCGCCCTGGACTACAACTCGTCCGGCCCGCGCAGCCAGCTGGATTTCTCCCTCGGCTACGCGGTAGCCTGCGACCCGGAAGAACTCGTCGAGGCCATGCTCTTCGCCGACGAACGCATGTACACCGACAAACGCCAGCGCAACATGGGGAAAAAGTAGACCCTAAAGGTTTCCCTGGCAAATCGAGCAGGTGATCTGCGAAGAAAACCTTTAGGGTCTACCAGTCTCGAACAACCCGCCTTCGCACACGACCCAGCCCACCGGCACGTCGAACCCGCCGTGCGGCAAACTGTCGAACAGCAGGGCCTCGAAGACCACCCCCACGCTGATCCCCCCGAAATCCCTGAGAAAACGGTCGTAGTACCCGCCGCCGTATCCCAGCCGCCAGCCGCAGCGGTCGAAGGCCAGGCCGGGCGCCAGGACGAGTTGGATCTCCTCCGCCGGGATCTGCGGCAGGTGCGGCGCAGGCTCGGCCATCCCGAACGGATGCAGGACCAGGTTGGCGGGGTCATACGGCTGGAAGACCATCCGTCCCGTTTCGCCGGGGAGGATGCGCGGCAGCAGCCAGCGCTTTTCGGGGAAATCCGCCAGCAGGGGGCGCAAATCCACCTCGGAGCGGATCGGCATATAGGACAGGACCACGCTCGAGCGCTGGAAAACATCCCAGGATGCCAGGTGCAGGCCGATCGTCCGGCTCGCTTCCTGGCGGGCTTCGTCACCCAACCCGTTACGGAGGGCCTTGCATTGGCGGCGAAGCGCCTGTTTGGGGTCGTCGGTGGATGTCGTCATACGAGCATTATAGCCCAGGCCCGTGGGCCGGGACGAGGAGGGTGCGACGCACTTCCTCAGTTGTTGTATAATTTCCTCAACAGCAACCCCTTAAGGATGGAAACAAGTTTATTGAGATAAAACCGATGGAAAGGCAGTGCGCAAGATGGAAGTTCCGATGACAGCCATAGAAATGACAGGGACGATTGATGAAAACCATCAACTCAAACTGGATGGCGTGCTTCCCATCGCGGGACCAAGACGCGTGCGCGTCATTGTCCTATCACCGCTAACAGAAATCGCCGACGACTGGAACGAAACCGAATGGTTGAAAGCATCCATGAGCAACCCGGCCTTTGAGTACCTGCGCGACCCCGAAGAAGACATCTACACCATCCATGACGGAAAGCCGCTCTATGAAGCATAAGGTCGTGCTCGTCCCTTTTCCGTTTGATGACCTTTCGAGCACACGCATCATCTTGGGAAAATTACCCACCAGACTGGGTATGGTGGGTAATTTTATTCACGAGGTTCCCTTTTGCATCACCAGGATTCGTTCGAATTTTGTTGTTTGTGTATTACGCCGGGACCTTCGCTCATCTGGAATGATGTCATCGTAAATAGTTTCCACCTTAAAACCATCACCGGATACATCAACAGCAATGTCTGATAATATTTCTGCCGTCCGATGTGTCTTTCCATCCCGCTCTACATCGCCAAGAACCAAAACACAATATCCATTGGGCTTCAAAACACGATACATTTCCTGCAGGCAGGCGGACATTTGTGGCAGGTAAATTTTCTGGTTTGCAGTCAGGCTTGCATCCAATTCCTTCCAATTTTCACAACCTAAAAACCAAAGTCGCAAACGATTGTCACGGGCGTAATCGAGTGCCCCGAAATAAGGCGGGCTGGAAATAATCGCATCGGTGGAATTGTCAGCTAGAGGTAAATCCATGGAATTGGCTTGCCAAACTTTGTATTCCCTGTTCTCCCAATTTACCGGGAGTATCGAATTTCGGTATGCCCTTTTCACTTTAGCAATGAGGCGTGAACGCAAATCGCGGTAGGCGTACATTTTAGGATATTTCTCAGGTGGATATTTCGCTTTTCGGAGATATGGCACCAGATGACTGGCAGGATAGGACAAGAAACCCGGCCTGACATGATGCAATATTCCAAGCAAACAGGCAGTCAGGAAATAATCATCTTGTTGCTTCAAGGCTTCGAAGGCAGCCAGGATTTCCTGCAATGTAACCGGGTGGTAAAAACTCTGTACCCATTCTGGAACTTTGGAAATATCAACAAACGGTGACTTCTTCTCAACAATTTCCAATAAAGCAAGAGTTTTTTCGAGGGCCTTTTTCTCGCTTGAAGGCGTTTCGAGTTTGCCACGCGTGAGGACATAAGCATAAGGGCTAAGGTCATTGGCTAAAGCCCGACGATTAGCCAGTACCGCTTCCAAAGGCACGACTCCTGATCCGGCAAAGGGGTCCAGCACAAAATCCCCGGGTTTGGAATAGAGATTTAACAATACCCTTACCATGCCGGATTTCAATTTTCCAACATACGGAGAGAGTTGTTGCAAAGAGCTTTCGCGCGCGTTGAACGAGCCATGCCATAACCTGGCATCCAATTGATTGACCAGGTCATCTTGTTCGAGTAAATATAATTGTCTTGCTTCGTTAACTTTAGACATAAACAACCTGTCAACGCAGTCGTGATTTGCTCTTATCTACCAAGCTACCTTGGTGCCAAATCTCAACCTCTCTCCCAAATTTGTTATTTAGTGAAGGTACAACTTTCACCCTTACTTCCCAAATGTGGCGCGATCTGGCTTCAGGCGCAACATCGAACAAATCCAAAACCAGGGTGGGCAACTGCAAATCATCCAGAGTATGAACGGGTGGCTCAGGATCGTCAATTGTTGGGACCCTGACTGGGAATAAGAATATATCAGGAGCTGCCAGAAAGCCGATGGATTGCTCCTTTTTCGGGTACTTCGGACAAGGTCGTGTCCTTGTGCCGCATAAAATATCCTTGAAGAAAAGCGCGTTCACAAGTTTGTTACGGCTCACCAGTTCATTGGTTATACGATTGATAATCGAGTGAGCACCATGAGCTGGCTGGTTTACGATTGCGCCATCCAGATGACTCCAAATATAAAATTCCTTTGCCCATAAGGGCCGCTCGGATATATTTATGCTATTCCCTTCGCCCCCTTTAACTTCAAGAGCAGCAAAATAATCCGGCAATTCAGCTATCTGGACCTCAAAATCAAAGCGTTCCCGGCTGCTTTTGTGTTTGTATGCAACGATTTTATTACGCTGGTACAAGTTTTCAAGTACATCTTTTACAAGTCCTTCGCGTCCGGCGGTGGAGGATGCAATAAATGTTCCTCGAATACTCTCGACGGCAGAGCGAAAAACAAGGCCTTGTTTGTAATCGTTTGGTTGAATTTCGTGTTGCAGCAAAACATCTGGATGTAAAACGTCCAGATTTGTCAGCAAATTAATGGTGGGTTGCACTTCCGAGACAACCTCATCTTGATGATGACAAGGCAAAGTTGACACAATGGACTCCCAAAACTAAAGTTCAATCCACCCAAGGATACAAGAGAAGTCATAAGGGCGCAAGGCTAATACAGTCACTTATATTTTATTCCTCATCCTTCGTCTGGGGCGGGACGGCCCCGCCGACCACGTTGTTGTTGCCGATCACGATCGCCCCGCTGACGTTGCCGCCGATGCTGATGCTCGGCCCGGCGGTGGGCTGCGGCCGCCTGCGGACCGGGGCAATCGCCAGGGACGGGTAAGCCGCCGCCAAGACCTCGCTGGGGATGGCAAAGGCCACGTCGCCCAGCTTTTTGTCCAGGTCGAATTCGAAGCCCCGGCTGACCATCCCGACCACCGCTTCCAGTTCCACGTCCCAGACCGGGCCGCCGCTGAAGCCGTGGGTGACCTGGTTGGAGGCCAGTTGCAGCACCTCCCGGCCCTGCCCGTCCCGCGCCGGGCCGAGCATCGTCCCGGCCCCGTTCAGGCCCAGGAAGCCGCCCTGCTGGGGATAGCCGAAGACCGAGAAGGCGTGGCCCTTGCTCTCGCCAGAATGCATCAGCGCCAGGGCGGGGACGTCGGCGGGCAGGGCGACGGGTTCCAGGACGCAAATATCCAGCTCGATAACCGGACTGGTGAAGGCGATTTCCGCTTCGAAGAACTGCGGCCGCCCCTCGACCCGGAACTGGACCCGGTCATCCGTTTGCCGCGCCCCGTCAACCACGTGGGCGCAGGTCAGGATCAGCCCCCCGCTGACGACGAAACCCGTCCCGGCGAATTTGTGCTCCGAACCGGACCGGGCAACGATGCCGAGGATGCTCTGGCGGATGTCCATAGTGAGTCCTTCCTCTATACCTATCTGCGTCTTTCCGTTGGAAGCAACGAAACGAATAAGTTTAGCTTGAGCTTATTATAGCGCAGGCGAATCGGGCTTGAAGGTGCGTCGCACTCAGGCCCCGGTTGTTGTATAATTTTCTCAACGAAACTTCACCCACAGGAGCCTCAGATGGGAAGGATTGAGAAGACTGTTTTCATCAGTTACCGTCGCACAGACATATCGTGGGCTTTGGCTATCTACCAATACCTGACAATGCATGGTTATGATGTATTTATAGACTTCCAAAGCATTCCAAGCGGGAATTTTGAAAAAGTCATCATTGAAAATATAAAAGCACGTGCTCATTTTCTCGTTATTTTGACACCATCTGCTTTAGACCGGTGCAATAATCCAACCGACTGGTTGCGCAAAGAAATAGAACAAGCCATTGATGAAAAACGTAACATTATCCCATTGATGATGGAAGGCTTTGGATTTGATAGTCCAGCAGTTACTCGTGTTTTAACTGGGAAATTAGCCACCCTCCCCAAAATTAATGCTTTGCCAATTTATTCAACCTATTTTTTTGAGGGAATGGATAAACTTCGAAACCAATACTTAAATGTGGCACTAAGTGAAATCCCACTATACCCTATAAGCAATGAAACAAGCGAAATAACTGAAAACCAGAAATTAAAGGCGAATAAAGAAAAACCCGTAAATAAAGATCAGTTGCAAAAACAAGAATCTGAGTACAAACAACTTCGAATCCCAATTCTTGGGCCGATCGCAGCCGGATTGCATCTACCAGTTTTTGAGGAAGGAGTTATTTTCGAAACTGAAAGCGAGGCTCATATTGTAGAAATTGCCCGTAGCGCCCTGCCCATCCCAACCAATGAACTAAACAATCTCTTCGCCCTTGAAGTTCGAGGTGATTCAATGACTGATGCAATGATCAACGATGGGGATGTAGTGATCTTAAAACCTGCGACAAGTGCTAGAAACGGTGAAATGGCAGCAATTTGGTTTCCAGAAACAAACGAAACCACTTTGAAATATTTTTTCAAAGAAATTGATGGTTATCGTCTTCAACCAGGAAACCCTGACATGGCTCCAATTTTGGTTTCTATAGATGTGCCTCTGGAAATTAAAGGCAGGGTAATTATGGTAATACGAAAAGTTGATACACTCGAAAAGTAAATTGAGCAGAAAACTCTAACTTTTGCAAACAATATAAAATGGACAAAACAATCGCGCTACAGAACCTCTTGAACGGGACCGCAACAGAGGCGGAGATCGAACTGCTCAAACAGGCGCTTGCCAGCGGGGACATTTCGATTGGCGGGGACATGAACCGCTCGGTGGTCATCATCGGCAGCGGGAATAAAGTCGAACTTACCGCCGAAGCGCTGAGCCAGCTCAAGCCCGATAATGAAATTGAAGAACCCGTCGAAGGCGAACCGCCTTACATGGGCTTGCGCTATTTCGATACGCCGGATGCGGCGCTGTTCTTCGGGCGCGAGACTCTGACCCGCGAATTATTGGCTCGTGTGTCGAAGGAACCTTTCCTGGCAATCGTCGGCGCTTCGGGGAGCGGGAAATCCTCCGTTGCCCGCGCCGGACTCATTCCTGCCTGGAAAAAAGAAAATGCAGAGCGGGGCCTTGTGTATGTGATCACCCCCACAGCCCATCCTTTGGAAAGCCTTGCCGCAAGTTTGACACGCGACTCGGAGTCGGTCACGGCAACCTCCACGTTGATGGATGACCTGGTGAAAGATGCGCGCAGTTTGCGATTGTATGTTCGCAAGTTGTTGAGCAATTCGGGCAAGCCGAACGCCTTGCTGGTGGTTGACCAATTTGAAGAAGCCTTCACCCTGTGCAAAGACCCCGCCGAGCGCAAGGCGTTCATCGAGAATCTCCTCTCGCTTGCGGATGATGAAGACAGCGCAGCGCGCGTCGTATTGACCCTGCGGGCGGATTTCTACCACCACTGCGCCGAATACGAAGGCTTGCGGCTGGCATTGGAGAAACACCAGGCCTACATCGGCGCGATGTCTCAGGATGAATTACGCCAAGCAATCGTTCAGCCCGCCGAAAAGAACGGCTGGGTCTTTCAGCCCGGCCTTGTGGATTTGATCTTGCAGGATGTGGGCACGGAGCCGGGCGCATTGCCCTTGCTCTCACATGCCCTGCTCGAAACCTGGAAGCGCAGGCAGGGACGCACACTGACGCTGGGAGGCTACGCTGAGGCAGGCGGCGTAAAGAAGGCGATTGCCCAGACCGCCGAAAACGTGTATGAGCGGCTCTCGCCCCCCGAACGGGAAATTGCCCGCAACATCTTCCTGCGCCTGACCGAATTGGGCGAAGGCGTGCAAGACACCCGCCGGCGCGCCAGACTGGATGAATTGGGAATGGACGATGTAGCGAGGAAGGTCATCAAGACCCTGGCCGACGCCCGTTTGGTCACCACCGAAGAAGACAGCGCCGAAGTGGCCCACGAAGCCCTGATTCGTGAATGGGGGACCCTGCGCCAATGGCTGGACGAAGACCGCGAGAGCCTGCGCCTTTACCGCCACGTCACCGAGAGCGCGCTGGAATGGGAACGCTCAGGCAGGGATGAGCTGTATCTCATCCACCGCGGCGGGAGGCTGGACGATGCCCGGTTGTTACCTGAAAACCCGTTCTTTGTGTTCTCTTCGGTCGAGGAAAGCTACTTGAACGCTTGTTCCGAATTGAGGCACAAGGAACAGCGGGAACGCGAAAGAAGAGTGCGGATAACCTTGATTGCTTCGATTATCGCATCAGCCATCTTTCTGGCCCTGGCCGGTTTTGGATGGTTCAAGAGCAACGAGGCTGAAAAACAGGCAACGATTTCCCTGGCCCGCCAACTGGCTTCTCAAGCTCAATCCGTCAACACGACTTTCAGTTCAAAACAAATGCTCGCGACCCTTCTTGACATCCAATCCATGAAATTATTCCCAACCAAGGAGGTTGCTGGTTTTTTAATCAATGACAATCATTCAGCCCGTCCGATCAGCCGTATGGCCCATGAATTTCATGTTTCTTCTGTGGCTTTCAGCCCGGATGGGCAATACGTTGTGTCAGGGAGTGACGATAGCACCGCCCGCGTCTGGGAAGCAGCCAGTGGGGTGGAAGTTGCCCGCAAGATCCACGGTAGTTTTGTATTCTCTGTAGCCTTCGATCCTGATGGGAGGTTTGTCATGTCATTTAGTGTGAATGGCATACGCATTTGGAAATGGCAGGCGGAGGATTTGATCGCCAATGCCTGCGCGGTGATGCCGCGCAACCTCACCCGCGCCGAATGGCAGCAATACATCGGCGATGCGCTGCCGTATCAGGCGGTGTGTCCCAATTTGCCGATCGAGCCGGAGCCAACCCCAACGCCGTAATGAAAGACTTCGGAAATCGCCCTCACCCCTGCCCCTCTCCCAAGTTGGGAGAGGGGTTCTTGTGCGCTTTTATCTCTGTGCGCTCTTTGTTCTCTGTGGTGAACTAATACCGTCCCCTCTCCACCACCGCCTTCGGCACCTCCCCCAAATCCGACGATTTATATTGTGGATGCGCATTCAGAATTTATACTGTGAACGGTTGAGATTTTAACATTTACAAAATGAGTTGAGCAATTATAGACCGCCATATATGGGTTATGGCTGCAAAAATCGCCGCAGAACGCCACATATATGCACAAACTGGGTTTCGTAAAAAGTAAAGAACTTGCCCGTTTGGAGTATACATCGTCGTATTTGGGGGAGGCTGGGAGGGGGTTTAATGCCGCGCTCGCTCCAACATCACATCGGGATTGGGCAAATCCGCATCCCTCGCCGGAAACACCTGCACCGCGCAGGCCTTGAACTCGGTGATTTCAGCCTGCGGGTCGAGGGCGTTTCAATCAAGATCGATCCGCTGCATTTGTCCCGCCAACGCCGGGATTTGGGTCTGGATGACGTCCCAGATAATTTCAATGTCCAGTCCAAAATATTCGTGAGCGATCACGTTCCGCAGGGCAACAGTCTCGCGCCAGGGGATTTCGGGATGCTTTTCCCGGAAACTCTTTGGCGTTTGGCGGGCCGCCTCGCCAATGATTTCTATGCAGCGGATGACCGCCAGGAAGGTGCGGCGGTCATTTTGTAAGGCTTCAGCCGAATCCATTTCCCGCGTAAAATTCAAAATATCCACACAGGCCTGCAAAATATCCTGAACGTAGAGTTTTGGGCTACGAGACGACATAGAGCAGGTCTTTTTCTATCGAAGGTTTTGTTGCGGGTTTGAGCGCTTTGGGCGTCACCAAATCAACTTCCCGCCCCAGCAATTCTTCGAGGTAGAATTTCAGCCCGATGTAATTTGCCCAGGTGGACTTATCAAATTGCACCAAAAAGTCTACATCACTGCCTTTGCGGATTTTGTCCCTGGCCGCAGAACCAAAAAGGGCCAAAGCCCTAACCCCAAAGCGGTCAAGCGCAGAGCGATTGGCTTTGATTTTGGTTATGATTTCTTCGCGGGTTGAAATAGACATAATCAAATTATACCTTAGCGACTATCAGTAGCGCCCTCTTTCCACCACCGCTTCGGGATTGGGCAAATCCGCATCCCTCGCCGGAAACACCTGCACGGCGACCCCCACCGCCTTCGGCACCTCCCCCAAATCCGACATTGGACTCTTCACATGAAAACCAACCACACTCCTGTCGGATTTGGGGGAGGCTGGGAGGGGGTCGGCTCAATATCGTCCCCTCTCCACCACCGCCTCGGGATTGGGCAAATCCGACTCCCTGGCCGGGAAAACCTGCACCGCGCAGGCCTTGAACTCGGGAATCTTGGCCTGCGGGTCGAGGGCGTCTATGGTCAGTAAATTCGCGGCGGCTTCGGCGAAGTGCCAGGGCAGGAAGACCACGCCGACGGTCGTCTTCTCGGTGACGGAGGCGCGCACGACGATCTCGCCCCGCCGTGACGTGACCCAGACCGCCATCCCGTCCCGGATGCCGTGGATCTCGGCGTCGGCGGGGTGAAGCTCGACCCGGGCTTCGGGGTAGAGGGCGTCCAGTTGCGAGTGGCGGGTCATCGTGCCGCCGTGCCAGTGTTCGAGCAGACGTCCGGTGGTCAGGATGAAGGGATACTCGTCGTCCACCGGCTCGACGACCGGGACGTAATCCAGGGGGGTGAATTTGCCCCGTCCACGCGGGAAGGAGTCGGCGAACAGGAAGGGCATGCCAGGGTGCTCCTTGTCCCAGACCGGGTATTGCAGGCCGACTTTGTCGATGCGTTCGTAGGTGATGCCCGCAAAATCGGGGACGACGCTTGCCATTTCGGCGAAGACTTCTTCGGGGCCGGAATAGTCCCATTTAACGGTAGCACGCCCAAGTCGAGATTCGATGCGCTGAGCCAAGTCGCAGATGATCCGCCAGTCGGGACGCGAGTCCTCGCGCGGCGGCTGGGCCTGGCGTACTCGCTGGACGCGGCGGTCGGTGTTGGTGAAAGTCCCGTCCTTTTCGGCGAAGGGAACGGCCGGGAGGAAGACATCCGCAAAGGCGCCGCTCTCGTTGATGAAAATGTCCTGGGCGACCAGGAACTCCAGGTTCTGGATGTGGCGGCGGGTCTCGTTCAGGTTCGGCTCGGACATCATCGGGTTCTCGCCCATGATGTAGAGCGCCCGCACCCCGCCGGGATGGGCATGGGCCAGGATCTCGGTGGTGGTCAGGCCCAATTGGCGGTTCAAGCCGCCGGGTTCGATGCCCCAGGCTGTTTCCCATTTGGCGGCATTGGACTCGTCGTCAACCCGCATGTAGCCGGGATAGTGGAACGGCATCGAACCCATGTCCGAAGCGCCCTGGACGTTGTTCTGGCCGCGCAGGGGATTGAGGCCCGTGCCGAGCCGCCCGACGTGCCCGGTCAGGAAGGCGAGGTGGATGAGCGCCAGGGCGCTGGCTGTGCCGTGTGAGAGCTGCGAGATGCCCATGCCCCAATAAATGGCTCCGTTTTTGGCGTTGGCGTACAGACGGGCCGCGGCGCGGATGTCGTCGGCCGGGACGCCTGAGATTTCTTCGGCGACTTCGGGGGTGAACTTTTCGAGGCTCTCGACAAACTCCTCGTAGCCCTCGGTGCGCTCCCGGACGAACTCGTGGTCCACCAGCCCTTCCTTGACGATGACGTGGGCCATGGCGGTCAGCAGCGGGACGTTGGTGCCCGGCTTGAGTGGCAGCCACAGTTCGGCGAAGTCCACCAAGTCTATCCGGCGCGGGTCAATCACGATCAGCTTTGCGCCGTGTTTCTGGATGGCGGCTTTCATCTGCAAGGCGATGATGGGATGGTTCTCGCTGGTGTTCGAGCCGACGACCATCAGCACGTCGTTGTGGATCACTTCGCTGGCAGTGTTCGACATGGCCGACGATCCCAGCGCCTGCTGGAGGGCCACCACGCTCCCGGCGTGACACAGACGGGTGCAGTGGTCCACATTGTTGGTGCGGAACAGCGCCCGGAACATCTTTTGCAGCAGGTAGTTGTCCTCGTTGGTGGCCTTGGCGCAGCAGTAGACCGACATGGCGTCCGGGCCGTCGCGGCGGTAGATTTCGGTCAGTTTGGCGGCGGTCAGGTCGAGGGCGGTGTCCCAATCAACGGGAAGCCAATCCCAGGGGGTTTGTGATTGGTAATTGGTGATTAGTGATTGGTTGCCAAGTTCGGGCGCGTCCTTCCGGCTTTGCCACTGGTCACTGAAAACTGATGACTGATGACTTTCCAAAAGGTAGCGCCTCACCAGCGGCTTCGTAACTCTTCTTGGGTGGTAAATGTAATCGTAGCCGAAACGTCCCTTGACGCATAAATTACCCTGGTTGACCACCGCGTCGAAGGGCGAGGTGACTTTGAAGATGAAATCGTCCTTGACGTGTAATTGTAAATTGCATCCCACCCCGCAGTAGGGGCAGGTGGTGCTGATGATTCGGTCGGGTGTGATCATGATTCTCTCCAAATCAGGTGTCTGGCGCAAAGCGTGTAGCGTGTTCTGTTACGCACCACGCAACACGCTACACGTTCCAGATATCACTCATTTACGCCGCCTTCGCCCCGAACTCATCACCGCGATCTCCTCCGGCGCAATGCCCTGCTCCAGCAGCGCTTCCCGTTTGGGTTTGAGCGCCCCGGTCGGGCAGACGCCGACGCACTGGCCGCAGAAGACGCAGGTGGTAGCGGGCATCGGGCGGTCGAAGAAGGTGGCGATTTCGGTCTCGTAGCCCCGCCCGCTGAAACTCAGCGCAAAGGTGTACTGGGCGTCCTCGGCGCAGACCTGCACGCAGCGCCAGCACAGCACGCACTTCGAGTAATCCCGCAGGTACATCGGGTTGTCGTCTTTGACTTCGACTTCCCGCCGCCCGGCCTCGGGGAAGCGTTCGGGCGACGCGCCGTACTCGTCCATCAAGGCCAGGATGGCGGGGGAATCGGACAGGTCCACGCTGGAGGCCAGCATCTCCAGGATGGTTTTTCTCGCCCGCACGACCCTTTCCGAGCGGGTCTGGACCTTCATCCCGTCCGCCGCTTCGACGATACATCCCGGCTGGAGCAGGCGCATCCCCTCCACTTCCACCACGCAGATGCGGCACAACGCATAGGACGTGGTCGCCTCGTGCCAGCAAATCGTGGGGATGTCCACGCCGATCTGTTTGGCGGCTTCGAGCAAGGTCGTTCCGGCTTCCACCGATATTTGCTGACCATCAATCTCTAATTGAATTCCCATGTAATCTCCAATTGACCGCCAAGCCAGCGAAGAACGCCAAGAAATCCGTTTTATTTGCCTTCGCGTTCTTTGCGCACTTTGCGGTTATCTCTCCACGAACAACTCGGGAAACTGCTTCATCGCCGACAGCACCGCCGACGCCGCTGTCTGTCCCAACCCGCACAGCGACGCATCTGTCATCGTCCAGCCGACATTCTGCAGGCGTTCGGGGTCGCCGGGCAGCATCTCTCTTCTGGCTACACGCTCCAAAATCTCGGCCTGGCGCTGCGTCCCCATCTGGCAGGGATAGCACTTGCCGCAGCTTTCGTGGGCGAAGAAGCGTCCCAGCCGCGCCAGCGCGTCCCGCAAATCCCGTGACTTGTCGAACACCATCACCACGCCCGAACCGAGCGGCAGCCCGGCGGCGCGCAAATCTTCGAAGGTCAGCTTCACGTCCAATTGCTCCGGCGTGGCAAACGCTCCCGCCGCCCCGCCGAAGAGCACTGCCTGTATCCGTTTATCCGCTGCCCCATCCGTTCCCGTCATCCGTTTCTCCGCTTCCTCATCCGTTCCCGTCATCCGTTTCTCCGCTTCCTCATCCGCTCCCCCTGCCATCTCCAACAATTCCTTCAGCGCCACCCCGAACGGGACTTCGTACAATCCCGGCCTGGCCACATCCCCGGAGACGCAGAACAACTTCGGCCCCGGTGACTTCTCCGTGCCGATCTTGCGATACTCCGCCGCGCCCATCGAGAGGATCAGCGGCACGTTGGCCAGCGTCTCGACGTTGTTGATGACCGTCGGCTTGCCGAACAGTCCGTGCGTGGTCGGGAACGGCGGCTTGACGCGCGGAAAGCCGCGCTTGCCCTCGATCGACTCGAACAGGGCGGTCTCCTCGCCGCAGATGTAAGCCCCCGCCCCCAGGCGGATCTCGATGTCGAAACCGTTTGCCCCGCCGAGATGACCCGCCTGACGCGCTTCGTTCAGGGCATTTTCAAGAACCGGCAAAATGTAGGGATACTCGCCGCGCAGGTAAATGTAGCCTTTGGTTGCGCCAATGGCATGAGCCGCAATACACATCCCCTCGATCGTGCTGTGCGGATCGTCCAGCAGCAGGATGCGGTCCTTGAACGTGCCCGGCTCGGATTCGTCGGCGTTGCAGACGACGTACTTCTCGTCGCCGGGAGCGTCCGCCGCGCCCTGCCACTTGACCCCGGTCGGGAAGGCCGCCCCGCCGCGTCCGACCAGCCCGGAGGCCCTGATCTCGGCGATCACCTCGGCAGGCGGCATCGCCAGGGCTTTTTGCAAGGCCGCGTAAGCGCCGTACCCCGCCAGGAAGGTCGTCCCGTTGCCGCAGTTGCGGGTCAGCAGCCGCAGCGAACCATAGACCAGCGAGCGCGGACGGCCCAGCTCGTAATGCCCGGTCTTCAGGTCCACGTTCGTCTCGGCCTGGTCGTCGAACAGGATCGCCGGGGCCTGCTCGCACAATCCCAGGCACGGACTCCGCTCGATGGTGGACGACCCATCCGATGTAGTTTCGCCCGGTTGGATGCCGTGATGGGCACACAGGTGGTCGAGCAGTTCGTCCGCGCCTTTGAGGGCGCAGGCCGGGTCGGTACAGACCCGGATCATCCGTTTGCCGACCGGCTCGCTGTAGAACAGCGAATAGAACTCGATCACGCCATGCGCGTCGGCCAGCGGGACTCCGAGCGCAGCCGCCACCCCGGCCGCAACTTCCTCTGAAAGCCAGCCGTACTCTTTCTGGACGGCGTGCAGGGCGGGCAGCAACCCTGAGCGGCCAAGTGGGACAAACGGGTTCAGGATTTCTTCGAGGGAGGCAAGGTTTATTTCGGACATGAACACTCCATAAATTGAGTATAGATGCAAATTTTGTTGTTGGCAAGGTATCCTTTCGATAAGCGAAAAATGGTGTAAACTAATTAGGAGGAACCTTGTCAGATTGGCAATCGTTAAACGCCCATGACCCAGGATAACACCACCGCCCGCCAGGCCGTCCAGAATGCCTTTGCCGCCCTCCAACGCGGCGACAGGCAGCGCGCCCGCGCCTGGGCCGAACGGGCCGCCGCCCTGGCCCCCAACCTGGAAGACCCCTGGCTGCTGCTGGCAGCCGTCTCCGAACCCAAGACCGCGGTCGAATACCTGGAACGGGCGCTCCAGGTGAATCCGCTCAGTCAGCGGGCGAAGGCGGGATTACAGCGGATGCGGGCGCAGCTCGCCGAAGACACCCAACCCGTGCGGACGGTCGGCGATACCCAGCCGACCAAAGTGGACAAGCTGCCGCCCCCGCCGCCCTCGACCGGACCCAGGCGGCGGATGCTGTGGCTGACGGTCGTCCTGGCTGCGGCGCTGCTCCTGACGGCGGGCCTGGGCGTTGCCTCCCCGGCGCTGGCCGCCCTCGGTAACGGGAGCCGGCCCCCGGTCCGGGAGGCTGCGGAGGGGGATAGCTGGGGGCAGGTGGAACTCGTCAAGCCGACGTACACGCCCACATCCACACCCGTTGCCACGCTGGCCCCAATCCCGACATCCACCCCAGAGATCACAGCCACCCCTGCGGTGGCGCTGGTCGAGCCGGTGGAAGACGCCGCACCCCAGGCTCCCGAAGCGCCGGTTTACTCTGGGAACAAGTACATCCTGGTAGATATTTCGGAGCAGCACATGTATGTCTACGAGGGCGAGGCGCTGGTTTACAGTTTCGTGGCCTCGACCGGGATGAACAACGCCACCCGCACCGGGACGTTCAGCGTGCTGAACAAGATCGACAATGCCTACGGCGCGACCTGGGACATCTGGATGCCGAACTGGCTCGGCATTTACTGGGCCGGGACGCTCCAAAACGGGATCCACGCCCTGCCGATCCTGTCGAACGGGGCACGGCTGTGGGCCGGCTACCTGGGCACGCCCATTTCTTATGGCTGCGTGGTGCTCGGCGTGGACGAGGCCCAGGCGTTGTACAACTGGGCCGAGGTCGGCACGCCGGTGGAGATCAGATGGTAAAACTAAAACCGCCCTTCCGGGCGGTTTTTGGTGGCGAGGGTGAGATTTGAACTCACGACCAAGGGCTTATGAGTCCCCTGCTCTACCGCTGAGCTACCTCGCCATAGCGGGGCAAATATTACTATTGACTCATTGATTTGTCAACGCCGGATAGCGCCGGTCAAGGCGTGGCCGTCGGCGAGGGGGTGGCGGTCGGCGTACCGGGCGTGGAGGTCGGAACCGGCGTGACCAGGTTGACCGGGATGACCAGCACGTCGCCGACGAAGATTTCGTTGGAATTCTCCAGGCCGTTCTCTTCGACGATGGCCTCGACCGTACTGTTGAACTTCTGGGCGATCAGGGCCAGGCTGTCACCCGGCAGGACGGTGTAATTGACTTTCGTGCCACGCGGCAGGTCCAGCGGGATGGGGGTGGCGGTGGGCAGGCGCATATCCGGGTTGGGGATGAAAATCTCCTGGCCGACGAAGATCACGCCGTTGCTGGCTTTGACCGCCGCGTTGAGTTCGAGCATCAGCAGGATGCCGTCTTCGCCCAGGCTGAATTTCTCGGCGATGGTCGCCAGCGATTCGCCTTCCTGGACCTTGTAGAGGAACGGGGCCGAGGGGGTCGCGGTCGGCGTCTCGGTCGGGGTGGGGGTGATGGTCGGCGTTTCGGTCGGGGTGTTGGTCAGGGTCGGGGTAACGGTCAACGTTGAGGTGGGCGTCTCGGTGGCGAACATGCTGCCGATGGCCGGCTTGTTCGGCCCGGTCATCCAGACGATCAGGAAGATGGCCCCCGCCACGACGAGCAAGACGGCCAACCCCCAGACGATGAAGGGTCCCATCCGCTGGCGGCGGCGGTATGACGAAATTGTTTTATCCATGTTTTCCTCGCAAATTCCTGCATGTGCCTTGTGTTTTGGGATCTTGTGAAAGAGCCTGGATTTTGCGGGCTACCACGTCAATTCCCGGACAACATTTTTGCAGGCGCACGGGTATTCTAACCGAAAGTGTGGATTTGTGAACAGGGACATAAAACGAGGTGATCGTCGCAAATATGTGACAATCACCTCGAAAAATTGGCGGGCAGGGGCGACCGTCACACCAGGTTTTGGATGTACTCCAGCAGCAGCCGCACCCCGAAGCCGGTGGCGCCCTTGGGGCAGTAGGGCAAATCCGCCTCGGCGTTGCCCACCCCGGCGATGTCAAGGTGCGCCCAAGGGGTCGCCTCGTTGACGAACTGCTTCAGGAACATCCCGCCGATGACCGGGTGGGCTTTCTTGCCGCCCGAATTCTTGATGTCGCTGTCGTCGCCTTTGATCTGTTCGAAATACTCGTCGTCCAGCGGCAGCGGCCACAGGCGCTCGTAAGTGTTTTCGCCCGCCGCGATCAGCGCCTGCGAAAGGGCCTCGTCGTTGCTCATGATCCCGGCCCGCACCGAACCGAGGGCGGTGATGACCCCGCCGGTCAGGGTGGCCAGGTCAATCACGGCGCGGGGGCCGTAAATCTGCTGGGTGTAGGTCAGCGCGTCGGCCAGCACCAGCCGTCCCTCGGCGTCGGTGCTGATGATCTCGATGGTCTTGCCCGAAAGCGACTTGATGATGTCGTTGGGCCGGTAAGCCGCCCCTGAGATCATGTTCTCGGCCGCGGCGACCACGCCCACGATCCGGGTTTTGAGCCGCAGGCGGGCCGCCGCCACCAGGGCCGCGATCACCACCATCCCGCCGCTCTTGTCGTACTTCATCCCCACGATCCCCTCCACCGACTTCAGGCTGTAGCCGCCGGTATCGAACGTGATAGCCTTGCCGACCAGCGCCACCGGGCGGTTGTCGCCGTTGGGCACGCCTTCGTGTTCGAGCACGATCAGGCGCGAGGGCGTGGCGCTGCCCTTGCCCACCGCCACGATCGCCCCGGCCCCCATCTCGGCCAACTGGCGCTCGTCCAGGATGGCGCATTTCAGCCCGGCTTCGGCGGCCAGGTTTTTGACCTTCTCGGCCAGCGTAAGCGGGTTGATCACGTTGGGCGGCTCGTGGGTCAGTTCGCGGGCCAGGTTGGTCCCGTCGGCCAGGATGCGGGCCTTTTCGACGAGGGCCGTCGTCTCGTCCAGGGCGGATTCGGCCAGCAGGTTCAGGATGATGGCGGGACGCGCCGCCTGCCCGGTCTTGTGACGTTTGAACTTGAAAGCCCCCAGGAGCAGGCCCTCGGCCAGGGCGAAAGCGGCCTCCGGGACCGTCAGGCCGGATTCCGTCAAAGAGGCCAGGTCCAGGCCCGCGCCTTCGATCTCGTTCCCCTCCAGCCAGCGCACCAGCGCCCCGCCGACGCGCCGCAGCGTCTCGGCCTTGACCTTTTCCTTCGGGCCGAGCGAGACCAGGGCCTGCTTCTCGGCCGGGTCCAGGCGCACCTCCCCGGCTTCCTTGCCCGCCGACGCCAGCGACAGGGATTCGGGCGCAGCCGCAAAACGGATGAGCAATCCGCCCATCCATTCGTCTTTCTTGATGACATTGAGACTGATGATGCTTGACACGAGACTATTCTCCGTTTTCTCCAGGCTATTGGCTGATCCAGCCAGACGGCTATATTTTTACTATACTTTGGGACGCTTTGCCAGTGGGATGTTATAATCCCCGAAACTTGTTTGGGAGTGCGTCGCACCTTTCCAAGCGGGATTTTTTCAAGAGAGCATTGTCAGGCTGTGAGCCTGACCTACTTTTTTTAGGTAACGAGGTGCATTTTGATAGACCCGATCATCTTCTCTTTCGACATCGGCCCCCTGACCCTCACCCTGCGCTGGTACGGCGTGCTGGTCATGCTCGGCGTGGTCGTCGGCTCGTGGGTCGCCGAGCGCGAACTGACGCGGCGCGGCGAGAACGGCGAGCACATCTGGAACGCGCTGGTCTGGATGCTGCCTGCCGGCGTGATCGGGGCGCGCCTGTGGTACGTGGTCAATGCCACCCTGGGCGGCAGCAAGCATTACCTCGAGAACCCCTTGCAGATTCTGAATACCCTTGAGGGCGGGCTGCACATCTTCGGCGGATTGCTCTTCGGCGCGGTGGTCATGTACTTCTACGTCAAACGCCACAACCTGGACCTCTGGCTGCTGCTCGACGTGGCCGCCCCGGTCACACTGATCGGCCAGGCTGTGGCCCGCCCGGCCAACTTCATCAACCAGGAACTCTACGGCCAGCCGACGACCCTCCCCTGGGGCATCCCGATCGAGGCCCAGCACCGCCTCCCCCAGTACAGCGACATGGCCCTCTACCCCGAAAGCACCCGCTTCCACCCGGCCTTCGCCTACGAAATGCTCTGGAACTTCGTCACCGCCGGGGCATTATTGTGGCTGGCCCGCAAATTCCCCGAAAAGTTCAAGCCCGGAGCCATGTTCGGCTGGTGGCTGGTCATCGCCGGGGTGGGACGGGTCATCATCGAAGCCTTCCGCCCCGACCAGCCCCGCATCGCCGGCACCGACCTGTCCTACTCGCGGCTGGTGGCGGGGCTGATGGCCCTGGCCGGCGTGGTCCTGCTGCTGGTGCGTTACGGAACCATCCGCTTGAAGTTTGCCAAAGGCTGGGAAGAAAAATATAAAATCGAAGGTCACGCTTGAAGCGTGACTACTCTTGCGGATCAAGAACGTAGGTCACGCTTGCAGCGTGACCTTTTGTTCGTGCGTAAACAACTTTGTCACGTTAAAAAACGTGACCTACGTTTGCGGGGTTGTCACGTCACAGACGTGACCTACTCACCCCAATCTACGTCCGCCGGTTCGTTCCAACTAAAAGCAGGGGGATACAATCCGCGCTTTTCCCATTCGATATAACTGCTGAACGGCCAATCACGCGGGTCTTTGACGTAACCATGTTTGACGGGATTGTAGTGAATGTAATGCAAGTGGTTCTCGAAATCCCTGTCATCCCGAATGATGTGATCCCAAAACCGCTTCTGCCAGAATTTCATGGGTTGAGACTGTTCAAGCCCGATCAGTTTCTTGTATGCCTTGGTAAAGTTTGGTTTGAGGGAATGCATGATGTCGCTAAAATTGCTTGCCCCTGTCGGTTGGAAAGCCAAATGTAAATGCTCGGGCAGAAAGACATATCCCAGCATGGAAAATGGATGGAGACGCTTGACGTTGCGCAGGATTTCGAGCAACAGATTGACATTCTCGGGGTCGCGAAAAACAGGTTCACGATACTGGACAACCTGCGTAATGAAGACTGCCGAGCCAGGGATGTAATAACGGCGAAAATTCATGGGCAAATCATCCTAATCGTAGTAGGTCACGCTTGCAGCGTGACCTTTTGTTTACATTCGCGAATGGTGATACCGAAGAACCGGGTCACAAATTCTCTCTGATCCACGCCAACGCGTCGCCAGGCGTGCCGATTTTCAAACCGGATTTCTCGGCAACCTTTGGATCGTCAAGGAAATGCCGGCGATTGTGGGTGACGAGGAAATCCACTTTGGCCTTGATCGCCGCAGCAAGGATGGGGGCATCGGTGGGATCAGCTATCATATAAAGACAAGGTTGTATTTCCTCGCTTGCCAGTGCAGCCACAATTTTTGGTTGTGTATCTTTCAGGGCATTTCGGAAAGCGGGCAATGCTGCCGGGGCCTTCCGCGCAAGAGACCGTTCACATTCTTCTATGACATGCTCGCTAATATACAAATCTAGCTTGTCCTGTTCTGCAAAGAGCATAAGGACACAGGCTGCGCCCGTTCGCGAAAGCACACCCGCGATCAAAGCGCTGCTATCGAAAAACAGCTTACTTTTTGTCAACATAATGCTCTTCGTAGTAGCGTCGGCGTTCTTCGTCCAATGTCTCCAGGAGTTCTTCCAACGTAACACCTGCATCGGCAACCGCCTTTGCAACTTTGTCTGCGTCACGTAAGAAATTACTGCTTTTCGATGTGAGCATAAAATTTCCATCGCCCATATCTATCAGGGTGAGCATATCCCCCTCTTCCAAGTCATATTTCTTTCGCAAGCCAGCAGGCAGGGTAATGGTCCCTTTGCTGCGGATTTGAAGTGTGGTCATAACATTTCTCCAGAAAATCGGAATTTCGGAATTTCTGGTATTCTAGCATGGTCTTGTGGAAAAATAAAGCCCCTGAAAGTTGCGAAAACCATCAAGGGCCAGTGAGCCTCACTCCTCCCGGAAACGCAGCCGGGCGGGTTCTTTCTGTTCCACCTGTTCGAGCGGGGTCAGGGTCGGCTCGCGCTGGTCGAAGCCGAAGCGCTCAAAGACCTCGGCGTAGTGTTCGATGATCTGCTGGCGGGTGAAGCCCATCTCCTCGTAAGCGTAGACGTGGTCGGAGGCGTAGGCCTGCGTCTCGGCGACGGCATCGGCGACGATCTTGTCCAGGCCGGGTTTGTCGGGGTAGCCGAACTGCTCGTAGAAGGCGCGCAGGACCCGCTCCGGGTTGCCGATCAGGTCGTCGTAGTGCAGGATCAGGTGACGGGGGGAAGGATGCGTGTCGAGATAACGCAGGGGGTGGCGGTACCAGTGCCGGGTCAGGTCCAGGATTTCGTCGAGGTAAAAATATCCCTCCCCCGGATCGGTGGACTGGCGGCGGGCGTAGTTGATCCACGAGACGGTGGAGGGCAGCATGTCGAGCGGGTTGCGGACGAGGTAGATGATGCGGGCGTCGGGGAAGAATTCGGTCAGGGTCTCGATCTTGGGGCTGAAAGCCGGGTTCTTGGCGACGAAGTATTTTTTGCCGGTGGCGTACAGGTGGCGCTGGAGCATGGATTTGTAGAAGCCCATGACCCGGCGCTTGTGGTCGGGCGGGAGCGCTTCGTCGAAGTGGATGTAATCCGGCATCTCGTCCAGGAAGGGGAACAGGTAGCTGACGAAGTAGCCGTCCCAGTTCTGGAAGTGGATGTTTTCGTCTTCTTCGGGTTTGAAGAACGAGATGGGATGGATGCGGACCCTGCCGAGGGTGGCCCGGTCGAAAGCGTGCAGGACCCGGTGGAGGATCCCGCCAAAGCGGTTGTCGAGGCGGGCGACGAGTTGGGTCAGCTTCTTCTGGGTGACCGAGGGGGCCAGGTAGATGTCCCAGATGGTCAGGCTGGTGAAGATGTCGTCCCGCGAAAGCAGGCGGTGGAGGAAGGTCGAGCCGCTGCGGAAGTTGCCCAGGATGAAGAGCGGCTTCTCGACCGGCTGGTTTTTATATCCGGGGAAAAGCAGGTCATCGAGAAAAAAGAAGAACCAGTGGATCAGCCCCCCAACCGGCCAGACAAGATAGAACAGGATGAGGAAGATCAGGCGTTTGCGGGTCAGCCGGGCGGGCGTGCCTTTGGATTTGAAGAACGAGCGGTAGAACATGCGCCAGAACAGGCGGAAGTTGTAGGACATGGAGGGCCTTTTACCACAAAGACAAGAGCGGGAGAAGACTTCGGAAGTCTTTTTGGAGGCGCTGCGACAGGGAAGCTTCCGGGAAGACTTCCGATGTCTGGCACACACACAAAAAGGCCGGACGGCCTTTGGTTTGGGCAATTCTATCACCGAACAGGCGAAGGGATGGGTTAACGATTGGTGAAAATCCCCCGATGAAAAAAGTAGGTCACGTTTGAAACGTGACCTACCTGGTGCGTCGTACTTACCAGTTTAAAACGTGACCTGCCTAGAACGACGGGTTGGAGTGCGAGATCTCCAGGTCGTCCACCTGCATGAAGCGCGGCACCACGTAAGCGACGGGATTGCGCGCCCCGTAGCTCTGCGACTGGTTGCAGGCAACCGTATCCTGCGAGAGCCAGGCCACCTTGTCGCCGAAGATGTCGAGCAGGCTCTGGGTCAGGCGCACGTTGAAGGGGACTACGACCGAGCCGTCGGCTTTGAGCAGCAGCGCCCCGAAGCGCGAACTGCCGGTGATAACGCCTTTGGACGGGTTGACGATGTTCATGTAGTGCAGGAAGGGGATGTAAAGCACGTCCTTTTGGCGCGGCATCTTGACCAGTTCTTCGAGCGAGGCGGCCTTGACTTCGCCGGGGTGCAGGTACAGACTCTTGCGCATCACGGTGTGGCCGCTAGGCTCCGCCCCGAACTCGTCGGCGTCGTCCTGGAACCAGGCGAAACCTTTGAAGATGCCTTTATCGAAGAAGGCGAAGGGATTGCGCTCGAGGCCCATGAAATCCCGCTTGAACGGGTACGTGTCCAGCAGGCGGGGATCGTCCACCAGCGTGACCTTGTCCGAGAAGACCTTCTGGCCGAGCTTGTCCTCCGCCACGAACGAGAAGCCGCGTTTCATCGAGCCGCCGCTGAAGCCGATCCAGTTCATAAAGTGGACCATGTCGGCGATGGCCGCCGGGCCGAAAACGATGTCGTAGCTGCCGGTGGGCAACTGCTGGCGCGGGTCCTGCCGGAAGCGGTCGAGGAGGAAGGACAAATCCCGGTTAAGGGAAGCAGGATCGAGGTCCGGTTTGCGATAGGCCGACTGCTCGGCGATGATCTCCCATTTCTCGGTCTCGTGGGCCAGCACGGCCGTCACCTGCGCGTCCGAAGTCTTGAAATACTGGGTGTGCTCCGAACGGGTGGTGATCGCCGCCAGCACGTTCGTCCCGGAGGAGAAGATGCCAGAGAGTTTGAGATGCTCGGCTTCGAGGTCGCCGGCTACTTTGTTGAAGTAGTCCAGGCGCTCGGCGTTGCTGAGCTGGGCCAGGGCCTCGTCGTAGCCGCTCTCGTCGGCGAAGGAGCCGGTGTAGGCGGCGACGGTCGGCTGGTAGGTCAGCGGCATGGCGTGTTCGACCATCTCGGCCGCGGTGTCTATGCCGCGCTTCATCTCGTCCAGTTTCGCCAGGTCGGTGATGAGTTCGAAGCTGGCCCGTTTGCGGCCCGAATAGGCGGTGATGTCGAGCCGGATCAGGTGCTCGTTGGTGTTGAGCGAGATGGCCGAGTTGGCGAAGCGCATCAAATAGCTGTCTTCTTCGTGGTAGAAGAGCGAGACCTCGTAGCCTTTTTGGAGGGCGTAAGCGCGCAGGTCGCGCAGGGTTTGCAGGATTCTGTCTTTCACGATTATTCTCCAATGCGGGTGTTGTCGAAACGGCAGACCGGGATGCCGTGCCCGAGCTGCATCACCTGGTTGGGCTGGCCTTTGCCGCAGTTGTTGACGAACTGCACCCGCCAGGTGGACTCGTCGCCCACCGCCGAGAGCGAGTTCCAGAATTTGACCGTATCGCCCTTGTAGGTGGCGTTCTTGACCACCTTGGTGATCTTGCCGTCGTCCACCAGCCAGCCGATCTCGGTGCCGAAGTGGAACTGCTCCCGGTTCGAGCCGATGGACCACGAGCGATCGCCGTCCATGAGGATGCCGCGCTCGGTGTTGGCGATGATGTCGTCGAGCGAGCCGTCCGTGCCGGGGTCAATGTTGATGTTGGTCATGCGTTCGATGGGGACGCGGTAGAAGGATGTGGCCCGGTTGGCTCCGCCGCTGCCGTCGAAAATCTGCCGCTTGGCCTTGACGTTGGCTTCCTCGACCATTTGACGCCCGGTGATGGCCCCGACCAGGATGCCCCTGTCAATGAGGACGTTGTCCCGGGCCGGGACGCCGTCATCGTCGTACCCGAAACTTCCCGGACTGTTGGGCAGGGTCGCGTCGGCCCGGGCGGTTAACTTGCCCGAGCCGTATCTCAGCTTGCCGAAATCGTCGAGCGTGACGAACGAGCCGCCGGCGTAAGCCAGCTCGTAGCCCAGGATGCGGTCCAGTTCGAGGGCGTGGCCGATGGTCTCGTGGGTTTGCAGGTACATGATCCCCGGCAACAGGATGACCGAGCGGTCTTCCTTGGGGCAGTCATCGGCGGCGAGCATCTCGTTCAGTTCCCTGACGATGCGTTCGGCGTTCTCGTCGAACAGGGCCGGGTTGATCGATTCCCAGCCGCGCGTGTCGCCCTGGCGGTTGAGCTTGTACTTGCGTTCGTGGCTCATGCCCTGCGCGTCCAGGCCGTTGACCTCCAGCGAGGAGAACACCTCGGTGATATTCTTCTCGATCTCGCTGCCCTCCGAGTCGACAAAGATGATCTGCTTGCGCATGAAGTTCAGGTCGGCGGAACGCTGGAAGACGCCCTTCTGGTTGAGCTTGTCGTCCATGGCCTTGAGGAAAGCGACCTTTTCGTTCAACGGGACCTCGAACGGGCTGATCCGGCTGGGGCTGGTGAACGAGGCCTGGAGGATGTCCTTCTCCGCCAGCCGCACCGGGAACGTGACCCGCTCGGCGGCGGTTCGGGCGTTGTCGAGAGCCTTGTCGAAAACTGCGGCGATGTCGCTCATATCGGACGAGGCCGAAAATCCCCAGGCGCCCTTGTACAGCACCCGGATGCCCATCCCGCTCTCGCGGGAAGCCGCGGTGACTTTGAGATTGCCGTTCCACATCAGCAGGTAGTTCTGCTCCTCGAAGGGATACCAGCGGCAGTCCGCGTAAGTGGCCCCCATGCCTTTGACACGATCCAACTCTTTCTTGATCTGATCGAGCATTACACATCTCCTTGTTGGTTGGCATTCAATACTTTCGGATTATAGGACAGAAAATCGTAAATGACCAACGGGATGAAAATACTCATCCACGTAAAATATTGCAGGAACAAGACCGGGTTGAAACCGATGAAGATGGCCATAACGACCAGGGCCGAGGTGAACTTGCCGAGGTCGAGCTTCCAGGCCAAAATGAAAAACAATGCGAACAAGACCAGCATCGGCAAGCGCCCTGCAAAGCCATCCAGTTGAAATAAAACATCGATCGTCGGCGCCGGCAAGTGAAGGGATGCCCGTCGAGTTACGGAAAACAAGATGGATTTGACGAACCCGGAAAAATCCCAAAACAGGAATGGCATGGATGAGAATACGGGAACTGATGCAATCAAGGCCCCGCTCTCTGCGAGGGCTTTGAATGGGTTTTTCTTCTCTCTTTTGACGACCCAAATGATGTAAAGCGGCAGCAAGAAAATCCCGATTTGTTTCAAAGCCAGGGAGACGCTGTAAAGAACCAGCGACAGGCGAGGGCGCTCATCGAATAGCAAGAGGGAGGCAATCAGGAAGAAGATAGGGATCGATTCGAAATTGGCAACCTGCAGATCATTCAAAGGCCACCTGTATAAAACCCAGAATCCGGCTGAGAAAAACCCCAGCAATGCCTGCCCTTTCCTGGCGAACGCAAAATAGACCAAAGCGGCGATTTCAAGGTGCAGGATGGAGATGACTATCCTCCAGAATAGGGACCAGGACTCCAGGTCGTCCAGGCCGGCTGCCTGGGACAGGGCAGACAGTTCGTAGAAAAGCGGGAAGTAGGTGGCATATTTGTGATTTTCGCGCATGTCCCCGGCATGGATGCGCGAATAGGGGTTTTCACCATCGAGGAGTCTTTGCCCCTCGACCCAGGAATAGTAAACATCCATGCTGTCATCAATTTCCCACTCCATGAACTGCCTGACAAGGACGGCCCCCAGGATGATGATAACGGTAAATCCAATCAAGACAAGGATTTTTTTCGTGCCGGAACCGGACATTTCCCGACCTCTCAAATGGACAGGGTGAACGCAAATGACATCATACCACTCGAACCGGTTAATCGGGACGATCGTTTTTATCCACCCGGAAAACGAACTCGATCTCCTCGAAGCCTCCCACCCAGAAACACCACAGACGCGAACAGATCCAGGGGGAGAGGTTGGCGAAGAAGTCGAAGAACGCGCCGAGCGTCCGCCCGATGTAGTATACCGACGCAGGGAGTATGGTCTTCTTCATGTAGGGCTGGGCGAACCAGCGGAAACGCATCTTTTCGAGCTTGAGCGGGATCTTCTGGTAGCCGGGCTTGAAATCCGGGTTGAAGTAGAGCGGAAAAGTGACGTCGAAGCTGCGCTTGTGGTCCGCGTGGGTGAAGCCGCGTGAGAAGTGCGGCACTCGCAGGTGGACGGTCGCGCCGTGCCTGGCGATCCGGTACAGTTCCTCCACCACGCGGAAAGCGTTTTCCAGGTGTTCGAGCACGTGGTCGGCTTCGATCACGTCGAAGTAGTCGTCCTCGAACGGATAGGGGAACCGGTTCAGGTCGTGGCGCACGTCCGGCTCGGAGATGGAGGTGAAATCCACGTTGACGTAGCCTTCTTTCAGGAATTCACCGGAGCCGAGGTTGAGCTTTCGGGATAGATTTTGGGCAGGCACGGTTCTATTTTCTCACTTTCTCATTAAGGCATTCCAGAGAGTGTTCAAAAATCAGGATTCAACACAGATGCACACAGATGAACGCCGATTTTTTGATAAAAGCCCTGATGAAAACGCTCGTAAATCCATTTTATCTGCGTTCATCTGTGGTTAAAAACAAATTTCGCCTATGCCAGGTACTGGCAAAACGCTTTCTCAAGGCGTGAGGCGGCGGTAAAGGGTCTGGTTTTCGATGGTGGTTTCCCGGACGTAGTTATCAGCCAGTTCGTCCCTCAGCCAGAGCGGGATTTCGGTACCCTCGGTCAAAGTCCACCCCACCACGACGTAAAGCGGCTCCGGGTCGAAAACCCGTCCCGGCGGCCCCAGGGCCGGGATGTAGCCTGTCCACAAAACGTCCGAGGAAGAGCGGCGGCCAGACAGGTAATTGACCTGGGCCAGGGCCGTCCAGGCCAGCACGGTATCGCCCGGCTGCGAGTGGTCCCGCAGATACCCGGCGACCCTGGAAGCCGCGAAATAATTCCCGCCCTGGTAGGGGCCGTCCAGCAGGAACCGGTCATAAGCGATTTGCCCGGATTTATACCGGAGATAAGCGCCGTAATAAGGCCCGGATGCCCAAAAGAGATTGGCCAAGACGGCCAGGAGGATGCCGGCCGGGACAGCTTTTCCAAAAAACGCTGCCCACGCGTGACCCCGAGCCTGCGCGGCAAATTCGACGGCGTAGGCTGCAACGACAATCGCAAACGGCGGGACCAGGAGCAGCGCATAATGTTCGAAATAGAACCGCGAGGCCCCGGCCACCAGCAGGGAGGCCAGGCTCCAGGCCAACAGCAGTGTTCCTTCCGCCGCCTGGGGCGACCTGCTTCGATAGAGTTTGGGAAGCCTGTAGCCGGTTTGAACCAACCCCGCGACCGCCAGGAAAGCAAAGACGGCCACCACCCTCCAGAGCATGACCAGCGGGAGGGCGGGAATGGCGATCACCGGCAACTGCGACCCCAGGTAGCCCACGCCCAGCGTGAACACCAGCAGCAACCGGGAGAGCGCGCCGGCCGCGTAAAAATAAGCCAGGACGATCGCCAACGGCGCGAGGAAGCCCGCAGCCATTCCAAACCAGCGAAGGGCGAGCCGCCGCCACTTCGGATTGTCATTACCGGTGAGGGTTTCAGCCAGAAGCATCACCGCCACCGCGAACAGCGACGAAAGGTAAATCGCCTTGTAGAGAAAAGCTATCCCGCCCAGGAGACCGGTCAAAAAATAAGCCGGCAAGCCGCCTTGGTTCCGCCGGGCGCGGAGTCCCGCCAGGATCACCAGGGAAAGAGGCAGGTTGGCAAACAATTCGATCTGGCCGGTATCGCCGAAGAGACGCGTAAGCGAACTGACCCCGATGAATAAGATCGCAGCCGCCAGCCCAACGCTGCGGTTCCCCAATTCCCTTCCGATCTGGTAGATAACCCAGGCCGTGACCCAGACCCAGAAGACCAGCGCAATTTTGACGGACCGGTATCCATCCCCCAGGATTCCAAAAATTGCCGCATAGGTGTAATACGCGCCGGGGAGGTGATGCGCCGGATGGTGGGTCAGGTAGAGCGGCTCGCCACCCAGGATCAGGCGGGCGTGATAGGCTATTGCCCCGCTGTCGTTGTCGAAGGGGATCTCGACGGACGGCAGCCTGAACGCCAGCGCCAGCAGGCCGAGGAGCGCAAGGTGAAGGGCGGTCGTGACCCAGGACGGTTTGGCTCTCACGAGGACCACTCCCCTACTGCATGTACTTTTCGTGCCAGACCTGGAACATGAGCAGGGTCCACAGGACTTTGCGGTTGTCGCGGCGGCGGCTGAAATGGTCGTCGAGCAGGTCCTGGACGCAGGCCGGTTCGAAGTAGCCCTGCTTCGCCAGGCGCTCCGGCGAGAGCATGTCGAGCAGCAACTCTTTCAGGTCGCCGGTCAGCCAGTGGGCCACCGGCATGTTGAATCCCTTTTTGGGGCGGTTGATGATCTCGTCCGGCAGGCGGCCGCGCACCGCCTTCTTGAGCAGGAACTTGCTGGTGCGCCCGCGCAGCTTCAGGTCGAGGGGCAGGTCGTTGGCGAAACGGACCACTTCCCGGTTCAGGATGGGGACGCGCACTTCGAGCGAGGCGGCCATGCTGGCCCGGTCCACTTTGTAGAGGATGTCGCCTTCGAGGTACATCTTCTGGTCGTCGTACAGCACCCGGTTGAGCGGGATTTCGGCGTCGCATTCGAGGGCGTGCTGGTGAGACTGGTAGTAGGTGTCGCGCAGCACGGGCCGGATCCAGGCCTGTAAAAGGGAGGCCTTCTCCTCGTCCACGAAAGAGCCGAGCCAGCGATGGTGGCGGGTAATCAACGGGACGCCGCGTCCGCCCAGGAAACGGCGCAGGCGGAAGTCCAGGCTGATGTTGTCGAAAGAAACGGCCAGCCGCTCCATGAGATACGGGGCCACGTAAGCCCGCACCGACCAGGGCACCAGCCGTTCGTAGTAACCGATCAGGCGGTGAGCCAGCAGGGTGGGGTAGCCCGCGAACAGTTCGTCGCCGCCGTCGCCGCCCAGCACCACCTTGACTTTCTGACGGGCAAAGCGCGAGAGCAGGAAGGTCGGGATGAGCGACGAATCGGCGAACGGCTCGTCCACCAGGGTGGGGATTTCATGCACCAGGTCGAGCGCCATGCGGCTGGTCAGGATCAGTTCGTTGTGGTTCGTGCCCAGGTGCTGGGCCACCTTGCGGGCGTGCTGGGCCTCGTTGAACGAGCCTTCCTCGAAGCCGATGGTGAAACTCTCGACCGTGCCGGGATACTCCTTGACCATCATGGCCGCGATGGTGCTGGAATCGATCCCGCCGCTGAGCAGGACGCCGACCGGCACGTCGCTGACGAGTTCGCGGCGCACCGCCTCGCCCAGGACCTGGTAGAGGTTCCCGGCATAATCGCGCCAGTCCACCGGAGGGCGGCTCTCGCTCTGGCGGAAGCTGATCCGCTCGTAAGGGACTTCGTCCATGCCCCGGGCGCTGAAGCGCAGGATGTGTCCCGCCCCGACCCGCCAGACGTCCCGGATGATGGTGCGGGGGGTGGGGACGTATTCGTAGGAGAGATATTCGTTGAGGGCGATCAGGTCCAGGTCCCGTTCGAGGCGGGGGTTGGCGAGCAGGACTTTCATCTCCGAGCCAAAGACGATTTGCCCGTCTGCCAGGCGGGTGTAATAGAGCGGTTTGATCCCCATCCGGTCACGGGCCAGGATGAGTTCCTCCTCGTCCGCATCCCAGATGGCAAAGGCGAAGATGCCGTCCAGGTATTGGACACAGTCGAGGCCGTATTCCTCGTAAAGATGCAGGATGACTTCAGTGTCGGAGTGGGTGCTGAACACGTGGCCGCGCTTCTGGAGATAAACGCGCAGGTCGCGGTAGTTGTAGATCTCGCCGTTGAAGACGATCCACTTTGACCGGGTCTCGTTGGCGATGGGCTGACGGCCGCCCGCCAGGTCAATGATCGAAAGCCGGCGCGACCCCAACCCGACCTTGTTGGACAGGTAGATGCCCTCCTCGTCCGGGCCGCGGTGGGTCATGGCGTCGTTCATGCGCTGGAGCACTTCCCGGCTGAGACGCCTGCGGCCTGAAAAATCGGCGATTCCGCAAATTCCGCACATAGCTGCCTGTCTTTCTGTGGAACTTACAACTTCCGAAACAGATACTGGTTGTTGCCGAACCCGTGCCCGGTCTTCAGGAAGTTTACCAGTTCGAAACCCAGGTTTTCGTAGAATTTGATGATCCGCTCCGGCGTAGCGACCTCGAAGGGATAGCCGCCGAGCCAGTCGCGCCAGTCGTGCAGCAGGGACATGCCGCGATATTTCTTGTGCTCGCGGTAACGCCGGGCCGGGTTTTGAAATTTGACCAGGTCAATCAGGAGGCCCGAGACGAAAAAGGCGGGGAAAAAGACGGCTGTGGTCACGATCCGGCCCAACCCCCCGGACGAGTTGGCGCGTTTGATGATCTCCCAAATTTTGGAGACCAGTCCCTGGTCGTTGTAGATGGCGATGAAGAGCAGCCCGTCCTTGCGGAGCGGGATCTGGGCATTGTAGAGCGCCTGCCAGAGAAAACCGGTGTGGTGAAGCACCCCCCACGAGTACACGACCTCGAACACCCCTAACGATTTCATGTATCCGGCGTCGAGGACGGAGTTCTGCTCGACCGTCCAGGCCGGGTCATCCGGGAAGTAACGGCGCTTGAGCTCCCCGGTGCAGGCCACCGACTGCGGATCGTAATCGAAGGCGTGGACCCTCGCCCCGAAGCGCCGCGCCACAAGACTGTGCAGCCCCGACCCGGAGCCGATGTCGAGGAAGCGTTTGCCGGTCAGGTCGTCCGCGCCGAGGAACTCGCGCATGGACCTTTCGGCTTCGGCGATGTGGTCGTCGGTCAGCACGCTCAGGAAGCGCAGCCAGTTGTCGCCGAATTGGAAACGCGTTTCAGATGTCGAAGTCGTCATATTCTCCCTTTCAAGGCGCAGTGCGGCGGAAGACCTGGTGCCCGCCGGTCACGGTTTCGAGCGCATAACCGCCCGACATTTCCCGCAACAAATAATCTATGGGGACGTTGAAAACGATCTTGGGAGCCACGATCACGTAAAGCGGCTTTTTCGCCAGCGCCTGGGTGATCGCCGTTTCGTCCAGGTAATGCGGCCAGAGCAGGTAGGCCGGGGTGCGCCTGCCGGAAAAATAATAGATCTGGACGTTGTCCGACCAGACGAAAATCAGGTCGTCGGGGGCCGAGCGCGAACGGACGTAATCCGCAATTTCCAGCGACTCCAGGTGCGCCCGGCCGTTCGTCGGCCCCTCTTGCAGGAAAGTTTTCTCCGGGATATTCCCCAGGCGGTACTGGAGATATGCGCCAAGATACTGCCTCGACACGAAAATCCCGTTGGCAATGATCGCTATCGCGAATACCGCCGCCACCCAGGCCAGCGGCCGTTCGCCCCGGGACCTTTCCCAGAGCTGGCCGATCTCGGTCCCGGCCAGGAGCGAAAGGGCGGGGACGACCAGCAGCCCATAGTAGACGAACGGGAAGCGGGAGATGCCCGCGACGATGACCGACGTCACCAGCCAGACGACGAGCATCAGGCGCACCGGACCTGTGGCCGGCTCCCGTTCAATCGCATGCCCAAACTTCCTGGCGACCTGCACCGCGCCGACCAGGCCGAGAATCGTCAACACCAGGTTGGCCCGGGCGGCCAGGAAGAGCGGGAAGAGGAGGATATTGTAAAGCGGGGAATCCAGCCGGCCGACGTAGCCAGCTCCAAGCTGGAAGACGAGCATCAGTCCCGGCCAGGCCCCGACCGCCGCGAAATAAGCCGCCACAGCCGCCAGCGGCGCGGCGAACCCGGCCAGGGCGTAGGATCCGGCCTTGTATAGCGCGGCCCAGGCCGACCGGTCCCGGAGGCGGATCGTAACGACCAGCAGCGTGATCCCCGCCGCGGCCAGGGCGTGGACGAAAGTCACCTTGTAAAGGAGCGAAATCCCGCCCAAAATCCCAACCAGGAGATACCAGCGAGCCGGTTTGCGTTCGGTCAAAATATGGGCCGCGGCCAGGATGGTCAGGCTGAGCGGCAGGTTGGCAAACTGTTCGATCTCGGCCGTGTCGCCGTGCAGGCTTGGCAGGGCGGTGGCAAGCACAAAAAACACTGACGCCAGCATCCCGCCCAGGTCGCCGCCCGCCTTCCGCCCGATCAAATAGATGACCCAGGCGTTCAGCCAAACCCAGAAGACCAGGGTAATTTTGACGGAAGTGAATTGATCGCCGAGAAGGGCGAAGATGGCCGCGTAGGTGTAGAATGCGCCGGGCAGGTGGTGGTTGGGATGGTGGGTGCTGTACAGCGGCTGCCCTTCGAGGATCTGCCGGGCGTGGTAGGCGATGGCGCCGCTGTCTTTGTCGAAGACCCCCAGCGAAGGAAGGCGGACCAGGACAACGAATAGCCCTAACAATAAAAACAATATCAAGGTTTTCTTCATAGCCGGGTCTTTTGCCATATTCGGAGATTATAAGCGCCCAACAGACAGTTTTCCATCCGCTATCAATATTGTCAGTTTATCGGCTGCAAGTTAAAAAAGCGTGGCGACGTGAGGGGGGCACGCCGCCACTATAGGAGCAGGCTCAAGGCCCGCTAGAAATATTTTACACTTATGAGCAAGGAAATGCAAGAGTTTAAATGGGCATGGATGGTTTACTATTGATTTTTGGATAGTGGACTCCTATAATGAATTTTGGCGGTCCTGGAATGTGCGTTTAGGGTTGCAATAAGAGCCTATCCGAAAAAGGAGTGCAAGCTTTAGCTTGCAAGTTCCCGGCGGACTGAGTTCCCGGCGGACTGAGTTCCCAGCGGACTAAATTCCCAGCGGACTAAATTCCCAGCGGACTAAATTCCCAGCGGACTAAAGTCCGCACTCCGGGAATTTTCGGATAGGTTCCACAGATTTTGGTCCGTTTCGATGGAGAATAGAGGTAAAGGATGACGAGTATCATTGACAACCAGATGCTATGGCGACAGTTCGGAGCGGCAATCGAAGACCTTGGGAACGTCCTGCGCGATTGCCCGGATGAACTGTGGGAAGAGCGGCTTTGGGACGACCAACCGGATCAGTGGGTGGCGGACGGCTTTTCGACTTTTTGGTATCTGGGCTACCACACCCTCTTCTGGCTGGACCTCTACCTGACCGGCGCAGAAGAGGGTTTTACCCCGCCCGTACCCTTCGACCTGGTCGAGATGGAGGCTGGCGAGACCTTACCGCGGACGTATACCCGTGAAGAGCTGCTCAGGTATTTGGACCACTGCCGCCGGCGGTGCCAGGAGACTATTGACACCCTCTCGCCTGGGCAGGCAAACCGGCTGTGCCGTTTCCCCTGGGGAGAGTTGCCCTTCGCCGAGCTTCTCCTGTACGACCTGCGCCATGTGCAGGAACATACTGCCCAACTGCGCATGTTTCTTGGGCAGCAGGCGGGAAAATCCGCAGCGTGGACCTCCCGGGCAAAGGAGTAATTTCCCCTGCACACATCGCTGCGCCGGGCAGGATTATCGCTTAAAATAAGCCCCATGCCCCCATCACGTGATCCGCAGCGCGCATTACATCTCACCCTCCTCGCAGCCCTCCTCCTGCTCGCCTCCTGCGGCAGCCCCCCAGCCCCACAGCCCACCTCCACAGCCGCCGACTCTCTCACACCCGCCTCGCCGGCCGGGACAGTCCCCCCGGCCCTGACCGGCACGCCCGAACCGTTCGTCCTGCCCACCCCCGTCCCTCTGGAACGGCCACAATACAGCCTGAACGTCATCCTGGATTACGCCGCCAAAACCGTCTCGGTCGAAGAGTCGATCAACTACCCGAACCAGACTGGCGAATCGCTGCCAGGCGTGACCCTGGCGGTCGTCCCCAACCTGTGGCCGGACTGTTTCACCCTCGAAAGCCTGACCGTCGGCGAGTACCCCGTCAGCAACTACACCCTCACCGGCCAGCGACTGGACGTGCCGCTCCCGCAGCCCCTCGCTCCCGGCGGGACGCTGCTCCTGGACATCCGGTACACGCTGTCGCTGCCCTACGCCGCCCAGGCCGATCCCAACGCCGAGCGGCCGCGCATCTTCGGCTACACCGGCCAGCAGGTCAACCTGACCAACTGGTATCCCTTCGTCGTCCCGTATGATCCGGGGAACGGCTGGGTCTTGCACGATCCCTGGTTCTACGGCGAACACCTGGTCTACGAGGCCGCCGATTACGACGTGACCCTGCGCTTCGCCGGCCTGTCCAGCCCGCCGGTTGTGGCGGCCAGCGCCCCGGCCTCCCAAGACGGCGATGCCCTGCGCTACCGCCTGGAGGCCGGGCGGGCTTTCGTTTTTTCGCTCAGTCCCGACTTCCGGGTTGCCACAGCCGAGGCGGACGGGGTGACAGTCACCAGTTATTACTTCCCCCTCTTCGAGGTCCCCGGCGAAGCCGCCGCCCAGGTATCGGCCCAGGCCGTGCAGGTTTTCAGCCAGCGCTTCGGCCCTTATCCGCACGCCAGCCTGAGCGTGGTGCAGGGTGATTTCAACGACGGCATGGAATACTCGGGGCTGTTCTATCTCTCGCGGGATTTCTACAACCTATACGACGCCACGCCCAATAATTACCTCGTGACGGTCGCGGCCCACGAGACGGCCCACCAGTGGTGGTTCGAGAAGGTCGGCAACGACCAGGCCCTCGAACCCTGGCTCGACGAGGCCCTCTGCACCTACAGCGAGCGGATATTCTACGCCGACACCTCGCCCAACTCGCTCAAGGACTGGTGGTGGCCGGTGCGGGTGGACTTCTACAAGCCGCAGGGCTGGCTCGACATTTCAGTCTACGAGGGCGGCGGGTTCCGTCCCTACACCGACGCGGTTTATCTCAACGGGGCGCACTTCCTTCAGGACCTGCACGCCCGCATCGGCGACGAGGCCTTTTACGCCTTCCTGAAGGATTACGCCTCGCAGATGGCCGGGATGATCGCCACGCCTGACGATTTCTTCCACATCCTGGGCCAGCACGCCGGGCAGGATATTTCGGATTTGATCCATACTTACTTCAGGGATCCACATTGATGAGACGCCTGGCCCTGCTGGCCCTCCTGGCCGGAGTCCTGCTCTCGGGCTGTAACCTGCCCCCGGCCGCTTCTCCCGGTTCCTCCCCGGACTTTGTGGTCGTCACCCGTCACCCGGACGCGACCGCCACCCCGACGCCCTTCCGCCCGCTGGCCTCGACGGCCACGCCCAGCCCCCTCCCCTCGCCCACCGTCACGCCGACCCCCGCCCCGACCGACACCCCCCTCCCCACCCTGACCTTCACCCCGACGGCCACCCTCGGACCCTCAGGCCGGGCCAATTATTACCTGGAAGTCATCTTCGATTACTTCGGGCGAAGCCTGTCGGTGAGACAAACCGTCCGCTACCCGAACCAGGCCGACCGGTCCATGGGAGAGATCGTCCTGGCGGTGGAACCCAACCGCTGGGAAAACTGCTTCGATCTCCAGTCCCTGTCGGTGGACAGCGAGTACGCCAAATCCTACGAGCTGAGAGGCAGCACCCTGACCCTCGAACTCGACCAGGCCCTCGAACCCGGCCAGACGCTGGTCTTTTCGATGGAGTACAGCCTGTGCGTGCCGTACAAGACCGTCAACACGGTCTTCGGCTACAACGGCTACCAGATCAACCTGGTGGACTGGTATCCCTACGTCGTGCCGTACTCGCCGGGCGAGGGCTGGCTGCAACACGCGCCTTCGGGCGTGGGGGAGTACCAGGTTTACGACGCGGTGGACGTGGAACTCAATCTCAAATTCACCGACCCCGAGAATATCCCGGTGGTGGCGGCCAGCGCGCCCGCCGAAGCCAACGGCGAATGGACCCGCTACCGCGCCTACGGCGTGCGCAACTTCGTCCTCTCGGCCAGCCCCGACTACATCGTCTCGAACCTGCGGGTGGGCGACGTGGACGTGAACAGCTACTACTTCGCCAGGCACCAGTCCGGCGGCTGGGCCATCCTGGACGAGGCCGTCCTTGCCCTGGCAACTTACGGGGAGGCCTTCGCGCCCTATCCTTACGGCAGCCTGAGCATCGTCGAGACCGATTACCCCGACGGGCTGGAATTCAGCGGGTTGGTCTTCATGAGCGACGATTTCTACGCCGAATACAACGGCACACCGCGTGGCAACCTGACCGCCATCGGCGTCCACGAGATCGCCCACCAGTGGTGGTACTCGCTGGTCGGCAACGACCAGGCCCTCGAACCCTGGCTCGACGAAGCCCTGTCGGTCTACGCCGAGCGCATCTTCTTCGAGACGAATTATCCCGATTCGCTCAACTGGTGGTGGAACTTCCGGGTCAAGTATTTCAACCCGGCCGGCTGGGTGGATTCGTCCATCTACAACGGCGGGGCCTTCCGCCCCTACACGGACGCGGTCTACCTGCGCGGGGCGCTCTTCCTCGAGGAGTTACGCGCCCGGATCGGGGACGAGGACTTCCGGGCCTTCCTGAAAGATTACGCCGCCCAGATGAGCTTCGGGCGCGCCGCCAAAAGCGACTTCTTCCACATCCTGGACGCCCACACGAACAGGGATTATTCCGACCTGATCGAGGGGTATTTCATGGAATTTCCATAGCAATCAGGCAATCCGGTTGAAATAACAAATTCTCTTTGCTATACTTGTCTCAGACACGCAACTCTTGGGACTTTCCGGGGCGGATAACCGGATTTGGAGCGCGAACGCTCCAGGTCCGTTCCTTCCTACGGCAGACCGTAGAGGCCCAGAAAAACACATTTTCAGGAGAAGTTAATGGATAAATCACTGCGTCCGATATTGTTCGTGGTTGCCATTGTATTGATCGTGGGGATGGCCTGTTCGGGCGGGAGTCAGCCGACCGAAGCGCCCCCGCCTCCGCCGGTTGACACCCAACCGCCCGCCCAACAACCGACCGAGGAGCCGCCTGCGCTCCCAACGGAACCGCCTCCAACCGAAGAGACGGAGACCCCGCCGCCCACCGAGGAACCCCCTGCGGAAAAATTCTTCACCGACGAGTTCGACGACGGCCTGGACAACTGGGATTACTCCCTGACCGGCGGCGGCCTGCACGACAAAGCCAAAGTGGAGATCCAGAACGGCAAGCTGGTCTTCGACCTGCGGGATGTGGACCTGTACACCTTCCTGTACTCGAAAAACACGTATGATGACGTGCGCGTGACCATCAACGTCGAAAATTTCGGCATCAACAAGTCGGACATTACCCTGATGTGCCGTTACGACGAGACCGTTGGCTGGTATTCTTTCACGGTCGCCATGAACGGCAAGTACAACATCGCCGCCCGTGACCAGTTCATCAAAAAATCTTACGTCATTTTCAACGGGGCAACCAACGCAATACGCGTAGGGCAGAGGAACGAAATCTCGGTTGTGTGCCAGGGCGAAACCCTGATCCTATACGTCAACGGAGAGGAGGTTCGGCGCATCGAGGAAACCAAATACGGATTTGAAGAAGGCAAAGTCGTTTTGTCAGCTACAACTTATACCGTCTATCCGATCAACCTGGCGGTAGAGAATATCCAAATCAGCGCACCGTAATCCCAAACACGGCGCGCCAGCATACCCGCTCTCTGAGGAGAAGAGAATGATTACCAAAGTTTCAAAACCGTTAGCTTTCCTGGTCCTGATGATAATTCTGGTCGGCCTGGCCTGTGGCCCAACCGTCACGCCGACCCAGGCTCCACAGCAGCAGCCGCCCCAACAGCAGGAGCCGTCGCCGATCCCGCCACAACCGACGGAGGAGCCTGTCCAACCGACCGCGCCGCCTCCGACAGAGGAGCCGACTGAAGCGCCGACCGAAGAACCGGTCCCCACCGAAGAACCTGCATCCCAGTTCTTCCGCAATGAATTCGACGGTGGCATCGAAGATTGGACCGGCTTCAACGTCAAAGACTGGGCCCAGGCCGATGAAGGCAAGCTGCAAATTAATACCGATGGCGGTTTCCTGACATTCTCGATCGAGACCATGTACCTGTACGCGTACCTGATCTATAACAAGTTCACTTACGAAGATGTCAAACTGACCGTGAGAGTCGAAAACCGGGGCGCCAATAACAATAATGTGAGTTTGCTCTGCCGCTACTCCGAAGAAGATGGCTGGTACGAGTTCAACATTGCCAACAACGGTTTGTACTGGATCTATGCCGCGACACCCAACCCCAAGGGAAGCGGAGCGCCAGTCTATAACCTGGTTGCGAACGGCGGTTCGAACAAGATCAAGATGGGCAAGGATGTCAATGAGTATACGGCTTCCTGCAAAGGCAATACCCTGTCGTTGACCATCAACGGCTTCGACACCAAGACCATCAATGAAAAGAAATACAGCCTGCGCGACGGTAAAATCGGTCTCTCCGTGTCATCCTTCAACGTTCCTTCCGTCAAAGTGGAATTCGACTGGCTGGAAATCTCCGAGCCGTGATCCTCTACCTCCAAACGAAAGGCCGCCCGGCGAGGCGGCCTTTTGTATTATTTTGACGCCTTGTTAACGTGATTCTTGCACACATCGGTTATCCTATGGCAGATTGTTTCGGGCAGTGAGCAATTTTGACTCTAACAACATAGGAGTAAAACTATGGGAAAAATCATCGGAATCGACCTCGGGACGACCAACAGCGTGGTCGCCGTTATGGAAGGCGGACAGCCGACTGTGATCACCACCGCCGAAGGCGGGCGGCTTTGCCCGTCGGTGGTAGCCTTCAACAAGAACGGCGAACGGCTGGTCGGCCAGACCGCCAAGCGCCAGGCCGTGATCAATTCTGAGAATACCCTGTATTCCATCAAACGTTTCATCGGCCGCCGTTTCGAGGAGACCGAGGTCGAGCGCAAGATGGTGCCTTTCACCGTCGTGGAAGGTCCCTCGAACGACGTGCGCATCAAAGTGCCGGTCAACAACCGCGATTATAGCCCGCAGGAGATCAGCGCCATGGTGCTGGCAAAACTCAAAGCCGACGCGGAAGCCTATCTCGGCGAAACCGTGACCCAGGCGGTCATCACCGTCCCGGCCTATTTCAACGACAGCCAGCGCCAGGCGACCAAAGATGCGGGCAAGATCGCCGGTCTCGAAGTGATGCGCATCATCAACGAGCCGACGGCCTCGGCCCTGGCCTACGGGCTGGACAAGAAGAAAAACGAGACCATCCTGGTCTTCGACCTGGGCGGCGGTACCTTCGACGTCTCCATCCTGGACGTGGGCGAAGGCGTGATCGAAGTCAAAGCCACCAACGGCGATACCCATCTGGGCGGCGATGACTGGGACCAGCGCATCGTCAACTGGGCCGCGGACGAGTTCAAGCGGGAGCAGGGCATTGACCTGCGCAACGACCGCCAGGCGCTCCAGCGTCTGCGTGAGGCGGCCGAAAAGGCCAAGATCGAACTGTCCACGATGATGGAGACCGAGATCAACCTGCCCTACATCACCGCCGACGCCAGCGGCCCCAAGCACATGCAGTTGAAACTGACCCGCGCCAAATTCGAGCAGATGACCGAAGACCTGCTCCGTCGCTGCCGCGTCCCCTTCGAATCGGCGCTCAAGGACGCCGGGATCGGCGCGGGCAGCCTCAACGAGGTGGTCCTGGTCGGGGGTTCGACGCGCATGCCCATGGTCCAGGATTTGGTCCGCTCGCTGACGGGCAAGGACCCCAACAAGGGCGTCAATCCCGACGAGGTGGTCGCGGTCGGGGCAGCCATCCAGGGCGGTGTGCTGGGCGGCGAAGTCAAGGACATCCTGCTGCTCGACGTGACACCGCTTTCGCTGGGCGTCGAAACCCTGGGCAGCGTGATGACCGTGATGATCGAACGCAACACCACCATCCCGGTGCGCAGGACCGAGACTTACTCGACCGCAGCCGATAACCAGACCGCGGTGGACATCCATGTGCTGCAAGGCGAGCGCCCGATGGCAAGCGATAACATGAGCCTGGGCCGTTTCCGCCTGGACGGCATTCCCCCGGCGCCGCGCGGCATCCCGCAGGTCGAAGTGACCTTCGACATTGACGCCAACGGCATCCTGCACGTGACGGCCAAGGACAAGGCCACCGGCAAGGAACAAAAAGTCACCATCACCGCTTCGACCAACCTGAACAAGGAAGAGATCGAGCGCAAGGTACAGGAGGCCCGCCAGCACGAGGCCGAGGACAAGAAGCGCCGTGAGTTGATCGAGGCCCGCAACAACGCCGACAGCCTGGCCTACCAGACCGAGAAGGCCCTGAAAGAACTGGGCGACAAGGTCCCGGCGGGCGAACGCGGCAACATCGAAGCCAGGATCAATGACCTGAAGCAGGCCGCCCAGTCCGACGACGTGGCCCGCATCAAGAAGCTGACCGAGGAAGTCCAGCAGGCCTTCCACGCCCTCAGCCAGCAACTCTACGCCCAGGGGCAGCCGCAGCCCGAAACCCCCGGCGGCCCGTCCACCCCGCCAGGGGACGACGGCGACGTAATTGACGGCGAAGTGCGCGAAGCGTAAACATCGAAGCGTAACGGGCGACCAAACAAACGGTCGCCCGTTTTGATTACCGGAATTAATTGACTCTCCTCCCAATCTGCTGTACACTACCTGCGTCCCACGATTTCCACATCCCACTCCCAGGAGCCTCACATGGAACAGAAATCCGGCGCGCAGATCAGCAAAAAAGCCTTCATCCAGGCTGTCGCCATCATTTTCGTGCTGATGATCGTCGCGGGCGTTTTGACGCGGCTCGTCCCGGCAGGAAATTACTCCCGTTTCGAGATCGAAGGCCGCGAACTCATTGACCCCGATTCCTTCCGTTTGACCGAAAAACCCGATTACCCCGTCTGGCGCTGGTTCACCGCCCCCTTCGAGGTCTTTGCCGCCCAAGACAGTTTCACCGTCATCGGCATCATCGTCTTCATCCTGCTGGTCGGCACCGCCTTCGGCGTCATGGACCGCAGCGGCATCCTCCAGGCGGTCATCTCGAAGATCGTCAAGACCTACGGCGGGCGCAAATACACCTTGCTATTGGTGGTGACCTTTTTCTTCATGGCCCTGGGCGGTTTCTTCGGCATCTTCGAGGAGATCATCCCGCTCGTGCCGGTCATGATCGCCCTGGCCTACTCCCTCGGCTGGGATTCGCTGACCGGGCTGGGGATGTCGGTTCTGGCGACCAACGTCGGCTTCTCGACCGCGGTCTTCAACCCCTTCACCATCGGCATCGCCCACCGGCTCGCCGGCTTGCCGCTCTTTTCGGGAGCCGGGCCGCGCATCCTGCTTTTCGCCGTCGTTTACGGCGTTCTGGCCGCCTTCTTGACCGCCTACGCTCGCAAGATCGAAAAGAAACCCGAAGCCTCGACCGTCTACGCCGAAGACAAAGCCGAAAAAGCCCGCCGCGGCGACTTCGAAATGAACCACGCCCTCGACGAAGACCCTCGTATGCGCCGGGCGGCCCTCTTCCTGGGCGTGTTCTTCGCCTTGATCTTGACCGTGCTGGTACTCTCGCCCTTCGTTGAAATCCTGTCCGACCTGGCCTTGCCGCTGACGGGGCTGCTCTTCGTCATCGGCGGGATCGGGGCCGGGCTGATCGCCGGAGCCGGCAAAGCCGCCTGGAAAGCCGCCTGGGATGGGTTTGTGGGCATTTCCCCCGCCATCCCGCTCCTGATGATGGCCGCCAGCGTCCGCCACATCATCGCCAGCGGCGGCATCCTCGACACCCTGCTGAACTACACCGCCACCGCCGTCACCGGTGTCAGTCCCTTCACCGCCGCGCTGGCCATCTACGGCCTGACCCTGATACTTGAACTCTTCATTACCTCCGGCTCAGCCAAAGCCTTCCTGCTCATCCCGATCATCATGCCGCTGGCCGACCTGCTGGGCGTCAACCGCCAGATCGCGGTCAGCGCCTACGTCTTCGGCGACGGCTTCTCGAACATGGCCTACCCCACCAATGCCGCCCTGCTCATCACCCTCAGCCTGACCGTCATCACCTACCCCAAATGGTTCAGGTGGGTCATCAAACTCTGGTTCTGGGTCCTCCTGGTCACGGTGGCTTTCCTGGGCTTGGCCGTGCTGTTCAACTATCAATAATTTTGCCGTTTTCTTGATGATTGGATTTTCCCGATGCTGAACATCCCCGCCTCCTACGACGATTCCCGCGCCCGCTTCCGGTCCTATGCCGAGCGCATCCGGGACCTGTGGCCTGCGGCGCGTTTCGACGCGCATCCCCTCGCCTTTGACCCCTCCGTCTCCATCGACTGGTGCTCTGCGGAGGCTATCGAGCGCAAAGAGCGGCTCTTCATCCTGACCACCGGCCTGCACGGTATCGAGGGCTATCTCGGCGCGGCCATGCTCGACATCTTCGTCAATGACTACCTGCCCGGCTTCGACCCGGCCACGAGCGGAATCCTGCTCGTGCATGCCGTCAATCCATGGGGCATGAAACATTGGCGGCGCAACAACCCCCACAACGTGGACTTGAACCGCAATTTCTGCGACCCATCTTCTCTGACCGAACTCAACCCCGATTACGAGCCGCTTTTCGACTTCCTCAACCCGTCCGGGCCGCTCAAAAGCATCGTTTACAGCACAGTCAGATTCGCCGGGCAGGCGATCAGCAGCATCCGCAAGTTCGGCGTATCCCGCATTCGCGAGGCTGCACTGATGGGACAGTACTGCCATCCCGAAGGCATCTACTTCGGCGGCGCGGATAGGCAGGAGGAAACGGAAGTCATGCAGTCTCTGTTCCAACACGCCATTACCGACTATACGCAGGTCACACACCTCGACATGCACACCGGTTACGGCCCGCGCCTCCAGATAACGCTGGTCAACTCGCCGCAGGAGCCGATGACCTCCGTCGAAACGGCGGACAGGTTCGGGGTCCCGCGCGTGGCAGCCACCACCCCAGACGAGTTCTACACCATCCACGGCGACATGACTGATTACCTCTACACCCTTGCCAGGGAAAAGTCCCCCAAAACGAAACTCTACGCCGGGGCGTTCGAGTTCGGCACCTTCGGCGAGTCACTCGCGGCAGGGATCCGGAGCCTGAGGATCACCATCCTGAAAAACCAGGCTAATCTCTTTGGGGCCAATCCCGCTGCCCAAGCCTGGGTGGACGAGGAGTACCGGGAACTGTACCTGCCCGCAGACCCGGCCTGGCGCGCCAGAGCCGAGAATGACGGACGCCAAGCCTTCGAGGGGATTTTGCAGGCCGAAGGGTTCGTGAAATAAACGCAACGAAGCCTAATCTTTACCCGGATTGGGCTTCGCGCGGGGAAAATAGGGATCACTTTTGGGTACAGTTCAGTTTGCCGGAGAAATCCTGGGACAAATACAAAAGATTGCCGTTATCACTGACCACAACAACGAAGATCGCATCCACCACTAGCATGTTGTATTTCTGACGATTGGCTGTCTTGCAGCCATAGACGAAAACCTCGGCAGCATTCGGGAACTCAGCCGGGGAATTGTCCAGGGCCAGGGTGATGGCTCCGTTTTTAGGTCCAATGACCGTGAAAGCCAGTCGGGAAAAATCTTTTTGCAGGTAGGCGTCATCCATCATAAAGCAGAGCTGGCAGCCACCTTGTTGGGTAGCATAAAAGCGCGGGAAGTATGCCTGCCCATGAATCAAGACTTCGCGTTTGTCTTTTGCAGCCAGGTTGCCAACCCGGTTCAGGTTAATACCGTTTTCAGCCAGGGTCGCTGCCAGCCCGCGGGATTCAATGGCATTGATAACGGCTTGGCTGGACGGCTGGGTGTATTTCTGCGGGACGACCAGGCTGTTGAACGGCAGGCTCAAACCGATCAGCAACATGCATGCGGCCGCGAGCGGGAAATGCCACTTCTTCGCCGGTCGGAAGGGATCGCCGTCCGAAACCTGGGGGGTTGCCGCCAGTTGCCAGCCCACTAATGTCGCGGCCCACCCCACCAACTGGACCATTCCCAGCGAAAAGTACAGGAACAACACCCAATCCACCGGGACGATGTAGCGGCTGCCGGATGTTCGGGCGAAGGCGCTGGCAAGGTTGTAAGACACGTTGACTACCAACGGGAGCAGCCCAGCCCAGCGGGCTTTGTTCCATGCGACGCCCATACCCAGCGCCATCACAGACAGGTTCAGCAGGATGAAGAAAACATTCTCTGGCGCAAGTTCCCCCTCCCAGCCTAGTTGCCAGGCCGGTTGGGAAATCACATGCTCAAGATCATGGAATTGGAAGGTCATGGGCAGGATCACGACGCTGGTGATCTGGTTATGCCAAAAATGGGCTGGGACGAGAGTCGCCATGTTGGGATTCTCAATCTGGAAATCAATGGTTTCAACGGAAAGACCGGGCGGGAGAGGCATCAGGTCCGGTTTGGCCGCGGCAGCCAAAGGGATATTCCCGTCCAGCCAGGTTTCCCCGGACGGCAAGGTGATCCTGAAACGCTTGAAAACCTGTTGGATCTTCTGGAACAGATAATTTTCTCCCGTTTCGACCTGGGTGAAACTGAACCAGGGTCCCATCAAAAGCGCCACACCCAGACCAAAAACGGCCACCGTTCTGAGATATTCGCGGGGCAGGCGGCGATACAAAAACAGCGCCATAAAGCCGATGAACGGCGCGGCCATCACCGGCGTCGGGCGGATCAGGGCCGCGAAACCCAGCGCAGCGCCCGCCCAGAGAGGCAAGGTCAAGCCGTCCCTGGAGCGCTTGAACCATAGCACCGCCAGCAGGACGAAAACTGAAACAGCCAGGGCCGTCGGCATTTCGGTCATCATCAGCTTGGAATGCACCACCTGAATATCCAGCGCAGCAGTGATGGCATTTTTCTCCTTGAACACCGCCAGCACGGCCATCATCACCCCGACCGGGCGACCAGACAGGTTCTTGCCAATCAGGTAAAGCACAGCCGGGTAAAAAGCCACGAAAAGCACCTGCACCAAGATGGCTCCGTTATATGATTGGCCGCCGAGGGCATGAAAAACCGCCAGAAGCAGCATATACATCGGTTTGTCGGTGAAGATGCCGTTGTTGATGCCGTTGCCCAACAGGACTTGCTGGCCGCCAAAATCGTACAGGGCTGCGTCAGAAAAGGGATAATATTCGAGATTCGGCGGAAGGGGACGCGGCAGGAAGTAGCTGCGCAGGAGGGGTTCCTGCTGCCAGACGATGGCCGCCGCCAGCCAGATCAGGATGAAGATCCCCGCATCGAACCGACGATGGGCCGGCTGGCCGTTTAACCGGCGTTCCCAGAAGAGAACCAACCCCGCCAACCCCAGCCCGAACAGCACCTGCAAGCCCAACACCGGGACACCCGCCTCGTTCCACATGTCAATGTCCCGCTTCACGCCGACGCCGGAGACGGCGATCCAGGCCCAGAGCAGGAGGAATATGCCCAGGGCGATAGCGGCCGCCCGCCAGAGCGCGGGATGCTCGCGCCACTGAGCCTTGAGCGCGTCCCAATGCAGGCCCCTGTCAGCGACGCGCAAGGCTATCGCAACGGCAGCCAGCCACAGGGTCCAGGCGAGGAGCGGATAGACCCGCTCGAAGTAACCGCTCAAGGCTCCTAAACGGTACGAAGGCGTCCATACGGCAAGCCAACCGATCCCCAAAAGGATGCCGAAAAAGATGTCGAGTTGGCGTGTGTGACGTTCCGCCCAACCTGCAAACTTATCGGCCTTCCAGGCCAGGAACAGCAGGGCCAGTGTGAGAACCAACGCGGCGAAAACGAGCGCCAATCGTTGGATCGAAAGCCCCAGGAAGATGGCCGCATCCGCCTCGGAGGGCTGGCGCAACAAGAAAAACAACGCCAGGAGGCCTCCCGGCGCTGTGAGGATGGCAAATGCTTTAATTCTTTGGGTCATGGGTTTTCCTGTGGGTTACGCGGGTGCGTCGCACCATGTTTAATGGGGATAAACCTGGCATTAGGCGATCCCGCTAAAGCGGTTTCAACTCAAACGTAAGGTGCGACGCAATCTCGACGATTGAGTTAGAATGCGCCTTCTCCCGTTATAACAACCCAGGCGGTGCGTGTCAACAGGTAGATATCGAGCCAGATGGACCAGTTGCGGACGTAGTAAACGTCCATTTCGAGGCGCTCGCTGAAGGAGAGCCGGTTGCGCCCGCTGACCTGCCACATGCCGGTGATGCCTGGGAGGACGCGCAGGATGGTGTGGTCTTTGGCCTCCATGTCCTCGCGTTCCTGGAGCATGTAGGCGCGTGGCCCGACGAAGCTCATCTCGCCCCGCAGGATGTTCCAGACCTGGGGCAACTCATCCATGCTTGTCTTGCGCAAGAAACGGCCAACGCGGGTGATGCGCGGGTCATTTTTCATTTTATGGAAGGTCTCATATTCCAGGCGGAGGGACTCGTCATGCGCCAGGATGGAGGCCAGGCGCTCGTCTGCATCGGTGTACATGGTGCGGAATTTGACCACCGGGAAGATTTTCCCGCCCTTGCCCATGCGCGGCTGGACGTAGAAGACAGGGCCAGGCGAATCGAGTTTGATCAGGATCGAAACCAGGATGGTCAACAGCAGGGAGGGGACAGCCGCCACAACGACAAGCAGCAAATCCATGATTTTCTTGACGACCTGCGCCCAGGGTTGGAGCAACTGCTGGCGCAATTCCAGGCCGAGGATGCCGCCCACGTCGCGGGCGGTGAGCCACAGGCTGCTGAACCCGAACAGGTCGGGGATGAGGAACAGGTGCGGGAACTGCTCGCCGTAGGTTTCGATGATCTCCAGCAAGCGGGCGCGAGGGATGCCAGGCATGGCCAGGATGGCGTAAGCGCCGTGATAGTGTTTGACCAGTTCGGGGATCTTATCCAGCCCGCCCGCGACCGGGATGCCCTCCAGCCCGCCCCACTTGTCGGAGTCGTCGTCGAGGCAGACGACCGGCTTGAGACCATACTGCGGCTTTTCCCTGAGGGTTGAAATGACCATTTCACCGGTCTTGCCCGCGCCGAGGACGATAACGGGATGCCCCCACCAGCCATATCGCCCCACCAGGGAACGCAAGGCGGAGCGTCCCAGGGGTAGCAGGACCAGTGAAAATCCCCAGGCCAGGAAGAAGACCAGACGCGAATACGACGTGGCACTGGCCTTGAGCAGGAACGTGACCGCAGCCAGGGCCAGGTACACCAGGCTGGTGGCGTAACTCAACTTGCGCAACTCATCCGCGGGATGGAGCAGCACGCCCGAATACAGCCCGACGATTAGATAGCCGAGCAGGAACAATCCCAGGCTGGGCCACAGGTCGAGGTAGGCGCCGCGCAGGCGAATGCCGATGCCAGGGCCGATGCGGATATTGATGGCAATGACCGCTGCCAGGACGAGCATGGCCAGGTCGCAAAGAATGAATAGCAGGCGGGCAATCAGGGCGCGGAAGCGGTCGAACAGGCTGATTTGAGGGGAGAAATGATTCATAATTACGGAATATTGTAAACGATGCCGACCTGATCCGTCATCGCCAAACGCAGCGATTCTTTCCAGGGGGGGAGGCGCAGGCCGAAGGTTTCGGCGAAGCGGGAGCAGTCAAGGGCGGAGAAGGGCGGGCGTCTGGCCGGGGTGGGAAAATCCGCCGATTTGGCGGCGAGCAGGCTCCGGGTCCGGCGCGCAGCGGGATCTGGATCGAGTTCGAGGATGGCTTCGGCCCATTCGTAGCGGGAGGCGAATCCGGCGTTGGCGAGGTGATACAGTCCCCGGCGGGATTTGAACCAGTCGCCGCCGTGCGAAAATCCGATCGCCAGTACCTGGGAAGCGACTTCGGCCAGCATCCGGCTCCAGGTGGGGTTGCTGACCTGATCGTCCACGACCCGCAGGGTTTCCTGCTGGCGGGACCAGCCGAGGAGCTTGGAGACGAACCCGGCCTGGCCCAGGCTGTAGACCCAGGCGGTGCGGAAGACAAAGTTGGTCCCGTCCACAGCCAGGACGGCCCGCTCCCCGGCCAGTTTGCTGCGGCCGTAGGCATTGAGCGGGACAGCCGGGTCGGTCTCGACGTAGGGACTGGTTCTATGCCCATCGAAAACGTAATCGGTGGAAAAATGGATCAGCGGCGCGCCGAGGCGGGCAGCCTCCTCGGCCATGATGCCCGGCGCAGCGGCGTTGACCGTCATGGCCAGGGATTCTTCGCTTTCGGCCTTGTCCACGTTGGTGTAGGCCGAGGCGTTGACCAGGACCTGCGGGGCGATACGACGAATGGCAGCCCGGACGTCTTCGCTGCGGGACAGGTCGAGGTCGTCGTAATCCAGGCTGATGACTTCGCCGAGGGTGGGCAAGGTACGCTGGAATTCACGACCCAATTGTCCGTTTTTGCCGAAGAGGAGGATTTTCATCAAAACTCATCATCCAACATGCGCCTGAGAGCCAGGCCGTATTCATTATCCTTCGACATGCCTTGAGCCAGGGCCAGAACCTGTTCCCTGCCGATGAAGCCTTTGTTGTAAGCGATCTCCTCCGGCGAGGCGATCAGCAGTCCCTGGCGTTCTTCCACTGCCTGGACAAAGTTCGAAGCCTGGATGAGCGAGGCGTGTGTCCCGGCGTCCAGCCAGGCGGTGCCGCGCCCGAACGGCTCGACCAGCAGTTCGCCCAGATCGAGGTAGATGCGGTTCAGGTCGGTGATCTCGATCTCGCCCCGGGCCGAGGGTTCCAGGTTGGCGGCAAAGTCGCTGACGCGGGCATCGAAGAAATACAGCCCCGGTACGGCGTAATTGGATTTCGGTTTTTCGGGCTTTTCTTCGAGACTGATGGCGCGTCCCGTTTCGTCGAATTCCACCACGCCGTAGCGCTGCGGGTCATGCACCGGATAGGCGAAGATCATGCCACCTTTTTCGAGGTTGGCTCCCTTCTGGAGTTTCTCCTCCAGCCCCTGGCCGAAGAAGATGTTATCGCCCAGGATCAGGCAGGCCGGTTCCCCGGCGATGAACTCGCGCCCGACGATGAAGGCGTCCGCCAGGCCGCGCGGCTGGTCTTGCTCGGCATAGGAGAACGCCAGCCCCCACTGCTCCCCCGTCCCCAGCAGGCGGCGGAAGTTGGGCAGGTCTTCGGGGGTACTGATGATCAGAATCTCGCGGATGCCTGCCTGCATCAGCATCGAGAGCGGGTAATAAACCATCGGCTTGTTGTAAACCGGGAGGAGTTGCTTGCTGACCACGTTGGTCAACGGGGAGAGGCGCGTGCCGCGTCCGCCAGCCAGGATGATACCTTTCATAAGTCATGTGCCTTTCACAAAATTATATTTTGTAGCGGAGACCAACGTCTCCTGACGTTGGCGTCAAAAGTCGGGAGACTTTTGAGTCCGGTTTATCTTCCGGCATAATTCCTGTCGATCCAATCCTGGTAGCCGCCCCGGGCGCGGATGGCCGCCACCCAGTCGGGATGCTCAAGGTACCACTGGACGGTTTCGAGCAGGCCCTCGCGGAAGGTGTGACGCGGCTGCCAGCCGAGTTCGGCTTTGATCTTGCGCGTGTCCACGTCATAGCGGCGGTCGTGGCCTGGGCGGTCCGCCACGAAACGGATCAGGTCGCTGTGGGGCGCGGTGGCGGGCTGGAGTTCGTCCATGATCTCGCACAAAGTGTTGACGATGACCAGGTTGGGGGTCTGATTGTCGCCGCCGACCAGGTAGGTTTCACCCAGTTGGCCCTTTTGCAGCACCAGGTGGATCGCCTCGCAGTGGTCTTCCACGTGCAGCCAGTCACGGATCTGCCGGCCGTCGCCGTAGACCGGGAGCGGTTGTCCGCTGGCGGCGTTGGCGACCATCAGCGGGATGAGCTTCTCAGGAAATTGGTACGGCCCGTAGTTGTTCGAGCAATTGGTGATCGTCACCGGCAGGCTGTAGGTGATCCCGTAAGCCCGGACGAGATGGTCGGAGGCGGCTTTCGAGGCGGCATAGGGCGAGCGCGGCGCGTAGGGTGTGGTCTCGGCAAAAGCCGGTTCGCCCGGCGCCAGGGTGCCGAAGACCTCGTCGGTCGAGATGTGATGGAAGCGCACCGGGCCGTCCACGCGCTTCTCCGTCAGCCAGGCCTTTCGGGCCGAGTCGAGCAGGGTGAACGTCCCCACCACATTGGTCTGGACGAAGGCCCCGGGTCCCAGGATGGAGCGGTCGACGTGAGTCTCGGCGGCGAAGTGAACGATCGTGTCCACGCCGTAATCGGCCAGCAGCCGGTCCACCAATCCCGCATCGCAAATATCGCCTTGCACAAAAACGTGGCGATCAGGATCGGGCAAATCCTTCAGGTTTTCGGGGCTGCCGGCGTAGGTCAGCAAATCCAGGTTGACTATCCGCACATGGGGGTCGGTTTTCAAAAGATAGCGGACGAAATTCGCGCCGATGAACCCGGCGCCGCCCGTCACCAAAACGTTCTTCATGCCATCTCCTCATAAACTTCGGCCTGGCTCAAGGGCAGGCCAATTTTGTCTTTTTCAGAAAGAACCGGGGATTGTCCCGCGGCGATGGGCCACTGGATGCCGAGCTGCGGGTCGTTCCAAAGCAGCGTGCGCTCCCATTCGGGCGCGTAGAAATCGGTGGTTTTGTACAGGACTTCGGCCCACTCGCTGAGGACGTAAAACCCGTGGGCGAAACCGGGCGGGACCCAAAGCTGCTTCCGATTGTCGGCCGAGAGCAGTTCCCCGGCCCATTGCCCGAAGGTCGGCGAGCCGCGGCGGAGGTCCACCGCCACGTCGAAAATCTCGCCCGCCCCCACCCGGACGAGTTTGCCTTGCGCCTGCCTGATCTGATAATGCAGCCCGCGCAACGTGCCACGGACCGAGCCGGAGTGGTTGTCCTGAACGTAATGGGTCGGCAGCCCGGCATCGGCGAAGCGTTTGGCGTGGAAGGTTTCCATAAAAAAGCCGCGCGCGTCCCCAAACAGGCGCGGGGTGATGAGGATGACATCGGGGATGAGGGTAGGGATAAATTCCAATTGCATTCCTTTTCAAGTGATTTCAGGATCAACAAAGCCCTTATCTTGGATGGGCATCCAACCAGGCCTGAGCCTGGGCAGCCAGCCCCGATCTAGGTCCCAGATGAACGACTTGGCGGTAGGCTTCAGCGGCCCGGTCGAGTTGACCGAGCGCTTCGTAAACACCTGCTAATTCAAAGTAGAGCCTGGGTACGTCTGGGGTGTATTCTGTCGCTTTCCGGTAAGCCGCCAGGGCATCTTCCAGACGGCCAGCCCGTGCAAAGAGCGGAGCCAACACTTGATATTGTTGATATTTATATTTCTCATCAACCGGCATATTCTGAATGGCGTCTTCTGCTTCGGAAACTGAAAGAGGTTTATAGCGTTTTAGAACATAAAGTTTCAAGTCATTGCCCACTTGATAGGTTGCAATCTTGCGATGAGTATTTTTGAAAGACTGGGGTGGGTTGGCAAGAAAGTTTTCAGTGGCAATATTGTAAGCCCTGAGAGAGTTGGCACGCGGCGGGGCACAATAAACAATGTAGCGGCTCTTGAGCAATGCTTCAAAATCATAGGGGGCTATGACAAACACATTTGGAATCATCCGCGACAGCCGAATGGGTGGAAGGGTAACATCGGCAAACGTTGTTAGGAATAAAACACTCAGGTAACGGCTGTCAAAATCACCTCGGGTGACCACCAGAACATCACAGCCTTTAGCACAATCCTGATCTTCGGCAATCATCTCAATCAGTTCACGGGCGTGCCAATCAGCCTCGGTTGGAAGGACTGGACAGAAGATATGATCGTTAACCAGGCATCTGCCCGCCTCACTGATGGGAGAAGCCAACGCCCTGGCAACCGGGATGCTCCAGGGACCAAGGGTCCAACTGGTAATGGCATAGACCAGGACAGCAGTCGCGGCGGTCAGGGAGATGAGGAAGGTGGCCGCCCGCCGGTTTTCCAGGCTGGACAGCCAGTCAGAGCTGACTAAGGCCACGATTGGCAAGACAGGCTGGAAGTTAAGCCAGGCCAGGCTAGGATAATTCGCAAACAGGAAATATGCTCCGGTAAAGGACAATCCTAAAATAACGGTAACCACCTTGCGTCTGGCAAACCCGACGACCAGCCCAATTCCAAAGATAGCCGAAAACACATTAGAGATGGCGCTGGGAAAGGTTCTTAGGTAAAAGAAGATTGGGGCGGTGTCTTTCCTTCCCCGAACGAAAAATTCGAAGCCGCGGAAATCCGCCAACTCGTCCGAAGTGACCGTCTGGAGCGTATTCAGCAGGGAAAGTCCCTGGTTGAGATACCAAATGCTCAAAAGGGCCAGGGATAGGATGCCCGCCGGCAAAAACCCGGCCCAGATCAACCGGGACGAAAGTTTGACCTTGAGCCACTTGAAAAAGCCTTGCGACCGGTCAGGCTCGTGCGGGTTGGGCTGGAGAAACAGCACGTAAACCGTGAATGCCAGCGTCGGGAAGACCATAACCCCTACAATCTTGGGGTGGATGAGCACCCCAAAAACCATCGCCAAGGCAAACAGCCACACATCCCGGACGGCGCGGCTTTTGGTCAGGGCCACCAGCCGCCAGAGACTGTAGGCCACGCAGGCCGTCATGGCAAAGTAAGGACGAAATGAATGCGACAGACGGATCAGCGGCGGGTAGGCTGCGACCATCAGGGCGGCAAGCAGCCCGGCGGTCGGGTTGCGGGTGGTTTTGCCAATCTTATACACACTGACCATCAGGAGCACCTGGAAAAGCAGGTTGACTCCAACCGCTGCATCCATCGAACGGCCAAAAATGGCGATAAACGCCATGCTGAGGAACTGGTATAAGGGCGGGCGGCCCTTGAGCGACAAGGCCGTCAGGGAATCGGCAGAGATGAAATACCGCCAGCCTTCGACCTGCATACGGTCCATGCCCATCAAGGTCTGGATCAGGTATTGTTTGGCATCGTTGTCAACGTCATACCCTAGGCCCAGGTCGACGGCTTGCCAGCGGATGTTCAAGTACACAGCGGAGGCCAGCAACACGGCCAGTAGGATTTCTGGGAATCGCTTCTCCAGGATGGATTTCAATGAATGATTTTCCTGTTTGGCTTTCATAACCGACCTTTTCAGCGATAGCCGGAGCGCATCGAGCACTAAAACTCGAAAGCCCGGATAGTTTCGATAATCTGTTCCTGCTCCGAGCCGGTCAGGCCGTTGTGGAAGGGCAGGCGCACCAGTTGGTCACTAACCCGCTCGGTAACGGGGCAATCACCGGGTTGGCCACCAAACTTTTTACCCATGTCTGACAGGTGCAAGGGCAGGTAGTGAAAGACGGAGTTGATTTCATGGACGCGCATATAGTCAATAAAATGGGTGCGCGTCTCCAGGTCAGGGAAGAGCAGGTAATACATGTGATAGGCTTGTTCGCACCCGTACGGGATGGTGGGGGTGCGGATGCCATGCCCGCCAGCCCAATCGGCCAGACCGGCCTGGTAGGTCTCCCAGACCCGCTGGCGGTGACCCTGAACCTTCTGGCGCTGTTCCAATTGGGCGTACAGGTGGGCTGCCAGCATATCTGAGGGCAGGAAGGATGAACCGATGTCCACCCAGGTGTATTTATCCACCTGGCCGCGGAAGAAGCGCGAGCGGTTGGTGCCCTTCTCCCGGATGATCTCGGCCCGCTCGACGAAACGGGGATCGTTAATCAGCAAGGCCCCGCCCTCGCCACAGGTGAAGTTCTTGGTTTCGTGGAAACTCTGGGCGGCCATGACGCCAAACGAGCCCAGGTACTGGCCTTTGTATTTGCCAAACAGGCCGTGGGCATTGTCCTCCACTACCGGGACGTTGTGACTGGCGGCAATCTCGAGGATGGCGTCCATCTCGCAGCCGACCCCGGCATAGTGGACCGGGACAATCGCCCTGGTACGGGGCGTGATGGCCGCCTCCAGCCGGGATTCATCCAAATTAAGGGTATCAGGCCGGACGTCCAGGAAGACCGGGCGGGCGCCGCGCAGGACGAAGGCGTTGACCGTCGAGACAAAGGTAAAATCCGGGATGATGACTTCATCCCCCGGCTGGATATCCAACAAAATCGCCGTCATTTCGAGGGCATGGGTACAGGAAGTGGTGAGCAGGGCTTTTTTAACGCCCAACTCCCCCTCGAACAGGGCGCCGACTTTTTTGGTGAAGGGACCGTCCCCGGCGGTTTGGCCGCTGGCGATGGACTGGGCGATGTATTCCATTTCGTTGCCCACGATGACGGGCCGGTTGAAGGGGATGCGCATTTTTTGGTTCATTAATCGCCATTATACCCGTCTCGGCTGAGAATTTCGCCTTTTTCCCAAGCGAAAACCGCAATTTTCAGCAGTGGCATTCTGTAACAGAGGCAAGCCTTTGCAAAGTCGACTGCTGTCAACTAAATTATTGGTCATGCTGTAACTCCTCCCTTCGTGAGGGCAGGTTATGAACGGGCCAAGGGTCTCAGGCACACACCAGGAGACCCTTCGGTCGCGCACCTGCCCCGGCGGGCAGTGCCGGGGAAAGCCGCTTCCTCACCGTGACATCTCACAACTTTAAGAAAACCCCGGTAACAGAGGCGCTAGCCCCGGCCGGGGAAATTGCAGGGTGATATAATCCAAAAAGTTTGTGACTGCCCGACCATCAGGGCGTCGCACCCTTCGAGTTATCTAAAAATTCTGGTGTAAGGACAAACCCATCGTGGGACTTGCAGACCCAAAATACAGCATTGTTATCCCGGTCTATAACAGTGAAAAAATCGTCGGGCAGGTGATCGAGCAAACGGTCACCTTTTTTAAGGGTCAGGGCTGGGATTTTGAGATCGTCCTGGTCAATGACGGCAGCCCGGACGGGAGTTGGGAGGTCATTTCCCGGTTCGCGGCGACTTATCCCAGAGTAATCGCCATTAACCTGTTCCGTAACTACGGCCAGCACACGGCCGTGTATTGCGGTTTTGAGCACGCCAGCGGCGATTATGTCATCACGATTGACGACGACTTGCAAAACCCGCCGGAAGAGATAATCCACCTGGTTAAAAAATTGAAGGACGGGCATGATGTGGTCTTTGGGCGCTTCCGCGAGAAACAGCACTCGCAGGTACGCACACTGGGCAGTGCCATCATCCGGCTGATCAACAACCGCATTTTCCGCTGCCCACCTGGTATCGTCCCGACCAATTTCCGACTGATTCGGCGGGACGTGGTTGATCGCATCCTGAGCTACCACACTGCCTATCCCTACATCACAGGCCTGACTCTGATGTTTGCCAACAAACCGGGCAACGCCTGGGTGGAACACCGCAAACGGTTGGAGGGCAAGAGCAATTACAGCCTCTACCAGATTTTGAGCCTGGTGGCGCGCATCCTGTTCAATTACTCAGTCTGGCCGCTGCGCTTCGTCAGCATGATCGGGATGACTATTTCCGGGTTGAGTTTCATCGCCGGGATTATCTTGATTGTCAACAAATTGCTTGACAACGTCCAGGTCGAGGGCTGGACCGGTGTGATGGTGATGCTGGCCTTTTTTAACGGGTTAGTTACGTTAATGTTGGGCATGTTGGGCGAATACACGGTGCGCATCCTGCAACAGATTAGTTACCGGGATGTGTACAGCGTGAAGGACGTGGTCAAGTATGCGGGCTGAGCGCTTTTTCATCGTTGGGGCGCAGCGCTCTGGGACGACATACCTGTACCGCGTGTGCGACGAACATCCCCAGGTCGAAATGGCCCAACCGGTCCGCCCTGAGCCGAAGTTTTTCCTCAATGATGACCTGTTTAGCCGCGGCTTGGTTTACTATGAGCAGGCCTATTTTCCCGGCAAACCCGGGGCGCGCCTCTTCGGCGAAAAAGGGACGAGTTACATCGAATCTGAGAAAGCCGCCCAGCGGATTGCGGCCAGTTACCCGGATGCGAAAATTGTCATCACCCTGCGCGAGCCGGTTCAACGAGCCATATCGAATTACTTTTTCAGCGTCAAAAACGGGCTGGAAAACCTGCCCATGGAACAGGCCTTCCGGGAGGAAGAATCCCGCTCCCGGGATTATGACCCAGCCCGGGTTTCCGTCTCGCCGTTCGCTTATCTGCGCCGCGGCCGTTACATGGATTACATCGAAACCTACCAGCGCTATTTTGACCCCAGCCGGATCCACATCACCCTCTTTGAGCGGATGGTGGCCTCGGCGGGTCCGTTGCGAGACCTGTACGCCTTCCTGGGCGTCGAGGCCAACTTCGAGCCGCCCTCCCGCACCGAAGTGGTCAATGCCAGTGACAACCGGTCCGATACACCGCTCAGCCCAGAAATACAGGCCCACCTGCGCGACTATTTCGCTGAAAGTAACCAGCGCTTGGCCCGCCGGTTGGGCGCGCCTATCCCCGAATGGGGAATTTCCCTGACCTGAAGATCATCCCTTCCATGAAAAAACGCCTTTCCGCCCTGTTACTCAACCACCAGGCCGAGTATTACCTGACTGCCCTGGGAATTTTTGTCACGGTATTATATTTTTGGATTCCCTTTGGTTGGAAAACTACCGATGTCAACGACGGTTGGCGTAATTTCTACTTGATGTCCACAGCCAGTTGGTTCGACGTGCTCACCAAACCCTTCCAGGCCCGATACCTGATCTTCCTGCCCTGGAAGTTGGGCTACACTCTGAATCCTGGATCTTTCCTGGGTGTTCGCTTGGTGATGATGCTGACCTTTTGGGCCAAGTCTTATTTTCTTTACCTGATCTTGCGCAAACTGCGCCTAGTCCCACCCTACTTGGCTTTTCTCATTTCAATCCTTTTCATGCTCTACCCTGCCGACCAGGGGATTTTCCTGATGGCCGCTTTGGGACGGCATTTCGCCGTGATGCTTTACCTGGTATCGGTCTACTTCATGATTATGGCCAGCCAGGGGACCCTGAAAACGCTTTCCATGGTGCTGATGATCGTGACAGCGTTTGTCACAGGCGTTATGTCAGAGCAGGGGTTCCCGGTCATGTTCATCACCCCGGCCATTCTCTGGCTGGATGCAAACATCCCCCCGAAGGCGAGGCGGGATGTGATTGTCGGCTGGTATGCCACCTTGATGGTTTGCGTGGCGGTCTTCGCCTCCAGCATCCTGTTCCCCGGCGAAACCATCAGCGGGGGAGTTTTCAGTTCGCAATACCAGTCTCAAATCCTAAAAGGGACCAAGCCCACACTCTCGTTCGACTTTCTTCTCGATATCGTCAAAATTAATCTGAGCGCCTACCAGTTATTTTTTATTGGCGGATGGCAGATTGCCTTGCAAAATATGCTCACGGTCAGCAAGACGCACCTGGCAATCACATTAGCAGCCGCGAGCATGGTTAGCCTGACGGCCTATGGGCTGAGCCGGATTGAACCAGCTGAATCAAGCGAGCAGTACCTTCCGAGACATTTTGGGGCTGTGGTGATTTCCAGTATCCTCATCCTTGTGCTCACGTACCTGCCCTACTCCGTCACGATTCATAGCGATAAAGATTTTCGCATTTTCTATTATGCTGCCATCAGTGGCGCTCTCATGACAGCGTACCTGTTCAACCTGCTGATACGACGCTTCCCGGGACGGTCTGTTCAGGCCAATTTGGTGTTCTTCGGTCTTTTGACGGTAGTCATCACCATCAACGGATTGGATCAGCAATTCAGGCTGACCCGCCGCTCCGAGATTCAGCAGCGAGTCATGCTGGATATTGTCGCCCAAGCCCCCTACATCCTGCCCGAGACCCAGGTCATCCTGCTTACGGATGACCTGAATAAAACATTTGTTGAAACGGCCGGGTTTACGGATGACCGGCCTTTCCGGCTGATTAACTCGCTGCCGATGGGATTGCAATGGATGTATAACGACCCAACCCTGACCGGGACGCAATGCAGCGCGGCCAATTGTTTCGCAAATAAACCCACCAATAAATTACTGGTGTTCCAATACACCCGAGACCATCATGCGATCCTGCTTAGTGAAATCCCTGCTAAATTTGTTGTCAAAGATAAAAAAGGTTACCAGCCTTACACCCAGATCACAAGTTACACACCCTTTCCGGAGAGTCATTACCGACGCTACCAACTCCAGCCCGACCCAACGCTGGTTGCCCCATTCGGGTGGACCGGCACCAAGCAAACCATGAACGATCGCAAGATCTGCAATGCCAGCCATCGAGGGGATTGTTCCCTACTTTTTTCCAATTCCAAGCCAGCGGCAAGTTTTACCCAAACCATCCTGGCAGCTGGAAAACCCGGCGACGAAGTGGCTCTCACTTTCTGGGTCAAGGGCACATCCAAGGATGAAGGGCCTTCCCGCCTGGCTGTTCTCACGATTATCTACCAAGATGAGACCCAGAACAAAGTAAATATATCCCGCCAGGTGCCCGGCGAATGGAGCCAGCGCAGTCTCAAATTCCAGGTTGAAAAGGCAGTTAGCGGATTTATCCTGTCTTTTGAGCCGGAAACCAGCAACGGACCAGTATGGATTGATGATGTTCAACTTATCATTAATGGGGTACTTTTACCGATTGCCAACCCATCTTTTGAAGAATAGCACATTCACAGATTATTGACCCTAAAAATTGAAAACAGCCTAGTATGAAATCTCTAAAAAAAGTCTTCACTGAATCAAGCATCCTTCTGATTGGCACATTGGCAATCGTGGTTTTATTTTGGGTCCCCTTTGGATTTAAAACACCGGATATCGCAGATGGATGGAGAGACTACATAACAGTTCAAGATAAAAGTTTTGTAGATACCATTAGGCAGACATATCGATTGTCTGCCAGGCCTCTTGTATTCGTCCCTTGGAAATTAGCGAATCTAATTAGCCCTGACTCGTATTTGGGCGTTAACATTTTGATGATGTTTGTTTTTTGGGGAAAAATATTAGCGTTATATTTTATTCTTGGGGAACTAAAAGTTTTTAATCGCCCAATGGCATTTTTGACTTCCATTTTATTCGCTTTTTACCCAGTGGATCAAGGAAACTTTCTAATGTCTGCTTTTAGCAGACATTTTGCAGTTTTCTTTTACTTGCTAGCAGTTTTTTTCATGATTCTGACTGTAAAAAATAAGAATATTTGGTGGCTCACGGGAATGTTACTATTTGAAGCCATCAGCGTTTTTATTTCTGAACAAGGTTATCCTCTCTTCCTAATAACGCCCTTATTCCTACTGAGTTTAAGGAACATTCCTAACAAAACCAAAGCGTGGACTGGGGCACTTTGGTACATCATTCTGTGTTTAGCAATTGCGATTTATCTGCTAAATACAAAACATCCAGCGAATACAAATGATTATCAATATCAAACACTATTGTTTGAAGAAAGTGGAATAAGGGGTAATCCTTCTCAATTCCTCGCAGAAACTGTTATTAGCAATTTAGTAGCTTACAGGCGCATCTTCTTCGATGGCTGGCAAATTGCTATCAAAAATTTTGTAAATTTCCAGCCACTACACTTCTTGTTTAGCATTTTTACAACCTGTCTATCAATCGGGGTTGCCTTCATTCTGCCTAAATTTTCACCTGAGCCTGAACATGAGCAAAAAGCAATTGTCGCCCCCACCCGTTTCGCAGTTATCATTGCTTGCATCGTTATCATTGGAGCAGGATTTTCCCCTTATTCAATTACACCCTATAGATTTATAGATTTCAGAGTCTTCTACTATTCAGCTATTGGTGGGGCAATTATCACGGGGCTAATCTATCTACACTTGTTCGAAAAATTGATCCGGCCAAGAAAGTGGATTTCAATTTTGCCCTTCGGGCTAATCATTTTTGTAATTTCATATAATAGTTTTAACCAGCACTCAAAGTTTGTGCATCTTTCAAACATACAACAAAAGGTATTAATTAGGATTATCGAGGAAGCGCCCCTAATTAAACCATCTTCGACGATTATTCTATTGACCGATCACAATGATAAACCATTCATCAATGCTGGCGGTTTTTCTAACAATGACCCATTCCGAAGTGATCAACAATTTAGTTATGCGCTAATGTGGCTTGCTAAAATGCCCCAAGCTCGAGCTATCTTGTGTGATATTTCAAATGAGTGCGCTCAAAAAATAAAGTATCAAAATGCCATATTATTCAAATTCTCAGAAAACGATGGGGCAAAATTACTATCCCAGGTACCGGATTACCTGCCACAAGATAATTCTAGTGCCTACAAGCCTTACCTAAGAATTCAAGCCTATACCCCTTTTCCCGAACGCCCCAAGAATTCCTTCGATTTCTCACCAGATCCAACTAGATTATTACCCGAAAATTGGAGTGCCACTGGACAAAGTCTAAACGACAGAAAAGTCTGCAATGTCTCTCACTCCGGATATTGTGCGATCTTTTTTTCCCGTGATGATACAAACACTGAATTTTCCCAACAAATTAGCCTGATTGGACAGGCTCAAGACTCTTTGGAAGTTTCTTTTTGGGCAAAGGTCAGAGTACCATTGTCGGCAAAAATCCAAATTGCCGTTCTGGAGTTATATGACAAGGGGGGATTGGTAAAAGCCTACAAAATTTTTAGCACAATCACCACAAACTGGACTTTGATAAAATATTCAATTGAAGTTGAGAAACCCTACTCATACATACGGATAAAATTTAACCCCAAACCTGAAAATCGCTATCTTTGGATTGACGAAATCCGTATCCTTCAAAATGAACATGATACACCAATTCGAAATCCATCATTTGAGGATTAATCCGACTAGGCAATGAAACCCTCAACCAAATTGCTGCTTGTTTTAATGGTAACCGGCGCGGTCGGGCTGAACCTGCTGGCAGCCGCGGCGATGAAACTGCTCTCGCAAACCGCGGGACTCGGCCTGTTCTTGTTCCTGGCTGGGATCGGGTTCGTTATCCTGCTCAATGGTTTGCGTATGATAGTCTGGATGTTTGCCAACCAAAGATATCCCTTGAGCACCATGTACCCGCTCACCAGCATCTTTTACCCCTTCATGCTAGGCGTATCGTATTTTTTCAATGAAAAAATCACCGGATTTCACATCCTGGGCACAATTTTGATTACGGTCGGCGTGTTCTGGCTGGGATGGAAGATTAAAGATGACCCAAACCAATGATTACCTGTACGGGGACCAGGTTCGAATGCGACGGCTAAACCTGCTATATGTCTACCTGATTCACCTGGTCCAACTCTTTCTGAACATCATGCCGCCATTTATCCGCAATTTCGGACTCAAGTTGATGCTCGGTAAAGCCGGGAAGCATTCCTTTTTCGATTACAACCTGTACATCAAATTTCCGTGGCTGGTCGAGATAGGTGACAATGTCAGCATCAACCGCGGTGGGCAGTTTTACCCCGGTTTCAAGGAAAAAAGCCGGATTGTGATCGGAAACCAGGTTTACATCGCCCCTAATGTCTGTTTCTACGCTGCCGCCCACGACACCGAGGACCTGTCACGGATCATTGGTGCAGATATTCGCGTCGGCGACAACGTCTGGATCGGGGCGAATAGCATTATCCTGCCAGGAGTGACAATCGGCTCAAACAGCATTATTGGTGCAGGCAGTGTGGTGACCCGCGACATTCCCGAAAATTCGGTCGCGGCCGGATCCCCGGCCCGGGTTATCAAAACCAGGGAGATAATCTAACCCCATGTGGATATACTGGCTGGCGCTATCGGTTTCTTATGTCGTCACTGCCATCGGCCAAGTGACCTATAAACTTTTTGCCATCACTAAAAAATGGTGGCACTTGTTCTGGTCAGTCGCATTTTTCATCATCGCCCCGTTCACATCGTATGTAGCCCTCAAAAAAATCCCTGCCGGGACAGTGTTCATCGGGGCAGCAGTCAGCCAGGTGTTGATTATGGTCATGTCGCATTACACTCTCAAAGAAAAAATCACCCGCGACCATGTGATTTCGATGGCTTTTATCCTGCTCGGCCTGTTTGCCTTTGTGCTGGGCAGCCAGCCCTGACATCCCCTCAGCGGAAACCCAGACCCCGCCAGGACTGAGTCCTGGCGGGGTCTGGGTTACTTCGGCAGCATGGAAATGTCAAATTCGGGGGGACTAGCTTCAGCCTCCCGGCAGGCAGCCCCGGAACAGCGCGAGAGCCGATCCACCCAATCGGACAGGATCGCCTGAAGTTCCGGGCTGGCATCCTTGATGCGATTGTCCAACTCATAAGGGTCGATCTGGAGCAGGTATAACTCCTTTTCGCCGGTGATGTATTCCACATATTTGAATTCCAAGGTGCGAATACCGCGGAAACTGTGAAAAACGGTGGTCGAACCGGCTAGTTCCTGGTCAATTGTGGGATCAACCGCGCCGCTGGAGGCGGAATCCAGGCTGAATCCCAGGGTGGGCCAAGCATTTTTTTCGGCGTTGTTCCAGTATTGGATGAGGAAGCCATACCGGCATTTTGGGCTTTTGCCTTTGATGATGGGCAGGAGCGAAACGCCGTCTACGTCTTGGGGCACGTCGGCCCCGGCGATTTCGGCAAAGGTGGCAGCAATGTCAATATCCCCGGCTAGAGCCGCGACAGTCTCTCCTCTGGGCACGCCCGGCCCGCGCAGGATGAACGGCATGTGAATCGATTCTTCGTAGGCCACATGCTTGTCCAGCACAATGCGATGCTCGCCTAACTGGAAGCCGTTGTCAGATGTGAAGACGATATAGGTATTATTCAGCTTCCCGTTGTCTTTCAGGAATTTGACTACCGAGCCAATGATTTCGTCCACTGATTGCAGGGATTGGAGCCGTTTCTGGTAATGGTCGAGGAGCATGGCCTGGTCTTCGACCGAGATGATTGGAACCCCCTGGAAGTGGGTGGGCTTGTCGCTCATATCCTGCTCATTGAAGGCCAGTGAGGGGGGCAGGGGCTGGTCAATGAATAGGTCTTTGTATTGCGGCCTGACCAGGGGAGGCGTCTTCTGCCCATCTTTAGACAGCATGTAATGCGGCGCAAAGGTAGAGATGTGGACGAAGAACGGTTTACCCGCATCGATTGCATGCTGCATTTGGCTTAGAGCGATCTCGCCGGTTTTGGCTGTATCGCCTAGCGACCAGTCGTCCCAGCCAGGCGGAAGGTAACCTTCGGGCAAGTTGCCAGGAAAGCCGTTCAGGTAGCGACCCACATAGGCGGTGTGATAACCGGCCGCCTGGAGCCAGAGCGGGAAGACCCTGTTTTGGCGGCCCAGGCGGTGAAAAGTGTTAGAACCTCCATACTGCCCAGCGTTGGTCAGGATGCTGGTGTTTTGCGAGTACTGCCCAAGCAATATCGTAGCCCGTGAGGGGCAGCAGTTAGGCACATTGACAAAAAAATTGGAGAAGGTAACGCCCTCCGCCGCAACCAGTTTTTGCAGATTGGGCATGAATTCAGCCTCGTCGTAACGCATGTCATCAACTAGGATGAAAACTATATTAGCCGGGCTTTTGGGGATCCCAAGAAAGACCGAACAAGCTGTATCCAGGAACAGGGCCAGCAACAAGGTCACGGTCAGGGTTACTTGCGTTTTTTTCATCGGAAAGCCTCAGGGGTTCGAAAGAGATTAGTGGGTTGTCGATATAGGGCCTGCTCACCGTGCAGGATGGCAATATAAGCCAGAGCAACGTCATCCCAGTTATACCAATCCACCCTAGCAGCAAATGCCTCTTGCTGGGATTCTTGGGCTATGATGCAGCGAAAGGCAGCTGCGATATCCTCCGGCTTGAAATACAACCCCGCCCCAGCCATCACCTCCCGACTGAAGGGGACGTCGATTGCCAGGATGCGCGGGCAGGTGGACATGGCTTCCAGCAGGGCGGGGTTGGTGCCACCGACGGAGTTGCCGTGGGCGTAAGCGAAACAGTTAGTGCGCAGGGTGAACAAAACTTTCGGGTCGTAAACAGCCGGCAACACCCGCACCCCGCCCCCTCGTCCAGAAAGTTCGTGGAGAGCCAGCGCGTAGGGGCTGTCGCCGCGATAGCCGACGGCAACGTACTGGTAGCCGCGTTCTCCCAATCCGCTCTCCAAAAAGCCTTTGGCGATCTCCAGCGGCAGGTTATCCGGTTCGAAGCGGGTGATCTGCAGGAAGTATTTCCCGGATTGCAAACCGTAGTTCCGCAAGATTTCGGCCTGCTCTTCGGGGCTGACCTCGACCCGGCGCGGGATGCCGTAGGGGATCATCATCGTCTTGCGCCAGAAAACTTTGCGGTAAAACTCCTGGATGCCGAAGGAATCGGACACCAGGCGCGGGACGATCCGGCTGATGAACCAGGAGGTGGCCATGTAGTAGGCTTTGAACGGCCAGGACCATTTTTTGCGGCGCCACTCCAGCCCGTCGGTGTTGACCGTGAGCGGGATGCCTGCCAGCAGGGTCAGCATGATGCCGGGGAAATTGGCGTTGTTGAACCAGAAGACGTGGTCGTAACGGCGGCGGTGGCGCAGCAGGTACCAGCCGGTCTGGAAGGCCGAGGCGAAGGTTTCCAGCCAGGCCTGGGAGGCGCCCTTGACGTAGATCAGGCGGCGGCCTTCGTGGGTGTCGAGCTGCTCACCCGAATGTGACAGGCGGCAGAACACGTCGCACTCGTAACCGGCAGCTACAAATCGGCGGGTGATTTCGTCCACGGCGGTCTCGAAGCCGCCGTAATTGGCGGGCACGCCGCGCGTCCCGGCAAAGGCGATGCGTTGGGTCACTCGGCCCCTCCCAGCCAGGCAGGCAGGTCCCGGTAGCCGAGGGCGGTCAGGCCTTCGGCCAGGCGCTGGTTGTGCGGCCTGAACACCTGGTTCAGATGCTGGCGCACCTCGGCTGGGATGCGCTCCTCGAACTCCTCGCCGTTGATGCGGTAGTACCAGTCTCGTAAAGTTTGTTTCAGGCGCGGGAAACGACGCCAGAACTGCTCGGCCCCGTCATTGAGCGCGACCGCCAGCTTTTGCATGGTCCCGCTTCGGAAGTTCACGCTGCGGTTCTCGACCTGTAACTGGATCCCGTCATAGAGGCTCCCGTCCAGTCCCAGCCAGGCACAAACCGATTTCGAGCATTCCGTCGGCGAATTCATCAGATCGTCGAATAAAACGATCCGCAGTTTTTCGCCAAAGACCTCCACCCAATCTTGCAGGTAATCGTCGTAGAAGCCGCCGTCGATGCCCCAAAAGCGGTCCCCGTCCGGGCCTTGGCGCTGGGCGACGGGCGTCTGCTCGCATTGCCGGACGTATTCGCCAAAGGTCATCTTTTTGGGCAGCATCAGGCGGCTTTTGAGATACTTGTAGAATGAAAACATCCGGCTGATGGGTTCGCGCAACACGACGATGACATAGGCATCCCCCACCGTCTCCCGGATGGCCTCGGCGACGCGCTTGCCGCCGTAGTAATAGCCGGGGGTGGCTTCCATCGTAAATTTGGTGTCGCCACATTCGGCGAAGAAATCCTGGTAGACCGAGAGCGGCTCCATCGGCGTGTTGTAACGCACGGGCAGGAAGTAGCAGGTCTCCTTGACGCTGGAGGCGCAGATGTCGGGGTGCTGTTTCAGATACATGAACAACGAGGTCGTCCCGGCTTTGGTCACACCGGCGATGATCAGGTTGGGCAGTTTCGGGTTGGTCATATAAAACTCCAGGGGTTGCGGGTGCGTCGCACCTGACCCTTGAATAAAATCTCGTTAAACGGAATGCGCCGCCGCCTGGGAAAATCCCGTTTAGGAAGGTGCGACGAACTCTCTGTTACTTTCCAAATCCCAGTCTCCGGGCGACAGCCTTGAACGGGTTGCGGCTGCGGCGGAAGTTGAACAGGAAAGCCAGCCCGCCCTTGACGACCCAGGTCAGGCCGCTCCAGGCCAGCAGAAGCCAATTAGGGCGGATCGGGTCGGGCCGGTAGCCGTGACGCGCCATCGCCGCCCGCGTGACCCTCTGGCTGATCCACAAATCGGTGCGGGACAGGCCGCCTTTGCGCCACTGCTCGGCCACCTCGCGGTTGATGCCGCGCCGGTCGGGCGCGTCCCGCTTAAGCGACGAACCGACCTGGGGTACGTCCAGCATCCCGGCCTCGAAGGGAATCCCAGCCGCCGCACACACCCGGCGGATCGTGGTCTCCGGGTCCGAGACCAGGTCTTCGAAGCGCAGGCCGACCACGCGCGGGTGGTCAGTGACCCGCTCGTAAGCCGCCACGCCCGCCTTCCAGATCAGGCTGATGGTGATTGGGTGATAATCCACCCACTGGCGGATGAGGTGGCCGAGCGGCACGCCGCCGCCGCTCATCGAGCGCCGCCGCCAGCGATTCTTCTGCGAGAGCAGCACCCCGCGCGGGTCCCGGAGGATGTTGACCACGACCGCGTTCGGGTATAAATCCAGGATTTCCTGCACATAATACAGGTTGCGGGGCGTCTGGTCGCAGGGAATGGACTTGCCAAAACGCCCGGCTTCGTACCCGGCAAAGGCGGCGTAGACCAGAGGCGGGGTCAACGGCTCGTCCACCCCGGCCAGGGCGGATTCGGCCTCGCCCCGGTAGGGTTCCAGGTCGCCCTGCTCGAAATACCCGTCCCGCTGGACGTTGACCAGCCGGGCGAACAGGGTCGCGGCCTGCTCCGGCGTCACCGGCGCGGGCGGGAGCTGCGGCTGCCACACCTGTTCGAAGAAATGTAACTCGTTGAAAGTGTAAACCTGCGCGGCGCGGCCTAAAATGCGCCCCAGCATGGTCGTGCCGCTGCGGCTGTTGCCGACGACGATGATCATTTTTTGTTCGAGAAGCGATTCGGTCATGATGCCTCAAACCCATTTTGAACCACGGAGACGCGAAGACACTGAGATAAAAATAAAACTCCGTGACTCCGTGTCTCTGTGGTGAGATTTTTTGCGAGATATTATCCCGTAAAGCGCCCGTAAACCGCCATCAATTCCTGGTAATAACGCTGCGACGTGAACAGGCTTTCCACTTTTTGGCGGCCGGCCTGGCCCATTCGGGCCGCGGCTTCGGGGTTTTCGGCCACCTCGAGCAGTTTCTCCCGGAGAGCGGATACGTCACCGGGCGGGACCAGGAACCCGTCCCGGCCCTCGTCTATCAGTTCGGGGATGGCCCCGATGCGGCTCCCGATCACCGGGCGGGCGTGGGCAAACCCCTCCACGATGGTCAGGCCGAAGGTCTCGTACCACTCGGAGGGGACGATCACTGCCAGGCTGTTATGGATCAGGTCGTATAGTTCAGTACCGGATTTGAAGCCAAGATACTCGACATGCGCCAGGTTCTTCTCCCGGATGAGAGCCTGCACCTCGTCCCGGGCGTTGCCGTCCCCGGCGATCTTTAACGGGAGATGCGTCAGTGGGGCAGCCGCTTCGAGCAGCGTGAGCAGGCCTTTGATCCGCTCGATGCGCCCGAAGTAGAGCAGGTAACCTCCCGGCTCGGGATTCGGCTCCACGGTCGAAATATCCACGAAATTATACACGGTCGTGATTTTTTCGGCAGGCACGCCCAGTTCGATCATTTTCCCGCGCATGAAATGGCTGACGGCGATGAAATGGTCAACTTTCGAGATCGACCCGGCCCAGCGCGAGACGTAACTCTCGGCCACACTCAGAGCGGTGCGGGCCAGCGAGCCGCGGTTGCAGCGGCGCGGCAGAGCCTGGTAGAAATGCCGCCCCTGGCAGGCTTCGCAAATTTCACCGTTGGAGACGAGGGTGTAAACCGGGCAGACGAGCTTGTACTCGTGCAGGGTCTGGACGATCGGTATGCCCGCTTTTTTGAGCGGGGCCAGGATCGAGCCGGTCAGTTTGCCGTAGTAGATGTGCAGGTGGGCGATGTCGGGATGGTGGTCGGCGATGACGCGCCGGATGGCGCGGGCCGCGGCGGGCGAGTAGAGGTAGCGGGCCAGGTCGGCCGGACCGGGATGCTCGAAATCAGCGGCAGGAGGAAAGTAAGCGCTCCATTCGGACGGCTGGTTCTTCGGGCTGGCCGCCGCGAACGGGATGACGGTGTGCCCGTTTTCGCTCAGGATGGCGTTGGTGCGGAAAAAGACCTGGTCCGAGCCGCCGGTGAGATGGTAGTTTTGGGAGACGGATAAAATTTTCAGCACGACAGGTTACCGGTCCCAGGCTGAGAGGTCCCGCCCGATCAACCCGGACAATTGGTCGTTGTACGGTTTAAAGTGGGCGTTCAATCGCTGACGGGTGGCCTCGTCAATTTGCGGCGGGGTGAAGAGTTCCTCGTTCATTTCACGCAGCCGGGATTTGAGCCGGTCACGGGCACGGCTGCCGACCAGTTTGCGCAAAGCCCTCTTGAGCGGCGAGGTCGAACTCAGCCAGCGCGCCAGCCCCACCGATTTGGGCTGGGCAGCCACGTTGTGTTCCCGCTCAGCATTGACGGTGAACGGCTCCAGCCCGGCGGCCTGGAAAATCGAGTTGCACACGCCTTTCACGTCCGATTTCAGGTCGTCGGTCAGGAAAATATGGACCTGTTCGCGAGGGAAGAGGGCGTAGATGTTCTGGATATGGGTCACGTAAGTGCTGCGCTCCAGGTAAGCGCAGGCATGTTCCCGCACCGGGTCGCCGTGGAAGCGAGCCGGGTCGGCTCGCAGGGCTTCTTCGAAGGTCGGAAGGTCTTCCCAGCCCATGCGCCGCGAAAACCAGTAGGACGAGTAGGCCCGAGTGACCGGGTTACGCAGGCAGACCACCACCCGGACGGCAGGATTGTGACTATGCAGGCGTTGGAGGGCGGCGGGCAGGTACATCACCCCGACGCTTTTGGCAAGGATCACCGGCGCGGCGCTCGATTCAAAGTAACGGGCCGCGACCGTTTCGTAGCCGAGGGCATACTCCTCGTCGCTGACGAAATAAGTCATTTCGCGGCGGGTGTGGCTGGCGATTTTGGGGTGTTGTGCCAGGTATTTTTGCAGGGATGAGGTCCCGGCTTTTTCGGCCCCGGCGATCATGATGTCAATCGGTTTCATAGGCATGGTATTCGCATTTAGTGATCGTAACGCGAGATTTATCCCGGCGGGGCAACATGAATGTTGCGTTACGCAGCGTTGCCAGAATACTTGCGCAAACGCTTGAGAATGGTTTGCAGGAAGGTTTTGTCTTCCTTGTCGAGGCCAATCAGGAACAACGTCCCGGCGAAGACACCAAAGGCCAGGATAATTGCCAGGGTAAAGAACAGCCAGGGGGTTTGCAGCACGAACAGGCGCAAGACGAGCAGGACGGCCAGGGTCACGAGGGTAGCGATGGCCCCTTTCCAGTAGCGCCGGTCGTAGGGCCAGATGCCCACCGCCTGCCGGACCCGCCACAGTCCGCCCAGCATGAGGGCGATGACCGCCACCGAAGGTCCCAGGGCGGCCCCGGCGATGCCCATCATCGGGATAAAGATGATGCAAAGGATGATGTCCACGACGAACGCGCCGGCGGTCAGCCAAAGCCAGTCGTTCTGGTAACCCGACATGACCAAAATCCGCCCGACTGAGCCGGTGCTGACGTTGACCAGGGCAGCGATCATCAGGATGACCAGCGGCAAGGCCGTAGCAGCGTATTTATCCCCGAAAATCAACGGGACGATCTCGCCCGGCGCGGCCAGGATAACCAGTGCGAACGGCAGGACGATGTACAGGCCCCATTTGGTGCTGATGCGATAAAGTTCCTCCAGGTCGGTTTTACGGCCAGACTGGTGCAGGCTGGCAATCATCGGGGCGAAAATGGTGTTGAAGGAGGTCATCACCAGGGTGATCGGCAAGGAGAACTGGGTCATAGCCTGGTAATTGCCCACGTCGGCGGCGGTGAGGAAGTAACCGGCAAACAGGCGGTCGACGCGCAGGATGAGCATGTAGATCATACTGGCCAGGGCCGTAGGAAGGGAAAAGCGCAGGATTTCACGAAGGGTCGGTTCGAGGAATTCGACATTCTTGAAAATTCCGGGGAACAGGATGGTCAGGTAACGCAAGGCAAAACCAAACCCGACCACGAAAGATAATACGGTGGCAACGATGCTGCCGGTCAGCCCGGTGTGGAGCAGGTTGGCGGCCACGACCAAAGCAAAATTGGCGAGCGGGACGATGAGCGTCTCGGCGATGACCGAATATTTCATCCGGCGGGAAATGGTCGTGGCGGCTGCGGCGACTCCCAGGGCGCTGGCAAACGGGAAGGAAAAGGCAAATAAACGGAAAACAGGCTCGAGGTCCGGTTTTTTGAAGAAAGTCACCGCCAGGAACGGGGCCAGGAGGTAGAATCCAATCCCAATCACCAGCCCTGAGATCAGGGCATACGTCACCGAACGAATGACGATGCTGTTGACCTTGCGCGGGTCCTTTTGCCAGAACGAGGTCCCGTAGCGGATGACGCCGTTATCCAGGCCGAGTTGCAGGAAAATGCCGACCGTCTGGAGCACTGCCAGGCCGATGCTGTACAGGCCGAAGAGGGCCGGGCCGAGCAACCGGCCAATGACGATCTGCACCAGCATCTGCAAAAAGCGGCCTACAGTCTTGCCGACCAGGGCAGTGCTTGCTCCCCGCGCCAGGGTGTTCATGTCGTCGGTTGCGTCAGAAAGTGCGGTGAATTTGGGGAGGGTGGGCTGTTCCATAAATTATCCCGAGGCCGGTTCCTGCCTGTTTTCAAGTTTGAGCAGTTCCTGGCGACGGGTAAAAGAATCCGAAATGGCGATCCCGGCCAGGAACCACAAGTAAAAGCCAAAAACCCTGAATTCAAGGGCGCGATAGAAAAACAGGATGAGGACGGCATTCACGACCATGAGGAAAGCCATCCGTCCGAGCGCGCGGGACGTTGGGCTGGCGGCGCGGTCGAGGTGCTTTTTCCAGGCTGTAGCGGATACCGCTAAAAAGATGCCGAGGAACATCAAAAAGCCAAATAAGCCGTAATAGGTCAGGAGCGCCACCCAATAAACGTCTTCGAAAATACTCTCTCGAAGTACCCGGTACACGGCCGGCAGTTCCGTCTCGGATAATTTTTCGAGCGCCAGGGGGGTATCCGGCCCATAGCCGAAGACCGGCTTTTCCCTGAGTATCACCGGTGGGACGAAGATCACCGCGCCAAGCCGCTGGTTCCGGGCGCGCTCCAGGTAACTTTGCGAAAAAATGGAGAGCAGGTTACGGGCCGCGGTCGTTTCGGTCTGCCGGGGATTGAAATATTGCTCGTTGGCAGCCGGGCTCCCGAACAGGACCATCGCCCCAACGAGGATCGCGAGGGCCAGGCCGGTCCCAACCAGGATGGGGATATAAACCGGCCTATAAAAAACAGCATACCAAACGATAAGGATGATCAGCGCCGAAAAAAAGACGCCGCGGGCGTAAGACAGAGCGATCCCGCCCATGAGGGCCGAAATGACCAGCAGGCTGGCCCAGGTGAGCTGTTTCAACCTGCTCAGATAGACGATCAAGACAATCGAGATGAAAATGCCAAAGTGGAGCGTATCGCCCAGGGTGCCGAAAACACTGCCAAGTTCCCGTCCGCTTTGCAAAAGGACGAAATTACGCGATTTCCCCAGGACGTCCAACGTGCTGGCCCGAGGGACGAACACAGCTTTTACCGGTACCCCTCCGAGACGTTGAACAACGCCCAGAAGGATTTGGATGGCGCCGCCTATCAGGATTGCCCACAATAATCTATTGACCTGTCTTTCAGAAAAATCCAGGTTCACGACCACATAATACAGGAGCACGAAACGCAGCATCGGCCGCAAATTAGACAGGCTGGCCCAGGGGGAGGCTCCGTTCAAGAAAATGGACAGGACAGCACCGATCACGAACAGGATCAGCAATAAATCTATGGGCGTGTGCCGGATCGGTTTCCCGGCCAAGATCCGCTTGGCAAGCACAACCGCAAACAAGATATAAACCAGGGCCTCACTGCCCAGCTGTGCCACCAGGTAAACCTGTTCCGGGCCGGGCGTGAATTTGATGAGGAAACTTTCCAAAGGCATGTAGACGACCAGGAACAAGACCATTGTTTGAGGGTAAACCACGATCAGAATCCCCCCGATGATCGCCCCGGCCAATCCCACAAGCGCAATCAGCCCCAGAGGGAATCCCAGTGAAGCGGCAAACGCCACCAGCACCGAGCCGACAAGGCTCAATGCCAGGTAAGGGCCGAGGGTTTTGAGTGAGACTTTTTCTTTATTCAAGAGCTTGTTATCCAAGTCATCCACAAGTCACCCGGAATACGGTATTACCACGGCAATTCCCTGCCCAGCAAGCCAGCCAATTCCTGGTTGGCGGGTTCAAAGTACGCTTTCAGGGATTCGCAGGCCGCTTCCGACATATCCAATTGCCGGGGTTCCTCACTCCGAAGGGAATTTATCAGGGCAGGCTCGACTTTGCGTTTGATGCCTCTCAAGAACCTGCGCAGCGAACCCAGGCGGTTGATGCGCTTATTCAGGCTGAACCGCAACTTACGGATCAGGCCAAAAACAGCGGGATGCTTCAGGTTCTCGGTTTGATTGAAGATTTTGAATTCATAGCCATCGTAGAATTTCGGGGCGATCCCCGAAAACTCCGAAAGTCTCAGCATCACCAGATGCGGATTCCTGGAAATATCCTCGAGGAACGAGACGAAAATCCGATCCCGGCCGAAGGTATCGAAATAGCCGCGCAAATAATGGACATAGCGGCCCTGTTCCACCGCCCGCAAATGCTGCGGCACTGACGGCGACAACCGACCAGACTGTTCCAACTGCTGGCGGATATAGTCATCGAGAGTGACTTCTGCGCCAATCGAGTTGTTTTGCAAGGCAAAGCGATACCATGAAACGACCCTGGAGATGGGTTCGCGCAGCAGGAAGACGAGTCGCACGTCTTCGAGCGCCGAGCGGATGCGTTTTGCCGTGCCTGGGGAATAGAGATAATCGGGCGTGGCATCCACCCACAGTTTGACATCCGCCGATTTCGGGGAGAAAAAATCGCCGTATTTATCGGGATCCGTCTCGAACCGGTATTTCGATTCAAGAGGATAGTCCGCGTCCAGGAAAAAGCGGGTTTCCTTGAGATTGGATACACAGACTTCTGGATGATCGCCCAGGTAGGCATATACGGACGTCGTTGCCGCTTTGGTTGTCCCGCCGATGATCAAATACGGGCGGCGCATGACGGCCGGATTTGAAAATTTATACAAGTCCATTCTGGAGAAGTCTTGCTCGCGTGTCAAGCCAGGGGTTCGGATTTCATCTTCATGACTGAATTCCACCAAACCGACAGCACGATGACGAAAATTCCGAGCAAAACAGCGAGGATCATGGTTGCCAGGGCGATAATAAGGCTATTCGTATTTTCAGGGCGGGTTGGTGAAATTGCCTTTTCGACAACCTGGACAATATCATCCCCTATATTCGACGCGACCAGCACCTCATCGTACTTGCTTTTCAGGCTGGAATACAGGATGCTCGCCTGGTCGTACGCCCGGGAGAGCTGACTCTCCTGGATTACGGCGAGTTCATATTGTTTCTGTAATTCCAAGACTTGAACCTCAATCTCCTCCAGCCCATCAGAAACAAGCTCCAGGCGGCGATCGATTGTCCGGCCAATCTGATCCAGCAGGCGACGCTGCTCACCAACCGTCTCAGGGAGGACATCGGATTGGAGGTTGAAACTAAAACTGTTACTAGCCATGACTGACTGTGCCGAGAGCATGGTGATTCGGTCCGGGTTCGATAATGGACCCGAAACGACGACATTATCCAGAGACTGCACCTGCAAAAAAAGGACGGTTATGCCCCCCAAAGGGCTTAATTCTTCATCCGGTAAACCCTGGAGTTGCTCCTGTATCACAACAACGTTATCCGCAGTAGCACTCAATAACCGCTGCAATGTAAAAAATTCAGCTTGTTGGTTGTAAAGACTTTGCAATCCATTATTGACGATCCCGCTCTGGTCAGTGGCTTTGAATTCCACCAGCGCCTGGGAAGCCGAGTCCAATGCAGCTTTAGCGCTATCAAGCTGGGCTTGCCAGACAGCCAGTTGGGACGGGTCATTGGGATTATACAGACGATTGGCTTCTGCCACGACGAATTTTGCCCACGAGTTAGCCAGGTCCGCTGCCAGGGCCGGATCGCTCATGGATACCGATAGCGTGATCCAGCTTTGGTCGCTGCCGGTCTTGGCTCTGACCTGCTCCTTGAAAGCAGCAAAGGTCATCGTCCGGTTGGCAGCCAGGTCGGAGGCGTCGAATGTCTGACGTAAAATCTCGGTGCTATTGGCCAGGTCGAGGATAGCTTTGTAGGGAGGCGTCTGCCTGTTGTTTTGAATGCTGTCGTCGAAGCTGATCGCAAATTTGCTTGGCTGGGTGACAACTACAGATGTCGCGGTATAAGTCTTCGGTAGAAGCGATGCGAATGCGAAGGCAATAATGGCCGCCAGGACGGCAAAACCGGCCAGCCATTTCCATTTTTTAAGGATAGCCAGGATATAGATACGCAAATCAATTTCGATCATTCGGGATCTCCTGCGTTTTTGCTGAAAAGCGATGGAATTCTCCCACACTAACAAAGGCCTGTCAAGCAAGGCCAATTTTGCCCGAAACGGGACAGTTCTCGGATAAAATATCCTTGAAACGAAAACTGTCACTGGAGGAGGAGCCTTATGTCGAACTTGTTTGCCTGGGATTACACCGGCGCGCCATTCCAGTTCATGGGCGCGGCCCACCTCGTTGCCCTGGGACTGATCGTCCTGCTCAACTTTTACCTGCTGCGTTTCAAATCCATGCCTGAAGCAACACTCCGCAAAGTCCGCTGGGGGATGGCGATCGTCCTGTGGGCCAACGAGATCGGCTGGCACGTCTGGAACGCCTCGGTGGGACAGTGGAACCTCCAGACCATGCTGCCGCTTCACGTGTGCAGCGTGCTCGTCTGGCTGGGTGGACTCATGCTCGTCACCCGGATTTACACCATCTACGAATTTTCTTACTTCATGGGCATCGGCGGGGCGCTCCAGGCCCTGCTGACCCCCGACCTGGGCATTTTCGGCTTCCCCCACTTCCGCTTCTTCCAAACCTTCATTTCGCACGGACTGATCGTCACTTCGGCGATCTACATGACAACGGTCGAGGGATTCCGCCCCACCTGGAAATCCATTGGGCGGGTCTTCGTCGGCATGAACCTTTATCTCGTCGCGGTCTTTTTCATCAACCAGGCCATCGGCAGCAACTACATGTTCGTGGCCCACAAGCCCGAGACCGCCAGCCTGCTCGACGCCCTCCCCGCCTGGCCCTGGTACATCCTCTACATGGAGGCCATCGGGTTGGTCACCTGCCTGCTGCTCTACCTGCCCTTCATCATCAAAGACTGGCGCAAACAGCCCATCGCGGCATAAAATTCTTCACGCGAACGACACCAACCAGCGAGTAACGTGAAAAAATAATGAATTCGCGACATCCGCTAATTCGTGACTTTCGCGTTGTAAATCCCCCGCAAATGCGTAACTTGACGGGTGCGCCGCTTGGGGTAAAATCATCCTGCGGGGCGATGGCGGAATCGGCAGACGCAACGGACTTAAAATCCGTCGGTGGAGACACCGTGTGGGTTCGACCCCCACTCGCCCTACTCGAACTCCCAATCCCAGCGGGGACTCAACCCGGAGCCCCCGTCTGCCGTCTCAGAAAGTGAACAAGATGCTGTTCGACAGAGTAAAACTCGAAGAGATCGAAGACCAGAGCCTGGCCCCTTACGGGATGCGCAGCCGGGACTCCAAAGGCCGCGCCTACCTGGACAACGAACCCGAATACCGCACCGCCTTCCAGCGTGACCGCGACCGCATCCTGCACACCACCGCCTTCCGCCGCCTGGAATACAAGACCCAGGTCTTCATCAACTACGAAGGCGATTACTTCCGCACCCGCCTGACCCATACCCTCGAAGTGGCCCAGATCGGGCGCACCATCGCCCGCGCCCTGGGCGGCAACGAAGACCTGATCGAGGCCATCTGCCTGGCCCACGACCTCGGCCATTCTCCTTTTGGACACTCCGGCGAGGTGGCTCTCAACCGTTTAATGAAGGATTTCGGCGGCTTCGACCACAACAAACAATCCCTGCGGATCGTGACCGAACTCGAGCAGCGTTACCCCGAATTCCCGGGCCTGAATCTCACCTGGGAGGTCCGCGAGGGCATGGTCAAGCACGAGACCGAGTACGACGTTTCGGACGCGAAGGCCTTCAATCCCGAACTGCGCGGCAACCTGGAGACCCAGATCGCCAACATCGCCGACGAACTGGCCTACACCGCCCACGACCTGGACGACGGCCTGCGCTCCGGCATGATCACCCCGTTCATGCTCTCCGGCATCTCGCTGTGGGAAATCCTGGTCGAGACCTTCAACTGGCGCGGCCCCACCTTGGAGGAAACCGCCCGACACCGCATCATCCGCCACTTGATCGGCCTGCTGGTCACGGATGTGGTCCACGCTACAGCCGGGCGCATCGCCGAGAGCGGAGCCAAATCGCCGCTCGATTTGCAGAAACTCAACCGCAACGTGATCGGTTACAGCGAAGACATGCAGCGCCGCAACCGGGAACTCAAGGATTTCCTCTATTCCAGGCTTTACCGCCACCACCGCGTCGTCCGCATGGCGACCAAGGCCGAGCGCATCCTGACCGAGATGTTCCAGGCCTACGTCGAGGAGCCCGCCATCTTGCCCGAGCACATGCAAAAATGGATCGAAGTCCGCGGCCACGAGCGCACCATCTGCGACTACATCGCCGGGATGACCGACCGTTTCGCCATCGAAGAGTACCGCAAACTCTTCGACCCGACCGAGAAGCCCTGAATCCCACCATTGCCCGTCAGTGACCGCTGCCTGACCGGCAGCGGTCATTTTGATTACCCTACGAGGAAAGACACCATGAATGAACCCTCTTACCTGACCCCGCAAGGCCACGCCCGCCTGAAAGCGGAACTGGCCGAACTCAAAGGCCCCCGGCGCGAGGAACTGGCGGCGCGGCTGCGTTCCGCCATCCAGATGGGCGACCTGTCTGAAAACGCCGATTACCACAAGGCCAAGGAAGACCAATCTTTCCTCGAAGGCCGCATCCAGGAACTGGAATACATCCTGAGCAACGCGGTCCTCATCGAGGAACCGGCCGGGAGCCAGGACCAGGTCGTCCTGGGCGTGCGCGTCACGATCCAGGAGGATGATTACCCCGAAGAGACCTATCACCTGGTCGGCGCCCAGGAAGCGGACCCGCGCAACGGCAAGATCTCGCACGAATCCCCCATCGGGCGCGCCCTGCTCGACCACCGGGTCGGGGACGTGGTGGAGGCCGAAACCCCCGGCGGGACGATCAGGCTCAAGATCGTCAAGATTGAGTAAGCAAAAACTTCCGAAGTCAGAGAGGCTTCGGAAGTTTTTTATCTGAGTCGGCCTGCTATGCGGTTTCTTTTTGCCAGACGGCCAGTTCCAGCGTCAAGCGGTCGAAATAGCTGGAGGGCGGCAGCGGGCCGTCGCCGTAAGCTGTGTCCGAGACGGTGGCGACCAGTTGCAGGGTCTGGGTTTCGAGCACCACCTGGCGCTGGGGTTCGACCAGCACCGGTTCGCCCTTCTCGGCCAGCCGCTGCCGGGTGGCCAGGTCGTTGAAGGCGTTGGCGCTCATCAGGACTTTCGTCACGGTCTGGATGTCGTTCTTGTCGAAGAGCCAGACCTCGAAAGCGGTGACCTTCTTCGGGTCCCCGACGCCGATCGTCTCCGAGATGCCGACCCCGCACTCGCCCAGGAACTCGCCCGAGGGCGAATCGATGCTGAAGGAGTCGTCGAACAGGTCATCCTTGATCACGTAGGTGGTGACGAACTGGGAAATGGGCGGGGCCTGGCCCATGGCTTCGTAATCCACCACTTCGGTCTGGCGGGAGAGGGCGCGGGCCTGCTGGGCCGGGGTCATTTCCGCGGTGCTGGTGCGGGGCCTGCGGAAGAGGAGCAGGTAAGCCGCCGCGCCCACGCCGACGATGAACAACAGCCCGAACCCGATCACGTACACCAGCCAGGACGGCCCCGCAGCCGGGGTTTCAGGCGTTACAGTTTCGGGAGGCATCGCCGCATTGATCAACTGGGTATAAGTGACGATGGTCCCCACGTCCTGCGCACCCGGCGCCTGCTGGACCACGAGCAGGTTGGCTTCGGCCTGGTCGCCCAGGTTGGCGTAACGCCGGAGCGCCAGTTCGGTGTCCCCCGTCAATTGGAAGGAGTCGATGGCCATGCGCAGGTAATCTTCCTGGAGGTCGGCCCGCATGGAATCCGGCGTGGTATCCACGTATTTCACCGGCCAGAGCACCCAGCCGATCAGAAGGCCGACCAATAGCCCGCCCAAAATACCTGCTATTCCCGCGGCGACAGGGTTCTTCAATCTCTCGAATATGGAATCCATTTTGGCTCCTTTCAATCGCCCGTGAAAAAGTTATTGTAATTGCACCGCCGTTCAAAACACGAACAAATGAGCATCTTTATTATACTGAATCTTGCCAGTTAGACAACGTTTTTGCGGGCCTCCATTAAATACAAAATCCGTTCAGAATCACCCACCTGCACGGCCTGGTGGATGATGAAGCGCGGCGAGAAGACCTGCTCCAGCACCTGGCGGCAATAGTTCGGGAAGATGTCCTCCCGGCTGGCGAGCAATTTCTGCGCCTGCGAATCGGACTTGGGGACGAATTCCAGCACCAGCCACCTGCCCGCCTGGTGGAAAAATCGGGCCAGTTCCGGCAGCGGGACGTTGTTGGAGATCGCCAGGTGGTGAACCAGCGCCAGGGCAAAGACCATGTCCGCCGGGCCGCGTTGACCGAAAGAGTCGCGCTCCCGGCTGTCCCAGCCCAGGGCCGGACTGGGATTGGTCAGGTCGAGCACCAGCGGCAGCAGCTTCCCGGACTTTTCGGCCTGGACCTGCAAATAGTTTTTCTCCACCGCTGACGGGTCAATGTCGAAGGCCACCGTCTGGTATCCGGCTTCGCTGGCGATACGGCTGAAGACGCCGGTATTCGCCCCCAGGTCCCAGACCAGGCGCGGCTTGACGTGCCCGACCCAGCGCGTGATCAATTCCTTTTTATGGGCGAAGGCGGCATCGGAATAATTGGTGATGTCGTAATAATCGCCCCATTCGGTGCCGCCGGGTTTCCACGCCAGTTTTTGGACGGTCGCTTCGAGATTTTCGATCAGGCCCAGCAGGGCTTGTTTGCTCATCCCGGCCCGGGATTTCTGCTCCTGGATGGCTTCGCCGGCATAACGCTTCTGGGCGCCGGCGTGGATGTGGAGATGGGTCAACAGGCCAAAGTCCAGGCGGGTGCGGAAGGGGAGCAGGCGGCTGGCCAGGTCAAGCGGAACGCCGTCAATGTAGACCCGCAGCAACTGGCCCAGGCGAACGTCCGTGTGGGCCATCAGCGCCAGCGGGGCCAGGAAATGCTGGCAGAACTGGCGATAAGCCACCCAGGGCAATCCCTCTTTGTAAATCTCGAAGGAAAGCGTGTCTATCAACAGCGGCCTGCCGTCCACGAACTGGACGTTGTAGGCGCTGGCGTCCTTGAGCGACATGCCCGCCTTGAGCGCCCGCTTCTGGATGCGCAGGGTCAGCAGGGCGGCGTCTTTCAACTGGCTGAACGACCACTCGTAGGGATACGAGACGAACGGGACCCGCTCCGGGCGGATGACCTTGAAAGCCAGCAGCGGCTCCGCCGGTTGGGCCTCGACTTCTTCGTGGGCGACGAGCAGCCCGGCCTTGACCAGTTTCTCGTACAGGCCGGAACGCATCAACATCCCGTACTCGTCGGTGTACTCCCGGTTGACCTGCCGGTAGAGCACACCCTCCCGGGTGAACAGGAACCCGCTCGGGTCCCGGAACGAGGCGGGAAGTTTCCCTTTAGTCATCGTCGTCTTCGTCAGCGTCTTCGTCTTTGGCCGGTTTGCCGCCGAACAGTCCCTTGATCTTGCCCCACGAGGCCCGCAGGGCGATCCCCGCGCCGAGCAGGGCCGCGATCAACAGTTGCAGCAGGAAACTGCCGGAACCAGGGTCGAGGTAAGCGAGCTTGTCGCTTACGCCGCTAAGCAAAACACCAGATAGAAAAAACATTATCCATCTCCTGAAATTGGAGTGCGGACTTCAGTCCGCCAACTGCAAGCTGAAACTTGCGCTCCGGTTTTGACAAATCTACGCCGATTCTGGAATGACTTCATCCAGAAGGAACGATTCTTCGCAGGCCATACACTGCGCCTCGCGCTTGTTGGCGACCACCAGCATCCCGCCGCATTTGGGGCAGGGCTGGGCCAGCGGGCGCTTCCACGAGGTGAAATCGCAGTTCGGGTAATTGTAGCAGCCGTAAAAGATGCGGTTCTTGCGGGTCTTGCGCTCGACGATCTCGCCGCCGTCCTTCGGGCAGGTGACGCCGATCTTCTCCAGCCAGGGTTCGGTGTGGCGGCATTCGGGGAATCCGCTGCACGAGATGAATTTGCCGTAGCGCCCATAGCGGATGACCAGCTCCTTGCCGCAGTCGGGGCAGGCGCGCCCGATCGGCTCCGGCCCGGATTTGGTGACCGGCATCTCGGACTGGGCGACGGCCACCTGCTGCGAGAACGGCCCGTAGAACACGTCCATCACCTTGACCCAGTCGCTGTCGCCGGAGGCGACCTTGTCGAGACTTTCTTCCATGTTGGCGGTGAAGCCGGTATCCACGATGTTGGGGAAGTATTTGACCATCAAGTCGTTGACCAGCACGCCCGTTTCGGTCGGGACGAGGCGCTTTTCGAGGCGCTCGACGTAGCCGCGCTGCTGGATGGTGGACAGGGTCGGGGCGTAGGTGGACGGGCGTCCGATCCCGTATTCTTCGAGGGTTGCCACCAACGTTGCTTCCGAGAAACGCGGCGGCGGCTGGGTGAAGTGTTGTTCGGGGATCAGGCGCACCAGTTCCTGTTTCTGGCCTTCTTCGATTCCGGCCGGGATGCGCACGTTCTCTTCGTCATCCGGCTTGGCGTCCTCGCTTTTGGCCTCCTCGTACACCACCAGGAAACCGGGGAACCTGACCGCCGAACCCGAAGCCCGCAGCAGGTAGGTGTGGTCCGATTGGCCGGTCACTTCCACTTGCAGCGTGTCGTAGACCGCCGCTTCCATCTGTGAAGCGACGAAACGCTTCCAGATGAGCTGGTAGAGTTTGAACATGGCCGGGTCGAGGTAAGGCTTGACCTTCTCCGGGTCGCGCATCGCCGAGGTCGGGCGGACGGCCTCGTGAGCCTCCTGAGCGCCCTTTGATTTGGTCTTGTACTCCGGCGGAACGGGCGGCAGGAAATCCCCGCCGTACTTGCCCATCACGTACTCGCGGGCTTCCTTCCGGGCCAGCTCGGAGACATTGGTCGAGTCGGTGCGCATATAGGTGATCAGGCCGGTCGTCCCGCCTTCGCCCACGTCCTGGCCTTCGTACAGCCCCTGGGCCAGGGCCATCGTCCGCTTGGCGGTGAACCCGAGCCTGCGGGAGGCCTCCTGCTGGAGGGTGGAGGTGGTGAACGGCGCGGACGGCTTGCGGCGGCGCTCGCCGCGTTTGATCTTCGTGATCGCGTAAGCCGCCTTTTCCATGTCCACCAGGTAAGGCCGGACGGCTTCTTCGTTGGGCAGTTCGGGTTCCTGGCCGTCAATCCTGGCCAGCTTGGTAATGAATGTGGATTTGAGCGACCCGGGCCGGAGTTCGGCCTCGATGGTCCAATATTCGACCGGGACGAAAGCCTCGATCTCCCGCTCCCTCTCGACGATGAGCCTGAGCGCCACCGATTGGACCCGTCCTGCCGAGAGGCGGCTGCGGACCTTCTCCCACAAAATGGGGCTGATGCTGTACCCCACCAGCCGGTCGAGCACGCGGCGGGCCTGCTGGGCGTTGACCAAGTCCATGTTGATCTGGCGCGGGTGCGAGAAAGCCTCGTTGATGGCCGGTTCGGTGATCTCGTGGAAGACCACCCGGCGGGCGATCTCCGGTTCGATGGCCGCGGCTTCCATCAAGTGCCAGGCGATGGCTTCGCCTTCGCGGTCGGGGTCGGTCGCCAGGTAGATCTCAGCCGATTCTTTGGCAAGTTTCTTGAGTTCCTTGACCACGTCCTTCTTTTCGTTGGGGACGCGGTACTTGGGCTGGAATTCGTTCTCCACGTCCACCGACAACTGCGAACGGAGCAGGTCGCGCACGTGCCCGACCGAGGCCTTGACCGTGTATCCCTTGCCGAGGAACCGGCCCACGGTCCGGGCTTTGGCCGGGGATTCGACGATCACGAGTTTCCCCGAACGCTGGATCTCCTTCTTGGGCGCGGTCATGCCGGCGTGGGCCTCCGTCCGCCCGGTGCGGTAGAGCGCCGTCCCGCAGACCGGGCAGGCGCCGCGCGTCACCGGCGCGCCGGACTTGTTGAACATGGCCTCCGGGTTTAGCAGTTCGCGTTTGGTTTTGCATTTCATACAGTAGGCTTCCATAAATGCCTCCTATGTGTAGCGTTCGCGTTCAGAATTTTTCAAAGAATCCACCACCTGACGCACCCTGGCGGCCTGATCCTTACGGCAAACCAGCAGTACGTCACCGGCATCCACGATGATCAGGTTGTCCACGCCGATGGTGACGATCAGGCGGTCGTCCTTGTTGCCGTACACCAGCGAACTGGAGGTATCCAGCGGGATATGGTGGCCGCTGAAGACGATGTTGCCGTCCTTGTCGGGCAGGAGCACGTCGAAGAGCGAATTCCAGTTGCCGATATCGCTCCATTCTAACCCTCCTGCGGGCAAGACCGCAACCCTGTCGGCGTTTTCCATGATGCCGTAGTCAACAGTCACGTTGTCGAGGCCGGGCCAGAGCTGCTTCAAGACGGAATCCCGTTCGGGCGTATCCCAGGCCGCGCCAATCCGGTCCAGGGCCGAATCCAGCTCCGGCATCTGGCGTTCGATCTCGGCCAGGATGTTATCCGCTTTCCAGAAGAACATCCCGGAGTTCCAGTAGTGGTCGCCCCGGGAGATCATCTCCCGCGCCTGGCGTTCATCCGGTTTTTCCTTGAAGCGCAGCACGCCATAGACCGGGTAGCCGAATTTCTCCGGCAGGATGGCGCTGCGCTGGATGTAGCCGTACACCGTTGCCGGATAAGTCGGCGTGATCCCGAGGGTGACGAGATACCCGGTGTTGGCCACGTCCACCGCCACCCGCACGAGCAGGTGGAACAGGTCCTGGTTGCGGATGTAGTGGTCCGAGTGCAGGGAAACCATCACCGCCTGCGGGTCGCGTTGGCGTAAAACCGCCGCCGCCAGGCCGATGGCCGAGGCGGTGCCGCGCGGCTCGGGTTCGAGCAGGAAATTTCCAGCCGGGATGTTGGCAGCCTGGGCCATCAGCGCCTCGGCCTGTTCCTCGACCGTGACGACGAAAATGTGGGCAGGCTGGAATAATCCCTCCAGGCGCTGGACCGTGGTCTGGAAAAGCGTGCGCTCTTCGACCAGCGGGATGACCTGTTTGGGGTGGCTGCGGCGCGAGACCGGCCATAAGCGCGTCCCGCCCCCGCCAGCCATGATCACAGCATAGGTATGTTCCAACATGGTGAATTACGAATGGGTGTCCGGGAAACACCTCTCTCCTCAAGTTTCGTAGTCCGATTGTACCTCACGAACCGCGATATAGTTCATGCCTCCCACCTGGCGCACCATGCCTTTCAGTTCCATCAGGGTCAGGGTGGCGGAGACCTGCTCGATGGGCAGGCCGGTCAGGTTGCGGATCTCGTCCACGTGGAGCGGTTCGTAGCCGAAGGCCTCCAATAGGCGGGCCTCGGTCGGGTCGGAGGGCAGTACCTTGCGGGCCTGGCGCTGCTCACCGACCTGGGCCAGGTTGAGCAGGTCCAGCACGTCCCTGGCGTTCAGGAGCGGGCGGGCGCCGTCCTGGATGAGCTTGTTGGTGCCTTTGCTCTGCGGGGCCAGGATGTTGCCAGGCACGGCGAAGACCTCGCGTCCCTGCTCGGCGGCGAACCCGGCGGTGATGAGCGCGCCGCTGGTCTCCCCGGCTTCGACGACGATCACCGCCCGCGACAACCCGGAGATGATCCGGTTGCGGGGCGGGAAGTTCGGACCCTCGGGCGGGGTGCCGGGCGGGTAATCACTGACGATTGCGCCCTGGCCGGTCATTTTTTCGGCCAACTGGCGGTTTTCGGGCGGGTAGATGCGGTCCACACCGGAGCCGAGCACGGCCAGGCTGCGGCCGCCCGCCTTCATGGCGGCAGCGTGGGCGATGGCATCCACACCGCGGGCCAGGCCCGAGACGACCGTCACGCCGTTGGCGGCCAGGAAGGAGGCGATCTCCTCGGTCACCTGGCGGCCGTAGGGGGAGACGCGCCGGGTGCCGACGATGGCGACCGCCCAGCCGTCTTCATCGGTGATCTCGCCGCGCAGGTAGAGCACGGGCGGGGGTTGGTCTATTTCCTTGAGCAAAGGGGGGTAAGCGGGGTCTTCCCAGGTGAGCACCTGGATGCCGCTGGCGAGGGCCTGTTCGAGCAGGCGGGACAGGTCGGCTTTTTCGCGCACCTGGACGAGTCGCCCGGTCAATTTTTCGCTGAGACCGGCGGCTTTCAGGGCCGCGGGGGACGCGCTCCAGGCGGTTTCGACATCCCCGAAATGCGACAGGAGCATTTGCAGGCGCGCCGCGCCGATGCCTTTGACCAGGGTGAAGCCCATCCAGAAGCGTCGCGGATCAGACATGGCCCCTCGTAACAGGATCAGGCTACTCGTCCAGCAGGCCTTCGAGCGGGTGGACGCGCATCGTGGCGGAATCCAGGTCCACGTCTAGGACGACCTGGGGGATGGCCGGGAGCAGCACCTCGCGCCCGTTCTCGTCCCGCACGGCGTAAACGTCGTTGGCCCCGGTCTCGATGACCTCGACCAGCGCGCCGAGCGAGCGGCCGGTATCGGTGACTACGCTCAGCCCGACGAGCTGGTGGTGGTAATATTCGCCTTCGGACAGTGCGGGCAGGCTCCCGGTCGGGACGAAAACGTCCTGGTTGCGCAGTTTGGCGGCTTCATCGCGGTCGGTGCAGCCCTCGAAGGTGAGCAACAGGCCGTCGTTGTGGCGGCGGCAGGCGGAAATCGTGTGCGGGGTGTAGTCGTCGCCGATGAAGACCTGTTTGCCGCGCTTGAGGCGCTCAGGGAAATCGGTGAGGACTTCCATGAGGATTTCGCCGCGCAGGCCGTGGGGCCTGCGCAGCCTGCCCACCACCAAATAGACAGGCTCGCCGACGGGGGGCGAGCCTGACCCAGCCTGGGCTGGAGGTTTGGTACGGGGCATCAGGGTTCGACCACGTCGAGCGTGACCTGCTGGCCTGTGCGCTCGGCCGCGACCCGCATGAGGGTACGGATGGCGTTTGCCACGCGGCCGCTTTTGCCGATCACGCGGCCCATGTCGTCTTTCGCCACCCGCAGCTCGATCTTGACCCGTCCGCCGGTGCGGAACTCATGCACCTCAACAGCTTCGGGGTTTTCGACCAGGGAGCGGGCGATGTACTCGATCAAATCTTTCATAAGTTGCCCCTTCAGCGGGGAGATCGGATCAATTCTGGCGAGTCTTGGGGTTGGCGTTGCGCTCGGCCTGCATCTTTTCAGATTCGGCCACCAGGGTCTCGACCGCTTCGCCAGTCTTGAAGCGGGCGTAACGGTCCAGGACACCGGCGCTCTTGAAAACCTGCTCGACCGAGTCGCTCAACTGAGCGCCCTTGCTCATCCAGTCGTAAATCCGGTCTTCCTTGATCTGCACCGTGGCAGGGTCTGTGCGGGGGTTGTAGAAGCCCAGGATTTCCAGGAATCGGCCATCACGGGGGCTTTCCTTTTCAGCAGCCACAATGCGGTATGAAGGCTGGCCTTTCAGGCCAACGCGTCGCAGACGAATACGAACCATCGAAAACTTTCTCCTTCGGATTGTTGTTTGCCGGTCAGTTGGTGTGTCAGTCCTTGCGGGGTGAGGGGTGCGGGAAAGGTCGCTCCCCGCAGGACTGGATTACCCTGTCAAAAAAGCACTTGATTTTACCAAACTTTTGGGAATTAGATGAACCAAGTTGCGCCTCAACCCATCCGGCTGCTTACTGCTTGGGGATGATGGTCACTTTGCGGGTGGGTTCTTCGCCCACGCTCTGGGTCTCGACTTGCGGGTTGTTGCGCAGCTCAAGATGGATGATGCGCCGTTCGGCGGCGGGCATGGGTTCGAGGGTCTGCTGCCGCCCGGAGCGGGTGGCCTGGTCGGCCATGCGACGGGCCATCTGGCGCAGTTGGCGTTCGCGGCGGCTGCGGTAGCCTTCCACGTCCACCGTGACCTGGACCCATTGTTCGAGTTGTTTGCCCACGATCAGGGAGGTGACGTATTGCAGGGCATTGAGGGTTTCGGCGCGGCGGCCGATCAGCACGCCCAGGTCGTCGCCGCGAATGTCCACCCGGATGACGGCCCGGTCGCTGTCCGAGTCGTCGCGTTGGGCCGAGACGCTGGCCTTGACCTTCATCTTTTCGAGCAGGGTGGAGAGGGTCTCTTCGGCCAGCCTGACCGCCGGGTCCTGGCCGGACACCGGGGCTTCAGTTCCGGTTTCGGGCGCGGCCTCGGCCTTGGTCTCAGGTTTGGGCGCAGGTTTGGGTTCCGGCCTGGGCTGGGGTTTGGCGGCCTGCGGCCTGGGAGCCGGCCTCTCCGCTTTGGCGGGAGCAGGCTCCTCTTCCGGGCCTTTGACGGTCAGGCGGATGCGCACCTGGCGGCCGCCCAGTCCCAGGAATCCCTTGCTGCCTGCATCCAGCACTTCCATGCTGACGGCCTCGGCTGGCAATCCCAGCTCGGCCAGTCCTTTCGATAAGGCTTCTTCGACGGTGGGTGCGATGACTTCGAGTGTGGCTTTCTCGGACATGGTAGCTCCCTCCTTACGATGGGTTACTTCTTTTTCGGTTGGGCGGCCTGTTTGGGCAAAAGGTTCTTCCAATCCACTTTGCCCATCATGGCATACTGGATCACGCTGACCACGTTACCCGCCAGGAAGTAGAGCCCCAGCCCGGCAGGGGAAATGTAGGTGAACCATCCGAGCATCAGGGGCATCATCAGGGTCATGGACTGGCCCATCTGGGCGCTGGGGTCGCCGGGGTTGTTGGTCGCGGGCGGCGGCATGGTCAGCTTGGATTGCACCCAGGTGGTGGCGGCCACGACGATCGCCAGGAAGGGGATGGCGATCCCGAAGATCGTCAGGCTTTCGGGCGCACCCAGGTCCATCCACAGGAATTTGCTGTTGAGCGGGATGATGTCTGAGACGTTCATGAAGGGGTAGATGGCCCGGGTCAGATCGAGCATTTGCAGGGGCGTGGAGGCCATGGCGCGGACGATGCTCTGGTACAGGCCGATGATGATCGGGAACTGGATCAGGGTGGGCAGGCAGGAGCCGAAGGGGTTGACGCCCAACTCCTTGTACAGTTTCATCTGCTCCTGGGCCAGGCGTTCCTTGTCGTCCTTGTATTTCTTCTGCATCTCCTGCCATTGCTTGGATTTCTGCATCTCCTGCATGGCAGCAGTCTGTTTCATCTGGGAAGCGGTGAGCGGGTAGGTCAGGGCGCGGATGAGGATGGTAAACAGGATGATCGCCAGCCCGAAGTTGTTGCCGATGATGCCATAGATCCACAACAGGGCGTTGGTGAAAGGATAAACGATAAGCGTATTCCACATAATTTATTCCGTTTCCTACTTGAGCAGCGGGACGGTCCACGCCTGCGCCCCGTTCGAGGTCAGGGCGACCAGGGAAAATTCAGCATTCATGGGGGCGATCAGGATGTAGTCCCCGGCCACGACCGGTGTGGTGTAGATTTTACCGTCGAACTCGTTGGGCCAGATGGATTTCCCGTCGAAGTTGATGGCAACGACTTTGCCGTCTTCCCCGGCGAAAATGACCGCTCCGTCCGTGACCAGCGGGCGGCCCACTACGGGACCGTTGGGCTGCTGCGGTTCCCAGACCTGGCTGCCGTCTGACGCGTCCAGGGCGTAGAGCGTGCCGTTCAGGTCGCCGAAATAGAGCACGTTCTCGCGCAGGACCGGGCTGCTCCAGACCCAGGCTTCGGTCTCGGCTGTCCACTGGACGGAACCCGTGACGGCGCTCAAGGCCTTGACGGTGTTGCTGAACGAGACCACGTAGATCAGGCCGTCCGGCCCGGCGACGGGGCCTCCGGCGATGGCGCCTTCCAGTTCGGTTTTCCAGAGCAGCCTGCCAGACCGGACGTCCAGGGCGTAGATGAAATGGTCCAGCGAGCCGATGAAGATGCGTTCACCGTCGGTGGCGGGCTGGCCCCAGAGGGCGTCGGTGGCCGTGAAGTTCCAGAGTTCGGCGCCGGTGGCGGGGTCGAGCGCGTAAAGGGTCCCGTTGCTGTTGGGGGCGTAGATGGCTTCGGGGGTCGCCAGCACGGGTCCCATCCAGGGTTTCGAGGCCCCGCTGAAAACCCAATTCTCGTCGCTGGTGGCGGCGTCTATGCTGTACAGGTTGTGGTCGGTGCCGGAACTGCCGATGATGAGCTGCCCATCTTCGGTCAGGACCGGGGTGTTGAAGAAGAGGGTCCCGTTTTGGGCCTCTTCAGGGAAACGCCAGACTTCGGCATGGGTGTTCAGGTTGATGGCATACACGTGCTGGCCGGAAGCCAGGTAGGCCGTGCTGCCGGCGGCGGTCAGTCCCGGCCAACTGTTGGTAGGCAGGCTGGTCGCGCATCCGCCGAGCAGCAGGCCCGCGGCCAGGACGAGAAAAAATACAACAGGTTTAACCTTCATTCAGGTTCTTCTTTCTTCTTTCCTTTACTATGGAACCGGGTCATACCCGCCAGGGTTGAACGGGTTGCAACGCAATACCCGCCAGGTCGCCATGACCGAGCCTTTCAATACGCCGTACTTGTAGATGGCCTGGTAGCCGTAATGGGAACAAGACGGGTAGAAACGGCAGGTGCCCTCCGGCAAGCCGCGCGAGATGGTCTTCTGGTACAGGCGGATGAGGGCCAGGAGCGCCAGGCGCGGCCAATACCGCGGCGTGCGCGGCAGGTCGCGCAAGCGCGGTTCACTTGGATATTCGTTCGGCAGGTAAAATTCACGATCCATGCGGGGATTGTAACCGGGCGCGGCCAAGCAATTCGGCGATGGCCTGACGGATCTGCTGGAAAGGCGTTTGGAGGATGGCCGGGCGGGCGATCAGGATCAGGTCCCAGCCGGGGGGGAGTTCGGGGATGTAAGCTGCCGCTGCGGCCCGCAGCAGGCGTTTCGCCCGGTTGCGCCTGACGGCCTTACCCACCGAGCGTCCGGCGGTCACACCGATGCGCAGGCGGGTCGCTTCGCCCGGAAGGGCCACCAACACAACAAGCGGGTGGGCATAAGACTTGCCATTTCGCCGCACCCGCTTGAAATCGGTTGACCGGGTCAGCCGGAACTGACGCTTCACCCGTGCCTCAAACGTTATCCAGTTAAGGTCCAGTCAGGCGCGGCGTTGAGTTTTCCCCAGGCCGCGCCGCAGGTGGTTTACCAGCGAATCCGCTTGATGTGCTCGTTGGCCGTGGAGGTCAGCTTGTAACGGCCTTTCAGTCGTCGGCGCTTGAGCACCTTGCGGCCGTCGGCCGAGGCCATGCGCGAGCGGAATCCATGCACGCGGACGCGGCGGCGGATCTTGGGTTGATAGGTTCTCTTTGTCATCCATTACCTCACGTAAAAGAATAATTGCAAGCCCTGTTCGGGCGGACTGGCACGCTATTATAACGTATAGCTTTGAAATCGGTCAATCGCCGGTTTGCAAAATTGACGATATCTTACACAACGCTTATCTCCGCCGCGGGCGGCGGCCCCCGCGGCGTCGCCCGGACCCGGGTTTGGCTGTCGAAACGGGAGCCGGCCGCTCATCCGGGGGCGAGACGGGGGCGTGAAGGGCCTGCTGGTAGTAATCGTCGAGCAGCATGGTGATGACCGGCAATTCGTCCTCGTTATCCGCCAGGTCTCGCGCCAGCGGGACGAAGCGTTTGCTGCGTTCGGCCTGGAGTTTGTCCCGCTCCCGCAGGCGGGATTCGAGCAGGGCGGTGAGCCGCTCGGCAACCAGGGCCTCCACGTCTTCCTCGGTGGGAAGCTCGCTTTGCTGCATGTCAATTTTGTAGGCTTTGGCAATCCGGTCTATCAGGTGTTTTTCGGCCAGGCTGACCAGCGACATGGCCGTGCCGCTGGCCCCGGCCCGTCCCGTCCGCCCGGCGCGGTGGATGTAGCTCTCCACGTCTTCGGGCGGCTCGTACTGGATCACGTGCGAGAGTTCGGGGATGTCGAGGCCGCGGGCGGCCACGTCGGTGGCGACCAGAAAGCGCAGTTTGCCCTCGCGCAGGCGTTTGAGTACCTGCTCCCGCGCATTCTGCGGCAGGTCGGCGCTCAACTCGTCGGCGTCGTAGCCGTAGCGTTGCAGGATGACCGTCACCAGGTGGACGCGCATCTTGGTGTTGCAGAAGATGATGGCCGATTCGGGGTTTTCGACCTCGATGATGCGGATCAGGCTGCGTTCCTTGTCCATGCCGGGGACGATGTAGAAGCTGTGCTCGGTCTCGGTGACGTGGACGTGGTCGCTGCTCAGGCTGATGAACTCCGGCTCGCGGATGAAGGCCCGCGCCACGCGCATCACCGCCGAGGGGAAAGTGGCCGAGAACATGCCGGTATGCAGCTCGCGCTTGGGCAGGTATCGCTGGATCTCGCGCATGTCGGGGTAGAAGCCCATCGAGAGCATCCGGTCGGCTTCGTCGAAGATGAGCGTGGACAGGTGGTCGAGGCTGAAGTTGCGCTTGAGCAGGTGGTCGAGGACGCGTCCCGGCGTGCCGACGACGATCTGCGCCCCGGATTTGAGACCTTCGATCTGGGATTTGTAACCGACCCCGCCGTAGACGGCGACGGTGCGCAGGCCGGTACCGGCGCACAGGGTTTCAGCTTCGGTCACGACCTGGCGGGCCAGTTCCCGGGTCGGGACGAGGATCAGGGCCTGGGTCTGGTTCCGCCTCGGGTCCAGGCGGATGAGCATGGGCAGCAGGAACGCGCCGGTCTTGCCGCTCCCGGTCCGGGCCTGGGCCATGACGTTGCGCCCGGCGAGCAAATAGGGGAGCACACGCGCCTGGACCGGCATCAGGCTGGTCCAGCCGGCGCGGGCGGCGGCCTGGCGCAGGGGATCGGGCAGGTTTTCTAGGGTGAGTTCCGGCAGGGCGGTGGTTTCTTCGTTTGGTGTGGTCAAGGGATTCTTCTTTCCTGTCAATTTGTCTCATTCTACCCTTTTTTGCAGAGTAAATGGACGAACTCCCCGATCATCCAACGGGAAAATGGGACAATGATATAATCGTCATACGATTTTTGTTTCGATAGGAGTTTCGTATGGATGCGGTGACTGTTTCCCCAAAATATCAAGTGGTCATTCCTCAAAAGGTACGCGAGCAAATGAACGTCCGACCTGGGCAAAAAATGCACGTCATTGCTTACGACAATATGGTAGTTTTCATTCCCGTCCGCCCCATCCAGCAGGCGCGTGGATCGTTGAAAGGGATTGATACAACCATCGAGCGCGACGAAGAGGACCGTGTATGAACATCGTCGACTCTTCAGGCTGGTTGGAATATTTCGCAGAGGGCAGCAACGCTGATTTTTTCGCCCCGGCCGTTGAAGATACCGAAAATTTGCTTGTGCCGGTCATCTGCATGTACGAAGTGTTCAAGAAATTGCTCCTGCAAAGCGGAATTAGTGAAGCCCAAATCCATGCCAGCGACATGAAGCAAGGAAAAATCATCGAGATTGACGAATCGCTGGCATTGAGCGCGGCCAAACTTTCCGCCGATCTGAAACTGCCAATGGCCGACAGCCTGATCCTGGCCGCCGCCCGCGCCCAAGGCGCCACCCTTTGGACGCAGAAAGTATCTCTCCCCAGCCAATCGTGAGAACCGGGCGGCAGGCCAGGGCGGCGAGCAAAAGGACGCTGAGGGTGGCAAAATATTTTTCCATTGATGCGTTTCCGGGCAAAGTCCAAAACCTGAACGCGAATGCCATTGATTGGGCGAAATAGGCGCATTCCTTCAGAAAAATATTCGCGCTATTCGCAAATTCGCCTCATTCGCGTTGAAAAAATTACCCTTTCTGCATCCGGCGCAGGGACAACAGGGCGAAAACGTTGAAAACGACCGCGCCGAGCGCCACGACCGGGAAACCGAACCCGTACAGGAAGGGGGCCAGCGGCGCGCCGAGGGCGCGTCCCAGCGATTGGGCGGCCACGTTGAAGGCCATCACCGTCGCCCGCGCCTTGGGCATGACCTCGGTCATCATCGGGATGCAACTGACCATGGTGAACTCAAAGGTGATGTAGAAGAAGAACAATCCCGCCAGCGCGCCCAGGGTGGACTGCCCCAGCCAGGGGAGCAGGAGCGCGGCCAGGGCGTTACCCGCCAATCCCAGCCGGACGGCCTGCGGCTTACCGAGCGTGTCCACGAAGCGGGCCACGGCGCTCTCGCCGCTCAACTCCGACAGACCGATGACGATCGAGGCCAGGATCAGCAGGGCGATCTCCAGGCCGAGGGTATTCCTGAAGAAATTGAGGAAGGCCAGGATGCCGGTGAACCCGTCCGGGCCGAGCCAGGCTTTGAGCGAATCTTCCAGCCAGACGCCGAAGATGAGATTGACCACCTCGTTGGCGGTGCTGGACCACAATCCGATGGAGAGACCCGCCAGGGCAGGGATGGAAGTCAGCACGAGGCGGAAGTTGGGCGGCAGACCGTAGGCGGTTGACGGTGGACGGTTGGCAATGGACGCTGACGAATCGTTGGGGATTACGAAGAAGAGTGCGATCAAGGTCAGGGTGGCCAGCAGGGCGATCAACGGGAAGGGAGCCAGCCAGCCGGAGCGGGCGATCAGAAACCCGGTCAGCGGGACGCCCAGGACGAAGGCCAGCGACCAGCCGAATTCGGTGATGGCGATCACCAGGCCGCGTTGTTCGTAAGAGGTCCGGTCGCCGAGATACGCTTGCATGGACGGATCGAACAGGTATTTTCCCAGCGTAGTCAGGATCAGGGTCAATGCAAGAACGGGCAGGGTGGGGAAGAAGACGACCAGCAGCGTCCCGGCGATGAACAGGGCCAGCCCGGCCAACATGCCGAACTTCCGGCCGCGGCTGTCGGCTGCCGAAGCCAGGAACGGGCCGAAGGTCCCGACCACCGAGCGGGCGGTGAGGGCGAACGACATTGCCAGGATGTCCACGCCCAGTCCCCGCGCAAAAACGGCCAGGAACGGGTAGACCATCCGGTGCAGGGTGTTGATCACCGTGCGGATGGTGGTGAAGAGAAGCAGGGTGCGGTTCAACGAGTCAGCGATTCGGCGAGTCAGCGATTCAACGAGTCGGCGATTCAACGAGGCAGCGAGGCAACGATTCAGCGGGTTTTTTGACGGGAGCGTTGGTAGGCTATTTCGGTGACAAGCAAGGCAATGACTTCATCTGTAAGGTTCAGACGATCTTCGAGTTGGCTGGCCGTCATAAAGCGGCGTCCGCGAAAAAACCAGCCTTTGGTCTCCCGCGCCGAGGCCAGGGCGACGCGGTAGTGATAGAGCAACTCCTTGCCATAGCCGCGACCCAATCCTTCTTCGAGATTGGCTGAAATCGAGCTTGAACTTCGGATGATCTGATCCGCCAGCGGGCGCCCGCGCCAGTTTCCTATCCACGATTCGGTATCCTCCCAAACCAGATCATGCAGGTAGAGCGCTTTGCGATACCCGGCGAAGTTCCAGATGGGTTCCTTCTTGATCTGGTCGGGCACGGTGGTTTCCCATTCGGCATAGGTCAAGGTGTTGCTCATGGTGTTGCTCCTTTAGTTTGTATGATTCAGCGATTCAACGATTCAGCGATTCAACGATTCAACGATTCAGCGATTCAGCGAGTCAGCGAGTCAGCGAGTCAGCGAGTCAGCGAATCAGCGAGTCAGCGGGTCAACGAGTCATTGATTCGCTGACTCGCTGATTCGTTAGAAACCAGCGCGTCAGGAAATAGGCCGCAGTCAGGGTGAGCAAATTGAGCGCAATGAAGAAAATGATGATGTTCCACAGCCCGCTCGAAAAGATCGGCGAGGGCGGCGGATGCATCACGTATTCGGCGGTGGCAAAGATATAACGCAGCACCACGATAAAAACGATATTGGCCAGCGAGGTCAGCCAGTCGCGGGCGATCAGCCACAGACCGATTTGCAGTAACAGCCCCACCACGGCAAAGGTCAGCGCCAGGCGGAAGCGCGGCTCGGCCAGGAACAGCCCGTTCCAGTTGGCCTGCATCGCCAGCAGCGACAGCGGCAGGTAAGTCAGCCAGAAGACGATCCCGGCCCGTCCCAGCGCAGCGGACCAGCGGTGATAGACCGGCTTGCGGATGCCGAGCGCGGCCAGCCCGGCAAACCCGGCAGCGATGAAGGCGATCTCCGCCGCCATGACCCACGCGCCGTGCAGGTAGACGATCCGCACGCTGGAGCCGAGCGACTTCTCCTCCGGCCCGAAGAAGGCCAGCAGGGCGACCACGCCGAGAGTGACAAAGAACGAGAGCAGGGGGTTTTTGGTCAGTTTGGACATGGGCGTGATTATAATACTCTTGATGAAACCCCTGCCCCCTGCCTTCCTCGAACGGATGCAATCCCTCCTCGGCAACGAATACCCCGGCTTCCTGGCCTGCTACGACGCGCCGCCCAACGTCGGCCTGCGGGTCAACCTGCTCAAACTCTCCGCCGACGACTTCCGCCGCCTCTCCCCTTTCGGCCTCGAACCCGTCCCCTGGACGGCGGAGGGCTTCCGCCTCACCGGCGACGAGCAGCCCGGCAAGCATCCCTACCACGCCGCGGGTCTCTATTATTTGCAGGAACCGGCCGCCATGGCCGCCACCGATGCGCTCGACCCGCAGCCCGGCGAGCGCATCCTCGACCTGGCCGCCTCCCCCGGCGGCAAGACCACCCACATCGCCTCCCGCATGAAAAACACCGGCCTGCTGCTCGCCAACGAAATCCGCACCAAACGCATCCCGGCTTTGGCGGCCAATCTCGAACGCTGGGGCGTGCGCAACACCCTCATCACCAACGAGCCGCCCGAACGCCTGGCCGACCGCCTGCCCGGCTTCTTCGACCGGGTCCTGGTGGACGCGCCCTGCTCCGGCGAGGGCATGTTCCGCAAAGAGCCGGACGTGCGCGCCGAGTGGAAGGCCGAGGGCATCGCCGGCTACGCCGAGCGCCAGCGTCTCATTCTCACCTTCGCCGCCCGCCTCGTCCGCCCCGGCGGGGTGCTGGTCTACTCCACCTGCACCTTCGCCCCCGAAGAGAACGAAGCCGTGGTCGCTTCCTTTTTGGATAAAAACCGGGACTTCGCCCTTGCCCCCAGCCTGCCCCCGTTACCCGGACTCTCCTCCGCCCGCCCGGAGTGGATCCAACCGATTCGTTCTGGACCCTGGCCTGGCGCGGCCCGCATCTGGCCGCATCTCAGCCCCGGCGAGGGACACTTCATCGCCCGCCTGGAACGCGTCGGCGGCGACCCAGGCCCCTCGATCCGCCGCGCCAGCCTCCCCGTCCCGCCCCGCCCCGCCCTCGAAGATTTCAACGCCTTTATTATGGAACACGCAACACTCGACATCACCGCACTCAATCTCGTCCTGCTCAGCTCACGTTTGTACCACCTCCCCCCCGAAACCCCCGACCTTTCCGGCCTGCGGGTCTCCAGTCCCGGCTGGTGGCTGGGGGAGGCGAAAAAGAACCGCTTCGAGCCGGGTCACGCCCTGGCAATGGCCCTGCGCGCCGCCGACGCCCGCCTGCGCCTCGACCTGGCCGTTGACGATAGCCGCCTCGCCGCCTACCTGCGCGGCCAGCCCCTCGACCTTTCCCTGCCCAACGGCTGGACCCTGGTCACGGTGGACGGTTACCCGCTCGGCTGGGGCAAAGCCGTGAACGGCGTGCTCAAGAACCACTACCCCGCCGGGCTGCGGGTTTATTGAGGAGGTGGTTTGACAGTCTCACTATTTCTGAATGATGAACAGCGCACTACCTTCGATAGAGATTTATTGCAGGTGATCGAAGAAGCTAAATTTCACGTTGTTGCAGTAGTAATTGACAAAATGGCAATGCGGAGCGCATTTGGTGAATCTGCCGCTCACCCGTATCATATTGGATTGGGATTTCTTTTACAGCGCTATGCCGGATATTTGAATCGTATAAATCGAACAGGAGATGTCATGGCAGAGGCACGCGGTAGAAAAGAGGATCTTTTGTTACAAGAGTCTTATACCCGCGTGCATGACCATGGCATTTGGGGCGTGACCTCTGGCGCATATTTTCAATCTGCATTGTCCTCGCGCCAATTAAAACATCAACCCAAAAAAGCGAACATTTCGGGGCTTCAACTCGCAGATTTGCTTGGACATCCTACAAAAATGTGGGTTCTTAGATATTATCGGATCGTAGATGAGACTCCCGCCCCATTTGCTAAGCGCCTGATGAGCATTATTGAGCACAAGTTCAACCATCACCTGTACAACAACAGGCTAGAAGGAACGGCTTTGTACTCTACCCGAAAAAATAAAGGAACCTCTTGCGAGGTTCCCTTACGCTCGCCCCTACGGGCGATCCACCTCCGCTAAGCGGATTAATTTCATTATACACACAAAACCATCACTTTCAAGCACAATTTGGAGCCACAATTCTTTTGCTGGTTTGTCAGGCCTTCGGCGGGGGAAATACTGCCTGTTTACACCTTATTCGCGTCCATCAAATACTGCCACCAGTTGTTATGAACCCCATTCTTCCGCCCGGCGACGCGCGGGATGTGCTTCAGCCACCACACGTGATGGGCGCGGATGTCGCCCCCACCCCACTCCCCGGCATGGACCTGCTTGACCACCCCCTGGAAATCCGGGAAATTGAACCAGTCGTCGCAAAAGCTGAGCACCTGGCGCGGGTTGCCCCAGTCGTAGTCCCGCTCGCTGTTGGGCGCAAAATGGACGTTGCCGACCTCGGCCTGTCCGGGGTTGGCCTGGTCGTAGCGGGTGAACCTGGCCCACAGGTCGGCCTCGCCGCCCGCGCCGTCGAAGACCTTCGTCATGTGCGATTCCGAGCGGTGACCGAAAGATTCGAGCATCTCGCCCACCCCGCGCTCATACGAAAAACCCATGATGACGAACCGCCTCGGGCAGGAAGCTGTGCTCCGCAGCGGCGGCGCATTGCACCAGAACGCCCCCGCCCCGCCCATGACCGACTCGTAGAACCCGGCGTGCGGGAATGCAAAGGCCCACACCTCGTCAATCTCCCCGCTGGCGACGCGCTGCAAAATGTCGAAACGGGACAGGATAGCCTCGTAATCCACCCCGTCCGGCTGGTGGGGTGAGGTGTTGCCGCGCAGCACCTCCATGTACGAATCGGCAGTGTAGCTGAACCCATCCGCCTTGGCCGGGAACTCGTCCAGGTCGAGGCGCTGGACGATCTCGTAACGGGCCAGCCCGGCGCTGGTCTCGTTGATGTCGGCGCAGAAACCGGTCGCCAGGTCTTCGACCCGATGCCAGTTCATCGCCTGGGATAATTTCTGCCCGGAATCATCCACCCCCGGATCGTAGACCAGGAGCAGCACCTTGACCGTGCTGATCTGCGCCGGTTCATCCGCCGAATCGGGCGGGACCTGTGGGCCGGGCGCGCTCGTGGACGGTTTTTTCCCGCCGAAAATGGACGCCAGCAGGTCGAGCAGCAGGGCAAAAAATCCACCGGATGAGTTGCTCATAAGTCCTCCTGCATTTCAATAAATCATAAGTTGTCTGGAATGCAGACTAAAGTCTGCAAATTTTCCGGCCAAAGAGGGCTGATGCTTCGATACGCCCTTCGGGCAGTCAGCACAGGCGTCCGCACTCCGAAATACAATTCGCAATTTCAGTAAACCGCAGATCATCAGGAGCGCAGACTTCAGTCTGCAATTCCACCGAACAAAGCAGACTCTAGTCTCCAATTTTACCAGCCGGCGCGGACTGAAGTCCGCACTCCTGAACAGAATTCGTGATTTACTGTATTTACCAAATTTTCGATTGACGGACTACGGCACGTCCGGCGCGGCGTAGACCTGGCCGTCAATGCTGAAGAACAGGACGTGGTCGGCGCTGATGGTCATCGCCGAGACCGTCCCGGCCGGCAGGACGGTTTCCCCGTTGGCCTGGCCGCGCAGCTGGTTCTGGAGTTCGAGCGAGCGCGGGCTGAAGCGATAGACCGCCTGGTCCTTCCGGTCGAGCAGGTAGATGGCCGTATCGGGCGGCGGGGCAAAAATGATCTCGGAAAAGCTCACGCCCGGCAGCGCCGCGCCGCTCTCCCGCCCCGGACGCGGATCGGTCAGGGTGGCGGGTTCGGTGCAGCGGGTGGGCACGTCCTCGAGGCGGCTGTAGGTGCAGGTCGTCAGGGTCCCGTCGGCGTGCAGCAGGTACAGGTCGTCGCCGTTGACGGCAAAATCCACCACATCTTCCAGGGTGGGCACCTGTTGTTCGAAATAATAGATGGGGAAATCCTTGAATTCGCCGTCGGTCTCGTCGTAAATCCACAAGGCGCGCTCGGGGGCGTCCAAAACATAGAGGTTGGCCGCGTCGTAGGCGATGGCAGTCACGCTGCCCCAGTTGGTATCGTTGCCCAGCGGGTAAACGACCGGAGCCTCCTCAGGAATACAATAGAGCAGGTTGCCCCGGGCGTCTATCGCCATCACGGCCGCGTCGAACCGGTTGAGGCGCGCCATCGGCAGGATGTCTACCAGGTTGCCGACCACGCGGCCGTCATAAGTCCCCGGCCCGCACTGGAACTGCGCGTCGTACTGGTAGCTGCTTCCGGTGGACAGGTAAGCCCGCAGCGCCTTGCCCGACCCGGCATCCAGCATGTACAAGTCGGATTCGGTGGCGGCCAGGCGGATGATCTCCAGGTTGCGCGGCAGCCCGATCACGGCCTTCTGGAAAGCCAGGCGGATGATGCTGTCGAGGTTGTCGAGGGTGCCCTGGGCCTTAAGACGCAGGTCGGCCGACTCCTGGGTCTCGGCGATCTTTTCGGCTTCCAACACCTGCTGGAGGGCGGCCTCCCAGGCCTCGTGTTGGCGGAGGGGGTCGCTCTCGGCCTCGGCCTGGGCGACCAGCGCCTGGGCCTGGAGGATGTATGCGTCGTACTGGGTCGAGCGCCCGAAACGGGAATAGACCGCGAACGATACGGTGGCGATCAGCACCGGGATGATGACCGCGAGCGCCAGCATCAACGAACGGGGAGTCTCCAGCGGCTGCTCCGAATCCAGGCCGGGGACGAGGCGCGGCGTGATCTTGCGGAAGAAATCGCCGGTGCGCTGGGTCAGGCTGCGCCCGCCGCGGATGGCTCCGGCCGCGGCCCGGGCCGCCAGGCGCGAACCCTGCGCGGCGCGGTCTGTGAGGCGCGGGCCGGAGGGGGCGCGCTCGAAGGTTTCGAGGCCGTCGGAAGGGAGCGGCTCGTCGGCGGGTTCCGGCTGCGGACGGCGCGGCGGAGTCTGCGCCTGAGGACGGGTGGGATACGGCCGCGGATGGACTTGCGGCGCAGGCGGCGGCGCGGCGGGAGTTTCCGTTCCCACCGGGGGCGCGCCGACGACGTGCGCAACGGGCCATTCGGGGGCGGGTTCGGCGGGAATCGCCTCGGCGGGGGGAACGGTCTCTTCAACGGGAGCCGGCCCCGGTTCCGGTGCGCTTTCGGGCCTGTCGCTCCCGTTGCGGAGGACGTTCACCTCCCCCATCCCGGCCTGGACCTGGATCAGCACCGCGCTCAGTTCCGCGCCGGCTGCGGCCAGCAATCGCCGCCGGGTAATTTCCAGCGAAACCGGGCCGCGCCGCTCGGTGACGATCCCCTCCCAGCCGGCGAGGACCTGGGTGGCGAGCACCAACTGGTCGCCGGGCTGCAATTCGAGGAACGAGAGGTAGGCGGCCAGGGTCTGGCTCAGGCCCAGGCCGCGCCCCGACAGCTCGGGGTCGTGGATGATGCGGGCTTCCGCGCCGAGGTGGAAGGCGTGGGTCGGGCCGCTCTGCAACAGGTAGAACTGCCCGCCGCGCTGCGCCCCCAACACCAGCCAGCCGACCGAATACTGGCCGCGCCCGCTGGTCGAAAGGTTGCGCTCCAGCAGGGCCTGGTTAAAAAAATCTGCCGCCGAGCGCAGGGCTGAAGTGACCGAGCCGGGCGACTGGTAGAAGCGGTTGGCGATGTCGCCGGTCAGGCCCAGGTAATCGGCGGTGGTCAGCGGCGCGCTGCCGTTGATCGCGAGCAGCACCACCAGCCGGTCCTGCTCGCGCCCGCGGGCGGTCTTGCGCGGCGGGGCCACGGCCAGCAGGCCGGGCAGGGAGGGGAGTTCCTGTCCTTTTTGGCGGTTGAGAGGGAGGAGGGTAAGATCGAAAGGCATAAGTTCGTCTGCTTCCTGGCTGCGGGCATAGTAATTCTCAGTATGTCATTGCGAGGAGCGTTCTTTGCGACGAAGCAATCTCCCGGTTTTATGGTGGAGACTGCTTCGTTCCTCGCAGTGACACTTTCAACGAGAATTGCTGTTACGGGAGGGCCGAGCCTGTGTAAATTATACTGGTAAAATCAAAACAGCCCAATCAAACGAACAGACATGGACTACTCCCTCATCACCACCCTCGACCAACTCGACCAGCTCGCGCCGGAATGGAACAGCCTTCTGGCGCAGAGTGTTGTTAACGTCCCTTTCCTGCGCCACGAATACCTGCGGGCCTGGTTCCAGACCCTGGGCGGCGGCGAATGGCCCTCCGGCGAATTGGCCGTGGTCATCGCCCGAAAGGACGGCGAATTGTCCGGGATCGCCCCCCTCTTCCTGACCGAACGGGACGGCGAGCCACTGCTGGCCCTGCTGGGCGGGATAGAAATATCGGACTACCTGGACCTGATCGCCCGCCCGGAGGACCTGTCCGCTTTCGTGGCGGGACTCTTCGATTTCCTGGCGGGGCGCGCGGGACTTCCGGCCTGGCGCGGCCTCGAACTGTATAACCTCCCCGAGGAGTCTCCCACGTTGGCCGCCCTGGAAATCGCATCAGCCCGATGCGGTTGGACCTGCGCCATCGAGCAATTCCGCCCGGCGGTCCACGTCCCGCTGACCGGGGATTTCGAGACCTACCTGGCCGGGATAGACAAAAAGCAGCGCCACGAGATCCGCCGCAAGATGCGCCGGGCCGAGGAGAGCGGCCTGGGCCTGCGCTGGACCATCGTCGAGGACGAGTCCACCCTGGATGCGGAAATTGACGATCTGATCGCGCTGATGGCGAACGACCATCACAAGGAAGAATTCCTGACTGAAGTGATGCGGACGCAGATGAAGGCCTCCGTCCATGCGGCTTTCAGGGCCGGCTGGCTGCAACTGGCCTTCCTCGAAGTGGGCGGCAAAAAGGCCGCCGGGTATCTCAACTTCGACTACGATAACCGCATCTGGGTCTACAACTCCGGCCTCGATTTCGGGTTCCGCGACCTGTCCCCCGGCTGGGTGCTGCTGGGCTACCTGTTGCAATGGGCCAACGAAAACGGCCGCCGCGAATTCGACTTCATGCGCGGCGACGAGGATTACAAGTTCAAGTTCGGGGGCATCCAGAGCTGGGTGATGAGGGTGAAGATCACGCGGTAAATTTTTAACGCGGATGACGCAAATGAACGAATAGCGCGAATATCTCTAAAGAATTCGCGCCATTTGCTTTAATTCAGCAAAACGATGTTCAACTACTGAACTACTCCCCCAATAATTCTTCCACCTGGGATTTAATAGCAGGCAGATCATTTGTGACGGTATCCCAAATGACATCAAGATTGACCTCGCGATAATCGTGGATGATCTTATTGCGAATTGCGCGCATTTGCATCCAAGGAAGCTCTTGGTGATTTTCCTGAAACTCGTCCGAGATGGCGTTGGAAGCCTCGCCAATGATTTCAATTTGGTGCAAGACCGCATCCTGCATCATCGAATGATCGAAAAAAGCTGCCTTGTCTACACCTTGAACATATTCTTCGATCCGATGAATCGCATCCAAAATATCTCCGAGGCGTGTTAAGTCGTCATACTTCTTCATACAAAACCACTTTGTCCTTTTCGATATTTGGCCTGCGGCGGGGATTCAACCCGTCCTCGGTGACGAGATCCACCTCCCGCCCGAGTTCACGCTTCAATTCCTGCTCCAGCCTGATGAACTGGATCAATCCGAGAACCGGGCGGTTTTCAGGGCGTTTCAACGCGATCAGCAAATCAATGTCACTGTCAGCGGTTTCCTCGCCGCGGGCATAGGAGCCAAAGACGGAAATCCTTTTGGCAAACGGCTGTAAGAGCGGGATTACTTTCGAGCGCAAATCAGCAAAGCGGTCCATGCGTTTAGTTTAGCACAAAGTCATTGGCCTGGCCCGGCCAGTTGGCGCAAGGCGGCCTCGTCAATCACCGGCACGCCCAGGCTGCGGGCTTTGTCCAGTTTCGAGCCGGGATTTTCGCCCAGCACCAGGTAACTGGTCTTCTTGCTGACGCTGTCGGTGACTTTGCCGCCGTGCGACTCGATGAATTCCTTGATGCCCTCACGCGAGAACCCGGCCAGCGTCCCGGTGACGACGAACGTCATTCCGCCCAAGGCTTCTGACTTCTGACCGCTGACCGCTGATTGCTGTGAAACCGGCCAGACTCCCGCCGCTTTCAACTTGGTTAGCAGGTCCCGGTTGGCCGGGCGGGAGAACCAGTCCAGGATGGCGGCGGCGGTATTCGGGCCGAAGCCTTCGATGCTCTGCAGGTCGGCGTCGGCGGCGTCGGCCAGGGCGTCGAGAGTCCCAAAATGGCGGGCCAGATCCCCGGCCGCGACCTCCCCCACGCCGTGAATGCCCAGGGCGGTGATCAGGCGGTTCAACGGGCGGTTCCGCGACTCGGCAATGCTGGCGAGTAAATTATCGGCCTTTTTGTCGGCGAAACCTTCCAGGGCAAGCAATTGATCTTTGGCCAGCGAGTACAGGTCGGCCACGTCCTTGACCAGGCCCTCGGCGATCAACTGCTCCACGATCTTGATCCCCAGCCCGACGATGTCCATCGCGCCGCGCGAGACGTAATGCTCCACGTTGCGGACGAGCTGCTCCGGGCAGGCGGCGTTGACGCAATACCAGGCCACCTCGCCCTCGAAATGCTCCACCGGCTGGCCGCAGGCGGGACAGGTCTCCGGCGGGATGTAGGGCTGTTCGTCGCCGCCGCGGGCGTCCGTCACCGGGCCGATGATGTAAGGGATGACCTCCCCGGCGCGCTTGACCAGCACCCGGTCGCCGATGCGGATGTCCTTCTCGGCGATGTAATCGAAATTGTGCAGGGTGGCGTTCTTGACGATCACGCCGTTGATCTCCACCGGCTCCAGGACCGCCTTGGGCGTCAGCACGCCCGTCCGGCCGACCTCGACGTTGATGCCGAGCAGGGTTGTGGTCACTTCGAGGGCCGGGAACTTGAAGGCGATCGCCCCGCGCGGGTCCTTGCCGACGAAGCCCAAATCAGCAGCCAGGCCCAAATCGTCAATCTTGATCACCATGCCGTCGGCTTCGTAGTCGAGGCTGCTGCGTTTGTCGCCCCAAGATTCGGTGTAGGCAATGGCCGACTCGAGGTCGTCGAAGCGCCGGGCGATGTCCGTGACCGGGAAGCCGAGGGCGCGCAGGGTTTCAAGTACCTCCCACTGGCTGGTGGGGATTTCGCCGCCTTCCGCATGGACGATCTGGTAGACCAGCAGGGTCAGCGGGCGCTGGGCGGTCAGCTTCGGGTCGAGCTGGCGCAGGGACCCGGCGGCGGTGTTGCGCGGGTTGAGGTAGGTCTTCTCCCCGGCTTCCTCCAGTTTTTTGTTCAGGCTCTCGAAATCGGCGGTGGGGATGAAGACTTCGCCGCGCACGACCAGATAAGACGGCAGACGGCGGTCGGCGGGCGGCGAATCATTGCTGACCGGGATGCGAAGCGGGATGGCCTTGATCGTCCTTAGATTGGTGGTGATGTCTTCGCCGATCTCGCCGTCGCCGCGGGTCGCGCCCTGGACGAAGAGACCGTCGCGGTAGTGCAGCACCACGCTCAGGCCGTCAATCTTCGGCTCGACCACGAACCTGGCCCGCTCGACCCGGTCGTCCAGCTTGCGGACGCGCTCGTACCAGGCCCGGGCATCGGCGGCCCCGAAGGCGTTGGCCAGGCTCAGGATCGGCGCGGGGTGGCGGACCTTGTCGAAACGGTCGGCCGGCGCGGCTCCCGCGCGCTGCGTGGGCGAATCGGGGCTGATCCAGTCCGGGTGGTCGGCTTCGATCCGCTTGAGTTCCGCCAGCAGGCGGTCATATTCCCCATCGCTGATGAGAGGCGCATCCAGCACGTGGTAACGATAATTGTGGAAGTGGATCTGCCGTTTGAGGTCTTCGTATCGGGCGGGTAAAGTGTCCATGCCGCGATTATACCCTTTGAAAAGTCCCGCCCGCCATTCTAAAAATGGCAGGCGGGACTTTCAGGATGTAGGTCACGCTTGCAGCGTGACAGCCCTTCAACAGCACAGGTCACGCTTGCAGCGTGACTACCCGCGCAGCACACTGAGCAGCAGGTCACGTTTAAAACGTGACCTACCCGCCGCGCAGCACGCCGAGCAGGGACTCCATCATCCTGGCGCGGTACTCGATCGCCGCCTGGACGTTCTGCTGGTGCAGGTCGAAGATCACCGCGTCCACTTCCAGGCTGCCGGCGTCGTTCTTGCGCATCGGCAGCACGGTCTGGCTGTCGCCGTCCAGTTTGACGCTGGTGCGGGCGGCCAGCCTGGCGTCGTCGAACGACGCCGCGCCCATTTCGATGTAGGCGGTTTCGACCGTCATCCCGGCCGCGTCTTCCACGTATTGGGCGATCTTGTCGGCCACACTCTTGAGGGCCTCTTTCAATTCCGTACTTGTAGCCATGGTTCCTCCTGAAAAAATTGAATGTTTTGCTTCAACTTGCGGGTCGGGTTTGCGGCCCGACGACAAGAATGGCTTCATCGTATTTCGTCACGCTCAAAGCGTGATTACGACCGCAACGAACTTAACCTATCCGAAAAAGGAGTGCAAGCTTTAGCTTGCAAGTTCCCGGCGGGCTGAATTCCCGGCGGGCTGAAGTCCCAGCGGACTGAAGTCCGCACTCCAGGAATTTTCGGATAGTTCTTCGTCACGCTAAAAGCGTGATTGCAACCGCAACGAACTTAACCTATCCGAAAAAGGAGTGCAAGCTTTAGCTTGCAAGTTCCCGGCGGGCTGAATTCCCGGCAGACTGAAGTCCCAGCGGACTGAAGTCCCAGCGGACTGAAGTCCCAGCGGACTGAAGTCCCAGCGGACTGAATTCCCAGCGGACTGAATTCCCAGCGGACTGAAGTCCGCACTCCAGGAATTTTCGGATAGTTCTTCGTCACGCTAAAAGCGTGACCTACGGCTTCTGGAGCTGGCGCACCTGCGCCAGCACCTGCTGGACGTACTTCCAGGCCATCGGCAGGGCCATCACTGCCCCGACCGGGGTGGCCGTCAGCAGGGCCGAGAGCTTCGCCGCGCCGGCCGCCACGGTGGTGAACAGGCGCAGGCGCATCAGGCGGGTGTTCAGCGCCAGGTTGAGCGATTGCCCGTGGGCCTGGGCCTGCTCCGGGGTGATCTCCGGGCGCCAGACGCTGTTGGCGTCGCCGCTCCAGCCCACGGTGGTGCGGGCCAGCAGCAGGCCGTTTTGACTCGTCTCGACCCAGGCGAAGTGCAGGAACTCGCGGTTGGCCTGCTCCATCAGCTTGCCGAACTCGGCCCTGGCGTTCTCCCAGGCTTCACTCGCCGCTTCGCCGATCCCGAAGCTGACCTGGGGCGACTCGGCTTTTTCCGCTTCGCCCATCAGCGCGTACAACCCGGCTTCGGGCGAACCGGACTCGAAGACGGGTTCGGACGGCGCGGCGAACGAGACCGACTCCCCGGCTGGGGTTCCCGCCCGTTTAACGAACTCGTCGAAGCACGCCGGGACTTCGGCCAGATTCCGCTTCGCCGCGTCCACCTGCTCCCGGGCCTGGCCCAACGCGGCCCGGACGGCGGCGGGGTCATCCGGCAGGTTGACGCGCCAGACCGAGGCGTTTTCGGGCGGCTCCTCGGCGGGCGGCGCGCCGGCGTCGAACGAGACCGGGGCCGGGCGGGCGGGCGACGCCTGCCAGGGACCGAGCAATTCCAGGGCGGCATCCGCCTCGCCGACGAACTCGAAGACCGGCTGGCTCATGCTTTCGGGCCGAGCAGGCCGGTCATGCCGCTGGCGGCCGAGACGAGGGTCTTCATCAACTCGGCGCGGCTGTCCTGGGCCTGCTTCACCATGTCCAGGTGGATCTGCCAGACGGCGGTATCCACTTCGCCGTCGGTTTCGGGGACGGCCACCAGGGTGTCGCCGTCAACGTTGACCCGGGTCATGGCCCGCAGGCGGGCGTTGCCCTTGAACTCACCGGCTTCGTAGGTCACGCCGCCCATATCTTCAGTGATGTAGGTGCGGACTTCGAGGCTGGTGGCGTCATCGAGGGCCTTGCTCAGGTAGGCGCTCAGTTTTTCGACGAATTTCTTCAACGCTTCATTGACTTCGCCGCCGGATTTGAAAGTATCGAGCACGCCGTAATCGGTGACGGCCTCGGCGGTGGCGGCGGGTGCGGGAGCGGCCTCGGGGGCGGGAGCGTCGAATTTGGCCGCGCCAGACCCCAGGTCCGAGGGCGCAGCTTTGAGGGTAATGCTGGGGCGTTCGGCTTTGCCCTTCCCGTCGGCAACCATCAGGCGCACGGCCGGGTCCCCGATCACCACGAAGTTGCGGGCGTCGTTGTTGGCGGTCCACATCCCGGAGAGTTCGAGGTCGTCGGCTTTCTTGCCGAATTCGATCTCCTCCAGTTCCACGCTCAGGTCGGAGGAGAGTTCGGCGTAGCGTTCGTTGAAGTATTCGAAGGCCGAGCCGACCGGGTGGCCTTCCATCAGCCGCTTGAGGGTCGACTCGAAGACGGCCAGTTGGCGGCCCGCCTTGCCCCAGACGAAGGAGTAGCCCCAGGCGCGCTCCACGTGGCCGATGTAAGCCAGCGCCCCGCCCTGGGGGTTGGAGAGCATCTTCTTGGCCAGGTTGGCCACGAAGGCAGACGGGGCGATCTCGCCGCGCTCTTTGAAGGCTTGCTTGGCGAACTCGTCCATTTTCGGGGTGCCCGCGCCGTAACAGGCGAAGGCGAAGGCGATCAGGCCGAGCAGGTTGGCGTCGGCGGCGAGGTCGTCGGCGGCGAAGTAGAAGTCTTTCGGGATGGGCTTGCGCCACGCCTTGGGGCCGGGCCAGTCCTGGCAGAGCAGGCCGCCCTGGTCGGTGAGCTGCAACTCGTGGCCGTTGGGGAAGCCCATGCCGTGGCTGGCGGTGAAGAGCAGGGCCGGGGTCTTGGCGCCTCCCAGGTAATTGCCCAGGTTGGACTTGGTGGCCTGGTCCGCTTTGACCAGGTCGAAGCCCCAGGTGGGTTGGTCTTTGCCCATGCTGTCCACCAGCGGGGCGATCAGGTGCTCGGACGAGAGGTTGGTGGCGCGGTCGTCGGGGTTCGAGACGCCGAAGAAGGCCGCGCTGCGGGGCAGGCCGATCTTCTTCTTTTCGGCCTCGACCACGCTGTTGGCGTAGTTCCAGTAATCTTCGGGCTTGTCGAAATGGACGCGGCCAACCGCGTACTGCACGTCGAGCTGGTACTGGAAGGTGTAGGGGATCTTCTCCGGCTCGCCGACGATCAGCAGGTAATAGGGGTTCTTTTCGGGGTCCGCCGGGCCGGGGCCGGAGCCGTGCCGTTCGAGGAAGCCGCGCTTGTTCTCGCCGGGGCGGTACGCCGCAGGGCCGATGTATTCCTTGTAGTAATGTTCCTTGGATCTGGCGGCCTGCTCCTTGCGCCAGTCCAGCAGCGGGCGCAGGGCCTCGACCACGGCCGGGTCGGCGTCGTGAGCGAAGATCACGCCCCAGCCGGTGGTGGACAGGTCCTTCGGGTCGGCGCCTTCCTTGACGCCGTAGTGTCCCTGGGTGGAGCGCTCGTAGTACCACTTGAGTTCCTGGAGGGCTTGCGGGTCCTGCGTCTCGCCGCGGATAATGGATGAAAGCTGGCCGGCCTGCATGGGCGGGAGCAGGGGTTCGCCTGTGGCGGCGTTGATGCCGTTGAAGATTAGTTCTTCGCTCATAAGTCTCCTTTTATTTTTAAACTTCGGAAGTCTTTCCCGGGGTCATTCCAACCGGGAATCTTTCCTGAGACTTCCGAAGTTTTTCTTTTCTACGGACTGCGCGCCGGGCGCGGGGTCGGCGGCGTGCGGTAGACCGGGATGCCGGTCAGGTCGCCGGTGGTCTCGCCCAGGCCCGAATAGACCCAGCACTGGGCGTCCAGCACGGTGACGACCCACCAGCGGGGTATGCCCGGTTCCGAAACGCCGATGATCGAAGCGGTATCGCCGGAGCGGAGGGAGGTCACGATGTCATATCCCGGTCCCGGCCCGGAGCGGCAGTAGGCGGGCGTGATGGCGACGAAGGTCGGCGGCCCGAGGGCGATCGGCGTGGCCGTCGGCAGGGCTGTGGGGGTGGTCTGGGCCTGGGGTGCGGCGGTCGGGGTGGGCGTGAAGGTGCTGGGGACGTACACGGTCACGGGGACGGCCGTGATCAAGAGCGGCTGCGGTGTAAAATCTTCCTTCCCGGAAGGACAGGGGCTGATGTGGTAGATGTTGCACTCGGCTTCCGAGAAGGGCCGGAGCAGGCGCTCGCGGGCCAGGGCTTCCAGGTCAGCCGCAGCGACGACGAACCCGCGCACCGTGCCGTCGGCCCCGGCGGTCAGGATGGTGCGGCCGTCGGGCGAGAAAACGGCGTTGTAGATGCGGTCGGTGTTGCCGTAAAGGGAGTGGTAATCGAAGGTACCCATGAACCAGAAACGGGCGATCCCGTCAATGCCGCCGGCGACCAGGGAGAGACTGTCCGGACTCCAGGCAACCGAGTCGAGCGTGCCGCTGGCCAGGTCGTCCGGGGTCTGGTAAATATTGCCGAAGTTCTCAGGAGCCAGGTCCCAGATGATGATCGTCCCGTCATCGCTGGCCGAGGCCAGGAAATTGCCGCCCGGGCTGAACGAAAGGTCCCGGATGATGTCGCTGTGGTCTCCGAGGCTGTCCTTCACGAGCCGCCCGCTGCGCGCATCCCAGATCTGGATGTTCCCGTTGTAATACCCGGCGGCAAAATAGCGGTTGTCGGGGCTGTAGTCCACGCCGTAGATCGCGCTGCTCTCGTCTTCGAAGGTGTACAGGGTTTCGCCGCTGGACACGTCCCAGACCGTGAGACGACCGTTGGCGCTGGTATCGCCCCCGCCGGCGACCAGGAACTGTCCGTCGCCTGAAAAGGCGACTTCGTTCACGCTGACGCCGAAATCCAGGACCTTCAGTTCGGCCCCTGTGGACGGATCCCAGATGCGGACGGTTTCGTCCCGGCCGCCGGATGCGATCCAGCGGCCGTCGGGGCTGTAATCCACCGACTGGACGGCGCGCTCGTGACCCCGGAGGGTCAGCAATTCCCGGCGGGATGCGGCGTCCCAGACGTGGACCAGCTGGTCGCGGCCTGTGGCGGCGAACCGCGTCCCGTCGGGGGAATAGGCCAGGTCGTACACCTGGTCGTTGTAATCGAGCGTGAACAGCTCGTAGCTGCCTTCCTTGGAGACGTTCCACAGGCGCACGGTCATGTCCTGGCTGGCGGTGGCGATGTACTTTTCATCCGGGCTGATGGCGACGCTGAAGACCTGGTCGCTGTGGCCGCGCAGGAGCAGGTCCGGGCGGCCGTAGGTCGTATCCCAGGAGCGGATCGTGCGGTCGGAGCTGGTGGAAAACAGGGTGGAGCCGTCGCGGGTGAAGGCCAGACTGAAGATCCAATCCCGGTGGCCGGGGATGGACATGAGCAGTTCGCCGGTATCCACGTCCCAAATACGGATGAGCCGGTCGGTGCAGGTCGAGGCCAGTTTCGTCCCGTCGGGGCTGTAGGCAACGGCGGTGACGAAGCCGTCGTGGCCGGTGAGCCGGAAGAGCAGTTCCCCCGTGGACGAATCCCAGATGCGGACGGTCTGGTCGTAGCTGGCGGTGGCGATCCGGGTCCCGTCGGGGCTGTAGGCGATGGAGGTCAGCTCGTTGACGTGGCCTTCCAGGGTCAGCAGCAGTTCCCACGTGGCCGAATCCCAGACCCTGGCGGTCATGTCGGAGGAGGCCGAGGCGATCCGGCTGCCGTCGGGGCTGTAGGCCAGCCACCAGATCGCCGTCTCGTGGGCCGCCAGGTCGTGGACCAGGGTCCCGTCTGAAACGTCGAAGGTCAGGATGTGCCCGTTCCGGGTCGAGATGGACAGGTGCGCGCCGAAGGGGTCGAAAACCGCATAGGTCAGCCCGGCATCCACGCTGAATTCGCGGACGACCTCGCCGGTTTCGATATCCCAGATGCGGGCCGTGCCGTCGTTGGAGGCCGAGGCCAGCTTCGTCCCGTCGGGGCTGAAGACCACGCTGTAGACCTTGTCGGTGTGGCCGTAGTAAATGCGGCTGACGCGCATGGACGGCAGGGCCAGCCGCAGGGATTCCTCGGCCTCCGAGACGAGATGGCCGGTCTCATCCACCGATTGGAGCGCCAGCAGCACGCTCAACTCGGACTGGTCTTCGGCGACGCTCTTGGCCTGCGCCCCGTATTCGCGGGCAGTGGCGATCTGTTCCGCTGCCCTGGATCGGAAGAAGAAGTAGATCGCAACGGCGCTGATGATGACGGAGGCGTTAAAAAGCCAGCGGATGATGGTATTGGTGCGGCGTTCACGGACGGCCGCGGCATGGGCCTTCTTGCAGGCTTCGTAAAATTCCCGTTCGAAATCCAGCAGGTTGTCCAGATTGGCCTGGGCCCATTGGGCGGCGGTGACGAATTCCGCGCTGCCCAACAGCAAACCGTCGGGGCGGCCCTGTTTGTTCCACAGGTCGGCCTGGCGCTGGAACAGGTTAAGGTTGGCGTTGAACCAGCGCTCGTTGTCATCACGCACCGGTTCGATCAGCCGGTCGTGGGCCAGTTCGAACCAGGTGATGCCGCCGCGCTTTTCGGCGCGGACGATGCGCAGCCGTTCGAGGAACCAGATGGTCTCGTTCTTCAAGCCTTCGCTGGCTTCGGGGGCCATCTGCACCTGGCCGCGCAGCCCCTGGACGGTGATCAGGCGGGTGTTGACCCATTCGCGGATGGCGCGCTCGCTCGTGCCCGTTTCGCTGGCGGCGATGGCGACCTGGGTGGCGTAGTAGGCGCTCAGGGCGGTGTCAATGTCGCCGGATTTGGCGACATCTTCCAGGGTGATCTGCTGGCTGCCGCCGGGGATCTGCATCCACAAGCGGCGGCAGACCACCTGCAACTGGACCGGTTCGACGTACAGGCCGGGCTGTTCCGCGGTCGTGCCGTCGGCCTGCTGGATGCGCACCCGGCGCAGCTCATCGGCCAGGCCGCGGGCAGCTTCGAGTTGGAATTCCACGCCCTGGGCCGCGGCCGGCTCGCGGATGGCGTGGATGGAGGCTTCAGCCGAGAGCAGGTCGAGCCGGTAACGGTTGCCGAGGCGCGTCGGTACGGGACGCAGGTAAGGGTCCAGGCCCGCTACGAAATCCTCCCGGATGGCGAACAGGGCGTAGATGCCCCGGTCGCGCAGGCACTCGCCGACCTGGATGAAGAATTCCTGTTTGGCGTCCCGGTCGGTGGGGTCGGCGGTGAGGATTTCCTCCATCTGGTCGAAGAGCAGGACGTAAGGCGCGCGGCCATCCGAATCGGGGTTGAGGCGCTGGGCGCGCTGGCAGTATTTTTCGACGTAGGCCGGGAAGCGCAGGGTCGCCAGTTCGTTATCGGAGAAGCGTTCTTTGGCGTCCACCGCATCTTCGAGGCTGGCCATGGCGCTGAACACGTAACGGTTGAAAGCCTCGTCGAGGGTGGCGGCGGGCGGCGGCTCCTGGTTGACGCGCATCGGCGGCAGGACGACGAAGCCCTGTTTCTCCAGTTCGGGGATGAGGGCGGCGTTGAGCAGCGAGCTTTTGCCCGCGCCGGAGGGCGAGTAGAGCAGCACGATCCGCTCGGCGATGATCAGGTCGAGCATCTCGGCGGTTTCGCGGTCGCGGCCGTAAAGTTTTTCCCCGGTCCTGAAGGCGCGCGGCCCGACATACGGGTTCGAGCGGGAGACCAGGGTGGCAGTGTTACTTTCGGACATTCGATGCTCCCTATGGGGCGGCGGGGGCCAGTTGCTGGGACAGTTCCTTGACGAAATCGTCGGAAGCGCCCCAGTATATGCTGATGTCTGCATCCCCGAAGTAGTTTTCGAGGTAGTCACGCGCCCGTTCGGGTTCGCTGGTCGAACTCTCGTCCGGGTCAATCTGGACCCCGATGTGGGCGTAGCGGCTGCGGCGGCCGCCTCCCTGCTGGCCCATAATGGCCCGGTAGAAGACCCGGAACGACCAGTCGTCCAATTGGAAGCCGATGAACATCAGGGCGCTGTCGGCCAGGGCGCGCCGCACGGCAGTGGGGATCAGGTCTTTGTTGCTGGTCAGGCCGATCAGGAAGTCGAAGTAATCGTCCTGGGTCAGGACAAGCGAATCGGCGTTGTCCCAGCGGCCGAAAAGATGGTAAACGAGGGGCCGGCCGGGGTCGGGACGGTAATCCGGCTCCTTCTCGAAGACCGAAGCCATCGTGTCAATGTATTCGTTCCACGGGCAAACGACGACTTCAGGCTTCCTGCCCGCCTCCGCCAGGGCGTCAGCCAGCAGGTTGTCGTAATTGGTGGTGATGTAGATCGGCAGCGGGAGTCCGGCCAGGATCCGGTGCGCTTCGGTGGGATCCTTTTCGCGCAGGGCCTTGCCGGCTGTCGAGAGCATGGAAGCCACTTTGGCGCGCGGCTGTTTCAAATCGTCGGGCAGGGCGCTTTCGAAGCGCTTCTTCAAACTTTCGCGGACGGTATCTTCGAGGGTATCGTAGGGGAAATGCCGGTCCTGGTTGACCGCCAGGTACTGCGCCACCTGGGGCAGCACGTCCCGCTGGTGGGTGGCCAGGGGATAGTGGTACTTGTCGGCCCAGCGGCGGGCGATGTCGCGCCAGGGGCCGAGATAAGGTTCCAGCAGGCCGGAGCCGATGATGGGGGTACACTGGCCGCGGTCCACGCTGCGGAGCAACGAAGGCCATTTCTCGAACCCGCCTTCGTCGCCGAAACCGGGCACGTACCAGATCCGCCCGGATTTCAGGCGCATGAACAGGGCGGGCATCCAGAAATCGGCCTGCTGGCGGACCGTCCCGCGGGCAACGGCCATCGCCCGGTCAATCTGCCCGTCTTTTTGCAATTCGGTGAAAAAGACCGGCATGAACTTTTCGACGGTTTCCATGAAGACGTTGCCCTGCATCGCCACCACCGCCGGGACTCCCGTCTCGGCCAGGCTCGGACCCAGGGCCTGCAGCGCCTCGCCCGCGCCTTTCCCGGCGCTCTGGCAGGAGGCCAGCACGATCAGGCGCGGCGGGTTGTCGAGTTCCTTGACCCGCGTCACCAGTTCGAGGCCGGCGGTGCGCCCGACCTTGCCCTCGTCGTCTTGCAGGAAGAGCCAGGGCTGGTCTTTGGCATAGACGCCGTGCGCCACCAGGTAAAGGATGTCGTAGCCCTCGCGCAATTTTTCGACGAGGGCGTTCAGGGTGCAGAATTCCTTGTCGCTGCCCGGCAGGGCCGTGACCGGGATGCTGCCCAGGCCGGTCCTGGCGCGGCCCAATTCCCCCGCCACGTCCACGGCTTCGAGCGAGTACTCGCCCAGGTTGGACGGGTTGGCGATCGCCACCAGCGCCCTCAACTCGCCCTTGGCCTTCAAGCGCACGGGACGCAGGTCGGTGCTGCTCAGGTAACGCGAGAAGAAAAGCTGTTCGCTGGTAAAGAGGGGCGAGCCGTCCTGCGGGTCGCGCAGCGTCTCCCAGTAGAGGCTGTGCAATTCGGGGGCGCTGGGGCCGGCCAGCAGGCGCATCCGCAGCGGCGCTTTCAGGGATTGGGCGCTGGCCCGCGCCTGGGCGAATGCGGAAAGCACGCCTGCGTCCGCGAACAGGCTGGCAGACAACGCCTTGCCGTAGTCTTCGGGGCTGTCAATTTTGGCCTGGAGTGCCGGGATGTCCAGCTCAACGGTGATCTTCTCCCCCTGCCCCAGGCGCACGTCGGCGTCGCTGTTGGGTTGGCTGAAGCGCATTTCTATGCTATAGGTTGCGCCTTCCCGGCGGTGTAGACTCAGTTCAAGTTCTGCAAATTCAGCCAAGATATTACTCCAGATAAATTCGCTGGAGAGGACGGAATGATGTCCCCTCCAGCGAATCAAGGTACAGGATTTCGATCAGGAGTCGGCGGGCGAAACGGCCCTCACCGGGTCTTCCGGGCGTTCTTCCACGTACCAGGCCGCCACGTAGCCCTCGTTCTCAGCCACGTCCTTGACCAGGATCCATTGCCCGGTCTCGCCGATCTTGGGGGCCGCCAGGTCCGGCGCTTCGACGGCGATCAGTTCGGTTCCCAGCGGCATCCGGCGGATGAGCGTTTGGGCCGAGATGTAAGGCTCGCTGCGCAGGGCCACGCCTTCCTCGGTGGTCCGCAGCAGCACCGGCAGCACCTCGCCCACACTGAAGGAGGGGGCCGAGGTTTCCCGTTCGGCCGCCGGGCCCAAGGCCGCGTCCCCCAGGCTGACGATGCTCACGTACCAGGCCGCTGCCACGCCCTGGACGCCCTGCACGTCAGACACTTTGAGCCACTCGTACATCACGCCGACCTTGCGCTTGACTTCCGAGGCCGCTTCGAGCACTTTCAACTCCGCGCCGAGGGGCAGCAGTTTCAGGACAGTCGCGTCGGTGCTGTCGGGGCGGGAGCGCAGTTTCAGGCCGTCGGTGGTGGTCTTGACCACCGAGGCATCCTTGGGCACGGGGACCGGCTTGGGCGCTTCGCCGGGGGCCGGCGCGGCCGCCCCACCCTGCTTGTCTTTTGCGACGTACCAGGCGGCGGTGTACCCGTCCGTCCCGTCGGGGGTCTTGACGGCCAGCCACTGGTTCATCTGGCCGATCTTGGCGTTGGCGGCCGCATCCGCTTCGAGCACGGTCAACTCGGTGTTGATCGGGACGCGCTTGAGCAGGGTATGGTCCGCCACCAGGGTCTGGCTGCGGATGGCCAGGTCGTCAGCCGTGGCATAAACCTTGAAGCTGGCGCGCACGCCCGTGTCCAGTTTGGGCGGCGGGGGCGGTTTGACCGCTCCGGCCGGGCCGTCGAAATACATCACGCCGGTAATAAGCTTGCCCGCGTCTTTGGAATTCGCCACCGAAGCGTATTTCGAAGCCCCCAGGGTGATCTCGCCGGTCTGCACCGGGAAGGGATACGGGTCCTGGATCAGGTAATCGCCGTCCTTCTTGCCGTAAACCACCATGTAGTGAGTCTGCACGCCCGATTGCGGCGACCAGTCCACCTCGATAATGACCGGCTTGCCCATCGCCAGCCAGGTGTCAATCTCAGCCAGCGGGGCCGGCTGGTTCTTGCAGTCAATGTAGGTCTTGTAAACGATGCCGGGCATGACTGAGCCAATGGTGTACGGCATCAGGAACGCGCCCTGGAAACCCTTCACCCCTCTCAACTTTTCGTTCAGCGATGCCGGGGTTTCATTGAAACCGTAATTGCTGGCCAGCATGGCAATGCTGGTCAACAGGCAGCCGTAATCCCCAATGGTCGAGGATTTATCGAAACCGAGATTGTTTTTTTTCCATTGCGGGTCTGTTTGTGAGTATCTTTTCAGTTCACCCATGTTGCCTCCGAATATAGTACTCAAGGGGGATAGTTGAAAAAAATTATACAATGAAACTGCAATGTTTCGATTCGTGGAAACTTCTCATATTTGAAAGGTTCGGGCAAAATCCAACCATATCGGGAATTGGCGATATACTCAGGCCATGACTGTCTCGCGAATCGGACTTTTTGGGGGTACATTCGACCCGCCTCATCTCGGACACCTGATCCTGGCCGCCGAAGCCCAGGCCCAACTGGGGCTGACGCGCCTGCTCTGGGTGCTCACCGCCCAGCCGCCTCACAAGCCGGGGCAGCCGGTCACCGCCCTGGAGCACCGCCTGTCCATGCTCGAACTGGCGATCACCGATGACCCGTATTCCGAAATCTCGCGGATCGAGATTGACCGTCCCGGGCCGCACTACGCCGCCGATACGCTCCGGCTGATGCAGGCCCGCGACCCCGAAACTGAACTGGTCTACCTGATCGGCGGGGATTCGCTCCGGGATTTGCCCAACTGGCAGCGTCCCTCGGACCTGTTGGCCGGCTGCCGTTTCCTGGGCGTGATGCGCCGCCCCGGCGACTCGGTGGACCTGTCGGCGCTGGAACGCCTCCTGCCGGGGATCCAGGCCAAGGTCCGGTTCGTGGATGCTCCCCTGCTGGAGATCTCCTCCCGCGAGATCCGCCGCCGCGTCGCCGAGGGGGGACATTTCCGCTACTACCTGCCGGACCCGGTCTACAAGTATATTGTACGACAAAATCTATACAGATAAGATAATCTTTATCCGCAAAAATAGATCGAGGAAATATGTCCCTTTTGATCGATTCCGTCTTTTCATCGGTTGCGCTCGGCCACCTGATGGTAGACCTGCTCAACGGCAGCCGGCCAGTGCTGCTGGCCTTCCTGAGCAAATCGCTGGGATTGACCAATGCCGGCCTGGCGCTCATCTCGACGATCTACATCGTAACCGCTTCGATCACGCAGCCGCTCTTCGGTTGGCTCGCCGACCGTTACGGGTCGCGCTGGGTGGCCGCCGGCGGCCTGGTGTGGATGATGGGGTTCTTTTCGGTGGCGATGTTCCTGCCGGGTTACAGCAGCCTGGTCTGTCTCGTCTTCGCCAGCCTGGGATCGGCGGCCTTCCATCCCGCCGGGGCAACCCAGGCCACGCTGCGCGGCCGGGCGCATTTTACGGGGCGCGAGACCACCGCGGCTTCGGTGTTTTTCATGTTCGGGCAGATGGGCTTTTTCTTCGGCCCGATCGTGAGCGGCCCCCTGCTGGATACTTTCGGCGTCAAGGGCCTGCTCATCCCGGCTGCCCTGCTCCTGCCCCTCGGCCTGAACGCCGCCCACCAGTTGCGCCACACCTCCCACCCCGCCAGGGGGACGACCCATCCGGGCGAAAAAGTGACCGCCCTGACCGTGACCCCGCTCTTCATCATCCTGCTGGTGCTGGTGGCCTCGACGCAAGCCTGGGCGCAGCAAAACATGATCACGTTCGTGCCCAAATACCTGGCCGATCTCGGCCAGCCGGCCAGCGTCTACGGCCTGGTCGCCGGGCTGTTCATGGGCGGCTCGGCCCTGGGCAACGTGCTCGGCGGGACGCTCGCCGACCGCTACGGGAAGATGCGCGTGGCGATGACGGCCCTGGTGCTGGCAAGCCTGCCGCTCTACGCCATTTCGCAGATCGGCTGGTCGAGCTGGCTGTACCTGCTCATCCCGCTTTCGGGCGCGCTGACCGGTTCGGTCCACAGCATCGTGGTCGTCCTGGCCCAGCGCGCCATCCGGGGCGGGATGGGCCTGGCCTCCGGGCTGACGCTGGGGATCATGTTCTCGGCTGGGGCGCTGGGCACGCTGCTCACCGGCCCGCTGGCCGATTCGCACGGCTTCCCGCTCGTCTTCCAGATGACCTCCGGCCTGGTGCTGGCGGCAGCTTTTCTGGTGGCGCTGCTGCAACGCGTCGAGCAACCAGAGTTGGTCACGGCATAGATAAAAGAAATCCAGGGGGCGGTTCAACCGGAATCCATCGTCAGGGAAATTTGGGCAGCAAAACTCTTGACTTAATTCCAAAACGGCCTATAATTAGAACAGACGTTCTAATTCCTGTATCCTATGACCAAGCCCAACCGTTTCGACCTTGTCCTGCAAGCCCTGGCGGAGCTGGCCCCCGAACTCGAAAACGCCCACACCGACCTCGGACCGGCCCTGCCCACCCTCAGCGAAGTCCTGACCGAGCTGGGACCCTTGCCGCGCGAGGCTCTCTTCCTCGGCATCGCCGAAGACGGCTTGCCCGTCCTGCTCGACCTGGGCGACCCGGCTCCGGGTCCCCTGCTCGTGGCGGGTGACGAAAAGACCGGCAAAACGACCTTCCTCAAGACCATCGTCCACGCTGCGGCGGCCATGCACGAACCGGAGGGGTTGCAGTTCGGGGTCGTCACCGCCAACCCCGAAGAATGGGAGCAGGAAAACGAGCTGCCCAACAGCGCCGGGGTCTACCCGGTTTACGACAACTCGGCCATGGACTTCATCCTCGGGTTGACAGCCTGGGCGCATAACAACCGCGGCAGCCGCCAGGCCGTCCTGCTGCTGATTGACGACCTCGAAAGCCTTGCCAAACTGGATTTCGACGCCCGCCAGAACCTGCGCTGGCTCCTGCTGCGAGGCCCCAACCGGCGGGTGTGGCCGGTGGCGACCCTAAACGCCGGGCGCTCCGGCAAATCGCTGGAATGGCTGGAATCCTTCCGCACCCGCATCTTCGGGCGCATCCGCCACACCGGCACCGCCCGTGAACTTTCGCGGACGCCCAACGCAAGCCTGGAAAATATCGTGGCAGGCACGCAATTTGCCATGCGCGAAAACAACAACTGGCTCAATTTTTGGATCCCGGCGCTGGACGCCGGATAGCACAGGAGGTGCCCCATGCAAACCGGAATGATGTGGTTCGACAACGATCCCAAGACCACCCTTAATCTCAAAATCGAGCGGGCCGCGGACTATTACCGCCAAAAATACGGCAAAGCCCCCAATTTATGCCTGGTACATCCCAGCATGGTTGCTGAGACTCAGGACAACTCACAAAAAATCACCGTCCGCCCGTACCGCCCGGTACTCCCCGGTCACCTGTGGATTGGGATCGAGGAGAAAAACTGACCAACCGCCTGCTCCATATCTCCCATGCCAACGCCCCGCCTGATTAGCGGGGCGTTTGGTTTAATTTCCATCCAAATCTTGCTCGATGACCAATTTTGCAGTTTGGACAACAAACCTGGCGTCATTTATCGCCCTGAGGGCGTCTTCGATCTCGTACTGTTCGGTCGGGATAAAGTCAATATCTCCATAAAACGAGAACTCACGCTCTTTACGAAGCCAGGCTGAAATCTCAGCCAAACGACTGGCCTCGATATTCAAGTTAGCAGGAAAACGGTTCTGGTAGTCCATGATAAGCCCGCCCACGTCATGCCATTTCGGCGGCTCGATACCCACCTGGCGCAACATCCCCTTGAGAGCTAACTCGACTATCTCTTGTGCTTCTCGAATAACGTCAGAGAAGGCTTCATCTGCCAACAAAACGTCCAGGATTTTCAACCGCTTTTCAGCTTTTACAAGATAGCTGCGCGCCAGTGAGAGGTTATTCAAGTTCGAATACCTCCCCCGGCTGGTAATTTGGTTTCAAATCCCAATACCAGGCGTTTCCGCTCCAAATGCGTTTCGCGCCAAGTTTCTTCAGGTTTTGGCGCAGGGAATCCAGGGTGCCTTTCAGAAAGTTTCCCCGGTCGAACAGGATGACCGCGTCCTCAACCATATCCAGCAAAAGCCAACTGCCGCTCTTGATTTCCTGAGGAGTTTTGAAAACCGGCGATAGCAGGATGCCGGGTAATCGAGCTTCGATTGGCAGGAATTCCTGTATACGAACCATGCGGCGGGTAGAAAGGTCATTCACGACCAACAAAATATCGATATCCGAATCAGGGCGCGCCGTGCCGCGTCCCAACGAGCCAAAAATAGCCAGCGACACCAGCCGTCGCCCATAAGTTTTCTGGCACAGGGTTTTCAATTCTTCCAACACTTTGGTTTGTTCTTCTATTGCCATGATTTAATTATAGTCGAAGTGACAGCCACGACAAACGCCATCGCATGGCTCTGGCTGTGACTCAGGCTGAGCGACCACTCTTTCAGGCCCAACTCGTCCGCCAGGCGTTTGGCCGCGCCGGTCAGGTTCAGCACCGGGGCGCGATGCTCGTCGTGCAGCACCTCGATGTCATGCCAGCCGACCTCGCCGATCCCACAGCCGAGGGCCTTGGCCACGGCTTCCTTGGCGGCGTAACGCCCGGCCAGCGACTCGGCCTTGCCGGCGCACAGCTCGATCTCAGCCGGGGTGAAGACCCGCCGCAGGAAGCGCTCGCCGTGACGGTCAATGGCAGCCTTGACGCGCTCGATCTCGATCAGGTCAACCCCGGTGCGCAGGGTCATGGGGTCGGGGTCTCCGCGCAGAGATCAATCACGGTCCCGTCATCCAGGAGCAGGGTGGCCTGCGGGTCGAGCATACAGTGATAGGGTTTGATCACGTCCTTCAACCCCACGAACGGATTGTGCAGATCCGTCTGGGCCAGGGGAATATCCACCGGGACGGTCAGGCTGATCGGGATGGTGGTCTGCACCGGGACGGAAATGTTCAGGGCGATGGGCAGGCTCGTCCCGGACGGGAGGATGATGTCCGTTGGGGCATTATAGATATTCAGGCCCCCGGTGTTGAGCGAAACGCGAGCGCCCGCGATCTGCACATCTTCGGTCAAGACCACAGTTGTATTCGTGACCACCGGCAGGTCGAAAACCACCGGTATTTCGGCCGTCACGTCAATGGTCGTGACGATATGCGCCATATCCATTTCGACAAAATTGCGGTGCAGGCCGCCCAGCACCTCGTCCACCACCGTGGCCTGGATCGTTTTTACAGACGACAATTCCCGGAGCAGGGCCAGGATCACGATCAACAGCACCACGTTGACTATCAACGATACCGCGCTGGCGACGGTCCAAAACGCCGGGGCGACCTTATCGCGTCGAAACGGGATGCGGACCCTCCGGTCCCGGCGCGCTTTCGCCTGCAGCTGGGCCGGGGATTTTTTCGGCACGGTCCCGGACCCGGCAGCGGGCGCCGGTTTCCGAGGCAGTTCCTTCAGCGGACGCGGCTCCGGGGGCGCGCCGCTATCGTCCGGCGTGGAAGTAAGGATCGAGCGCAATTTCATGCCGGGGTTTTCCTCGTTTTGCGAGTCTGCGGGTTTGGGAGCGGTCATCGTGTCCTCCAATTTCACAATATGGTTAATATTAGCATAGAGTGGTCGAAAGGTGAGCAAATTGTGACGCCCTCGTTTTTCTCGCCTTGTTCAGCCGGGGCTAGTATAGTATAATAACGCCAGTTCACAGGCTAGTCGTTTATTTTAAAGTTCACCTTATTCCAGGAGTGTGCGCAGCAGAATTTTCCTTCTCGATTGCGATGGGTTCGATGGGTCAGGTAAACTTCGGCTGTGTCTGTGGCAAGCCGATTTTTTGTTGCCCGGACCGGGCATACCACTCCCCTTTAGAAGGGAGGTGAAATGAAATGACAACTGTTAACTTGCGTTCGAATGAATCTCAGGAACAACTGCTCAAGCGCTTTCGGAAGCGCGTCGTCAAGAGCGGTGTTTTGAGCACGGTGCGCCGCAAACGCTGGTTCGTTTCCAAGAGCGAGTTGCGCCGCATGGAGAAGAAGAAGGCTGCCCGTCGCATGAAGCGGCGACAGTACAAGACTGACTGATCGTCAGCGAAGCTCCTTTGCCGGTAAGCGGTTGGGAGCGGAATGGAGGCGTTTATGGCAAAGGATGATGGCAAAATCCAGGTTGAGGGGACGGTGGTCGAAGCGCTGCCCGGGACCCAGTTCCGGGTGAGGCTGGAGACGGGGCACGAGGTGCTGGCCTATCTGTCGGGCAAGATGCGCAAGTACTACATCCGCATCCTGCTCGGCGACAGGGTCAAAGTCGAGATGTCCCCCTACGATCTGACCCGCGGTCGCATCGTCTACCGGCAAAAGAAAGCCAGCCCGATGTTTGAGGAAGTTTAACCGAACGCCCTTGAAATCATCTGAAAAGCCCCCGATCTTCTCGGGGGCTTTTGCATTTCTCAGGGCAGGTAGCGGAAGGAGTTGAGGGTCTGGATGTAGTTGGCCCGCCGCAGGGTGTTGGTCTTGCCGATGGACCTGGCGCTCATGCTGCCGCGCATTTGCTCGACGGTGTCGTACTCATTTTCTTCCATCCAGGCGCTGAACTCGGCCAGGATTTCGGCGACGCGCCCGGGGCCGTTCTTGAGCAGTTCGGAGGCCATCATGGCCACATTGGCGCCGGCCATCACGGCTTTGACCGCGTCGACTCCCGTGTGGATGCCGGTGGTCAGGGCAAAATCGGCCTGGACCTGCCCGTAAAGCAGGGCGATCCAGCGCAGGGGCATGCGCATTTCGTCGGAGGTGCTGAGTTTCAGGTTGGGCACCACGTCGAATTCGCCCAGGTCGAAATCGGGCTGGTAGAAGCGGTTGAAGAGCACCAGGCCGTCGGCCCCGGCCTCGGCAAACTGGCGCAGGACGTTGGCCAGGCCGGTGAAGTAAGGCCCCAGCTTGACCGCCAGCGGGATGTTGATCTGCGCCTTGACGTTGCGGATCAGTTCGATGTAATTCTGCTCCAGTTTGGCGCTGGTCAGCTGGGGATTGAAGGGCAGGTAGTAGATGTTGAGTTCGAGCGCGTCCGCGCCGGCCTCCTCGATCTTTTTGGCGTATTCGATCCAGCCGCCGGTCGAGACGCCGTTCAGGCTGCCGATGACGGGAATGCCGACCGCGTTCTTGAGGGCATAGACCTGGTCGAGGTATTTTTCGGGGCCGAGGCTGTAGCGCCCGATGTCGGGCAGGTAAGACAGGGCCTCGGCAAAGGAGTCGGTCCCGTAGGTCAGGTAATGGTCCAGTTCGAGGCTCTCGTGGATGATCTGCTCCTCGAAGAGCGAATACATTACCACCGCGCCGGTCCCGGCTTCTTCGAGTTTCCGCACGGTCTCGACCCGCTCCGAAAGCGGCGAAGCCGATGCGACGATGGGATTCTTGAGGGTCAAACCCAGGTAAGTTGTCGTTAGATCAGGCATGGCAATTCTCCCTTCCAACTAATTGTTGATAAAAAAAGGGAACAGGGGGCAGCCCTATTCCCTTTGGTATCATGCGCTCTCGGATTCGTCGCCGTTATCGTAGTGCATGGCCGCCATCTGCTGGTAGTATTTCCAGCGGCTGGCGACATCCCGTTTGGCCTGGGACATCAAAGTCTCGGCGCGGGACTCGTCGGTTTGGAGCAACATGCGGTAACGCGTCTCGTTGTAAGCGTACTGCTCCACCGGGATGCTCGGTTCCTTGGAGTCGAGTTCGAGCGGATTCTTGCCCTGTTCGGCCAGCGACGGGTTGAAGCGATAGAGCGGCCACATCCCGGCCTGGACGGCCAGTTTCTGCTGTTCGAGGCCCTTCGCCATGTCAATGCCGTGGGCGATGCAGTGGCTGTAGGCGATGATCAACGAGGGTCCCTCGTAGGCTTCGGCTTCGAGGAAGGCTTTCAGGGTTTGGGCGTCGTTGTAGCCCATGGCCACCCGCGCCACGTAGACGTAGCCGTAGGACATGGCGATCAGACCCAGGTCTTTCTTGGGGATGCCCTTCCCGTTCGCGGCGAACTTGGCGACCGCGGCCCGCGGCGTGGATTTGGACGACTGGCCGCCGGTATTGGAATAGACCTCGGTGTCGAGGACGAGGATGTTGACGTTCCGCCCGGACGCCAGGACGTGGTCCAGGCCGCCGTAGCCGATGTCGTAGGCCCAGCCGTCTCCGCCGATGATCCAGACGGATTTCTTGACCAGCACGTCGGCCAGCGAGACCAGGTCTTTGGCTTTGGAGTCCTTCGAACCGGCCAGCTTGTTCTTGAGTTCCGCCACCCGGTTGCGCTGTTCCTGGATGCCCAGTTCGGTGGATTGGTCGGCGTTGAGCAGGGCGTTGGCGAAATCCGGGCCGATCTCATTGGCAAAGTGACCGGCCAGCTCGCGCACGTACTCGGTCTGCTTGTCGAGGGTCAGGCGCATGCCCAGGCCGAACTCGGCGTTGTCTTCGAACAGCGAATTGGACCAGGCCGGGCCGCGTCCCTCGGCGTTCTTCGCCCAGGGCGTGGTCGGCAGGTTGCCACCGTAAATGGACGAACAGCCGGTGGCGTTGGCGATGATGCTCCGGTCCCCGAAAAGCTGCGAGACCAGCTTGACGTAGGGCGTCTCGCCGCAGCCGGCGCAGGCCCCGGAGAATTCGAACAATGGACGAAGCAGTTGCGAATTCTTGACCGTCGAAGGGCTGATGAGGGTCCGGTCCACGTCGGGGATGGACATGAAGAAGTCCCAGTTCCGGGATTCCTGTTCGCGCAGGGGCGGCTGGGGGGCCATGTTGATCGCCTTGCGCCCGACCTGGCTCTTGTCTTTGGCCGGGCAGATCTCCACGCACAGGGTACAGCCGGTGCAATCTTCCGGGGAGACCTGGACGGTGTAAGCCATGCCGTTCGAGAATTCCTTGAACTTGGACCTGGAATGTTTGAAGGCCTCCGGCGCGCCGGTGAGCAGGCTTTCGTCATAGACTTTGTGGCGGATGACCGCGTGGGGGCAGACGAAGACGCACTTGCCGCACTGGATACACAGGTCCGGCTCCCAGACCGGGATCTCGAGGCCGATGTTCCGTTTCTCCCATTGGGTGGTTCCGGTCGGGTAAGTCCCGTCCACGGGCAGGGCCGAGACGGGGATGTCGTCGCCCTCGAAGGCGATCATCGGGCCGAGGACGCCGCGCACGAAATCGGGCGCGGCCGCCGGCACCGGGTCCCGGCGGGTGAGCGAGCCGGATACCGCCGCGGGCACTTTCACCTCGTGCAGGTTGGCCAGGGTCTGGTCCACGGCTTCGTAGTTCTTCTGCACCACCACGTCGCCGCGCTTGCCGTAGGTCTTCTTGATGGCCTTCTTGATCTGCTTGATGGCCTCGTCCCTCGGCAGCACGCCGGAGATGGCGAAGAAGCAGGTCTGCATGATAGTGTTGATCCGCTGGCCCATGCCGGTCTTTTCGGCCACGTCATAGGCGTTGATCACGTAGAGTTTCAGGCTCTTCTTGAGGACGGTTTCCTGGACTTCACGCGGCAACTGGTCCCAGACCTCGCCGGGGCCGTAGATGCTGTTGAGCAGGAACACACCGCCGGGTTGGGCGTACTTGAGCACGTCGAAGCGTTCGAGGAAGCTGAACTGGTGGCAGGCGACGAAGTTGGCGGTGTCGGTCCCAATCAGGTAAGGGGCAAGGATCGGCTTGGGGCCAAAGCGCAGGTGCGAGATGGTCAGCGAGCCGGATTTCTTCGAGTCGTAAACGAAGTAGCCCTGGGCAAAGCCGTCGGTCTCCTCGCCGATGATCTTGATCGAGTTCTTGTTTGCGCCCACCGTGCCGTCTGCGCCGAGGCCGAAGAACACGCAGCGCACGGTTTCGGGGAATTCGATGCTGAACGACGGATCGAAGTCCAGGCTGGTGCCGGACAGGTCGTCGTGGATGCCGATGGTGAAGTGGTTTTTAGGTTTGGATTTGGACAACTCGTCCAGGACGGCTTTGACCATGGCCGGCGTAAACTCTTTGGACGACAGGCCGTAGCGCCCGCCGATGACCTTGATCCCGGCCCGGTCGGATTCCACCAGGGCGTTGACCACGTCGAGGTAGAGCGGTTCGCCAGCGGATCCCGGCTCTTTGGTGCGGTCGAGCACGGCGAGGGATTTGACGCTTTGGGGCAGCGCCGCGGCAAAATGTTCGATGGAGAACGGGCGGTACAGGCGCACGCGCAGCGCGCCGACCTTTTCGCCTTTTTCGGCCAGGAATTTGACCGTCGCCTCGGCTGTCTCTCCGCCGGAACCCATCACAATGACTACACGCTCGGCTTCGGGGTGGCCGACGTAATCGAACAGGTGGTACGGGCGCCCGGCCAGTTTGGCGAACCTGTCCATCGCCTCCTGGACGATGGCAGGCGTTTTCTCATAATACGGGTTGACCGTCTCACGCGCCTGGAAGTACACGTCCGGGTTTTGGGCGGTGCCGCGCAGTACGGGCCGGTCGGGTGACAGGCCGCGGGCGCGGTGTTCGCGCACCAGGTCGTCGTCAATCATCGCCTTCAGGTCGTCCTCGGTCAACTGCTCGATCTTGGTCACTTCGTGCGAGGTGCGGAACCCGTCGAAGAAGTGCAGGAACGGGACGCGTGACTTGAGCGTGGCCGCCTGCGAGATCAGGGCAAAATCGTGGGCCTCCTGCACGCCGCCGGAGGAGAGCAGCGCAAATCCGGTCTGGCGCACGGCCATCACGTCCGAATGGTCGCCGAAAATGGACAGCCCCTGGGCCGCGATGGCCCGGGCCGCCACGTGGAAGACCGTGCTGGTCAGTTCGCCGGCGATCTTGTACATGTTGGGGATCATCAGCAGCAGGCCCTGGGAGGCCGTAAAGGTGGTGGTCAACGCCCCGGTTTGCAGCGCCCCATGCGCGGCTCCCGCCGCGCCGCCTTCGGACTGCATCTCCACCACCAGCGGGACCGTGCCCCAGATGTTGGGCCGTTTCAGCGCCGACCACTCGTCGGCAAATTCGCCCATCCCGGAGGAAGGGGTGATCGGGTAAATGGCGATGACCTCGTTGATGCGATGGGCAACCAACGTTGTCGCTTCATTACCGTCAATCGTTATCTTTTGTCGTTTCATCGAAAAAACTCTCCTTGATGCTGATCGCAGGCATCTCTGCCTGGAAATGTCACAAGTGTGAATTCTATCACGAGAAAATCCGGTTCGGACTTTGGTTTACCTGTACAAGTTTAGTCCCCGCAACACAAATAGGATAGTTATTTATAACATATAAAAAACCTGCGACTTGTCACCAATCGGACAAAAAAGCGCAGGTTTGTGAGAAAAGACTTCCGAAGTCTGCCGCAAAAGGCTACAGGTATTTCTCCAGCAAGGGCCTCGCCAGGAACAATGCCGCCAGCGACTTGGCGTCCGGCAGGCCGCCGCGCTCGGCCATCTTGAACGCTTCGACCAGCGGGACCTTCTCGACTTGCAGGAACTCGTCTGCGTCGGCTTCGAGCGGGTCCCAGCGCAGGCCGGTCGCCAGGTAAACGACCATGAACTCGGACGAATATCCCGGCGCGAGGAAGAACTGGCCGATGCGTTCCAGTTTGTCGGCGGCCATGCCGGTCTCCTCCCGGATCTCGCGGCGGGCGCACTCGTTCGGGGCCTCGCCCTCGTCCAGGGTCCCGGCGGGCAGCTCCAGCAGGTCCAGGCCGGCGGCGTGCCGGTATTGCTTCACGAAGAGCAGGTTGCCGTCCGCATCCAGCGGGACGAGCACCACCGATCCGCTGTGGTCAATGATGTCGTATTTGACGGTGCGCCCGTCCGGGGTTTTCAAGTGGTCGCGGCGGATGGAAACCGCGCGTCCCTGGTAGATGGTTTCGCTTTTGAGCACTTCAAATCGCATGGCCTAATCCTTTAGAGAGTGTTTTATAAAACAGAATTCACCACAGATAAACACGGATGAACGCTGATTTTTGATAAAAACCCGACGGAATCGCTTTTAAATCCAATTTATCTGCGTTCATCTGTGGTTAAAAACGAATTTCAAAACACTCTCTTAAACGAATACCCAGGTGAAGGCTTTCCTCCTCCTGGGTATGATTGGGATCGTTCAGAACGCCCTTTACGGGATTTGCAGTTGCTGCCCGACCGTGAGGGTGTACGGCTCGACCAGATCGTTCAGGTTGATGATCTGCTGCGGGCGCACATCGCCGTAGAAACAGGCGATGCTGTAGATCGTCTCGTCCGACGACTTGACCGTGTAAACCGTCCCGGACGGGTGGGGGTTGAGGGCGCGGTCGCCGGGGAACGGGTTGCCGGTCTGCGGGAGTTTGAGCACCAGCCCAACCGACAGGGCGCGGGCCTGGGCGTCGGTCAGGCCGTTGAGGGCCAGCAACTCGGTCGGGTTCAGGTTATAGCGGCGGGCCAGGCAGTACGGGAATTCACCCTTGCGGAGGGTGTACGTCGCGGGGACATTCCCGCCCGGTTCCGGCGTCAGAGAAGGTCCGGGAGTGGCCGTAGCCTCGTCCACTGGCGGCGTTTCAGTGGTGGCCTGGGCGTCAGGCGTGACCGGGGTGGCGTCGGCGGTCCCTTCGGCGGGGGTTTCATCAGTTGGCATCACGGTCCCCAACTGGGCCAGGGCGGTCTGGGTGGCCTGTTCCTCCAGGGCCTTCATCGGGTCCTGCGATTCGGCGGGCAAGGGAGTGGTAAAGTCGCTGCCCAGGGTGGGGGTGGCCTCGGACTGTGGCGCTGCCGACATACTGTACTGGCAGCCGGCGGTGAGCAGGGCAAGCGATACCACTGCAACGGCGATGAAACGGATTTTTTTTGACATAAGGGTCTTCTCCTCCAGACTGCACAATCGTGCTGCGCACAACTGTGCTGATACTAGCACAACCTTTCTAGTGCGTCAAGCAATGCAAAGGTTGGATTTTTTAAGGTTCGAGACCCGCAGTGTGCCAAAAATGGGGCTTTTACGCGCCACCCGCCACACCCTCCTTACACCACGCCAGGGTTTCCCGGATCGCCTCGTCCATCGGCGTGGCCTTCAACCCCAAGGCTTTTTCCGCTTTGGAAGTATCCACCTCGAACGGACGGGTCCACTGGAACAACATCTCGACCGTTTCGGCGACTTCCCGTTTGAACAGGCCGATCAGCCGCATCATCAGCGGCCCGCCGACCATGGTCTTGACCGGATGGCCGAGTCCGGCTTCGATCAGTTTGACGAATTCGGCCTGGGTCAGCGGCGGGTTGCCCGGCGCAAACCAGACCTGTCCCAGCGCCTCGTCGCGGGTCCCAAGCGTGGCGAGCAGACGGCCGAAATCGGCCACGTAGGTGAAGGTGTGCGGCTGGTCGGCGCGACCCATCAGGTTGACCGGTTTCCCCTCCACCGCTGGCTGGACGGCGTATCTCGTCAGCGAGAGGTCGTCCGGGCCGAAGAAATCCGAGGCGCGCCCGATGGCCGCCCGCACCTTGCCCGCCCGGTGAGCCTCAAGCACGTCCTGGGCCATGGCCGCCCGGACGCGTCCCTTCCTGGTGTTGGGCTGGATGGGGAAATCCTCGCGCAGGCGGCCCTCGAACTGCCCGTACATATAAAGGTTATCGCCGACCACCAGCCTGGCGCCGTTGGCCGCGGCCGCCTCCAGGATGGCTTTTTGGAGGGGTGGGAATTTTTCGGCCCATTCGTAATAGTGCGGCTGGGCGCACTGGTAGACGGCCGCCGCGTCCCGGGTCAACTCGACATTCTTCGCCGCATCATAGGCGTCGCTGGCGACCAGCTCCACTTCCGGCGGCAGCCGGTCTGCCTGGCCACTGCGGTTGACCATGCGGACCGTTTTGCCCATTTTCACCAGCTCGCGGGCGGTCCATTTGCCGAGCGGGCCGGCGCCGAAGACAACGTGAAGGTCATTCTGAGACATGGATAATTCCTTTTTGAATCCAAACTAAATCTGTTCTGCTTCGGGCAGCGGGACGTTCATTCGTTCTTTCGGGGCCGCGGCTTGGGTGCGCTGCCCGGAAACCTGTCGGTTGCGGCGGCGCTCGACCAGCATCTCCGCCACGATCAGGTTCGGCACCCATGAAATCCACATCACTACCCGGTAAACTTCCGTGAACAGGGCTTCGAAATCGCCGCCGTAGCGGGTCTCCAGGAGCGGGATTTGAGTGCCGATGAGAATGCCCAGCCACAGGCGCAGGGTGACCGCCGCAAAGGTCAGGGCGTAGTTGCGCGTCATCCACTCGCGATGGACCTCCACATTCCCGGCCCGAATGTTGCTGTAAGCCATCCAGCCTGTCCACAGCCACAGGATTCCGAGCAAGATCAGCCCGAACTCCCCCACCATCCCCGAGCGGATGCCCGGCGCGATCAGAAAGGCCGAAAGCCCGCCGAGCAGGATGCCGACCAGGTAAACCCGCCCGGTCCAGCGGTGCAGGATCGGGAAGCAGTTCCGCAGCCGGGCCAGGAACTGGAACGGGCCGACCAGCAACGCCACACCGCCCGCAAAGGCATGTATGTACAACCCGGCCTGGCGCAGGGGGGTCTCGGTCGCGAAACGGGCCGTGGCGCTGTTGAAATTGGCCGGGTTGAAAGTGGCATAGGGAACCACGGCAGCGATGCCCACGCCAATGGCGAGGAAAGCCATCAACGCCCAGGGAAATTGTCCTTTGGAACGGGTTTTGTTCATCTTTTTCTCCTTGTAACTCTAAAATTGGGTATTCTCGCGGAAAGGGCACGCGCCGCACTCACGCACTCACATACGTGCTGACCATGTTCTGGATTTCGCGGCGGTAGACTTCGCCGGGATCGCTGATGAACGACGGCATCTGGCGGCCGATCTCCAGCGTCACCAACCCATGCACCCGGCTCCAGATCGCCAGGGTAATATAGAGGACTTCGAGGTTGATCCCGCCCGTGAACTGGCTCCACGCCCCCAGCATGGACTCCAACTCCGGCGTCAGCGCGGCGGATCGTTCCACCCGCAGCCTGCCCGCCGTCAAAAGGGCCTGGATCGTCTCGATCAGCGGCACCAGCGCCCAACCCGCAGCCGGGACCGTTATGTCCGCTGGAGCCTCGTAGCCGGGGATCGGCGTCCCGAAGATGAGCTGGTAACGCTGGGGGTAGGTGACGGCCCAGTCGCGGTAGGCCAGCCCGAGGGTCGCGAGACGCGTGGCGAGATCGTCTTCAGGCAAGGAGCAGACCGCTTCCTTCTGCGATTCGCCCAGGGAAGTGAACGCGTCCACGATCAGCGCGGTCACCAGGTCGTCGCGGCGGGGGAAATAGTTGTAGATGGCCGGGGCGGTGATGCCCAGCTCGCGGGCGATGGCCCGCAGGCTGAGGGCGGGCGCGCCGTGCTTGGCGATCAGCCGCCAGGCGGTTTCCTTGATGGCTTCCTGCAAATCGGGTTGTTGTTCGGTTCGTTTGGGTCGCGGGGACATGGCTGCCTTTCTCCAAATAAATAAACACTGTATATTTACAGAGTAAATATACAGTGTTTATTTACGATTGTCAAGAGGCAATTTTATTGATTGGGTAGGGGCGACCCGCCAGGTGCTAATAATCCCGGGTTTTAGCAAAAAACCGCGACCATCCGCCGAGAACGATGACCCTGGCGGGTCGCCCTTACAGGGATTTTCACTGAACGCTGGTCACTAAATGACTCCCAACTTCCTCCCCACCTTGGCGAACGCCTCCAGCCCCTGGTCGAGGTCCTCCGTGCTGTGGGCGGCGGAGATCATCACCCGGATGCGGGCCTTGCCCTGCGGGACGGTCGGGTAGCCGATGGCCATGCCGAAGACGCCCTCGGCATAAAGTTCGCGGCTGAACTGCTGGGCCAGCGGGGCTTCGCCGAGCATAACCGGGGTGATGGGCGTCTCGCTGACGCCGGTGTCGAAGCCGAGCTTTTTCATCTCAGCCTTGAAATAACGCCCGTTGGCCCAGAGTTTGTCCACCAATTCGGTGGATTCTTCGAGCAGGTCCACGGAGGCGAGGCAGGCGGCGGTGTCGGGCGCGGTCAGGGCCGAGGAGAACAGGAACGGGCGTCCGCGCTGGCGCAGCCACTCGACGATGGCCCGGTCCCCGGCGACCACGCCGCCCATCACGCCGAAGGCCTTCGAGAGCGTCCCCACTTCCACATCCACTTTGCCGTGCAGGCCGAAATGGTCCACGATGCCGCGCCCGCCCTTGCCGATCACCCCCTCGCCGTGGGCGTCGTCCACCATCAGCAGGATGTCGAACTTCTTCGCCACTTCGTAAATTTTGTCGAGCGGGGCGATGTCGCCGTCCATGCTGAACACGCCGTCGGTGACGACCAGCGCCCGGCGGTACTGCGACAGGTTGGCCCGGATCGCCTCTTCGAGCGACTCGGGGCTGTTGTGCTCGTAGGCGATGATCTTGCCCCCCGACAGGCGGCAGCCGTCGATGATGCTGGCGTGGTTGAGCCGGTCCGAGAAGATGACATCCTCTTTGCCGACCAGGGCCGGGATGGTGGCCAGGTTGGCGGTGAAGCCGCTCTGGAAGGTGATGGCCGCCTCGACGCCTTTGAAGGCCGCCAGGCGCTTTTCCAGTTCGAGATGCAGGTCCATCGTCCCGGCGATGGAGCGCACCGCCCCGGGGCCGACGCCGTATTTGTCGGCGGCGTCTCTGGCTGCGGCCACGATCCGGGGATGGTTGGCCAGTCCCAAATAATTGTTCGAGCAGAAGTTGAGCACCTTCTTGCCGTCCACGACCAGCCAGGCCCCCTGCGGCGACGACAACGTGCGGATGGTGTTGTACAGTCCGGCCTCTTTCAGTCCGGCGATCTCTTGCGTGATCCAATCAATTTTTGACATGCGTGACTCCGAGAATAGAGGATTAGAGAGTGGAGATTAGAGAACAGAGAGTAGAGAGTAGAGAGTAGAGAGTAGATTGGGCCGCTCAGGATTACCGTTCCGGGGGCTAGGCTTTAATGATCTTCAAGCCCGACTCGCGCAATTCCCGGTCGTAGGTCAGGTAATGCTCGACCTCCACCAGCCCCCCCTGCTTATCCTCGACGACGGCCTTCACGGTGAAAATCCCCCAGGTCCAGATCGCAAATTTGCAATTTGGATTCGACGGCGTCCGCACGATGGTCTGCACGGGTCTGGGAAATGTGGGGTGCAAATGATAAGTGACTTTATTGACGAACGGCAGCGACGGCCCATCCAGATACAACCAGACTTTGTAGAGCGGGCGCGACTCCTCGCTCGAACGCGTAAAAACGGTATCGCGAACATTCGTATCGGGGTCGTGAACGGAATCAACGATGTAAATGGAACTCAGGAGATTTGCCATATCATCATCCTTGGCAGCTTATTTTTCATCCTCACCCAGAAGATCGGGCGGAGGGGCAACAGGTTCGATCTCTTCCATGGCCTTCGCGGCTTCGCCCACACCATTTTCAAGGGGAGGTTGCGCCGGCCCAGGGATCATCACAGCCGCCCGGGGAACAGCAGCCACTCCCCTGGCGCTCTCTGCCTGGGCCGCCTTTTCGCCGAAGAAGTAACCGACGATCGTGCCGACGAGTCCGCCCAGGGTGGACATGACTGCCTGTAACGCGTTGGCAAAATCCGATTGGGTGAACAGGGCAATCAAAAGCACCACAGAAAAGATGCCAAAAATCAGGCTGGCGAGGACGAATTTGAAATCGCTGGCCAGGGTCGCCAAGTAAGTGAACATGATGTCCTTCGTCGAATAACCCGGGGCGGAACCGGCCGGCGCGCTTTTGAACCGCCCCCATTTGAAAATCCACGCCAGCCACTGAATGAGCAATATCACAAAAGCCAGGATCGCCATCAGGACGTAGATCCCGGCCTGGTTCACTGCGAGAAAATTCAGGAACGATCCCATCCCGACCTCCAATTTTCTACAACCTCGGATGTTGACTCGATTATACCGTCTAATTGTTGCGTTTCATCGTCCGCCAGCAGGCCCATCCCGGCCAGGGCACGCTTCTCCTAAAAAATCGAACCCGCCCAGACAAAGTCCGGGAAGCCGGGCGCAGGGTACTTCCCAACCAGCCAGGATTCGGTGAAGGGATACTTTGCTGCAATGCGTTTGAGTCTCTGGTCATCAGACAGGATCGGATGGTATTTCACTTCAAGGGCAGACGAAGTATTACCTTTTGTCACGATGAAATCCACTTCGTATTCATTCCCTTTGGCAAGGTAATTCAGGTTTCCGTAATTTTGCAACTGATTGAAGACAGCATTTTCAAACATCGCGCCGTCACTCAAGTTTGCCAAAACCCGAGCGATTCCGTTGTCGCAGAAGTAAAGTTTTTTTGCCAGAGCCGAAGGCTTATCGCCGCCCGCGTAGGCAGGCAAACGCCGGATCACGTAGGTCATCTCGAGAAAATCCAGGTATTGCGTCACGGTGGGACGGGACAGGCCAATCGTTGAGGCCAGTTTGCTGATGTCCAGCTTGTTTCCGATCCGCAGGGCCAGCAGACGCGCCAGTTGCTGGAGTTCGCCGATTTTTTGGAAATCCGCCAGGGAGCGTACATCCAGGTTGATGTAAGACGAAAAAATATCATTCAACACGTCAAGCCGCACCGGCGGGCGGGGTTCCAGAACGATATCCGGCAATCCACCAAAAGTGACAAACTCTTCGTAAAATCCTTTTAACCGCTCAAATTCGTAGGGATCAAAACGCATATCCGGGAAGGACTCCCTCGGGCGGTAAGGGACGCCGCGAAAATCCAGGAACTCCCCAAAAGTCAGCGGGAACATCTCGAAAACCACCTTGCGCCCGGCCAACGATTCGCTAAACAAATTTTTCAGGTAAAAAGAACTGGACCCGGTGAGCAGGAATTTGATCCCGTAGGTATCGTACAAATATTTGACCACACTCGGCAGGTTGGGCACGTACTGGATCTCATCAATCGCTACTGTCATCGGCTGGCGAGTATCCAGGCCGCGATTGCGCAGGTAGTCCAAAACCAGGTCATAGTTGCTTTCCTGGAATACGGCCCTCTGGTCCAGGCGTTCAAGATCGAGATAAATTTTGTTCGATGAAGGGATTTGCTCAAGCAGCCAGCGCAAGGATGTCGTCTTCCCCACCCGGCGCATCCCGGTAATGACGATAACGCGCTGGTCTGCAAGCGCAGATTTGAGAGCCGGGAAAAGGGATCGGGAATACGTGGTCATGCGCTTATTTTACAAAAAATGTAAGTTTTTGTAAAGCCGCACTTTACAAAATATCAGCTTCCCCGGTTCCATCCTCCGCCAGCAGGCCCATCTCGGCCAGGGCGGCCATGACTTTGGACTGCGCGCCGGGCTTGACGATGACCGCCGTCGGGCCGAGGGGTTCGCCCAGGAAGCGCCCGGCCTTCGACCGGCGCAGCTCGTCCAGGACCTCGGGCCGGCTGACCCTTAAAACGACCGTTTCCTGCACCCGGGCCTCGGTGCCGTTGACTTCCCAGCGTTTGAGGGCCTTGACCAGCGAAGGCGGGATCCCCCCGCCGGTGGACTTGTTGAGCAGGGCCAGCAGGTGCTCGACCTTCAAACCCTGCTGACGGGCACGCGTCAGCGAGGCGGGCGTGAGCAGGTAGACGTAATCGTCCTTCTTCGGGTCCAGCCACTCGCCGAAACGGGCCACCTGGTAACGGACGGCGCGGGGAACGAACCGGGGCACGATCACCTGCCCGTTCGAACGCGCCACCAGTTTCCCGTTCTCACTGATCCCCTTCCCCTTATCGCTGACCACCCTGAACGCCGAAACGTCCTTGCCCTCCTCCGGCGCGGCCAGCTCGACCATCCCCAGCCAGTGCAGCGGACCCGTGACCAGGTAACGGACCAGCGCGCCGTCCACCTCGTCCCAGTGGGCGAAGCCGCGCAGATACAGACCGTCAGATTGGCGCTTGACGAACCACGAGTCATAGTCCCCGGCCGGGCGCTGGAAATCGGGATGCTGGGCCTTGAGGCTGCGGATGAAAGCCGTCAGGCTCCACCACTGGCCTTGCGGTAAAACTTCCAGCAGCGCCAGCAGGAAGCGCCGCGTGTTCGGCGGGTCGTTGCGCCACTCGCCCTCGCAGACGATTCCCGGAACCTGGCGCAGCTCGTCGAAATCCGGGGTGTCGAGCCAGGCGTCGGTGAGTTGTTTCAGGGCTTCGGCCCGGGTCGCTTCGAGGAAGGCTTTGACGGAATCCGGCTGGGGCGTGGAACCGGCCAAAATACGCGCCGCAGCCAACAGGTCCCGGATGACCGGGGCGGGGAGATGCAGGTCGGCGGGATCATCCAATCCCATGCGCAGGGCGGCCAGCAGGATGGTGGCGTCGTCCAGCAGCCAGTCGTTGGCGGGCAGGGGATAAGCCTTTTCGACAGGCGAGGCTGGCCGGCCCAATGGCTCGGAACGCACTTTAATGATTTTTCCTTCGTGCTCTTCGTGTCCTTTGTGGTTAATGATCTTATTCAAATCATCGGGGATGTAGGCGAATTCCTGCGGGCCGGAGGGGGTCTCGAAGAAGGCGGTGGCGAGCAGGGCGCGGTAGTACAGGATTTCGGCGGCGGATTTCGGGCGGCGGTGAGGCTGCTCCCGGTCCCGCTTGCCCGCGCCCATCTCGCGCACTTCGCCGAAGCGCCGCGAAAACTCCCCCAGCGGGATGCGGCCGTTTTTGGCGGTCAAGGCGTCCAACGCGGCGCGGGCTTCGGGGGGCAGGGTCTCGACGATCTCGGCGGCCAGGCCCGGGTCCAGGAGCGCCGCGCAGAGCTGCTCGCGGCAGGCGTCGGCGTCCGCGCCGGTCAGTTCGATCCCCCACAGGTCAGCCACGATCCGCAGGTGGCCGAGGTCATGGGAAAGGAGGGAGGCAGACAAATCGGGCATCTTCACGCCTACGGAACACGTAATACGCAGCATTTGTAGCGTGCTGCGTGTCAACCTCGCACTACTTTGAGCGCCCCCGGCAGCAACTCGAACGAGACCTGGCGCAGGTTGCTGCCGAAACTGGTGTAGATCTCGCCGTCGGCGTGAGGTAAACCGGGCGGCTGGAGGCGAGGCTGAGTTTTTTGCAACTGCCGATCTTCACCAGGTCGAAGCGCGCGTGGGTGCCGTTCATCACTTCGGGGATCAGGCGGAACATCATCGCCCGGCTGCACCTGGCGATCATCATATAGTGCAGGATGCCGTCGTCGTTGCGGGCCTCGGGGGCCACCATGAACCCGCCGCCCTCGCGCGGCCCGTTGCAGACCGTGACCATCAGGTTGGACTGCTCCCAGGCCTGCCCGTCGGCTTCGATCTTCATCTGGGCCGGTTCGTGGTTCAGGATGATGGTCTGGATGACGGCGGTCAGGTACATCAGGAAGCCGCGCACGATCGGGAGTTTATGCGAGCGGATGGTGACTACGGCGTCGAAGCCCAGGCCGACGGTGTTGTCGAAGTATTCCTGACGCCCGTTCTCGTCGGTCATCAGGCCGACATCCACGCTGGAAGGTTCCCCGTTCAAGGCGCGGGCGAGAGCGTGATCGGGCCTGAACGGGATCCCGATGCTGTGGGCGAAGTCATTGCCCGAGCCGACCGGCACCACCCCCAAAATCGGACGCCTGTCTTCGGGGAGCTGCATCAACCCGTTGACCACCTCGTGGACGGTCCCGTCGCCGCCCATGGCGATGACCATATCGTAGCCCTGCTCCCCGGCCTGCCGGGCCAGTTCGGTGGCGTGGGTCGGGTAGACCGTGCCGCTCCAGTCGGCGTGGCCGTATTCCGCCACGATCGGGCGGACGTCGTTGGCGACCCGCCAGGCATTGCCCATATCGGCCATCGGGTTGAGGATGATCTTGACTTTGCGGGACATGGGGCACCTCCGAAATTTGGAGTAGCGGCTTTAGCCGCAATGGGTTGAACGACTGAAGTCGTTATAACGCTGGTAAATGAACAGCGGAGGCCGTTTTCAGGTCTCCGCAATAATGGATGATAGGGGCAGCCGGTCGGTGGGGCCGCGGGCTTTTAAAATCGTACCGCGCTGGTATTTCTTGGCGCGGTACAGGGCGGCGTCGGCGGCGCGCAGCAGGTCTGAAGCGGTCTTTCCGTGCAGGGGATATTGAGCGATCCCGCCTGAAATGCTCATGCTGATTTCATTGCCATCCGGCAGATGGATGAGGAGACGGCCAAGCCGGTGTTGGAGTTTGGTCACCGCCAGCACGGAAGGGTCGAGGTCCGTCTCTGGCAAGATGAGAGTCAACTCGTCGCCTCCATAACGGGCCAGGAAGTCGGTGGCGCGGATGTTCTCGTTGAGCATCCCGAAGGTCTGGCGCAGGATGATGTCGCCGACCTCGTGGCCGTATGAATCGTTGATCTGTTTGAAGCCGTCCAGGTCCATCATCACCACCGCGAAGGGCCGCCCCGAGCGCGAGGCCCGCCGCACTTCAGCCTCCAACTGTTCGTCGAGGGCGCGGCGGTTGGGCAGCCCGGTCAGGATGTCCACTTTGGCCTGCTGGCTGACCAGCTCGTGCAGGCGGGCGTTTTCGATGGCGACCGCAGCGTGGTCCACCAGGACGGTGATCAGCCGCATTTGCGCTTCGGAGAACTCGCCCGGCTGCGAACGGGACAGGTTCATCACGCCCACAACGCTGTCGTCCACCTTGATGGGCAGGCTGACGATCGAGCCGCGCCAGTGGTCCGGGGTGTTGACGTACAGCGGATGCCTTCCCATATCCGGGATGATGATGGCCTGGCCGGTGCGCGCCACCGTAGCCGTCAGGCCGTTCGGACGCGGTTCGGCAAAGGCCACGTTCCGGGTCCCGTCGCTTTGCAGGGCCGAGCCGAACACCAGTTTATCTCTTTCTTTGTCGTAGAGGAAAATGTGGGCGGCAAAGGCATTGTCGAGCAGCCGCATGGCTTCTTCGACCACCGCCTGGAGCACCTGTTTCAGGTCCAGGCTGGAGGTGAGGTGGACGCTGATCTTCTTGAGCGCTTCCAGTTCGTCGGCCTGCTGGATGACGACCGCCAATAAACGCTCATAAGAAACCAGGTCATTCAATAGCTTTAAAACAGCCTCACCCCGGTCATCGGGGTAGAGTTCCTTTTCCAAAGTCGATGAAAGTGCCCCTAGCAGTTGTCTTAGCGTTTCTCGTTGGCGGGCTGGCAGGTCAATTTCTTCGAGGTGTTTACGAACTTCGTTATAACTCTTGATATAGGAGGCGCTCACAGGAAAATGTTCCTCTTCGTTGAAATTATAATATAAGAATTTATCCGAAATCATACCCCTAACGTTACTGTAAATTTAGACCCTTTCAACCCGCCAAAAGTCTCATTTGTGTCTCTCCACCGGACAAAGTTTTGTGGGCTTTCTGGTATTTGGTGGGGTCGCCCATTTTTTCACCAGTGAGCTCACAGAGTCTACAGAGAAAACCTTTCAGGCTCTTCCGTAACAAACGGGAAAGAGCCTAAACACAAAGTAACACGAAGGCTCTCAAAGGGAAAAAGCGCCTTGCCGTAAAGATTTTCCTTCGTTGACTCCCTGGCACCGCCCGCCACGATAGTCCCTGAAGCGGAGCGGAGCGGGAGGGCAGGTGTTGTGTTCCTTCGTGTTTCAAAGGTTTTCCCGTTAAAAACGGGAGAGCCACCTTTTTTGGGGAATCCGGCCCGCCGGCTGCGGGCCTCAACCGGCTGCCTTATGTTAAAATGAACCCATCCTGACAAACGGAGTATCCCTGTGACCCAACCCTCGCGGCCCGTATTTCCCCCGGCTACACCGCTCCAGCCGCGCAAACGCGCCATCCTCGTCGGCGCCTCCAGCGGGATCGGCGCGGCCCTGGCCCGGCAACTGGCAAAGGAAGGCTACAGCCTGGCCTTGCTGGCCCGGCGCATGGACCTGCTCGAAGAACTCTGCGCCCAAATCAACCGGGAAGCGGGAGAGACCCGCGCCCTCCCCTACGCCCACGACGTGACCGGGTACGACACCGTCCCGGCCCTGCTGCAAAAGATCGTCCAAGACCTGGGCGGCCTCGACCTGTTCATCTATAACAGCGGCGTCTCGCACATGGCCGGACTCAAGAATTACGACTTCGAAAAAGACCGCCTGACCACCGAAGTCAACTATCTCGGCGCGCTGGCCTGGCTCAACCCGGTGGCGGCCATGTTCCAGAGCGCAAAATCCGGCCAGATCGTGGGCATGTCCTCGGTGGCCGGGGACCGCGGGCGGGTGGGCAACCCGTCTTACAACGCCTCCAAGGCCGCCCTCACCAGCTATCTCGAAGCCCTGCGCAACCGCCTCAGCCGCTACGGCGTCAACGTGCTGACCCTCAAACCCGGCTACGTCGAAACCGACCTGCTCAAAGGCGCAAAAAAACTCTTCTGGGTCGTTCCGGCCGAAGCCGCCGCCCGGGACATGGTCAACGCCATTCGCAAACGGAAGCAGACCGTCTACGTCCCGGCCCGCTGGCGCTGGCTGATGCTGGTCATCATCCACATCCCGTCGGTCATCTTCCGGCGGCTGACGTTCTAAACCACATCGCGAGTGCGTCGCACCTGACCATCAGGCCCAATCCCTTAAACGGGCAACTCCTTCGCCCGGAACAATCCTGTTTTGAAAGGTGCGACGCACCCTCCCGTCACAACTCATGACCCTTTCACTCGAAAAATCCTTCACCCGCCTCGAAAACTTCGGGCATTCGTTGAACGCCCCGTCCTACCTCTTTCGCCCCGAATCCGTGGATGAGATCGCCGAGGCGTTCGAATTTGCCAGACGGACCGGTCTGACCATCACCCTGCGCGGCGCGGGACGCAGCTACAACGACGCGGCCCTCAACGGCGGCGGCATCGTCCTGGACCTGGGCGGCCTGTCGCGCGTTACCGAATGGGATCCTGAAACCGGGCTTGTCACCGCCGAACCCGGCCTGACGCTCGAACGGCTCTGGCAGACCGTCCTGCCCGACGGCTGGTGGCCGCCGGTCGTCTCCGGGACGATGGCCACCACCCTGGGCGGCTGCCTGGGGACCAACATCCATGGTAAGAACAACTTCAAGATGGGCACGTTCGGCGAGCACGTGGTCGGGTTCGACGTCCTCCTGCCGACCGGCGCGGAAGTGACCTGTTCGCCAACGAAAAATGGCGACCTGTTCCGGGCCATCATCGGCGGGATGGGGATGCTGGGCGTGATCACCTCGGTCACGCTGCAAATGAAGAAGATCGTGTCGGGGCTGCTCGAAGTCCACGCCTGGCCGACGCGCAGCCTCGAAGAGCAGCTCGACAGCCTGCTGGAGGGCGCGCCGCAGTACGACTACATCGTCGGCTGGCTCGACACGATCACCATCGGCCACGGCCAGATCCACGCCGCCAACTACGTCCACGACGACCCCGACCCGGCCAGGATGCAGGTCGGCTACCAGACCCTGCCGGGCCGCCTGTTCGGCGTAATGCCCAAAAGCCTGCTGCACTACTTCATGACCCCGTTCATGAACAATTTCGGCGCGTGGGGCGTCAACACCGCCAAGTACCTCGCCAGCCTGCGCCGCCACACCTTCCGCCAGAGCCACGCCGCCTTCCACTTTTTGCTGGACTACGTCCCGAAGTGGGAACTCTCTTACGGGCGCGGCGGGCTGATCCAGTACCAATCCTTCCTGCCCAAGGAAACTGCGCTCCAGGCCTGGACCGGGATGCTGGATACCGCCAAAGCGCGCGGACTGCCCTCCTACCTGGGCGTGACCAAGCGCCACCGCCCGGACGAGTTCCTGCTCTCTCACGCCGTGGACGGCTTCTCGCTGGCCCTGGATTTCAAGGTCACGGACGGCAACCGGGCGCGCCTGCTGGCGTTGCTGCAAGACTTCGACCGGATGGTGCTCGAATCTGGCGGTCGCTTCTACTTTGCCAAGAACAGCGAGACGTCCCCCGAAACCGCCCTGGCCTTCCTCGGCGAGGAGACGGTGGCGCGCTTCAAGGCCCTCAAAAAACGCACCGACCCGCACAACCTGCTCGAATCCGATTTATACCGGCGGGTATTCGGCGCATTGTAATTTTCATCCACAGATTTCACAGATTGCGCAGATAAACCCAAAGAAAATCTGTGAAATCTGTGGATAAACAAGGTTCTATGCCCCCAACCGTTGACCTGGTAATTCCCGTTTACAACGAATCCGGCGTGGTGGAACAGTTCCACGCCCAACTGCGGCAGGTGATCGACGCCCTGCCGGATGAGTTCGGCATCCTTTACGTCAACGACGGTTCCTCGGACGGGACCGCCGATGATCTGGCGCGAATCGCCGCCTCGGACCAGCGCGTCACCGTGCTGGAACTGAGCCGCAACTTCGGCCACCAGGCGGCCCTCTCAGCCGGGCTGGCGCGTGCCGAAGGCGACGTGGTCATCTCGCTCGACGGCGACGGCCAGCACCCCCCCGCCCTCATCCCGGAGATGCTCAAACTGGTCGAGCAAGGCTACGACATCGTCCAGACCCAGCGCCTGGACGACGCCCAGGGCGCCTCCTTCAAGCACGTGACCTCGCGCGGCTTCTACTGGCTGATCAACCGCATGAGCGGCACCCCCATCCAGCCCGGCGCGGCGGACTTCCGGGCCATGTCCCGCCGGGCGGTGGACGCGCTGGTCTCGATGCCGGAGTATCACCGCTTCCTGCGCGGCATGGTCTCGTGGATCGGCTTCCCGACTGTGATCCTGCCCTACCAGCCCCCGAAGCGGCTGGGCGGCTCGTCGAAGTATTCGCTCAAGAAAATGCTCCGTCTGGCCGGGGACGCGGTTTTCTCGTTCTCGCTCATGCCGCTCTATCTCGGCATTTCGCTTGGAGGGCTGTTCCTGCTCCTGGCGGTGCTGGAAGTCATCTACGTGCTCAGCTTTTGGGTCACGGGACGGCAATCCACGCTGGAGCCGGGCTGGAGTTCGCTGATGTTCGTGCTGCTGATCGTCGGCGGCGTGATCATGATCCTGCTGGGCTTCATCGGCATGTACATCGGCTACATCTTCCAGGAAGTCAAACGCCGGCCGGTATTCATTGTCCGCCGCGAATATGGCGGAAAAAATAACGAGTCAGCGAGTCAGCGGGTCGGCGATTCAGCAAGTCAGCGAGTCGACGAGACACTCGGCTAACTGGTCTCTAATCTCTGCTCTCTGATCTCTATGAGCCGCAAACTGACCCTCCCCACCTGGACGACCCCGCTGCTTTTCGGCGCGGTGGTCTTCCTCGCTTACGGACTGCTCGCCCGCCAGCAGGGATTCTACTGGGACGACTTGCCTTTTGCCTGGATCGGGCGCTATTTCGGCGCGGAGGGCTACGCCCGCTATTTCGCCACCAACCGTCCCCTGCGGACCTGGTTCTTCGCTCTGTTCAACTCGCTTCTGGGACAAAACCCGTTCTACTGGCAACTCTTCGCCCTCTTCTGGCGCTGGATGACCGGCCTGTCGCTCTGGGGACTGCTGCGGCTGGTCTGGCCGAAAGCCGAGCGGCAGATCGTCTGGGTCGTGTTGCTCTTCCTCATTTATCCCGGCTTTGGGCAGCAATATATCGCCATCAATTACAGCAATTTTTTCTTCATCCAAACTGTCTTATTCGTCTCGCTGGCGCTGATGGTGCTGGCACTCAAGCACCGGCGCTGGTTCTGGCCGCTGACCGTCGTCTCGCTGGGCCTCTCGGCCCTCAACCTGTTCACCCTCGAATACTTCGCCCTGCTCGACCTCCTGCGCCCGATCCTGATCTGGGTGGTTATTGCTGAAAACCAAAAATTCACCATTGAGCACACGGAGAACACGGAGAAAAACAAAAAAATCTCTGTGGACTCCGTGATCTCTGTGGTGAGAATTAAAACCACCGCCCGGCACACAACCCCTTACTACTTACTAATTACTATTTACCTCCTCTGGCGCGTCTTCATCTTCAAGTTCCAGACCTACCAGCCCGTGCTGGCGGATGAGATGCAGGTCTCGCCCTGGATCGCCTCGCTGGGACTGCTCGGCACGCTGCTGCACGACCTGTACGTCACCGGGATCGAAGCCTGGGTCAACGCCTTCAAAATTCCCAACCTGACAGCCTTCGGGCCGCGCTCGACCCTGGTCTATGCCGGGGCGGTGATCGCGGGCGCGGTCGGGGTGGCGGTGTTCTCTTGGGTAACGGGAGCAGGCCACTCTTCCAGGAAAACCGCTTTCGCATGGATCCTCTCCGGGCTGGCGGCCATGCTCCTGGCCGGCGTCCCCTTCTGGCTGACGCGTCTCCCCATCCGCCTCGAATTCCCCAACGACCGCTTCACCCTGCCGTTCGCCCTGGGCGTCAGCCTCGTCCTCGTCGGCCTGTTGGAACTCCTGCCGCCCCGGCGCTGGCTCCAGCCGGTGATCGTCGCCCTGCTGGTCGGGCTGGCGGTCGGCGTCCAGTTCCAGAACGCCAACCTCTATCGCCGCGACTGGACCCTGGTGCGGTCGTTCTTCTGGCAACTGACCTGGCGCGCCCCGGCCCTCGAACCGGACACGCTCCTGCTCTCGTTCGCCTCGCCGGTGGCCCACTCCAGCGACAACTCGATGACCGCCCCGCTCAACTGGACCTACGCCCCCGGCCTGGGCGGCTGGCAAATGCCGTATCTCTACTACTTCATTGACGTGCGCCTGGGCAAGTCGCTCCCGGCCCTCGCACCCGGCCTGCCGATCTCCGAAGATTACCTGACGACTTATTTCGAGGGCAGCACGTCCAACGCGGTGGTGCTGGATTACGCCCCGCCCGGCTGCCTGCGGATTCTGCACCCCGGCTACGACGCGGGCATCCCGCTGCTGCCGCCGCTGACCAAAGACGCCCTGCCGCTCTCGAACCTTGACCGGATCATCCCCGGAGATGGGCCTGCCGCGCGTCCCCCGGACTTTTTGTTCGGCCCCGAGCCGGAGCGCCGCTGGTGCTACTATTTCGAGAAGGCCGAGTTGGCCCGCCAGTTGGGTGACTGGGCCGAGGTCGCCCGCCTGGGTGAGAAAGCCTTCGCTCTGGGCGATTATCCCAACGAGGCTACCGAGCGAGTGGTTTTCCTGGAAGGCTACGCCCGCACCGGGAACCTGGCCAAAGCCCGCAAACTGAGCGACCAGACCATCGCCGTCACGCCGCTGGCCGGGCCGATGCTCTGCCAGACTTGGGCCCGCATCGAACAGTCAACGGATTGGGGGGCGGAGGATCTGGCCTTGATCCGTGAAACCCAGGCCGGATTGGAGTGCGGCCAGCCATGACCCGCGCCGAAGTGACAGACCTGGGGCTGATGGACTACGAGTCCGCCTGGAAGCTGCAGGGCGAGTACGCGGCCGAGATCGCCGCCGGGACGCGTCCGCCGACGCTGCTGCTGGTCGAGCACCCGCACGTGTTCACCTTTGGGCGGCGCGGCCAGATCGGGAACCTGCTCTGGAGCGAGGCCGAACTGGCCGAACGCGGTGTCTCGGTCCATTGGGTAGACCGGGGCGGCGACGTGACCTACCACGGGCCGGGGCAGTTGGTGGGCTATCCGCTGCTGCAATTTTCTCCTCTCCCAAATTCGGGAGAGGGGCCAGGGGTGAGGGCGGAGGGGCACATCCCCCAGGCCGATTACGTCGGCTACGTGCGCAGGCTGGAGCAAATGCTGATCGCCGCGCTGGCGCGTCTCGGGCTGGTGACAGGCCAGGTGTCCGGGTTGACCGGGGTCTGGGTCCAGGCTGACGTGTGGTCGCGCTGTCCCCGCTGCCGCCCGCAGGACCGCCAGAAACCGGCCAAGCTCGCCGCCATCGGCGTCAAGGTGGACGCCCGCGGCGTGTCCCGGCACGGGTTCGCGTTGAACGTCAACCCCGACATGGCCTACTTCGACGGGATCATCGCCTGCGGGCTGGCCGACCACCCGGTGGCCTCCCTGGCCGACCTGCTCGATCCTGTGCCGGGGATGGACCGCGTCAAGGAGGCGGTGGTCGCGTCTTTCGGCGAGACCTTCGGATTGACTTTTTCAACCTAAAACTGTAAACTTATCACAAGTTATTGACCCGCATTTTTTGGAGGAGTGGTATGGCAACTCAATTTCAACTGGTGATGCGCGCCGGCCCCAACCCGGGAACGACCTTCGGCATCGAAGGCGAACAGATGACCATCGGGCGCGACTCCACCAACACCATCGTCATCAACGACGCCGAAGTCTCGCGCCGCCACGCCCGGCTCACCTTGCAGGGCGGGAAATACCTGATCGAGGATCTAGGCTCCACGAATGGGACGTTTGTCAACAACATCCGCTTGAGCGGGCCGCACGTGCTCAAGTCCGGCGAGTTGATCTCGCTGGGAGAGCAGATCACGCTGGTTTTCGAGGTGCTGTCGTTCGACCCGAACGCCACCATGATGTCGCAGCCGCCCAGGCCGACGATGATGGGGGCACAGCCGGTCTCGCGCCCTACGCCGTCGCAACCGTCGCAGCCCTACGCCGGGCAGGTGCCGAACGGGCCGGCCAGCGAACCGCTCCCGGCAGCCAAATCCAACACCCGCCTGGTGCTGATCCTCGTCCTGGCGGCGGTGGTGTTTTTCATCTGCGCCTGCATCGCCTTCTTCCTGTGGGTCGATTCCGACCCGACCGGGGCGCGCTGGTGTACGGTCATGCCGTTCCTGGCGGGCTGCCCGTAAAGCAGCCGGTAAACCCGTCGCTTACCCCCGGTCTGTTCGAGAGGCCGGGGTTTTTCGACCGGCAAGCCAAACAGACTTTGGAAGTCTTTTGGCTCTTCAGGATCAAGTGGGGTGGAAATCCGTTTTGCCACAGAGCGCACTGAGAGCACTGAGATTTTCTGATTCTGCTGGATTTTGTGGTTCTTTCGTTTTCATTGGGAAAACCCTAAAACACGAAGGAGCACAAAGTCTACAAAGGAGGAACCCATCAAATCAAGGCGTTTTCCCTTTGAGCGCCTTCGTGTCCCTTTGTGTTTAGGTTCTTTCCCGCTAATTGCGCAAGAGCCGGGTGTGTGCAAATCGAAAACCACAAATCCCGTTAGAAGCAGGAGATTTTAAAAGGTGGCTCTCCCGTTTTTGACGGGAAAACCTTTTGAAACACGAAGGAACACAAAGTATCCATGAACTCCGTTCACCCTGAAGGATGAAAAAGGAGTCCAAAGTCTCCAGACTTTGGCACCAACGTCAGGAGACGTTGGAGTCCGCGCCCTATTTTCATATCAGTCAACGAAGGAAAATCTTTGCGGCAAGGCGTTTTTTTCCCTTTGAGTGCCTTTGTGTTACTTTGTGTTTAGGCTCTTTCCCGTTTGTTACGGAAGAGCCTAAAAGGTTTTCTCTGTAGACTCTGTGATCTCACTGGTGAATAAATGGGCAACTCCACCAAATACCAGAGAGCCTGTCTTTTTTTCCTTTGCGGGGAGACTACCGGATCCTCAAATCGTAAAGGTCCAGGATGGTGTTGGCAGTGTCGAGCAGGGCCTCGGCCCTATCGAAATCCTGCCCGCCCAGGGCGGCGTCCACCTGCGCCAGGATGTATTCGATCACCTGGTTGGGCAGGCGGCGCGGGCGGCGCAGCAGGTCGGCCACGATGTCGCGCTGGCGCATCATCTCCCCGTCCGGCAGCCAGGCGGTCAGGAAGTAGGCCGAGGGGTCGAGTCGCTGCTGGTAACGGCGGAGGGTGTCGAACTGGAGGATGGTCAGGCGCAGGTCTTCGCGCACGGCCTCGCTGACGACCTGGTCTTCGAGGTAGGCCAGGAAGTTCTGCTCCAGTTCGACGAAGGTGATGCCGAAATGTTTTTGCAGGGCGGCGTCAATGGCTTGCGAGTCGTCCGGCCCCGGCTCCATCCGGCGGTAGAAGGCATCGAACGCCTCCCACCCGTAAGACTCGACCATGAACCCGACCAGCGCCCCGGCTTCGAGGTAGCCGATCTCGTGCTGCTGGTGGTAGAAATCATTGGCGAGAGAGGTGATGGGGATGTACCGTCCCAGTTCGAGCAGGGCCGCGGCCCGGGCCATCAGCGGCTCAGGCTTGTAATGCCCCCCGCTGACGTATACCGCCAGCCCTTCGACGAACATGGTCGGGCGGAACTGCCCGCCCAACTGGCGGTCCAGGATGTGGACCATCTCGTGCTCGACGATCTGGAGGGTGTCGTCGCCGGTGTAGTTCTGGTCCAGGTACGAGACGTAGATGCCGGCGTCGGCAAAGCCGCCGTGACCGAGGACACGCGGCATGAAGGTGATCTCGACCGGCGCGTCGAACCCGACCCGCATGCTGGCCGCCACGCTGACGGCCTGCTCGTCGGTGACGGCGACCAGCTCGGCCAGGTCGCGCTCGGCTTCAGTGCCGGTGATGTAATGCAGGACACAGCAATCGGCGGTGAGGCTGGCCCAGGCCGCCTCCGGCTCGGGGGGCGGGACCCGTGAGCTGTCTGCCAGTTCGACGGTTTCCTGCCACCGGGGTCCGCCCGGGGCGAAGGAAAAGTCGAGGGTGTAGGAGCCAGGCCCAAATCCCCGCGTGTCCCAGGCCCACCACAGGGTCGCCTGGCGGCGTCCGCCCACGCCAAAGGGACCGAAGCGGGCGCGTCCCAGCTCATCCCCAGCCAGCGAAACGACCACTTCGACGTTTTCGCCGAGGGTGTGGCCGGGGCCAAGCACCTCGAAGCTGACCCGGTCGCCGGCATAGAGCGGCCCGTCGGGGTGGGCGATGACCGTATATTCAGCGGGCGCGGGATTTCCCGGGACGAGCAACCGGCAGGCCAGTGTGAGCAGGAGTAATGAGGTGAACCAATATCGGCGCATGGGCGCAATTATATAATACCCACGGTTGAATATTGCGCATTCCATCTCGTAAAAAAGCGCAATATTCAACCGCCCTGGGTATAGTTGTAATTCCAACCGGAGTTGGTAGAATAAGAGCAATGCTCAGCATGCGAGTGTCACTGCGAGCACTTCGACAGGCTCAGTGTGAACTCCGCGAAGCAGTCTTCCGCACCGTCAGGGAGATTGCTTCGTCGGGAAGAACGCCCTCCTCGCAATGACATTGGAAATTGCTGGGTAGAATAAGAGCAAGAGAATAAGAGGTCCCATGAGCGATCAAGATTTGCCTTCCCCGCGCTGGAGCCCCACGACCAAGCTGGTGGTGGCGTTCACGACCGTGGCCGTTATCGCCGCGCTGTTGATCCGTTTCTACAACCTGATCGGCCCAATGCTTCTGGCCTTCATGCTGGCCTACCTGTTCCAACCGGCGGCCTCCTGGCTGGATAATCGCACCCCGCTGACCTGGCGCTGGTCGGTCTCGATCATCTATTTCGTGCTGGTGCTGGTTTTCGTCTCCCTGCTGACCCTGGGCGGAGTGGGGCTGATCCAGCAATTCCAGAACCTGATCACGCTGGTGCAAACCGGCCTGGCCGCGCTTCCGAAGCTGGTGGATCAAATTTCGCACCAGACCTATACATTCGGGCCGTTCGTGATCGACCCCAGCCAGTACGACCTGAACAGCCTGTTGAACGAGGCGGTGGCCTTCATCCAGCCCACGCTGGGGCGGGCAGGGACGCTGCTCGGCTCGCTGGCCGGCAGCGCCCTGCAACTCTTCGGCTGGACGGCGTTCATCATGCTGCTCTCGTATTTCGTGCTGGTCGAGAGCGGCGGCCTGCGCGACCGCATCCTGCGGGTCGAGATCCCGCGCTATGGGGAGGACGTGAAGCGGATCGGGGTGGAACTGGGCCGCATCTGGAACGCCTTCCTGCGCGGCCAGTTCATCGTCTTCCTGATGGCAGTTTTGATCTACACATTTATTTTGAGTATCTTCGGCGTGCGTTACGCCCTGGGGATCGCCCTGCTGGCCGGACTGGCCCGCTTCATCCCTTACATCGGCCCGTTCGTCACCTGGACGGTGCTGGCGCTGGTGGCCTATTTCCAGACCTTCAAGCTGTGGGACATGTCGCCGCTGACCTATACCCTGGTCGTGCTGGCATTTGCGCTGGTGATCGACCAGGTCTTCGACAACCTGGTCAACCCGCGCATCATGGGGCAGGCGCTAAGGGTCCACCCGGCGGCCATCCTGGTGGCCGCCATCGTCGCCGCCAGCCTGCTGGGAGTGATGGGGGTCGTCCTGGCCGCGCCGCTTCTGGCAACCATGAAACTCATCGGGCAGTACACTTTGCGCAAGATGTTCGACCAGGACCCCTGGCCCGAAAACGGGACGCCCACTGCCGCGCCCGGCCCCTCGGTCATGGAACGCTTGCGGGGCTGGCTTTCGGCCGTAAGGGGATGGTTGAATTCCAGGAAACGGTGATGTATTTCCCTGTCATCTGCTTTATAATCAATCCAACCCCAAGTCAATTATTCAAGGAGAAATTCCATGCCCGCTAATCCTGAACCCCAGACCGAGACCCTGGCCGAGACCGAGAACTACCTGATCTGGAAGGCCGAAGAACCCGACGGCGAGACCACCTACCACATCGAACTCAACAACGTCACCCTGCACTTCTTCGAAGAGGAATGGGAAGAATTCCTCGAACTGGTGCGCGGCCTCGACTAGCACCCGACACAGATGGACCTTGCGTTCACCTGCGTTTGATAAGGATCACGAACTCCATCCTTTTGAATTCTCACGAAGTTTCACCACGGAGACACTGGGTCACGGAGAATGTAAATTCTCTTGAAGTCTCAGTGTCTCTGTGTCTCGGTTGTTAAAATCCGCCAAAACAGAGTTGGCGAAATTCAAGCAAGAATGATCATGGCCTTGAAAAACTCAATCACCGACATCCCCGGCATCGAGTTGGGCCACGCCCAGGACGACGAGGCGCTTACCGGCTGCACGGTGGTGCTCTGCCGCAAGGGAGCCGTCGGCGGGGTGGACGTGCGCGGCGGCGCGCCCGGCACGCGGGAGACGGATCTGTTGAACCCGCTCAACCTGGTCGAGAAAGTCCATGCCGTGACCCTGGCGGGCGGCTCGGCCTACGGGCTGGACGCGGCCGGCGGCGTGATGCGCTATCTCGAAGAACATAAAATTGGATTCGAGACGGGCGCGGCCCGGGTGCCGATCGTCCCGGCCGCGATCCTGTACGACCTTTCGCTGGGTTCCGCCTCGGTCCGCCCGGACGCCGAAATGGGCTACCGCGCCGCATCCGCTGCCTCGGCTGACGAGGCCCGCCAGGGCAACCTCGGCGCAGGGACGGGCGCCTCGGTGGGCAAGATCTTCGGGCAGGCGAATGCGACGAAAGCCGGGATCGGCATGGCGAGCATGGACATCGGCGGCGGGGTGCTGGTGGCGGCCCTGGCGGCGGTCAACGTCTTCGGCGACGTGGTGGACCCGCAGACGGGCGAAATCCTGGCCGGGGCGCGCTCCACCAAAATCGGCCCGCTGAAGTTGGGATCGCCCGGTTACTTTGCCGACACACTCGATACGATGAAGTCCTTCGCCGGGCGGACGATACTCAATTTTGCGACGAAGGCCAATACCGCCATCGGCGTGGTGGCGACCAACGCGAAATTCGACAAGGCCGAGGCCACCAAAGTGGCCCAGATGGCCCACGACGGCCTGGCGCGGGCCGTGAGACCCGCCCACACCCGGCTCGACGGCGACACGATCTTCGCCCTGGCGGCCGGCGACAAAAACGCCGACGTGAGCCTCGTCGGCGCGTTCGCAGCGGAGGTCTTCGCCCAGGCAATGGTCAACGCGGTCAGGTACGCGGCTGCGGCGGGAGGGCTGCCGGGGCTGTTCAATGATCAGTAATCAGTTTTCAGTGTTCAGTGGAATGAAAAAGCGGCTTGCTTTGCGCAGGCCGCTCTCATTTTGATATTCGCCAATCGTCAATCGTAAATCGTCAATCGCAAATCGTAAATTGGCCTCACCTTTTCTTCAACTCATCCTTCAGGATCAGGCTCATCACGATGCTGACCAGGCTGGTGATCACGCCGCCCCAGAAAGCCTGGCCGAAGGTGACATCGAAGCCGATCCCGAACCAATCACCGACCGCGCCGGTGGCCCAAAAGAGGAAGGTGTTGATCAGCAGGGTGAACAAGCCCAGGGTCAGGATGATGAGCGGGCAGGTCAGCAACTTGAGCAGGGGACGCAGCAGGGCGTTGATCAGCCCGAAGATGAGCGCCAGCCAGATGATGGAAATCCAACTGCCCGGGTAATCAATTTTGACGATGAAGAAGGCCGCATAAAGCGCCAGGGCATTGATGATCCAGCGTAAGATAAATTTGGTCATTTTGTTCTCCTTGTCGCTGTCATATACGGGGGCATAATCAGCGGGTTGCGCCGTCGGTTTGCATCCAGACCAGGCGGCGGGCGGAGGTGTACCCGGCAGACTGGATGGCCTCGTCGAGCGGGCCGGCGGGGAAATCCAGGCGCAGGGTACGGCGGAAGGCCAGTTCGCGGCTGGCATACAGGAGCAGGGATTTGACGGCCTGCGGGTCGGCATCCGGCGCGGCAGCCAGCCAGAGGGTTTCGTGACTCCCGTAACCGGGCGTCCAGGTCAGGACGGATTGCAGGCGGCCCGTGTCGAGCACCGACCACTGGCGCATGTCCATGTCTATCAGCAGCAGGTAGAGCCAGCGCCGCAAGCCGGGAGCAAAGTTGTGCCAGTCAATGTTGAAGTACCATTCGATTTCGGGTGGATAGGCTTTTTCGAGCCATTCGCGCTGGAGGGGCCAGTGTTCCTTGCGCCTGGGGCGGATGGGCAGGCCGGGGGGAACGGGAGCAGGCCCCGGGTCCGCTTGCGAGAGCCAGACGGTGCGGCGCGAGTGTTCGCGGAATCCCAGTTCCCGGTACAGGTTGGCCGCCCCGGGGTTGTCATCCCGGACGTTGAGCCAGACCTGGCCGGCCTTGCGGTCGCGGGCGTGCTGGATGGCCTGCTGGGTCAGGATGCGGGCAATGCCCCGCCGCCGGAATTCGGGGTGGACGGCGACGTTGGCGATCAGGTAGATGGAGCGGCCTTTCTTGCGGAAAGGGATCAGGCTGGTGTTGCCGACGATCCTGCCGTTTTCTTCCCAGACGTAGCCGGTGAGCGGCATGGACACGGTATCGGCGGCGCGGCCGGCCCAGCGCAGGAAAGCGTTATCCTGCCCGGCGCGGCGCATCTGCTGGACGTAGCGCTGGCCGTCGCGGTCTATATTGGTGTTGAAGCACAGTTCGATCAGGTCGGCCACGGAGGGCAGGTCGCGGGTGATGTTGAGCGGGCGCATGTGGTCGTGGGTGAAACGCGCCGCCCGCGGCAGGGTAAATCCGGTCATGGGGCAATTATACAGGTAAAATTGTGAAAGGATCGGATGATGACAAGCCTGCCCCCTCCTCCTACCCCGTCGTTGCGTGTGCGCACCTGGCATCTTTTCAGGCGGTTGATGCCGCCCGTCTCACGGGAGCGGCGGGCCGAGGTGCAGGTCCAGCTCCGGGAGGCTTCCAGCCCGAGCTTCGACTTTTTCCTGCTGGTGGTGCTTTCGAGCGTGATCGCGACCTTCGGCCTGCTGACCGATTCGGCGGCGGTCATCATCGGGGCCATGCTGGTCGCCCCGTTGATGTCGCCCATCATCGGGCTGGGATTGGGGTCCCTGACCGGCGACGGCCGGCTGCTCCGGGACGCGGCCATTTCGCTGTTGCGCGGCGCGGCGCTGGCCATCCTGATCTCGGCCCTGCTGACCCTGGGCAACCGCTTCCTGCCATTCGTGGCCTTGCAGGAACTCCCCAGCGAGGTGCTGGCGCGTACCCGTCCCAGCCCAATTGACTTGATGATCGCCCTGGCTGGCGGGATGGCAGCGGCTTATGCCCTGGCCCAGCCCCAGATTTCGGCTGCGCTGCCGGGCGTGGCGATTGCCACCGCGCTGATGCCGCCCCTGTGTACCGTCGGGGTGGGGATCGCCATGCAGCGCGGGGACGTGAGCGGCGGCGCGTTGCTGTTGTTCATCACCAACGCCGTGACGATTGCCTTCTCCGGCACGCTGATCTTCTTCCTGCTCGGGTTCAGCCCCAAACTCGAAGCGGGGCGGCGCGTGCCGCGCAGCCTGGTGTATTCCGCTTTCTTCACGGCGGTCCTGCTCGTGCCGCTGGCTTATTACAGCGCCCAGTTCGTTGGCCAGGCCAGGGAAAGGTTGACGATCAACGAGGTGGTTCGGGAAGAAGTGGAGCTTTTCGAGGCGGAATTGGCCGGGCTGAACATTCTCTACAACGGCGAAACCCTCGACCTGACCCTGACCGTCCGCACGGCGCGCTCGCTGTCGCACGAAGATGTGGTCGAATTGCAAAAAAGTATCGCCCTGCGCTTGCAGCGTCCGGTGGCGGTGGTGGTCAACCAGATCGTGGCCGCCCAGTTGAACCCGCTCGTGCCGCCCACGTTCACGATCACGCCCACGCCGACCACCACACCCACGCCGGTCACGCTGACTCCCACCCCCACCTACACGATCACGCCCAGCCTGACCCCTTCGCGCACGCCCACCCTCACTGCGACGAACACCCTCACCCCCTCGCCGACCCCGTCCCTGGCGCGGGTCTGGAACACCGGCGGGCGGGGCGTCAAACTGCGCCAGTCGCCCAACGGCCCGGTCATCGGCACGTTGCAGGAGGGGAGTTACGTCCAGGTGTTGTACGGCTCCGAGGTCGCCGGGGGCCTGGTCTGGCTGGAGGTGGTGGACGGCGAAGGCCGCCACGGCTGGATGCCGCAGATCTACCTGACGGTGGTGACGCTGACGCCTTCGGCGACGGCTGGGCAGTGAACTTTTCTGCTTCTAACGGAATTTGTGGTTTAGGCCGAGATGTTTGCGCTCCAAAGCCTGCACACCCGTCATTTCATCCAAACTCTCCGTGCGCTGTCCCTGTTTGGCTCCTGCGGGCGCTTTTTTGTATACATCGTTAATGTCTGCGACTTTTTCGTCGAAGCCTTCTTCATTAAGCCGGTGTCAACCAGTAGCGGCTCAATTGGAGCAACTGCCTGCATCTCCTGGCATTTGTTCAATCAAGCCGGAGCTATGCAAATTCTGGTGAACTGCCGCAAATCCGGAACCCGAAGACAACTCTTTCCCAACGATCATTGCCGGATCGGCATCACGAAAACTCACTCCCTGTTGGGTTTCCAAATAGATCGCCGTTTCCAAAGCCTGTTGCGGAAACCAAAAAGCGTTGACATATTTGGCCGCGAGCAGCAATTCATCCAGGCTGGCATTCTGGGAGGCCATCAATTCCAACAGGCCCAGCATTGCCATGCCGTGATTACAATCAGGGAAAAGGGTCGGGTTGTCACAACAAGGGCGGTATATCAAAGCCGCAGCTTCCTCGACCAGGGCTTGCTGATGAGGATCGAGAGTAATCAACGGCTGGCTGGCAAATAAATCTCCAACCGGTTTGCTCCCCAATGTCCAGCCACCGGTGGAGGCGAAACGTTCGATATTTCCCTCGCTGTATAGGGTAATCGGTCCATTGGTCAATATTGGATTTCTATTCACGAGGCCAACTGCCCAGAAGAAATTAAGCAGGAAATAGGCATTCTCAGCGGAGATGATGATTGGAATTATGCTTATCGGAGAGACACGCAAAGTCTGACCAGTGCCCCCATGCCGGACGTAAGATTAGCGAGCAAAATGGCTTATTCTTCGCCGCGCAACCTGGCGCATGACAATGTCAATCTCGGTGGATATATTTGTATAAAGCCTGCCAAAAGATGATGACAATGTCCCGATTACAACCTGTTCCATGTCTATCAGGCACCGGTGTAGCTGGAATGTCCGGTCTTTATTTCGGAGCGGAAAGGAGTCAAAATGTCCGCGGCCGGAAATAAACGTCTCAGCCGGAGGGCTTTTGTCAAATTGGCAACAGCCTTCACCGGCACGCTGGTAAGCGCCGTCCTGGGCCTGCCTGTGATCGGTTTCCTGCTCTCCCCGGCTCTCAGAAAAGAGGCAGGGGATAATGATCCCATTTCGCTGGGGCCGCTGGAAAATTATTCCCCCGGTATCCCGACCTATTTCAGTATCACGCGCACGAAAGTCAATGGATGGGAGCGCACGGCGAAAGTCATCGGCATGTACGTCCTGCGCCAGGAAGACGGCAGTGTGCGCGTCTTTTCCGACATCTGCACCCACCTGGGCTGCCTGGTGACCTGGCACCCGGATATCCGGGAATACGTCAGCCCTTGCCACGACGGGCATTTCGATATCGAAGGTTCCGTGACCAAAGGCCCGCCGCCCCGTCCGCTGGATGAATTCCAGACGAAAATCGAAGACGGGATTCTACACGTCATCCCTCCCGCCTTCCAACGCCGGGTATAAACCCCGCGCCATTCTGCTGTGATTTGCCATAAGCATAATGGCGCGGGGTTATTAAATTGGAGGACCCAACAGGCTCCATCCGTTGGGTCCTCAAGAGGAGGGAGATGTATGAAAAAAGCTCGTCACAAAAAATCATCGTTGCATGTGACTGTAGAAGTGTCCGCCATTGGCGCGGCCCGTGCAGGAACTTTACTTCAGCTCCCACTCAAGGATGCGGGAAGGCGCGTCCACATTGACGATGGTCAATGTTATCTTTGTCGCTCCTTCGAGGAGCGACTTGCCTTCACTCGTCGCAGGGAAGATCAGCTTGCCCGTCACGTGGTGACCGCCGCGCGGCGCGTCCCATAGGGTAGCTTGAACGCTAATGCCTGCATCGGTGGTGAGGGTGGCAAGTGTGGCGAGGTCCATGCCCAAGTCAACCGAGTGAGTATCCATCACCACCTCGAACTCCAGTTGCTCAGAGGGATTGTTCAGATTCAGGGGAGTGACTTCGACGATGATCGCGCCTTGCTGGTCAATGCGAGTCTGGCCGCCTGCCTCGGCTTGAGGAGGCTCTCCCGAATCGGCCTCGGGACTTTGTGTCGAAACGGGAGCAGGCGCAGGTCCGGGTTGCCCCGTGCCGGACTGGGCTGGGGCGCAGGCGGCCAGGACGAGGGTCAGAGTTATAAAAAGGGGGAGGATCAATCGTCTCATTCTGTCTCCAAAAGGGGCTGGAATTTTTGAACGGGTTGCAGTTTCTGGCGCTCGCGATAGAGCACGACCAGCATGAGGATGATGCCGATGATCTCGGTGCCGAGGCCGATCAGCATGAATGGGCGCTGGTAGCGGGTGAGGAATGTGGCCGCGGCGCTCAGGCCGAGGATGGGCAGAACGTCGGTGACGTGATGGAGGCAGCAGGCAACCATGGCGGTGACGGAGGTGCCGCCGCTCGTCCCCATCATCGCACCCGTATGGCCCGCGCTCGCGGTTGGGACGAACAAGCGAAAACGCAGGATGGAATAGAGCGCAGCCTGGATCCCAAAGGCAGTCCAGATCGGTACGACGTACCAGCGGTTGAGTGCAAACTGGCTGGCGGCGTAATCCCAGCCTTGCGCCCAGGCGAGAATGCCAAAATAGACTCCCGCGATGAGCGAGGAGCCGAGCAGGAAAGCGGTAAATGGAATGAAATAACGTTTCACGATAACGTCTCCTTTTGGCTCATAATATTCTTTATTCCGCTGCGCGTCTTGCGCCGATTTGCGCTTTTAGTGATAGGCACTTTGGCTTACACAAGATTTCACGCATTCCGGCAGGCGCTCGAAATCCAATCATCTGCAAGCCTATAAGCCAAATTGCCTATAACCCCACCCGCAAAATTACGCTGGCAGGGATGGGGAAATTTGCTTATATTGCTTACCATAATTATCTAATTTGGAAGCGAAGAAACGAGTAGAGACACTTCTATGAAACGGCATTTCCTGTATGCAGGCTTGTTTTGGATAGTCCTGACGGTCATTGGCGAGTACGCCGCGCTGAATGCCAATTTCCTTCCCGCCGGGTTTGCGGCGGAAGCCGTTATCGTTGACGACGCCTTCCGCCTGCTCATGCTGTTGGGGACGCCGGTCTTCACCTTCGTGTTGGCGGCGCTGATCTACAGCGTGTTCGCCTTCCGCGCCCGCGGCAACATGGTGGAGGACGGCGCGCCGATCCACACCAGCCGCCCGATGACGTGGTTGTGGCTGGCGGTCACCTCCGGCCTGGCCGTTTTCGTGATCTTCAACCCCGGCTTGAAGGGGTTGGCCGAACTCAACGCCAATCCGAACGCCGACCTGGTGATCCAGGTGGAGGCCCTCAAGTGGGCCTGGAAGTTCACCTACCCGGATTACAACGTTACCATCGAGGACGCCTCCGAACTGGTCCTGCCGGTGAACCGGCGCGTGAAGTTCGAAATAAGATCAGCAGATGTGATCCATGCCTTCTGGATACCCGCCTTCCGCATGAAGGTGGATGCCATGCCGGGGCAGACGAATGTCCTGTATATCACGCCCAACCAGTTGAGCGCATCATCTGAAGGCGATTTCAACCTGCGCCTCCAGTGCGCGGAATTGTGCGGCACCGGCCACGCGCGGATGCGGGCGGAAGTCCGTGTCGTGGAGCAAGCCGAGTTCGAGGCATGGCTGGCCGGTCAATGAGCCGCGCGCCGCGATCAAAGATCAAGATGCAGAATCAGGAGAGAGCATTGCTATGAAATCCATCTTGAAAGGCTTTTTATGGGCCACGATTGGATTTGGGATAGGGACCGGAACGTTGGCGCTCATCCGCTTTCTGTCGGGACTGACGCTCTGGAGCCTTGAGCCGGCCATTTTCGTTGGCTACATCTTTGGATTGATCGGCTGGCTGCTGGGCGTGGGGGTATGGGATTACTGGGCGCGCGGCTGGTTTGGACTGCCGCTGAAAAAATACGAAGCAACCGGCTGGCAGCGGTATTTCAGTTTCAACATGGATCATAAAGTTATCGGTTTGCAGTATTTGGCAACTTTCCTGTTCTTGTTGCTGCTCGGTGGCCTGTTTGCAATGGTGATGCGTCTCGAACTGATGAGCCCGGGGCGTGATTTTATTGACCCGGCAACCTACAACCAGATCATGAGCCTGCACGGCATGGTCATGATCGCCGTAGCGGTGACCGCTGTGGTGGGCGCGTTCGGCAACTACGTCGTGCCACTGATGATCGGCGCGGATGACATGGCCTTCCCGCGCTTGAACGCCCTGAGTTACTGGATCACCCCGATGGTGCTGATCCTGCTGCTGCTCTCGCCGCTTTTCGGCGGCTGGGACAGCGGCTGGACCGCGTATCCGCCGCTCAGCGTTACGAACCGGACCGGCCAGCTCTTCTACAACCTGGCTTTCATGACTCTGGGGCTGTCGTCCATCATCGGGGCAGTGAATTTCCTGACCACCGTCCTGACCAAACGCGCCCGAGGCATGACCTGGGGGCGGCTGCCCATTTTTGTCTGGTCCATCATTGCCACCGCCATCCTGTCCCTGCTGGCGACCAACTTCATTTTCGTCGTCCTCCTGCTGGCTACCCTGGAACGCATCGCCGGATTCGGATTCTTCGACCCGGCGGGGGGCGGCAACCCGATCCTGTACCAGCATCTCTTCTGGTTCTACTCACACCCGGCGGTTTACGTGATGGCCATGCCCGGCCTGGGTGTGGCGCTGGAAGTGATCGCCCACTTCTCGCGCAAGCCGCTCTTCGCCTACAAGTGGGCGGTGGCTGGATTCCTCGGCATCGCTGCGTTGAGTTTCACCGTGTGGGCGCACCACATGTTCACGACCGGGATGCCGGAAAGCGCGGTCGCGTTCATGGTCACGACCGAACTGATCTCCATCCCAACCGGCTTCATCTTCCTCTCAGCGCTGGGCACTATCTGGCAGGGAAGGATGCGCCTCAATACGCCGATGCTGTTCGGGCTGGGCGTGGTCTTCAACTTTCTCATCGGCGGCATCACGGGCATCTTCCTGGCCGATGTGCCTACAGACATTCAATTGCAGGACACCTTCTGGGTGGTAGCGCATTTCCATTACACCATCGTCAGCACACAGATCTTTGGCCTGGTGGCGGCAATTTACTATTGGTTCCCCAAATTTGCGGGGCGCATGTACAGCGAGCGGCTCGGCAAGATCCACTTCTGGTGGATGTTCGTGACGTTCAATACCACGTTCCTGCCCATGTTCTGGCTGGGGATCAATGGCATGAACCGCCGCGTGGCTCAATACCCGGCGCCATTGGGTCCGCTCAATATGTGGGTCAGCCTAAATGCTTTTGTACTCGGCGCGAGTTTTCTATTCTTTGTCATCCTGTTGGCGCTTGCGTGGGCGCGCGGACGGCAGGCTGAATCCAACCCGTGGTCGGCGCATACGCTGGAATGGCAGACCGCTTCGCCCCCGCCGCACGAAAATTTTCCACGCGAACCTCGAGTCGTGGGCGGCCCCTATGATTACGGCGTCGCCGGCGCCAGGCACGCCGTCGTACCCGCTGTGGACGGCGGCAATGACTGACAACCCGAATGGATCAAAAGGAATTCCGATATGACCTCTTCCACTCAAAGAGATCGAAAACGAACCGGTTGGCTGGTGATCGCTGGTCTTGCTGCGCTGACGGCAGCCGAGTTCTGGCTCAGTTCAGTAGTACGCCCTGCTCTGCCTTATCTGGCCTTCACCGCTCTCCTCAAGGCGGCCCTGATCATCTACTACTTTATGCGCATCTCGCAGCTTTGGGCACGCGAGGACCAACACTCATGACGACCGCTGCCATCCCTCATACGCGCTACAGTCGCCTGGGCATCAACCGCATCGGGCTATGGCTGTTCATTCTCTCCGAATCTTCGATCTTCGCGGCCCTGCTCGCCGTCCGCTTTTATCTGGAAGGCACCCGCCGCCCCGAAGCGATGAACCAGACGCTCGGTCTAATCATCACTTCCATTCTTCTCCTCAGCAGTCTGACGGCTTACCTTGCTGAAACTGCGATCGCTCACGGCGACCAGGCTGGTTTTCTCCGCAACACGCTCGCGACGCTCATTCTGGGCGCGGTCTTTTTGGCTGGCGTCGGCATCGAGTGGTCGCAGGCGTTCCGCGAATTTCCGCCGCAAACGGGATTTGGACGCGTATTCTTCGCGATGACGGGGATGCATGCTTTCCACGTCCTGACCGGGCTGCTCCTGTTCGTGATTTCATACTTCAACGGGCGGCGTGGCGCCTATTCGGTGGAAAGTCACTGGGGTGCGGAGGCCGTCGTCAAATACTGGCATTTCGTAGATGTGGTATGGGTGTTCTTTTACCCTGCGCTATATCTCCTGTCGTAGCACCCTCCCACACTGCGTGATACACATCTATATCTATCCCACTTATTCCTTTGGAGGTACGTTATGAAACGGTTTGTGTTAGTTGTCTTGCTCACAGTTCTCTCGCTGCTCGCAACTGCCTGCGGCGGAGCCAGTCCTCAGGGCGTCAGGCCCGATTCGTCCGGCACATTGACCATCATGCAACAGGACGCCGAGGGCGGCGGTATGAATTTTTCGCCAGACATGATTGTCCTCACGGCCGGTCAGCACGTTCGCCTGATCGTGGAGAATATGGGTCAGAAGAACCATGAGTTCATGATCGGGCGCACCGTCATTTTCAATGATGCGGGCGAACCGGATGGGTTCGAGGAAGATTTCTTTTCTCCCATTGCCGACCAGATCAACCTGGAGCTGGGCATGGGCGCCTCGCTGATCATGGACGGTCAGGTAATGGAGGGGATGGACATGAGTGGCGGCGGCATGGATGACATGCACATGGGTTGGATGGTTATGAACAATGCAGGCAGCGGCCAGTCCATCATCGAATTCACCGTGCCCGAGAGCGCGGTCGGCGAATGGGAGATGGGATGCTTCGAAGATAATGGCTCGCACTATGATGACGGAATGCACGGTAAGGTCGTGGTGGTTGAACCATAGGCAGCAACCCGCTGGCACTCGGGCAGGCTCGAAACCATGATGAAACAACGGCGAGTCTTTTGGTCCGCATTGGTGGTTTTGATCCTCGGCGCGGCTATCCTGGCTTATCAACCAACTGCCTCCGCGCATCGGCCGGTGGTGATCAACCAAACCGCCGTCCCGCCCCTGCCGGCCCTGGACCCTGAAAAAGTGGCGCAAGGCGAAATCCTGTACGGCCAGTATTGCGCCACTTGTCACGGCGCAAACCTGGAAGGCGCGCCGGACTGGAGGCAACGCCTGCCGGATGGTTCACTGCCGCCTCCGCCGCACGACAGTTCGGGCCACACCTGGCACCATGCGGACGAACTATTGATCAGCATCACCGAAAACGGCGGCAACCCAGCCGATGATTCCAAAATGCCCGCCTTCGGGGACCAACTTGGCCGCGAGGAAATCGCCGCTATTCTCGATTTCATCAAGAGCAAATGGGGCAGAGAGGAGCGTGAATTTCAATGGTGGACGAGCGCCAGGCCGGATCCGCAATGAGAAAAACATTTCGAATTCGCCTCAGGCACTTCAGCGAGGCAAAAAATCTTTAGGAGTAGAGCAATGACACTGAGCGAAGCACATCCGAAGAGTGCTCCCAAAGGGGAGAAAACTCAACCGCAAACAACGCTGCGGCGTTGGGAAGTCTTTGCCCATGCGCTGTTGTTCGTCCTGGGCTTTTCGCTGGTCTTCATCGTCGGCTGGGGCGGGGCGGTGACAGTCCTCGGCCAGATCTTTAGCGATAATAAATTTATCCTGGGACGCATCGGCGGCGTGGTCGTGATCCTGTTCGGGCTGGCGACGCTGGACATCATCAGGATTCCCTGGTTCTATGCCGACACGCGGACTCAATACGCCGGTGCGCGCGGGACCTATGGCGGGTCGGCCCTCATGGGCATTTTCTTCGCTGCGGGCTGGAGTCCGTGCATCGGCGCGACCCTCGGCGCGATCCTGACCCTCGGCATGAGCCAGCAGACGGTCGGCCAGGCCATGTGGCTGACCTCAGGCTACTCGCTCGGCCTCGGCATCCCGTTCCTGATCCTGGCTCTCGGACTCGAACGCGCCTCAGGCTGGGTCAAGCGGATGAGACGCTACCAGCGCGCTTTTAAAATTGCCAGCGGCGTGTTCATCCTGATCATCGGCTTCATGCTGCTGACCAATACGATGAGCCGCATCGCCATCTGGGCCTTCCAGAACGGGCTGTTCGTTGATTTTTCCACCTACACCGCCGCGCCGACATATTTCACGGCGATACTGGCAGGCCTGCTTTCCTTCCTTTCACCGTGCGTCCTGCCGCTAGTCCCGGCCTATCTCGGTTACTTGAGCGGGCATACATTCAGGATGGCAGAAGCAGGATAATAATCCAGGAGCAACCTCATGAAACGACTCTTTGCATTAATGCTTACTCTCTCACTGACTCTGGCCGCGTGTCAGGGTAAACCTGCCGAAGTGACCGGAGAACAGGTCAGCGTGAAGGGCGGCGCATACACCAACGTCAACGCAGATGGACTGAACGCCATGTTGAAGGACAAGGATTTCGTGTTCATCAACGTGCACATCCCCTTCGAAGGGAATATCGCAGAGACAGATCTGTCCATTCCGTATGACCAGATCACCGAACCCGGCAATCTCGCCCAACTTCCCGCCGATAAAAACGCCAAAATCGTTCTATATTGCCGCAGTGACCGGATGAGCACGATCGCCGCTGAAGCGCTGGTGAAAATGGGTTACACCAATATCTGGAATCTCGAAGGCGGAATGGTGGGCTGGGAGCGGGCAGGTTTTGAAATTCAAGATAAGTGAGCCGAAGGAGTTCGAAATAATGCCCGAGACTGGAGAATGTTGATATGACGGAATCCAACCTCCCGTCCCGAAAGGAGCGATGGGAAATCATCATGTTGGTGAGCCTCGCCGCAGGCATCCTGTGGACGGTGGTCTCACGCACCCCGTCGGCGGTCGGCGCGCCGCTGTCTTCTTCGCCGAGTCCACGCGAGGGATTTCTGTCTCCCGATTTCACACTCGATGCGCTGGACGGAAGCAGGATCACGCTGTCGGAGCTGCGCGGCAGGGTCGTGGTGGTCAATTTTTGGGCGACGTGGTGCCTACCCTGCCGCGAGGAGACACCTGCGTTGGAAAAGTCTTATGAGCTGTACAAAAACGCGGACGTGGTCGTATTGGGCGTAAACCTGACCAACCAGGATTCTGTGAGCGAGGTGGCATCCTTCGCCCGGGAATTCGAATTGACCTATCCCATCCTGCTGGATCGCGACGGGAGCGTCGGCTACCTGTATCAAGTCAATGGTTTGCCAACGACGTTCTTTATCAACCGAGAAGGGGTCATTCGGACGGTGGTGGTTGGCGGCCCCATGAGCGAGACTTTTATTCGTTCGAAGATCGAAGCGCTTTTGAAGGAGGGTCAGTAGATGTTCCCTTATCTCCGGCTCGGACCTTTTCTCTTGCAGATGCCACTCTTGACATTGTTGGTTGGGCTGTGGGGCGGCATGTCGTTGGTCGAGCGTGAGGCTAAACGTTCGAAACTGAACGCTTCTGCCATTGGAAACCTGATCTTTTACAGTTTACTGGCGGGATTGATCGGCGCGCGCCTGGGATACGCGCTGGAGTTCCCTTCTCTGTATTTGTCTAACCCTCTAAGCCCTTCGACCTTGCTCAGGACAGGCCTGCTGGCGTTGACCCCGACCACGCTTTCGCCATCTATGGGATTTCTTGTGGGCCTGATCACATTCGTGATCTTCATTCAACGCAAGGGATTGCCATTGCGCCCAACCCTTGATTCTCTTGCGCCAGGGCTGGCATTGTTCATGGTGTTCGTGGGATTCGCGCACATCTTGAGCGGCGACGCGTACGGTGCTCCCACGGACGTCCCCTGGGCGATTCGGTTGTGGAATGAATATCGCCATCCATCGCAGTTCTACGAGGCGTTCCTTGCGCTGCTGGTTTTTCTGGTTAGTCTCGAACGGTTTCCCAAGCCAGAGGGCGCGGGATTGAACTTTCTGCTGATGGTTTCCCTTTCCTCTGCTTCCAGAGTCTTCCTCGAATCCTTTCGCGGCGACAGCGTATTCTGGCCGGGCGGCTTGCGCGAGGCCCAGGTGATCGCTCTCGCCATCATGGCGGTCAGCTTTTACTGGAGGAGGAAGTGGATGAGTTTCGATCCTGCAACCGGTATAGAAGTGAAGGTGTGATCCATGACAACCGTAAAACGATTTCGGGCCGAACGGATCCTCTACCTCCTGATAGCGCTGGGGCTGGCCGGTTTGTTGTTCTGGGCGATGCTGGGCGAGATCGCCCGCAACCCGTCGCGCGAAGCCGTTGCAGATTTGGGGCCACTCGGTCTGGTCACGGTTCAACTCCAAACCTCGCCATATCCCGCACTACCGACAGGGACGGTAGGGTTGAGTTTTATGCTCATGAATTCGCGTAATGTGGTTTTTGAGCCGGATTCTTTTTCCTACGAGTACGGACGCGAGGGTAGCGACCAACCTGTTGGTTCGGGTACTGCCCAGCAGATGTCGGACGGCAGCGGCATGCTCATGGCTGGCGCGCGATTCCCCTCGGTTGGCACGTGGTGGCTGCGCGTCAACCTTGCCAAAGATGGCTATCAGGATGAAGTACAATTTACGATCGAGGTCAGGCCGGCGCAGTGATAGGCCAAACTGCCCATCCAATGGCAGGCCGATTTGCGCTCGTCCCTCAAAAGGTTCAAGGGCATAATTTACAGAAAGGAGAAAATCTATGGCAAACACAGTGAAAGACCTCGTCTGCGGTATGGACATTGATCCCGCGACCGCGGCTGGCAAATCCGAGTATCAAGGACAGACGTATTACTTCTGCTCGCTCGGCTGCAAGAAGTCCTTCGACAAAGAGCCTGAGAAATATCTCGGCCACAGTGAACACGAACATCACCACTAAGCCCCCTCACCGAATGGCCTATCCAAAAGATAGGCCATTTCGCTCATATTTGGACAGGCACTATGCTTCTGGTAAATTGGCTTTGAACATCCTATACTTATCGTATCCTTATTACTGAAAGGTGATCCTATGACAATTCACGATCCAGTCTGTGGAATGGAGATCGAGTCTGGGAAGGCTATTGCCAAGCGCGAACATGAAGGGCGGACGTTCTACTTTTGCTCACAGGATTGTGTCAGTCAATTCGACGCTGACCCGCACAAATACGGTCATCCGCAGGAGCATGAACATCACCGCGATCACGGCGCGCATCACTAATCTTTGGATGGTGTCCAATGAGCAAAAAATCTGCAAAAGCCAGCAAGAAATCCGATAAGCAAGAACAGAAAGAGTGGCCGTTGGTCGTTTATATGTGGGCGGTCGGGCTGGGGATCCTTGGCTATCTGATCGTTGGGGAAGCTATCTTTGAATCAAGCCCCCACCCAATTCACTGGCTGTCCGGGCTGGTTGGGGCAGTCGTTGGTATTCCCATAGGCTGGTTGTGGTATCGCTGGCGCGGCGATGTGATCTAGGCGGTAAAGAGCGCGGATTGGCTCACTGCCTGCCAGCCTCGCAGGTGATGGCCGTTGGCGCGGTACTTATCGCTACATGACTCAATCTGCTGTCACCCCTCCGCCCGAATATAAAACCGCCTGTGGGGGGAAACTCAAAGCCCCGGCGAATTATCCCAGCGCCATCTATCGCGGTGAGCGCATCTATTTCTGCACTCACGCCTGTCTGCGCGCCTTTGAACAGAGTCCTGACGCGTTTATGTCAGGCGAAATTGAACACCCGATTCACGAAGATGACGAGAGGTAAGTAAAAAGAACTTTGCGCTATCTGAAATTCAAGGCTTCCGATCAATTTATTTTAGAGGTATGAGGAGAAAGTATGAATACAACCTGGTTCGCTACGCTGGCGCTTGGCTTCGCCCTCGGCATCAAGCACGCGCTGGACGCCGACCATGTGGTGGCTGTCTCAACCATCGTGAGTCAATATCGAAACCCGTTCAGGGCAACATTGGCAGGCGTCTTTTGGGGTATTGGGCACACGACAACGCTTTTGCTTGTCGGGATCGCCGTGATAGGTTTCAAACTGGCCATCCCTGACCAACTCGCCCTCTCGATGGAATTTTTGGTCGGGATCGTGCTGGTCATTCTGGGGTTCCAGACCCTTTGGCAGTTCCTACCCAGGAAGAAACATGCCCATATCCACGATCATGGAGATGAGATGCACGCGCATGAACATGCTCACTCTCCGGTCAAAGGAGAAGAGAACGTCCAGCATCATGCTCTCCGCCAGCATAAGTCGCTGCTGATCGGCATGCTTCACGGACTGGCTGGGAGCGCGGCGTTGATGCTCCTGGTTTTGAGCACCATTCAATCAGCGTGGGAAGGGGTCGTTTATATCCTGATCTTTGGGGTCGGTTCCATCCTGGGGATGATGGTCATCAGTACCCTGATCGGTCTGCCGTTTTCCCTATCGTCGGGGCGTTTTAAATCCATCAATCAGGTCATCAAATTTGCCGCGGGAACCCTCAGCGTGACATTGGGCATCTTTGTGATGGTCAATATCGGCTTTGTCGAGGGTTTGTTTTTGGGAGGGTGACATTTGTAACAAACCTGCCATTCTTCCTGGGTGACATAACTCATAAGCAGAACAGCGCATTCCGAGATAAGTCGAAATGCGCTGTTTGTTATTTCCAACAGGTTGTAAGATGGGTTCGAAGCAAGACAAAATTTATCCTCCAAGGAGCAAAAATGACTACTCAAACCCTATCCAGGGAATATCCACTCGCCGATATTCCGTTCACCAAGACCCTGTTCGAGAGCAGGCCGTTATCCTGGCTGTGGCTCGTCATCCGCTTATATTTGGGCTACGAGTGGATCGAATCGGGCTGGGGCAAGATCACCAACCCCGCCTGGATGCAAGGCGGCGAAGCGCTGAAAGGCTTTTGGGAGCGCGCCGTCCTCATCCCCGACGCGCCCGCCCGTCCGCTGATCGCCTTCGATTGGTACCGCAATTTCATCCAGTTCATGCTCGATAGCGGCAATTACGTCTGGTTCGCCAAACTCGTGGTGGTGGGCGAACTGCTGGTGGGCGCGGCGTTGATCCTGGGTATCTTCGTCTGGTTTTCCGCCTTCGTCGGCGGCTTCATGAACTGGAACTTTATGATGGCTGGTTCCGCCTCTGTCAACCCCGTGTTCCTGATCCTCTCGATCCTGCTCATCCTTGCCTGGAAAACCGCAGGCTGGATCGGACTTGACCGCTGGCTGCTTGTACAGGTCGGCACGCCCTGGCAGCCTGGGCTGGTCTTCCAGAAAAAGTAGATCTTCATTCGGCGCATCTCTCCTTCTAGAGCGACATCCGAAGGTGTTTTCGGATGTCGCTCTAGATATTATCTTATCGGAAACTACACAATTTCTTTAAAGGCACAAACTATGCTGCCAACCTGAATTTACATTTATGGAGCATGAACAATGACCAACTCGACTCAAATTTCGCGGAGAGACGTTCTTAAACTGATGGGACTTGGCGCGGGAGGATTGTTCCTCGGCGCCTGCGGACTCCTCCCATCCGCCTCAGCCGACCCGACAGCGGCTCCCGTTTTACCGACGTCGTTCCCCCCTTCAGATGATCTGCCCCTGCTGGCTGTAGACCTGACGGCTGGACGCGCCACGCTTCCCATTTTTTCGGGGAAGGAAACGGCCATTTTGCGGTATCAGGCTTCGGTCAAGGAAGGAGGCGGGGATTTCATCCAGACCTTGAGCGGCTCGTATCTGGGTCCAATTTTCAGGGTGAAACAAGGTCAACGAGTCCAGGTTCGGTTGAACAACGAACTGCCCGACCCGACCATCATCCACTGGCACGGGTTGAAAATTCCAGAAGCGATGGACGGGCATCCGCGTTATGCTGTCGCGCCTGGGAAAAGTTATGATTATGATTTCCAGGTGATCAACCGCGCGGGTATGTACTGGTTCCATCCGCACCCGCACCAGTTGACTGCCCCGCAGGTCTATTACGGGCTGGCTGGTCTGTTCATCGTCAGTGACGAAGAGGAAGCCGCGCTGGGTCTGCCTGCGGGCGAGTATGATCTGCCGCTGGTGATCCAGGATCGCACGTTCGACTCGCAAAACCAGATGGTCTACCTGGCAAACGGCATGATGGATTCGATGATCGGTTTTCTAGGCGATACGATAATGGTCAACGGTTCGCCCAATGCCAGCATGGACGTGAAAGCCAGTGCCTATCGTTTGCGCCTGCTGAACGGCTCGAACTCGCGTGTGTATAAATTCGCCTGGCAGGATGGAACGCCCCTGACCGTGATCGCCACCGACGGCGGTTTACTGGAGAAACCCGTGACCCGCGAGTACATCACGATGGGACCTGGCGAACGCGTGGAGTTGTGGGCGGATTTCAGCGGAAGAAATGCAGGCAGCGAGATGAAACTTGTCAGCCTGCCGTTCACCGATTTCAGCGGCGGTGGAATGATGGGCGGCATGATGGGTGGGGCTGGCTTGCCAAATGGTACACCGCTCAACATCGTGCGTTTGAGGATCGGCGAAAAAGGCGCGGCCTTGACTCCCTTGCCTATACAACTTTCTACAATTGAACGCCATGCTGTTAACGATGCGGTCAATCGAAACAACCCGCGTTCGTTCAGGCTGGCGATGCAGGGCATGGTTCACACCATCAACAACCGCCTGTTCGAAATGGATACAGTGGCGCAGGATGAGATCGTGCGGCTGGGAGACCTGGAAGTCTGGGAATTCGTCAATCTCGAAGGCGGCGGGGGCGGGATGGGCATGGGAATGGGCGGGATGAACATGGACATGCCTCACCCGATGCACATCCACGGCGTGCAATTCCAGGTGCTGGAGCGGCAGATCGCGCGCGGGTTTGAATCCGCGTACCAGGAACTCAGCGGCGGCTTCGTGGACGACGGCTGGAAGGATACCGTGCTGGTGATGCCTGGTGAAACCGTTCGGGTTCTCGTCCGCTTCGAGAATTACACAGGAACATACCTGTATCACTGCCACAATCTCGAACATGAGGATGCGGGGATGATGCGAAATTACAGGGTCGAAGGTTAAGCAAGAACAGGCTCCGAGAAATCGGAGCCTGTTCTTTTGTGTAAGCAAAAAAGCCTGTCCCTAAATGCGATAAACGGCGCTTAGAGAGTGTTTGAAAAGTCATGTTTGAGCCAATCGGCGTACCATCAAGCGGATCATTGCGATGTAAATAAACGCTTCGCTTGTTTCGGGCAATCGTTCATAATCTCTTGCCAAACGGCGTTGGCGCACCAACCAAGCCAAGGTGCGTTCCACAATCCAGCGTTTAGGCAAAATCTGAAAACCAACCTGACCTTCCAGTTTTTCGACGATCTCCAACTTACAACCAAGCACTTCTTCTACCCAGGCAATCAAGGCTCCGCGGTAGCCTTCATCAGCCCAGATGACCTTCAGCCGCTTGACGAGTTCTCCGTGTTCGGCCAATTCTCCCAAGACGATCTTGGCGCCATCTCGATCTTGCACATCGCCAGCCGTCACGACCACCCGCATGAGCAAGCCCAGAGTGTCCACCACCACATGCCGTTTTCGGCCAGTCACCTTCTTGCCAGCGTCAAAACCGCACTCCAAACCGCCTTCCGAGGTCTTTACGGATTGACTGTCCAGAATCATGGCGCTGGGCTGAGGCTTCTTCTTATGCCGTTGCCGACGCACTTTCGCCCGCAAGGCTTGGTTCATTCGCTCCCAGAGACCATCCTTGCGCCATGTCCAAAAGTAATAGTAGACCGTTTGCCAAGGCGGCAGATCGCTGGGAAGCATTCGCCAGGAACAGCCACTCTGGAGAATGTAGAAAATGCCGTTCAGAATTACACGCCAGCCATGTTCTCGAGGACGACCCGTCGCGGCTTCGGCTGGCAGGTATGGTCGAATTTTCGACCATTGGGTATCATTCAGGTCGGTCGGGTAAATTTGTTGAGATTTGCTCATCCCACAAGTTTGCCCGATCTTCCCCGTTTTGCCTAGTTTTCAAACACTCTCTAAGAATAACTTCCCGACTTTGTATTTCTTCTTGCCCATATTCGTCGGACTCAAGTCCTGCCTCAGTTCATGAAAATCGGTTGAAACCGACTCGTGATACCAGTCCGCAGGACTTCATCGAACTGAGCAGGCGGCTCTGCGAAGCGCCCTGTGGGTCAGCCCCGCTCACCCAGTGCGAAAAACGGAAGTTATTTTTACACGGCTCCTAAGACTAGGGGACGAGGTCGAGGTCGTGGGAAAGGATTTCACCATCTGACCGCCTGGGTATCTTCCTGGATCAGGACGGTGTATTTGCCGGAATCCAGGCAGGCGTCGAAGGTTTGCGGGCCGGGGTTGGAGCCCCGGCCCACAAGTTCCAACAGAAGCGACTTACTCCACGCTCACGGTTGCCGCGTTATCGCTCTCGTCGATGTCGAACAGGATCGAGCTGGCCGCCGCCGTATTCAGGATGGCATGCCGCAGGTCGGTGCGCCGGACGGTGAGGATGATGGTCGCGCTCTCGCCCGGGGCCAACGTGCCGAGGTGGCAGGTGGCATTCCTGCCGCCGCTGCACCAGCCCTCGGTCGTGCTGACCGATACGAAATTCACGCCGTGCGGCAGGTTGTCGGTCAGGATCGTGCCCCGCGCGCTGGACGGGCCGTCGTTGGTGACAGTGATGGTGTAGACGATGCGTCTGGTGGTCGGGTTGTACTGGGCATTCATCATCAGGTTCAGGTCAGCCGAACGGACCACGCCGAAATTGACCCTGGTCAGCGTCTGCCCGTCGGTCAGTGTGATGTCTGCCGGGTCGGTGGTCGTCTGCACGAAACCGGACTGCAGGACCTGGCGCAGGCGGTAGTCGCCCGCCGGCAGGCTGTCGAAGCGGTAGTATCCATAGCGGTTGGTCGTCTCGGTCTGGAGCACGGCCCCGTTCGCATCCAGAAGTTGCACCTCCCAACCCTGGATGCCAAAGTCGATCCAGTTGCGCGTGCCGTTGGCGTTCAGATCATAGAACACGAACCCGCTGATGGACGCCGTGGCGGGCGCGGTCACGGTGACAGTCACCGGCTCGGAGACACTGCCGTTCCAGTCCGCGTCGCCGCTGTAGACGGCGGTGATGGTGTGTGTCCCCACGGACAGGTCGCTCGTGGTGAACGCTGCCTGCCCATCCACCAAAGGGACGTCTGCCGCGAGGACGGTCGCGCCCTCCATAAAGCTGACCGTCCCAACGGGTATGCCGGTTGACGGGGGGACGGGGGCGACGACGGCGGTGAAGGTGACCGGCTGCTGCGGGAGGAGGCTGCCTGCCGAAGCCGTGAGCGTCACCGTCGCGGTCAGCTTATTGACCGTGAGCGTGGCGGCGTTGGAGGGGACAGGCTCGCCGATGCCGTTATCGAAGACGGCGCGGTACTGGTCGCCGTCCTGGTCCAGGCTGGGGAAGAAGCTGAAGGTGGTCTGGTTGGCAAAGGGCAGGTCGTACCAGGTCGCGCCGCTGTCCATGCTGACCTGCCATTGGACGGTTGGTGTTGGCGTGCCGTCTGCGGTTGAGGTGAAGCTGACGACATCGCCGATCAGGGCAGTGACATCCTGTGGCTGTTGCGTGATGGTGGGTGGAGCGCCGGTGTTCGTGAGAGTGAAATTCACGCTTTGCGCGCCGGCCATGCTGGCAACGACTTCATAAGAACCTTGCGTGTCGTTCGCCGTCGCCGTGACGCTGACCGTCCCATTCGTAACCGTCGCGGGGCTGCCGCTGATGACCGCGCTTGCGCCGCTGGCAGGAGGCGTGAATGCCACCAGCGCGCCGTCCGGGGATACGCCCGCGTCGTTGGCTGTGACGCTCAAGACGAGCGGCTCGGCGAAGGCAGTGTTGATCAGCGCGCTCTGGTTATCGCCGCCGCTGACTGCCAGTGTGAAGCCCTGCGACTCGAATGCGCCGATGTCGCAATGCGCGCCCTGCGGGCGTTCGATGCCGCGCTGGTCGGTTGCGGGACAGACAGAATCGTCGCCTGCGTCAATGGCAGGGGAGCCGGGCCGGAGGGCAAAGCTCTGGGTGGAGCCGCCATAATTACCCAGCGCGCCGAGGAGCGGATCTACTTGACTATGGGGGAAATCACAGGGTCCCGACAATGACGTGACGATGTTGTTCTGTCCCGTCACGGAGCCCCTCGCTGTATGGTCACAATAGACATTGCCGTTCACGATTACATTCGTCAGTGTGAGATGGCCTTCTCGCTCCCAGATGCTCCCGCCCTCGCCTCCAGCTGAGTTGCCACTGAACGTAACGTTGGTCAATGTGAGGGCGCCTCTATAACTATGAATCGCTCCTGCCAAGTTGGTGGCCGAATTGCCACTGAACGTGACGTTGGTCAGCGATGCGGCACCATAGTTCTCAAGCGCGCCCGCCCCGTCACCTGCCGAATTGCCGCTGAATGTTACGTTCGCTGCATTCAGCGTACCCATGTTGTAAATGCCGCCGCCATTACCCGCATGTCCGTGCGCAACGGTCAGATTGCTCAGATTGGATGTGACGCCCGCGGTGACCAAGAACACGCGCACGGCGTTATTCCCGCTCACGGTGATATCGTGCCCAACACCGTCAATCGTCAGGTCCCTGGCAATCGTCAGCGTGCTGGCGAGGGTGATGGTGTAGTCATCATCGAAGGTGATCGCGCCGCCCGCGCACACGTCCGCAATCGCCTGGCGCAGGGAACCGGGCCCGCTGTCGTCCGCGTTGATGACGGTGATGGCATTCTGGCAGTTGACCTCTTGCGAGAGTGTGCCGGTCGAGCCATCGTACCCCGCGACGCCGCTGTACTCGGCGGTGATAACGTGCGAACCGGGCGTGAGCGCAGAGGTTGTGCAGGCTGCCTCCCCTGAATTCAAACTCACAGCCTCGCAGCCTGAGATCACCGTCCCGCCCGTGGGCGCAGGCGAGACTGCGGCGGTAAAGGTGACGGGATCACCGAGGATGGATGGGTTGGCGGAGGAGGCGAGCGTCGTGGTGGTCGCAATGCCGCTAACCGTTACGCTGTCGCTGTCCCCGTCGTCGCTTTCGGTGATGACGCCGTCGGGGTCAACCCGGCAGACGCCGCCAACGCGCGGGTTTTGCAGCGTTCCACCGGCCGTCGGCGTGACCGGAATCACAACCTCGAAGCCTCCGCTCGCGTCGATGGTAACTGCGCCGGTCGCGCGGCAAGTCAGGTCTTGTTCGCGATTGAGCAACTGATGTTGTTGCTGTTCGTGACGCCGGTGAAATTTCCCGGCGTGGGCGTTCCGTAGGTTGCGCCGCTCGAAGGCAGTTCGTCGCGCAGGATGACTTCGGGCGCGGTGAACCACATGGCGGTTCCAGCCCCGTTCGAGACGGTGAGAGTCCAGTCGAACGCGCCGCCGATTGTGGTCGTTCCGCCGACGTCGTTCGCTTTGGCGATGGTCAGGTCGGGCGTCGCGAGGCAGTCGTACTCGTACGCGCCGATGTCGCATGTGCCGTTGCGTCCGTAGCCACGTTGGTCGGTGGCGGGGCAATTGGCGGAATCCGCCGCGTCAATCGCCGCGCTGCCCGCTTGCAGCGCCATCGTCTGTGTGTGTCCGCCGTTGTCCGCGAGCGCACTAAGTTTGGGATCAGCATTGATGCCGGGGCAAGAAGTATCGCCCCACACCAGGTTGCCGCCGCCGTCGGTGATGGCGCCTCCGCAGTTACTCGAACCGGTATTATTGGCGACGATTGTGTTGCGGAGTGTAATAGCACCGCCGTTGTTATAGATGCCGCCGCCACCGGTGTACCCGAAGTTGCCCGAGATGGTGCTGTTCGTGATGCTGACAGCGCCGGCCACAACATAAATGCCACCGCCTGCAACAGACGCAGTGTTGCCCGAAAAGGTGCTGTTTGTAATGTTAAGAGTGGCGATGCCGGATAAGGCAATCGCGCCACCGGCGCCACCAGTACTTGCGCGGTTGCCTGAGAAGGTACTGCTGGTGATATTTACAATGCCTGCCCTGATGTAGATGCCGCCGCCCGAAGAAGTCGTAGTGTTTGATTCGAAGGTACTGTTGATGATATGAACAGCGCCGCTGAAGTTGAAGATGGCGCCGCCGTTGCTTGCACTGTTAGCGGAGAAGGTGCCGTTCGTCAAGGACACCGTGCCGTCGTTGTTATAGATGGCGCCGCCGTAGGGGGCATTGTTGCCGGAGAAGGTGCTGTTCGTGACGTTCAGCGTGCCGCCGTTGTTGTAGATGCCGCCGCCGCTGCCTGCATTGCCCTTCGTCGCGGTCAGTTGGTTCAGGTTGAAGGTGACACCTGGGTAGACATCGAACATACGCACATCGCCTGTGCCATCGCTGTTCGTATCACCACTAACGGTGACGTTGTGTCCCGCGCCGTCAATTGTCAGGTTTCTGTCAATATTCAATTCGCTGGCGAGCGGGATGGTGTAATCATTATCGAAGTCAATCGTGTCGCAGGCCGGGTCGGCGATCTTTTCGCGCAGCGAACCCGCGCCGTTGTCCGCGTCGGTTGTGACCGTGCAGGTTGCCGCATGCGCAGTGGACGCGGGCGCGAGGGCTGCGAGAAGCAGAGCGAACACTGTCATCAGTCGCAGCCAGTTGGGAAAGAATTTGGTTTTCATTTTTACTCCTATGAACTTGCCTGTCGCAAGAGGATCCCGTTCCAGATGTACCAGATCGGTCCGAGAATGATGCCGCCCACAGCCGCCGCAAGCGCGGTGATCACCTGCATTTCCAAAACGTACCCGGCGACGACCAGCCAGTACAGCACGGCCGCAGCAACCCCGACGTAGGCCAGCAGTTTGGGGATAGCGTTCACGCGCAACGCCAGCAGGCTGACGACCAGAACCCATAGCCCGATCGCGCCATAGCCAAGCCAGCCCTGCGGGTCCAGGTAGAGATCCAGCTCGGTGACCGCCAGAGCATTTTGCAGGTGGACGTCTCCGTCCACGAACATCATGGCGCGGCGAGGCACCTGCGCGATCAGCCTGAAGTACGTGACAGCTGTGATCGCAAAACCAATGAATGCCAGGCTGCTGGTCCAACGCACCAGGCCGTCATTGCCAGAACGGATCCTTTCTGAGATGGCGAGCACGGCCGCCAGAGCAAAGACCGCGCCGAGCGCGAAGGCCCAATATTCGAGCATGAGCGCTGTCCGGTCCTGCGCCACCGAGGGGAGAAAATCCAGGGTCGAGACCCCGGGCCTTTGATCGCCGGGCAGGAACATGTAGTTGATCCCGATCACGACGTATGAGATGCCGACCAGGATCGAGCAAAACCCTCCGAGTTTGGTAAGGGTGTGGTCTTTCATTTTCAACCTCCTTGTTGAACATGAAGCATGGATCGTCCGATTTGACGCGAGAGACAATTCCTCATCGAGCGCGGATCACCTCCTTATGAAGCCGTTGGTCTTGCCGGTTGCCGCTCGATCTCCTGCACCAATTGGTCGTTCGTGAGGCTGCGCGCCGGCCGGCTGGAGAAAAGCAGTAATTTATCCCTGGCGGCGTCGAGGCCGATGAGCAGGAGTTCAGGTTGTTCGCGGAGCAGGGAAACGGGAAACTCGGGCGGGACCGCCGCCAGGTCGAAGAGGATCACGTCCGGCCGCAATGCCTCCAACTGTTCCGCCGCGCCGGGCAGGGCCGCGTCGAGGGGCAGGAGGCGCAGTCCGGGCCGTGCCCGCAGGATGGCCCCAATGCTGGAAACGGCCAGGGAATTCCCATAGAGGATGACGGTTCGGGTGTTGGTCATGTGGACGGATGGTCGAATGGTCGCGTCGTCGCGTGGCTGGGCGGTCGCAGGTGCGCGAATGGCGCGCATCTCTGCATACTCATCTAACAACAAATCCCCCGGCGTGAACATGTACTTTGGGTACAGTTGGGGTTACCCCGATTCAGTGGACAGGGATGGGCTTGGGGTTATGGGCTACGAAGCTGGACAGCTTCGTAGCGGTTGGGTGAGAGATAGTCCAGGGCTGAGTGTCGTCGGTGCGGATTGTACCAGCCTTCGATGAACTCAAAAACGGCCAGGCGTGCTTCTGCTTGAGAGTGGAAGGTGTTGCGGTCGAGCAACTCACATTCCAGGGTGGCGAAGAAGCTCTCGCAGAGGGCATTGTCGTAGCAATCTCCGACGGAGCCCATCGAAGGTCGGACCCCGGCAGCCCGACAGCGCTGACCGAAGGCCAGGGAGGTATACTGGCTGCCCTGATCAGAGTGATGGATGACACCTCTGGGACGACGCTGGCGGATGGCCATCTGCAAGGCATCCAAGACCAGAGCCGTGTGCAGGTGGGTGGACATCGCCCAACCAACTACCCGGCGGCTCCAGGCATCCACGACGACAGCCAGGTATAACCACCCTGCCCAGGTGGCGACGTAAGTAATATCCGCCACCCACAGGCGATTGGGACCGATGGCCGTGAAATTGCGCTTGACCAGATCGGGGGCAGGACGTGCCCCAGGCTTTCTCTGGGTGGTGCGTGGCGCTTTGCGGCGGCTAACACCCTGCAAATGCTTCGCTCGCATCAGCCGAGCCACCCGCTTGCGCCCCACAGGTACGCCTGCTTCTGCCAGTTCGGCGTGAATGCGGGGAGCGCCATAGATGCCTTTTGAGCGTTCATGGATCACTCGAATATGCTTGATCAATTTCTGATCTTCTTGGGTCCGTTTGGACGGCTGGCGTTTCCGCCAGGCGTAATAGCCGCTGGTGGAGACCTCCAGCACACGACACATGGTTTTCACCGGATAGATGGCCTGGTGCGCACTCACGAATTTGAAGACTTCGGTGGTACGACCTCGGTCTCCCGTGCGAACCAGGCCGCGGCTTTTGACAAAATCTCTCGTTCCAGCCGCAGTTGTTTGTTTTCTTTGCGCAGCCGGTTCAGTTCTGCTTTTTCATCACTGGTCAGACCGTCGTGCCTTTGACCGCTGTCCAGTTCGGACTGTTTGATCCAGTTGCGAATGGTCTGGGCGCTCGGCTCGAACTCTTCTGCCAACTCGTTCGGTGTCCGACCTGCTCGGATCAGTTCCAGGATCTGTTGGCGAAATTCCCTCGGATAAGGTGTATGGGTTTTGGGCATTTTTTGCTCCTTTCCCCAAGCCTACCACTATCCACTTTACCGGGTCAACTCCAACTGGAGTTGACCCGATAAAGTGGATAACGGTCATTTAACCCAGGTAAAGGTGTTATTTCCAATCGCTTCCCATGCGATTTTCCAGAATTGGTTTGCGGGACCTGTAGGAGAAAATTCTGCCTTTTTTCCCATATTACGTTTAACTGCGGTGATATCAACCGCATGAACTCGGGAAAATAGGCTAAAAAGCCAGAAAGTTGGCCCGTCTTCGGTATGCTCATCACGGGAGATGAGGGACACTACCGAAATTTTTTAATCTTATATTTCTCTTACATCCTGCGAACAAATCGCCTATCCGGGTTTGTTATAATCGCTACTGCCACTAAACCTCGTCCGGCCCAAGAACCTGGAAAATACTTTTGTGGGCGGATACTGGACTGTTGCGTTGGATGCCTCACAGGTTTGGAACTTGAAAGGATAACCCACCATGATGCGATTTGACCGATTTACCGAACGGGCGCAGGAAGCCGCCCAACGCGCGGCCGAGATCATCCAGCGCTACGGTCACAACCAGATTGATACCGAGCACATCCTGCTGGCCCTGCTGGAACAGCCCGGCGGCGTCATCCCGCAAATCCTGGAAAACCTGAACGTCAGCGCGGATGCGATCGGCGAGCGGATTGACATGACCCTCCGCTCCAGCCCGAAGGCCAACATCTTCGGCGGCGGCGCGGGACAAATCTTTATCACTCCCCGCGTCAAGCGGATCATTGACCTGGCCAACGAAGAAGCCAACCGCCTGAAAGACGAATACATCTCCACTGAACACATCTTCCTCGCCATCCTGAGCGAGCGCAACACCCCGGCCGCCCGCATATTGGAATCGGCGGGACTGACCCGCGAGCGGGTCTACGATGCCGTCCAGCAGATCCGCGGCGGACAGCGGGTGACCGACCCCCAGGCCGAAACCCGTTACCGCACCCTGGAAAAGTACTCGCGTGACCTGACCCAACTGGCCCGCGAGGGCAAACTGGACCCGGTGATCGGCCGCGATAACGAGATCCTGCGTCTCATCCAGATCTTGTCCCGGCGGACGAAGAACAACCCGGTGCTGATCGGCGAGGCGGGCGTCGGCAAGACGGCCATCGTCGAGGGGCTGGCGCAGAAGATCGCCACCAACGATGTGCCGGAGATCCTGAGCGGCAAGAAAGTCGTCTCGCTCGATCTGGGCGCGATGATCGCCGGAAGCCGCTTCCGGGGCGAGTTCGAGGAACGGCTGAAATCCGCCATCGAGGAAGTCCAGCGGGCGCAGGGCGAGATCATCCTGATGATTGACGAGTTGCACACTGTCGTCGGCGCGGGGGCGGCCCAGGGCGCCATGGACGCCAGCAACATGCTCAAACCGGCCCTGTCTCGCGGCGAACTGCAATGTATCGGCGCGACCACCCTGGACGAGTACCACAAACATATCGAAAAGGACGCGGCCCTCGAGCGCCGCTTCGCCCCCATTTACGTGGACGAGCCGAGCGTGGAGGACTCGATCCAGATGCTCCAGGGGCTGCGCGACCGCTACGAGGCGCACCACAAAGTCCATTTCTCGGACGAGGCCCTGGTCGCCGCGGCCCGCCTGGCAGACCGCTACGTCACCGACCGCCACCTGCCCGACAAAGCCATCGACCTGATGGACGAGGCCGCTGCCAAACTGCGCGTGGCGCTCTATTCCCTGCCCTCCGAACTCAAGGAAATGAAGAACGACATCGACCGCCTGCGCGCCGAAGAGGAGCAGGCCGGCCTGGAACGCGACTACGAACGCGCCGCCCAGAAAAAGGCCGAACGCCTGCGCCTGGAACAGGAATTCAACGAAAAACGCGAACGGTGGGAGACCGAACACAAACTCGACGAGGTGGTGGACGTGCAAGACATCGCCGAAGTCGTCCACCAGTGGACCGGGATCCCCCTCAGCCAGATGATGGAGAGCGAGGCCCAAAAATTGCTCCACATGGAGGAGCGCCTGCACGAGCGCATCATCGGCCAGGAGGAAGCCATCCACGCCATCTCGGATGCCATCCGCCGGGCGCGCTCCGGTCTCAAAGACCCGGCCCGGCCGATCGGCTCGTTCATCTTCATCGGGCCGTCTGGCATCGGCAAGACCGAGTTGGCCAAGGCCCTGGCCTGGTTCATGTTCGACGACGAGGACGCCCTGGTCAGGATCGATATGTCCGAATACCGGGAGCAGCACACGGTGTCCCGCCTGTTCGGTGCGCCTCCGGGGTACGTCGGCTACGAGGAGGGCGGCCAACTGACCGAGGCCGTCCGCCGCCGCCCGTACCGCGTCCTGCTCTTCGACGAGATCGAGAAGGCCCATCCCGAAGTCTGGAATGCCCTGCTGCAAATCCTCGACGACGGGCGCATGACCGACGGCCAGGGCAACGTGGTCGACTTCCGCAACACGGTGCTGATCATGACCTCCAACCTGGGGACCGAATACGTCCGCAAGGGCGGCACGCTCGGCTTCCTGCAGCGCACCGAGACCGACGAGGACCGCGAGGCCCACGACAAGATCGAGAAGGCCCTCAAGGGCACCTTCCGGCCCGAATTCCTGAACCGGATTGACGAGATCATCATGTTCTCGCCGCTGTCGGTGGCGGAGATGGAACTGATCGTTGACTTGCAGCTCAAGGAAATGCACGAGCGCCTGACCGAGTTCAACATCGAGATCGAGCTAAGCCCCGAGGCCCGCACATGGCTGGCCAAGGCAGGCTTCGACCCGGCCTTCGGCGCCCGCCCGCTGCGCCGCGCCCTGCAAAAGTATGTCGAGAGTCCGCTTTCGGTGGAGCTGCTGGGCGGCAAGTTCGAAGGCGGCGGCACGGTCCGGGTGGAGGTGGAGAACGACAAGATCGTCTTCCATGCCGGCCAGGTGATGCAGCCGTCCCGCCAGGCCGTGGACGCGTAAGCTGCCACGGGTTTTACAAATAGACTTCCGAAGTCTGTTTCTCTACCAGACAAAACCCAAAACCTTAACGCGAATTGCGCGAATGGAGCGAATTTAAAGTACGGCAACATGAATGTTGCCGTACTTATATTTTCATGTCAGAACATGAAGGCTCTCAAATGGGAAAAGGCATTGCGTTGGTTGTGTTTTTCCTTCGTTGCCTTCGTGTTTCAAGGGTTTTCCAGTTTTGCCATTCCCCCAAAATCGGGTATTATTGGGTCTCATACCTGCCCAAGGAAAACGGATGAAAAAACCTGCTTCGACACCTGTCATAATCCTGGGGGGCATTTTGCTCTTTATCGGCTGCGTCTGCCTGGCCGGGCTGGGCTTTGGCGTTTACGGGTTCTACCAATTCACCCGAAACGTAAACCCGATCGAGCTGCCTCCGGTCGAATCCCCATTTATGCCGCCCACTCCCGAACCGGAAGCCGACCTGATGCGCCCGCCGCTGGAAGACATCCCGCTGGATACGCTTGAGTTGCTGGAGCAGACCGACGTCCCGGCCAACGACCTGCGCGGACTGGCCTGCCGACTGGACGGCAAGTGCAACATCCCGCTCACCCTGGATCCTCCGGCCGGCCCCCGTCAAACCGGCGAAAGCCAACGCTTTTGGGTGACGGATACCGACACGAACAAGAGTTTCCAGGTTTCGGCCACCCTGCGCTACGTGACCGAACATACCTATTTCTGGATCCAGGATGGGGTCAAGTTCGATGACAGGGAACTCGAAAGGTTGGCCAACGAATTCGAGAGCAAAATCTACCCGAACACCCGCGCCATTTTCGGCTCGGAGTGGTCGCCGGGCATCGACGGCGACGAGCACATCTACATCCTGTACACGGGCGACGTAGGCGGGGGTGTCGCCGGATATTTCTCGTCATCCGACGAGATCCATCCCCTGGCCCACGAAAGCTCCAACGGGCATGAGATGTTCGTCTTCAGCGCCGATTCGGTCAGGCTGAATTCGGAATATACCTTCGGGGTGCTGGCCCACGAGTTCCAGCACATGATCCACTGGAACATGGATAAAAATGAGCAGACCTGGGTGAACGAGGGGTTATCCGAGCTTTCGGCTTTGATGAACGGCTACAACCCGGGCGGCTTCGACATGGTTTTCAGCCTCGACCCCGATTTACAGTTGAACGACTGGCCCTCCGGGGCCTCCACTTCGCCGCATTACGGGGCGAGCTTCCTGTTCTTCACCTATTTCCTCGACCGGTTCGGCGCACAGGCCGTCCAGTCGCTGGTGGTGCAGCCTGCCAACGGGTTCGACGGTGTGGACCAGGTCTTAGCGGAGATGAACGCCGTCGACGCGGTGACAGGCCAACCCGTCCGGGCCGATGCGCTGGTGCTGGACTGGATGGCCGCCAACTTCATCGGCGACAGTTCCGCCGCCGACGGCCGGTTCGCCTATTCCAGTTATCCCGAAGCGCCAAAAGTCAACCCCACCGAAACCGTCTCAGACTGCCCCAGCGGCCCGCACGAACGGACGGTCCATCAGTACGGGGCGGACTATATCGAAATCACTTGCCGGGGCGATTTCACCCTGAGCTTTACCGGTTCGACCCAGGCGAAGCTGCTGCCGGCCGACCCGTATTCGGGCCGGTACGCCTTCTGGAGCAACAAAGGCGACGAATCGACCATGACCCTGACCCGCCGGTTCGATTTGACGGGCGTCAGCGGGCCGGTCGGGATGACTTACCGGGCCTGGTACGACATCGAAGAAGATTACGATTACCTTTACGTGGAAGCCTCGCTCGACGGCCAGAACTGGGAGCTTTTGATCACGCCTTCGGGCACGCCCGACGACCCGACCGGCAACTCCTTCGGCTGGGCTTATAACGGGAAAAGCGGCGGCTGGATCGAGGAAAGCCTGGACCTGTCGGCCTATGCCGGACAGCAGGTTTACATCCGCTTCGAATACGTGACCGATACGGCGGTCAATGACGAGGGCTTCCTGCTGGACGATGTGGCTGTTCCCGCTATCGGTTATTTCAGCGACTTCGAGAGCGACGACGGCGGCTGGGAGGCTGCCGGGTTCGCCCGCATCCAGAACGCCCTGCCGCAGACTTTCAGCCTGGCGCTGATCCTGAAAGGCGACGGCGGCACGAGGGTGGAATACCTCCCGCTCGCCGCGGACCAGACGGCGAAGATCCCGCTCTCGCTCGGCGGCGAGGTGGACGGGGCCGTCCTGGTCGTGACCGGCACGAACCGCTTCACGCGGGAGCTGGCTTCGTACCGGTTCGAGGTGCGTTGATTGACAGAATATTCCCGGTGGACTAAACTATCCCGAACAAGTTCTTGAGGAGTGATTCATGGATTTTCATAACACTGACGATGCTGTCACCAAACGCATCCGGGCCATGGTGGACCGGGTTGCGGGCCTGAAAGAAAACGACCTGTATTTCTACAACCAGCCCATCACCGAAATGCTCCCCGGGGCCAAGGTGCTGGTCAACGGGCGCATCATGGGGATGTATGCGTCGTACAGTTACCTCGGCCTGATCGGCCACCCGCGCATCAACAAAGCCGCCAAAGACGCCATAGACCAGTACGGTTCCGGGACTCACGGCGTGCGCACCCTGGCCGGGTCGCTGAAAGTCCATGACGAGCTGGAGGAGACGATTGCGGGGTTCAAACACACCGAAGCAGCAGTCACCTACTCGTCCGGTTACGCCACCAACCTGTCCGTCATCTCGACCCTGATGGGCCGCGGCGACTACGTCATCTCGGACAAGCTCAACCACGCCTCCATCGTGGACGGCTGCCTCATGTCTGGGGCGGAGTTCCGGCGCTTCAAGCACAACGACATGGAAGACCTGGAGCGCCGCTTGCAGCAGGTCCCGTCAGACCGCTCCAAGATGGTCGTGGCCGATTCCGTTTTCAGCATGGACGGCGACGTCATTGACCTGCCGAAAGTGGTCGAGTTGTGCCGCAAATACAACGCCTGGCTGATGATTGACGAGGCCCACTCGACCGGCGTGCTCGGCAAGACCGGGCGCGGCATCGAAGAGCACTTCGGCATGGAAGATGTGGTTGACATCAAAATGGGCACGCTCAGCAAGACCATCCCCTCGGTGGGCGGCTACGTGGCGGGCAAGAAGGAGATCATCACCTACCTGCGCCACGCCAGCCGGGCTTACATCTTTTCGGCGGCGCTGCCCCCGGCCCAGGCCGCGGCCGCCAACGAGGCCTTCAAGATCATCCTGGATGAGCCGGAGCGGGTCGAAAAGCTGAACGCCAATTCGAAACAGTTCATCAACGGGCTGAAAGGCGCGGGCTTCAACACCCTCCACACCGAGACGGCCATCGTCCCGGTCATTTGCGGCTCGGACGAGCTGGCCTTCACGATGACCCGCCTTTGCCAGCACCAGGACCAGTTCGTGCTGCCGGTCATCTCGCCGGCCGTGCCCGAAGACCTGGCCCGCCTGCGCGCCACCGTCACCGCGGCCCACGACCCGGCCGACATCGAAATCGCCATGGATGTCATCATCAGGGCCGGGCAGGAGTTGGGCGTGATCCAGTAGACTGCAAACCTGTCATTTCGAAGAATCAAAACCCGCCACTTCGTGATGGCGGGTTTTTGATTCGATAATCGGACGGTTTCTTTTTGGGGATTACGATCTTTGCGATTTAGCCAGTTTTATTTGCAAATTGGCCCCAACCGCATCTGCATAGCGGCGCAGGGTGGAGAGACGCACGTCGTCGGCGTGGTTTTCGATCCGCGAAATAGCCGACTTTTTAGTCCGCAGTTTTCGCGCAACCTCTTCCTGGGTCAACCCTGCCGCTTCCCGTGCCTGGCGTAAAATCACGCCGATCTTAAAGTCAGCATAGCCTTCGTTATAGTTTTCTGCAAACTCAGCGTCGCGCGCCGCGCGCTTTTGAATATATTCTTTTACATCACTCATAATTTATTTCTCCTCGCCAAATATTCTTTCTTACGCCGCACTGCAAGGTCAATTTCTTGCAACGGTGTTTGTTGAGTTTTCTTGGCAAATCCATTCGTCAAGATCAACAAAGTACCGCCATCGAAAAAACCAAGCAACCTGAAGATGTCATTTCCAAATTGTATGCAGACTTCCCAGATATTTTCGTTACCAACAAGCTTCTTGAAGTATTGACGGGGGACAACCTCCAATTCCTCGATCAACTGTAAAACCCATAATACTTTCTGCGTTTGTTTACCGGTCAGCGAATCGAGGAATTCTTCGACAGGGCTGGCTCCATTGGGAAGGCGATAAAAATTCACTGTCCGCATGGCTAATGTTATCACAAATGTGAACTCTTGTGGATCTCGTCTTTCTGGCTCTTTCACTCTCCTGACAACGGAATTCTCCAAACAAAGACCCCATAACAAAAGTCCTTTTCGACACGAATTTCGCGGATTTGGGAAATACCCATTTGGGGACGATGTGGCGCGAATGTTTTGAAAATGAATTCGCGAAATTCGATCATCAGCGTAATTCGCGTTGAGATTTTCGTCTTGTCCGGTAGGGAGTGAAAGAATTACAGCGTCTTGATCAACGCCACGTGGCTGCTGCGCAACCGTCCGCTGATGATCTCGGCCACCCGGCGCATGACCACGAACCCGGCCTCCGGGAAGCGCTCCAGGGCAGCCATCAGTTTCGGGCCGTCAATCACCAGCAGACGGCAGTCCTCTTCGCAAATGGCGCTGGCCGTGTAATGATGCGGCGCGACGATCCCCGACCAGCCGAAAGCCTGGTACGGCTGGTTGATGACCGAGACGGTCAGGTATTCCGGCCTGGTAGCCATCCGCACCCGGATGTTGACGTGCCCGCTCAGGAGCACATGCAGCTTGTCGGCCCTGTCTTCAATGTTGAAGATCAACTCCCCTTTCGGCACGCTGATCTCCTGGCAAAAACCCCCGATCTCCTCCAGCAGCGGCTCGGGCAGGTCCCTGAACAAGTCAATCAGGGATAAGGTCTGGACATCGGTCATGGCGTTCCTCCTTTGGGTGAATAATTCGTATTATCGCATATTCCGGGCCGAAATAGAGCAAATATCACTCGAAAGGATGACCCCAATCCTGTGATACACTCGACCCATGCCACAGCAACTCGAAACCCGCCGTGAAAACTTCACCATCAGCACCGACCCGGCCCGCCTGGACCTGACCGCCGTCGCCGACATGCTCAGCCGGGCCTACTGGGCTAAGGGACGTACCCCCGAAATGGTCGCCCGCACCCTTCAGCACTCGCTCACCTTTGGGCTATACGACGGCTCACGCCAGGTCGGCCTGGCCCGCGTCGTCAGCGATTACACCACCTTCGCCTGGCTCTGCGATGTCTTCATCCACGAAGACTACCGCGGCCGCGGCCTGGGCAAATGGCTGATGGAAACCGTCCACAGCCACCCCGACCTGCAAGACCTGCGCCGCTGGATGCTCGCCACCCGCGACGCTCACGGCCTCTACAGCCAATATGGCTGGCAATTGCTTCCCAATCCAGAAAACTGGATGACCAAAACCAATGGCTGACCTGATCCTGAAACCCGGACGTGAAAAATCCCTGCTGCGCCGTCACCCCTGGATTTTCTCAGGAGCGATCGCTCGCGTGGAGGGGGAACCGGGGATGGGGGAAACGGTGGACGTATTCGACTCGAAAGGCGGATTCCTGGCCCGGGCCGCCTATTCGCCTCATTCGCAGATCCGCGGGCGGGCCTGGACCTTCGAGCCGGGTGAGGCCGTGGACGCGGATTTCCTCCGCCGACGCGTGCGCGCCGCGATCGCTCAACGTTCAACGTTTAACGTTCAACGTTCGACCGATGCCCTGCGCCTGGTCCACGCCGAATCAGACGGACTCCCCGGCCTGATCGTGGATCGTTACGCCGAAGTGCTGGTGCTGCAATTGCTGTCGGCGGGTTCCGAATTCTGGAAGCAAACCCTGGCTGACATCCTGATCGAGGAGACCGGTTTACAGACCATCTACGAGCGCTCCGACGCCGACGTGCGCCAGCTCGAAGGCCTGCCGGAATGTGTCGGCCCCCTGCGCGGCGCAATTACAAATTACCAACTCCCAATTACCGAAAACAGCCTGAAATTCTTGGTCAACCTCGAATCAGGTCACAAGACCGGCTTCTATCTCGACCAGCGTGACAACCGCCTGAAAGTCCGCCAGATGGCCGGGGGGCGCGAGGTGTTGGATTGTTTCTGCTACACCGGCGGCTTCACGGTCAACGCCCTGGCGGGCGGGGCCAGATCCGTCGTCTCGGTGGACGCGTCGGCCGAGGCTCTGGCCCTGGGACGCGAAAACGCGGCGTTAAACGGGATGCCGGCCGAAAGGTCCGAATGGATCGAGGGGGATGTCTTCCAGGTGTTGAGAAAATTCCGGGATGCGGGGCGGGCTTTCGATATGATCGTCCTCGATCCCCCCAAATTTGCGCCCACCGCAGCCCAGGCCGAAAAAGCCGCCCGCGGCTACAAAGATATCAACCTGCTGGCCTTCAAACTGCTGCGGCCGGGCGGAGTCCTGTTCACGTTTTCCTGCTCCGGCGGCGTGGAGGCGGCCCTGTTCCAGAAGATCGTGGCCGGCGCGGCCCTGGACGCAGGCGTGGAGGCACAGATCGTGGGGAGTATGCAGCAGGCCGCCGACCACCCGGTGGCGCTCAATTTCCCCGAAGGGGCGTATCTCAAAGGGCTGATCTGCATAAAACCGTAGGGGCAGGTCGTCGTCGTAGGGGCAGGTCTGAGACCTGCCCCTAC
>JBMOMN010000009.1:369474-416025 GCA_049324115.1 Chloroflexota bacterium
TGGCCCCCCCCCCCCCCCCCCCCCCCCCCCCCCCCCCCGACGCCAATTCCTGCGCCAGCCAGCGAAGTTGCAGCCAGTGACGCGTATCCGGCCTGGCCCAGGTGTGGGTCTCGCGCACACGCGCCAGGGCAGCTTCCGCCGTTAACCCTTCGAGCAGGATCAAGGCCGCGCAGCAGACCGTCACCGAGCGGTTCAGGCCCGCGGCGCAATGCACCAGGACCCTCTCCCCCTGCCGTAAATGCCCGGCGACCCATTCCGCTTCTTCAGCCAGTTCCTCCACCGACATCCCCTCGCTGCCCTCGCCTTTGTTGTCCCAGCGGTCGGCGGGATGGAAGCCGCCGTTCCCGTTCCAGCGGCTGGGGACTTCGCCCAGGTTGAGGACCACGTTCACGTCGGGATAGGTTTCCGGCTGGAGGTCCAGCCCGCCGACGAAAAGCCTGCGGCGGTAGATCCGCCCTCCCACCCGGACCCTGACCGGGTCGCCGCCAAACCGGGCGTGGAGCCGGGCCGGAGCCGGGACGAGTCCGGAGGGCATCGGCGGCGGCGAGGACCAGTTGCGGGTCAACGAGACGGGCCGCGGGTCTCCGGGGCGCTCCTCCACAAACCAGCAGCGGGGCGAAAAGCGCAGGATGAAGGCATCCGCAACCGTCCAGAGCATGGCATATTCTTCCAGGTTTTCCTTCATCCGCCAGAAGAGCAGGTCCTGGAGGGTCTCGCTGCCTCTATCGAACCTGCCGGCAGGGTTCAGCCAACGCAGGCCGCCGAAGCGCAGCCGCAGCGGACGGTACACGCCTTCGATGCGCTCACGGATGAAGCCCCGGGTGCGCGCCAGCGTGGACGAATGCACCTCCAGGTGCTGGATGTCGAGGCTGAGTTCGCGGGTCCTGTCGCTATCTTCGACATCCAGCGCTTCAAGCAGCGAGCCTGCCAGGGAGAGGTTCCCCGGCAGGCTCAGGATTTTGGTGTGGTGGGTTGGCATGGGCAAAAAAGATGGATAAAAAAAGGCGCAGGTGACTGCGCCCGGGGCTTGGTCAGTCGTCGCCGAGCGAGGCGATGGCTCGCAGCAGGCCGAAGACCAGCACGCCGAGCTTCAGTCCCTCGCCGGTGGTGAGGGCGGTTTCGCGTTCATCCTTTTCGGCGCGGCGGTTGAGCAGGGAGGCGGCCACCAGGCCGGTGATCGCGCCGATCAGCGCGCCGACGATCAGGTTCTTCTTCCGGTTTTCCATAAGCAAATAAATCCTTTCCTTTCCTTCGCCTTATTTCTTCCCGAACAAGGCTTTCAGGCTGGCGATCAGGCCCTCGCCCAGCATGATCGGCTTGACGGCAGTATCCGCCACAGTGCGGACCTTGCCCGCAATGTGGTTGGCGTGGTACTGGGCCTTGCCCGAATAGGGCGGGATGATCTTGAGCAGGCGCGCCAATCCATAGATCAGCGCGGCCAGCACAACCAGGAAGACCACGGCGATGAACATCACGGGGACGACCAGCCAGATGGTCGAGATGGCAGCCCAGCGTTCCGAACCGGTTTTATCGCCGAAGGCGGAAATCCCGGCCAGCACCGCCACGGCCAGGATCAGGAGCGCCGTCACGGCCAGCGGGAGGGTGATCTGCCAGAAGGCCTGGCGTTTATGCGCCTTGATGGAAGGCGTCTCTTCGAGCATGGGAAGGGTTTCTTTCATCGCACTAATTTTAGCATAATTAAATGCGCGGGGCGGTCTGACATGCCCGGCCCAGGCACGCTTCGACCGCCCCGGCAAGGGGGGATAACTGGACGCCGAAAATGGCTGTAAGGCGAGATTAATCTCGCTTTACGATGACTCTCCTAGCGGCGGTTACGCAGGAAAGTGGGGATGTCCAGGTCTTCCTGATTGATGTTTTTCGGCTTGACTTCAGCCGGCTGAGGGCGCTGGGCTTCCGCGCCGACGCTGACGTTTTCCGCCGGGCGGGTAAATCCCACCGGGCGGTCGTCGAACCGGGACGAGGAAGTGGGGCGTTCGAGGGCGCGGCGCGGCACGCCGCTGCGCTCGAACCCCGTAGCAATGACCGTGATGCGGATGTCATCGCCCATGTTCGGGTCAATCACCGCGCCGAAGATCATGTTCACGTCCGGGTGGGCGGTCTCGCGGATGATGGCCGCAGCCTGGTTGACCTCGAACAGGGTCATGTTCGGGCCGCCGGTCACGTTGAACAGGATGCCGCGCGCGCCGTCAATGGTGATGTCGAGCAACTGGCTGGAGATAGCCTGGTCGGCCGCGACGCGGGCGCGGTCTTCACCGGAAGCTGTGCCGATCGCCATCAGCGCCGCGCCGCCTTCGCTCATAATGGCTTTGACGTCGGCGAAGTCCAGGTTGATCAGGCCGGGGACGGTGATCAGCTCGGAGATGCCCTGGATGCCCTGGTGGAGTACCTCGTCGGCCATGCGGAAGGCGTCCGACAGGCTGGCGCGCTTGTCGGCCAGTTGCAACAGGCGATCGTTGGGGATGGCGATGAGCGTATCGGCGTGCTCCTTCAGCTTGCCGATGCCGCTCTCGGCGGATTGCATCCGCTTGCCGCCCTCGAAAGTGAACGGGCGGGTGACGACCGCGATGGTCAGCGCGCCGCTTTCCTTGGCGACCTGGGCCACGATCGGCGCTGCGCCGGTCCCGGTGCCGCCGCCCATGCCGGCCGTGATGAAGACCATGTCGCTGCCTTTGAGCACGTTGTACAGCTCCTCGGCGGACTCTTCGGCGGCTTTGCGTCCGACCTCGGGATTGCCGCCTGCGCCCAGGCCGCGGGTCAGTTTATCGCCGAGGCGCACGCGGATGTTTGCCTTCGAGAGCAGCAGGGCCTGGGCATCGGTGTTGACCGCGATGAACTCCACGCCCTGGATACCCTCGGCGATCATGCGGTTGACGGCGTTCGATCCGCCGCCGCCCACGCCGATCACCTTGATGCGGGCAAACGATTCGGGTTGCATATTTTTTGCGTCCATGTTACTCCTCCTGAAAATGAGTACCTCTGAATGGATTATGTTTTTGGGTAGCGGCGGGTTGGAAATCCGCTGCGGGCCGGTCAGTGTGTTTTGTCATTGCGAGGGGCGATCTTCCCCGAAGCAATCCCCTGGTCATTGGAGATTGCTTCGACGGGAGATCACCGTCTCGCAATGACACTGTAACCTATTAAGGCAGGAGCCGTTTGAAAAAATTCTTGATGCCATCGAGGTTCACGTTGCTCTCTCCTTTCATCCGGCGTCGTTTCGGGGGGGCCAGGTCCTGGGCGCTCATGGATAAGGCCCAATGCAGCAGGCCGACGCTGGTGGAATAAGCCGGGGAGTCCAGCCGGTCCACCAGGCCGACCAGGTTCTCCGGTTTGGCGGTGCGGACGGGCATGCCCATCACCTTGCTCGCCAGTTTGCGGATGCCGGGCAGGGCGCTCGTCCCGCCGGTCAGGATCATGCCCGCAGGCAGCAGGCCGTCGTAACCGCTCCGCTTGATCTCCTGGAGCGTGAGGCTGAAGATCTCCTCGACCCTGGCCCCGATGATGTGGGCCAGTTCCTGGCGGTTGATCTGCACCGGCTCGTCCTCGCCGAAGGGCTGGATGGTGAAATATTCCTCCAGGCCCACTTCGCCTTTGAGGGCATGCCCGTACTTTTTCTTGATCTCTTCGGCCTGGGCCATCGGCAGGCGCAGGCCGTGGGCGATGTCGGCGGTGACGTGGTTGCCGCCCACGGCCAGCACCATCGTGTGCCACACGTCCCCGTCCACGTAGATCGCCAGGTCGGTCGTCCCGCCGCCGATGTCGCAGACGATACAGCCCATCTGCCGGTCGGTCTCGGTCAGCACCACCTCCGCCGAGGCCAGCGGGTTGAGCACGAACTGGGCCACGTCCACCCCGGCGGAGGCCACGCTCTGGCGCAGGTTCTCGACCGAAGCAGACAGGGCGGTGATGATGTGCGCCTCCACCTCCAGCCGGTAGCCGTGCATCCCGATCGGGGCGCGCACCCCGTCCTGCCCGTCCACCACGAATCCGCGCTGGATGACGTGGATCAGCTCCCGGTCGCCGGGGATGGCGATCGTGCGGGCGTCTTCGAGGGCGCGGATCACGTCGTAATCGTCCACGATCCCGCCGGTGATCCCGACCTTGCCGCGGCTGTTGACCGAGGCCACGTTGGCGCTAGCCAGGCTGACCAGGGCCGAGGTGATCGCGACCCCGGAGGTGTGTTCGGCGCGTTCGACCGAATTGGCAATCGCCTGCGCCGCGGCTCCCAGGTCCACGATAGCGCCTTTCTTGATGCCCTCAGACGGTTCGATGCCCACCCCAATGATGCGGATGGCGTCATCCTCTTCCACCCGTCCTACAAGGGTGCATACCTTGGTCGTGCCGACATCTATGCCAACAACAATCTCGTCCATAAGCTAGTCCGTGCGATAAAAAGGATGGTGCGGGAATTCCACGCTCACCATCGTGGCGGGAATGCCGCTGCGGGCCAGGTAATCACTCAGGCCCTGGTAAACCGTCAGTTTCAAATTCATGTCGGCGGTCGTTTTACCGAAGTAGACGATCCAGCCGCGGCTGTCATTCCAGCCGAAGCCATAGCCTGGATCGTAAAAAATCGAAGTATCCTGCGGGACGTAGGGAGCCAGCAGCCGCAGGGTGTGGATCATCTCGGTGGACAGATAGGGCAGCGCGGCGGTCAGCCCATCCACGGAAACCTCGCCCTGGACCTGGGGCGGGCTGCCGTTTGCGACGACCGGGATCAAGCCCTCGGCCGGTCCGCGCACCGGGAAGGCGAATCCCTGGGCGTCAATCCAGAGCGTCTCGCCGCCCTGCTGCCAGGCGATCACCGGCTGGCGTTCCGCCACGACCACCGTCACGTAGTTCGGCAAATTCACGCTGACCGAGACGCTTTCCAGGTCCGGGTAGCTTTCGCGCAGGGTGTTCTCGATGACGGCCGGTTCCGCCCAAAAGATGGACAGGCCCGTCAGGTTCAGGGTACGGTTGATCTCCTCGGCGCTGATGCGCTGGTTGCCGAGCACGTCGGCCTGCGGAATGTAGAAGTTGTTCGAATTCCACATCATGTAAAGGACGAAAGCCATGGCCGCAGTCAAGGCCAGGGAGGTCCAGCGCCAGCCCATCTCGACGATCGGCAGGGCCGGGATGCTGAGGCGCGAACCCTTCGCGCCGAGCGCCACCTGGTACTGGCGTTTGCGCGGCTTGGTCATGCTCCGTTTCGTGGCCGGCCTGGCCACCATGTCGGGATGCAGGTTGCGCACCAGCACCGCAGCGCGGCTGGTCTTCCTGTACTGGCGCTTGGCGCTTTCGGCTGCCCGCCGCTTGCGGACAGTCTCAGAGCGGCTCGAGGCAGGTTTGTTGGCAGGACTCATGCGCCCCTCCTGAAGCGGCGTTCGGTGCGGTCGCGCTCGGCTTTGCGTTCCAGGGCCAGTTCGATCAGGCGGTCCACCAGGGCCGCATAAGGCAGCCCGCTGGCCTCCCACAGTTTCGGGTACATGCTGATGGAGGTAAAGCCGGGGATGGTGTTGACCTCGTTCAGGTAAAAATCGCCGCTGTCTTTGTCGAATAAAAAGTCCACGCGGGCCATGCCGGCGCAGTCAATGGCTTTGCAGGCTTTCACCGCCATGTCACGGATCAGGTTGGCCGTCTCATCCGGCAGCGGGGCGGGGATCAGCAGGCCGGAGGTCCCGTCCACGTATTTCGATTCGTAGGAGTAGAACTCGCGGCTCGGCAGGATCTCGCCGGGGATGGAGGCCTGCGGGTCGTCGTTGCCCAGCACGCTGACTTCGATCTCACGCGGGTTCTTCACGCCGCGCTCGACCAGCACGCGGCGGTCGTAGGCGGCGGCTTCCATCAGGCCTTCCCGCAAATCGGAGCGGTTGTTGCATTTGCTCACCCCAACCGAGGAACCTAAATTGGCAGGCTTGACGAAAACCGGGTAGCCCAACGCCTCAGATTTTTGGATAACAGTTTCCAGGTCCCGCTCGATCTCGGAACGCAGGACCAGCACCGCTTCGACGACCGGGATGCCGTTGGCGCGCATCACATCCTTGAACACGCCCTTGTCCATCCCGACCGAAGCCCCCGTCACCCCCGCGCCCACGTAAGCCACGTCCGCCAGTTCGAGTAATCCCTGCATCGTGCCGTCCTCGCCGAAGGTGCCGTGCAAGACCGGGAAGACGACCTCGAGGTCGGTGATCTTCGCATATCCCGTATCGAGAAGCGCGTACAGGCCCGCCCTGGATGGGTCGGGCAGGATGGTGCAGGCGGTCAGGCCGCCGGTCTGCCCGTCGGCGAAGGCCCGGTGGGCGTTCTTGCCGGTCAGCCAGGCGCCTTCGTGGGTGATGCCCACCTCGAAGACCTCGTACCGGGCGGGGTCGAGCACGCCCAGCACCGAGCGCGCCGAACTGAGCGAGACTTCATGCTCGCCGGAGCGCCCGCCGAAGAGGACGATAACCTTCAGTTTGGTCGTGGGTTTTGTCATGGCCGTTTCCAGTAACTTTTGTGTTGCACATCTCGTGTTGCATGTTGCGTGGAGCGTACTTTACGAAACACGCTACACGTATTACGCTTCACCACTCTCCAACCAGCTCGATCTCCAACTCAAGCTGGATGCCAAATCTCTCTCTGACCGTAGCCTGCGCCAGGTCTATCAGGGATTTCACGTCGGCGGCGGACGTCTCGCCGTTGTTGACGAAAAAATTGGCGTGGACCGGGCTGACCACGGCGTTGCCGATGTGGGCGCCTTTCAGCCCGGCTTCTTCCAGCAGTCTCCCGGCAAAATCGCCTTCGGGATTCTTGAACATCGAACCCATGCTGGCTCCCGGCGGCTGGGTGGACTTGCGCCGTTCGGTGAACTCGCGCATCCTGCCCAGCACGGCCTCTTTGTCTCCGAAATCGAGGCGCAGCTCCGCCGACAGGATCACGCCCTTGACCTCGCCGCGCTTCATCACGCTGGTGCGGTAGCCGTAGCCCATCTCCCGGACTTTGAACTGCTTCCGGCCTTCGCGGGTCAGGACTTCGGCGGCGCGCAGGCTCCCGGCCATATCGCCGCCGAAAGCCCCGGCGTTGCCGTAGACCGCCCCGCCGACCGTGCCGGGGACGGTGGCCGCCCATTCCAGGCCGGTGTAACCTTTGGCCGCCACCCGGTTGGCCAGGTTGCTGAAGGTCACGCCCGACTCGGCCCACACCGAAGGGACCTTGTCGAAAAAGGTCACGGCCTTGGCCCGGTTGAGCACCACCACGCCGCGCACGCCCGCGTCGCTGACCAGCACATTCGAGCCGCCGCCCAGCAGGATGAAGGGGACGCCCATCTCCCACAGCCGGGAGACGGTTTTTGCCAGTTCTTCCGACGTGTGGGCGGCGATCAGGGCTTCGGCCGGGCCGCCAATGCGCGCCGAGGTGTACGCGGCGAGCGGCACGTCTGTTTGCAGCCGTTCGCCAAAAACCGCATGGAGGGCGTCGAGAGGCAGGGTGGTGGTCATTTGCGCTTTAATTGCAGCAACGAATTAATCCGTTACTGCCGTCACAACTTCGCGTCCTTCAGGTGACTGATCAGCTTCTGGACCGCGGATTCCATCTTCCGGTCCATCTTGGAGCCGGTGCGGGCCGGCTGGCCCACATCCGGGTCGGGCACGTCGCCCAGGACCATCTTCAGCGGAGGCAGGGCCATCACGTCCGATTCGTAGGTGCGGGTGGACTTCTTCTTTTCAGCCATAAGTTCCTCGCTTTCTGACTACTTCAGGCCGGCCAGCACTTCGGCGCTGACCCTGTCGGCGTCCCCGGCGGAGAGTACCAGCATAACGTCGCCGGAGCGGAGGTGTTGGATCAAAAATTCGCTGACATCCGATAATTGCGGAATGAAACGGGCCGAGTCGTGCGGCATGACCTTGACGATCTGGCTGGCCGAGAAAGCCTGTTCGGGGCCTTCGCGGGCGGCGTAAATCTCGGTCACGATCACCTCGTCGGCGTCGGTGAAGGCGTCGAGGAAGGCGTCGAAAAGGGTCCGGGTGCGGGAGTAGGTGTGCGGCTGCCAGACGGCCCAGATGCGCTGTTTCGGGTAGCGGGCACGGGCGGCGGCCAGCGTGGCCCGGATCTCGGTGGGATGGTGGGCGTAATCGTCGAAGACCCGCACGCCCCGGGCCTCGCCGCGCTTCTCGAAACGGCGCCCGGTCCCGCTGAACTCTTCCAGGGCTGCGGCGGCCTTCTCCAGCGACAGTTTGAGCGCCCCGGCCACCGCCATCACCGCCAGCGCGTTCTGGACGTTGTGCCTGCCCGGCACCTGCAACGCGACCGGCTGGCCTTTCATGCTGCGCAGGTCGAGGTTGGAATAGGTCTCGAACGAGAAACCGCCATGCTCGTTGGTGCGCAGGTTGCGGGCCATCACCCAGTGCGGGCTGGCGACGGTGATCTCGCTCCTCGCGCTGTAAGACACCACCTGGCGACCGTTCCGCTGCGCCCGCTGGACCAGGCCCATCGTCCCGGGATCGTCGGCGCAGGCCACCAGCGCGCCGTTGGCGGGCAGCAGGTCCACGAACGACTCGAAGGCGCTTTCCATGTCGGCCAGGGTCGGGTAGCAGTCCGGGTGGTCGTGCTCCAGGTTGGTAACGATCTCGATGCGCGGCTTCAACCCCAGGAACATGCGGTCGTACTCGTCCGCTTCGATGACGAAGAGCTGGCCCTTCCCGGCGTGGGCGTTGACTCCCAGGTTGCCGGACACGCCGCCGATCAGGTAAGACGGGTCCTGCTTCAAACGGGTCAGCACCCAGGCCAGCATGGCGGTGGTGGTGGTCTTGCCGTGCGTCCCGGCGACGGCGATGCCGGTCTTGCGCTCCATCAGTTGACCGAGGAAATCGGCCCGCTTGTAGACCGGGATCTTGGCCGCAAGCGCAGCCCGGACCTCGGGGTTGTCGTCCGCTATGGCGGAGGAACGCACCACCCAGTCCGCGCCGGCGATGTTGGCCGGGCTGTGGCCGATGGACACTTTCGCGCCCGCAGCCTGCACGTCCGCGGCGAACGGCGACATGACCCGGTCCGACCCGCTGACGGTGTAACCGCTCTCCAGCAGGAGCCGGGCGATGGCGGAAAGTCCGCTGCCCCCGATGCCGATGAAATGGACGTGTGTCATAAAATCCTTTGTGTTCCTTTTCGGAGTGCAGTCTTTTCGGAGTGCAGGCTTCAGCCTGCAAACTTTCATCTGCAAACTAAAGTTTGCACTCCTATAAAATTTAGATGAAAACAACCAGCACAAAAATGAACGCGATGATGACCGCAAAATAGATGCCGGGTTCGCCCAGCAGGTTGGGCGGCATGTAAACCATCATCCGGGTGACGACATCCAACGCCTCGCCGGTGGGCGCGGAGATGTTCGGCGCAAAGGGATAACCGGCCTCTTTCATGTCGAACCACAGGGTGCCCATGATCAGGTATCCGTTCAGCGCACCGACGACGAATCCCAGCAGCCAGTCCTGCAGCCGTTCCCGGGTTGCCTTGGAGGCGAAGCGCGGGATGTAAACGGTCTGGTAGCCAAAAAACACCAGGGTCAGCAGCACGATGGCCCGGATCCAGAACAGTGAGGGGCTGTCTGCCGCCATGGTATCTATGACCGGCACGTAACGCTCCATCAGGCGGCTGAAAGCCAGGGACAGGATGACGCTGAAAGAAACCAATAATTCCTTCGACCAGCCGCGCATCGCGCCGATAACGGCAAAGATGATGACGAAGAGCCAGAATGCGAAAGGTAAACTCATCATACTCTCAACCTTTTCCGGCCAGTTCCACGAGTTGACCGGCGATCCCGGCTGCCGCCTGCGGGCGGGAGAGGGCGCGCATGGCCCGGCGCATCTCTTCCAGGCGGGGAGCATCGGCCACCAGGCTTTTGACCGCGCCCGCCAGCTCACTTTTCAGGCGGGCATCGTCCAGCACGAGAGCCGCGCCCTGCCCGGCCAGGTAGTCCGCATTGACCTTCTGGTAGCGCCAGGCGTGCGGGTACGGGACCAGGATGGCGGGCAGCCCCAGCAGCGGGAACTCGCCCAGGGTGGAGGCCCCGGCGCGGGCGACCACCAGGTCGGCGGCAGCCAGGGCCGCGCCCATCTCCTCGTGCAGGTACGGGAAGGCGTGATACCTGCCCGCCAGGTCTTCGGGCAGTGTCGCCCTGGCAGATTCGACCGTCGGCCAGTCCAGGCTGCCGCTGATGTGGACGACCTGCATCGTTTCCAGCAGGCCGGGCAGGCAGTCGAGCAGGGCCAGGTTGATCGAGCGGGCGCCCTTGCTGCCGCCGAAGACCAGCAGCGCGGGCAGGTCGTCGTCGAGACCGAGCGACTGGCGGGCGATGTCCCGGTCCCATTGGGCAAGCTCGCGCCGGACGGGATAGCCGGTCACGACCAGGCGGGCGCCCCGGCGGAAGAACGGGCGCGACCCCTCGGCGGTGACGGTGATCGTGTCGGCGAAGCGGGCGATCGTCTTCAAGGCCAGCCCAGGCTCGATGTCCGGGACGTAAAGCAGGGTCGGGATGCGGTGTCCGGCCAGGGCCATCGGGAAGGCCACGTATCCGCCGGTGAAGAAGAGCGCGTCCGGCTCGAATTCGGCCAGGATGTGGCGCGAGGCGGAGATGCCGCGCAGGATGGCGGTCACGTTGCCCGGCAGCCGGCCGAGGCCCACGCCATGCAGGCCCGCGGCCGGGATGGCCCGGAAAGGGATGCCCTGGCGCTCGACCAGTTCCTTTTCCATGCCGCCTTCTCCGCCGACCCACAAAACGTCGAACGTCGAACTCTGGACGTTCAAGGCTTCAAGCACGGCCAACGCGGGATACACTCCGCCGCCGGTTCCCCCGGCGCAAACCAACAGTCGCACCGAATTCTCTCCTTTCGTCCGGGTTTTGAGACGATTTCTTCCTGTTGCTGCCCTGGCGGGCAATGTTGAACAAAATGCCGACCGCAGCCAGCGAGGCGGTCAGGTTCGAGCCGCCGGCGCTGATGAAGGGCAGGGCGTTGCCCGCAAACGGGAGCAGGCCGACCATCACCGAAATGTTGACCACCGCCTCCAGCCCGATCCAGATCGTCAAGCCCGCCGCCAGGATGGTGCCCAGGAAATCCGGGGCTTTGGCGGCGATCTTCAGGCCGCGCCAGATCAGCAGGCCGTACAGGCTGAGCGTGACCAGCGAGCCGAAAAAGCCCAGTTCCTCGGCGATGACCGCAAAAATGCTGTCGGTGGGCGGGACCGGCAGGCCAGTATACTTCGTGTTGGCCTGTCCCAGCCCGACGCCGAAAAAGTTGCCCTTGACGATGGCTTCCAGCGAGCGGCGGACGTGGTACGACGCCTGGGTCGGGTCCACGATGCCCAGCCAGAACTCACGGATGCGCTGCAACCCGGTGGGGCTGAACTGGATCACCACGTAACCGACGATGACGGTCAGGATGAGCAGGAAGGTGATCTGCCGGATGTCGCCCCCGGCCAGGAAGAACAGCAGTCCGCCCAGGATGAGCACCGTGGCAGTCGCCGACAGATCGGGCTGGAGGAAGATCAGGCCGCCGACGATCCCCAGGATCGTGCCGAGCGGGATCAATCCCAGGTTGACATCGTAAAGGTGTTCCTGCTTGGCGTACAACCAGGCCGCCAGGTAAATGATCGTGACCAGTTTTGCCAGCTCAGAGGGCTGGACCGACCCCTCGAAATACGAGCGGACCGCGCCCAGGCGGTTGTCGTTGGTGAGCAGCACCCCGATCAGGGCCGCGATGGTGACGAGCATGACCGGCACGACCAGCCGCCGCCAGTAGTGGTAATCGAAGCGTGACAGGACGACCATGGCCAGCAGGCCCAGCCCCATCCAGACCACCTGGCGGTTGAACATGTAGGTCGGCGAGTCATAGACGGCCAGCGAGAAATCCCAACTGGCAGAGTAGACCATCACCAATCCCAACACGGCCAGCACGGTCACGGTCATCAGCAGGGGCAGGTCGCCGAGGTTGGGGAGCGAGAGCGGCGTCCTGGCGGCAGGCTGCTGCCTGCCCCGGTTTATGAGAGTTCCTGTACCCATGATCTAAAACTTTCTCCGCGGGCGGCGAAATCCTTGAATTCGTCGAAACTGGTGCCGCCGGGGGATAACAAAACCACGTCACCGGGTTCGGCAATTCCGGCGGCCTCCTGGACGGCCTGGCGCAGCCCGTCGCAGCGGGTGATCGACTCCAGCCGCCCGCCGGTTCCGCCGAGGGCCTTTTCGATGATGCCGGCGGCCTCGCCGAAGAGGATCACGTGGTCCACGCGCTGGTGGACGAGAGCGGCCAGGTCGCCCCAGGGCAGGTCCTTGTCCCGGCCGCCGAGCAGCAGCACCAGCGGCTCCTCGAACGAGCGGATGCCGGCGATGGTCCGCTCGGGGGCGGTGGCGATCGAGTCGTTGACCCATTTCACGCCGCGCAGTTCGCGCACCAGTTCCAGCCGGTGCGGCGCGCCGTGGAAGTTGTCTATCGCTTCGAGCATGGCATCCAGCTTCAGCCCGGCGGCATGGCCGATGGCGACCGCAGCCAGCACGTTCTGGCGGTTGTGGTCGCCCGGCAGGTGGATGGCCCGGTTGATCGGCAGCAGCACGTAGGCGTTGCCGTCCCGCAGGTGGTACAGCCCGTCCTGCATGTAGGTGCCGTCGAAACCATCCGCCAGGCGGCTGAGGCCGAACGAGAGCATCCGGCCCCTGACGCGCTCGCGCATGACCCACGCGCCGGGGTCGTCGCGGCCCAGGATGGCAATGTCGTCCGGGGTCTGAAAGTCGAGGATGCGGCGTTTGGCGGCGGCGTAAGCCTCCATCGTCCCGTGCCGGTCGAGGTGGTTGGGGGTCACGTTCAACACGGCGGCCACGTTCGGCGAAAGGGTCATCTGCTCCAGTTGGAAGGACGAGATTTCCAGGACCGCCAGGTCGTCTGGCGTCATCTCGTCCACGTAGTTGATCAGCGGGTCGCCGATGTTGCCGCCGACGTAAGCCCGGCCCGATTTGTGGCTTTCCATCGAAGCCTTGGCCATATTCCCGACCAGGGTGGTCGTGGTCGTCTTGCCCGCCGAGCCGGTGATGCCGACGGTCTTGCAGGGCACGGCTTCCATGAAGACCTGGGTGTCGTTGGTGAGCGGGATGCCGCGCTTTTGGGCCTCGATCACGATCGGGATGGTGACCGGTACGCCCCCGGACAGGCACAGGACATCGGCCTGGTCCAGCAGTTCGAGCGGGTGCCCGCCGAGCGCCCACCGGACCGGCAGGCCTGCCAGCGCGGCCCGGGCCTCGGTCAACGCCTCAGCCTCGCCGCGGTCCGACAGGGTCACGCGCGCTCCGTGGCGGACCAGGTAACGGGTCAGGGCCAGCCCCTGGCGGGCGGCGCCGAGTATGAGCACGCGGGTTCCGGTCCAAATCCTCATAGGTTACGCCAGAGCCAATCCGATGCCGACCATGGCGGCGATCAGGCTGATCAGCCAGAAGCGCTGGACTATCTGGGTCTCGCTCCAGCCGAGCAGCTCGAAATGGTGGTGGATGGGAGCCATCTTGAAAAAGCGTTTGCCTTTGGTGGCCTTGAAATAAGAAACCTGGATGATGACGCTCAAGACTTCGCTGACCGGGATGACGGCGATCATGATCAAGAGCGGCCACTGGCCGGTCATCAGGGCGACCACGGCCAGGGTTGCGCCCAGGGAAAGCGAGCCGGTGTCGCCCATGATCAACTGCGCCGGGTGGACGTTGAACCACAGGAAGCCGAACAACGCGCCGACGACCGTGAAGCAGAAGCGGGCCAGGTAATCCTGGCCTTGCAGGGCGGCGATCCCGCCGAAGGCGGTGAAGGCCGTGGCGGTGATCAACCCGGCCAGCCCGTCGAGGCCGTCGGTGAAATTGACCGCGTTCGAGAAGCCGGTGATGATGAAAGCCGCGATCGGGATGTAGATCCAGCCCAGCTCGATGTCGGTCGGGATGCCCGGCAGGAACAGGTCGGGGGTTTTGAGCAGGTACTTGATGGCCGCGGCCACGATCAGCGACAGTACCACCTGGGCGATGAACTTGACCCTGGCGCGCATCCCCTCGCCGCGCCGCTTACCGCGGATGCCTTCCCAGTCGTCCACCGCGCCCAGGACGGCGTAAGCGATGAGCACCAGCACCGGCAGCAGGATGGAACTGCCCAGGTAGCGGCGCTGGGTAATGCCCATGATCGAAACGAAATTGAGCAGCACGGTGATCAAAACGACCGGCAGGATGAACATCACCCCGCCCATGGTGGGCGTGCCCATCTTGGCGAAATGCCGTTCGGGGCCTTCGACCCGGATCAATTTGCCGATCTTGAGATGGCGCAGGATGCGGATCAGCGGCCCGCCCCAGATGACGGTCATGATGAAGCTGAAGCCTGCCAGGCTCAACGCAAGGGAAGTTTCACTCATCGGTTGACCTCAAGGGCTGAGACGATGCGGTCCATGCGCAGGCCGTGTGAGCCTTTGACCAGGGCCGAATCGTTGCTGGAAAGATTTTTGCGGAGCCAGTCCACCGCGCCGTCAATGTCCTCGAACTCGAAAACGGAGGCTGTCTCCATCCCGGTTTTGCGGGCGGCCTCGGCGATGATGTGGCCCAGCCTGCCGACCGTGAGCAGCACCTGGGCCACTTCGCGGGCGCGCACGCCGACCATCTCGTGTCCCTGGCGTTCGTAGGGGCCGAGTTCGAGCATGTCGCCCAGCACGGCGATCTTGCGCCCGTCGAGTTCGGCCAGCAGGTTGAGGGCCGCCATGGTCGATTCGGGCGAGGCGTTGTAGGTATCGTCGAGCACCAGCGCGCCGCTCTCGGTGCGGATGGCGACCAGGCGCAGTTGCGAATGTCCCTGGCGCAGGCCGTTGACGATCTCCTGCCACGACAGTCCCTCGACCAGCCCCACCGCGGCGGCCCGCAAGGCCGTGTGGACCGAGTGCCGCCCGATGAGCGGGACGCGCACGTGCAGGGCTTCGCGCTGGTATTGCAGCCGGAAGCGGATGCCCTCCAGGCCGAGGCCCTCGATCCGGTCGGCCCACAGGTCGGCGTTGGCGTCGAGGCCGTAGTAGAACACGCGGGCGCGAGTCTCTTTGGCCATCGGGCGGACCCATTCGTCGTCATAGTTGAGGATGGCGAAACCGTCAGGCGGCAAGGCCTGGACCAGTTCGGTTTTGCCGCGGGCGATGGCTTCCTGCGACCCGGCCCGCTCGGCGTGGACGGTGCCCACGTTGGTCACCACCCCGACCTGGGGCAAGGCGATGTCGCACAGGAACTGGATCTCGCCGGGGACGTAAAATCCCATTTCGAGCACGGCGTACTCGTAGCCGGGGCCGAGGCGCAGCACGGTCAGCGGCAGGCCGATCTCGTTGTTCAGGTTGCCGGTGTTCTTCAGGGTGCGGAAGCGCTGTCCGAGCACCTCGGCGATCATCTCTTTGGTGGTGGACTTGCCCACGCTGCCGGTAATGCCGATCACGCGCAGGTTCGACAGTTTGCGCCGCCAGAAACGGGCGATCTGTTGCAGGGCGGCCAGGCTGTCGTCCACGCGCAGGCAGAGGGGCGATTCGAGGTTCAGCGATTCGAGCGATCCAGGCATCGGGTCGCCGCGCAGGTCGAGGGTCCGGTACGAGGCGGGCATATCCCGCTGGACCAACGCGAAAGAAGCCCCGCGCTCGAAGGCCGCGCCGACGTAGTCGTGGCCGTCGGCGCGCTCGCCGGGCAGGGCCACGAACAGGCCGCCGGGGATGACCTGGCGCGAATCCACCGCCGCCTCGGTGATGACGGGGGTTCGTCCCGCCGGGCGGAGGTTGGTCAGGGCTTCGAGGGTGTCAGCGAGAGTCAGCATTCTTCCTTGGGTCCATCCAAAAGCGGAGTGCAGGTTTTAGCCTGCGGCCAAAAGCGGAGTGCAGGCCCTAGCCTGCGGCCAAAAGCGGAGTGCAGGCTTTAGCCTGCGGCTAAAAGCGGAGTGTAGGCTTCAGCCTGCGGCTAAAAGCGGAGTGCAGGCTTTAGCCTGCGGCTAAAAGCGGAGTGTAGGCTTCAGCCTGCGGCTAAAAGCGGAGTGCAGGCTTTAGCCTGCGGCTAAAAGCGGAGTGTAGGCTTCAGCCTGCGGCTAAAAGCGGAGTGCAGGCTTTAGCCTGCGACGTGCTTCAGGCTATTGCGGACTAGAGCCTATTGCGGACTAGAGCCTATTGCGGACTAGAGCCTATTGCGGGCTAAAGCCCGCACTCCAGTTATTACTGTCCGGCCAGGGCCTGGCGGACGTTGTCGGGCGGGATGCCCATCAGCACCACCAGTTTTTCAACTACCTGGGCGAAGACCGGGGAGGCCACCTCGGAACCCCAGATGGACGAGGTGGGCCGTTCGAGCCAGACGTAAACGATGAAACGCGGGTCGTCCACCGGTCCCCAGCCGATGAAGGAGGTGTTGGTGATGCTGTTGGTGTAGTAGCCGGTCGGCAGCGGGATCTGGGCCGTGCCGGTCTTGCCGGCCAGCCGGTAGCCGGGCACCAGCGCCAGCGACGACTCGTTTTCGAGCGAGTTGGCCAGCATTTCGCTCATGGTGCGGGCGGTGGCTTCCGAGATGGGCGTGCCCAGGTAGCGCGGCGGTGAATTATACTGCCGCCCGTTCTGGACCATGCCGTAGAGCACGTGCGGGGCCACCATGCGCCCGTCGTTGGCGATGGCCGAAGCGGCCATGACCATCTGGACCGGGGTGACGGCCACGCCCTGCCCGAAGGCGTTGGTCCCCAGGTCAACCGGATACCAATCCGCATCGCCCGGGACCTTCAGCCGGCCGCCCGCTTCCCCGGCCAGGTCTATCCCGGTGGGATGTCCGATGCCGAAGGCGCGGGCGTAGGAATAGAATTTCTGGGGGCCAAGCTGCGAGGCGACCCAGGCCAGGCAGACGTTGAGCGAGTGCTGCATACAGCCGGTCATGTCCTGGTAGCCCCAGGCGGCGTCGTCCCAGTTGTAGACCGGCACGCCGCCGATCAGGAAGACGCCCGTGTCCAGGAACGGCGTGGAAGGCGTGACCGCGCCCGAATCCAGCGCGCCGGACATGGTGAGGATCTTGAAAACCGAACCCGGCTCGTAGGGCAGGCTGATGGCCCGGTTGTACTCGCTGGCGTTGTTGAAATACTCGTCGTAGGTCCAATATTCGTTGGGATCGAAGCGCGGCGTGGAGGCCATCGCCAGTACCTCGCCGGTCTTGGGGTCCATCACCACGATCGAACCGGCCTCCGCCCCATGCTCGACCAGCGACCGGTCGAGAATGCCTTCCACCGCGGCCTGGATATCGCGGTCAATGGTCAGGATCAGGGTCGCGCCGTCGGGGATGCGGGGCAGGTCTTCGGCCAGGTTGGGGTCGGTCGGCACCAGGGTCGTGACCGGGATGCCGGCCAGTTGCTCGTCGTATTTGGCTTCGACGCCGAAGTACCCGTGCCCGTCGTGCATCACGAAACCGAGGATATTGGACCCCAGGTTTTTTTCGGGATAACTGCGCTGGAAATGCGCCCGGAAGACCAGGCCCTCAAGGCTGGGGCGGTCGGTCGTTCGCCAATCGGAAGGCTGGTTTTCCAGTTCATCTTGTAATTGCTTGAGTTCCTCAACTTTACCGGGCGGGACGAAGTCGTCGGCCACCAGGTAAAGCTGGCCTTCAGGGTTGGTCAGAGTGTTGTAGATGTCGTTGTAATCCAATTCCAGGGTCACGCTCAGGGTCAGGGCGACGGTGTGCGGGTTGCTGACCCGCGGGATGTCCACCCCGACCTCGTAAACGATTTCGTTCCCGGCCAGCAGGTGTCCGTTGCGGTCATAGATCGGGCCGCGCGCCGGGTAGAGCGTCCGCACTTCCCAATTGTAATTGTTGGACTGGTCCAGGATCTTTCCGGCTTCGGGGCTGTTCTGGATGCGCAATATCTGGGCTGGGATGGCCAGCCCTACGATGGCGAAAACGCCGATGACCAGCTTCACGCGCCATGAATATTCGAAGTTCATTGCCCCCCTCCGCTCGACAATCCCGAAGTGACCAGTTGCCTCTCGAACCACTCCCACAAAGACTGGGTGTAGGCATCCGGCAGGGTGTTCGCCTGCTCGCCGGGGCGGCCCTCCGAGAGGTCCACCGGCTCGGCTGCGGCATAGCCGGGGATGGTCACGTACTCGATCTCCTCGGGGTCTGCCAGCGTAAAGCCCATCGCCGCGGCGCGGGCGGCCATGCTCTGGTAAGACAACAAGACCCCCAACTGGTTGGTCAGGTCGGCGTTGGTGCGCTTGGCCTCCGTGATCTGCGCCTCAAGGTCCTGGATCTCGCGTCCCAGCACGGCGGCGCGGGAGGTGACGTTCAGGTAGATGCCGGCGATCATGGCCGCAAAGACCAGTATAACCAGAACAAACCCAAACAGTTGCTGCTGGGTTTTCCATGGAATTTTTTGTGTGATGTTCCGAACGAAGTCCATGTTGATGACCTTTGTGAGGGCCGTTTTAGGTCACTGATCACGGAGGAAAGAGAAGTTTAGTTCACCTTTTCTGCTATCCGTAATTTTGCGCTGCGTGCCCTGGGGTTGGCCTGAATTTCGGCGTCATCGGGCACGATAGGTTTTCGGGTGATTTCTTTCAGCGTTGCAACATGCCCGCAAGTGCATACCGGCTGCCGGGGCGGGCAGATGCAATCCCGGCTTTCGAGGCGGAAGTACTCCTTCACCAGCCGGTCTTCCAGCGAGTGGAAGGAGATCACCGCCAGCCGCCCGCCGGGAGCCAGGGCGTTCATGGCTTTGGGCAGCGCCTTGCGGATGGTCTCCACCTCGTCGTTGACCGCGATCCGCAAGGCCTGGAAAGTGCGGGTGGCGGGATGGATGCGATGGACCCGCCCGGCGGGCTTTTTCACCGCCCTGGCGACGATCTCCGCCAGTTGGCGGGTGCCTTCCACGGGGCGTGCCCGGACGATGGCCTGGGCGATGCGCCGGGCGGCCGGTTCCTCCCCGTAGCGGAATAAGATGTCGGCCAGGTCACTTTCGGCCCAGCCGTTGACCAGGTCCGCCGCGCTGACCGGGAGGCCCGGGTCGAAGCGCATGTCCAGCGGGCCGTCCTTGATGAACGAGAAGCCCCGTTCGGGCGTATCGAACTGCATGGACGAAGCGCCCAGGTCGAGCGCGATCCCGTTCAGCGGCGGCCAGCCGAGGTCGCCCAGAACAGAATCGAGCGACAAATAGGAGGCCTGGACCAGTCGGACGCGCTCTCCGTAAGGAGCCAAGAACTCACGGCAGAGCGCTAACGCTTTCGGGTCCACATCGAGACCCAGCAGGCGTCCCTCAGGTGCGCAGGCCTCCAGGATGCCGCGGGCGTGTCCGCCCGCACCGACAGTCCCGTCAAGGTAGAAGCCTGGGCTGGCAGGCTGCAACGCGTGTATAATCGCTTGGTAAAGAACAGGTTGGTGCGGCGCTTTATCCATCTCACGCTGTAGCAGCGACTGAAGTCGCTGTTACGAACTCAGGTCGAGCGTCGCAAACCGCTGGTTGTTGGCCTCGCTGTCATTGAACTGGTTCATCTGTTCTTCCCAGGAGGCCGGGGCCCAGATCTCGAAATAATCGCCCTGCCCGGCGACAACCGCTTCGCCGTCCAGGGCGATGAACTCACGCAGGTTTTGCGGCAGCAGGATGCGCCCCACTTTGTCGGCTGAGACCTCGAAAGCATTCGAAATAATTAGGCGGCGCAGCAGACGGGCGCTGGGATCGGCCAGGTTCATGGCATTGATCCGCCGGTAGACTTCGTCGAAGTAGGCGGGCGTCATCACCATCAGACAGCGGTCGAAACCCCGGGTGACGAAAGCACCCCCTTCCAGCAGCTCGCGGAAACGGGCTGGGATGGTCAGTCGGCCTTTCTCGTCTAGGGAGTGCTGGTAGTTTCCGATGAACATTTGTTCTACTTGGCCTTTAATGCGGTGAACGCCGGACTGATCCGGCGTCCCACTTTTTACCACTTTCTCCCACAATTATACGGGTTTTAGGCCCGGATTGCAAGTAGTACTTTCGGATTCTTTTTGTCCGAATATATTGCAAGAACATTGCACGCGGAGTGCAAAGTCTCCAGACTTTGCGGTTATTCAGTCCCAACTTTCCCGGTTGCGCATGATCCAAATCACCCTGCTCGACTCCCCCAACTGGAAAGACTACGCCCTGCTCGACAGCGGTAACGGCCTGAAACTGGAACGCTTCGGATCGTATACCTTCGTCCGCCCGGAGGCGCAGGCCATGTGGTCGCCTGCTCTGCTGGAGAAGGAGTGGGGCGCGGCCGACGCGGTCTTCCAGCCGACCGGGGAGGAAAGCGGCGGTCACTGGCAGTTCAGGAAACAGATGGATGAACGGTGGGAGATGGGCTATGCTCTCACCCCATCCCCTCTCCCCAGAGGAGAGGGGCAAAGGGGGATGGGTCTGCGATTTTACGCCATGACCACCCCCGGCCGTCACCTGGGTGTCTTCCCCGAAGTCGCCGCACATTGGGACTGGATGGTTCATCTTATACACCACAGGACGCACAAAGAACACGGAGAAAAAGGAAAAAACTCCGTGATCTCCGCCGCGAATCCCCAACCCAAAATCCTGAACCTCTTCGGCTACACCGGGCTGGCGACCCTGGCCTGCGCCGCAGCCGGAGCGCAAGTCACGCACGTGGACGCCTCGAAGAAATCCATCGGGTGGGCGCGGGAGAACCAGGCCCTCTCCGGGCTGGCGGACAAACCCGTCCGCTGGCTGGTGGACGATGCGCTCAAGTTCGTCCAGCGGGAGGCGCGGCGCGGGACGCGCTACGACGGGATCATCCTCGACCCGCCCAAGTTCGGGCGCGGGCCGAAAGGCGAGGTCTGGGAGGTCTACAAATCCCTGCCGCGCTTGCTGGACGCCTGCCGCGAGCTCCTCAGCCCGAAGCCGCTGTTCGTCGTCCTGACGATCTACGCCGTGCAGGCTTCGGCCATCCACGCCGGGCAGGCCCTCACAGATATTGTCGAGGATTTCGGCGGCAGCGTGGAACAGGGCGAGCTGGTGACGCGAGAACGCTCCGCCGGGCGGCTGCTGTCGCAGGCGGTGTACGCGAGGTGGGGGGAGTGATGCGTAGGGCGTGTTGCGTAGGGCGTGTTGCGTAGGGCGTGTTTCGTAAGGGCTTGTGATTTACGATTTGCGATTTACGATTTGCAATTGAGTTTCCATGCCTCCTTCGGAATTTTGCGTTGCTGACTTTGAAAAACGTTTTGGCGGCGAGCCGGACTTCCTCGTCCGCGCCCCGGGGCGGGTGAACCTGATCGGCGAGCACACCGACTACAACGACGGTTTCGTCCTGCCGGTGGCGATTGACCGGGCGGTCTGGATCGCCCTGCGCCCGCGCCTGGACCGGCGGGTAGCTGTCCATTCGCTGGATTTCAACAAAAAGGCAGGTTTCTCGCTGTACAGATTCCGCCGGGGCCGGGGCTGGATCGAGTACGTCAAAGGTGTGGCTTACGGTTTGCAGGCCGGGGGCTTCCGGCTGGAGGGCTGGGAGGGCGTCATGGCCGGGGACGTGCCGCGCGGCGCGGGATTATCATCCTCGGCGGCGGTGGAGATGGCCGCGGCCCGGGCCTTCGCATCCGTGTCGGGGATCGCCTGGGAGCCGGCGCGGATGGCCCGCGTGGGCCAGGTCTGCGAGAACCGCTGGGTGGGGGTCAAATCGGGGATCATGGACCAGATGACCAGCGCCGCGGCCAAAGAGGGCCACGCCCTGTTCCTGGACTGCCGCTCGCTGGAGTACGAGCACGTCCCCCTGCCGGACGGGACGGCGGTGGTCGTGCTGGACACGTCCACCCGACGCGGGCTGGTCGGCTCGGAATACAATGAAAGGCGTTATCAGTGTGAATTGGCGGCGCGGACTTTGGGGGTGAAAGCCCTGCGGGACGTATCCTGGGATGAGTTCAAGGCAAAAAACAAAAAACTGGAAGGGCCGGTGCTGAAACGCGCCCGGCACGTCGTCACCGAGAACCAGCGCGTCCTGGAGTCGGTGGCGGCCATGCGGAGCGGCGACGTGGCCCGGCTGGGGCTGCTGCTCAACGCCAGCCACGCCAGCCTGCGGGACGATTTCGAGGTCAGCAGCGAGGCTCTCAACTTGATCGTCGAGGCAGCCCAGGCGCAGGATGGGTGCTACGGGGCGCGCATGACCGGGGCGGGATTCGGCGGCTGCGCCGTGGCCCTGGTTGACGGGTCGAAGCTGGGGGAGTTCGTACCCGCCGTCGAAACGGCCTACAGGCAAAGGTCCGGGCTGGAGGCGGCGGTGTACGTCTGCCGCGCCAGCGCGGGGGCCACTGTTAACGTGTCGTAATCACGACGGAAATAGTCCCATTTTCGCCTTGCGTTTTTGTAAGGTCTCACCTAAAATTGAACCGACAATAGGACAACCTCTGGCGGGTTGTCCTTCCACATTCCGTATCGATTCAGGAGAAAACGATGACCAAAGGTATTTACAAGATTTTTACCAGTCTTCTCATCCTTGCGATGGCTCTTGCTCTGATCCCTGCGCAATTTTCGGTTGGCGCGGCGGCATCGGAGCTATTTTTTTCGGAGTACATCGAGGGATCGAGTAACAACAAGGCGCTCGAAATCTACAACGCCACCGGCGCGGCCGTGGACCTGGCTGCGGGCGGTTACAACATTCAAATGTATTTCAACGGCAACCCCAGCGCAAGCCTGACCATCAACCTGACCGGTACGGTGGCGGACGGGGACGTGTATGTGCTGGCCCATTCATCGGCGAATGCGGCCATCCAGGCCCAGGCGGACCAGACCAGCGGCGCGGGTTTCTTCAACGGCAACGACGCGGTCGTGCTCCGCAAAGGCACGGCGGTCCTGGACGTGATCGGCCAGATCGGTTTCAATCCCGGCACCGAATGGGGCGCGGGACTGACCGGCACCGCCGACAACACCCTGCGCCGTAAAACGGATGTGTGCGCCGGCGACCCGGACGGCAGCAACGCCTTCGACCCGGCGCTCGAATGGGACGGTTTCGCCGCCGACACCTTCGACGGTCTGGGCGCGCATACCGCCAACTGCGGCGGCTCGGCCGAACCCAAGATCAACGAATTCTCGGCCAGCACGACAGGCACGGACGTGGAATACGTCGAAATCTTCGGCGCAGCGAACACCGATTACTCGGCCTACACCGTCCTTGAGATCGAAGGGGACGGCAGCGGCTCTGGCTTTGTGGATGAAGTCATCGGCCTCGGCTCGACCGACGCGAACGGTTTTTATCTTGCCAGCCTGCCCGCCAACGCGCTCGAAAACGGCAGCATCACTCTGCTGCTGGTCAAGAACTTCACCGGCGCGCTCAATACCGACCTGGATATGGACAATGACGGAGTCCTCGACGCCACACCCTGGGACTCCATTGTGGACGCGGTGGCCGTGAGCGACGGCACCGCTGGCGACCTGTTCTACGGCGTCCCGGCCCTCGGCCCGAACTACGACGGCGTGAGCAGCTTCGCCCCCGGCGGCGCCTCCCGCATCCCCGACGGGTTCGACACCGAGGCCGCCAGCGACTGGGTGCGCAACGACTTCGACCTGGCGGGCATCCCCGGCTTCCCCGGCTCGATCGTTTTGGGCGAAGCCTACAACACCCCCGGCGCGCCGAACGAGATCTTCGTGCCGCCGCCCGAAATGTGCGGCGACCCGTTCACCCCGATCTATGACGTGCAGGGCAGCGGCGCGGCCAGCCCGGTGGCCGGCACGGAAGTGGCGGTCGAGGGCGTCGTGACCGGCGATTTCCAGAACAACGCCTCGCCGGATGACGGCAACCTGAACGGCTTCCACGTCCAGGACCCGGCGGGCGACGGCGACCCGGCCACCTCGGACGGGATCTTCATCTACGCCCCCGGCGGCATGGACGTCAGCGCGGGCGACGCGGTGCGGGTGCGCGGCAGCGTGTCCGAGTTCAACGGCATGACCGAGATCACCGCCGCCCAGATCTGGCAGTGCTCCACCGGCAACTCCCTGCCGGCCCCGGCTCCCCTGTCCCTGCCCGTGACCAGCGTGGGCGACTTCGAAGCCTACGAAGGCATGTACGTCACCTTCCCCCAGGACCTCTACATCTCGGAATACTTCAACTTCGACCGTTTCGGCGAGATCGTGCTGACCTCGCAGCGGCACCTGACCCCCACGGCCGAATTCGAACCCGGACCCGACGCGGTCCAGGCCGCCCAGGGCTTCCTGCTCGACAAGATCACCCTCGACGACGGGCGCACGAACCAGAACCCGGACCCGGCCATCCACCCGAACGGGAACGTCTTCGACCTGACCAACCTGTTCCGCGGCGGCGACACCGTCCGTAACCTGACCGGCGTGGTGGATTACAGCTTCGGCCTGTACCGCATCCAGCCCACCCAGGGCGCGGACTACACCAACGCCAACCCGCGCACGGCCCAGCCGGACGAAGTCGGCAGCAGTCTCAAGGTCGCCTCCTTCAACGTGCTCAACTACTTCACCACCCTGGATAACAGCGGCGCGATCTGCGGTCCGCTCCAGGACCAGGGTTGCCGCGGCGCGGACAACGCGACCGAGTTCACCCGCCAGCGCGACAAGATCATCGCCGCCATCAGCGCCATTGACGCCGACGTGATCGGCCTGATCGAGATCGAGAACCATCCCGGCGACGTCCCCACCGCCGACCTGGTCAGCGGCCTGAACGACCTGATGGGCGCGGGGACTTACGATTACATCCCCACGGGCGCGATCGGTTCCGACGCCATCCGGGTGGCTTTCATCTACAAACCGGCGAGCGTTTCGCCCTTCGGCAACTACGCCGTGCTCGACTCGACCGTGGACCCGCGCTTCGACGACGACAAGAACCGCCCGGCCCTGGCCCAGTCCTTCTTCGACTACGGGACCGGCGGCGTCTTCACCGTGACCGTCAACCACCTCAAGTCCAAAGGCTCGGACTGCAACGACGTGGGCGACCCGGACCTGGGGGACGGCGCGGGCAACTGCAACGTCACCCGCACCCTGGCCGCCCAGGCCCTGGTGGACTGGCTGGCGACCGACCCGACCGGCAGCGGCGACAGCGACTTCCTCATCATCGGCGACCTGAACTCCTACGACAAGGAAGACCCGATTGACAGCATCAAGGCCGGTTCGGACGACCTCCCCGGCACGGCAGACGATTACACCGACCTGGTCTTCCAGTTCCAGGGTGAGGCCGCCTACTCCTACGTCTTCGACGGGCAGGTGGGCTACCTCGACCACGCCCTGGCCAACACCAGCCTGCTGGACGAGATCACCGGCGTGACCATCTGGCACATCAATGCCGACGAGCCGGACCTGATTGATTACGACACGAGCTTCAAGCAAGCCGCCCAAGACGCCATCTACGCCCCGGACGCCTACCGCTCCTCCGACCACGACCCCGTCATCGTCGGCCTGGACCTGGAGATTTCGCCCCGCCCGGCCAAACAGTACGTGCTCGAAAGCCTGGCCGCCCTGCGGGCGACCCTGACCAACGGGCACGACGCCGAAAAACTGGACCAGGCCATCGGCCACCTGGCCCTGTCGCTCGACCCGGCCCTGTGGGTGGACGACAACCACCTCGACCCGCAGCACGGCCAGACCGTCTTCCAGGAAGAGAAGAACGCGGTCAACAAGCTGAACGCGATCCTCCAGAACCGGCGCGGCCCGGTCCCGGATGCGACTGTCCAGGGTTTCATCGCCTTCCTGACCGGCGCCGACCGGATGCTGGCCCAGGCGGCGATTGACGAAGCGATTGCCCAGGGCGGCAACGCCAGGGACATCGCCAAGGCGCTCGACACCCTCGCCAAAGCCGACGGTTTCCTGGCGGCGGGCCAGACGGAAGCGGCCATCGAACAATACCGCAACGCCTGGAACCACGCCCTGAAAGCGGTCCAGTAATCTCCCAAAATTCAACTCAACAGGCGGAGCCGCTCGGCTCCGCCTGTTCATCATTTTGCAGGGCAGGATTTCATCCCGCCTTTCTGTATTTCCTGATAATCTCTTCCACATCCGGGATTTCTTTTGCCGCGTGGCGGAGCAGCTCGAAGGCCCGGTCAACGAGCGGGGTCAGGCGCTCAGGCCCAACGTCCCGGCCCGCTTCGATCTCCTCCAGCACCTTGATCAGGTTGCCGCGCAGTCCGCTCGCCCGCCGCGCCCAGTGCGAATCGACCGAGAGCCGTTCCAGGCGTCCGGCCAGCCGCCGCAAGAGTTCGACCTCCGCCGGGTTCATGCTTTTTCCCGTAGCAGCGACTTTAGCCGCCCCCAGCGGCTGAAGCCGTTACTGCTTGCCAGCTTCACCAGCAATCCCGCCCGCCAGAAAGCGACTGCGGCCATCCCGTGCGCCAGCACCGCAAACAACGGCGGGGTCTGGGCGGTGTAGTAGGTCCAGCATTCGCGGGTGGTGCCCCACAGTTCGAGATAGTAACCCAGCCCGGCCCCGGCGAGGAAGGTCAGCACGGCGGTGCGGTGGTCGGTCGGCGTGGCGATCAGCAGGGCGCACAAGATCAGGGCGGCGAGGGTGTAGGATTTATCGAAGGTGGGGGCGACGAAGAAGAGCATCAGGGCGTAAAAGCCGGTGAACAGTATCCAGTAAACAGCGAGGAGTGACCAGTGAGCGGTTTTTTCACCAAACTTCGGAAGTCTCTCGCGGAGCCATCCAGTCAGAGCGACCTTCACAAAAGACTTCCGAAGTTTTACCCTTCCATTGGCGCGATGCACCCTCTGCCAGGGGAGCCTTCCTTTGTGTTCCTTCGTGACCTGATATGAAAATAGGGCGCGGACTCCAATGTCTCCCGACGTTGGCGCCAAAGTCTGGAGACTTTGGACTCCTTTTTCATCCTTCGGGGTGAAACCTTTCCAAGGATACTTTGTGGTGAGAAGATAACTCAAAAACCTTGTGATCCGGTCAATCGAGAGCGAGGCGATCGGCCAGGCGGGGATGATCCACAGCGGCGGGCGCTCGGCGGTGTAGTAGTGCCACAGGTTGGTCTGCGTGCCCCACGACTCGATCACCAGCCCGCCGAACGCGCCGACGAAGACGATCAGGGCGTCGGCCTTCAAATCGGCCCCGGCCATGATGGTCAGCGACATGAAGCCGAAGATGCCCAGCAGCAGCCAGTCCATGTAGAGCCACCACGCGCCGCTCCAGTCCACGTAGGCCAGCACTTCCTCGGCCAGCGGCCACCAGATGTAAACGATCAGGAAAATGACCAGGAAAAACCCTCCGAGCAGGATCGAAGAATGCTTCGTCCAGCCTAAAATACCGCTTAAACTCTCTTCCTTTGCGCCTTCTTGGTTCATCGTTTTATCCACAGATTTCTCAGATCACACAGATTGGGTTTGAAAATCTGGCCAATCTGTGCAATCTGTGGATCATCTTTCGTACACTTCCGGGTTGACGCAATGCGGCAGGCGCTCGCCCTTCAGCCCGGCCACCAGGTTTTGGGCGGCGAGATAAGACATCATCTCCCGCGTCTGTTTGCTGGCGCTGCCCAGGTGCGGGACGATGAGACAGTTGTCCAGCGCCAGGAGCGGATCGTTCATTTGGATGGGTTCCGGCTCGGTCACGTCCAGCGCGGCAGCGAAAATCTGGCGGGACCTGAGGGTCTGCTCCAGCGCCGACGGGTCCACCACGCCCCCGCGCGAGGTGTTGACCAGCACCGCAGTCGGTTTCATTTTCGCCAGCGTCCCGGCGTTGATCAGGTGGAAGGTCTCGTCCGTCAGCGGGACGTGGAGCGAGATGAAATCCGACTCGCGCAGCAGGGTCTCGAAGTCCACCGGCGCCGCGCCGTAGGCCGGTTCGGCCGACGGGTCGTGGTAGATCACCCGCAGATCGAAACCCTGCGCCCGTTTCGCCACGGCTCTGCCGATCCGCCCGAAGCCGACCAGCCCCAGCGTCGCCCCGACGAAGTCCGCGCCGAGCAGCAGCGACGGCTCCCAGGTCTTCCACCTGCCATCTTTGACGTACTGCGCGCCTTCGGCCAGGCGGCGGGCGGCGGCCAGCAGCAAGGCAAAGGCCATGTCGGCCGTGGCATCGGTCAGAATCCCCGGCGTGTTGCCGACCGGGATGCGCCGCGCGGTCGCGGCGGCCACGTCCACGTTATCGAAACCGACGGCGTGGTTGCTGATGACTTTCAGCCCCGGCCCGGCCGCGTCCATCACCTCGGCGTCCACCCGGTCGGTCAGCAGCGAGAGGATCCCGTCCACGCCGCGGGCACGGCGCAGGAGTTCCTCCCGCGAGGGCGGCATTGCCTCCGGCCAGACATCCGCCTCGCAGAATTCCAGCACAATGTCCAGTCCCTTTTTGGGGATCAGGCGGGTGACGAAGACTTTGGGTTTGGGCATGGGCCTATTGTAAGCGAGAATCCCAATTACCCCCTGTACGCTTCCACCCGGTTGCGCCCGGAGGATTTGGCCGCGTACATGGCGGCGTCCGCCTGTTCGAGCAGCGCCCCCAGGTCGGGACAATCGTCGGACAGGCCGGCGATCCCCAGGCTGATGGTGATGTAGACCGCAGCCCTGTCGGTCTGGATGGGTCTTTCGGCCACGCAGCGGCGCAGGCGTTCGGCCACCGTCGCCGCACCGCGGATGTCGTTCTCCGGGAGCAGGATGATGAACTCCTCGCCGCCGTAACGCCCCATGATGTCCACGTTGCGCATGGCGTCCCGGCAATGCCCGGCGATGGCCTGTAAAACCTGGTCCCCGGCCGCGTGGCTGTAGGTATCGTTCACTTTCTTGAAATGGTCGCTGTCGAACAGGATCAGGGCCAGCGGGCGCTGGTAACGGCGGGCGCGCTGGAACTCGGTCCCGGCCAGTTCGATGAAATGACGCCGGTTGTACAGGCCGGTCAGGCTGTCGATGATCGCCAGTTGCTCGATGCGCCCGAACAGGCGCGCATTTTCGACGGCAATCGCAACCTGGTTGGCGAAGGCGGTCACCAGGCGGGCGTGGTCGGGGGTGTAGAAGGACTGGATCGTGTTGTCCACGGCCAGCATCCCGATCATCCGGTCGCCGACGATCAGGGGGACTCCCAGCCAGGATTGGATGTGGTCGTGGGGCTTCTTGTGGAATTCGGAATGGACGAGCGCGGCGCTGGTCAGGATGTAGGGCTGCCGCTCGCGGATGACGATGGTGTTCGGGTTGTCGCCCGGGACCTGGAAGCGCATCCCGATCACCACCGACGGGTCGGCCCAGCCGCGCCCGCCGACGATCTCGAGGTAGCCCTCGCCTGATCCGGGCCGTTCCTCGAACCACAGCATCACCGAGGCGCTGTCGTAAGGCACGACGCGGGCCAATTGCTGCAAGATCAACTCGATGGCCTCGTCCTGCCGCAGCGTCGCCGCGACCACCGCGCCGGCTTCGCGCAGGGTTTCAGCCTCTTCCCGCTGGCGCTGCTCGGCCTGGAACAGGCGCGCCCGTTCGATGGAGGTGGCGAGCTGCCCGGCGAAAGTCATCATCAGGCTTTCGTCCTCTTCGCTGAAGAAATTCGGTTGAGTGCTCTCGAGGTTGATCATGCCGATAACCCGATTGCCCACCTTTAGCGGGACGCACAACTCGGAACGCGTGCCCTGATTCACCGAAAAATATACCGGATCGGCGGCGACGTCGGCAATGCGGCAGGGCTGGCCGGTCTCGATCACTTTCCCGGCCACGCCGCGTCCCAGCGGGAAGGTCAACCGTTCCCCCCGCATGAACCGGGTCGAGCGGTAAATGCGCAGGACGCCCAGCGATTCGTCCACCAGGCCCACGCCGAAGAAATCGGGATGCAGGACATCGTCAATGATCTGGACCGCGTTCCCCAACAGAGGTTCGATGCTGGTGGCTTCGATCCCGACCATGGCGATCTGGTTCAGGATGGACAACTCGTCTGCGCGGCGGCGTTCGGTCTTCTGCCGGGCCTCCAGTTCGGAGGCCAGGGTGCTCAAGCGCGTCTCCAAACGGCTGCGGATCGAAATGATGCGGACTCCCAACAACCCGGCGATCACCATGACGCACAACCGGGCCAGTTCGGGCAGGTTGTCCGGCAAGACCATCCAGGCATACGGGATGTGCAGGACCAGGAACCACAACAGCGCGCCGGTCCCGACCACCGGGGCGATCTTGTGGGCCGCGTACAGGGCCAGGATCAACGCCAGCAGGTCGTGGATTTCGTGGTAGTAAGGGAACAGCGGGTTGGCGACAAGCCCGCCGAACTGGGGAATCACTTCGACCAGATCGCCCCCGGCCAGCACGATTTCGAACAAAAAGATGAGGCCAATCGGAGCAAGGTCCCGGCGGGTAAACTGCCCGCCGGTCCTCCAGACCTCGAGCGGGAGGCGAAAGTCCTTCTTCCCTTTTTCGATTGGCTGTTCCATGGGGGCCTCAGGTTGGGAACGATTGCTCCAACCCATCTTCGAGCAATCGCAGGAACACATCCACCACCCGGGGATCGAATTGGGCGTTCGAGTGGCGTTTCAACTCGGCCACGGCCTCCGGATAGGGACGGGGACTCTTGTAAACACGCTCGTCCAGGATGGCGCTGTAGGCATCCACAACAGTCAGGATGCGCGCCCCCAGCGGGATCGCTTCGCCTGCCAGCCGCGGGATGGGGGCCAGGATGCGGGCGCCGATCTCGGGGTGTTCGCGCATCACTTTCCACTCCCCCGGGTTGAGAGCGGACGGCTTTTTCAGGATCGCATCTGGGATGCCGATCTTGCCGATGTCGTGCAGGATGGCCCCGTAACGCAGGTCCTCCATTTGACGCGCGCTCAGGCCCAGTTCCTGCCCGACGGCGAGCGCCATGCCGGCCAGCCTCTGGGCGTGGTCAGCCGTATAGGTATCCCGGGCATCGACCGCGTTCGCCAGCGCGTACACGGTTTGCAGGTAAGACTCTTCAAGCTCGTTGAAGAGTTCAGCCCGCCGCAGGGCGCTGACGGCCTGGTCGCCGATGCTGTGCGCCAGGCGGATCTTCTCCGGGGTGAACGGTTCGCGCTCGTCCTGGCGTTCCTCGCCGAGGATCAACAGCCCAAGCGCCTTTTCAGCCACTCGCAGCGGGACCAGGCAAGCCGTCTGCACACCGCCGGCGAACAGGATCTCGGATTCCGCCTGGGTGAGATCGGGGTCGCCGCGATGAAAAACGATGGGGGTATTATTCTGGGCCACACGGAAACAGTTCGGCAAATCCTCGATGGCGTGTTCGGCCCCCATCAGGTCCAGGTCGGGGTCCAGGGGGCGGGCCGAATGCGCTTTCCTGACCCGGCAGCAGCCGGCCTCCGCCAGGGTGATCCGGGCCAGGGTGACGTGGATCGTATCCACCGCATATCGCACGATCAGGTCGAGGATGGCGTCGAAATCATAAGCGGCATCCGCCAGGGCACGCGAGAGGTCGTAAAGGGAACCGAGTTCCGCCCGCCGCGTACTTTCTGACTCGAAGAGATGCGCCTTTTGAATGGCAGTGGCGGCCTGGTGGGCGATCGTCTGCGCCAGGGTGATCTCATCTTCGCTCAACTGGCGCTGCACCTGGATGCTGTCCAGTTCGATCATGCCGATCACCTGGTCCTGGGCGATCAACGGGACGACGAGCAGGGATTTCACATTTTGAACGGGCACGAGTGGACGGGTCTTGGCGGGGGCATAACTGTGGTTCCCGTTGACCACCGACAGGTAGCGCTGCTCACGCAGGATATATTCAATCGTAGGATTGCCATACACGGGGATGTACCCGCCGATAGCCGGGGAGTCGCCGGCCGGGTCGTAAACGGCGATGACCGTCAGTTTATCGCGCGCGTCGGTAAAGATGGCTGCCGTGCCGCGGTCCATGAAGAGCGCACGGGTCAGTTCACGCAGGGTATTGGTCAGCACGTCGGCGAGGGTCAGGGGCTGGTTGATGGCGGTCGAGATGTGGTTGATGAGGGCCAGTTCCTCGGCCCGGCGGCGCAGGGCCTCCTCGGCCTGCTTAAGGACGGTGATGTCCCGGTTCACGCCCACGTAGGCCACCGGCTGGCCGCGCTCATTCCTGATCGTGGAAATGGTGTTCCAGGAATGCCACTCCTCCCCGTTCTTCTTGCGGTTGATGATCTCGCCCCGCCAGTAGCCCTTGCGCAGGATCTTCTCCCACATGTTTTGGTAGAACTCGAGCGTCGTGTGCTGCGACTTGACGATACTCATCTTCTGGCCGATGAACTCAGCCGGGCTGAAACCGGTCAATTGCTCGAAGGAGGGGTTGGCATCCAGGATGCGGCTTTCGAGGTCGGTGACCACGACCGCATCCGCAGTGCTGCTGAAGGCATTTTTATACAGGCGCATCTCCTGGAAGAGGCGGGCGTTTTCGAGGGCGATGGCAACCTGGTCGGCGAGGGTCTGGAGCAGGAACTGGTCCTCGGTGACAAAGGCGTTCACCGGGAATTTTTGGAAGCCGATCACCCCGATGACCCGACCGCTGACCTTGAGCGGCACGCACAATTCGGACCTGGGGGCTGCTTCCCGGTCCCCGTAGAAGTGCCCGTCCGAAAGGGTATCGTTGACGAGCAGCGGCTCGCCGCGTTGGGCCACCCAGCCGGTGATGCCCTCTCCCATTTTGAGCCGCAGGTCCCGGTCCAGCAGGAGTTTGCCCGGTTTCCGCAGGCTGGCGCGCTGGATGATCTCGCCCGCCGGCTGGTCCACCAGCCACAAGCTGACGTTGTCGTAACCGAGGTGTTTCTGGATCTCCAGCATCAGTTCGGTCATCAGGGTCTCCGGGTCGAGGATGGAAGTGATCTGCTGGCCCACTTCCCGGATGGCCTCCAGCGTGTCGGCGCGCCGGCGTTCGGCATTCCGCTGGGTATTGAGGCCGTCCATCAAATGGTTGAGGTGCGCTTCGAGGCGATGGCGCACCGCGATGATGTAGACCCCGAGAAAAGCGGCAGCGCCCAGGATCGCCAGCCGGAACAATTCGGGATTATGCCCTGGGAAAGTGATGTAATAGTACGGAATGTGCAGGATGAAGAACCACACGACGGCCAGTCGCCCTATCGTGGGAGTCATTTTGTGGCTCACGTAGAGAGCGACCATCAAGGCCAGGAGGTCATGCACCTCGTGGAAATAGGGGAACAGGGGATGGGCGATCACTGCGGAAAAAGCCGGAATGATCTCCAGCAAGTCGCCCGAAGCGAAAACGGCCATGCTCAAGAAAACGAAAATGATGAGGAAAGGATTGGATTTGGTCTCCTGCATGGCAATCCTGGCAGATGAAAAAAGAGGCTGGATTCCCCCGTTCTTGATCCTGTCCGGCCGTTCCATACTGGCCTCCTTCAACAAGGGCTGAAACCGGTCACGAAATTGTCGCGGGGTCGTTGTGATGCTGAACCCCAAAGGAATGGCACAGATATCGCAATTCGAAGGAATTATTGCAAAACCGCAATACTTCTCGCGCATCGCCCATGTCGTCGCAAGTTTGTACAGGTTAAGTATATATCCTGTCAAGTTTATATTCAGTAACAATTGAAGGACAGGCGCTTCGACACACCCTATTGTAAGCGGGAATGATGACATTAAAAGTGACTGCCAACTGCGAGTTGACAGTCACTTGCGTTTATCTCGACAGGATGCGTCGCACCTTTCTAAACGGGACTGGTCCCAGCCGGAAGATTCTCCGCTAAACGCTATCTGGCCTGGCTCCACGGTGCGACGCATTCGCGGGTCACGCGCCCACCGAATCCATCGCCGCGCCCAGGCGCTTGACGATCTCGTCCACCTCGTCTTCACGGATCGCCAGCGGCGGGGCGAAGGCCAGCGTGCTGCCCAGCGGACGCGTCCGCAGGCCGAGCTTCTCGGCAGCCTTGAAGATGCGCATCGCCAGGCTGGGGTCGGCGGTCCTGGCGGCCTTGTCCGAGACGATCTCCACGCCGCAGACCAGGCCCAACCCGCGCACCTCGCCCACGAACGGGAACTCTTCCAGCGTCCGCAGCCCTTCGAGAAGGCGTTTACCCAAGCTGCGGGCGCGCCCGGCGTAATCCTCCCGCTCCATGATCTCCAGGTTCTTGAGCGCCACGGCGCAGGCCATCGGGTGGCCGGAATAGGTGAAGCCGTGCATCCAGGGCTGGTCGGCGGGGGCGGTTTCGATGCTCTCGCGGATCGCGTCCGAGATCTGGATGCCGCCCAACTGGGCGTAGCCGCTGGTGACACCTTTGGCGAACGACAGGATGTCGGGTTTCACGCCCCAATGCTTGAGCGCGAACCACTCCCCCGTCCGCCCGAAGCCGGTGATGACCTCGTCGGCGATGAAGAGCACGCCATATTTATCGCAGATCTGGCGGACGAGCAGGAAATAGTCCTCCGGCGGGACGATCACCCCGCCCACGCCCATCACCGGTTCGGCGATAAAAGCCGCCACCGTGTCGGGACCCTCAACCTGGATCGCCGTTTCGAGGGCCCGGGCCGCCGCCTGTCCGACCGTCTCGCCGGGCTGGATCTCGCCCTCGTAGCGGTACGGGTTCGGGGCCGGGATGTGGACGAACCCCTCGACAGCCGGGCCGAACATGGCGTGGTATTTCTCGATCCCGGTGGCGAAGGTGGCGTACATCGTCACGCCGTGGTAGGCGCCTTTACGGGCGATGATCCTGGTCTTGCCCGGTTTGCCCATCCGCTTCCAGTAATAGCGGGCGGTCTTGAAAGCCGAATCGTTGGCCTCCGAGCCGCCGGAGGCGAAGAAGGTCGTGTTCAGGCCCGGATACGCGTACCCGGCCAATTTATCGGCGAGCAGGCTCGAGGGCAGGTTGGTCATCCCGGAAAAATTCGAGGTGTAGGCCAATTCCTTCATCTGGTCGAAAGCGGCCTGGGCCAGCTCCACGCGTCCATATCCCGCGTTGACGTTCCACAATCCGGCCATCCCGTCCAGGATCTTCCGCCCATCGGTGGTGTAGAGCCAAACCCCCTCGCCGCGCTCGACCACCAGCGGGTTGGCGTGCGAGGTGGGGTGATAAGTGGGGTGCAATTGCTTGCGGTCTTTCTCGATCCATTTTTCAGTCTCTTGTTTGCTCATGAGGCCTCCGTTGATGGGTATTATACCTGCCTGGGTTACAGCGTCCCCTTATACATCCCGCCATCCACCGTCAGCATCACGCCGGTGATGTACGAGGCCGCCGGCGAGACCAGGAAAACGGCCGCGTTGGCAAACTCCTGCGGATCGCCCATCCGCCCCAGCGGGCTGTCTTGTGATTGCTTTGCGATCTCCTGCTCCACGGTCGTGCCGTTGGCTTTGGCGCGGGCCGTCATCAATTCCACAACCCGTTCCGTTTCCGTCCACCCCGGCAGGATCGAATTGAAGCGGATGCCGTCCCGGCCGAGTTCCAGCGCCAGCGACTTGGTCAGGCCGACCGTGGCGGCCCGCACCGAGTTCGACAGCACCAGGTTGGGGATCGGCTGCTTGACCGAGTACGAGGTAATGGTCAGCACGCTGGCTGCCTTCGATTTCCGCAAATACGGCAGGGCGGCCCGGATGGCGCGCACGTGGCTCATCAGCGATAAATCAACCGCTTTTTGCCAGGCAGTCTCGTCGAACGACTCGAAGGCTCCCGCAGGCGGGCCTCCGGCGTTGGTGACCAGGATGTCCATCCCCCCCAGGGCGGATACCGCGGCCTCGACCAGTTTCGCGGCTGTGGCCGCCTCGCCCACGTCACCCGCGAGACCCACGGCCTGAGTCCCGCTTTCGGAGGCGATTTTCTGCGCCGCGGCAGATACGCTCGCCTCGCTGCGGCTGTTGACGGCGACTTTGCAGCCTTCCTTCGCCAGGGTCAAGGCCACGGCGTAGCCCAGTCCACGCGAAGCGCCCAGGACGAGGGCGCGCTTGCCATTCAAACCAAGATCCATTTCGACCTCCTGTAAATTCGTTTATGATCTGTGAGTCCACTGCAAAAAGGGTTATCTCACCACGAAGAGCGCGAAGAATTCCGGCTTTTCCGCAATTAACGGGAACGAGCCTAAACACAAAGTAACACGAAGGCTCTCAAAGGGAGAAAAGGCGCACTGTCGGACCTGTTTTTCCTTCGTTGACTGAAATGAAAATAGAGCGCGGACTCCAACGTCTCCCGACGTTGGCGCCAAAGTCTGGAGACTTTGGACTCCTTTTTCATCCTTCGGGGTGAATGGATTTCATGGATACTTTGTGTTTCTTCGCGGTGAAAAATGTTGTGCAGTAAAGTCATCGGTCTTTCAAAACCTGCTCGATTTCCGCAAATACGACTTCCAAATCATGCTGGGGATCCCCATATCGTGGACCGAGATGATCAAACGGCTGGTTCTGATAAGTTGTTTTAGCGCATCTTCGAACGTAGCAGCCATTCCAAAATGTTTTTCATCAGGCCGGTTTGCTGCAATTCATCCTGCGCATTGCGCCACTCGATGGAATCCTCCCAATCCGGGTGTTCCTGCCCTTCTCCCCGACCGAGGCGGGATTCGAGGGTTTCCAGCGAGGAGCCATACCGTGCTTCGAAGCGCTGGACCATCGTATTCAGGAGGGCTTCGCGGCGGATCAAGTCCTCGCGCAGGCGGGTCAGCGCCTGGCGGAAAATATTTTTGGGGAAGGTATCGAATGCGGCTTGCATGGAAGAAATTACAGCATCGTTTATTTGTAAAAATTTGCGCCCTCCCCGGATATTGAGGAGGGCGCAAGCGATCAGAAGATCACATCCGTCACGTCCCGCTCACGCAACATGCGCCGCTTCCAATTGTTGACCAGCGGCACGATGAACGGCAGCAGCCTCATGCTGTAATACGGCGGCAGGATCGGCACGCCGAGCAGGTCGCCGAAGCTGATCAGCACGAAGAGATGCTCCAGGCTGCCGCGCTGGCGCGTCAGGGCGCGCACCTGGTCGTGGATCGCCATGCCGTAGATGATTTCGCGCAAGGCGCGGGCGGGGCGTGACAGGACGGTCGCCATGCCCTATCAGACGAAGAGCGCCTTGCCCATGCGCTGGAGCATCTCCACGCCGCGCACCTCGGTCTCGTAAAGCGGCAGGGTCGAACGCACCATGCCCTCGAACTTCTGCCAGACATCGTCCATGTAGCGGGCCTGCATCTCGACCCGGTTGCGGACGAACTCCGGCGAAGAGTCGTTGACCTGGGCGCGGTCAATCAGCATGTTGACAACCACCCCGCCGACCGGAATGCCGAAGTCGTGGAACCAGCCGATGAAACGGGTGATGACCGCGATCGGCAGGGCCTCGGCCAGGGTCACGAAGAAGAACGCCGTCAGTTGTTCGTCGGTCAGCAGCTTCTGGGCCTGCCCCATCCGGTCCCGGAACGAGACGAGGTAATCCATCAACGGATCGGCTTCCTTCTTCTTGGTGAAGGAGAGCAGTTCGCGCAGGGAGCGGGCTTCCTCGCGACTCTTGAGCATCTTGTTGACCCACAACGAATAGACCTTGGACATGCCCAGCAGGCGGCGGGCATTGGCGGTCGGTGCGGTGTCGAAGACGTACACGTCGTATTCGTTCTTCAACATCAGGTCCACCATGTTCTCGAACATGGCCGATTCTTCGAAGGCCGGGTTCATGGTGGCCGATTCGACGAAATCCTCGGCCTTGGTGGAGATGTCGGCGAATTTCAGGAACCACTGGATCTTCTCGCGGATCTCCTGTTTGGAGCGTTCGATGGTGTCCTTGGTATCAATTTCGTAGGCCCACAGGTTCGGCGCGCCGTCCACGGGTGTGGCCTTGCCGAAGACGTTCTGCCCCAGCAGGCCGCTCAGGCTGTGGACGGGGTTGGTGGAGGCCAGCATGACCCGCCGTCCCTGGTTTGCCAGCGAGAGAGCGGTCGCGCCGGCGAGGACGGTCTTTCCCACGCCGCCCTTGCCGCCAAAGAAGATGTAGCGCAGGCGCTGGTGGTCGGATATATATTTTCGCATGGAGGTTTCGATCTGGTTCGTCATGGCAGCCTCCTACTCCCCGTACATGATTTCAGAAAGTTTGCGGATCATTTCCAACCCGGTCACATCCCGCTCCAGTTCGGGGACGCGTGAGGAGACCTGGTTGCCGAAGAAATCGTCTATCTGGCCGAGATATTTGTCCTGCATCTCGATCCGGTTCTTCAGGTAGGGCGGGATATTCTCTTTCAGCAGTTCACGCGGGACGACGCGGTTGACCACGTACCCTGAGATCGGCACGTCGAATTTGGAGAACAGGTCCGCCGCCTTGCGAGTGTCTATCAGGATCATCTCTTCGGGGATGATGACGAAGAAGAAAGCGGTCTTATCCTTGTCGGTCAGGATCTGCGACGAGGCGTTGATCCGCCCGCGAATGTATTGCAGCTCGTTCAGGATCGCGTCTTCCTCGGTTTCCTTTTCGCGTTTCATACGCGAGACCATCTCTTCGTACTCGCGCATTTCCTCGCGCAATTTGGTGATCTTGTTGATCCACTCATCGTAGACTTTTGCCATGCTCAGGTAGTAAAGGGCGTGGCCGAGCGGCACGAGGTCGTAGATGTAGTAGTCGTAATTCCCTTCCACCACGATGTCCACCACCGCGTCGAAGATGGCGCTCTCCTCCATGGCGGGTTCTGCGGAGGCGGCCTGGATGTATTGCTCGATCTCTTCCGGCACTTCCTCGAACCCGTACATATCCAGGATCTTCTGGCGGATCTCGTTCTGGTAGGCCTTGATGTGCTGGTCGGCGTCAATCTCCTGCGCCCACAGGTTATCCATGATCTTCACCGGGCCTTTGCCGAAAATGTCCTTCTGGAAAATGTCCGACAGGCTGGCCTGCGGGTCCACCGAAAAGACCAGGACCTTCTTTCCCTGGGATGCCAGCCAGTAAGCCGTCGCGGCGGAGAAGGTGGTCTTGCCAAGCCCGCCCTTCCCGCCGAACATAATGTAGCGGCGTTCGGGGTGCGCTTCAAAGATTTGTTTGAGTGTCATGAGGTCTCCTTGTTTTTCTGCTTATTGCTTATTGCTTATCGCATATTGCTTGTCATCGAAAGCGACAAGTGGATCATTTCAAAGTATTCCGAAACGCATTGATTTTTCGTGCCAGCGCATCGCCCCACTCATACATCTCTGCTTGTTTTTCAGGAGCAATGTACTTGCGGTCGAGCGCCAGGAATGAACCTCCAATAACTTCGAATGTCTCTCCAACGGCCAGGCCAAGCCGGTGACTGAACAGCGCGTCCGTCTGCAAGCCGGAGCCTTCAGCAATGAGCAGGGAAACAGCATCTGAAGCGCGATTGAGCTGGTCAACGAGGGCATACTTTTCATGCCGTGGAAACTCGCAGTGATCTCGTGAACCTTCGCCGAAAACTCGCGTGCCCTGTGCCAAATTTCCAACCCCTCGAAGCGGAATGGCATGGTGACTCCTTCTGTCCATCGCGTATGGCGAATCGCGATCAGCCATACGCGATATGCGATTAAAACATCGCGTCCGAGACATCTTTCTCGCGGAGCAGGCGTCGCTTCCAGGTGGAGATTTGGGGGACCACGTAAGGGAGCAGGCGCAGGCTGTAGTACGGCGGCAGGATCGGGATCCCGATCATGTCACCCATCGTGATCAGGATGAAGAGGTGCTCCATGCTGGCCCGTGTCCGCAGGGCATAGCGGCTCATGTCGTGCGAGGCCATGCCGTAGATCACCTCCTGCATATTTTGTAAGAAACCTTTCTTCTTCGGCTCTCCGGGGTTTTTACTCATGGTATTTTCCTTTCTGCTGTGGTATTAAGCCGTTCAGGCTAAAGTCCATCGAGGTGGTAATCGTGCTCATCGCTGAATTCGCGCTCGCGCAAAACCCGGCGCTTCCAGGTGGTGATATGGGGAACAAGAAAAGGCAAAAGGCGCAGGCTGTAATACGGAGGCAATACCGGTATTCCAAGCATGTCGCCTACGGTCCCCACCATGAACAGGCTTTCCAGGCTGGCGCGCATTTCCAGGGCGTGTTCGGTAAACTCCATTCCGATCATGCCGAACAAAAATTCCCTGGCGGCCTGTAAAAAGCCCGATTTTTTTTCAGATTGAGTCTGATCGCTTTTCATATTATACTCACGCCTACTTCTAAGCTCCGAGGTGTCCTGTGAACTCTCAATATATCGTCATTATTGCTGTGGCGGTCTTCATGGGCTGGTTTGCCCTGGGCATGATCTACAACCTCCGGCGCGGCGACGCGCTCCTCAAGTGGATGCAGGCAGGGCTGCCGCTCATCGGCCAGCGCACCACTTTCCGCTGGCTGGGCACTTCCGTGGCCGAGATGGGCATCGCCAAAGCCAAGCGCCCCTTCCAACGGCTCGACACGTTGCTCGTCCTCAAGCCGCGTGACGTGTTCTGGATGACGATCATCGCGCTCTTCCAGGGACGCGACGATGTGCTGATCTTCCGCGCCCATCTCAGCACGCCGCCGCTGCTGGACCTCGAGCTGGCTGACCCAAAAACCTGGAGCGGACGCACCGCCCTGACCCAGGCCGCCCAGCGAGGTTGGGAGGGTACAGACTATCACGGTCTGCGCCTCATGGCACCCAAAGGATTGCTGACCCTGGCGGCGACAACGCTCGACCGCCTGGACGCTTCGATGCAATCCCTTTCCCCGCGTTACGTCCGGTTCAGCCTGCGAAAGACCGCACCGAACTTCGAGATCCATCTCCCGTTCCCCAACCCTCGCCTCACTGATGCCAAGGCCTACTTCCAGTCCCTGAACGACCTGGGACGCGCTGTCGGCGAGCGGTGACGATCAGGTAACGGGATCAGGCCGAAGGTCAGGGAGACGCGCTGCCGCGTCTCCCTTTTTCGTTGTTAAGGAAGGAAGTTAATCCGCCGCCGCGGCCGCTTTCTTGGCCGGTGTCTTGGCGTAACGCTGGTAGGCCTGGTAGCCGTCCCAGCCGATCACCAGGGCAGTGACGAAGAGCAGGATGGCGATCACGATCATGGCCCAGGCGCCCAAGGCAGCCGAGCCGCCTTGCGGGACGATGGTCACGTACAGGTTGCGCGCCGTCACCAGCGTTGCGGCCAGGGTGGTAACGTACATGAACACGGTCGGCCACAGGGCATAAGAGGGATTCTTCTTCTGCTCCCTGAGCCAGACGGTGACGATCAACAGGCTGAGGGCCGCCATCAACTGGTTGGCCGCGCCGAACAACTGCCACAGGTAGACCCAGGTTCCGGTCAAGACCAGCAGCATGGTCAGCACCATCGAAGTGACCGTCGAGATGTGCATGTTCTTCAAGAAGGGCATCGCATCGCCGGCCCACTCGGTGAGGGTGACGCGCATGACGCGGAAGATCAGTTGGGTCACGGTCAGCACGATGACCATGAACGCGCCGAAGCCCAGCGCCGTGCCGAACAACTGGAAACCGCTCCCGAAGACGACCGAAAGCAGGCTGCCGACGCCGGCCGCAAAGCGGCCTGCGCCGCCGCCGGTTCCGGCAATCGAAACGGCCACCAGGGCCAGCAGGGCCAGCGTGTTCTCCGTGAACATCGCCCCGCCGCCCACGGGCAGGCCGTCGGTCTCATATTCCAACTGGCGGGCCGTGCCGATGGAGCCGATCAGGGCGTGCCAGCCGGAGATGGAGCCGCAGGCGATCGTCACGAACAGCATCGGCCAGAGCGGCTGCCAGGCCTTGCCCGCCTCGGGCACCCAGGGCTGGGATTTGACCGCTTCCAGCGCGAAAGCGCCGATGTCCGGCCGGATGAAGGGGGCCAGGACCGCGCCGAGGGCGCTGAACCCGATCGTCAGCAGGGTGATCCAGAAACCGATGTAGTTGACCGGCTGGGCAAAGCGCCAGATGGGCAGGGTGGCAGCCAGGTATGAGAAGCCGAGCAGGAACAACGCCCAGAACAGGTAGGAGGGCATGGTCTTGATCTCGCCGGTATCGCCGTTGTAGAGGGCAGTGGTGGGGCGTTTGCCCTCCACCGGGGCCGGGATGCGCGGGTCGGCGTTGGTCGGATCGGTCACGACCATGACGGCGTTGCCGCCGGTCAGCCCGTCAACAGCTTTGTTGAAATTGATAACGACCGAGCTGATCGGGCCTTGCGTCAGATCGAGTTTGCCTTCGGCGTTGACCGCTCCGAATGGGCCGAGCATGATCGCAGCCAGGGTGACGACGACCACAATACCCGTGACCATGATCAGGTCCATTTTCCACTTGTAGAGCATTTGTCCGGCCAGGAATCCCATCACGCCGAGCATGATGATGCCGAACGGTACGTCTGCACGGGCCGCCAGCAGGGACGACATGATGCCCATGAATGCGCCCGCCACCAGCAGCAGGTAGAAGAAGATGAAACTGAACAAGATTGTGCGGGTGCGCGGGGCGATCAGCTTGTGACTGATGGCGCTCAGGCTGTTGCCGTCATTGCGGACGGCGACCATGATGGCGCTGTAGTCACTGACCCAGCCAATGAGCGAGACGCCGATCAAAAGCCATGCCAGCGAAGGCGCCCAACCCCACAGGTTGGCCGCCGTGATCGGGCCGACGATAGGCCCGGCCGCCGCGATGGACTTGAAGTGATAGCCGTAGAGCACGTTGCGGCTGGTCGGCATGAAGTCCACACCGTCCATGTACATCTTGGCAGGAGTCGCTTTCTTGGCGTCTGACTTGATGATGTCACGGTCAATCCGCTTGGCATAGAAGTTGTATGCCGCGTAGATGAAGACCGTTCCAAGCACAACGATCCACAGGGTATTCATAAAAACATCCTCCTTTGAGCGAATGGTTTACGATGGCGCAACTTTGGGAGGGGTCATTCGCGCCGCCATCTGTGCGGGAATGACTTCGACAACAGGACTTTTTTTCGCCAGGGTACTCCTTTCAGCCTAAGCAGGCTCGATCATGGATTCCGGTTGGGCCAAAATGCGATTGATTTCATTCGCTGCCGATTCGAGCGAATCCCTGTCAATAAAGCGGGAACGGCGGTTGACGATGACCGCCGGGTAGCGGCGGGCGTTATACCGTAAAGATTTGTAGACCCCCTCGATGGAGGCTGCATCAATCACCTTGATGACCAGCCGGTCGCAATGGACGCGGAACATCTCCTTCACCCAGTCAGACACGGCCAGGTAATCCTGGGCCAGGTCGTCGGGCAAACTGCTCTCCAGTTGCTCTTCGTGAACACGGTCCGACTTCCCCATCTCACGAAAAGCCACCTCGCAATGCGTACAATGATAAAAAGCTGTGGGGGCATAAGCTATGATTTCAACCAGTAAAGGCTCGCTCATTTCATAACCTCGCTAAAGGAACAAAAAACGCCAAGAGCCTAGGGCATGGCTCTCTGGCGTTCGGCGCAACCGGACACTTGCATGGCAACGATCATTTGCCAGCACAATGAGGGGAATGGGAGTTGCAATGAAAGACCGTTTCTCATCTCTCGACAGAATACTACCATCCGAATCAAGAAATCACTTTCCGCTACATTCTTATAAACACCCGTGAGGTTGATTTGTTGCTTTTGTTTAGGGGTTGAATTTATTGTATACCGATTTTCGGGTTTGTCAAACAATTTTTCATAAAAAATCAGGCGGACTGGCGGGCTTTCAACTCGACCGGCAGCAGGGAGGCGTAGATCATATCCGCTACGGGGGTGGGGACGCCCGTTTCGCGGCCCTTGCGCCCGATCACCCCGATCATCGATTCGATCTCGGACCTGCGGCCGGCTTCCACGTCGAGCTGCATCGAGGCCCGGATGGTGGGCGCGGCGTTGTCCATGAACGCCAGCGACTTCTCCACCACGTCAGCCTCCAGCCTGACCCCCAGCGCCCGCGCCACCGCTTCGACTTCCCTCATCAGGCCGATGATCATCGCCCGCGTCTCGGGCACCGAGCGGTACTCCCCCATCGGCAGGCGCGTCAGCGAACCCAGGCCGCTGGCCGCGGAGATGAAAACCAGTTTGGTCCACAACGCCCTGGAAATGTCTTCGGAAATTTCCACCGCGATCCCCGTCCCTTGCAGGGCGGCCTCGATGGAACGGACCCGTCCCGAAATGGTCCCATCCAACTCCCCGAAGATGATCCGCCTGAATTGGGAAACCTGCCTGATGACCCCCGGCGCTTCGACCGCCGACGAAACCTGGGTCACGCCGCCGATGACGTGCTCCATGCCGATGACCGCTCCGATCCTTTCGGCAGCATCCACCCCGTTCTGGAGGCTCATCACCACCGTATCGCTCCCGATCATGGGACGCAATTGCAGGGCCGCCTCGTCGGTGTGGTAAGTTTTGGGGCAAAATATGACCAGGTCCACCGTCCCGACCGCCGCGGGATCGTCTGTCGCCTGGGCCGGGACCACCTCGAAATCCCCGTGAATGCTTTTCACCTGCAACCCGTTCTCCCGGATGGCCTCCAGGTGCGCGCCGCGGGCAATGAACCAGACATCGTGCCCATGTTTCGCCAGAAGGCCGCCGTAATATCCGCCGACGCCGCCGGTGCCGAACATTGCAATTTTCATCTCGTCCTCCGTTTGCCTATAAAACCAGCTCTACTTTCTGGTCAAACACCTGAACGTCCGGCCAGTTGCTTTCCACCCAGCGCGCCAGGGCTTGCAAGGAGCGCTGGAGATGCCCCGCGTCGGTATTGACCATGGCGCAGGCAACGACCGCCTCCGTCCACTTGTCTTGCAGATCCATTTCCGCCACCGACACGTTGAATTCGCGGTGCAGGCGGTTGAGCAGCGGCTTGAGCCGCCCGCGCTTCTCTTTCAGCGAACCGCAGCCGGGCAGGTGGAGGTGAAGGGTAAGGGTAGCCAACATCAGAAATTCCGGTAGACGCTTCCGCGTGGAGCAATTTCAAGTACCAGCACGATCAACCTGTCATCTTCGATGGCATAAATAATCCGCCAATCTCCCACTCGCAGGCGATACAGGGTTTCATACCCGCTCAGTTTTTTGCTTCCAACCGGTCTAGGCTCCTCACCCAAACTGCGGATGGCGCGGCGGATCCGTTCCAGGGTATCGCCCTTGAGCCGTTTCAGGGATTTCTCAGCTTTGCGGTGAATGATAATTTTCCAGTGGTTTGCCCCCATAACTATGCCTCGTTGTCCAACTCCGCATCCACTTCTTCCCAGGGACGGCCGACGGACTGGTCGGTTTTCCATTCATCATAGCGGGCAGCAGCTTCTCGCACCGCTCGAAGTTCGTCCAAGTCTGCGCGGATTTTCTCATAATCCGCCGCCGGGATGATGACGGCCACATTCTTGCCATTGCGTTCGATGATCACATCGCCCTTGCCGGATAAGACCTGGTCCAGGATATCGCGCCAGCGGGCGCGTGCCTCGCCGCTTTTTACTTTAACAGAAACCATCGTTCACTCCTTTGTACAATATGTACATTGTGTACAGATTGTACGATCCAGCCGGGGGCCTGTCAAGTTCCATCCTCGAACGGTATTATGGAGATGGTTGGGCGGGATGAGGAGGTGTCACCCCCAATTCGCCTCTCCCGAAGTATAATATTTATGGCGGGAGAGACAAAAATAATTGACGCTGTTCTGTCACGACACACCGGAGAGGAGAATTGCGATGTCCACAATCCCTGCGAAAAGCCAATCGTCTTTGCTGAAATTCCTGTTGGCGGGCGTCGGGTTTGGAGCGGCCTGCGTCTGCCTGGGACTGGCCGGCGTGGGAGTCTACAGCCTGGCCCAGGGAGGTCTCGCGATACCCGGGTTTGCGCCCACCGCAACGGCGACCTTTACGCCCGAACCGACCTTTACGCCTACATTGACGCCCACGATCACCCTGACCCCCACACTGACCCTGACCCCATTACCCACCGAGACCTCCACACCCGAAGAGACCCCCACCCCGGCCGCGACCCAATCGCTCGAGGACATGGCCGAGGTCCTGGCTGTGGCCTTGCAAGGGGAGGGCGTACCGGAAGCGGCTGAATACGACAAGGCCGAGCCTGGCCCGCACCTGATCGTCCTGCTGACTGCGGACGGCGAACTGCACGATTGGAACGCGTACTTGCGCCCCGAGTGGGTCCCCACCCGGATCGGGGATGTCGAACTGGTCGGGTCCGTCACCTACTTTACGACCGTGGTCGCCACCGCGAGATACACCGGCTGCGGCGCTTCGAGCGCGATCATCGTCTCACGCGTCCGGCGGGACATCCGGGTGCTCTTGCAGGAAGCCAAAACCGGTAAAACGGTCTCGAGCGAAACGTTCGAAGGCGAGGAGCCGCCCGGATTCGACCGTTCGCTGGGTTGCGGGACGACGGCCATTTACGGCAACAGCGCGCCGTTCTCGAAGATCAACGATTGGCTGGTGGCGTTCATCAAGCCCTAACTTGGAGAAGCCGAAACCCAAAAGGATTCAACCACAAAGTATCCATGAACTCCGTTCACCCCGAAGGATGAAAATCAGTACCGTAAGATTTATCTTGCGCCCCGAAGGCAACATGAATGTTGCGCTACTTTTATTTTCATATCAGGGTCACAAAGGAAAACCTTCGTGACCCTTCGTGACCTTCGTGGTTTAAATTCTTGCGCCCGTGTGCCTGCGGTTCAGTGCAGGCAAAAAGCAAGGATTTAATTTGTAAGGTACTTAGTAGTCGTGTAAAAATAACTTCCGCACTTTAACAACCGATCTCAAGCAGAAGAGAGGCGTGGGCGAATGGTGTAGTTCCAATTGGGGCAGGTTGCATGTCGTTCAAGGTTTAGGCTTTCCAT
>JBMOMN010000010.1:0-140040 GCA_049324115.1 Chloroflexota bacterium
TCGTGTGACTTTGTGTTTAGGCTCTTTCCCGTTTGTTACGGAAGAGCCTAAAAGGTTTTCTCTGTAGACTCTGTGACCTCAATGGTGAATAAATGGGCGACCCCACCAAATACCAGAGAGCCAGAAAAATATAGGGAATCCCGTATTCTCCGTGTGCTGGTCAGCCCTAACCGTTCCCGGCCAATCCGCTCAACCTAAAAATTTGGTTTCTTATCGTCATCGTCGGATTGCTTTATAAACCAGTTCCATTCCGGGAACATTTTATAATTCGCATCCCTGCCCCAAAAGTTTGCCTCGAATATCACCCCAATGCCAGCGGAAAAACCGCCGATCAGCCCGAGTGCAAACCCCCAATACGCCATGTTGACAAGGCCTTCCATGCCTGAGAGCAGGTATCCAAACCCACCAAGAATGACAACTCCTAAAACCACGCCGATAGCAACGTTGCGAAAAAACTTGATGAAGAAGATTTTCCAGTTCATGTAGCGAACTCCTTTACTCGTTCAGGAAGCATCATCCCAACTATACGGAATTCTCCACGCAAAATCAACTGACGTCTGTCATCTCGGTATCACATTCAACCCGGCAACCTTATCCCTACCCAAACAAACCGCGCAGGTTGCGCCCGCCCGTCTTTTGGACCTGTTTCATCAGCCGCTCCAGGTCGCGGAACTGTTTCATCAGGCGGTTCACGTCCTGGACCTGGGTGCCGGAACCGGCCGCGATACGGCGGCGGCGGGAGGCGTTCAGGATGTCGGGGTTGCGGCGCTCCCGGCGGGTCATCGAATTGATGATGGCTTCGACCTGCTTGAAATTCTTCTCGACATCCTGCGGGTTGACGTTGCGGGCGGCCTGCCCGACCTGGCCGGGGATCATTTCCAAAATCTGGCTGAGCGGCCCCATCTTGCGCATCTGCCGCATCTGGTCGAGCCAGTCTTCGAGGGTGAACTGGCCCTTGAGCATCTTCTCGGCGCTTTTCTGCGCTGTCTCGGCGTCGAAAGCGGCTTCGGCTTTTTCGATCAGGCCGATCACGTCGCCCATGCCCAGGATGCGGGAGGCCAGCCGGGCCGGGTCGTAGGTTTCGAGGGCATCCAGCTTTTCGCCGGTGCCCAGGAACTTGAGCGGCACGCCGGTCACCGAACGGATCGAGATGGCCGCGCCGCCCCGGGCGTCGCCGTCCATTTTGGTCAGGATCAGGCCGGTCAGCGTGACCGCGTCCCGGAAGCCCTCGGCGATGCGCAGGGCCTCCTGGCCGATCATCGAGTCGATCACCAGCAGGGTCTCCACCGGCTTGACCCTGGCAGAAATCGCCCGCAATTCCTCCATCAAGGCATCGTCGAGTTGGGAACGCCCGGCGGTGTCCACGATCACAAGCGAGTAGCCGCCTTTTTCGGCCTGGTCGAAGGCTTTCTTCGCCAGGTCGGGCGGTTTGATCCCACTCTGGGTGAAGACCGGCACATCCAGGCGCTGGCCGAGATTTTGCAATTGCTGGATGGCGGCGGGACGGTACGGGTCGCCGGCCACCAGCATGACGCGTTCGCCCCGCGAACGGAAGATGCGCGCCAGCTTGCCCGCCGCGGTGGTCTTGCCGGACCCTTGCAGGCCGGCCAGCAGGACGACGCGCGGTTTCGGCCCCGACAGGTTGAGCGGGGCGGGTTCGCCCAGGGTGGCGATCATCTCTTCGTGGACGATCTTGATCACCTGCTGGCCCGGGTTGAGCGCCTTCGAGACTTCCGCGCCGATGGCCCGCTGGCGGACGCGGGCTACGAAATCCTTGACCACGCTGTAATGCACGTCCGCTTCGAGCAGCGCCAGACGGACTTCGCGCATGGCGGCATCCACGTCGGCTTCGGAGAGTTTACCCCGGCGGCGGAGCTGGTCGAAGACTTGGTTGAGTCGTCCGGTGAGCGTTTCGAACATGGTTCCCTTCCAGAATAGTTCGTGAGCATCTCGTCCAAGGAAGGGAAAGTGGGGTATCTCCCACGCCCTGATCCGTCCCAAGATACGTCCGGGGATTGTAGTGCGGAAGCAGGTTCAGGTCAAGGGAAGATTCTTGGTGATTACCCACATTTTGGCGCAACCCGATTCGGCGGACTGCCCTTACTTCGCGTGAATTGGCTCAATCTGCGGCTTGAGGTTTTGGGAACTCTAAATTCAGGTTATTTAGCAGGCTGATAGCGCTGGAACAGCACACCGGTTGGAAGCGCCTTCGATTCGACAAGTTTCAGGTTGATGCGTTTCCCTTCCGGGAACAGGCGTTTACCGCCGCCCAGCACCAGGGGATAAACGTGGAAACTGTATTCATCCACCAGATCGTTTTCTGCCAGCAAGTGGATCAGCACGCTGCTGCCGTCAATGAGGATGTCTTTGCCGGGTTGCCCTTTCAGGTTGCGCACCGCTTCGACAACGTTGCTGCTGATGAGGGTCGAGTTCCGCCAGTCCGCCGCCGATTTCAACGTAGTGGAAACAACGATCTTGCGAATGCCGTTCATCACATCTCCAAACGGGTCGCCGGCCGGCATCGGCTCGAACGCGCCGCCGTGGATCTGCCACGTCTTTCGTCCCAGCAACAGCGTGTCAGCCTGAGCCATTGCCTGGTCGAAATGTTTGCCAATGTCATCATGCCAATACGGCAACGTCCAGCCGCCGTGGGCGAAACCGCCGTCGGTGTCTTCGTCTGCGCCGCCCGGCGCCTGGATCACACCATCCAGCGAAATGAACTCGTGAACCATGAGCCTTCTCATAGGAACTCCTCTCTGGGTAATCGTCTCTCGTCAAGCGCCTGTCGGCGGGATGTTCTGGTTGAGCCGGAACAGGTTGTCCGGGTCGTAGCGGGCTTTGACCGCCGCCAGCCGCTCCCAGGTCCGGCCCGGATAAGCGGCGCGGACCCGCGCCTCGCCCTCGTCGCCCAGGAAATTGACGTAGGCTCCGAAGTCATCCTGCTGCAACGCGGCCGCAAATTCGGCGACCCAGGCTTCGTGGACCGGCTTCTCGTCCATCTGTTCGTACAGCGCGGCGACGTTCACCATGATCCGTGACCGGCGGTGGGCGAACGCGGTTGCGTCGGCGGGGACGCGGGCCATCGCACCGCCCAGGACCCGCAGCTGGGCCACGCCCATCGAAGCGGTCGAGGCTTTGAGGTGGTCCAGGATCGTCCCAGCCACGGAACGGTCAACCTGGTTGACGAACATTGTGCGCGCGGCCGCTACCGGGTGGTATTCACCCTCTTCGGGCGGGTACATTTCCAGGTAAGTCATTGGCCGCAGCATGTCGGCGAGGGGCGTCGCCAGCGCCCGGAACGGCGCCAGGGCACGATCGCCGGCATCGGCATCCCCCGCGTAGGCCATCAGGGCCATCAGGATCAGTTTGCCGTGGACCTCCTCGGGCACAAACGGCATCGGCGGCGCAGCCATGACGTTGGCAATGGTCGAGAGTTCTTCCGGCGCAGCTTCGGCCTCGGCGATGAACGAGGCGATGACTTCAGGCGTGGCGGGCAGGATCAGCATCCCGCCGACGATGGAGGCGACCTCGTGCAGCCGGAACCGGAAACGGGTCGCGACCCCGAAGTTGCCTCCGCCGCCGCGGATCGCCCAGAACAGGTCCGGGTGAGACTCGTCATCCACGTGGAGAAGTTGCCCGTCGGCGGTGACGATCTCGGCAGCCAGCAGGTCGTCAATCGTCAAGCCGTACTTGCGGACAAGGTATCCGATCCCGCCGCCCAGGGTAATGCCCCCGATCCCCACCGAGCCGGTATCGCCGAACCCGGTCGCCAGTCCGTGGGTGCCCGCCGCGGTTGTGTATTCACCCGCGCTGAGGCCGGTTTCGGCCCAGGCGGTACGTCCCACGGGATCTATTTGCAACCCCTTCATGCCAGAAAGGTCCAGCACAATGCCGCCTTCGGTCACACAGTGGCCGGCAACGCTGTGTCCGCCACTGCGGATGGCAAGCTCGAAGCCGTTCTCGCGAGCCAGCGACACGACCCGGCAAACGTCGCCGGCGTCCATCACCCGGATGATAGCCGCCGGGCGGCGGTCAATCCCGCCATAGAAAACTGTGCGCGCCTCGTTGTAGGCAGCATCGCTTGGAGCGATCACCCGCCCGTTGAACAGGGCGCGCAGTTCCGAAATCGAGGGAGTGGCAAATTTTTTCCCTTGCAAAGTCGAAGATGTTTTGGTTGTCGTCATTTTTTCCTCCGGTAAGGTAAAACCTTTCTCGATCTACAAAATACTGCGTAAGTGCCCGGACCCGACACCCAATACTGGCTTGCGTCTGGGCAATCCGGCCCAGGGTTACGCAACGGACGGCAAGCTCCCAGCTTAACCGGGATTTATACCATCAAATTTAGATGAACAAGATGATAATACTCCTATTTGGCCGCGCAAATAAGAACAAGCGTTCTATTAACTATACAATGCTCACCCACAAAAGTCAAGGGCGGCCCGGCGTTACGGCGATCAAAAAATCTTGCTTGACAATCTCTATGTCTGCTAGTAAAATCACCCACGCTTAACAACCGAATACAAGCCGAGATAGCTCAGTTGGTAGAGCACGCGACTGAAAATCGCGGTGTCGTCAGTTCGATTCTGTCTCTCGGCACTCTCGGCCAGTTATGAGGCCAAGAATTTGCGGGCGTGGTTCAGTGGTAGAACGTCTCCTTGCCAAGGAGAAGGTCGTGGGTTCGAGTCCCATCGCCCGCTCTTTTTATTGATGGCGTCGTGGCCAAGTGGTAAGGCAAGGGTCTGCAAAACCCTGATCACGGGTTCAAATCCCGTCGACGCCTCTTGATTGTGAGCGAGCCGGAGCGGCTCGTTTTTTGTTTGGCTCTCGCCGAGTGGCACCCCCATGCGGAGACGTGAGGCAAGGGTCTGCAAAACCTTCATGTTGAGCCTGTCGAAACGCTGATCGCGGGTTCCCCCTTCGGGGACTGCCGCAAACCCCCTTGACGCCTCTTGATTATGAGCGAGCCGGTCGGCTCGTTTTTTTCGTTAATCGCCATGTTCGTTCATCGGCCAAATGTCGACTCGACCCCCTCCCAAGAGTTATCTCAATTGTAATTTTCCACTTAAGAAAACCATCTATAATAAACCCCAGTTTGAACCCATCTCGACTTCGGAGATTTCGTGGTCAGCAAAAAAGTTGAGCTGATAACCAAAGCAATCATCGTCTACAGCATTCTGGGGGGAGTTTGGATGCTGTTTTTCCATTTCGTGATCCGCAAGGACAGTACCTCCGAACAAATCTCCCTGGCAGGGACGATCGGGAATTTGATTTTTGTTATCGGGTCACTGGTCATCCTGTATATTGCGGTGGCTGTTTACCCGCGCCTGCCGAGGCCTATCGCGGAAGGAGCCTATAAAAATATCTTCGACAACGCCCTCGAGGGGATCTTCCAGGCGACCACCGAGGGGCGATTCGTGAACGTCAACCCCGCCATGGCCCGGATCTTCGGGTACGATTCTCCCGAAGACATGGTCGGCTCGATCGGGAGCATCGCCCACCAGTTTTTCGCCGACCAGGCAGATCAAAAACGGATGGTGGCCGAATTGCAGGAGCACGGGATCGTCGAAAATTTCGAACTACAAACCCTGCGCAAGGACGGCTCCGTCATCTGGACGAAGGTCAACGCCCGCGCCGTCCCGGACAGATCGGGGCAAATCCTTTACTATGAAGGGTTCGTCCAGGATATCACCAGCCGGGTGCAGCGGGATGAAAAGATCAAACTGGCCGAGCAAACACTGCGGGAGACCGAAGCCCGGTATCGCTCGCTGGTCGAAAACATCCCCGCCATCGTTTTTATAAACGATGCGGACAACCCGGAAAAAACCATTTACGTCAACCCCAAGGTGGAAGAGATACTGGGATATACCCCGGAGGAATGGAAAGATAATCTCCGTTGGGCGGAGAGCATCCACCCGGAAGACCGGCCGGGCGTCCTGGCTGAGGATGAGCGCACGACCAGGAGCGGGGAACCTTTCCGCATGGAATACCGGCTGCGGGCCAAGGACGGGCGATACGTCTGGATCAAGGAAGATTCCACCCTCAACAGGGACCAAAACGGGAAACCGCTTTTCTGGCAGGGAATCATGTTCGACCTCACAAACCGCAAGCGGACCGAACAGACCCTGCATGCGGTCCTCAAAGGGACCTCGCGGACGACCGGCACGGAGTTCTTTCGGAACCTGGTCACGGAGCTTCAGAACCTCCTGGATGCCGACCTCGTGTTCGTTGGGAGGACCAAGGGTCACAACATGGTCGAGACCCTGGCCGTTTGCCAGGGCGGGGAGATCGCCCAAAATTTCGAGTACGATCTTGACGGTACGCCCTGCCAAACCGTGATCGGCAAGGAACCCTGCATCTACAATGGAGACGTGCAGGAAAAATTTCCCAAGGATACAGCCCTGGTCAAGATGGGGATGCGCAGTTATATGGGCGTTCCCCTCTACACGGCGGACGGCAAATCCATCGGGATCATCGTCGCCATGCACCATAAGAAATGGGATGAAACGTTCCTGACCTTCTCGGTCATCTCGACTTTTGCCGAACGGGCTTCGACCGAGATGGAACGCCTTGAAATCGAAGAGAACCTGCGCCGGCGCGAGAACATCCTCAACGCGGTCAGCCTGGCCGCCGATACTTTCCTGCGCGAATCGTGGGAAGAGAATGTCAATTATTTCCTGATGTTGTTGGGCAAGGCGGCCAGGGTCAGCCGGGCTTACGTCTTCCTCCGCCAATCCCAGGACGAACACGTTTTCCACATGCCTTACGAGTGGTGCGCGCCCGGCATCTCGACGCAGATTGACAACCCCAACCTGAACGGTATAAATTTCAGGACCGACGGCTTCGAACGCTGGATCCCGATCATGGAGAAGAACGAGATCGTGCAGGGGCTGGTGCGCGACCTCCCTGCCAGCGAACAGGTGGAATTGAGGGCAGAGAACATCCTTTCGATCATCTGCGTGCCGATCACAGTCAACAACAACTGGTGGGGGTTCATCGGGCTGGACGATTGCGTTGACGAACGGAAATGGGATTTCACCGAGATTGACACACTAAAAACTGCGGCGAACATCCTGAGCGCAGCCATCCAGCGGGAAAAGAGCGAGGACGAGATCTGGCGTCAGCTCCAGGAACTGACCCTGCTCCACGCCGCGGCCCTTGCCGGGACCACTGCCACCGACCAGGATGCGCTCATCGGCAAGGTGACGATGGTCATCGGCACCACCCTCTACCCCGATAACTGTGGCATCCTGCTCCTGGATGATGAAGGTCTCCTTATCCCACACCCTTCCTACCACGGCATCCCGGACGAGATGCGCAGGCTCAAACTGCGGCTGGATCAAGGCATTACTGGCCAGGTCGCCTCGACCGGGGTCCCCGTTTCGCTCGGCGATGTCAGCCGCTACCCAAATTACGTTCCGGTGACAGACGGCATCAAGTCCGAGCTTTGTGTGCCAATCAAGATAAATGACAAGATCATCGGCGTCTTCAATGTGGAAAGCAAATCCCTGAACGCCTTTACCCAGGCGGATGAACGCCTGCTGAGCACACTGGCCGGCCAACTGGCAACGTCCATCGAAAGAGTGCGCCTTTTCGAGATCGAACGGAAACAGAGGCAGCAAGCCGAAACGCTGCGGGAAGCCACGACCGCCATCACCTCATCCTTGGAATTGCGCCTGCTGCTCGAAACCATCCTGGAGATGCTGGGGAAGATCATCTCCTTCGACAGCGCCTCGGTCATCCTGGAGCGGGAGGATACGCACCAGATCGTCGCCGGGAAGGGGCTGCCGGAAGGTTTCGCATGGATAGGGCAGACCTTCGACGACCTCCACAAATGGAGCGAACTGACCACCACGCACAGCCCCCTGGTCATTGCCAATGCCCAGGCGGATCCCCGCTTCGTCAAAACTCCCGGCACCGAATATATTCGCGGCTGGATGGCCCTGCCTCTCGTCGTGAGAGACGAAGTCATCGGCTACATTTCCGTTGACAACCGTGAAGTGGGCGCTTACTCCGAGAAAGATGCCGCCATAGCGCAAACCTTCGTCAACCAGGCCTCGACCGCCATCGAAAACGCCAGGTTATTCGAATCCGAGCAGCGCCGCCGCCGGGAAGCGGAAACGCTCCGGGAGGCCGCGGCCATCGTCGCGGCCACTCTGGATTGGGAGGATGCCATCAACCTGATCCTGGACGCCATGATGCGGGTCGTCCCCTACGACAGCGCCTCCATTATGCTGCTGGGTGACGGATTCCTCGAGATCGTGGGCGGACGGGGCTGGGCGAACAAAGAGGATGTCCTGGGGCTGCGATTCCCGGTCCCGGGTGATAACCCGAACACGGAGGTTATCGAGCACAAGAAAACGCTCATCCTGGGCGATGCCCGCAAAAAGTACCCCCCCTTCAACCGGCCGCCCCACGACCACATCCACTCGTGGATGGGCGTCCCCCTGCTGGTGCGCGGCGAAGTCATCGGCATGATCGCGGTGGACAGCAAGCAGGATAATTATTTCAAACCGGAAGATGCCCAACTGGCGCTGGCCTTCACCCACCATGCCGCGCTGGCCATCGAAAATACCCGCCTGTACAACGCCGAACAGCAGAAACGCCACGAGGCCGAAACCCTGCGCCAGGCCGTCGAATCGGTCTCCTCCTCGCTGGACATTGACCAGGTTTTGGACAACGTCCTGAAGTCCATCAACGCCGTAGTCCCGTATGACAGCGCCAGCGTGTTGCTCCAGGAAGGCAGCCTGCTCCGCATGGCCGCCACCCGGGGATTTTCCAACCCCGACCTCCTGGCGAACGCCACTTTCCCGGCGGACGACCAACTTTACCGGGAAATCATCGCCCAAAAACAACCGGTTATCCTGCCGGACGCCCAAAAAGACCCGCGCTTCCACGACTGGGGTAAATCCGAAGACATCCACGGCTGGATGGGCATTCCCTTGATCGTGCGCGGGGAACCCATCGGCTGCATCACCCTGGACAGCCACAAGCCCGGCGTCTACGACGAAAGCCAGGGCGCGCTGGCCCAGACCTTTGCCCGCCATGCGGAAATGGCTATCGAAAACGCGCGACTGTACCAGGATGCCGTCCTCTCAGCTGAACGGAGCGACGTACTGCACCGAGTCAGCCAGGAAGTCATCAAAGCCATCCAGGTGCTCGACCACACCTACACAGCCATCCATGAGGCCGCCAGCAAATTGATGGATTGTGACGCCTTCGTCATCACCCTGCGAGACGAGGCGCGCCAGGAGAACCACGCCGTCTACCTGGCCGAGGGGGGCCAGATTTTCCCGCCCAGGCGTGTCCCCGCCGACCAGGGCTTGAGCGGGCAGATCATTAAATCGGGAAAAGCGGTCATCCTGAACAACCTGAAAACAGATCCGCCCCCGAACGTGATCCACTTCGGCGACGAACGGGTCGTCCAGTCTGCGCTGGCCGTCCCGATGATCATCGGGGAAAGGGTCATCGGGATGATCTCCGCCCAGTCGTACCGCACCCCTGCTTACGGTCCTGAAGAGCAGCGCGTCCTCGAAATGCTGGCTTCCTATGCTGCGGCCGTTGTCGAGAATTCACGCCTGTTCACCGAAACCCGGCGACGGCTGTACGAACTCGAAGTCGTCAACCGGGTTTCCGTCAATTTGCGCATGGCCCAAAACCTGGAAGCCATGCTGCCCATCATCCTCAACGAAGCCCTGATCGTCATGAGCACCGACGTGGGAGCGATCTGGCTCTATGACCCCATCAGCGGGCAACTCAACATGGCGACCGCCCGGGGCTGGCTGCACCCCCTCAGCACCTACACCATCAAACCCGGCGAAGACATCAGCGGATACGTCTTCCAGACCGGGGAACCCTACTTCACCGGCGAATTCCGGGATGATCGGCACATCACCCAATTCAACCAGGAGTTGATCCCCTCCGGCTGGAGCGGCCTGTGCGTCCCCATCCGCACCTCGCTAAATATCATCGGCGCCATCTGCGTGGCCGGGAAACATCCCCGCAATTTTTCGAAGAATGACAGCAACCTCCTGACCACTCTGTCTGAAATGGCCGGCAACGCCATCCAGCGGGCCTCGCTGCACAGCAAGACCGAGCTTCAGGTCCAGCGCCTGATGGCCCTGCGCGACGTGGACACCGCCATCAGTTCCAGCATGGACATCCGCATCACCCTCGACCTGCTGGTCGAACACCTGATCAACCAGCTCAAGGTGGATGCGGTCGCCGCGGCCATCTTCAACCCGGACCTGCAACAACTGGCCTATACCGCCGGACGAGGATTCCGCTCGGTGCCCATCGGACGGGTCAGTCTGCCCCTGAACAACAGCCTGGGAGGCCGGGTGGTCCTGGCTCGGCAGTCCCTCAAGCTCCTGAACGCCACCGGCGAACTCGGCCTGTTGACCACCCAACTGCCGTTTGCCACGGAGGGCTTCCTGGCCTACATCGGGCTGCCACTGATCGCCAAAGGCCAGGTCAAAGGCGTGATCGAGGTCTTCCACCGCCACGAGCTGAATCCCGATGAAGAATGGCTCGATTTCCTGCACACCATGGCCGGGCAGGCCGCCATCGCCATTGACAACGCCCAACTGCTCGAAAACCTGCAACGCTCCAACCAGGAACTGGCCATGGCCTACGACAGCACCCTCGAAGGCTGGGGCCGCGCCCTCGAACTGCGCGACAAGGAAACCCAGGGACATACCCGCCGCGTCACCGACCTGACCGTCCGCCTGGCGCGGCTCATCGGCGTCCCGGACCAGGAGCTGGTCCACATCCGGCGCGGGGTGCTGCTCCACGACATCGGCAAAATGGGCATCCCCGACAACATCCTCAACAAGCCCGGCGAACTGACCGAGGAAGAATGGGAGATCATGCGCCAGCACCCCCGCTACGCCCACGACCTGATCACGCCCATCAGTTACCTGCGGTCGGCCGAGGACATCCCCTATTGCCACCACGAAAAATGGGATGGCAGCGGCTACCCGCGCGGACTCAAAGGCTACGACATCCCCTTGGCGGCGCGTATCTTCGCCGTCATAGATGTCTGGGATGCGCTGACCTCCGACCGGCCCTACCGCGGAGCCTGGTCCAGGGAGCAGGCGATCCAATACCTGCGGGATGAAAGCGGCAAGCACTTCGACCCGGTCATCGTCGAACAATTTCTCAAAATGATCTCTGGCAAAGAATAACAGAACGGCAGCTGAAATCAGCCGCCGTTCTTTATTATTCCAGGCGTCAAAACCGCCCTCTAACACCACCCATCCGCTTATCCGTTTCCTAAATCCGCTGCTAAATCCGTTGCCATATCCGTTTCTCCGCTTCCCAATCCGCTGCCCAATCCGTTGCCATATCCGTTTCTCCGCTTCCCAATCCGCTGCTAAATCCGTTTCCAAATCCGCTACCAAATCCGTTTCTCCGCTTCCCAATCCGCTGCTAAATCCGCTTCCCAATCCGCTGCCCGATCCGTTACCTCACCCGCACGAACTTGCGCTTGCCCACTTGCAGCACGCCCGGGTGCGGGAAAGCCGCGCTCGGGTCTTCGAGCGTCTCACCGTCCAGGCGGACGCCCTTCTGGTCCACCATGCGGCGTCCCTCGCTTTTGCTCGCCACCATCCCTGAAGCGATCAGCACCTCCAGCACCGACTGGCCCGTCTGCAAGGCGTACTCAGGCATCTCGTCCGGCAGGTTGCCCTGTTGGAACAGGTTGACGAAAGCCTGCTCGGCCGTCAAGGCTTCGTCGTCGCTGTAAAAGATGCTGACGATCTCCCTTGCCAGTTTCATCTTCGCATCGCGGGGATGGACTGCCCCGGCCTTCACGTCTGCCTCGAAGGCCTCGATTTCGTTCGGGGTCCAGCGCGTCGCCAGGCGGGCATATTGCGGCATGGCAAAATCCGGGATGGACATCACCTTGCCGTACATGTCCTCCGCCCCGGTGTTGATCGGCACGATATTGCCGGTGGACTTCGACATGCGCTTCACGCCGTCGGTGCCGGGCAGGATGCCGCAGATGATCCCCACCAGCGGTTTCTGGCCCAGCGCCTCCTGCAACTTGCGCCCGGCAACGATGATGTTGAACAACTGGTCCGTGCCGCCCACCTGCACGTCGGTCTCCATCGCCACCGCGTCGTAGCCCTGCATCAGGGCGTAGAAGGTCTCGTGCAGGAAGATCGGCTCGCCGGATTCCAGCCGCTTGGCGAAATTCTCCCGCGCCAAAAACTGCTGCACGGTGAAATTCTGCCCCAGGCGGATCAGATCCACCAGCGACAGTTCCGACAGCCACTCGCCGTTGTAGCGCACGATCGTCTTCTCCCGGTCGAGCACCCTGAAAGCCTGCTCGGCGTAGGTTTTGGCGTTCTCGGCCACCTGCTCGTGGGTCAGCACCGGGCGGGCCTTGTTCTTGTCCGAGGGATCGCCCACCAACGCGGTGTAACTCCCGATCAGGAAAGTCACCTCGTGGCCCAAATCCTGGAACTGGCGCAACTTGCGCATCGAAATCGTATGTCCCAGGTGCAGGTCGGTCGAGGTCGGGTCGTAGCCGCAGTACACTCGCAGCGGGCGCTTTTCCTTTTCGGCCAGCAGCAGGCGCTCGCGCAGTTCGCGCTGCATGGCCTGTTTCAACGCCTCGTCACCGTACTCGGTGCCGAGCATCAATAATTCGACTTGTTCGTCAATGTTCATCCTGTCCTCCAGTTCTGCGGGTGTACGACGCGCCGTACATCCGGTTTTTCGCAACAAAAAACGCGCCCGCTGCGGGAGTGGGCGCGTCCAAACTCCGCGGCGGGGGCTACGGGCTGGTGTAATAATAAGAACCAAATCGTAAATTCTGCATGGCGCAATTATACATCAATTCTCCTCCCAGACTTCAGAAATTTCTTCGCCGGCCTCGCGAGGAATCCATTCCGAAAACTTCCGAAGTCTTTTTCCTCACACCAAATCCCGCAGTGCGTCTACCAGTTCGGGATATTTGAACCGGAACCCCATCTCGAGCAGTTTCGACGGTTTGGCAAAGCGCCCTTCGAGCACCAGCACGCTCATCTCGCCCAGGACGAGACGCATGGCAAATGCCGGGACCGGGAGCCAATACGGGCGCTTCATCACCCGGGCCATGGTCCGGTAGAAAGCGGCATTGGACATCTGGCCTGGCGCGACCAGGTTGAACGGACCCTCGGCCCGGTCATTTTCCAGCAAAAAGCGGACAGCGGCGACGTGGTCCTCGATGTGGATCCACCCGACGGCCTGTTCCCCGCTCGCCATCCGCCCGCCGGCGAACAGGCGCACCGGCAGGGCCATCAGTTTGAACAGCAGGGCGTTTTTGGCAAATACCACCGCCGTGCGGATGACAGCCCGCCGTACCCCGTAATCTTCCACTTCCTTCGTCGAGTCCTCCCAGGCGACGGTCAACTGCGCCAGGAAGTCCTCGCCCGGCGGGGTGGATTCGTCGGCAGGCGCGCCGCGCAATCCATAATGGTTGATGCCCGAAGCCTGGACGAGCACCTTCGGGGGCCGCGAAGCCGATTTAACGGCGGCCACGACCGCCCGTCCCGCGTGGACCCGGCTATCGAGGAAACGCTGCTTTTGTTTCTCCGTCCAGGGCCACTTCGCCAGGTTTTCGCCGGTCAAGTTGACCATCGCATCCATCTCATTTACCAGGTGGCCCCAGCCTTCAGTTGTCCGCCCGTCCCAGCCGACTGCCTTTGCCCCTGCCGGGAGGCGGGCCTTGTCCGGGTTGCGGGTCAACACCCACACTTCATGCCTATCCGCAATCAGGGAGCGGGCCAGGACCTGGCCGAGCAAGCCCGTACCGCCTGCAATCAGTACCTTCATCGCAATTTTTCCTTTTTGTGGTTGTGCTATAATCAGCCAAGTTTGGAGGCGACATGAACGCCCCGGTACTGGTTCTGAACGCAAACTTTGAGCCGATTAACGTCTGTTCCACACGAAGGGCCGTCGGGCTGATCCTTTCGGGAAAAGCCGGGATGGTCGTGAACGGGCGCGGGGAAATCCACACCGTTTCGTACACCATCCCCTCCCCGTCGGTCATCCGCCTGGAGTATATGATCAAGCGGCCGCGGCCGCAGGTCAAATTGACCCGCCGCGAAGTCTTCCGCCGCGATAATTATACCTGCCAGTATTGCGGGCGTTCGGGACCGGACCTGACCGTTGACCACGTGATGCCCCGTCACCTGGGCGGCGAACACATCTGGACCAACGTGGTGGCGGCCTGCGCCACCTGCAACCACCGCAAGGGCGGGCGCCGGCTCGAAGAAGCGCAAATGCGCCTGCGACACCAGCCGTCCGAGCCGCCCACCAACGCGGCTTACATCTTTGGCCGCCACCTGGACGGGAACGACGAGTGGGAGCAGTTCATCGAGGGCTGGTAGTCTGAGGATAAACCCGAAATACAAGACCCCGTTTTCGTCGAGGAGACGGGGTCTTTGAATTGAGAGAGGTCCCTGTTAATGTGACAACCCGGAACAAGTCCGGGTTGTCACATCCATCTGAGAAAGGAGAAAAACGTGGCATCAAGTTACTGAATTCTAGCACTTTTACAACCCGCAATTCAAGCCTTTACGCGCAAACAACTTTTCAGATTTGTTAGCCCGTCCCCTCCGGCAGCCATGGAGAGACCGACTTGCCCCGCTACTCGATCTGAGCATTCCTGTCGTTCAGTCATTGTAGCTCTCGTAAATATCTTATCAGTGAAATACTTGCTTCTTGCCTGAATTGGGCCGCAGGCACACGTGGGCAAGAATTTTCAACTACAAAGGCTCACAAAGGATCACGAAGTTTTGTCGTTTTCCTGATATGAAAATAGGGCGCGGACTCCAACGTCTCCCGACGTTGGCGCCAAAGTCTGGAGACTTTGGACTCCTTTTTCATCCTTCGGGGTGAAACCCTTTCATGAATACTTTGTTGTCCTTCGTAACCTCATGGTTGAAACTCTTTGGGTCTCGGCTCGTCCGAGTCAGAAGATCTCGGACTTTGTTCAGAAAAGCCTTGCCGGGTCAGAAGCCGACCGCTGAACGCTGACAGCCAATAGCTAATAGCTAACAGCCAAAAGCCGATATATAATTCACCATCCCTTCGCCAAAGGACTCCTCCATGCCCAAGACCCGAATCGTCACCTATCTCGAAGCCCTGTTCGCCGTCATCGTCTGGGGGGCGTCGTTCATCGCCACCAAGGTCGCCCTGCGGGACGTTTCCCCCGTCAGCGTGGTCTGGCTGCGCTTTGCGATGGGCGTGGTCATCCTCGGCGTGGCCGTCGCGGTCCGCAAACAGTTCGCCCTGCCCAATCGCAGCGAGTGGGGCTACTTCGCCCTGCTCGGCTTCCTGGGGATCACCTTTCACCAGTGGCTGCAATCCACCGGGCTGGTCACTTCGCAGGCCAGCACCACCGCCTGGATCGTGGCGACCACGCCGGTCTTCATGGCCCTGCTCGGCTGGCTGGTACTGAAAGAAAGCCTCAGCTGGCTGCAAAGCGGCGGCATCCTCCTGGCGGCGGCGGGCGTGATCCTGGTCGTCAGCAAGGGCGACCTGTCGTCGCTGGCGATCGGCCAATTTGGCGAGCCGGGCGACGTGCTGATCCTGGTCAGTTCGCTCAACTGGGCCGTGTTCTCGTCGCTTTCGCGGCGCGGGCTGAAGACCCACCCGGCGGCCCGGATGATGTTCTACGTGATGACCTTCGGCTGGCTGTTCACCAGTCTGCTGCTTTTCGCCGGGCCGGGGATGGGCGAGGTCCCGCAACTGACCCTCGGCGGCTGGATGGGCGTGGCTTTCCTGGGCGTCTTTTGTTCCGGGCTGGCCTACATCGCCTGGTACGACGCCCTGCGCGCCCTCCCCGCCGCCCAGACCGGCGCATTCCTGTACATCGAGCCGCTGGTGGCGATGGTCGTGGCGGCTTTCGTCCTGGCCGAAGCCGTCACCGCCGCAGCCCTGACCGGCGGGGCGATCATCCTGTTGGGAGTGTGGCTGGTCAACCGGAGATGAACAGTCAATGGAAGAAAACTTCAACACACAGGCGACGGAGGGGGCCTCGGTTTCGACAACTGCCGACGGTTACCGCTTTTCGCTGCTGGATTGGAAACCGGGGGGCTACCGCCTGGCCCAACTGGACGATTACGCCAACCTCCCCCGGAGGAAGTTCCCCTCGAAAGCGCCCCTGACCCTGGGCCTGCGGGCGCGTGCCTCGGCCGACTCCATCCCCGGGACGTGGGGCTTCGGGCTGTGGAACGATCCGTTTGGATTGTCGCTCGGCTTCGGCGGGGTCCCCTGGCGCCTGCCAGGCCTGCCGAACGCGATCTGGTTCTTCCATGCTTCGGCGGAAAACCATTTATCCTTCAGGAATGACAAGCCGGGCAACGGCTTCCTGGCGCAAGCCTTCCGCTCGCCGGCTTTCCCGCTTGGGCGGCTGGCGAGGGCGGGGATGGCGCTGCCCTTCTCCCGGAAGAAAGCCCGCCAATGGATGAGCCGCATCGTCGAGGAAGACGGAGTCCGCCTCAGCGTGGACGTGCCCCAATGGCATGATTACAGGTTCGAGTGGAGTCCCGCCCGCTCCGCTTTTTGGGTGGACGAGGCCCTCGTGCTGGAAACGCCCGTTTCGCCGCGCCCGCCCCTGGGGCTGGTCATCTGGATCGATACCCAGTACGCCTTCTGGCGCCCGGACGGGAAGTTCGGCTGGGGGGTGCTGGAGGGGGTCGAGGGGTGGATCGAGGTGGAGAGAATCGTGTTGCGTAAAGAGTGATTCGTATTGCGTGGTGCGTAAGGAGCCTCGAGTTCGTCGAGGCTCCTTGAGTGTTGCGTAGCGCGTATTGCGTGAGGAATTACGGATTGGCTTTTTTGGCTTTGGCCTGAACGTATTTCACCCCGGCGATGACGACGCCGATGCCTAGGGCGATCACGCCGAGCCAGTTGGCGCTCAATGGCAGGTCGAAGGGCAGCTTGCGGGCCAGGGTGTCGAGCAGCACGCCCAGGATGAACAGGTGGCCGAAGAGCCGGTTGTGGTAGAAGCTGAAGCCGGAGAACCAGGTGGGCCAGAAGGCTTCGAAGCCTTGCGGGGGACCGTCGGGCCGCGGCTTGGAGAGGACGGCGACGGCGAAGAACGCCCGTTGGAGGGCGAACAGCGCCAGCAGGATGAAGGTCGAGAAGTAGCCGTCCACGACCAGATAGGTGATGACGGCATAGGTGATGACCAGCATGAGGATGTTGGTGATGCGGGCGAAGGTCTGGCCGACCCGCACCGGGAAGGTGCCCACGCCTTTGGCTTTGTCGTCGTTCAGCTTGTCAATGTGCTTCGAGACATTGATGCTGGCCACGCTCAAGCCGAATGGGATGCCCGCCAGGGCCACGTTCCACAGGTTGGTGAAGTCGCCGTCCTTGCCGGCCGCGAGCACGAAGTAAACCCCGGCGATCATGATCGGCCCCCAGACGAGGAAGATCGCCAGTTCGCCGAGCGCCCAGTATTTGAGCGGCCAGGTGTAGAAGAGCAGGAGCAGCGCCCCGAAGACGAACAGGCCGACCACGCTCGAGTTGAATCCGGTGTAGAACAGGGCGAAGACCCCCGACAGGAAAGCGATCACGCCGCTGACGAGGAACCACTGGATCTGCTGGCTGCGGGTCCAGAAATTCTGCACGAGCGGGTGGACGCCGTACTGGGTGCGGAAGTAGTTGTCCTTGTCCACGCCGCGCTTGAAGTCGGTGTAGTCGTTGAGCAGGTTGTTGGTGCCGTGAGCAATGAAGAGGCCCAGGGTGACGATGATCCAGGGCAGCCAGGCGAAGTGGTCGTCGCGCCAGGCTAAAAGTCCGGCGATGATACAAGAGTAGATGGTTACGGTGGTGACTGCGGACCGGGTGGCGATCAGCCATTTGGAGACGACATCCAGGGCGTCCCATTCCTTTTTATCGTCCATTTTGACCAGTTGCCAGATGGCTTTACGCCACATGCCAAAATTAATGTTCATAGGCTGTTTCTCCTTTTGATGAATGAAATTATACTTTTGTTTTCGTGAAATCGGACACATTTGTCCGTTTTACGCAAAAGGGAGCGGGGGAAACCCGCTCCGATCTAGCGCCAGAAAGCCGGCAGGAAAATGCGGATCAGCACATCTGCCAGCAAGCCGAACATAAAGAGCGAGCCGAACCTGCGGTTATTGTAGAAAGCATAACCTACGAAGTACAACGGCCAGCCGATACTCCCTTCGGGGCGGGTCTCCGGCTTGGGTTTCAGGAAGATCGGATAGATCTTCAGGAAAGCCGGCAGCGTCAGGAAGACGATCAACAGGACCGGGGTGAAAAATCTGGCGACGATCAGATAGACGGTGATCAGGTAAGGGACGATCATCATCCCCAGGACGGCGTAGCGGGAAGCCTTTTCGCCGATGACCACCGGCAGGGTGTGGATGCCCTTTTTCTGATCCATGTCGAGCTTGTCAATGTGCTTGCCGAAGATGACGGTCGTCACACCCAGCACGTAAGGCAGGCTGGCGATGACGACGAACCAGTTCCACTCCTGGGTCAAGACATAATGGCCGCCGCCGATCATCAGCGGTCCCCAGACGATCAGCACCGCGACCTCGCCCATAGCCATGCCTTTAAGCGGCCAGGTATAGAACAGGAGGAAGAACGCGCCGAGTCCGAGCAAGACCCAGGCTGTTGAGCTGAACCCTGTGCTCCAGATCAGATACAGGCCCAAAACCAGGGCGATCAGGGCGGTGACGGCGAAATAGGTCAGGTGCTGGCGACGGGTCATCAGCCCTTTGGCGATGGGCTGGGCGCCGTAGATATTGCGGTAGTAGTTGTCCTTGTCCACGCCGCGCACGTAATCGGTGAAGTCGTTGAAGATGTTGTTGCTGGCATGGGCCAGGATCAGGCCGAAGGTCAGCGCCAGCCAGGGCAGGAACTGGAAGGCCTGGTCACGCAGGGCGAAGAGACCGGCCAGGGCGGCGGAGATGAAGGTCATGATCAGCACCGCGGCCCGGGTCGAGATCAGCCACTTCGAGACGACGTCGAGTTTATCCCACTCTTCTTTGGAAACATCGGGGATCACGTTAAGCGCTTTTTTCCACATGGAAAAGTTAATCTTCATCTTGCACTCCTTCCTGTGCTCATCGGGTGTACTTTTAATTGGATGAATTCGGTGGGATTATATCAAGTTTTTCCCGATCAGGATTTTTCATTCCCAATAACCTGCTTGTGTACACACAAAGGTTGTCAGAAAAAGTTGGTCGGAGTCCAAAATCTTCGCGAAGCATCCTGTAAGGGTCAGATTTTTTCCGAAGTCAGGAGACTTCGGACTCCGTTCCTGGCAACTCTTGAGTACCCATCCCGCTGGTCTTGCAAGAATATAATTTGTCCAGACAAGCACGGTAATGTATTTCGCGCTGTCTGCACAAGTATACTTTTTCAATTGTGACAAATGTCACAATTTAACCGTGACATCCCATACTATCCGATTTGTGAAAATTGTCACATACTATGAGTGACGCCTGCACAATTGATTCGTCACAGCCTGGGTGTTGGCTGTGGCGTATTTAATTCACAAAGAGGACACCTATGACAACTCCCCAAACGCTCGATCCCCCAAAGACGATCCCCAAGCTCATGATCGAAGACCTGTCCCTGCTGGACGAAGTATCCGCCCGCACCGCGGGCGTCTCCAGATTGGAGATGTGCATCCAGTGCGGGACCTGCGGCGGGTCCTGTCCCTCATCGGCAGACATGGACCACACGCCGCGTCAATTGTTCGCCATGCTGCGGGCCGGGATGCGCGAAGCCGCGTTGAAAAGCAACACGCCCTGGATTTGCGTCTCCTGTTACCACTGCGTGGTGCGCTGCCCGCAAAATGTGCATATTGCGGACGTGATGTACACGCTCAAAGGCATGGCCATCGAAGCCCGTTTGTTCCAGGATTCAACGGCCCCCGATTTCTCGAAAACCTTCGTGGATATGGTCGAAGAATACGGGCGCGGCTTCGAATTCGGGTTGGCGACCCGCCATTATTTGAAACATTTCCCCCTGCGATTGCCCAGCATGGCCCCGATGGGGCTGGGATTGCTCAGCAAGCAGCGCATGGCTATCACCCCCAAACGGATCAAGAACATCAAACAGCTCAAGGCCATCCTGCAGCGAGCCAAAGAACTGGAGGCCGATCATGGCCGGTAACAAATATCTCTTGTATCCCGGTTGTTCCATGGAAACCAGCGCCCGGGCCTACGAAACCTCGCTCCGCGCGGTGGCAAAGATCGTCGGGCTTGAGATGGAAGAAATCGAAGACTGGAACTGCTGCGGCGCAACCGAGTACCTCGGCATCAGCCTGACGCCCGCTTACGCCCTCATCAGCCGCAACCTGGCCCTGGCCTCCCGGCAGGCCAACGGCAACCGGACCGTGGTCGCCCCGTGCAGCGCCTGTTACCTCAACCTTGCCAAAGCCGATTATTACATGCAGGAGCAGCCCAGGCTCGGCAAAATGGTCAACGACGCCCTGGCAGCCGGCGGCCTTTCATATAAGCCGGGTTCGCTCGACATCCGTCACCTGCTCGACGTGCTGGTCTACGACATCGGGCTGGTCAACATCGCCGACAAGGTCGTCCGCCCGCTCAAGGGGCTGCGGGTAGCGCCTTACCTCGGCTGCATGGTGCCGCGTCCTGATTACGAACACCGCTGGTCGGACCACGAGCATCCCATCGAACTGGATTTGCTGCTCCAGGCGTTGGGGGCGGAAGTGATTGACTTCCCGCTCAAGACCCATTGCTGCGGCGGACACATGCCTCACATTGGGCCTGATACCGCTTTCGAGCTGATCCGGCGGCTGGTTTCCTCCGCCGATAACTACGAAGCCGACCTGATGGCGACTCTCTGCCCGATGTGCCAGATGAACCTGGACGCCTACCAGAACGAGACCAACCAGCACTTCGGCACCAATTACCAGATGCCGGTGGTGTTCTTCACCCAGTTGATGGGCCTGGCCTTCGGCCTCGACCCGAAGGAACTCGGCTTCGGCACCGAACTGGTCAGCGCCCGCAAGGCCCTGGGCAAGATCGGGCTGGACGCGCCGGAGCCGGTCGAACTTGTCCCGCCGCGGATGCGCAAGGCCGAGGGGTTGCCCATGCCGAAACCGCTCCCGACCCGGGGGCCGAAGACGGCGGAGAAAGATGAGGTGGCGAAATGACCAAACACAACGGTAGCAAGCCTGAAGTCCAGGAGCGCATCGGGGTTTACGTCTGCCACTGCGGCACGAATATCGCCGGGACGGTGGACGTGGTCCAGGTCGCCCAGTGGGCTGCCAGCCGGCTGAAAGAACGCGGCGTGGTCATCGCCCGTGACTATAAATTCATGTGCTCCAGCCTGGGCCAGGAACTGATCGAGAAGGATATCAAGGAGCAGAAACTGACCCGCGTGGTGGTGGCAGCCTGCTCGCCGCACCTGCACGAGCGGACCTTCCGAACGGCCTGCGCCAGGGCGGGATTGAACCCCTTCCTGTGCGAGATGGTCTCGATCCGTGAGCAGGTCTCGTGGGTGCATACCAACAAGGAGACCGCCACGATCAAGGCCCAGGCGGCGGTTTCGGGCGGTGTGGAACGGGTGATCCACCACGAGCCGCTGGAACCGATGACCGTGCCGATCAACCCGGCCACCCTGGTGGTCGGCGGCGGGATCGCCGGCATCCAGGCCGCGCTCGAAATCGCGGACGCCGGGTATCCCGTCTACATGGTGGAACGGGAACCGTCCATCGGCGGGCACATGGCCCAGTTCGACAAGACCTTCCCCACCCTCGACTGCGCGGCCTGCATCCTGACCCCCAAGATGGTGGACGTGGGCGGACACCCCAACGTGACCCTGCTGACCTGGAGCGAGGTCGAAAAAGTGGACGGTTACGTGGGCAGCTTCAACGTGACCATTCGCAAGAAAGCCCGCCACGTGAAGACTGAATTATGCACCGGCTGCGGCATCTGCCAGGAGAAATGCCCGAAGAAAGTAGTAGATGAGGTCTACGAAGCCGGGCTGGGATACCGCAAGGCGATCTATACGCCCTTCCCGCAAGCCGTACCCAAGTTCCCGGTGATGGATGTGGACAACTGCATCTACTTCGAGAAGGGAACCTGTAAGGCGTGCGAGAAGTTCTGCCCGACCAACGCGATTGACTTCACCCAGCAAGACGAAGTGATCAACGTCGAGGTCGGCAACATCATCCTGGCGACGGGTTACGACATCTTCGACGCCCGCCGGGTCAGCCATTACGGCTACGGGCGGCTGGCGAACGTGTTCACTTCGCTGGAGATGGAACGCCTGACCAACGCGGCCGGCCCGACCAACGGCAACATCGTACTGCGGGACGGCAAGACCGTGCCGAAAGCGATCGGGATCATTCACTGTGTCGGCTCGCGTGACCGCAACTTCAACAACCACTGCTCGGTCATCTGCTGTATGCAGAGCCTGAAATTCGCCCACATGGTCCACGAGCGGACCGGGGCTACCGTGTACAACTTCTACATTGACATGCGCACCCCCTTCAAGGATTACGACGAGTTCTACCAGCGGGTGCTGGAGGAAGGCACGCTCTTCGTGCGCGGCAAGGTGGCCGAAGTGACCGACGCGGCCCGGCTGCCGGGCGAAGAAGGCAAGCTGATCGTCCAGGTGGAGGATACGCTGGCCGGCAAACAGCGGCGCATCCCGGTGGACATGGTCATCCTGTCGGTCGGGCTGGAGCCGCGCAAGGATTCGAGCGAAACGGCAAAGCTGTTCGGCATCTCGTGTTCGGCCAACGGCTGGTTCATCGAGAAGCATCCCAAGCTCGACCCGGTCGCCACGATGACCGAGGGCATCTACATCGCCGGCTGCGCCCAGGGGCCAAAGGACATCCCCGCCAGTGTGGCCCAGGGAGCGGCGTCCGCGGCGCGGGTGCTCGGCAAGATCCAGCAGAAGGAACTGGCCCTCGAACCCATCCGGGCCAGCGTGATCGAAGAGAAATGCTCCGGCTGCCGCATCTGCAACGACCTGTGCCCGTTCAACGCCATCAGCTTCCACGAAGACAGGATGGTCTCCGAGATCAACGCCGCGCTGTGCCAGGGCTGCGGGACTTGCGTAGCCGCCTGCCCGGCCGGGGCCATCTACGGGACCGGTTTCAGCAACGACCAGGTGCTGGCGCAGATCGAAGGGCTGCTCTTGTTGAATATTGGAGAGGAAGGAGTGCCCGTATGACGAAACACGCACCACGCAATACGTGAGATCGAGTGCAACGTGTAGCGTGTACCGTGTTCGACAAGGAGCGAGAATTATGACTACAGACATATTCGAACCCACCATCATCGGTTTCACCTGTAACTGGTGCTCCTACCGCGCCGCAGACCTGGCCGGTACTGCCCGCCTGAAATACCCGCCCAACATCCGCCTGATCCGCCTGATGTGCTCGGGCCGTCTCGACCCGACCTTCGTTTTCAAGGCCCTGGCCAGCGGCGCGGACGGCGTGATGATCACCGGCTGCCACCCCGGCGAGTGCCACTATCTCGAACAAAACTACAAGGCCCTGCGGCGCTTCCACCTGATCCGCCGCACGCTGAAAGGTTTCGGCATCGAACCGGAGCGGGTCAAGCTGGTTTGGGCCAGTGCGGCCGAGGGCGCCAAATTTGCCAGCGAGACGGCCTCCTTCATCGAGGAGATCCGCTCGCTCGGCCCGCTCCACTGGGGCAAGACCGGCGGATACCCGCCCTACGGCGGCGAACCGCCCGAATTCGAGCCTGCTCCTGAATCCCCTGAGGAGGTGCCTGCATGACTGCAAACGCAAAGCCCAAATTCGCCATGTACTGGGCGGCCTCGTGCGGTGGCTGCGAAATCGCCGTGCTCAACATCCACGAGAAGATCCTGGACGTGGACGCCAATTTCGAGGTCGTCTTCTGGCCGGTCGCCATGGACGCCAAGTACAAGGATGTCGAGGCGATGGAAGACGGCTCGATCCTGCTGACGCTCTTCAACGGCGGCATCCGCAATGATGAGAACGAACACGTCGCCAGGCTGCTGCGGCGGAAATCGCAGCTCCTGGTCGCCTTCGGGTCGTGCGCCTGCGAAGGCTGCATTCCGGGACTGGCGAACCTGAGTCCGGCCGGCGAGATCGTCCACACCGCCTTCAACACCGTCTCGACCGACAACCCGCACAGTATCTACCCCCGCACCCATTACGACGTGCCTGAGGGCGAGATCACCATCCCGAAGATCTTCCCCACCCTGCGCACCCTCGACCAGGTGGTGGACGTGGACTACTACATGCCCGGCTGCCCGCCCGAATCCCACCAGATCGGCGCGGTGATAGACCTGGTGGTCCAGGTGCTGCAAGGCAAGGCAGAACTGCCGCCCAAAGGCTCGACCATCGGCGCGGGCAACTCCACCGTCTGCGACGAATGCACCCGCAAACGCAACGTCAAGACGATCACCGCCTTCAAGCGCATCTACGACGTGGAGATTGACCCCGAGCTGTGCCTGCTCGAACAGGGCGTCCCATGCAACGGACCCGCCACCCGCAGCGGCTGCAACGCCCGTTGCGTCAGCGCGGGAGCGCAGTGTATCGGCTGCTACGGTCCCGCCGAAGGCGTGGTGGACTACGGGGCGCGGCTGATCGCGGCCTTTGCCTCCGTCATTGACAGCAACGATCCCGAAGAGATCGAAGCCATCCTCGACGGCATCCCCGACCCGACCGGGCAGTTCTACCGCTTCAACCTGGCGGGGTCGCTGTTGAAGGCGGGCAAACCGGCATGGGAGAAGGCGTAACACGCAACACGCAACACTTTCAAAACGTGTTGCGTAGAGCGTGTTCCGTTATGGAGGAACCAATGACACAAAGAATCACGATTGATCCCATCACCCGCCTCGAAGGTCACGGCAAGATCGAGATCTTCCTGGACAACAAAGGCGATGTCGCCAACACCTACTTCCAGATCCCCGAGCTGCGCGGCTTCGAGCGCTTCTGCGTCGGCCGCCCGGTGGAGGAGATGCCGCTGCTGACCAACCGCATCTGCGGCGTGTGCCCCGAAGCGCATCACATGGCCGCCGCCAAAGCCGCCGACGCGGTCTATCACGTGGACCCGCCCCGCACGGCCAAAATGCTGCGCGAATTGCTCTACTCGGCCTTCTACGTCACCGACCACGCCACCCACTTCTACGCCCTGGCCGGTCCCGATTTCGTGATGGGACCCGACGCCCCGGTCGCGGAACGCAATATCCTGGGTGTGATCCACAAGGTCGGGCTGGAGATCGGCGGCAAGGTCATCAACGCCCGCAAGGCCGGCCACACCGTGATCGAGATGATCGGCGGGCGCAAAGTCCATCCCTGCACCTCCATCCCCGGCGGGCTGACCAAAGGCATCACTCCCGAACAGCGCGACGAAATCCTCAAGCTGGGCCAGTGGGCCGTGGAATTCGGCCAGTTCAGCCTGAAACTGTTCAACGACATCGTGCTCGGCAACAAAGCCTACGTGGACCTGATCCTGGGCGACATCTACACCCACCGCACCTACTACATGGGCATGGTGGACGAAAACAATAAGATCAATTTCTACGACGGCAAAGTGCGCGTCGTCGGCCCGGACGGGGTGGAACTGGTCAAATATGCCCCGGCGGATTACACCCAGCACATCGCCGAACACGTCGAACCCTGGACCTATCTCAAGTTCCCGTATCTCAAGGCAGTCGGCTGGAAAGGCTTCACCGACGGCAAGGACTCGGGCGTCTACTGCGCCACGCCGCTCTCGCGCCTCAACGCCGCCGACGGCATGGCCACCCCCCTGGCGCAGGAGGAATACGAGAAATTCTACAAGACATTGGGCGGCAAGCCCGTCCACCAGCGGCTGGCGACCCACTGGGCGCGCCTGATCGAGCTGCTCTACGCCGCCGAACGCTGGGTGGAACTGGCCTCCGACCCGGAGATTACCTCGGATAACTTCCACACCAGGCCCACCGAAGTCCCGACCGAGGGCGTGGGCATCGTCGAAGCGCCGCGCGGCACCCTCACCCATCACTACACCACCGACGAGCGCGGCGTGCTGACCAAGGTCAACCTGATCGTCGGCACCACCAACAACTACGCCCCGATCAGCATGTCCATCGAAAAGGCTGCCCGCAGCCTGATCAAGAAAGGCACGGTCGTCACCGAACCCATGCTCAACATGGTCGAGATGGCCTTCCGCTCCTACGACCCGTGCTTTGGTTGCGCGACTCACTCCCTGCCTGGGCAGATGCCCCTCCAGGTCACCATCCGCAACGCGGACGGCGAACCGATCGAGGTGCTCAAGCAATTCTGCTAGGCTGGGGGTGTCCGTAAAGGGAGGGCTGCACAGCAGGCGTCCGCAGCCCTCCCCCACGGGCCTTCGGCGGCAATTGGTAAATGGTGATTGGTTACTCATGAGAACTTTGGTCATTGGATTGGGCAATCCGATTTTGGGCGACGATGGCGTCGGCTGGATCGTCGCGTCGGCAATCAATGACCAATTACCGCTCACCAATCCCCACTCCCCAATCGAAGTGGACTGCGTCGCCCTGGGCGGCCTCTCGCTCATGGAGCGGATGCTGGGATATGAACGGGTCGTCCTGGTCGATTCAATGGAGACAGGCCAGGGTCCGGTTGGCAGCGTGCGGGTCTTCCCCCTCGCTTCGCTCCCGGACCCGGGTCTGGGTCACTCCGCATCGGCCCACGACACGTCCCTGATGACCGCCCTGCGCACCGCCGAACAGATCGGCGCGGAGGTCCCAAGCCAGGTCGACGTGGTCGCCATCGAGGCCCAAAACGTGTACGATTTTAGCGAAGAGCTATCGCCCCCCGTTGCAGCGGCTGTCCCGGTCGCTGTGGAGCATGTTCTGAAACTACTGGAGGAACCCCTATGATTTCCCCTGAACTTTTGCGCCGTTTCCCCTTCTTCAATTTCATGGACGACAAGCAATTGAAAGCCGTCGCCATGATCGCCGAAGAGAAGACCTACACCAACGAGGACGTGGTCGCCAACAACACCCCCGCCTCGAAGCTGTATTTCCTGATCGAAGGCACTGCTTCGTATTACTACATCGTAACCAGCGAACACGACCCGTATTACAGGCAGGACTACTTCATCAGCGACTTCAACCCCGGCGAGATCTTCGGTATCTCGGCCCTGATCGAGCCTTACGTCTTCACCGCTTCGGTGCGAGCCGAAAAGACCTGCCGCCTGATCGAGATTGACGCCCCCGCCCTGCGCGCCCTGTGCCAGGTGGACACCGAACTGAACTGCGGCCTGATGCAGGCCGTGGCCAAAGCCGCCATGGAGCGCTTGCAGCACACCCGGGTCCAGTTGATCGCCGCCAAGGCGTAGACACGGTTGGTATTTTCATCAACAAGCCTCCGGGAGCACAGACTCTCGGAGGCTGTTCTATGGTGCCTTGCCAAAGGTGGGACAAATTGGCAATTTGTCCTACTGCGATTGCCGAAGACCCGTCATCCCGGCTATGCCCTCAACCGGTCCCCAGGATGTGCGTCAGGAAGGCCGCCGCCGCTTTTGTGGAGCGCAGACGCCTACATAAAAATGACCCGGTTCTTCCCTTCCCTTTTGGCTCTGAGCAGCAGGGCATCCACCTGCGCCAACAGGCCCTCCACGTCGGGGGCATCCCTGCCGATCATCCCTATGCCCATGCTGACCGTGAACTGGATGTCTTCCTGATCGTAGAAGACGCGGGCCTGGGACAGCTCTGCCCTGATCCGTTCCGAAAACTTGCTCACGTCTTCCATTGGATTGTTCAGTTAAATGAGGAATACGAATTCGTCGCCGCCGTAACGGGCAAAAATATCCGAACTGCGAATACCCATCATGCAGACCCCGGCAATTGCGGCCAAAACCTTGTCCCCCGCAACATGTCCATAAATATCATTGATGGCCTTGAAGTCGTCCACATCCAGGATGATCAGGGCGAAGGGAGTCCCGTAACGTTTGGCGCTCTCTATCGCCCTGGCGGCCATTTCGATGAAGTACCTCCGGTTGCGGGCCTGAGTCAAATCGTCAATCGTGGAAAGCCGCTGAAGTTTATCCTTGGCGAGGTAAAGCTGGATGGTCAGCCGCAGGGTTATCGAGCTAAAGATCGGGGCAACGATGGCCGGGACGAGGGTCGCAAGCAACAACCCATTCAGGCCAAGTTCATCCTGAACCAGAAGGTGTATCAAAGCGGTGACCAAAACCGAAAACAGGATCGAGGCAAGGGTTATGAGAACCGTCACCGGGACCAGACCATAGCGCCTCAAGAGCTTTTCCAACACGTCAACTACCTTCCGAAGCGAGCATTGCCGCCGGGAACAATCTCCTCTGGTTCCTTTACCTGAAATGAAACGAGCCTGGCCCGAGGCCAGACCCACTGGAACACAATTTTCGTGTTATTTCTGGCAGCTTGGCAGTCATCGTCGCAACCCAGACTTTAGACCCATAGCTTTGCGCCGTCGGCTTTCGCCGAGTTTGCCGTTCTCAAGAATTAATTATAGTGCTTGCAAGTCTTTACCGCCTTGCAAACGCTTTTCAAATCTCCTCCACCGGATAAACTTCGAAAACCTTAACGCAAAGTCGCTACGGTACAAAGGCGCAAAGAAAACCTGTTTTTGTTCCCACAAACGTACTTTTACCGCTTGAAAACGGCGATTTGGGCAAATTTGATTTACAAAACCTGGCGACTTTGTGGCTCGGCGTCTCGGCGTTAAAGATTTTGACCTTTTGCAGTGGAGTCATCCGCGTAATTCGCGTTGATAAAAACCCGATGGAAGAATTTGTCCGGTAGAGAGTTCAAATCATCCTGGCCGGTTAAGGTTGTGACAAATTGCCAATTTGTCCTGCACATTGCTGAGGGCTGTGAAAAATCCTAAAAAAACGGAAAAAACCGGGAAAGCCGGATTATAATGAGAAACAGATTAATGGTTATCGGTCCCGCGCTTGGGGAAGTAGAAAGCTCATCCGCTATCAGGAGGTGAAAGAATAGAGATATTTATCCGAAACTCAAAGAACAGTTGCCAACTTTTTGAAACAGAATGGAGATTCAATGAGAACCAAGCCTTCTTCCCCGCTCAAATTCCGGGCATTCGCCTTCCTTGCCATCGCCAGCCTGCTTGCGACTGCATTATTGTCTGCGCCGGCCCAGACCCGACAGGCCAGCGCCTCCCCCTCCAACCAGGACAGGGCCGACGGCCCGCTGACCCCGCAGGTCTCCCGCGCCCTGAACGTGGGTAAAACCGAGGCTCTGGCTTCGGTCCCGCCGACGAACCCGGCTACCGCGCTTAAACGGGAACCGATAACCGGGACCAACCGCCCCATCCCGCGCCCGGGGGCCAGCCGGCGCGGGCCGGATTCCAGCACCGTGTTCGTCGAACCCCTGGAACAGCCCAATCCGCTCTTCGCCTCTTCCTGGCCTGCCGTGCGCTCCTTCGACGGCCTGGACGCCTTGGACGATTGGAACACCATTGGCGCTATCTACGCCCCGCCCGATACCGACGGCGCGGTCGGGCCGAACCACTACCTCCAGATGGTCAACTCGATCTTCGCCGTCTACGACAAGGATACCGGCGGTCTGTTGGGCGGCCCCTGGGCCAACAATCTCTTTTGGGATCTGGCCAACACCGGCACTGCCTGCGAGACCACCAACGACGGCGACCCGATCGTGCTCTACGACCAGTTGGCCGACCGCTGGCTGATCAGCCAGTTCGCCCTGCCAAATATCAATTCTGGCGCAGGCCCGTTCTACGAGTGCATCGCCATCTCCGCCTCCGGCGATCCCCTGGGAAGCTGGTACGCCTACACCTTCGAGATCAGCGCCACCAAAATGGACGACTACCCCAAGTTCGGCATCTGGCCTGACGGCTACTACATGTCCGTCAATCAGTTCGTTATGCCCAACTACGATTGGGGCGGCTCCGGCGTGGTAGCCTTCGAGCGGGACGCCATGCTGACCGGCGCGGCAGCCCAGATGGTTTATTTCGACATTGCCTCCGACAACATCGGCGGCTTGCTGCCATCCAACCTGGAAGGCATGACGACACCCGCGCCCAACACGCCCAACTTCTTCGTCCAGGCCGCGGACGACGACTGGGGCCTCACCGCCAGCGACGAACTGCGCGTCTGGGAATTCCACGTGGATTGGACCACCCCGGCCAACTCCACTTTTACCACGGTCGCCGACCTGCTCACAAACCCCTTCGACAGCGAAGTGTGCGCCGGTTACAGCCGTGACTGCATCGCCCAGCCCGGCACGTCCCAGAAACTGGACGCCATCTCCGACCGGCTGATGTTCCCGCTAAACTACCGCAACTTCGGCACCCACGAGAGCATGGTCGTCAACCACACCGTGGACGTGGGCGTGGACCACGCCGGGGTCCGCTGGTACGAGCTGCGCAACACCGGCTCCGGCTGGAGCATCTACCAGCAGGGCGATTACGCTCCCGACGCCGACCAGCGCTGGATGGGCAGCATGTCCATTGACAGCCAGGGCAACATCGCCCTGGGCTACTCAGTTTCCAGCGCCACCACCTACCCCTCCGTGCGTTACACCGGACGCCTGGCCGGCGACCCGCTCGGCAGCATGACCCTGGGCGAAAACTCCCTGGTCGAGGGCAGCGGCTCCCAGCTCGGCATCAACCGCTGGGGCGACTACAGCGCCATGCTGGTAGACCCGGTGGACGACTGCACCTTCTGGTACACCCAGGAATACGTCAAGACCACCGGATCCTTCAACTGGGACACGCGCATCGGCGCGTTCAAGGCCTCCATCTGCGGCGCGACCTGGGGATCCCTGAGCGGCACGGTGGATGACGGGACGGACCCGGTCCAGGACGCGGTCGTCACCATCACCGGCGGCGCGACCGCCACCACCGACGCCAGCGGGTACTACACCTTCCCCGCCCTGCCCGCCGGCAGCTACGACATGACCGTCACCAAATACGGCTACAGCGACGGCACGGCCAACGGCGTGGTCGTCACCGACGGCAACCCCACCACCCAAAACTTCAGCCTGAGCCTCCTGCCTAAATCCACCGTCTCCGGCACCGTGACCGACGCCAATACCGCCAAGCCGCTCTCGGCCCAGATCTACATCCCTGAATACATCGGCAGCCCCATTTCGACCGACTCCTCCGGCCACTATTCGGTCCAACTGACCGACGGCGTGGCCCACCACTTCACGGTCGTGGCCGCCGGCTACCTGGACGGGACGGCCACCGTCACCCCCTCCGGCGCGCCCATCACCCAGGACTTCGCCCTCGAAGCAGACCTGGCCGCCTGCACCGCTCCCGGATACACCTTCCTCGGCTTCTCGCAGGATTTCAACTCGGCCACCTTCCCACCCACCGGCTGGAACGTGACCGACGTGGCCGGGAACGGCGTCGTTTGGGACCTGTCCAGCGCCTGGGGTGACGGCAACTACACCGGCGGCAGCGGTGATGCGGCTGATGCGAACAGCGATGCTGCCCCGTACATTGAGTTCGATACCATCCTCACCTCGCCCACCATCATCGTCGCCGACCTGCCCTCCCAAACCCTGACCTACCTGGCCAATTACCAGAACTATGCCAATTATGACTACCTCGACCTGGACATCAGTGTGGACGGCGGCGCGTGGGTGAACCTCCTGAGTTGGAACGAGGACCATGGCGCGCAAGACAGCACCCCCGGCGAAAGCGTGACCGTTGACCTGTCACCGTTGCTCGGCAGCGCGACCAGCTTCCAACTCCGCTGGCACTACTACGATCCCAATGCCTTCGATTGGGACTGGTACGCCCAGATTGACGACGTCAACATCGGCCAATGCTACCTGTCCAAGACGGCCACGTTCCGCTCCCAGGCCGCCAACGACGGCTGGGTCATGGAAGCAACCGAGACCAGCAACACGGGCGGCATGATGGATTCGACCGCCAACACCTTCCGCCTGGGCGACACCATGCGCAACCAGCAGTACCGCTCCATCCTGTCGTTCTACACCGCCTCCCTGCCCAACGACGCCGTGATCATCTCGGCCAAGCTCAGCATCAGGAAACAGGGACTGGTGGGAACCAATCCCTTCGACACCCACGGCGGCCTGAAGGTTGACATCCGCAAGGGGCGCTTCGGGACGTTGGCGGCCTTGCAGCTCATTGACTTCCAGGCTTTGGCCAGCAAGAACCTGGTCGGGACCTTCAACAAGACCCCGGCCAACAACTGGTATACGGCCAACCTGGGCAGCCAGGCCTTCCCCTATCTCAACCTGACCGGCCTCACCCAGTTACGCCTGCGCTTTGCCAAAGACGACAATAACGACTTCGGCACAGACTACATGGCGTTCTTCAGCGGCAACGCGAGCTTGTGGGCCAAGCCAAAGCTGATCGTAAAGTACTATTACGTCCCGTAAACCCGAAGGAGTCACAGACAGTTCGCAAAAAATAAGCTCCAAACGCCAAAGCAGACCCCTCCCAATGACATCTGTCACGCCAAGAAAGTGACAGATGTCTGGGAGGGGTTTATTGTTTTTTTGTATTCCCGTGCTATAGTGTTATAAATGTCACAAATACTATCGGATTGGGGTAATTTGTGACAAATAGCACAAGTCGTTTCCTTTTTTGGGCAGGAGGTGCTTCATGACAAATACCAGCATCCAAGACGCAATACGCGGGCGGGGGCTTTCGCGCCGAGATTTTCTAAAGTTCTGTTCACTGATGGCCGGCGTTCTGGCGATCCCAAAATCCTACGCGAAGAACATCGAAATCGCCATGGAGACCGCCCCGCGCACGCCAATCATCTGGCTGGAGTTCCAGGATTGCGCCGGGAACAGCGAAGCCTTATTGCGGGCTTCGCGGCCAACCGTGGCAGAACTCGTCCTCGACGTCCTCTCGGTGGATTACCATGAGACCATCATGGCCGCCGCCGGGAACCTGGCCGAGGAAGCCAAAGACGCCGCCATCGAAAAGGGCGGTTACATCCTGGTCGTGGAAGGCTCCATCCCGACCGCCGACGACGGGGTCTACTGCACCATCGCCGGGCGCACGGCCCAGGACATCCTGGCCCACGCCGCCTCCAATGCCGTAGCCGTGATCGCCGCCGGGGCTTGCGCGGCCTTTGGGGGACTTCCCGCCGCCAGCCCCAACCCGACCGGGGCCAAATCGGTGATGGAACTGGTGACCGACAAGCCGGTGCTGAACCTGCCGGGCTGCCCGCTCAACCCGGTCAACCTGACCGCCACGGTCGTTCATTTCCTGACCTTCGGCGAGCTTCCCGCCATGGACGACAAGCACCGTCCCCTGTTCGCTTACGGGGCGCGCATCCACGACAATTGCCCGCGGCGCGGCCACTTCGACGCGGGCGAGTTCGTGCGCGCCTGGGACGACGAAGGCCATCGCAAGGGCTGGTGTCTCTATAAAATGGGATGCAAAGGCCCGGTTACTTTCCATAACTGCCCGGCGGTGGAATATAACGACGGCACCAGTTGGCCGATCAAGGCCGGGCACGGCTGTATCGCCTGCTCGGAGCCGGATTTCTGGGACCTGGGACTGTACAACCAGGCCGACCTCCAAAAATTCGCCCCGCCGACCACCTACGCGCCGGTCCAGCCGCCCACCCAGCACATTGACCCAGCAGCCGCGGGCCTGATCGGGGCCGCGGCCGGCCTCGTCGTCGGCGCGGCGGGCGCGGCAGCCTACCGCTCGCTCACGAAACCGGATCAGGCCGAAGGGTCCGGGAACGCCCCCGCGCAGAAAGGTTAGGAGGCCGCCATGAGCATCAATCGCAGGGACTTTCTCAAAGTCACCGGCGTAGCCCTGGGCAGCGCGCTTTTGCCGAACCTGGCCGCCCGGGCTGCGCCCGCCGCGCAGGCGGACGAGTCAGCCATCGGCATGTTGTACGACGCGACCATCTGCGTCGGCTGCAATGCCTGTACCAACGCCTGCCGGGACTGGAACGGGACCGCGCCCGAACCCGACGAACGCGGCGCTTACGACGCCCCGAGAGAACTTTCCGCCGATACCTGGACCATGATCCAGCTTTACCAGGGCGAAGGCGAGTATTCGTTCGTCAAGCGCCAGTGTATGCACTGCATCGAACCGGCCTGCGTCAGTGGCTGCCCGGTGCAGGCGCTGCAAAAGACCGCCGGCGGCCCGGTGACCTACGCCCCCGAGCGCTGTATCGGCTGCCGTTATTGCATGTACGCCTGCCCGTTCCACATCCCGCGCTTCGAGTGGGACGAGGTCATCCCGGTGGTCGCCAAATGTACCCTGTGCGCCGACCGGCTCTCGCAGGGGATCGGCGGCCCGAACTGCGCCGAGTGGTGCCCGACCGGGGCGCTGGTCTGGGGCAAACGGGCCGACCTGGTCGCCGAAGCCGAATCCCGGATCGCCGCCGGGCCGGACCGTTACGTGGACTACGTTTACGGCAAGGAGGATGCCGGGGGCACCTCGGTGCTGTACCTTTCGGGCGTTTCCTTCGACAAGATCGGGTTCGAAGAACTCGGCGCCGGGCCGGTCCCGGAACTGAGCGAGGGGACCGCCAACATCGTGCTGCCGGGCATCATCCTGGGCGGGCCGATCGTGCTCGGCCTGATCCGTTGGGTCGCCAAGCGCGGCGGATGGGAGGAATCATGGCCAGTCTGACCGGTATGTTCCGCAAGCAGACCCTCCCCAGGAGTTTCTGGCCGCTGGCGGCCCTGACCCTCCTGGCGGTTGGGCTTTCGATCTATCGCCTGGTGGTCGGGCTGGGTCCCACCACCAACATGAGCGACCACTACCCCTGGGGCATCTGGATCACGGTTGACCTGTTCCTGATCCCGGTTGCGGGCGCGGCCTTCACCATTTCGCTGATCAGCTTCTTCTTCGGGTACGAGGACTACCGCACAGTCCTGCGCCCGGCGGTGGTGGCCGGTTTCCTGGGCTATGCGGTGGTGGGCATCCTGCTCTTCCTGGATATTGGGCGCTGGCCGCAGTTCTACAACATCTTCGTGCCCGGGTACATCAACCTGCACTCCTTCCTGGAAGAGATCAGCCTGTGCGTGACGCTCTACGTGATCATCCTGACCCTGGAAGTGCTGCCGATCTTCCTGGAACGCACCAAATGGGAGAAGTATACCCACTGGATCGAGCGCGGCATCTACATCGTGGCCGGGACCGGCATCCTGCTCTCGACCCTGCACCAGTCCTCCCTGGGTTCGATGTTCCTGCTCATGACCCACAAGCTGCACCCGTTGTGGTACACCCCGGCACTGCCCGTCTTGTTCTTCCTCCAGGCGGGATACACCGGCCTGGGCGCGACCGCCATCGCCATTACCCTGATCTGGCGCTCGAAAGGGCTGCCCGTCAACCGGCTCTTGATCCGCCGCATCGGACAGGCGATGGGCATCAACCTGCTGCTCTACGTCTTCCTCAAGATCGGTGACTGGATGGGCGCGGGCGAGGTCCCCCTGCTGCTCAGGCCCGACGCCTTCGGCTGGATCGCCTGGCTCGAACTGGTGATCGGCATCCTGGTCCCGCTGGCGATCCTGTTCACCCGCTTCGCCCGCCACAGCCAGGGACCGTTCTGGGCCGGGGTGTTCGCCATCATGGGCACTTTCATCAACCGCCTGATCATCACCTGGATCGGGCTGGCCGAACCCTCGCCGCTGCCCTACGTCCCATCCTGGATCGAGATCCTGATCACGGTGGGCTTCGTCGCCGGGGCCTTCCTGGTCTACGACCGGATCATCTACGCTTTCAGGCTGCTGCCTGATAAGCCTGAGACTGACTAGAATATTCACTATCAAGGAGAGACAACTATGGCTAGGATTGCTATAGACCCGATCACCCGTATCGAGGGCCACCTACGCATCGAAGTCCAGGTGAATAGTGGCGTGGTCTCAGATGCCTGGGCCTCAGCCACCATGTTCCGGGGTGTCGAGACGATCCTCAAAGGCCGCGACCCGCGCGATGCCTGGGCCATCACCCAGCGTTTCTGCGGCGTCTGCACCACCGTCCACGCTTTCACCTCGGTGCGCGCCGTCGAAAACGCGCTCGGCATCACGGTCCCGAACAACGCCCGCATCCTGCGCAACATCATCGAGGGCATCCAGTTCGTGCAGGACCACGTGATCCATTTCTACCACCTGCACGCCCTGGACTGGGTGGACATCGTCAGCGCCCTGGATGCCGACCCGGCCGCCACTTCCGAACTGGCCCAGTCCATCTCGGATTGGCCCAAATCCAGCACGGACTACTTCACCGCGGTCAAGGCCAAGCTCAAAGCCTACGTGGACAGCGGCCAGCTCGGTCCGTTCGCCAATGCCTATTGGGGCCACTCGGCCTACAAGCTCCCGCCTGAAGCGAACCTGATGGCCGTGGCCCATTACCTCGAGGCCCTCGACTGGCAGCGGGACGTCATCCGCGCCCACGCCCTGCTGGGGGCCAAGAATCCGCACCTGCAAACCTACCTCGTCGGCGGCATGTCCACCCCGATTGACCCGACCAGCCAGGCAGCCATCAACGCCGACACCATCGCCATGCTCAAAGGCTATTTCAAGACGGCCAAGGATTTCGTCGAAAAAGTCTACCTGCAAGACCTGCTGGCGATCGCGCCCTTCTACCTCGAATGGGCCGGTATCGGCGCGGGCGTGGGAAATTTCCTGGCTTACGGCGAATACCCCGACAAGGACGGCGTGCTCTACTTCCCTCAGGGCTACATCCTGAACCAGGATTTGACCAAAGTCTACCCGCTCGACCACAACCAGATCACCGAGCACGTAGCCCACTCCTGGTACGAATACCAGGATGGCGACAAGAAAGGCCTGCATCCCTGGGTCGGCGAGACCACCCCCAAATTCACCGGCCCGCAGCCGCCCTACGACTTCCTCAACGTGGACGGGAAATACACCTGGATGAAAGCCCCGCGCCTCGACGAGCATCCCATGGAAGTCGGCCCGCTGGCCCGGATGCTGGTGGCCTACGCCAGCGGACAGCAGGACGTGGTGGACACGGTCAATTTCGTGCTCGGCAAGCTCGGCGCGGGACCCGAGGCCCTCTTCTCGACCCTGGGCCGCACCGCCGCCCGCTGCATCGAAACCGTGCTGCTGGCCAACAAACTCGACGAATGGGTCAACGAACTGGCCGCCAGCATCGCCGCCGGGGATGTGGACGTCCACGAGGGCAGCTTGTGGGACCCGGAGAACTGGCCCGCCGAAGCCGAGGGCTGGGGATACATCGAAGCGCCGCGCGGCGCCCTGGGTCACTGGATCAAGATCAAGGACAAGAAGATCGAGAACTACCAGGCGGTCGTGCCGAGCACCTGGAACGCCTCGCCACGAGATGCCGCCGGGCAGGCCGGGCCTTACGAAGCGGCCCTGGTCGGCACGCCCATCGCCGACGAGAAGAAGCCGCTCGAAGTCCTGCGCACGATCCACTCCTTCGACCCGTGCATCGCCTGCGGCGTCCACCTGCTGGACGTGAACGGCAACGAGATCAACCGGATCACCTTCGACGCCGCCGACACGATGTCCGCCCCGCTGATCCGCCTGCGGCCGGACAAATAGCCCCTCCACCCGCGAGTGCGTCGCACCCTCATGGAATAGACCCGATGGAACCAACCCCAATCCAGACGCTCGTGCTCGGCGTGGGAAATTTGCTGATGTCCGATGAAGGTTTCGGCGTCCACGCGGTCGAGCGTCTGGTCAAGTCTTACAAGATTCCCGGGGAGGTCCAGGTCCTGGACGGGGGGACACTGGGCATGGACCTCCTGTATTACCTGGAAGATGCCCGCAACCTGCTGCTGGTGGACGCCATCCAGGCGGACCGCGAACCAGGCTACATGCTCCGCCTCGAAGATGACCGGGTCCCGGCTTTCCTCTCGCTGAAGGTCTCCCCGCACCAGGTCGGCGTCCCGGATATGCTGGCCGCGGCCCGGCTGCGCGGCACCACCCCCGACAGGATCGTCCTGTGGGGCGTCCAGCCCGAAAAGATCGAACTCGGCCTCGAACTCTCAGCCACAGTCGAACCGCTCGTGGATGTGGTCGTGGAAAAGATCATCGCCCAGTTGCGGGATTGGGGGCACGTTGTAGAACCGCGCACAGCCAACTGACCTCCCCACATCCCCCGAAAGTGCGACCTCCTGGTCGCACTTTTTGCTTTGACAATGGACCCGGTCGGTCCTATAATGCCTTCCGGGGCTACAGGCCCAATCTTATCCCAGGAAAATCCATGAAATTCAACCGCAACCTTGTCATTCTGTTCGCCACCCTGGTCATCATGATGATCGGATTCGGCATCATCATCCCCATCCTGCCCTTCTATGTCGAAATGCTGGGCGGCTCCGGCTTCGCCATGGGCATGTTGATGGCTATCTTCTCGCTGATGCAATTCATCTTCTCGCCCGTCTGGGGTTCCCTGTCCGACCGTTTCGGGCGCAAACCAATCCTGTTGATCGGCGTCTTCGGCAACGCCGTCACGATGCTGCTGCTGGGCGTCTCCACCAATATCCCGATGCTGATCACCATGCGCGGGCTGGCAGGCATCTTATCCTCCGCCACCCTGCCCACGGCCTACGCCTTCATCAGCGACAGCACGGACGAAAAGGACCGCGGCGGCGGGATGGGCATCGTCGGCGCGGCGATGGGATTGGGGATGGTGCTCGGCCCCAGCGTGGGCGGCATCTTCTCCACCATCTCGATCCAGGCGCCCTTCTACTTCGCCGCCGGGTTGTCCCTGCTGGCGGTCGCGTTGATCTGGTTCTTCCTGCCCGAATCGCTCCCCGCCGAAAAACGCAGCCAGGAGGCACACTTCAAAGGCCCGCAGCTAAACGTCCTGGTCACTGCCCTGGTCGGGCCGGCCGGGTTCCTGTTCTTTACGGCTTTCATGGTCAGCTTCGCCATGACCAATTTCGAGGGCATCTTCGCCTTTTACGCCCAGCAGCGCTACCAGTTCGACGCCAGGACGATCGGCATCATCCTGACGGCGGTGGGGACGGTCAGCTTCCTCGTCCAGGGCGGCCTGACCGGAGCCGCCACCCGTAAATTCCGGGACGTGTGGGTCATCAAGGCTTCCTTGATCGGCTCAGCGGTCGGCTTTGCCATCATGCTCGCCGCCAAAGACCTGGCCGGGGTGCTCATCACCACCTCCATCTTCATCTTCAGCAACGCCATGCTGCGCCCGGCGGTCTCATCCCTCATCTCCAAAAACGCCGGGATGGGCCAGGGCATTGCCATGGGGTTGACCAACTCGTATATGAGTCTCGGACGCGTCATGGGTCCGCTCTGGGCCGGGGTCGTCCTGGACATAGACTTGCGTTATCCGTTCTTCACGGGGGCGGTCATCATGCTGCTGGGCTTCATCGCCAGCCTGTTCTTCCTGAAAGAGCGGTCAGCCGGGAGTCTCGGCGAGACCGCCCAGGCCTCCAGTTTGGATTGAACACTCAAGCAAAAGCCCCGCTCCTGTGAAAGAAGCGGGGCTTTTCGATCAAATTGGCGTCCCACTCAATCCGCCGGGGACATGACCGGCGCGGCCTTCCGCTGGGCCAGGAACCCCTCCACCGTGAACAGGATCAGCGCCAGCCAGACGATGCTGAACCCGATCAACCGGTCGTGGGTGAACGGCTCACGGTAGACCAGCACGCCCAGCAGGAATTGCAGCGTGGGGGCGATATATTGCAGGATGCCGACCAGCGTGAGCGGGATGCTGCGCGCCGCCGAAGCGAACATCAGCAACGGGATGGTGGTCACCACGCCCGCGCCGGCCATCAGCGCGCTGGACCCGAAGCCTGCGTGCCCGAAGGAGCCGGCCCCACCCGCCTCGGCCAGGACCAGGTATCCCACCGCCGGCAGGAACAGGATCCCGGTCTCGAGCGCCAGCCCGAAGAGCGACCCCAGCGGCGCGACCTTCTTCACCAGTCCGTAGATCGCGAAAGTAAAAGCCAGGGTCAGGGCGATCCACGGGAGCCGGCCGTAAGCCAGGGTCAGGTAGAGCACGCCGGCCGTCGCCAGCCCGACCGGAAGCCACTGCCAGGGACGCAAGCGCTCGCGCAGGAACAGGACGCCCATCAGCACGCTCAGCAAGGGATTGATGAAATAGCCCAGGCTGGTCTCGACGATGAACCCGGCGTTCACCCCCCACACGTAAGTCAGCCAGTTGACACCCAACAACAACCCGGCCAGGGTGTAGATGAGGGCGACCCGTTTCGAGGCGATGGCCTCCCTGAAAGTCCCCCACTGGCGGGAGACAAGGATGATGGCCGCCAGCAGCACGAAAGACCAGGCGATGCGGTGGCCGATCAACTCGATGGCCGGGATGCCGTGCAGCCACTTCCAGTAGATCGGGAACAACCCCCACAACCCATAAGCGCCGATCCCATACAGGATACCTTTTTTCATATCTTCAACTGCTCCTCAGAATGTCTCTATCGGCTGGCGCCCGGCGTACCCGGCTTCGACCTCGTGCCAGAAGCCGATCTCTCCTTCGCCGTGCTGCCAGCACAGGTAAACTTCACGTCCGCCGCGCCAGGCCGGGAAGTCCAGCAGGCCCAGGTTCAAATCCTTGAGGTGCGCGCCCGTGTCCTGGATCAGATGGACCAGCGCGTCCAGGCGTTCGAATTCCAGCGCCACCAGGCTGGCGGTGCGGCTGCCGCCGTTGCCGGCCGCCTGGGCCACCACCGGCCAGACCTCCGGCCCGCGTTGGACCAGTTCTTCGCGGATAGACTGGATCTCGTCCATCCACGGGCGGATGACTTCAAGGGCGGCGTTGGCTTCTTCGAGGGTGAAATAACGGGGCATGGTCTCTCCTACGAAGCGAAAGTATACTCCCGAAAACCAATGCAGGCCTCCTGGGGTTCGGAAATCCCGGAGGCCTGCCGGTCGAGATGTCCGCTTCACTCGAAAATAATGATCCCGGTGTACATGCCCATCGAGCAGGTGAAACGCATCCGGGTCCCGGAGGGCTGGGGCGGGATGTCCACCGTGACGGTTCCGGTCTCCGGCAGCAATTGATAATATCCCAGGGCGGGGATGACGAAATCCCGGGAGCAGGAATAGGTTTGGTTCGTCACCAGGGCCAGCCTCACCGGTTCGCCAGACTTGGCTACCAGGGTGGACGGGAAATAGCCGTCGTTGGCGACATCCAGGCGCAAATCGGTCTGGCCTGCGACCTGCGCCGGCTCCCCGGCAGGGAAAGCAGACCGGGCGATGGCCGAGAACGAAAACGGCGAACCGAGCAGGTTCAACCCGTTGTTGAGGGAAACCAGTCCCAACACCAGGACCACCAGGGCCACGAAACGCATGAAAAAGGATTCGAGGCGGGTCCCGAGCTGGGTCGTCAGGTAAGCCACCAGGAAGAAAACCGGGCTGGTGCCGAGCGTAAAAGCGAACATCAGGGCCGCGCCCATCAGCGCGCTGCCGGTCGCCAGGGCGACGCCCATCATCGCCTGGGTCACGCCGCAGGGGATGAAAACCGTCAGCGCGCCCAGGAAAAGCGGCGTCGCCAGTTCGGTCCCGTTTTTGGCCGTGCGCCGGATATAACGGGTGATGAATTTGGGCGGCTCGATGGAGAAATAGCGGAAAACAGGATGCGCGTTCAGCATCCGCAGGCCGTTGCCGATCATGAAGACGCCGATCAGCATCAGCAGGATCGCCCGCGTCACCGGGCTGAAGGTCAGGAACGAACCCAGCCAGCCGAGTAAAAGCCCCAGCAGGGTATACGCGGCCAGCTTCGCCAGCAGGAAAAGCGCAATCGGCAGGGCCGGCTGGACCTTCGGGCGCGGCGCGGGCTGGTTCCTCAGCCGCTTGCGGGTCTTGGGGCGCGAGGCCGGAACGGGCGCGGGCTGGTGGAGCATATCCGTTTCGATCTGGTGCGCCAGCGAACTGGCCAGCAGCCCGCCCTGCACGGCCAGGCAGGACAGCCCACCGGTGGTCAACCCGGTGACGAATGCCACCATGAGTTGGCCCATAGCGCCCGAAGCCGCGCCGAGCGACACCGAGGCGCTGCCCTGCTCCGGGAAAACCAGCAGGAAAAACGCCAGGATCATCAGGCCCGCGCCGAGCGCGATCATTAAAGTTGGGGCTTTGGGAGAATTGTCAGGTTTCGTCATTCGTCTCCGGGTTTATCAAGCAAGTCGTCTACAGTAAAAAAAAAAACTATCCGCGAGCATCACAGATTGTCGCCAATTATATAACCTTTCGGGGCGATCTGTCTCACCCAATCAGGCTAATGGTTGGCGGAAACCGGTTGAACTCGCGGATAAGTTTTCGAAATCTCTAAATCTTGACCCTGCGCAGCCGCAGGCTGTTGCTCACCACCGACACGCTGCTGAACGCCATGGCCAGCGCCGCCAGCATCGGGTTGATGTAGCCCAACGCCGCCGCCGGGATGAGGATCACGTTGTAGAAGAAGGCCCAGAACAGGTTCTGCTTGATCGTGCTGAGGGTCCTGCGCGAGAGCGCAATCGCCCGCGCCACCCCGCCCAAGTCGCCGCTGATCAGCGTCACCGGGGCGGCGGCCATGGCCACGTCCGTGCCGGTGCCGATGGCGATGCCCACGTCGGCCTGGGCCAGGGCCGGCGCGTCGTTGATCCCGTCGCCGACCATGGCAACCACGTGCTGCGTCTTGCGTGTTGTGTATTGCGCCTGGAGTTTCTTGACCTCGGAAGATTTGCCTTCGGGCAGAACCTCCGCCAGCACTTCGTCAATGCCGACCTGCTTCGCAATTGCCTCAGCGGTTTTCTGGTTATCGCCGGTGATCATCACCACTTTCAGGCCCATTTTGTGCAGGTCTTCGATGGCCTGGCGCGACTCATCCTTGATCGTATCGGCCACGGCGATCACGCCGCGCACCTCGCCGTCCACCGCCACCAGCATGGCCGTCTTGGCCTCGGATTGCAGGCGGACGACCTCGCGCTCCAGCCCGTTCAGGTGATAGGAATGAGATTCCATCATGCGGACGTTGCCTACGGCGACGGAGCGTCCCTGGACTTCGGCCTGGACTCCGTGCCCGGCCTCGGCTCTGAACCCGGCCGGTTCCGTTAAAGCCAGCCCGCGCGTGGTCGCTTCGGCCCAGATCGCCTCCCCCAGCGGATGCTCGCTCCCCTTTTCGACCGAGGCCGCCAGGGTCAACAAACCGTCATCGGTCCACCGTCCGGCGTCCACGGTCACGATGTCCGTCACCGCTGGTTGTCCTTTCGTGATCGTGCCGGTCTTGTCCAGCACCACCACCGAGACGCGTCCGGCGCGTTCCAGCGCTTCCGAATTGCGGAACAGGATGCCCGCTTCCGCGCCTTTGCCCGTGCCGACCATCACCGCCGTCGGCGTGGCCAATCCCATCGCGCACGGGCAGGCGATCACCAGCACTGCCACGAAATTGATCAGCGCCCGCGTGAACGGGTCGTAAAAGTACATGTCGCTGGTCTGCACGCCCGGCGGGACGAGGAAATACCAGACCAGGAAGGTCGCAACCGCAATCACGATCACGATCGGGACGAAGATCGCCGAAACCTGGTCGGCCAGCTTCTGGATCGGGGCGCGGCTGCCCTGGGCTTCCTCCACCAGGCGGATGATCTGGGCCAGGGCGGTTTCCTTGCCCACTTTCGTGGCCTCGAACTTGAGCAGGCCGAGCTTGTTGAGCGTCGCGCCCGTCACCGGGTCGCCGGGGGCTTTTTCCACCGGCAGCGACTCACCCGTCAGCATCGATTCGTCCACCGAGGAGCTGCCCTCGACCACCAGGCCGTCCACCGGGATTTTCTCGCCGGGGCGCACGATCACGATATCGCCGACGATCACCTCGTCCACGGGCACTTCAGCCTCAAGTCCAGCACGGACGATGCGGGCGGTTTTGGCCCGCAATCCCATCAGTTTCTTGATCGCCTCGCTGGTGCGGCCTTTGGCACGGGCTTCCAGGAATTTGCCGAGGCGGATGAGGGTGATGATGACCGCGGCCGTCTCGAAATACTGGTGGCCGTTGATGATCCACAGCGTGACCGGGATCGAGTAGAAGTAGGCCACCGACGAGCCGAGGGCGATCAGCACGTCCATGTTGGCCGAGCCGTTGCGCAGGGCCTTGTAGGCTCCCACGTAATACTGCCAGCCGACGTAGAATTGCACCGGCGTCGCCAGCGCCCACAGGATGTAGTTGAACCACCAGCGGGTGCGGATCATTTCGCCCATGCCCATGTCGGGATAATAGAACAGGTCGGGCAGCAGACGGAAGCCGGAGGCCATCGAAAGGAGGAACAGCGGCACGGTGAAGATCACGCCGACGATCAGCAGGCGGCGCTGCTCGTTGATCTCGCGCTCGCGGGCCTGGGCTTCGGCGTCTTCGGCTGCGCCACCGAGTTCGAGAGCCTCGAAACCGGCAGCCGCCACCGTCCGGCGGATCTCCGCCGGGGAGACGACGGTCGGCACGTATTTGACGCGGGCCTTCTCGGTCGTAAAAACGACCTGGGCTTCCACCACCCCGTCCAGGCCGGACAAGACTTTTTCCAGGCGGCGGGCGTCGTTATCGTCCGAAAGGCGTTTGATCGCCAGGTCTATCTCGCCGGTGGCGATGCCGTAGCCGGCGCGCTCGACGCGGCCGATCAGGTCCGACAGGGCCACCAGGGACGGGTCGAATTCCACGCTGGCGCGCTCGGACGACAGGTTGACGACCGCGCCGCCAACCCCGTCGAGCTTTTTCAGGCTGCGCTCGACCGTGGCGACACAGTTGGCGCAGGTCATCCCGGTCACAGGGAGGGTAAGTTGTTTGGTTTCGTTCATGTTTTCACGTTTTACGGATTACGCATCCAAGAGCGTATCCCGTAATGCGCAATCCGTAAAAGGCAGGCTGATGCAATTCAGGCTGCAACAGGATAATTGATCTCGGCCATCAAGGCTTTGATCGCATCTTCGGAGGCCGGGGCGTCGAAGGTGATCTCGACCAGCTTGGTATCATTGTGGGCGATGACCGACTTGATGCCTTCCAGTTCGGAGACTTCGCTCTGGATGGTGTGGACGCAGTGCATACAGGAAATGTTGGGGACGGAGTAGGTAACGGAAGTCATGGATTTTCTCCTTTTGGTATTTGGGTTTTTGACTTATTTGCGATAGAACCAGATCGCGCCTGCGACGAAGAGCACGATCGCCAGCAGGTCGGCAAACCCGGAAATCACTGAACTCAAGGGGGCGCTGACCAGGAAAATGGCAACGAGCATCAGCACCAGCGAATTTTTCTCGTTTTTGGTCATGGCGACATCACCAATTTGGAACCTTCGCGAGGATATCAATGCTACACCTTGGTGGCCGTCTCGAAGACATCCGTGATCTCTTGCAGGACGCGCTCGCGCTCGTCCGCATTTTCCCCGCGGATGGCGGTGGTCACACACGAGTTGAGATGATCTTCCAGGATGGCTGCGCTGACCTTGTTGAGTGCGCCCTGCACCGCCTGGATCTGACGGATCACGTCAATGCAGTAGGAATCTTCCTCCACCATGCGGATGATGCCGCGCATGTGGCCTTCGATGGTCTTCAACCGGCGTAAGTTTTGCTCGTTGTGCATCCAGTTTCCTTTCTCGCACCCCCCCCAGGGGGGTAGGGGTATTATAGGACTCGCCCCCAGCTTTGTCAAGTGGCTTCGTATCAAAATTGTCAACTTTGCGCTGGCGCAAAGACAAATCCGGGAGATGGTTCTATCCTATGGCTATGATGGCCGTTCTTCAACTCGACCCGCAAAACAAGGTTTCCGAAACCCTGCGCGTTTATCCGCAAACCGCCAGGGTTTTCATCGAGTTAAGAACCGACTGCGTCGGCTGCATCGCCGCCCGGTTCTGCACGTTGCGGGACGTGGCCCTGGACTATAACCTCGACCTGGAGGAGTTGCTGTCCGAATTGCGGGCGGCCATACAATCACCCGTTCCATAAGTTGAATTCTATTGGAGGAGAAATGCAAAAAATCAAATTCCTGTTCGTCCTGGGCTTGCTGGCGCTGGCCCTGTCTGCCTGCGGCGGAGGTGAACCCGGCCCGTACACCACCGAAACCGCCCTGCAAGCCTTCCAGACCGGCGCTTGCGGCAGTTGCCACATCATCCCCGGCGTGCCGAACGCCACCGGAGTCATCGGCCCGGACCTGACCGAGATCAACACCCTCGCCGCCGAACGCATCGCCAGCGGCGAATACACAGGCTCCGCCAAAACCGCCGAAGACTACATCCACGAGGCCGTGGTCCAGCCGGATGCCTTCCTCGCTCCGGTCTGCAACGGCGGCCCCTGCCAGGCCGGGTTGATGCCTGCCACCCTCGAAGACCTGCTCAACAAGACTGAGATCAACGCCATCGTCACCTACCTGGCCGGGCTGCCCGAAACCGCCTCCGGCGCGCCTCCCACCACCGGGGAAGTCCCGCTGGCTGAAGCCCCCACCCTGACCGACGAGGAATCCACCTGGGCCAAGCAGACCTTCTTCGAGCGCTGCGCCGGCTGTCACGGCACGCTGCGCAAGGGAGCCACCGGCCCGGCCCTCACCCCCGACGTCACCCTCCCCAAAGGCACGCTCGCCCTGGCCTCCATCATCTTCAACGGCACCAACAAAGGCATGCCCGACTGGGGCAAACAGGGCATCCTGACCCAGGCCGAGACCGAGACCATGGCCAAATTCCTGCAAAACGAGCCGCCTGCCCCGCCCGAACTCTCGCTCCAGCAGATGAAAGACTCGTGGGAACTGGTCACGCCGGTGGCCCAGCGGCCCAAATCGCCGCAGACCGAGCGCGACTGGCAGAACTACTTCATCGTCACCCTGCGGGACGCCGGGCAGGTCGCCGTCATTGACGGGGACACCTTCGAGGTCGTCAGCACGGTGGACAGCGGCTACGCGGTCCACATCACGCGCATGTCGGCCACCGGGCGCTACGCCTACGTCATCGGGCGGGATGGCCGTCTGGCGCTGATTGACCTGTGGATGGAAAAGCCCGAGGTCGTGGCCCGCGTCCAGACCTGTTACGACGCCCGCTCGGTCGAAGTCAGCAAGTACGACGGCGAAGAAGGCGATTTCAGCGACAAATACGCCATCACCGGCTGCTACTGGCCGCCCCACTTCGCCATCCTCGACGGGCAAACCCTGGAGCCGATCAAGGTCGTCTCGACCCGCAGTTACACCGAAGACACCGGCGAATTCCATCCCGAGCCGCGCGTGGCGAGCATCTTGGCCTCGCAATACCACCCCGAGTGGATCGTCAACGTCAAGGAAACCGGCCTGATCTGGATCGTTAATTACACCGACCTGCAAAACCTGACCATCAAGCAGATCGAAGCCTCCAAATTCCTGCACGACGGCGGGCTGGACGCCTCCCACCGTTACTTCCTCGTCGCCGCCAACCAATCGAACCAGGTGGCGGTGGTGGATTTGAAGGAGGACAAACTCCAGGCGATCGTGGACGTGGGCCAGGTCCCGCACCCCGGACGTGGCGCCAACTGGAACGACCCGGACTTTGGGCCGGTGTGGACCACCCCGCACCTGGGTTCCGCTGAATTGATGTCCATCGGCACCGACCCGGACGGGCATCCTGATTCCGCCTGGAAAGCCGTCCGCACCACGCCCCTGCCCGGATCCGGCAGCCTGTTCATCAAGACCCACCCCAACAGCCAATGGATCTGGGTGGACATGACCCTCAACCCCGACCCGGTCCTGTCCCGCACCATCTGCGTGGTCGCCAAAGCCGACCCGACGCAGACCTACAAGTGCTGGGAGATCGGCAGCTACGGGCGGGCGGTCCACTTCGAGTACAACAAGGACGGCACGCAGGTTTGGGTCAGCCTGTGGGGTGACGCCAGCAAACCCGGCGAGACCGGCGAGATCGTGATCTACGACGACGCCACGCTCGAGGAAGTCGCCCGCATCCCCGACCTGGTCACCCCGACCGGCAAGTTCAACGTGCATAACACAGTGAATGACATTTACTAACCCGCGTGGGGCGGGTTGGCAACCCGCCTTGCTTCACTGATGCAGGGCGGGATGGAATCCCGCCCTACACCATGACAAAGGTGACGGTCATCTCCAAAGAAGATGACCGTCACCTTTACAATCTTATACAATCATGAGTATGCTGAAAAAAGGTCAATCTCACCGCGAAGAAACGCAGGCCGCGAGGTTTTCTTGAATAATACGAAGGGAATCTTGAAAATCGTTCGCTCCAGCCTTCGAAAACTTGATGAATTTCTTCGCGCGCTTCGCGGCCTTCGCGGTGAAAAAGGTTTTTGCAGTGGAGTCAATCATGCAATCCAAATGCCGATTTTGGCAAACGATAGTCGTATAATCCCTTCCATGAAACCTAAAACCCGTCTTTTGGCCCTCCTCGCCCTGCTGTTGCTCGTCACTTCCGCCTGCCAGTCTTCAGCGGACGATTTCCGCCGTCAGGTGGCGACCGCGGTCGCGGCAACGGTAGCCGCCCAACCCGTCCCGACCGCTGCGGGGACGCAGGCCCCCTACACGCCGTACCCCACGTTCACACCCTATCCCACCGCCGGGCTGGCGGGGTTGTTCTGCGGCTACGAATTCTGCATCGGGCATCCGGTTGACCTGTCGTTCATTGATGCGGTCTTCACCCGCGACCAGGCCGGGACCAGCAACTATGCCTACGGGATCATCCTGGCCTTCCGCCCCAACCTGTTCTTGCAGGTGCAGTGGACGCTCAAGGCCGGGGAGGCCCGCCCGTATGCCATGCTCGACCTGGCCAAGGACCGGGATGCTTCGCTCGGCAGCCTGCAAGTGGATCAGTTCGGGGAGGCGGTTGCCACTTACGATACGCTGGTCGCAACGTCATCATCCGAACTGCCGCACGGGGTGATCGCCACCTGGGAGTGCGCCGACCGGGAGTTCGGCTGGAAGGTCTACACGCCGCAAGACGGCCAGGGCGTGGACATCCTGCGGGAGGCGCTGGAACGTTTCGATTGCAGCCCGCGTTGATTTTCTGGTATAATCTCAGGCCGTGACTGGTCCTGCGCCTGGTTCCGGCTGGGCGCACGGAGACCTGCAAAATCTTGGAGAAAGGAAGCAAACGTCATGTCCCTTGATAAGGAACACAAAAGCCAGATCATCAACAATTTCCACCGCCACGACGCGGACACCGGGTCGCCGGAGGTGCAGATCGCGATCCTGACCGGGCGCATCACCCAGCTCACCGAGCACCTGCGCGCCAACCGGCACGACGAATCCTGCCGCCGCGGCCTGCTCAAACTGGTGGGCCGCCGCCGCCGCCTGCTGGCTTACCTGCGCAAGTCTGAGTACGAGCGCTACCTTGCGGTCACAGAGCAGTTGAACCTGCGCCGCAAGTAAAAAGAACACAGCAAGTCAACCCGTCGGGGCGCAGTGTGCTGCGCCCCGATACTATGTCACCACCGGTTGGGAATTGAATAGTGCTGGCAACGCCGCGTTGCCGCCGCTCTTCAGTCCCTGACCAGGTGGAAATTACCGGACGGGATGAATCCCGTCCTACAGGAGACAAAATGAAACCCGAAGTAAAACGCTACACCACCACCGTGGGCAGCCATGAAATTGCCATCGAAACCGGCAGGCTGGCAGCCCAGGCTGGCGGCGCGGTGACTGTGCATCTCAACGACACGGTCATCTTCGCCGCCGCGACGATGAGTCCCACGGCGCGGGAGGGGATTGATTTCTTCCCGCTCAGCGTGGAATACGAAGAACGGCTGTACGCCGGTGGGCGCATCCCCGGCTCGTTCTTCCGCCGCGAGGGACGCCCCGGCACCGAGGCGATCCTGACCGCCCGCCTGACCGACCGTCCGCTGCGCCCGCTCTTCCCCAAAGGGATGCGCAACGACGTGCAGGTCATCATGTACTCGCTCTCCTCGGACGGCGAGAACCCGATCGACATCCTGGCGATCAACGCCGCCTCGACCGCGATCATGATCTCCGACATCCCCTGGGGCGGGCCTGTGGGCGCGGTCCGGGTCGGACGCGTCAACGGCGAATTCGTCACCAACCCGACTTTCCAGGAACTCGAAGCCTCGGACCTCGACCTGCGCATCGCCGGGACGCGTGACGCGATCCTGATGGTGGAGTGCGGGGCGAACGAAATCCCCGAAGACGTGATGGTCGCGGCCCTGGAATTCGGCCACAAGTCCCTGCTGCCGCTGATCGAACTGCAAGAGAGGATGGCCGCCGAGATCGGCAAGCCCAAGAACGTGCCGATCCTGATCCTGCCGGACGAAAGCCTGCAACAGAAAGTCTTCGGCATGACCCAGGCCAAACTGAACGACCTGTTCGACAAGCAGCTCGCCAAACTCGACCTTTACAGCGCCATGGACGCCATGCTGGCTGAAGTAGTCGCCGAGCTGGCTCCCGAAGGCGCGGCCGACGCCCCCAACCAGGAAGCGATCAAGAACGCCTTCCACGACGCCGAACAGCGGGTGGTGCGCGAACGCATCCTGGGCCAGGACAAACGTCCCGACGGGCGCACCCCGGCCGACCTGCGCAATATCTGGTGCGAGGTGGACCTGAGTCCCCGGGTGCATGGCTCCGGCCTGTTCACGCGCGGCGAGACCCAGGTCCTGACCATCGCCACCCTCGGCACGCTGCGCGAGGCCCAGGAACTGGACACGCTCAACCCGCAGGAATCCAAACGCTACATGCACCACTACAACTTCCCGCCCTTCTCGGTCGGCGAAGTGCGCCCGATGCGCGGCCAGAGCCGCCGCGAGGTCGGGCACGGGGCGCTGGCGGAACGCGCCCTCGAACCGGTCATCCCGCCGGAGAGCGAGTTCCCCTATTCGCTGCGGCTGGTCTCCGAGGTGATGGCCTCCAACGGCTCGACCTCGATGGCCTCCGTCTGCGGCTCGACCCTGGCGCTGATGGACACCGGCGTGCCGATCAAGGCCCCGGTGGCGGGAATCGCCATGGGCCTGGTCAAGGAAGGCGAACGCTATAAAGTGTTGACCGACATCCAGGGCATCGAAGACCACCTGGGCGACATGGACTTCAAAGTCGCCGGGACCGCGGCCGGGATCACCGCCCTGCAAATGGACATCAAGATCGGTGGCCTGAGCAGCGCCATCATGGCCGAGGCCCTGGCCCAGGCCAAAAAGGCCCGCCTGACGATCCTCGACATCATGTTGAGCGTCATGGCCGCGCCCAGGCCCGAACTCAAAGACCACGCGCCGCGCATCACCACGGTGCTCATCCCGGTGGACAAGATCGGGGCGATCATCGGCCCGGGCGGCAAGACCATCCGCTCCATCCAGGAAGAGACCGACACGCGGATTGACGTGGAAGAAGACGGCACGGTCTACATCGCCGCCACCAACGGCGAATCGGCCCGCATGGCGCGTGACCGCATCCGCGCCCTGACCGAGGAAGCCGAGATCGGCAACATCTACACCGGGCGCGTCGTCCGCACCACCGATTTCGGCGCGTTCGTCGAGATCCTGCCCGGCGTGGACGGCATGGTCCACATCTCGCAGCTCGACTCGACCCGGGTCAACCGGGTGGAGGATGTCTGCACCGTCGGCGACGAGATCACCGTGATGGTGGTGGATATTGACCCGGCGGGTAAGATCCGCCTGTCGCGCCAGGCCGTGCTCGAAGGCTGGACCGTGGAAGAGGCCCAGGAGCGCGACCGGGGCGGGAAGCGACCCGGCGGGGGCGGAGATCGCGGCGGTCGCCCCGGCGGCGGGCGCGGCGACGACCGCCGCGGCGGGCGTCCCGGCGGAGACCGGGGCCGCGACCGGAGATAAATGTGCTTAACTGTAGTAGCGACTTAAGTCGCTACTACTTTTTTTTTAATTATCTTGCCAGCATCCCCTCCAGCCGCTCTCTCACCCCCGGCCATTCCGAGTCAAGGATGCTGTAGAACACCGAATGGCGGACCGTCCCGTCCGGCAGGATCATGTGGTTGCGCAGCACGCCCTCCCGCACCCCGCCGATGCGCTCGATGGCTTTTTGCGAGCGCACGTTGCGCGAATCGGTCTTGAGCTGGACGCGGATACAGCCGAGGGTCTCGAAGGCGTGCTTGAGCAGCAGGTATTTGCACTCGGTATTGACCGCCGTGCGCTGGAATTCCGCTCCGTACCAGGTGCCGCCGATCTCCAGGCCGCGGTCTTTGGGGAGGATATTCAGGTAACGGGTTGCGCCAGCCACCCGGCCCGACTCGAGGTGGATCACAGCGAATGGCAGGTCGGTGCCCTTGGCGGCGCGGGACAGGATGTCTTCCACCCAGGCGCGCATGTCGGCTTCGGTGCGCATCTCGCCGTACAACATGAAATGCCAGAAGTCCTGGCCGAGGCCGATCTCCGCCAGCCCGGGGACGTGGGCTTCGGTCAAGGGTTCGAGGCGGACGCGGGTTCCGGTGAGGATGACGGGAGTTACTTCCATGGGGCGATCTCCTTCGATGCAGCGTGTTACGCGCTGCGCAACCATTCCTTTTCAGTTTTGTCTTGAGTGGGCAAATACGGCATCTTCGGCCCGTCCACGCCCAGGAGTTCGGCCAGGGCGGCCCGCATGGCGGTGCGGTCGTCCCAGGGATGCTCGACCTTGCCGAAACACATGGACTGCTCGTGGCCCTTGCCGCAGGCCATGACGATGTCGCCTTCCCTGGCTATCCGCAGCATGAAACGGATCGCTTCGGCCCGGTCGGGGATGCGGAAGAAGGTCTCACCCTCCACCCCGCCGCGGGAGCTCGCGCCGGCGGCCATTTCTTCGAGGATACCCGTCAGTGATTCGGTGCGGGGGTCTTCGGCGGTCAGGATGGCGATGTCGGCCAGTTCGGCGGCGGTCTCGGCCATCATGCGGCGCTTTTCCTTATCGCGCAAGCCGGCCGAGCCGAAGGCGACGATGACCCGTCCTGCCCTCTCCCCTGCCCCCTCTCCCCAAGCCGGGAGAGGGGAAGCGGATAGCATCGTCCGGGCAGCCTGGGTGGCGACTTTGAGTGCGTTGGGCGTGTGGGCGAAGTCCACGATGGCGGTGAAGGGCTGGCCGAGGTCAATCCGCTCCATGCGGCCGGGGATGCCGGTCAGTTCGGCGACGCCCCGGGCCGCGGTAACGGGATCAAGCCCAAGTCCCCGTACCGACGCGGCGAAGGCGGCCAGGGCGTTGGAGACGTTGAACGCGCCGACCAGCTTGCAGGTCACGGGGACACCCAATCCATCTCCCACAGCTCGAAACTGAATACCCGAAGGAGAATAGGTGATATTTTCGGCCCGGATGTCCGCCTCCCCGCCCAATCCATACGAGACGTGGCGCAGGCCGGGGAGGCGGTCGAGCAGGTAATCGTGCGAGAAATCGTCCCGGTTGAGCACGGCCAGGCGCGGGTTGCCCTGCGGCTTGGGGCGGGTGAGCGCCAGGCTCTCGAACAGGCGGGCCTTGGCCGCCCGGTAGTTTTCGAGCGAGCCGTGGTCGTTGAGATGCTCGTGAGTGATGTTGGTGACGACGGCCAGGTCGAACTCGCAGGCGTCCACCCGGTGTTGCGCCCAGCCGTGGGAGGTGGTTTCGAGCACCACGTGGGTCAACCCGGCGTCCCGCATCATGGCGAGGTATTTTTGGACTTCGGGCGCGTCGGGGGTGGTGACGTGGAAGCCGGTGTCGAGCACCCGATCGCCGATGACGGCGTTGACGGTGGAGATCATCCCGACCTTCAGCCCAGCGGTCTTCAAAATTTGGTAAAGCAGGTTGGTGGTGGTGGTCTTGCCGTCGGTGCCGGTGACGCCGATCATGGTCATCCGGCGGGCGGGATGGTCGTGGACGGCCGCGGCCAGGTGGGCCAGCGCCTGGCGGGGATTCTCGACCCGGACGTAGGGCACGTTCAGGCCGGACGGGGCGGGCTGGCTGCCGGCGACCGCGGCCGCGCCCCGGCTGACGGCCTCCGGGATGAAGCGGTGGCCGTCGAAGGACCCGCCCGGGATGGCGACGAAGAGCGCGCCGGGACGGACCTGGCGCGAGTCGCCGGTCACGTCCGTGATGGGCGGGTCGGCGTCGAGGGGGGAAAAGTCGAAGGGAAATTCGGCGAAGAGTTGGGAGAGGGATTTGGACATAGCCAAGTTTTACCACGAAAAACAAAAAACCTGACAGGTGTGAGCCTGTCAGGTTTCGTTTGGCGGGGAAGGTCTAGCGCAGGGACGAGCGCAGGCCTTCGAGCTTGCCGGAGACCGAGCCGTCGAGCACCTTGTCGCCAACTTTGATGACCAGGCCACCCAGGATGGACGGGTCCACCCGGAAGGAAACGGCCTGGGCGCCGGTCCTGGCGAGGATGTCCTGTTTGACGGTATCCTGCTCAGCGTTGGTCAGGGGCAGGGCGCTGACGATTTCCGCGGACGCGCCCTTAAAGTCCGAGCCGTCGAGCACGACGACCTTGCCGGATTTGACGCCGGAGAAGAATTCGTCGAGCAGGGCGTGCTGGCGCTTCTCGTCCAGGGCTTCGCCGACCAGTTTTTGGGCCGCCGCGATGGAGAGGGCCGCCACCTGGCCGCGCAGGTCACCCAGGATGCGGTTGCGCTCTTCTTCGGCTTCGGCTTTGGCTGCTTCGCGGATCTTGGCAGCTTCGGCCTCGGCCGCCGCGTGGACGTCTTTGGCGGCCACTTCGGCGCGCTCGGTCGCCTCGCGGACGATCTTGCTGGCTTCGGTCTGGGCCGCGGCTTTGATCCTGGCGGCTTCCTGTTCGGCGTTGTCACGCGCTTCGGCCGCGATACGGGCATCTTCGAGGCCCTGGGCGATGGCGGCGCGGCGCTTATCCAGCAGCCCGAGGATGGGCTGGTAGACCCACTTGATCAGGACGATCAGCAGGATGGCAAAGTTAAAGACCTGGACCAGGATATATCCAAGATTGAGACCTAACTTATCCAAAGTATCCTCCTGTTTTTAGAAGACGAACAGGATGAGGAGCGCCACGACCAGACAGTAAATGGCGACTGCTTCTGCGAAGGCAATGCCGAGGATCATGTTGGTCTGGATCGTGCCGGTGGCGTCGGGGTTGCGGCCCATAGCCTGGACCGCACCGCTGGTGACGATACCGATCCCGGCGCCAGCGCCAATGGCCCCGATCATCGCCAGGCCAGCACCGATCAATTTGCCGAGAATTGCAGCAGCTTCTAATTCCATGTGTAAACCTCCAGAGAGTTTCGGGCGGGGGAACCGCCACTAAGATATGGTGTGTTTCCCGGGCGTCGAACGTCCGCCCGAAATTTACGCGTGAGCTTCTTCGTGATGCTCGCCGTGACCCTGGGTAGCCTGGGCCATGAAGGTCATGGTCAACATACCGAAGACGATGGCCTGGATCAACCCGACGAAGAATTCGAGCATCAGGAAGCCAGCCTGGGCAAATACCGGCACCAGCGAGCCGATAACGAAGAGCAGGACTGCGCCTGCGAAGATATTGCCGAAAAGACGGAAGGCAAACGAGAGGACTTTCGAGAACTCCGAGACCAGTTCGAGGATGCCGACGGCGAAGTCAATCACCCCGAAGATCGGTTTGCTGAACATCGTCCCGGTGTTCCAGAATTTGGTGAAGTAGCGCGTCCCCTGTGACCTGATCCCGGCCACCTGCACCATGACGACCGCGATCAGGGCCAACGCGACCGTGAAGTTCAGGTCGGTGGCAAGAGCGCGGACGAACGGTACGAGCACGAAGGATTCGGCCTCAGCTTCGGCATGTTCGCCTTCAGCCGCGTCAGGGGCCTCGACGATGGTCTCTGCAAACCCGAGGTCCTGTACGGCATAACCGTGGACGCCAGCCGGGGCATGTTCGATCACGCCGATGCTGTCCACGCCGGGGATCAGTTCCGACCAGTTCGAGACGAGGACCAGCAGGGTGATGGTGGCGAACCAGGGGAAGATGAAGCGGGCCCACTTCCCGGCGGTTCCTTCAGTCAGGTTATAGATGACTTCGAGCAGGGCTTCGACCGCGCCGGAAATCCCTTTCGGCACCAGCGATCCGCTTTTGAAGGCGTTGTAGATGGCAAAGGCGATCAGCAGCAGGACGGTGTCGGAAATGACCATGGCGGTCAGGGTGTTGGTCCAGGTGAAGCCGAAGAAAAGCGGCAGGACGGCCAGGATCACGAACCAGGCCGCCAGGAAAAAGCCCTCGACGCGCTTCAACATAATCGAGAAAAGCAGGGCTAAACCGGCCACCACGCCAAGCATAATAGTAATCGGGGGGACGGGTTCTGCGGGCAGTTGGACATGCGGCTGGATCACACCGATCCCCAAACCGAAACCGAACGGCTTGAAGAAGGTGAGTATGCTCAAGATGATAATCACCAGTAACGCCCAGCGGCCCCATACCCGTTTCTTGGGAGTTTCAGTCACGATTTGCATCCTCCTTGGGAGTAGTATCACTTGCGGATTTTTTGTCAACCGGTTTGATCTGGCTTGTCGCGACCTTCACGATGCGGAACATCATGAAAAGCGTGACCGGCACGCTGCCAATCATCAAACCCAGTGTAAAAAGCGGTTTCGTATCGAAAGTCCGATCCAGCCACAGACCGACGAAGAGGGCCGCGAAGATGACGATCAGCGTCATGCACCCCACCTGCCCGGCTACCCCTGCCATGGTCATATTGAAGGCATATTGGGCCTGGTTTTTTTTCTGGTCGTCTGGCTGAGTCATCGGTCGCGGATTATATCACAAGGGTTTCGTCGGGGTCAATCAGAAGAGATTGAGGGCTGCCGCGCCGGAAGCGCCGAACCACGGGGCGAACAGCGTGCCGATCAACAGGACGCCCAGGGAAAGCACCACCAGGGCGATGCCATACGGCCGGGTGAGCGGGATCGGGTGGGATTCTTCGGCCTCGCCTTCCATGCGGTACAGGTAGACGACCTTGAGCACGGTCAGGTAGTAGTACACGCCCAGGATCGAGTTGATCACGCCCACGACAGCCAGCCAGACCAAGTCCGCTTTGACGGCCGCGGCGAAGACGAACACTTTCGCCACGAACCCGCCGAAGGGCGGCATCCCCGCCAGCGAAAGGAAGGCCACCAACATCGCCATCGCCAGCCAGGGGCTGCGGCGGCTGAGACCGGCGTAATCGGCGATCTGGTCGGAGCCGGCGACCCGGCTGAACACGGCGACGATGCCGAAGGCGGCCAGGTTGGTCAGGATGTAGGCGATCAGGTAGAAGACCACGCTGGTCACGCCCAGGTCGGAGAACGCCACCACGCCGATCATCACGTAGCCCGCATGGGCAATGGACGAATAGGCCAGCAGGCGCTTGATGTTCGTCTGGGTCATCGCCACCAGGTTGCCGAGGGTCATGGTCAGGGTCGCCAGGACGGCCAGGACGGTCGTCCAGTCGGGAGACAGGCCGTTTTTCGCAAAGGCGATGAAGAACAGGCGGGCCAGGACGGCGAACCCGGCGGCTTTGGACGCGGTGGACAGGAAGCCCGCCACCGGCGTCGGCGCGCCCTCGTAGGTGTCCGGCGCCCAGAAGTGGAACGGCACGAGCGAGACTTTGAAGCCGAGTCCCACTAAAATGAGCGCGATCACGCCCAGGGCTGTCACCGTTGAGATTTTCGCCCCGGCAATCGCGGCGGCGATCTCATACAGGTTGGTGGTCCCGGTGAAGCCGAAGAGCAGGCTGAAACCGTAAAGCATGACCGCCGAGGTCATCGCGCCGAAGAGCAGGTATTTGAAGCCCGATTCGGTGGATTTCTCGTCGTCCACCATGAAACCGGACAGGACGTACAGGGGGATGGAGGTCGTCTCGATGGCCAGGTAGAGCATCACCAGGTCCGAGGCGGAGGCCATCAGGTTCATGCCCAGGGTGGAGGCCAGCAGCAGCAGGTAGGATTCCCCGCGGCGTCCGAGCTTCTCCACGTCCATCATGAAGAGGGTGGTCATGGCTGCGGCAAAGATGAAGAGCATCTTGAAGAAGAAACCGAGCCAGTCGAAGCGGATCGTCCCGCCGAAGACCGAGGTCGGCTCGCCGGGGCGGCCGGCCAGCAGGCTGATGACCAGAACGGCCAGCAGGCCGCCGAAGGTCAACCAGCCGGTGTTGCGCCGGTCCCTTTCCTTCCAGAACGGCTCGACCACCAGGATCAGGATGCCGAGAACCAGTAAAAGGACTTCGGGCAGGATGGCAATAAAGGTTGTGGAGTTCACTTATGCACCTCCCAGCAAGCGGAGTATGTTTTCGACGCCGGTCTGGACCATCGGCACCATCACGGACGGGAAGAGGCCGATGCCGACCATGAAAGCGCACAGGGTCACGATGGCGATCTTGTCCAGGGCGGTCACGTCGGTGATGTGGCCTTCGAGGGCTTCAGGCATCGGGCGGAAGAAGACGTCCCGGATGTTGCGCATGATGTAGGCTGCGGTCAGCACGATGGAGATGCTGGCGACGATGGCCAGGAGCGAGTTCACGTACCAGACGCCCATGAAGATGGGGAATTCGGCGATGAAACCGGAGAAACCGGGCATGCCCATCGAGACCAGGCCGCCGATGATAAAACCGACCGAGGCGAAGGGCATGATTTTGCTCATCCCGCCCAGTTCGGGGATCTGGCGGGTGTGCGAGCGGTCGTAGATCATGCCGGTGACGGCAAAGAAGAGGGCCGTCATCACCCCGTGCGAGAACATCTGCACGCCCGCGCCGGTCAGGCCGGTCTTGTTGAGGGTGGACAGGCCGAGCATGACCAGGCCCATGTGCGAGACCGACGAGAAACCGATCATGTACTTCATGTCGGTCTGCTGGAAGGCGATGAAGGCTCCGTAGACCACCGCGATCCCGGCGCAAGCCATCACCAGCCAGGACCAGTATTTCGCGCCTTCGGGCAGGAGCATGATGCCCACCCGCAGGGCCGCGAACGCGCCGAGTTTCATCAGCACGCCGGCGTGGAACATCGAAACGGCCGTCGGCGCGGCCACGTGGCCGTCGGGCGACCAGTTGTGGAAGGGGAAGATGCCGCCCAGCACCGCGAAGCCGAAGAATACCGGCAGGAACCAGGCCACCTGGAAGTTGACCGAGAAGTTGGCTTTTTCCAGCAGGAGCATGTCGAAGCTGTTCATGCCGCTGGCAAAGTACATCGCCAGCGCGCCGACCAGGGAGATGACCGAGCCGATGAACAGGTACAGGGTCAGCTTCATGGCGGCGTATTCGCGGGTCTTGATCCAGCCCCAGATGGCGATCAGCAGGTACATGGGGAAGACGGCGATCTCGTAGAAGAAGAACAGCATGAACAGGTCGAGCGAGGCGAAAACGCCGAACACGCCGCTGGCCAGGATGAACAGGAAGGCGAAAAACTCGCGCGGCCTGTCCTGGATGCCGGCGGGGTGGTGCTTGTCGTCCACGCCCCAGGAGATGAGCACGCCGGTGAACATGACGATGCCCGTCAACAGGACCAGCGGGGCGCTCATGCCGTCCACGCCGAATTTCAGGCTGATGCCCAGTTGCGGCAGCCAGCGGTAGGTCTCGACGAACTGGTAGCCGGTCATCTGATTGATCAGGTATTGGACGTAAACCCAGGCAGACAGGAGCAGGTCGAAGGTCGCGGCGGCCAGGGCCACGGCGCGGGTCTCGTTGCGGCGTTCGGCCGGGATCAGCAGCATGATGACCGCGGCGACCATCGGGATGAAAACGATCAGACTCAGGATCGGGAATGTCATTGTGTACCTCGCTTAGAACAGCCTGACAACGGCCTTGTTGATCACGTCCAGGATCCAGGCGGGCCAGACGCCAATCCACAGGATGAGGGCCATCAGCGGGGCCATGACCAGGACCTCGCGCAGGCTGATCTCGGTCAGTTTGTGCTCGCCGTGCGCCCAGTGCTCGTTCAGCGGACCGTGCAGCACGTTCTTGATCCCTTTCAGGATGTACGCGCCGGTAAAGAGCAGGCCGATCATCGCCAGGGCGGTGAAGCCGGGCAACGGACCCCAGGCTCCCCGCACGACCAGGAACTCGGAGATGAAGCCGTTCAGCCCGGGCAGGCCGAGGGAGGCCATGCTGGTGAAGATCAGGATGCCGCCGTAGACCGGCACGAGCGGGAACAGGCCGCCAAGTTCGCTCAGGATGCGGGTGTGGGTGCGTTCGTAAATCACGCCGACCAGGAAGAACATGCCCGCCGCCGAGAGGCCGTGGTTGAACATTTGCAGGACGGCCCCGTTCATGGCGATGTGGGCGTCGGTCGTCCCGGCGGCTTTGGCCGCAGCGGCGATGCCGAGCAGCACAAAGCCCATGTGATTGACCGACGAGTAGGCCACCAAGCGCTTGAAGTCGGTTTGCCCGTAAGCGCCGAATGCGCCGAAGATGATCGCCATGACCGCCAGGAAGGCCAGCGCCCAGGCGTATTGCTGGGCCTGCATCGGGTAGAGCGGCAGCACCAGGCGCAGGAAACCGTACGCGCCGAGTTTCAGCAGCACGCCCGCCAGGATCATCGAACCGGCGGTGGGGGCTTCGGTATGGGCGTCGGGGAGCCAGGTGTGGAACGGCCAGACCGGGACTTTGATGGCGAAGGCCACGACGAAGGCCCAGAAGGCGATGGTCTTGACCGTGCCGATGGACATCCCGCCCAGGGCGACGTTGGCTAAAGTCGCAGCGTAGGGCCACTTGTCGAATAACGCGACCAGGTCATAGGTCCCGAACGCCACGCCCAGCATCTGGACCGCCAGCAGCAGGCCGAGCGATCCGGCCATGGTGTAGATCATGAACTTGAGCGAGGCATAATTCCGGTTGGCGCTGCCCCACTGGTTGATGAGGAAGTACATCGGGACCAGGCCGATTTCCCAAAAGACGAAGAAGATCAGCAGGTCGAGGGCCAGGAAGACGCCCAACATGCCCGTCTCGAGGAACAAGAAAAGCATGAAGTAGCCCTTGACCTTCTCGCTGATGCTGAAGGAGGCCAGCAAGGCCAGCGGCGTCAGCAGGGTGGTCAGCAGGACCATGGTCAGGGAGAGGCCGTCCACGCCGAGGTGGAAGGTCGAGTTGAGGGCTTCGTACCAGACATATTGTTCTTCGAACTGGAACCCGGCCGCGCTTTTGTCGAAGTTGAACCAGAGCACGAGCGAGAGCGCGAAAGGAACCAGGCTGGCAACGAAGGCCGTCCAGCGGATGAGTTTGGCCTCGTCCTTTGGCAGGAAGAGGATGACCAGCGCCGCCAGGACGGGGAAGAACAGGATCGAGGTCAGCAGGTGATTATAGAGAAAGTCCATGTTTCACTCCGTTGCCGTTACGCCAGCAGGAAGTAGTACACCAGCACGCCGACGACGAAAAGCACGCCGATGGAGGCCAGCATGTACTGTTGGATGCGCCCGGTCTGGGCTTTGCGCACGGCGCGTGCCGCCGGGTGGATCGTCCACTGGTGGCTGAGTTTGTCGGCGATGAAGTCATTGATGACAGGACCGTCGAAGTAATTGCGGATGGCATCGCCCACCCAGGCTGCGGCCTTGCCGAAAGAGTGCAGGATGCCGTCAATGAAACCCTTGTCCATCCACAGGTAAGTGAAGGTTTCGGACAGCCAATACGCCGGTTTGACGAACAGGAAATCGTAGGCCTCGTCGAAATACCACTTGTTCTTGAGCACCGGGATCTGAAGCCGGTCTTCGGCAGGGGATTTGACGTTGCGGTAGACCAGCCAGCCCAGGCCGAGTCCGCCGAGGGCGACCAGCAGCGAGGTCCCCAGCGGGATCCAGCTGAACTCGACCGCTTCGGGATGTTCGAGCAGGGTCCCGCCGACGAATTCGTGGAACCAGTTGGGCAGGATCCCGCCCAGGACGGGGAAATGCTCCGGGATGCCGACCCAGCCGTAGCCGATGGCGAAGATCGAGAGGATCACCAGCGGGGCCGTCATCGTCCAGGGGGTTTCGTGGGCGTGTTCGGCTTCCTTGGTGCGAGGTTCGCCCAGGAAGGTCAGGGTAATCTGGCGCATGGTGTAGAAGGCGGTCAGGAAGGCGGCCACCGCCAGGGTGATGAAGACCGCCCAATGGCCGTGGGCGAAGGCGTCGGCCAGGATTTCGTCCTTCGACCAGAACCCGGCCGTAATAATCGGGAAACCGGACAGGGCGAAGCCGCCGATCAGGAAAGTCCAGAAGGTGATCGGCATCTTCTTGCGCAGGCCGCCCATGTTGAACATATCCTGCGGGTCAATATGATGATTGCCGGTGTGCAGGACGCCGTGTTCCATGCCGTGGATGACCGAGCCGGAGCCGAGGAAGAGCAGCGCCTTGAAGAAAGCGTGGGTGATCAGGTGGAAGGCCGCCGCGATGTAGGCGCCGATGCCCAGGGCGGCGATCATGAAGCCCAACTGGGAGATGGTCGAGTAGGCCAGGACGCGCTTGATGTCGTTCTGGGCGACGGCGATGGTGGCCGAGAACAGGGCCGTGAACGCGCCGATGAAGGCCACCACGCTCATGGCGGTCGTCAAGCCGTGACCGGTGAAATCCGCCGTGAGCAGCGGGAACATGCGCAGGACGGCGTACACGCCGGCCGAGACCATCGTCGCCGCATGGATCATGGCACTGACCGGGGTCGGGCCTTCCATCGCATCCGGGAGCCAGACGTGCAGTGGCCACTGGGCCGATTTGCCGATCGTGCCGATGAAGAGCAGGATGGCAATCGCCCCGGCCGCGGACAATCCAAAGAAGGTCTTGGTATTCGCCAGGACGCCCAGGGTCTCTTCGGTGAAGATTTCGCTGAAAGTCAGGGTGCCGGTGGCTTTGTACAGGAAGGCGATGCCGAGCAGCATGAACACGTCGCCGATGCGGGTGGTCATAAAAGCCTTGATGGCTGCGGCCCGGGCCGAAGGTTTGCCGTACCAGAAACCGATCAACAGGTACGAACACAGGCCCATGATCTCCCAGCCGACGAACATGGTCAACAGGTTGTCGGACACGACCAGGGTGTACATGCCGAAGGCGAACAGGCCAATGAAGGCAAAGAAGCGGCTGTACATCGGCTCGACCGAGAGGACGGTGTGCTTGTGGCCGTGCTCGTCCGTCACGGTTGCGCCGTGCGGCGGCAGGCCGGCCCGGTCATGGTCGCCTTTGGGCTGGCCGAAGTTGTGATAACCGACGCTGTAAAGGAAGATCATCAACACGGTCCAGGCCACGAAGAACAACACTGCCGCGCCGAGCGGATCAATCGAAACGCCGATTTTGAACCAGGTGTCGCCGGTCGGCAGCCAATTGACGGAGGAAGCAAACGGGTGTTCGCCGAAATGCTCCTCGCCAACGGCCCGGAAGAACACGACCATGCTCCCCGCCCACGAGAGAAGCGCTGCCCCAACCGCAATCGTGTGGCTGAGGGCTTTGCTCCTGTTCGTGAACAGCACGATCAGGAAAAATGCCAGGACAGGCGGGAGCGGGATTAACCAAATCAACAATTCAGTCGTCATACCAATCTCCTACCATTTCATCAGGTCGAGTTCGTCGGCCACGACGGTGTTGCGGCGACGGTAAACGGAGATGACCAGGCCCAGGCCGACGGCCACTTCCGCAGCCGCGACGGCGAAGACGATGATCGCGAAGACCTGGCCGGCAATCGAGGCCAGCGAACCGTAGCGCCAGAAGGCCACCAGGTTGATGTTGACCGCGTTGAGCATCAGCTCGACCCCGAGCAGGATGGCGATGGCGTTCTTGCGGGCCAGCACGCCGAACAATCCGACGCTGAACAGTGCAGCCGCTAAAATCAGATACCAGGAAAGAGGGATCATTGCATCCTCCTATTTCTTTGTCCCGGCGACGTAGACCGCGCCGATCAGCGCCGCCAGCAGCAGCACCGAAGCCACTTCGAAGGGCAGCACGAAAGCGTCCGTGGACACCAGGGCTGTTCCCAGTTCGACGACGCCATCGAAGCCCGAGGGCAGGGCCGCGGCGGTCGCGCCGAAGCCGCGCCAGTTGCCCAGGAGCAGGAACAGGCCGCCGAAGGTCAGCAGGCCGATCAGGGCCGCCGCGCCCCAGCCCCCGTTCAACTGCTCGCCCTGGTCGCGCATTTCCCGGCGGGTCAGCATGATGGCAAAGATGAACAGGATCGCAATTGCGCCGATGTAGACCACCACCTGCACCACGGTCAGGAAGGTCGCGTCCAGCAGGGCGAACAGCACGGCCACCCCGAACAGGGTCGCCACGAGATACAGCGCGGCGTGGACCAGGTTCTTCGTCGAGACGACCATCACCGCCGCGCCGAGAATGACAAGGGCCGATAAGATGAAAATGATTTGTATCGCAGTCATTGTTTCGCTCCTCTAGTGATGAGCCGCCTGCGCCACAGACTCGACCACGGGTTCTTCAGCCTTGCGCTGGCTGCGGGAATAAGCCCGCAGGGCCTCCAGCGTGATCCAGCCGATGACCACGTTCGCCAGGAACATGACCAGGGCGTAGACCCAGGTCTCGGTCCCGGCCAGCACCTGGTTCAGGACCGCCGTGACCATCAGCACCACCAGCGACAGCGGGGTGAGGAACTTCCAGTTGAAGCCCAGCATGTGGTCAATGCGGATGCGCGGCACAGTGTACTTGACCCACATGATGACCCAGTACCCGATCAGGGCCTTGACCAGGAAAATGACCGCGCCGACGAGCGGGTGCAGGTTTTCCAGGCCGAAGAAGCGGTAACCGCCGAAGAACAGGATCGCCAGGAAACCGCCGAAGGTGAAGGCGTGCAGCAACTCGCCGGCGTAGAACAGGCCGAACTTCATCCCGGTATATTCGATGTGGAAACCGGCCACGATCTCGGACTCGGCCTCGTTCAGGTCGAAGGGCGAACGTCCCAGTTCGGCGATGGCGCTGATCAGGAAAATGACCGTCGCCAGCGGGGCCACGATGAAGAACCACACGCCGCCGTCCCCTTGCGCCAGGGTGATCTCCCTCACGCTCATCGAGCCGGTGATGATGGTCGGGATGAGCAGGGCCACCACCATCGGGATTTCGTAAGACACCATCGAGGCCACCATGCGGAACGCGCCGAGCAGGGCGTACTTGTTGTTCGACGACCAGCCCGCCATGATGATGGACAGGGTTCCCAGCGCGCCGGCCGCTACCAGGTAAAGCAGCGCCACGTTCAGGTCGGTGCCGTAGATCGTGGCAGCCAGGGGCAGGATCGCCCACAGCAGCAGCACGGAAGTCAACGACAGGATCGGGGCCAGGTTATAGACCAGTTTGTCCGCTCCGGCGGGGGTGATGTCTTCCTTGATGATCAGCTTGACGATGTCCGCGAACGGCTGGAAGATGCCGAACGGGCCGATCCGGTTCGGTCCCAGGCGGTCTTGGAAGCGGGCCACCACCTTGCGTTCGATCCAGACCAGGAAAATGTCGAGAACCATCGCAAAACTGATCAGGACCAGGGCGCCCAGGAGCAGGGTAATTGCGTTCGCAAGCCCCGAGCTCCAGCCCCAGCCCGTGAAGACATCCCGCAGCCACTGAGCAACGAAATTGATCGGGTCACTCCAGAAGGTCATGGGTTACTCCTTAAAACTACAAATAAAAGGCTGATAGGAGATCCCTGTCAGCCTTTTGAATTTCTATGAACGGATTACATCCATTCCAGCGCGCCTTTGCGCCAGGCGTACACCAGGCCAGCGAGCAAGATCAGGATAAATATCACCCCTTCGACCGCCACGAAAACGCCCAAAGCTCCCGGCTGCGATTGGTTCAGAGCAATCGCCCAGGGGAACAGGAAAACGGTTTCGACATCGAAGATCAGGAAGATCAGCGCAAAAATGTAGTACGGAGCCTTGAATTGGACCCAGTTCACTCCCACCGTTTCCATACCGCATTCGTAAGTGCTTTGCTTGATCGGGTTGGGTTTCTTCGGGCCGAGCAGGGTTGACATGACGATTGCGGCCACCGGGATAAAAATACCGACAAGCAAAAACAGGCCAATATATAGCCATTCAGATTGCATAGTCACTCCATTTGGCGAAGTTTATAAGAACCAGAGCTATCAAACGGGCGAATTGTACCATGAAGCACTTTCGCGGCAAATTACCCATGTCGTATTTTCTTTATGATATTTGTCACTTATTGCAGCCTTGCGAAGGTTTGGGGCCTTCGCAAGGGTTAGGTTCATTTTCGCCGTTTCCACAGCCAGCGCAGGAGGTCTTCCAGGAACGGGAAGCCCAGCACCGAGCCGACGAACGACCCGGCCAACCCCAGCCAGCGGGCCGGCCCGGCCTTCAGGCCGAGAAGCGAAACCCCTTCGATTTCGAATAGTTGCGCGGCGATGGTTTCGCTCTGTTCCGGGCCGCCGTTCTTGGGGATGTAGCGCATGTGGAGCCAGGCCACGCCCTTATAGCTCCCCGGCTCGGTGATGCGGATACTCCAGAAAAAGGTCACGCTCTTTCCCGGACTAAGCGGCTCGCTGACCGTTTCGACGGGAGTCACCTGCGCCCCAGCCAGGTCCAGGCGGGCCTCGGCCAGAACGTTGTGGGTTTCATATAAATTGGGGATTTGCACCACCTGACCCTGCACCTGGTTGCCGCCGATCTGGGCCGTGGGCGTGACGTTCCCCAGGTCGTCCACCTCCAGCGTCATGCGGATCGTATCCCCGTCGCCGGCGCGGATGCGGACGGGCAATTCCAGCGTCAGGCGGCGGGATTCCATGATAGCCGGCGCGGGAGCGGCCTGGGTGGAAGGAAAAGTCGGCGAAACGGGAGGCAGGCCCGGCGTCCCGGTGGGAAGCGCCGTGGATAATGCCGGGGCGGTCGGCTCCGATCCGGCGGGTTCGGGCGGCGGGGCAGAGTACGAAGTCATGCAGGCGGCAGCCGTCCCAAACATCGCCAACAAGAAAAGGAAGAGCCTCAGCCGCCGGGACATCTCACACCCTCCCCATCAGCAGCGGAAGCCAGGCCTCGGGCGTGGGCAATTGCAGCTCCCCCGGCGGGATGGGCAGCACGCGGGTCTCGCGCAGCGCCGGCAGGAAGGCCCACAGCAACAGGACAGCCGAGACGCCCAGCACGAGGACCGCCAGGACCAGCCGGATGATCTTTGACTTTGCCATAAAAATATTATAATACCCACGGTCACAAATTGCGCTTCTTCACTTTCAAAGTAGCGCAATTTGTGACCGCCCTGGGTATATACACTCTGGGGCAGGCTTTGCGACCGAAAGGTCTCTTACGCCAAACCGTCGCCAGTTCCAGCGCGACCTGCCCCCTGGCCGGGCGATCTGCCTGGGGTTGGGGCTATTCCATCACCAGGAGTTATCTTGACCGATCCCATTTTGATCAGCATCACGGGCCTCGACAGGCCCGGCATAACCGCCTCACTCACCCGGGTGTTGGCGGGGTTCGAGGTCAACGTGCTCGACATCGGCCAGTCGGTCATCCACGACGCCCTTTCGCTGGGGATGCTGGTGCAAATCCCCGACGCGGCGGAAATCCAAACGGTCAAGGAGGCCGTCCGGGAGGCCGCCGGGGGGCTGGGGCTGGCTGTCCGCTTCGTGGACATCCCGGCCCGGGATTACGACGAATGGGTCGAGAAGCAGGGCAAGCCGCGCCACGTCGTCACCCTGCTGGCGCGGCGCATCACGGCCCACCAGATCAGCCGCCTGGCGCAGGTCGTGGCCGAGAACGGCCTGAACATAGACAAGATCACCCGCCTGTCCGGGCGCATCCCGCTCAAATCGGCCCGCAACACCAGCCAGGCCAGCGTCGAGTTTTCCCTGCGCGGCCCGGTGGACGACCTGCCCGCCCTGCGGCGGGCCTTCATGGAACTCGCCGACGAAATAGACGTGGACATCGCCTTCCAGGAGAACAACCTCTACCGCCGCAACCGCCGCCTGCTGGCTTTCGACATGGATTCGACCCTGATCCGCTGCGAGGTGATTGACGAACTGGCCAAACGGGCCGGGGTCGGGGATCAGGTGGCGGCCATCACCGAACGGGCCATGCGCGGCGAACTGGACTTCAAACAGAGTCTCGGCGAACGCCTGTCCCTGCTCAAGGGCCTGCCCGAAACCGCCCTGGACGAAGTGGCCGGGTCGCTGACCCTGATGGACGGCGCCGAGCGTTTGGTCTGTACCGTTAAAAAACTCGGCTACAAGACAGCCATCCTTTCGGGCGGATTTACCTACTTTGGCCGCCTGCTCCAGCAAAAACTCGGCATAGACTACGTTTACGCCAACGAACTGGAGATCGAAAACGGGGTCATCACCGGCCGCGTCTGCGGCGAGATCGTGGACGGAGCCAGGAAAGCCGCCCTGCTGGAGGAGCTTGCCAAAAAGGAGGGCATCTCACTCGAGCAGACCATCGCCGTCGGCGACGGGGCCAACGACCTGCCCATGCTCAGCATCGCCGGGCTGGGAATCGCCTTCCGGGCCAAGCCGCTGGTCAAGGCCTCGGCCAAACACGCCCTCAACACCCTCGGCCTGGACGCGATCCTGTACCTGATGGGCGTCCACGAGCGGGAGACGAGGGGGTGATGGGGGTATAATTGCCAAAGAGGTGACCTATGCACACTTTGAATATTAAATATCCGCCAGAAGTTTTATGGGCCTTGCAACAGGAGCCTCAAGAATTCGAGCGCGAGGCCCGGCTTTTGCTGGCGATAAAACTCTATGAAAGCGGTAAATTGACCACCGGCTTGGCCGCAAAAATCGCAGAGGTGCCGCGAGTTACCTTCATTCACCTTTTGGGGCAATACGGTTTATCCCCTTTCGGCGAGACGGCTGAAGAACTCGCGAGGGATTTGAAACATGCCCGCCAGGCCCGTCAGTTAACACGAGGTGAAATATGACCATCGCCGAAATCTTAAATTCAGTGAAGTTTGTTGTTGAACCTGATGGACATCAGTCTGCCGTCATGGTGGACGTGGAAATTTGGGAGCAAATTGTCACTCTTCTTGAAGATGCGGAAGACGCCGAAGAGATCAAGAAAGCGCGGACGATCAAAGAAGTGACAATCCCGTGGAACACGGCAAAAAAGGAATTGAACCTGGGGGAATGATCATGTATCAAGTTGAGCTTCGCAGAACAGCATTCAAAGACCTGGAATCCATCCCCGCTGATTATGTCCGCCTGATCGCCAGCCATATCAACAGACTCGAAAACAACCCGCGTCCCAATGATTCAAAGAAACTCAAAGGCGACGCGGGTTATTCTTTGCGAGTAGGTTCGTATCGCGTGTTGTACGACATTGATGACAAAGCTAAAACTGTAACGATCTATCGCATCAAACACCGCCGCGAGGCGTATCGATAAAGAAAAAAGCCGGGATTCTGACTCAACCATCCACCAGCCCAGCCGGCCAGACCTCCATCCCCGCTTTGCGGGCGGCCTGCCACAGATCGCGGTCGTAGGTGGCAAAGGTAATGGAGGCGGCCAGCGCTTCCTGCCAGGCCAGCGCCGCCGCCAGGTGGATGGAATCATAACCTCGTAACTTGTAATCCCAGGCAATCCGCACCGCCCTCGCCACGATATCGCCAGAGATGAGGATATGGGTAAACGACCCCCAATCCTCCTGGAAATCCTGCCAGATTTCGAGCAACAGATCAGCCGGGGCATTTCCAACATGGATGGATTTTTGCAGCGCAGCGGCCATCTCGACCTGGGTGATGAAAACACTGCCCCAAATAGACTCCCCCGCGCTCAACAACTCGATGACTTCTTCCGAGCCTGATTCGTCAACGTAGCGCTTGATCAGCGCACTGGTGTCGAAGTAAACGATCATCGCCGGTCCTCGGCCACCATATCCGAGACCAGTCGGTCACCTCGGTTGATAATCTTGGGACGATAGGGCTTCAACGGCCGTCCCCTCTCCCATTCCAGAAAACCCGCCTCCGCCAGGGCTTTCATCCGGCTGTCCACGGTTGTTCCCAGGGGGGTGATCAAGCCGATCGCTTTGCCTCGCTCGGTTACGACGATCACCTGGCCTGCCTTCACACGGCGCAGGTATTCGCTCAATTTGCTTTTGAGTTCACGCGTGCCCACAGTCATCTCAGCCATAGCCAACTCCTTTATTGTGGTTGCATTATACACCATGCAACCACAATATCACGCCAGACAATCGGAATTTCAGTGGAAATGGACAAAAACTGTAAAAACCTTTTATGCTAAACTATCACTGAACAACACTCGAGACTGATCACCGAAAACTGTATACTGAAAACTGAACACTGGAGACTTCATAAACTACCCCCCCGAACCCTTCCGCATCAAAGTCACCGAACCCATCCGCCTGAACTCACCCTCCAAATTATGCTAAAATCCAAACGCGAGAGAAAAATGAATAAAAATGAAGTCCTTGCCACACTAAAAAAGCAAAAAAGCGCGATGGATGAATTCGGCGTCCGTTCCATTGCCGTATTTGGGTCTTTCGCGCGCGGGGAAGCAAGGGCTGACAGCGATATAGATATCCTGGTCGAATTCGACCGCCCGGTGGGACTGTTCGAATTTGCGGGGCTGAAACTTTATCTCGAAAAAGTGCTTGGCCGCGAAGTGGACCTGGTCACACCTGATGCGCTCCGCAAAGAAATGCGCAATGATATTTTGCGCGAGGCAGTCCATGTCACCTAGGAATTGGGAAATCCGCATTACGGACATTTTGCAATGTATCGAGCATATCACTGCTTACACGCAGGATATGACTCAAAGTGAATTTCAGGGCGACCAAAAAACCATAGATGCCGTGCTCCGTAACCTGGAAATCATCGGGGAAGCCGCGCGGCATGTTCCAGAAACTGTTACCAGGGAAAACCCTGATATCCCTTGGGATGAAATGCGCGCCATGCGGAACATCGTGATCCACGAATACTTCGGGGTGAACTTGAACATCATCTGGCATACTACTCAGGTAAACCTTCCATCCATCGTTGGCAAGTTGAAAGAAATTCTCGAGTAAAAGTAAAACCGTACAAAATTCCGAAGCCCATCCGGCTTCGGAATTATCTTGTTGAACCCACCAAAGCCCCAGTCTCTAATCTCTGATCTCTGATCCTCCAACTCCCCAATCCCTACCCAAAGGACCCTCATGCCCCCCTACCCCCCCGAACCCTTCCGCATCAAAGTCACCGAACCCATCCGCCTCATCTCGCCCGCCAAACGGGAATCCGCGCTTCAAGCCGCGGGCTACAACCTGTTCGCCCTCAAGGCCGAGGACATCTTCATTGACCTGCTGACCGACTCCGGCACCGGGGCGATGAGCCAGGACCAGTGGGCCGCCCTGATGCGCGGCGACGAGTCCTACGCCGGGGCGCGCTCATACCACCGGCTCAAGGCCGCGGTCGAGGACATCTTCGGCTTCAAATATTTCGTCCCGACCCACCAGGGCCGCGCGGCCGAGAACATCCTCGCCGCCTGCCTGGTCCGGCCGGGGATGTACGTCCCCTCGAACATGCACTTCGACACCACCGACGCCAACATCCGGGCCAGGGGCGGCCGCCCGGCCAACCTGGTGATTGACGAGGCTTTCGATGTGGCCAACCCGCACCCGTTCAAAGGCAATATGAATATTGCCAAACTAAAAGATTTCATCGAAAAGACGGGCGTGGACAAGATCCCCTTCGGGATGATCACCGTCACCAACAACGCCGGGGGCGGCCAGCCGGTCTCGATGGAGAATCTCAAGGCGGTCGCGGCCGTCTACCGCGAGTACGGTATTCCCTTCTTCATCGACTCGGCCCGTTACGCCGAAAACGCTTACTTCATCAAGATGCGCGAACCCGGCTACGAACACAAATCCGTGATCGAGATCGCCCGCGAGATGTACGCCCTGGCCGACGGGATGACCATGAGCGCCAAAAAGGACGCCATCGTCAACATCGGCGGCCTGCTGTGCATCAACGACGCGACCCTCTTCCAGAACGTGAAAAATGAGCTGATCCTGCGGGAGGGATTCCCCACCTACGGCGGGCTGGCCGGGCGCGACCTGGACGCCATGGCCGTCGGCCTGTACGAGGGCCTGGACGACACCTACCTGGCCTACCGCCTGGCCCAAACCGCCTACCTGGCCGGGCGGATCAACGAGGCCGGCATCCCGACCATCCAGCCCGCCGGCGGGCACGCGGTCTACCTCGACGCCCACGCCGTCCTGCCGCACATCCCGCAGAGCGAATTTCCCGGCCAGGCGTTGGCGGTGGAACTCTACCGCGAAGGGGCCATCCGGGGCGTGGAGATCGGCTCGGTCATGTTCGCCTATCCCGATCCCGATTCCGGGCAGATGGTCTACCCCAAGCTGGAACTGCTGCGCCTGGCCATCCCGCGCCGCACCTACACCCAGACCCACATGGACTACGTGGCCGACTCGCTGGCCCGCATCAAGCAGCGCGCCCCGTCCATCCGCGGCTACAAATTCACCTACGCCCCCGAACTGCTGCGGCACTTCACCGCCCGGTTCGAGCCGCTGTAACGCGCCCTCCCATGACCCGCTGGCTCGATCCCGTCCCCGTCAACGCTGACTCGCTTGACTCGTTGAATCTGCCTCCCCTCATCGCCGGGACCCTCGTCCGGCGCGGGATGGGCGACCCGCAGGCGGCGAAAGCGTTCCTGGACCCGGGCCGGTATACCCCGTCCCCGGCGGACCAGCTCCCCGGCATGAGCGCGGCAGCCGAACGGATCACATTGGCTATCCGCAGGGACGAAGCCATCTGCATCTGGGGCGACTTCGACGTGGACGGGCAGACCGCCACCACCCTGCTGGTCCAGGCCCTGCGCGCTCTTGGCGCAAACGTGACTTACTACATCCCGGTGCGGGCCAAAGAGAGCCACGGCGTCCATATCCCCAAACTGGCCGAGATCATAGACGGCGGCGCGCAGCTGATCCTGACCTGCGACACGGGCATCACCGCTCACGAGGCCGTGGACTACGCCAACTCGCGCGGTGTGGACGTGGTCATCACCGACCACCACGACCCCGGCGAAACCCTGCCGAATGCCGCCGCCGTCACCAACCCCAAACTGCTGCCCAAAGGACATCCGCTCTCGACCCTCCCCGGCGTCGGCGTAGCCTACAAACTCGCAGAGATGGTAATTGGTAATTGGGGATTGGAAAGTCAATCAATTACCAATTACCAATTACCACTCCCCGATTCCCTGCTTGACCTGGCCGCCCTCGGCATCGTGGCGGACGTGGCCGAACTGCACGGCGACACGCGCTACCTGCTCCAACGCGGCCTGGAGCAACTGCGCCGCACCGGGCGCACCGGCCTGCAAGCCGTCTTCAAGCTCGCCGGCCTGCAACCCTCCAACCTGACCGAAGAACACATCGGCTTTACGCTCGCCCCTCGTCTCAATGCCCTGGGTCGTCTTGGCGATGCAAATCCCGCGGTTGAATTACTACTTACCAATAACCCAATGCAAGCCAACGTGCTGGCCGCCCAAATCGAAGGCCTCAACGCCCAGCGCCAACTGCTCACCAGCCAGGTCACCCGCGCCGCCGAAGCCCAACTGCAAGCCGACCCCTCCCTGCTGGACTATCCGGTGCTGGTGCTGTCGAACCCAAGCTGGCCGGGCGGGGTGATCGGCATCGCTGCCAGCCGCCTGGTCGAGCGCTACGGCAAACCCGTCATCCTGCTCAACGCCCCGGAAGGCGACCTGGCCCGAGGCTCAGCCCGCTCGGTGGACGGCGTCCACATCACCGAGGCCATCGCGGCCCAGAAGGATCTGCTGCGGGGCTTTGGCGGGCATCCCATGGCGGCAGGACTGGCCCTCGAAACGGCGGACATCCCCAAATTCCGGGAACGCATCGGGCGGACGGTGGCCCGGATGCAGGGCGCGGCCTTCGTCCCGGAACCGGAGCTTCAGATTGACGCCTGGCTCCCGATCCCCGACCTGACCCTGGACCTGGCCGCCGACCTGGACCGTCTCGCCCCGTTCGGCCCCGGCAACCCGCCGCTGGTGCTGGCCTCCCGCAACCTGTTGATCCGCAACGCGGGCAAAATCGGCAGGAACGGCGACCATCTTAAGCTGGCGGTGGAGGACGAGGCCGGGAACGTGCAGTCGGTGTTGTGGTGGAACGGCGACCTGGAGGCCCTGCCTGAAACCGGCAGCCGGGTGGATTTGGCGTTCAAACTACGGGCGAGCGACTTTAGAGGCGTGAAACAGGTCCAGTTGGAGTACGTGGATCTGAGGGTGGTGGAGGAAGCCGCGGTTGAAGTAAAAAAGAAGAAAGTAGAGATTAGAGATTGGAGATTAGAGAGCAGGAAAATCGAGACGCTGGAGGCGGGCGTGTTGGTTTGGGCAGAGGGGGCGGACAAGGCCAGGGGGAAGCCGCGCTTCGAGCTGCGCCAGGCTGATGAATTTGCGATTTACACCGCACCGCCTTCCCTGACAGAATTGCGGCAGGCCCTGGAGATTGTCAATCCCAAGACAGTCTATGTCGTGGGTGTTCCACCTGCCTCAGAGACGCCGCAAGCCTTTTTGCAGCGATTGGGGGGATTGGCGAAGTTTGTGTTGAATAAAAAAGGCGGGACGACCACCCTGGCCGGACTGGCCGCGGCCACCGCCCAGCGCGAGATCGCGGTGCAGTTGGGGCTGGACTGGCTGGCGGCGGGCGGGCATCTCGAGTTCGAGATCGAGGACGGGCAGGTGAGGTTCAGCGCCGGGTCGAAGTCGGCCAACCCGTATTCGATGCAGGACCTTTTCACCGCCCTCGAGGGGGTGCTGGACGAGAGCGCCGCGTTCCGGGCCTATTTCAGCAAAGCCGACCTGAAATCCCTGTTCGAGTAAAATTGGCAGTTTCTTCTTCTATACCGGGCAAAAACCTAAATCCTTAACGCAGATAGTCTCCCTTTTGGGTGTGATTGGATTTTTTACCGCGAAGACGCGAAGGCCGCGAAGTTTTTTGAATTTCGCGAAGGAGTTTCCTTCGCAGCTTATGCGCTTTCGAGCTTCAAAAATCTTTGCGCTCTTGGCGTACTTCGCGGTGAAGAGACCTTTTTTTCAGTGGAGTCATGCAATGCTTTTTCTGGCAAAAAGCGACGTTAATCCACTTACAGTAAAAAAAACTCGGCAGCCTCCGGTTATTCCCGGAGGCTGTTGCTTTTGTTATTCGGTTTTACTGCCGGAGAGACTTCCCCACTGATGGACGGTTTTGCCAGCGGCCGCGCCTACGGTACGATGTACTCGATGATCAACTGCGGACGGTAAGCCGCCAGGGCGTTGCCGCTGAAGAACTTGAGATAATCCGCACCGTTATCGTTGTTGTCGTCCAGTTTGAAACGCAGGCGGAACTGGGTGATGCCGGTCTTGTTGATGTAGGGGAAGGCAATGTTGTTCAGCACCGACGAGAACCAGTTGGCGACCGGCGAATTGAGGAACTTGCCGACCTGGTTCCGGCTGGCCGCAGCCTGGAAGTCGGTCTTTTGCAGCGCAGCGGTCCCGAATGTGCCCTTGCGGATGTCAATCAGGATGTACTGGTGGGTGCTGAACGGGTTGGTCCCGACCAGCCCCTGCTTCTTGATCTTGAGGGTGACTTTCTTGATGGTGGCGTTATCCGGCAGGCCGGCCGTGTTGAAGGACAGGATGGCGCGGTATTGGCGGTCTTTGGCGTCGTCGCCGAGGTTGAATGTGGTGGCCGTGGCGTTCAGCGTCCCGCCAATGTTGCTGAACTCGGTGGATTCGAGCACCCAGCCGTCTTGTGAACCTGTGGACTTGAAGGTCTTCTTCAGGGGTGGGGCGCTGGCCACGTTGATGGTGAAGGACTGCGGCGTGGGCGGATTGATCCCGTCGTCGGCCTCCAGCGTGACCGGGTTCGCGCCGAGGTCTGCCGTGGATGGGGTCCCGGTCAGGGTGGCGGTGCCGTTACCGTGGTCGGTCAGCGTCAGCCAGGACGGGAGGGTCGGCGCGGTGATGGACAGAGGGTCCCCATCCGGGTCGCTGGCGGTGACGTTGTAGGTGTAGGCCGATCCGACGGTGGCCGCCAGCACCGGCGTGCTGGTGAAGTGCGGCGCAGTGTTGGCGGTGGTGAAATTCCACCACGATCCGCCGTTGGACTGGGTTTCGCCGAAGGTGTTGGCCGCCTTGACGTGCCAGTAGTAGGTCGTCGGGGAGGTCAGGCCGCTGATGGCCGCGCTGGTATTGGTCCCGGCGTTGACCCACGAGCCGTCGCAGGTGTTGTTGTTGACCGTATCGTAGCAGTACGAGTAGCCGGTCGCGCCGCTGCTGGCGTTCCAGCTCAGGGTCAGGCTGGTGGGCTGGTCCGCCGCGCCGTTGGCCGGGCTGCTCTTGTTGAACGCGCCCGGCACGTTCCCGGTGGTGAACGACCACCAGGTGTTGGCGTTCGAATAGCGCGTGCCGAAGCTGTTGACGGCCCGCACGTGCCAGTAGTAGGTCGTCCCCAGGCTCAGGCCGCTGACCGGGACGCTGGTGCTGGTCCCGTTATTGACCCAGGAGCCGTCGCAGGCACTGTTGTTCGAGGTGTCGTAGCAATACTCGTAACTCGATACACCGCTGCTGGCGTTCCAGCTCAAGGTCAGGCTGGTGGGCTGGTTGACCTCGCCGTTGGCGGGATTGGTCTTGTTGAACGCGCCGGGGATGTCGCCGGTGGTGAACGACCACCAGGCATTGCCGTTGGAGTAGGTCGTGCCGAAGCTGTTGACCGCCCGCACGTGCCAGTAGTAGGTCGTCGCCAGGTTCAGGCCGCTGACCGAAACGCTCGTGCTGGATCCGTTGTTGGTCCAGCCGCCGCACGAGTTGTCGTTGGTCGTATCGTAGCAATACTCGTAACTGGCCGCGTTGCTGCTCGATCCCCAAGCCAGGGTCAGGCTGGTGGGTTGGTTGCTCGCCCCGTTGGACGGGCTGCTCTTGTTGAACGCGCCCGGCACGCCGCCGGTGGTGAACGACCAGAAGGCCGTACTGGAGCCGTTCGAGTAGCGCGTGCCGAAACTGTTGTTGGCGCGCACGTGCCAGTAGTAGGTGGTGTACTGGCTCAAGCCGCTGAGGGTCTTGCTGGTGGACGTACCGTTGTTGGTCCAGCCGCTACATGCGTTGTCGTTGGTGGTGTCGTAGCAATACTCGTAGTTCGATACGTTGCTGCTCGTTCCCCAGGTCAGGGTCAGGCTCAGCGGCTGGTTGGTCGCCCCGTTGGACGGGCCGGTCTTGTTGAATACCCCGGGCAGGCCGCCGGTGGTGAACGACCAGAAGGCGGTGCTGGAACCGTTCGAGTACCTTGTTCCAATGCTGTTCAGCGCCCGCACGTGCCAGTAGTAAGTGGTGTACTCGCTCAACCCGCTGAGGGTCTTGCTGGTGGAGGCGCCGTTGTTGGTCCAGCCGCTGCATGAGTTATCGTTGGTCGTGTCGTAGCAGTATTCGTAACTGGCCGCGCCGCTGCTGGCTTGCCAGGTCAGGGTGGGGCTGAGCGACTGGTTGGCCGCGCCGTTGGCGGGTCCGGTCTTGTTGAAATTGGCCGGCAGGCTGCCGGTCGTGAAGGACCACCATCCGCCGTTGTTGGCATAGACCGTCCCGGAGGCATTCGTGGCGCGTACCTGCCAGTAGTAGGTGGTGGCTTCGCCGAGGCCGACGGTGACGCTCGTATTGGACCCGGTGCTAACCCACGACCCGCCGCAAGCGCCGTCGTTGGTGGTGTCAATGCAATAGGCGTAGGAGGTCGCGCCGCTGCTGGCAGCCCAGCTCAGGGTCGGGTTGAGGGACAGTCCCGTCGCGCCGTTGGCCGGGGCGGATTTGGCGAACATGGCCGGGTAGTTGGCGAACTGGTGATACCTGCGGATCCACTCGTCCCATTGGGTGTTGGCCGTGAATTGCAGGAAGCCCGAACTGCCGTCGTAACGGGCGTCATATTCGCCGGCCGTCTTCGGGAAGTAGATGCTGATGCCGCGCGCCCAGGGCCAGGCCGGGCCGTGATGCTCGTGGATCACCGCGTTCAGGACCGCATTCTCCACCGCCAAGGCCGCGCTGTTGATCGCCGGGTCCGGGACGTTGATGCGGACCCAATCGGCGAAGTCCCACAGGTCAATGTAGTAGGTGTAACTGAATTCGGTGCTGTCATTGCGCGCCGCCTGGATCTGGGCAATGTAGTTGTGACCGTTGTTCATCAAGGCCACGGCAAAGTTGTTGACCGCCGTGTTGAGCGTGGCATACGGCGAACCCAGGTTGACCGCCGATTGGGTATGGTCATTCCCGTAGGAACTGTAATAGAAATCCACGATGTCCGTCGCCAGGGTCGAGGCCGACATGGACGGGGTCGCTTTCAGCGACGAAAGGATCGTATCGTAGGGCCAGCCGTCGTTGGGTTCGGTCTCTTCCGAGCCGACGCGGATGCCGGCGTAGGGCCTGATCTGGTTGTCCACTTCGGCCATCGCCATCAGGCAGGCATCCATGCCGACGATGTCGAAGGGACTGGCTCCGCCATTGGTGAGCGTGCTGAGCGTGGAACGCAGTTCGGGCATGTCAATGCTGTCGCCGCCGCTGGAGTCGTCGAACGCGACGCCTTTGGTGAGCACCTCGTTCGGGTCTCTCAAGCGCCAGCCGCTGCCGTGGTCCCACAGGACCAGGACGTAGTGATTGGCCGGGGCGAACGCCTTCGCCCAGCGGACGAAATTGAGCAGGGTCTCCGGGTGGCCCATATTGGCTTCGCCCACGCTTGTGCCGTTGGCCGCGGTCGGCGTCAGGCCGGCAGTGATGTAATACCGCCGCGTGTCCGTCCAGTTGTCATAACTGGTATCGTAGCCGTCAATGCGGTCCATCTCCACCAGGATTTTGACATTCGCATCCGAGCCGACCGCCGACATTTCCATGAAATCGTTGACCGCAGCCGATTCGAGGTTGTTATCGCCGTCGAGGTAGACCATAAAGGTCCAGGAGTTGATCGTCGTCTGGGTATAGCACCACAGTCTCACATCGTCCACGAACGCGCCGATATCCGTCACGCTGGAGTCGCTGACGAACCGGAAGGCCAGCCAGACGGAAGTATCGCCAAGATAGGGACCCAGGTCCATATCTACAAATTGCCAGCCCCCTGAATCGCCCGAGATGCCCCACCCATAGAAGTTCGAGCCGTTCGGGGAGGCAAGCCATTGGAAGGAGTCATACCCCGATTCGGATTTGTTCCAATAGTAGAAATCGTAGTCGGCGTAAGCGCATCCGCTCAAATCGAATGGACCATAGACCATCCAGGAATTCATGTAATTTGGGTAGTTGTTGGATGCCGGGTCAAGAGCATTCGCGCCGCCGTTGGCAGGCCAGGCGCTCCAATAGTCGGTATGGGGTTTGAAATCATCATCATCCCAATAGTATTCCCCATTGGTCGCGCCGTCGCCATCCAATGCCATCCAGCCCGTACTGGGCCAGATCCCCTCGAAGGTTTCTGTCATGATGGTCCACCAGCCTCGATCCTCCCTGGTAGCGCGCTCCTCGTCTACTGGACCTTTATCCGGGTCGGGAGGCGCAGGGGGAAGAGTCAGGTCCGGTTCCCGGCTCGGGTCCTGTGTGCGATGCGAATCGGGTTTTGGTTGCAGGTTTAGTTCTGCCGGTTCGCCGAGAGTCGCCGTGACTTCGACCAGCTCACCTCCGGCCTGATAAGCGGACTTCTGGCCTGCTCCCGCTTCGACGGGTTTCGCCGCCCCCAGTTGGACGATCAAACCGATAATCAGGAAAGCTGCCAGTAAAGTGAATCGAAAACCGACTTTCGTTTTCATCGTGCCCTCCAATAACTGAAAAACGATTGGGTAGTTGACCGGCGGGTGCGTCGCACCCCCAGCGAAGTCTGGCTTAATCGGCGGAAATCACCTCGACCGATTGCGCCTTCAAATAAACGCCGTTCTGGTTGGATTCGACGGTCGCCACCAGTCGGATGACGGTTTTCGTATCTTGCTGCGAAGATGGATCGAGTTTTTCGGGGACGGTCCCCGTAACGTAGATCGCCCCACTCGTATCGGCAATGACCCAATCACTGCGCGTGACCGGCGGCGTGCCCTGCACCTCCTTCAACAAATCCCAGCCCCGGTAATAGCCGATGATCTCCACCTGCTGGCCTGAATAATTTTCCGGGCTGGCAAGGAGGCTGCCGATGAGATTGGTGAGAAGCGTGGACGATACAGATTGTGTGACCTGGGTCCCTGGCGTGGGCAACGCACTGCCATCCCCTTGTTTTGGCGTCGGACGTTCGGCAGGGCCGGGCGTTGGCGTGTCAGCGTTGGAAGGTGCGCACCCGCTCCCGCCCGCCAGGAAGACCAGGCAAATGAGGAAAAGAGCGAAAGGTTTGATCATCTGTTCCGGCCAGGGTGGAGCAGGCCCGCCAGCCGGGGACAAAAGGATTTGTCACTTTCAGTTTACACTTTTGTAAGGTGGAAAACAAGTACGTAATTTCACAACTGCCTTGCCCCCTTCGGGTGATGAGAGCCGTCACGCGACACATCGTCCCCATACGGGGACGATGCGTCGTGTTACAGGATTAATTCGGAGTCCAGCGCTTGCCCTGAGCCTGTCGAAGGGACTCCTGTCGTTGGGTTTCCAAAGTAGCAGGTCACGCTTGGAAAAATGACCTACCCAATTTGCTGCAAAACCACAAAGTCACCAAGACGCTAAGGCACAAATTTTTTGGCTTCGTGTCTCCGTGCCTTCGTGGTGAGAATTAAATCAATCCCAGCGCGGACAACTTCCCCTCGGACGGGATGCCGCCGGGCCAATCGCGGACTTTGTAATAGTCGGGCAGCATCTTGTCCAGGTCAACCACCCGTCCCTTGCCGGGACCCTCAGGCAGCGGCTCGTGGAGGAGACGCGGCGAAAGGGTATCCTCTTCCGGTCCCGACCCCGCCCCGATCAGGAACAGGCGCTCGAGGGTGTAAACCCGTTCGGCCGCCTCCAACGCCTCGGCCGGGGAATAGTCCGCTCCCGTCGTAAAGTTCAACAATTGGGCCAGGCGCACGGGCCAGATCATCATCTCTTTGGTGAAGACGTAGCGCACGGCGAAGAAGACGCAGATGCCGCCGGAGTCGATCAGGGCGAAGGCGTCCTGGAAGCGGGCGACCAGCTCGGCCTTGCCGTCGGTGGCCAGCCCGTCGGCCTTGACCGGGGTGCCGAAGACTTCCTCGTAGGCCACGTCGCCTTCCATGTGGGAAGCGCCTTTGTTGGAGGTGGCGTAGAGCAGGCCCATGCCCTGCGAGCCGCGCGGGTCGTAGCCGGGGAGTTCCTGCCTGCGGGCGGTAACGGATACTTCGGGACGGTTGTATTTCGCCGCCAGCCGGAACGAGCCTTCGGCCAGTTCGTCGCCGAAGCCGTCGCGGAAGGCGATCTTCTGCACCATGTCTATCACCGCGTCGGCGTCGCCGAAGGGCAGCGGGCGGCCGGTGTCTTCGATGCCGATCTCGCCCTTTTGGTAGAGTTCCATCGCGGCCGCAATCGTCAGGCCGGTCGAGATGGTGTCGAGGCCGAGTTCGTTGCACAGGTAGTTGGCTTTGGTCAGGGCGGCCAGGTTGTCCACGCCGCAGGCCGAGCCGAGCGAGGCGATGGTCTCGTATTCGGGGCCTTCGCCCTTGCCGGCGTACTTCTCCTCGTCCACGGCGGTCAGGCGGCCGCAGGCGATCGGGCAGCGGTAACACGGCTTGTGGGTGATGAGATATTTGTTCCTGAGCGCCACGCCGTCAATCTGGTCCACGCCCTCGAACACGCCGGTCTGGAAGTTGCGGGTGGGCAGGATGCCGAGGGTATTCGTCACCTGCGGGACGTAGGCCGTGCCGTAGATGCGCAGGTTGGAGCCTTTTTTGATGTCCGCCCCGACCTCCTTGTTCAGTTCCAGGCTGAAGGCGCGCATCCCGGCGTCGTCGAAGAAGGCCGGATTTTTCTGGCCCATGACGACCACGCCCTTGAGGTTCTTGCTGCCCATGACCGCCCCCACCCCGGAGCGGGCCGCGGCCCGGTGCTTGTCGTTCATGATGGCCGCCATCAAGACCCGGTTCTCGCCCGCCGGGCCGATGCAGGCGACTTTGGCCTCGGGACGGGTCTCGGCCAGCAGGATGTCGGTCGTCTCGTGGACGTCCCGGCCCCAGACGTGCGCAGCGTCCCGGACCTCGACCTGGTCCTCGTTGACCCAGACGTAGACCGGTCCCCTGGCCGCGCCTTCGAAGATGAACATATCGTAGCCGGTGCGCTTCATCCAGGTCGGGAAATCGCCGCCGGAGTTGGAGTGGGCCAGCGCGCCGGTCAGCGGGGACTTGGTGACGACCATGTAGCGATTGCCGGTCGGGGCGGTGGTGGCGGTCAGGGGTCCGGTGGCGAAGATGAGTTTGTTGTCGGGCGAGAAGGGGTCCACTTTGGGGTCCACCTCGTCGGTCAAGTAACGGATCGCCCAGCCGCGTCCGCCGATGTAGTCGCGGGCGATTTTGGGGTCAATCTCCTCGGTGGAGACTTTCCCGGTGGTCAGGTTGATGCGCAGTAGTTTGCCGTGCCAGCCGTACATAAATGCTCCTTGGGTTTTATTCTGTCATTGCGAGCGAAGCGAAGCAATCTCCTCGCAAATTGGAGATTGCTTCGGCGGAAGAGCGCCGCCTCGCAATGACAGGGGTGTATTCTATCCTCCGGCAATCGCCGAAAAAGCCGCGACCTCGTCGCCCTCCAAGACCGGCGCGTCGAGCGGGACGGTCAGGCCGTTGAGCACGATCACGCTCGAATCGTCCAGGGGGATGCCGAAAGGCGTGACCACCTCCGCCACGGTCGCGCCGGGCGGGACTTCGATCTCGATCACGTTGCCCTTCGTGCCCGGCGGCAGGTGCTCGCGGTAGGTGGCGATGAGCTTGAGGCGGATTTTCATGGCGGGAATTGTAGCACAGCAAAATGAGTTCCAATCCGCTAATCGGCGCTAATGCAGAGAGACTTCCGAAGTCTGCCCTTCCGAACTATCTTGCGGCACGAGACAAACCGTCCACGAATAAGGGCCGCGAATACGCGAAGCCATTCGGGTATTCGTGAAGAAATTCGTGGACGGTTCGCCGGGAAAACCGCCCGGCGGGGTTGGAGAGACTTCCGAAGTTTTCGTTACCTACGGCACCGTAAACCCATCGAACCCAACCCCAAACCCCTTCGAGAGCGGATTCTTCTGCCGCAGGACCTTGATCGTGATCTCGTGATCCCCCTCCGCCAAGCCGGATATTTGAATATCCTTCAGCGACCATTTCGGCTGGTACAGGTCCACCGTCTGGAGGGGCGTCCCGTCCACCAAAATTTGGGCCTTGCCGTACCACGGACCGGCGGCGGTCTTCCAGGTGAAAGCCGTCCCGCTGACGTGGAACGAGAGCTGCGCCCACTTGACTCCCGAAATCCGGAACCACCCGTCCGGCAGGCGGGCGTCGTTTTTGGCGTTCCAGCCGCCCAGGCGGATGAAGTCGTAGCTCAGGTCGTCGGTGTAAGTCCCGCCGAAACGGCAGCCCGCCACCCGCACCTGGGCGCCTTTGGAGGCCGGGCGCTTCGTCCCCAGGGCCTTGACGACGATGGTATGCGCCTGCTTCGGCAGGTTTGGGATGCGGATGGAAACCCAGAGCGGCTCGGCCCGGTACAGGTCCACCGTCTTGACCACCGTTCCATCCACCGTAATTTGGGCCTTGCCTTGGTCCGGCCCGCGATAGGCCAGCACGAACACGGTCGCCACGTTGACGTTTTTCTTGCAGGCCAGCACCTGCCCGGCCTGCGACGTGTAGCGGTAGCCGCCGCCATACGCCGCCGCGCTCTGGTAGTTGTCCCAGCCGCCGTAAGTCACCAGGTACGAGGCGTCGTCCACCACCCTGGCGGCCGGGCCGCTCCCCGGAATAGCCGCCACGATCCCGTCCAGCACGTTGCTGTCAATGTTCAGCCCCAGGCCGCCCCAGACCTCGGTGTGGCTGCCCTCGTATTGGCGCAGGCGGGTCCGGTTCGTCCAAAAACTCGAAGACAGGCAGCTCACGTTCCAGACGCTCGCCTCCGGGTCGTAGTAACCGCCGGGCGCATAATGGACCCAGTTCGCCAGCCAGGCCGCCTCCGGCGGGTTGGGCAGCGCCGCAATCGAATCCAGCCCCGAAGTGCAGGTGGACCCATAGACCCCGGCGATGTTCCCGCTGGCTTCGATCTGGTCGGTCCAGCCGGAGATGAAAGCCGTGGCCGCCTCCTTGCAGGCGGCGTTGTTGACGTTATAAGACTCCAGGTCGTAGTAGATCACCGTGCCGGTCTTGTCGGGCAGGGTCAGGCCCAGGGCGGCCGCCGCGTCCACGGCCGCAACCGCCTCGTCCGCGCCCTGCTGGTAGGCCACGACCGGGTCATCGCTCATCTTGATCTTGAAGATCGAGCACGACGCTTGCGGCCCGACCCAGGTGGGGATGAACTTCCAGCCCTGGTCGGCCAGGGATTGCAGGTAAGCCTGGGACAGGTTGAGGTTGTCGCAGGCCCGCACCGAGCCGCCGATGTACAGGTTGACCGCGTAATACGGGCTGGACTTCCACCAGGACAGCATGGCGTTGGCCGAGGGGATTTCGCAGACGTCGAAGCCCTGGCTGGTGAGGACGCCGGTGGCCGAAAGCGGACGGGGGGAGAAACCTGCTCCCGTTACAGACGGCATTTCCCTCACCGAGGCGGATGCGCCCGCCCCCGGCAAAGCCACGGCCTGCCACGAACTGCCGCCGTCGCTCGTTTTCACCAGCCGCTCCGTGACGGTGCAATCCGCCTTCGAGCGGCACTCCCCCTCCACCGACAGCGCCCACCCCGAGCGGGGATCCGCCATTTGCGTTTGGGCGAACTTTTTATCCGAAAAAGGAGCGCAAGCTTCAGCTTGCTGGCTACCGGCGGACTGAAGTCGGCAATCCAGGGATTTTCGGGCAGGTTCGAAGCGGGTCTCGTCCCGGGTCCAGGTCTGGCCGCCGTCGCGGGTGATGAATCCGCTGCGCAGGTCGAAATTGGTCCCGGTCTGGTGCTTGACCGTCAGGCGGGCGGTCTGCGGATCGAGCCAGTCCATTTCGACGGCGGCGGCCGGGGGCAGGGACGGGTCGAGGGGCACGGAAACAGGCCACAGGTCCCAGCCCCGCCCCGCATCGGATGTTCGGGCCAGGGAAAAACCGTCAGCAGACGAGAAAAGCACCCAGCCGGTGTCCGGGTCCACGAAATCCACCGCCAAGATCTCCCCGGTTTGCGGAGGCGTGATCTCGCGCCAGTCCGAGCCGTCGTTGTCGGTCCAGTAAAGGCTCCCGCCGAAGAGCAGCCAGCCCGCGCCGGGCGCGGCCAGCCCGAAACCCCGGATGGAGGCGGCCGGGTTGCTTTGGGCCTGGGTTGGGGTTGCGGCGGGGATGAGCGAGGCGAGGAGGGTCAGGAGGATGATGCCGGTAAACAGTTTTTTCATGGCAAAACCTTTCAGGGCAGACTTCGGAAGTCCCTTTTCCTCTACTTATAACATCCCCTCCCTCGAAAAAAGATTACAATTGACTCTCGGAGGAACGCCACCACAATGAGAAAACTACCCGAACACGGCTCGTGCTTCATCTGCGGCAGCGAAAACCCGCACGCCCCCGGGCTGGCCTGGTACGTGGACGAGAAGGGGATCGTCTCGTCGGCCTTCACCCTGACCCTGGCCCAGCAGGGGCCGCCCGGCCACGCTCACGGCGGGGCCTCGGCCGCCATCCTGGACGAGGTGATGGGCGCGGCGGTCTGGCAGGCGGGGTACACCGTCGCGGCGGCCAAGCTGGAGGTCAACTACCGCCGCCCGGTCCCGCTCGACCGGCCGGTTTCGACCCGGGGCTACATCACCCGCCGCCGTGGACGGAAGATCTACGCCCACGGCGAGATCTGCCTGCCCGACGGCACTATCGCTGTGGAGGGGCGCGGCCTGTACATCATCGCCCCGCACCTGTTCGAGAAGAACAAGATGTTCAGAGGAGAGTGATGCAACAGGAGCGTTTTTCAGAGCAAGCGTGCCTGGCAAACCGGCGAAATTTAACGCGAATTACGCGGATTGGGCGAATTTCGCTGATTATTTCCAAAAAACAGTTTTCGCACAATTCGCAAAATTGGCGTAATTCGCGTTGAAGATGTTTAGCTTATTGAGCAAGACAAGAATTCAAAGGAGTTCCATTTGGGTTTCGAGGAAATCCCCCACACTGCCGACTGGGCCTTGCGGGTCTGGGCCGGCGACCTGCCCGGCCTGCTGGCTGAATCGGCTCGCGGCATGAACTGGCTGGCCGGGGCGGAATTATCCGGCACTCCCCGCGAGACGCGTATCCTCGAGGTCGAATCCGCCGACGCCGAGAGCCTGCTGGTGGCGTTCCTGAGTGAACTGGTCTATTACGCCGAGCAGGAAAACCTGGGATTCGACGAGTTCGAGTTTGAAGTCGAAAGTTCAATGTTGAAGGTTGAAATGCGGGGCGCGCCGCTGAAATCGCTCAAGAAGGCGATCAAGGCGGTCACGTGGCATAATTTGGAAGTCAAAGAGACGGGGCGAGGGTTGGAAGTGGAGATCGTTTTTGATGTGTAGGGAAAAGAAGAGATCAGAGACTGGAGAGTAGTCTCTGTTCTCCAATCTCTTTTCTCTATTTCCCGAAAGGTGAGCCATGAACATCCACGATTTGGTAAAGATCTCCGACCACGAATGGGAGATCCCACAATCCTTCCGCAAGGACATGCGCGGGCCGGTGCGCATCTTCGCCACGCGGGAACTGCTCGAACAGGTAATGGACGACAAGTCCCTGGAGCAGGCGGTCAACGCCGCGACCTTGCCGGGGCTGGTCGGCGCGGTCACGGTCATGCCCGACATGCACCAGGGTTACGGTTTCCCCATCGGCGGGGTGGCCGCGACCGAATTCCCGCAGGGGGTGGTCTCGCCCGGAGCCATCGGGTACGATATCAACTGCCTGGGCGGGGATACGCCAATCCTGCACTCGCTGGGATACACCCGCCCCATCCAGGAGATGGCCGGGAGCTGGCAGGCCGCCGAGCTGCCGTGCTTGAACGTCGCCACAGAGCACCTGGACTCTGCCTGCCCCGTCCGCTGGTTTGGGCAAAGGCCCCAAGCCCCGGTGGTGCGGATCACGACGGAAAGCGGCCACACCATCACCGCCACGATTGACCATCCGTTTTGGACCCCGGACGGGATGCTGGCCTGCGGCAGCCTTCGGGCAGGCGAACAGGTGGCGGTCTCGCCTTTCACCGGCGTTGAATACGAGACTCCCCCGGATATGACCCTGGTCAACGAGGCCGATTTCAGCGATTACCTCGTCTCACTGGGGAAGACCCAACGCGGGAACGCGCACGGGCAGATCCTCAACGCGCTGCGCAAGCGCGGGTTGCTGCCGTTGGCTTACTCGTCCGAGGCGCTCCCTTACCTGTGCAAACTCATCGGTTACATCTTTGGGGATGGCAACCTCCGCTTCGACCGGCGCACCCGGAAAGGCATGGTCTCATTCTACGGCCAGCCCGAAGACCTGGAAGCGATCCGCAGCGACATCGCCAGGCTCGGCTTCAAGCCCAGCCGCATCTGGTCGCGGGAACGCAGCCACCGCATCCAGACAACCTACAACGAGTACGAGTTCACCCGGCGCGAACACTGGATCGCGGTCAATAGCACAGCCTTTGCGGCGCTCCTGGCCTGCCTGGGCGCGCCGGTCGGGAACAAGGCCGGGCAGGATTACGGCGTCCCCGACTGGCTGGCCCGCGCCCCGCTGTGGCAAAAGCGGCTGTTCCTGGCCGCCTTCTTTGGCGCAGAAATGAGCACACCGCAGACCCAGAGCGGTCTCAGTTACAACCTGGCCGCACCCAGCCTCTCGATGAACAAACGGGAAAATTACGAAGCCAGCGGGCGCGCCTTTCTCGAAGGGCTGGCGGCCCATTTGGGCGAATTCGGCGTACAGACCCTGCCGATCGGGTCACGCCGCGAGCAGGTGAACGCCGATGGCCTCCGTTCCATCCGCCTGCGGCTGGTCGTCAGCGCCGAACCCGAAAACCTGATCCGGCTGTGGAGCAGGGTCGGGTTCGAGTACAACCGCAAGCGCCGGTCGCAGGCTGCGGTTGCGGCGCATTACCTGGCCGCCAAACAAAAACTCGTCGCAGAACGACAGGAAGTTGCAGAACAGGCCGTAGCAATGAAACTGGCCGGGGTCTCAAAAACCGCCATCATCCAGAGCCTGAGCGGGACAACCGCCAACGCCCGCTTCATCGAACGCTCACTCTACGAAGGCCGGGAAACCGGCCCCCGCGTCGGCCAGAATTTCACGACCTTCGACGAATTCAGCCGGGCCGCCGCCGATGGCCTGGGGCAGAGCGGCCTGGTCTGGGACCGTATCGCCGGCATCCAACCCATCCCTTACGACGGGCTGGTCTACGACTTCACGATGGACCACCCCGACCACAATTTCGTCGCCGGCGGGTTTGTGGTCTCGAACTGCGGCGTGCGCCTGCTGGCTTCCGGGATCGAGTTGGAAGCCGCCGAGCCGCACCTCGAAACCCTCGCCACGGCCCTCGACCGCAACTGTCCGAGCGGGGTGGGGCGGGACGGGATGGTCAAGGTCAGCGCGGCGGAGTTGGATAAAGTTTTACGGGACGGCTCCGCCTGGGCCAAAAAGAACGGATACGCCACCGAGGCCGACCTGGCCCGAACCGAGGAAAGCGGACGGGTGGAGGGGGCTGATCCCGCCAAAGTAAGCCACCGGGCGAAGGAGCGCGGCCGCTCCCAACTCGGCTCGCTGGGAGCAGGCAACCACTTCATGGAAGTGGAGGTGGTGGACGAGATCTACGACGCCCAGGCTGCGGCCGTGATGGGATTGCGTGAAGGCTGCCTGACGGTGCAGATCCATTGCGGCTCGCGCGGCCTCGGGCACCAGGTCTGCACCGATTACGTGCAGGACTTCCAGGGCGCGGTGCGGCGTTACGGCATCGTCCTGCCCGACCGGGAGCTGGTCTGCGCCCCAATGGAGTCGCCCGAAGGCGAGGCTTACCTGGCGGCCATGCGGGCGGCGGCCAATTTCGCCTTCGCCAACCGTCAATTACTGGCCCACGCCGCCCGCCGGGCCTTCGAGCAGGTCTTCGCCGGGAAAGTCGGGAATTTCCACCTGCGCCAGGTCTACGACATCGCTCACAATATGGGCAAACTCGAAACCCACGAGATCGAAGGCAGGCAGGTCAAGGTCTGCGTGCATCGCAAGGGCGCCACGCGTGCCTTCGGCCCCGGCTCGCCCGGACTGCCGCCGGAGTACCGGGCCATCGGGCAGCCGGTGATCATCCCCGGTTCGATGGGGACGGCTTCGTGGGTGCTGGTCGGGACGGAGGCGAGCATGCGCCGCTCGTTCGGGTCGTCCTGTCACGGGGCGGGACGGGTGATGTCGCGGTCGCAGGCCAAACGCGAAATCCGCGGCGACCAGCTCAAGGTCCAGCTCGAACGGAGCGGGATCAAGGTCCGGGCCGGGTCCATGCCCGGGCTGGCGGAGGAGGCCCCGGGCGCGTACAAAGATGTCAATCAAGTTGTACAAACGGTCTCCGAAGCCGGGATCGCCCGCAAAGTGGCCCGCCTGCGCCCGGTGGCGGTGATTAAAGGATGATGAGCATTTCTTCGGTCAGGGAACCCCGCCAAAATTTGGGGCGTCCAGGAAACAGTCCCCCAAAGGAGGTTCAGAATGAAGAAAACGACGCTTTTACTCGCTTTGGCCCTGGTGTTGAGCGCCTGCGGCCCGGCCGCGACAGGCTCGCAGGACGATTCATCGAATATGGACGAACCAGTGGCAAGTGACCAATACACTCCCCCTCCCGCCGACCAACCTTACGCGGCCAGGCCGGAAGACGGCGCGTGGGCGCGCGGTGAAGTGTTCATCAACTCGGCTGACCTGGTTGCCCGGGAGAGCTACCCGCTCCAGGTCGCATTGCAGCTCGAAGGCGGGCTGCCGACCCCCTGCCACCAACTGCGGGTGGCCGTTGCGCAGCCTGATGCGGAAAACCGGATCATGGTGGAAGCCTATTCTGTGGTTGACCCGGCCATGATCTGCGTCCAGGTGATCGAATCCTTCTCGCAGACGGTCGAGCTGGGCGCTTACGCCGGCGGTCGTTACACGGTGTACGTCAACGGCGAGCTGGTGGGCGAGTTCGATTCGTAACCCGGCTTGAACCGGGCAAACGCCAAAGCCAACTGGTCATTCGAAAAAGAGACACGCCCCAAGCCGGACGTGTCTCTTTTTTTCTCAAGCGACCTGATAGGTTTGTCCAAGCAAAATAAATCCGTCTACTTCGGAGCGTTCGAGTTTCTGGCGGATTTGCTCGAAACGGCGCACTGTGTCTGCCGAATACATCCTTTCGCCGCATTGCAGACAGACCTCGGCGCGGACTTTCACAACAGCAGTATTCGCACCGCCTCTTAGCAATTTTTCCACTTCTTTTGCTACAAGTTCCCCACCACAAACGGGGCATTTTTCAAAAGGTTTCATTATTTTCTCCTTTCGCGCCAGTTGATCCAGCGGTCGGGATCGGGACGATAAACGGTAATCAACACGGCCCACTCTGTATCAGGATTATATGCCCAAACGCTATGAATCGGCTCACCCTTAAAGTTTTCACCGTACACCAAACAACTCGGATATGGTTTATCCGTCGGGTAATCTTCGATAATTTCGCCTTGTAAAACGCTAAAAAACACTTCGTCGAAAACGAGTTGATCTGCCTGTGTTTCTTCGTCAGCATGATCAGTGATACGAATCCGATTGTGCTGGATGGCATTTACAAGCTCGAGAAGATTCATATCTCGGATTATACAACAGACATCCGATTATCACTCCCCCTCCACACACTCCCGGCGGGGACGATCGTCCCGGCTGGCACATCCTTGAGTACCGTTGCCCCGCTGCCGATCCGCGCCCCGTCACCGAGGGTGACGCCGATCACCACCTTGACGCCCATCCCGACCAGGACGCGCTCGCCCACGTGGACGTGCCCGGCCAGCAGCGCGCCGGGGGCGATGTGCGAGTACGCGCCGATCTCGCAATCGTGCGAGACCACCGCCCCGGTGTTGACCATACACTTCGGGCGCAGCACGCTCTCCGAGCCGACGTAGGCGTTGGGGAAGACCTGCACCCCCGCGCCGACCTGCGCCCCCGGCTCGACCGTCGCCCGCGGGTGGACCAGCGCCGGGAGGGTAAATCCCCGGCTTTCGAGCGTCTCGAACACCCTCACCCGGATGCCGATGTCTACGATCCCGCCCACGCCGTTGGCGGCCAGCCGCAGCCCGTTCGCAACCAGACCCGGCAGCAGGTCCCGCGCCCCCAGCACCGGGATGCCCATCACTTCCGCGCCGGCGGGAATCCCATCGTCAATGATCCCGGCGATCTCGAACTCGCCGATAGCCTTGAGCAGGTCCATCACGGCTTTGGCATGCCCGCCTCCGCCGTAGACGAGGATGTGCTTCTCACCGAAGGCCATCCCCGCCACCCGGTTGGACATGGCTTTAGCGGCGGCCAGCTCCCGGATAACGGATTCGGTGATGAGTTTGCCGGCGGGAAAGGATGCCGGGTCGAGGCCGAGGGAGTCGGCCAGGGCGCGTGCGGGTTTGGTGATGCGCAGGCTGTCAGCGGATGCAGGGACAGGCTCTGCAGATGGAACGGACACCGGCTCGTCGGCAGTGTCTGTGATCACGGCCAGCCGGTCGCCGACGCGCAGGGTTTGGCCTTCCTGTGCCAGCAGGCGCACAAAACCATCGGCTGCCGCTTCCACGTCGGCCGCGGCTTTGGTGGTCTCGATGGTGAACAGGATTTCGCCCCGGGTCACGGCCTGCCCGTCACGGGCGTGGATTTGGGCCAGCCGCGCTTCGGGTTCGTTGGCGTTCAACAGGGGGACGGTCATTTCGGCTTTGATCATGGTTTCTCCGGGGTGCGCGAGTGCGTCGCACCGGGTTTAATTTAAGGGTGTCATCTCACGGTCTGGTGCGACGCACCCTCGATTTGCAAAGCGCCAAGGCCGCTTCGGTGATTTTCTCCTGCGAGGGCAGGATCTCGTCTTCGAGGGGTTTGGAATTGGCGATCGGCAGGTCCAGGGCGGCGGCGCGGCGAGCCTGGACCTGCAGGCCGGTTTCCGCTAAACGGGCGATGACCTCCGCCCCCCAGCCCAGGGACAGGGTCCCCTCCTCGACGGTCAGCAGGCGGCCCGTCCGTTCGACGGAATCAAATAAGGGATCGAGCGCAAACGGGCTGAGCTGCGAAAACAGGACGATCTCGGCAAAAATCTCGTGTTCGTAGAGCAGGTCGAGGGCGGCCTGGCGGGCCAGCTCGAAGTTGTAACCGTAAGTAGCAATCGTCAAGTGTGAATTGGGGACAACCCGCAACACGCTGCACGGATAAGGACCTCCGCCGACCTCTATTTGGAAATCCTGTAAATTGCCAACCCCCGCCTCCAGCAGCGGACGGGTGTAAAGCAGTTTGTGCTCGATGAAGAGCACCGGGTCCTCGTCGGCGATGGCGGCGGTAAGCAGATCGGCGGGGTCGGAGAGCGTGTTGGGCGCGACGACTTTCAGCCCCGGCACACCCAGGAACAGTTTCTCCAGCGATTGCGAGTGGGTCGGGCCGTAGCCGCGCCGCCCGCCCATCGGGGTGCGGACCACCAGCGGGACGCGTACGTTGTCGTTGTACATCCAGCGGAACTTGGCGGCGTGGTTGACCAGTTGGTCGGCGGCCAGGGTGACGAAATCGCCGAACATGATCTCGGCCACCGGGCGCAGGCCGCGCAAGGCCATGCCGTTGGCCAGGCCGACGATGGCCGCCTCGGAGATGGGCGTGGTATGGACGCGGTCGGGGAAATCCGTGCTCAGGCGGCGCGTCACCTTGAACGCGCCGCCGTAGGGGTCGAGGATATCCTCGCCGAGGACGTGGACGCGCGGGTCGGTTTCGAGGGCGGTGTGGAGAGCGGAGTTGAGACGTTCGAGGACTGTGGTCATTTTGGGAAAGGATCGGACGCGGCGCGGGCAAAGGCTTCTTCGATTTCCGCCGCGACTTCGGACTCGATGCGAGCGCGCACGTCCTCGCCCAGGCGCGGGGCATGGACCGCCAGTGGGTCTTTGGCCTTGAAGGCGGCGATCTCCGCCGGGTCGCGCACGTCGTCGCCTTTGCTGTGGGCGGAGAATCGGTACGTGCGCAGGATCAGGCCTGCGGGTCCGGTTTGGTTTCGGGCGTAGCCGAGCGCTTCGGCCGCGGCGGCCCGGACCTCCAGCACGTCGGTCGTGTCGCGTTCCCAGGCCGGGATGTCGAAGGCCGCGAAGCGTCCGCAAATGGAGCCGGAGAGGGCCAATTCGACGGGAGTGGTCTGGGCGTAGCGGTTGTTCTCGACCACGAAGACCACCGGCAATTTCCAGAGCGAGGCGATGTTCAGGCTTTCGTAGAAAACGCCCTCGCCGAGGGTGCCGTCGCCGGTGAAGACCAGCACGACCTTGCCGGTGTGTTGGGCTTTTTCGGCCAGGGCCATCCCGGTTGCCACCGGGACAATGCCGCCCTGGATGCCGTTGGAGTAGAAGTTGCGCCACTGGATGTGCTGGCTGCCGCCCCGCCCGCCGACCAGCCCGGTGGCCTTGCCCATCAGTTCGGCGGCCAGGTGGTAGGGGTCGCCGCCGTAGGCGATGAAATGGCCGTGACAGCGGTGATTGCTGAAAACCACGTCGCCGGGGTCGGCGGCGGAAAATATCCCGGCCGCGTCGGCTTCCTGCCCGATATAGGCGTGGGTGGTGCCGAAGAGCCTGCCGGTGGAAAACTCGGCCAGGGCGCGCTCCTCGAAGCGGCGGATGCGCAGCATGGTTTTGTAGAGGGAGTGGTTGTCAGGCATGGCGTCCCCGATTATAATGCACCCGTTTCCGCAAAACGGAAAACTTCACCACCCCTGAGGGGGAAGCCATGGGACTCGCCGACCTTCACCTCCACACCACCCACAGCCATGATGGGACTTTTACCCCCCGCGCTGCCCTGTCCAGAGCCGTCGAGTGCGGGTTGGATGTGCTTGCCATCACCGACCACAACGTGATGAGCGGGGCGTTCGAGGCCCTGGAACTGGCCCCGGAATACGGGATCGAGGTCGTCCCCGGCTGCGAGATTTCGACCGCCGAAGGGCATCTCGTGGCCCTTTACATTACCCAACCGGTCCCGCCCGGACTTTCGCTGGCCGCGACCGTCCGAAAAGTGGCCGAACAGGACGGGTTGTGCGTCGTCGCCCACCCGACTTCCTGGAAAAGCCCGGCCAGCCTCAGCCTGGCAGCCATCCAGCACGCCCTGGAACAGCCCGGCATCGCCGAAACCCTGGTCGGGATCGAGGCTTTCGTGGCCGGGTCGTGGTACACCCTGCGCCATCCCGCCCTGAGCCGCTTCGTCCACAAATCGGGGCTGGTCCCGGTCGGCGGGAGCGACGCCCACGTCCTGCGCGCTCTCGGCCTGGTCAGGACCGGGTTCGCCGGGAAGACCGCCGCCGACCTGCGGGCCGCGCTCATCGAAAAGTCGGTCCAGGTCCGCCAAACCCGGCAGGTCAGCGTGCTCGGGCTGGTCGCCGAGTGGCTGTTCCGCTACCAGTTGCGCCGCAGCGGGTGGATCACCTGCGCCCCCAGTCCCGAATTCGCCCCGCAAATGCAATACCGCCCGGAAAAGGTGGCCGTCCGCCGCGATTGAGCCGGGCCGGTCCATTCCAAAGTCCTCATGGTATAATCCCAAGCCGTATGAGCCCAGAATCCGAATCAAAAACCAAGATTTGCCCAACCTGCGGCACGCGGTTGAGCGAAAATGCCACCCGCTGCCTGGTCTGCGGCAGCGAATTCAGCGCCAAAGCTGAAACCAAATCCCAAAGCACGGTCCAGGGCAGCCGCATGCCCGAACTGACCCTCAGCCTGCCGGCCGCCCTCGGGCTGCTGGTGCTCTTCCTGAGCATCGGCGCGGCGGTGGTCTTCTTCGCCCTGCGCGCCAACACCCCAACCGGCGAAACCGCGACCACCGCCCCGGATGTGACCGTCACCTCCACCCCGACCGTCACCCCCACCGCCACCGAAACCCCCATCCCACAGCCGACGCCGACCTTCACCGCCTTGCCGCCCATAGAGTACACGGTCGCCACCGGGGACTTTTGCAGCACGATCGCAGCCTTTTTCAACGTCTCGATCCAGAGCATCGTCATCCTGAATAACCTGCCGGCCGAATGCCCCCTGTCCGTCGGGCAGCGCATCCTGGTCCCCCAGCCCACGCCCACGCCACTCCCGCAAGCGACCGCCACCCTGCCCCCGGCGGAAGCCACCCGGGCCGCCTGCGACAAGGTCGTCGTCACCGTGCAGGAAAACGACACCCTTTCCAGCATTGCTGATACTTACGCCGTCCCGCAGGAGGCGATCAAAGCCTACAACGGCCTGAGCACCGATACGGTCTTCGTGGGATCGTCGTTGACCATCCCGCTCTGTGAACGGGCGGCCACCCCGGGTCCGACCCCGACCCCGACCACCCCGCCCCCGTACCCGGCCCCCAACCTGCTCCTGCCTGCGGACGGCGCCTCCTTCACCCTGGCGCAGGATACCATTACCCTGCAATGGGCTTCCATCGGCACCCTGCGCGACAACGAAGCCTACAAAGTCGTGGTCGAAGACGTGACCGAAGCCCAGGGACGCAAGATCACCGAATACGTGACCGACACCAAGTTCATCGTTCCGGTCACGTTCCGCCCGCAGGCCGACATCCCCCACATCATGCGCTGGTGGGTGGTGGCCGTCCGACAGACCGGCACCGACGACCAGGGCCAGCCCATCTGGACCGAAGCCGGCGCGGTCAGCCTGCCCCGGGCCTTCTCCTGGCTGGGCGTGGCGAACCCGTAAACCGAATTGAAACACCAGGCCCCCAACTTCTCTACAGGTTGGGGGCTTTTGCTTTAATCGTCAGGATCACCCGCTCACACGATCCGGTCTTCGATCTCCCAGGCGTGGTCCAGGATATGCCAGGCGGCCCGGCGGACGTAGAAACGCAGCGGCCAGATCACCCCGCCGCGTGGACCCTGCTCCGGCAAGCCATCGGACATAGCCGCGTCAAGCGCCTTTTGGATCGAGTCCCGCATGCGGGCGATCTCCCCAGCCGGATCATCCCCTCCGATTTTATGCTTCCAGGCGATCCGGGACAGGTATGACTGATCCGCCCCGAGGACGTGATCCAAAATCCTGTCCAGGTCCCTGCCACCGCCGCGCGGACCCTTTTGGAGTTCCCTCCCTTCGGCCTTCTCCACCGCCTGATCGAAAGCCCGCCAGCAGGCCAGCAACACAGACCGCAGCCGCTCGAACTCCGCCCGGTCCAGCGGCTCCCGGTCGGCGTCCAGGATGATATCCGGCGCGCCGAAATTGGTCGTGATGTTGCCCGCATGCCGTTCGATCACGCTGAAGCCGGAAACATCTACCGGGGGTTGGAACCCGACCCCCGCGTCCTGCAAGACCCGGGCGTAACGCGGCCCGCAATCGAGCAGCACCCGAAGCGCCGACTCCTCGTCCCGCCCGCTGCGGCACCAGCCGGGCCAGTCCACTGCGCCCGTAAAAGCCTTTTTCTTGCCGGTTTCGAGAAACACTTTGATGGGGATCATGGTCACACTCCACTGAACGAGCGGCAGGAACGTCGCGAAGGCTTAGCCGGGAAAATTGGGCCGCCTCAGCCAACCTTCGAGACGGTATCCAGCCGATAAATTTGGTTGGAACCATTATAGCCCCGCTCAAAGAAAAATAAAAAAACTTCGGAAGTCTTTCTCTTGAAGGACTTCCGAAGTTTCAGGTTTACTTCGCTGCTGCGTCTTCCAGCATCCTGGTCGTCAGCGATTTGGGGCGTTCGATGGGCTGGCCGAGGGCACGCGCCCAAACATAATTGGCGGTCACGCCCAGGGCGCGGCCGACGCCGAACAGCACCGTGTAGAAGTCGAACTCGGTCACGCCGTAGTAGTATTGCAGCGTGCCGGAGATGGCGTCCACGTTGGGGGCCGGGTTCTTGGCCTTGCCCTGCTCCTTGAGCACCTGCGGCACGACTTCGAAGACCATGTCGGCGATCTGCACCAGGGTATCCTGCGGGAAGCGCTCCCTGGCAAACTTCATCTGGGCCGTGAAGCGCGGGTCGGGGACGCGCAAGACGGCGTGGCCGTAACCGGGGATGACCTTGCCGCTTTCGAGCGTATCCCAGGCATATTTGCGGAGCTGCTCCTTGGTCGGCACGCCGCCGAACATATCCCGCACGCCGATCAGCCAGCCCAGGCATTCCTGGTTGGCCAACCCGTGCAAGGGACCCGCCAGGGCGTTCAGCCCGGCCGAGAAGGCGTAGTAGATGTCCGAGAGGGTGGAGCCGGCCAGGTGGGTGGCGTGGGCCGAAGCGTTACCGGACTCGTGGTCGGAATGCAGGATGAAGTACAGCCGGGCCAGATCGGCGTAGCCCTTTTCGTCGGCCACGCCCATCATGCGGGCAAAGTTGGCACCCATGTCGAGGCCGGGATCGAGTTGGGGTTCGGCCCCGTCGCGGTATTTCAGGTTATAGATAAAAGCGGCCACCACCGGCAATTTGGCGGTCAGGTTGAGCGAATCTTCCAGGGCCGGGATCCAGTACTCGTCCTTTTTCATCCCTTCCTGGTAGCGGCGGGCGAACTCGGACTGGGTCTGCAAGGCCTGGACCGCCACCGTGAAAAGCGTCATCGGGTGGGTCTCTTTGGGCAGGGCGCGCAGCATTTTGAAGACGTAAGCGGGGACCTCGCCGCGCTTGAGCCACGAGGCCTCGACCGCCAGGGCCTCGTCTTTGGTGGGGACTTCGCCGGTCATCAGCAGGTAATACAGCCCGCCGACGTAGGGCATCTCGGCCCCCTCGGGTTTGGGCAGGGCGGCCAGGACCTCGGGGATGGACATGCCTCGGAAACGGATGCCCTCCGCCGGGTCCACGAACGAGATGTCGGTGACCAGGCCGCGCACGTCGCGCATCCCGCCGTAGACCTGACCGATCGTCACCTCGCCCACGACCACGTCCCCATGTTCCTTGACCAGTTTCTTGACGCGTTCGCGCCATTCGGGAAGCATCCCGGCAATCTTGTCGTGCAATACCATGTAAGCTCTCCTTTAGACAATATTGGAGTCCGAAATCAGGAGATTTCGGACTCCGGTACAACTAAAGAGTGACCAAATTCTTGAGCGCCTGGATGGATTCGCTCACCGCCGCCGCCGACTTTTCGAGGGTGGCTTTTTCGTCAGCATCCAGGTCGTATTCGATGATCTTTTCGATGCCCTTGCGTCCGAGCATGACCGGCGCGCCGAAGAAGATGTCGTTCAGGCCGTATTCGCCCTGCATGTAAGCCGCAGCCGGGACGATAAGGTGCTTGTCCTTGAGGATGGCTTCGACCATCTGGGCGATGGCAGCCGAGGGGGCGTAATAGGCTGAGCCGGTCTTGAGCAGGGCCACGATCTCGCCGCCGCCTTTGCGCGTCCGGTTGACGATGGCCTCCAAACGGTCAGCCGGCAGGTAATCCCGGAGCGGGACGCCGGCGATGTTGGAGTGGCGGGTAAGCGGGACCATTTCGTCCCCGTGGCCGCCGAGCACGTAGCAGTTGATATTTTCCACGCTGACGCCGGTTTCCATGGCGACGAAGGCCCGCATCCGGGCCGAATCGAGCACCCCGGCCTGCCCGATGACACGCTGGGCGGGCAGGTTGCCGACCTTCATGGTCAGGTAGGCCATGGTGTCGAGCGGGTTGGTCAGGATGACGAAGATGGCGTTTGGGGAGTATTTGAGCGACTCGGTGGTGGCGGTGGTGACGATGGACGCGTTGGCCGAGAGCAGGTCTTCGCGGGACATGCCGGGCTTGCGCGGCAGACCGGCGGTGATGACGACGATGTCGGAGCCGGCCGTGGCTGAGTAATCGTTGCTGCCGGTAATAGTCACGTCTTTGCCGACGACAGGCATGGCCTCGGCCAGGTCGAGCGCCTTGCCCTGGGGCATCCCTTCGACCACGTCTACCAGTACGAGGTCAGCGATTTCGCGTTCGGCCAGCCAATGGGCCGCGGTGGAGCCGGTCATCCCGGCGCCGATAATAGAAACTTTTGCCATAGTGCCTCCAAAAGGGTTGAATTGCGGGCGTACTATACTACACTAAGGTAGTGTAACACAGTCTCTTTTGTCACATTTTTGTCGTGAGTTTCAAGTGACAGGCGGCAGTGGAGACGTAAAAAATGAGTACAAGGGTCCCTCTTGCGAAAATAAAAAGGATGTTTGCAGCGGATCGGCTGCGAACATCCTTTTTGTTCTACTCGTTCACAGAAATTTTTGTTTCTGCGTTTTCGAGCCAGCGGTTGGCCTGGATGGCTGCGGCTGCGCCCATCCCGGCGGAGGTGACCACCTGCCGGAAGTGCGGGTCGGCGGCCTCCCCGGCCGCGAACACTCCGGGGACGCTGGTCTCCATCAGCATGTTGATCACCAGGTAGCCCTGGCTGTCCATCTCCAGTTTGCCTTCGAAGATCTGGGTGTTGGGCGTGTGGCCGATGAAAATGAACAACCCGTCGGTCTCGAGGGTGGATGCTTCACCGGTCTGGGTGTTTTGCAGTTTCAGGGCGGTGACTTTCTCGTCGCCGACCACTTCGGTCACGATGGTGTTCCAGATGAATTTGACCTTGGGGTTCTCGAAAGCGCGTTTCTGCAAAATAGCCCCGGCCCGCAGCTCTTCGCGGCGGTGGACGATGGTCACCTGGCTGGCGTAGCGGGTCAGGAACAGGCCCTCTTCCAGGGCGCTGTCACCGCCGCCGACCACGACCACCTTCTTGTCCTTGAAGAACCAGCCGTCACAGGTGGCGCAGTACGAGACGCCCTTGCCGGTCAACTCGCGCTCGCCGGGGATCGCCAGTTTCCGGGGCGTCGCGCCGGTGGAGATGATGATCGAATCCGCCAGGTACACACCGTTGGTGGTCGTGACCCGGTACGGGCGCCGGGAAAAGTCCACGCTTTCGGCGGTATCGAACTCGACCTGGGCGCCGAAATGCTCGGCCTGTTTCTGGAACAGCTCGCCCAGTTGCGCCCCGCCCACGCCCTCCGGGAAGCCGGGATAGTTTTCGATGGTATAGGTCAGGGCCGCCTGGCCGCCGAGTTCGATCCCGGTCAACACCACCGGGGACAGCTCGGCCCGGGCGGCGTAGAGCGCGGCTGAAAATCCCGCCGGGCCGGAACCAATCACCAGCACCTTGACGTGCCGGGGTTCGCCGCCGTTGGGAGAAGAGGTTGAGACATTGCCTAAATTGAACATTGATTTCCTCGATCCAAGAGTTTCTGGTCTTTAGATGCGATTTATATTAGTAGTATTACGCTTTGCATTGTATCAGATGCGGGGGGAGATAAAAAGTTGCGTTGAGGTTTCACACACGGCGCATCATTCATTTCGGGGCAAACGTGACATTTGTCACATATATTCCTGTCAAAAAATTATTGACATCCGCATTGCAATTTTGTAAGGTTAAGAAGACTCGAGAAAAGGAGGGCCTCGATGCGCACTCGAAAATTCAGAAATCCCACAAGGTTCCCGTCAGGTTATGGCAAATCGGTGGGGTTATTGTCTTGCTAGCCGCTCTGGCGGGGCTGCGCCCGGTTGGGGCCGCGGCCGACGCGTCCATAGCGGGAGCAGACTCGACGTCGGGAACGGGGATGTTTACGATCATCACCCTGCCCGATACCCAGTACTATTCCCAGAAATATCCGTTCGTCTTCCTAAGTCAGACCCAATGGATCGTTGAGAAAAGGGATGAACTCAACATCGTCTATGTCACTCACGAAGGGGACATTGTCCAGACGGCGAGCGACAGCGCCCAGTGGGCGAATGCCGACGCAGCCCTCAGCCTGCTCGAAGACCCGCTCACCACCGGACTTGCGGACGGGATCCCTTATAGCGTCGTCCCCGGCAACCATGACGAAGGCCCGTTATACAACACCACCTTTGGGGTATCCCGTTTCGCGGGGCGGGGCTACTACGGCGGGGAATACCCGACCGGCGACAACCAGAACAACTACACCCTGTTCAGCGGCGGCGGGATGGATTTCATCGCCATCAGCCTGGATTACCTCTCGCCGGCCGAGGGCGTGCTGGATTGGGCCGACAACCTGCTCAGCACTTACAGCAACCGCCGGGCCATCGTGACCAGCCATTACATCCTCAACTACGACGGCAGCTATGGCGAATGGGGCCAAGAAATCTATAATGCCCTGAAAGACAACCCGAACCTGTTCCTGCTGCTCTGCGGGCACGTCGGCGGCGAGGAGATGAGGCGGATTGACGTGAACGGCGACATCATCTCCCATGCCCTGCTGGCCGATTACCAGATCCGGCAAATTGGGGGCGGCGGTTGGCTGCGGGTGATGGAGTTTTCCCCGGCAGACAATGCCATCCACGTCAAGACTTATTCGCCGTACCTGAACCAGTGGGAAGTGGACGCCAACAGCGACTTCATGCTGCCCTACGACATGGGCGGCGCGGACACCGTGCCTGAAGTGCGGTCCATCACCCGCGCCGGCCCCGACCCGGCCCTGACCGAAACGGTTGATTTCACCATCACCTTCAACATGAACGTGACCGGCCTGGACAAAGGTGACATCTACCTGGTCAAAACCGGGGACATCGAAGGGGCGAAGATCACCACCATCGCGGGCAGCGGCAAGACTTATACCGTCACCGCTTCGACAGGCACGGGCAGCGGGACCCTGCAACTGGCGCTCTACGACGACGACACGATCAAGAACGCCCTGGGCATTCCCCTCAACGGGACGGGGATCATGAACGGCAGTTTCTTCCACGGGGAGACCTACACGATCACCAAGGGCGTGCCGCAGAAGAAGGTCTTGCGTTCTACCGGGGCTTACGACGGCTGGGTCCGGGAATCGGCTGAGACCAGCAACAAGGGCGGCAGCCTGAACGCCACGAACACGACCTTCGTCCTCGGCGATGACGCCGCCAACAAGCAATACCGGAGCATCCTGTCATTCAATACATCCAGCCTGCCGGATAATGCGGTCATCACCAGGATCACCTTCAAGGTCAAGAAGCAAGGCATCCTCGGCGGCGGCAACCCGGTCACGGCCTCCCAGGGCTTCATGGTGGACGTCAAGAAGGGCGTCTTCGGCGCCTCCGCCCTGCAACTCACCGACTTCCAGGCCCTCGCCGGCAAGTCTTACGGCCCGTTCAAGCCGACCCCGGTCAATGGATGGTACAGCTTCAACCTGACCAACGCCAAAGCCTACGTCAACAAGCTGGCCTCGAACGGCGGCCTGACCCAGATCCGCCTGCGCTTCAAGCTGGATGACAACAACAACGGTGTAGCCAACTTCCTCAGCCTGTACAGCGGCAATGCCCCGCTGACCTCCAGGCCGCTGTTGATCGTCGAATATTATGTCCCGTAGCTCCGCCGGGGGATGAACCCCCCGGCTATTCCTGCAAAGCCGCCTGAAGGCGACTCGCAAGTCGTTCCTGGTCCGCTCTAGCGGGCTTTGTATAGGCGTTGGCCGGACAATGCCTCCGGTTGAATAGTTACCCTTCCATAAGCCAAATCATCGGACCAGGCAGACAGGTCTCATCGGCCAACCTGACGTGTCGGGTTGGCTGATTCGCGTGTCAGGTTGGGCAACCGGTCAAAAATTAGGATTTAGTAAGAAAGTACCGGTTTCGCCTCCAAAAGCATAACATTTGCATCCAAAAGACGACATGATTAGCAAGACACCAAATACTTTTATCACCAGCCAAACAGGAGAGAAAAATGTTCAAAAAGTTTACTGTCTTGCTCGTCATCGCCTTCGTCGTACTTGGCGTGCTGGCTGCCCCGGCGCCGGCCCTGGCCTCCAACGGCGGCATGTACGCCAAAGCCAAAGGGACGATTGCCGCCGTGGACACGGCTGCCAGCACGCTGACCATCACCCCCAAGAACGGCGGGGCTGACGTCACCCTTAATGTGGACGCCAGCACCTTTATCAAGCGCAACGGCCAGCCCGCCACGCTTGCCGACCTGCAAACCGGCGATAAGGTCGAAGCCAAATACGATTCCGCCACCATGCTGGCCTTCAGGGTCAAAGCCGAATTCAAGGCCGGCAAGGTCAAGGGCATGATCGCCGCGGTGGACACCGCCGCCAGCACCGTGACCATCACCCCCAAGAAGGGCGGCGCGGACGTGACCCTCAACGTGGACGCCAATACCGTTATCAAGCGCAAGGGTCCCGCCACCCTGGCCGACCTGCAAGTGGGCGACAAGATCGAGGCCAAGTACGACCCTGCCACCATGTTGGCCCTCAAGATCGAGGCCGAATTCAAGCTGGCGAAAGTCAAAGGCACGATCGCCGCCGTGGATGCCGCAGCCGGCACTCTGACCATTACCCCCAAGAAGGGCGGCGCGGATGTGACCCTCAACGTGGACGCCAGCACCTACATCAAGCGCAACGGCCAGCCCGCCACCCTGGCGGACCTGGTGGTTGGCGACCGCGTCGAAGCCAAATACAACGCCGCGACCATGCTGGCGGTCAAGATCAGCGCCAGCAACCTGCTCGAGATCAAAGGCACGATCGCCGCTGTGGACGCCGCGGCCGGGACGCTGACCGTCACCCCGATGGACGGCAGCCCCGACGTGACCTTCACGGTGGACGCCAACACCAGGATCGAACGCTTCGACGCTCCCGCCACGCTGGCAGACCTGCTGGTGGGCGACCCGGTGGAAGTCAAATACGACCCGGCCACGATGCTCGCCTTCAAGGTCGAAGTCGAATAACCCAGCCATATTCCTCCGTCTTGAAATAGCGTCTCCGCAAGGGGGCGCTATTTCAATTTAACGGGCAATCCAAACAAACTTCGGAAGTCATTTAGGACAAAGAAGGCTTCCGAAGTTTTTGCCGCTTCATTTTCGGACAATTCCTGTCTGTTATAATACCAGGCATGTTATCTCCAACCCAAATCAACTCGCGCCTCGAGCGCATCCTTTTGAAGGTACAGAAACCGGGACGCTACGTCGGGGGCGAATTGAACATTACGGTCAAAGACTGGGAGGCAGTGCAGACCAAAGTCGCCCTGGTCTTCCCCGACATCTATGACATCGGCGTTTCCAACGTCGGCTTGAAGATCCTCTACGACCAGGTTAATCAACGCCCGGATGCCCTGGCCGAGCGCGCTTACGCCCCCTGGGTGGACATGGAAGCCCTGATGCGGGAGCACGGCATCCCGCTTTACTCACTGGAGACCAAACACCCGCTGGCCGAATTCGACCTGATCGGCTTTTCCATCCCCTACGAGACGCTCTACACCAACGCGCTCAACGTCCTCGACCTGGCCGGCATCCCCGTCCGTGCCGAAGACCGCGACGAGAGCCACCCGATCATCATCGCCGGGGGACACTCGGTCATGAACCCGGAACCGATGCATCTGTTCGTGGACGCCTTCGCCATCGGCGAGGGCGAGGAAGTCATCCACGATATTATCGACGCGGTTCAAAAACGGACTACGCACCACGCAACACGCTCCGACACACTCCTCGAACTGGCCCATATCCCCGGCGTTTACGTCCCCCGCTTCTACGAAACCTGTTACCTGGACGACGGGACCGTCTCGCACACCGAGGCCCTGGTCGAAGGCGTCGCCAACCCGGTCGTCAAACGCATGGTCGCCAAACTGCCGCCCCCGCCGACCAAATTCATCGTCCCGAACATAGACATCGTCCACAACCGCGTCTCGGTCGAGATCATGCGCGGCTGCACGCGCGGGTGTAGATTCTGCCATGCGGGCATGATCACGCGCCCGGTCCGGGAAAGAAGCGTGGAAGAGATCGTCCGGGCCGCGCAAGAAGCCGTCGCCGCCACCGGCTTCGAGGAGCTGGCCCTCCTGTCCCTGTCCTCCTCCGACTATTCCCACATCCTCGAACTCGTCACCGCCATCGGCGAGAAATTCGAGGGCCGCCACCTGACCGTCTCGCTGCCCTCGCTGCGGATCGAATCGGTCTCGATTGACCTGATGGAAAAGCTCAAACAGCGCCGGGCCGGGGGCTTTACCCTGGCCCCCGAAGCCGCCACCGAGCGCATACGGCGGATCATCAACAAATACATCCCCGACGAAGACATCATAAACACCACCCGCGAAATCTACCGCCGCGGCTGGACGACCGTCAAGCTCTACTTCATGATCGGCCATCCGAGCGAGACGCTCGAAGACGTGCAGGCCATCGCCGACCTGGCCAAACGGGTGCTGGCCGAGGGCCGCAAGGTGATCGGGATGAAGGCCAAACTGCACATCGGAGCCAACACCTTCGTCCCCAAGCCGCAAACCCCTTTCCAGTGGGTCTCGGTGGATACGGTGGAGCAGATCGAGGCCAAGCAGGAACTCCTGCGCCGCGAACTGCGCGACCGCAACATCAAGCTCAGCTGGTCCGAGCCGCAGGAGACCCTGCTCGAAGCCTGGCTCAGCCGCGGCGACCGGCGCGTCGCCGAAGTGGTTTACACTGCCTGGCAGAACGGGGCCAAATTCGACGCCTGGGGCGAGCAAATGAAGTACGACGCCTGGATGGACGCCTTCGCCCACCACGGCCTCGACCCGGCCTTCTATACCCACCGCCAGCGCCGCACCGACGAAGTCTTCCCCTGGGAGCACATCACCGCCGCCGTGCGCAAGAACTTCCTGTTCCGGGATTTTCGCATGTCGCTCGAAGGCGAGATCCGGGTGGACTGCCGCCTGAACTGCTACGCCTGCGGCATCCTGCCGACCTTCTCGAACGAGCGCCGCGCCAACCCCGGCAAGGTCTGGATGTGCCCGGATGTAAAAAGCCCGAAGAGAGAACCCGTAGTAACGACTTCAGTCGTTGCAATGAGCGACTAAAGTCGCTACTACAAACTATGAGACTTCGCATCACCTTCTCCAAACAAGGCGCGCTGCGCTACACCGGCCACCTCGACCTGCACAAAATTTGGGAGCGCACCGCCCGCCGCGCCCGCCTGTCGCTGGCCTACAGCGAGGGCTTCCATCCCCAGCCCAAGATCCAGCTCGCATCGGCCCTGCCGCTTGGGTTCAGCAGCCGGGCCGAAGTCGCCGACCTGTGGATCAATTCCGAACCCGACCTCGAAACCCTGCCCGCCCGCATCGAATCCAACGCCCCGCCCGGCCTGGAGATCATCCAGGTCGAGCCTGTGGATGACCGCGCCCCGGCCCTCCAAACCCAGATAACGACAGCCGACTACGAAGTGACCCTGCTCGACGAGACCGGCGAAGCGTCCCTGACCCGCCGCCTGTCCGCCCTTATGGACGCCTCATCCCTGCCCCGGCAGCGTCGCGGCAAACCGTATGACCTGCGCCCGTTGATCGAAGACCTCCGTCTCAGCCACGCCCCCGACGGGAGCCTGCGCCTGGACATGCGCCTCTCCGCCCGTGAAGGAGCCACCGGCCGCCCCGACGAAGTCCTGGACGAACTCGGCATCCCGCTCGAAGCCGCGCGGGTGGAACGGACCCGGCTGGTGTTCAAGTGAATGAACCTTACCGCGAAGCCGCGAAGGCCGCGAAGAAAAACCGGAAAGCTTTAAGGTCTTCCTGGCGCTCTTTGCGTCTTCGCGGTGAACAAAAGTTGAAGGATTTCTGATGGCCTACAACAAAGATCTTGCCAACCGCATCTCCGGCCTCCTGACCGAACCGCTCGAAGAGAAGAAAATGTTCGGCGGGGTGGGGTATTTGCTGAACGGGAACATGGCTATCGGCGTGCATAAAGACAGCCTGATCGTGCGCGTCGGCCCGGAGGCTTACGCCGAAGCCCTCAGCCGCCCCCACGCCCGAATATTCGATATCACCGGACGCGAGATGAAAGGCTGGGTCATGGTCGCCCCCGAAGGCTGCCGGGACGACGGATCCCTGGCCGGGTGGGTTCAGATGGGCCTGTCCTTCGCCCGCACCCTGCCGCGGAAATGACCGATTTGCATCGCCTGAATCAAAAAGTGGGTGTTTGAATGGGATTATAATCACAGCCAATGAAACCCGAAGTCGAAGTCATTGGCGAGATCACAGACATAGAGATCATTGCGATTGGCCGCTCGATCCGGGACCTTGACCGGTTGCAGAGAAAGCACGGCAGAGGCCGTTGGCGCAAACTGAAAGGATTCGCAACAGTCCGTTTGCCGGATAACACCACCTGTTTTGCAGAAATCCATTGGTATGAAGCCAATGGCATTGGAAAACGTGATATCAAAGTAAAGCGTATTCTTGGATTCTGACCATGCCCCCTGAAACTTCCATCCAATTTGCAGTATGCATCAAGAATGTTGGCTATGAGGCCTCACTTGAACCGCGCAAGATTTACCAGGTTTTGCCAGATCAGGAAGCCGAAAAGCATCAAATGTTGCGCGTGATAGATGAATCAGGCGAAGATTATCTTTTCCCCGCCAGCCTGTTTTCGCCCATTACACTCCCCCAAACCCTGATCCGCGAATTGGCTCTGTCCACCTGATACACAGACCAGGCCCCCAAAGGAGATACAACTATGGCACTGCTCGGATCGCTCTTCTTCGGTTTTGTCCCCATGTTCTTGTTTGCCGGTATCCTCTACTGGCTCGACCGCTACGAAAAGGAACCCAAAATCCTGCTCGGGGCGGTCTTTCTTTGGGGGGTGGTGGTCGCCGCGGGCGGCGCGTTCATCATCAACACCCTGCTCGGCATCGGCGTCTACGTCTTCACCGGCTCGGAGGCTATTACCGACCTGTCCACCGGCTCGATCATCGCCCCCATCGTCGAGGAGAGCCTGAAAGGGCTGGCGGTGCTGATCGTCTTTATCATCTTCCGCCGTGAGTTCGACTCGGTCCTGGACGGGATCATCTACGCCGGGATCGCCGCCATGGGCTTCGCCGCCACCGAAAACGCCTACTATATCTACTCCTACGGCTGGCAGGAAGGCGGCTGGGAAGGCTTCTGGTTCCTGGTCTTCGTGCGCGTCATCCTGGTCGGCTGGCAGCACCCGTTCTACACCGCCTTCACCGGCATCGGGCTGGCCCTGGCGCGTCTCAGCCGCAACTGGGGAGTCAAAATCCTGGCCCCTTTGGCCGGGTTCGCCATCGCCATCTTCGGCCATGCCTTCCACAACACCATGGCATCCTTCTTGAGCGGGTTGATGGGGCTTGCCATCGGCACCACTATTGACTGGATCGGCTGGTTCTTCATGGCCGTCTTCATCATCTGGATGATCGCCCAGGAACAGGGTCTGTTGCGGAAATACCTGCGGGAGGAAGTAACCCTCGGCCTGATGACCCCGGCCCAATACCGCACCGCCACCAACAGCTTTTCCCAGTCCTTTGCCCGGATGCGCGGCCTGGGCAGCGGGAATTTCTCGTCCACCAGCCGCTTCTACCAGGTCTGCGGGGAGCTGGCCCACAAGAAGAACCAGTTCGCCAAAGTCGGCGACGAAGGCGGCAACCAGGCCATCATCCAGAGATTGCGGGCCGAGATGTCTTCACTGGCGCCGCGGGCGCAGGCGTAATCCCGAAATAAAACTTCGGAAGTCCGGGGAGACTTCCGAAGTTTGTCTACAAGAAGGCGATGAAACGTCGAACACGCTTCATCGCCTTTTGTTTCCGCAGGTTGTCCCTGTTTCCTAATCGCAGTTCGGGACACCCAAAAAACAGGGCATCTGGTCGAGGAGGATACCGGTCCACAACCACCCGATGAGGAACAAAATAGCGGCCCCGGCCAAAAGGCCGGCGGGATTTGCCGTGAGCCGGTTCCCCGCCCGGAGGTCCCGCACGACCGAATTCAGGATCACGATGAAAGCCAGCGGCAGCATCCACATGATCCCGAATAACGGGAATGGGAAATCTTCATCGAAACCTCGCCGGTTGACCCATTCGAGGATCACGAACGGGAGCACGAGGATCGAACTGATGATCGCGGGTGATCGAAAGTTTGTAATGGCGGTTTTCATAACATCTCCTTTCCATTCTACACTTTCCTGGCAAAAACTCTCTCAGTGAGGGAATATATTCACCTCAGGGCCTGGATATTTTACCGGAAAACAACCCCGGATGCCTTTTTCGGGGCATGGAGCTTTTTCCATTCAATTTCCCGCCCAACCCTGGGCACGGCTGTTTTCGTAATGCAACTTGGACTCTACTGCAAAAACCTTTTTCACCGCGAAGGCCGCGAAGAGCGCAAAGAATTTCGGCTCTCCCGTTTTACCGGGAACGAGCCTAAACACGAAGTGGCACAAAGACTCTCAAAGGGGGAAAAGGCACAGCGCCGATCGTGTTTTCCTTCGTTGACTTTGTGTTCCTTCGTGTTTCAAAGGTTTTCCGGTAAAACAGGATGGCCAGAACCCATGCACTGATCACGGAAAACCGCCAAAGGCCAAAAAGGGAACCCCTCCCCCCGGAATGGTGTATAACCTGTACAATACAAGCTCTCCGGAGAGCGTTTATTTGGATGAACCCACATTGATCCGCCTCGCCGCGAACGGCGACGCGGCCGCCTGGGAGCCGCTGGTGCTCGCCCACCAGCAGGCGGTCTTCAGGCTGTCGTACCTGCTCCTCGGCGACCCCGACGACGCGGAAGACATCGCCCAGGAAACCTTCCTGCGCGCCTGGAAACATCTCAGGCGTTTCGACCCGGCCCGTCCCCTGCGTCCCTGGCTGCTGAGCATCGCCTCCCGCCTGGCGAGCAACCGCCGCCGCTCCGCCGGGCGTTACGCGGCGGCCCTGATGCGCGCCTTCCGCAGCCAGCCGCAGCCCGCCGGCATCGAAGAAAAGAGCGCCCGGCGACTCCAGGCCGGCGAGCTGTGGAAGGCGGTCCAAAAATTGAACACCTCCGACCAAAAGATCATCTACCTGCGCTTCTTCCTCGAACTCTCGGTGGCCGAAACCGCCCAGGCCTTGCGCATCGCCGAAGGCACGGTCAAATCGAGGTCGAACCGCACCCTCCAAAAACTGCGCCGCATCATCCGGCACGATTTCCCCGCCCTCCTCGACGGAGATGCCCCATGAACGAGATGGATTTCGAGACCTACGTCAGCGCCATAGCCAAACGGATGGACTATCCGCCCACGCCCGACATCGCCGGGAGCCTCGGACCGCGTCTCCGCCCCGCGCCCCGTCCCCGGATCGTTCCTCGACCCTTCGGCTCCGCTCAGGGCAAGCGCCTGGCCTGGTCGCTGACCCTCGTCCTGGTCCTATGCTCGAGCCTGATCCTCATCCCGCCCGCCCGCGCCGCGCTGATCGAATTCATCCAGATCGGCATCGTGCGCATCTTCAAACCCGAGGCCGCGCCGGTCACCGTCACCCCCGCCCCGACCGCCCAGCCCCTGCTGCCGTTCCTCAACCGCATCCTGGGCGAGACCAGCCTGGAAAACGCCGCAGCGCGGGTCAACTTCCCGGTCCGGGTTCCGGCCTACCCGTCCGGTTTGGGCCGCCCCGACCACGTCTTCGTCCAGGAGGCCAACGGCGAAATGGTCATCCTCGTCTGGCTCGACCCGCAGGACCCGTCCAAAGTCCGCATGAGCCTGCACATCATCCCGGCGGGCAGTTGGGCCATTGACAAGGCAGCCCCGGCCATCGTCCAGGAGACCGAAGTGGGCGGCCTGCCCGCCGCCTGGACGGTGGGGCCGTACCCGTTGTGGCTCACCAACGGCGAGGTCGAGTTCACCCGCCTGGTGGACGGGCACGTGCTGATCTGGGCCGACGGCGGCCTGACTTACCGCCTGGAAACCGGCCTGCCCCTCGAAGAAGCCCTCAAAGTGGCCGAATCGTTACAGCCAATCCCGTAGGGCGGGATACCCTTGATGGAACCTTTCCGGCGCGGGCGGTGTACACCAGTAAACCGCCCCAAAGGAGGCTAATATGATTACCCGATTCCGTCTTTTAGTGGTGCTGGCGCTGGGACTGGCGCTGGTGTTGGCCACCCCGGTCTTTGCCGGGGGTTGGGCCGTCATCACCCTGGACGAACTGCCGACGGGGGTCGTGGCGGGCGAACCGCTCAGCATCGGCTTCACCGTCCGGCAGCACGGCAAGACACCCCTGCCCGGCCTCGACCCGACGATCACCGCCTGGATTGACAAATCCGAATCGTTCGTCGTCCACGCCGAGGAGAGCGGCGAGCCGGGACATTACACCGCCACGCTCACCTTCCCCACAGAAGGCGTCTGGGCCTGGTCCATCCAGGCCTTTATAGACCAGCCCATGCCCGCCTTGAACGTGGCTGCGGGCGCGGCGGCTCCGCCTGCGGGCCAGACGGCCGCAAAGACCGCCCCCGTGACGTCCCCGCTCCCGCTGCTCTGGACCGTCCGCATCCTGGTGCTGGGCCTCGGCCTGTTTGGTCTGGTAGTGGCTTTGAAACGCAAAAGCCGCGCCGCCCTGGCCCTGACCGCTTTCGCCCTGGTCGCCGGACTGGCTTCCTTCGTGATCGGCCCGCCCGTCCCGGAGGTGGAGGCGCAGAGCAAGCTGCCGGTCAAGGCCGTCGGCGACCCGTCCCTGTCCCAGGTGGAGTTGGGCCAGCAGTTGTTCGTCGCCAAAGGCTGTATCACCTGCCACGTCAACCGCAAAGTCCCGAACAGCTCCGGTTACTTTACCGTTGGGATGGGCGCGCCGGACCTGACGACGTTCTCCGCCAGCGCGGAGGTCTTGCGCATCCGCTTGAAGGACCCGGCCCAGGCCAACTCTGCCACCCAGATGCCGAACCTGGGCCTGGACGAAGCCGAGATCGAAGCCCTGATCGCGTTCATCAATTCAAAATAAGGGGAAAGATTTACCCATGCAGACGGGAAAACATCCCGTCTGTTTTGATTCCAAGCCGGGTACAATCAACCCATGCCCATCCTGATCCTCTCCACCCTCCTCTGCATCTCGGCCCTGGCCATCCTCACCTGGCTGCACAACCAGCACCACCTCGACATCCTCGCCGAACCCTGCCCCCCGCCCGGCGACGACGCCCCGCTCATCTCGGTCATCGTCCCGGCCCGCAACGAAGAACGCAACATCGGCGAGTGCGTCGCGGGCCTGCTCGACCAGACCTACCCGCACTACGAAGTCATCGTGGTAGACGACCGCTCGACGGACGCCACTTTGGAAATCCTGGTCTCGATACGCTCCGCTACTCGACCGGCGGATAAGTTAAAAATCATCCACGGTGTGGATTTACCCCCGGGCTGGGCCGGCAAACCCCACGCCCTCACCCAGGGAGCGGAAGCGGCGCGGGGGGAGTGGCTGTTGTTCGTGGACGCCGATACCTTTCTCACCCCCGAGGCGTTGTCCGCGGCGCACGCCAAAGCCGTCCAGACCGGGGCCGACCTGTTCACCGTGCTGACCCGCCAGGTGATGCTCAGCTTCTGGGAGCGGACCCTCCTGCCGCTGGTGATGACGGCCCTCTCGACCGGCTTTTCGCCGCGCAAGGTCAACGATCCAGACCGAAAAGAGGCCATCGCCAACGGGCAATTCATCTTCATCAAGCGCAGCGTCTACGATGCCACCGGCGGGCACGCCGCCATCAAAGGCTCGATCGTGGAGGACAAAGACCTGGCTGTGCTGGTCAAGGGACGCGGCTACCGCCTGGTCCTGGCCGACGGGCAACAGATAGCCGCTACACGCATGTACACCTCCCTGCCCGAAATGTGGGAGGGCTGGACCAAGAACATCTACCTCGGCCTGAAAGACAATATCGGATTGGTTGTGTTGGGCGTGTTTGGAGCCTTCCTGGCCGTCATCACCGCCCTGGGGCTGCCGCTCTGGCTCGGGGCCGGGATCGCCTGGTTAACGGTGGCAGGCCCATCGTCTGGGGCGCTCGGGGTCGTCGTCGAGGCCGCGCTCGTTTGGGGGTATCTCATCTTCTGGCGCGTGACGGCCTCCCGGGCCATGGGCGTCCCCGGCTGGTACGCGCTGACCACGCCCCTCGGCGCGGCCGTCTTCGCGGCCATGATGCTCGCCTCAGCCTGGAACGTGCTCTCCGGCAGGGGCGTGACCTGGAAAGGCCGCACCTACGTGCGTTAGGGTACGGCATTTGGGAAAATCGGGAAAATGTCATAAAATAAATACGACAGCATCAGTCCAATTCAGGGATTACACTCAGATTGTGACGCAAGTCACAATGAGAATTCGTGAAATCAGGTACATTAAGCACACCTTAACCGGCGCGCTGTGCGCGTTGGATACATCCTGAACGAAGGGAGAATGCATGACCAAACTACCCATAATTGTGGCAGTGGCGGCGCTGCTGGTCGTCGTGGGCGTCGGTATGTACGTGACCGATTTCACGGCCTACCTGGGCAATAACCCGGCCACCTGTAACAACTGCCACGTGATGGATGCGGCCTACGAAGGCTGGTACCACGCCGCCCACCAGGAGTGGGCCACCTGCGCCGATTGCCACACCCCGCACGCCTTCATCCCGAAATACTATATCAAGGCCAAGTCGGGCTACCATCACGTCACGGCGTTCGCCTTTGGAAACATCCCGAACGCCATCCGGGCCAAAACCGAATCGCGTGACATCGTGCAGGAGAACTGCATCCGCTGTCACGAAGCCACGGTAGAGGGAGTCGTCGGCGAGCCGATGCCGACCGACCGCTACTGTTTCGAATGCCATCGCAGCGTGGCCCACGGCGAGCGCGGCATTTCACTTTTACCCTACCAAGACCTTGGCAAATAACGAGGAGAACCAACAATGAAAAAATCCACCCTTTACATCATGACCGGGATCATCGTCGTGCTGGCGGCCGGCCTGGTCGGCGTGCTGCTGTTCCTGAAGAACCAGCCGCCGCAGGAACGCGGCTTCGAGCCGCTGGTCGAGATCGCCCAGATGGAACCGGATTCGTCGAAGTGGGGCATTAACTTCCCCAACCAGTATTCCAGTTTCCTGAAAACCGAAACCAACGCCATTGACACCACCTACGGCGGTTCGAGCCAGTTCTCGCACCTGGAGAAAGACCCGCGCCAGGTCATCCTGTTCGCCGGTTACGGATTCAGCAAGGATTACAACGACGACCGCGGCCATGCCAACGCATTGGAAGACGTGCGCGCCACTGCACGGGTCAACGAAACCACACCCGGCACGTGCTACTCCTGCAAGAGTTCCAACAATCCCGGCCTGTGGGCCGAAATGGGTATGGAAGAATTCGACAAGATGAAATTTAGCGAACTGGGAACCCACATCAACGAGACCATCGGCTGCGCCAACTGCCACGAAGCCGGGACGATGCGCCTGATCGTGACCAACCCGGCTTTGGCCGAAGCCTTCGAGCGCCAGGGCAAAGACTGGACGACCTTCACCCGCCAGGAAATGCGGACGGTGGTCTGCGCCAATTGTCACGTCGAATATTATTTCAAAGGCGACGGCAAGTACCTGACCTTCCCCTGGGATAACGGCACCAAAGCCGAAGAGATGATCGAATATTACGAGTCTTATGAGTTCAAAGATTGGGAATATCCCGAAACCGGAACACCGATGCTCAAAGCCCAACATCCCGAATACGAGATGTTCACCGCCGACAGCACCCATTACAACGCCGGCGTGGCTTGCGCCGACTGCCACATGCCCTACACGCGTGACGGGGCCAGCAAATACTCCAGCCACGACGTCAAATCCCCGTTGCTGACGGCGGAGCAATCCTGCGGCCAGTGCCACACCGACGTGAGTTACGTAGTCGGGCGGGTCAACATCATCCAGAATCAGGTCTACGAGACCAAGATCGCCACCGAAGACGCCCTGGTGGACGCCATCAACGCCATCAAGGCCGCTGCGGCCAACCCCAACGCCGACGCGGCCCTGCTCGACGAAGCCCGCAGCCTGCACCGCCAGGCCCAGTTCATGTGGGATTACGTTTCAGCCGAGAACAGCATGGGTTTCCACAACCCCGAATATGTCTTGAGCCTGCTCTCCCAATCCACCGATATGGCCCGCCAGGCCCAGATGAAAGCGGCCCAGTCGGTCAACGACCCGTCCCTGCTCGAGGTGGGCACGTACTACAACGCCCAGCCGTAGCAGGTTCCAGATACGGCCCGACGCTTCCCGGCGAGGTTTTACCGTCGGGAAGCGTTTTGATTCGGGGGTGATCCCTCATTAACCCCATCTTTAGCCGAAAAATAACCCATAACCTGCTTGACAACCCGCCTCCCGGTCGTTATAGTTTGATAAATTCTGTTACACCTCTGTTATAAATCACAAAGCGAAACAAATGGCCGAGACCTACTCAAACCGTCAAAAAAGTATCCTCAAGAAGCTGGAACAGAGCGGCGAGATTTCGATCCAGTTGCTGGCCGATTCCCTGTCCGTTTCGACCATGACCATCCACCGCGACCTCAACCGGCTTGAATCGGCCGGGCTGGTGGTCAAGAAGCACGGCAGTGTGGCGCTGTCTGCCAGCCGGGCCGCGCCGGACAGCAACACCTGCGCCATGTGCGGACGGGCCGTCAACGACCGGACGGCCTTCACCCTCAACCTGACCAACGGCGAACAACTGCGCGCCTGCTGCGCCCATTGCGGCCTGATGCTGCAACAGAAGGTCGCCGATGTCTGGCAGTCCATGACCCGCGACTTCCTGCACGGTCACGTGGTCAGCACCTCCCAGGCGGTCTTCCTGATCGAAAACGAGCTGACCATTTGTTGCGCGCCCAGCGTCCTGACCTTCGGCAATCGCAGGGATGCCGAACGATTCCAAATGGGGTTCGGGGGCAAAATTGCAGGGATGGAGGAGACCATCGAGTACCTGCGCGGGATGATGCACGCAAAATAGACAGCGTGATGTTCAAATAAACCGGCTTTCGGGGACTTTCACAAAAATCCCAAAGGCCCAAAATTATTCTTACCAGGAGCGTAGTATGAAGAAAAGTATCGGTACTATCGTTTTATTAGGCGCGCTGATTCTCAGCGCCTGCGGCGGTTCGCACGGCGACATCGAAGTGCATGAACCCTGGTCTCGCCCGGCTTTTCAGGACGGGACCGGCGCGGTGTATTTCGAACTCCACAACCACGCCGAAACCGGGGACGAACTGCTCAGCGTTTCGACAGACATTGCCGAGGCCGCGGAACTGCACCTGTCGTCCGTTGACGAGAACGGCGTGATGCAGATGCAAATGCAACCCTCCATCCCCCTCGGCCCCGACGCCGACGTTTTGTTCGCCCCCGGCGGCCTGCACATCATGTTGATCGGCCTCAAGCAAGACCTCGCCCCAGGCGAGACCTTCGACGTGACCCTGCATTTCAGGAACCACGAAGACCTCCTCCTGACCGTCACCGTGCTGGACGAAGGCGGCAGCATGGACATGGACGACGACCACGACTCCCCCTGACCCCGGAATTCAAAAGCGCCTCGTCATCACGAGGCGCTTTACTGATCCCTACTCTCCACTCTCTGATCTCTTTCCTCAATTCCACGGCCCCTGCGCCCACTCCGAAAGCACACGCGAGTTGGCAATACGGATGCGGCGGTTCTCGACCGCAATCGCCCCGCTGCGCTCCAGTTCCCGCAGCGAGCGGGCCACCACCTCCCGCACCGTGCCGAGGCGGGCGGCCATCTGGTCCTGGGTCCAGCGCGGGCCGGATTCGCCGCTCAACTCCTCGTCGGACAACTCGTGGATCAGCCGCGCCAGGCGATGCGTCACCTGGTAAAAAGCCAGTTCGCTGGCCATCCGCACCAGGTCCCGCAGGTTTTCGCCCAGGCGTTTGATCACGGTCAGGGCGAATTCCGGGTTGGCGCGCAGCACCTCCTGGACGGCAGCCGGTTCCACCACCCAAACCCGGCAGGTCTCCAGCGCCTCCAGGTTGACCGGGTTGGTCCCGCCGTCGAAGGTCGGCACTTCGTTGCAGGTCGCGCCCTCTTGCAGCACCCGCAAAATATACTGGCGTCCCTGCGGCGACAGGCGGAACAGCTTGACCGACCCCTCATGGATGATGAACAACCCGGCGCACGGGTCGCCCTCCCACATCAGGATCTCGCCGCGCTCGTACTCGCACAGGGTGGTGTGGGCGGCCAGCTTTTCGATGTTGGCCCGGCTCAGACCCTCCAGATATTTGTTGCCCGTCAGGATATCAATTTTCTTTTGAAGGCTGACGTTCAGGTTACGCATAAATTACCGTCCGCCGGAGAACATCCGGTTGGGGCCGCGGTCAAGCTCCCAGGGGTAAACGATGTGGGCGTCGGTCACGGCGGCGTAATAATCGGGGCGGGAGGCGCCAAACAGGTTGCGGTACGGGTTGAAGTGCAGCACGCAGGTCTGCGGGAACCCGCCCGCGGCCGAAACGCGGTTCTTCACGGCCGTGATCGTCCGCCCCGAACCCCACACGTCGTCCACGATCAGGGTCGGGCGCCCGCGCAGCAGGTTATCCGAAGGGAACTGGATGAACTGCGGCCAGACCTTGAGCTTGTCGCGTTCGCTGGCCATCTCGGCCGGGAAGTCCACCGCGGCGGTCAGGATGTGGGTGATGCCCATCGCCTCGGCCAACAGGCCGCCGGGGATGATCCCGCCCCGGGTCACCATGACCATGGCAGTGAATTCCCGCTCGAACTGCGGGAGCAGGTACTGGATCAGGCGGTCAACGTCATCCCAGGTGATGATTTCGCGCCGGGACCGGTCGGGCTGCATCGGCTACCCCAACACTGCGGCCAGCGGCTGCGGCGCGTGGACCTGGACCTGCTGGCCGGCTTCGACGGCGCGCTCCTGATCCCTGGCCCAGATGTACAGGCAGGTGTGATAGGCCACGCCGGTGTAGCTGCCGATCACGCTGGCGACCAGGGTAAAGGCGAAGAAGATCATCGCGCCCAGGCCGATGCCCAGGATCAGGCCCAGCGTCTCGGCCCCGAGCACGGCAATGATCCCGTAACCGACGGCGAACCCGATCACAGCGCCGGTCAGGCCGAGCAGGAAACCGATCAGCCCGGTCACGGCCCGCACGCCGACGGTGCTGATGCCGATCAGGAGCAGGTTCTGTTTGGTGATGTTCCAGACCCGTTGGGCGGCGTTCTTCAGGTTGAGGTCGTCAATCACCATGGCCGGCAGGATGAGGAAGGCGGCCTCGGTCCAGAGCACCTCCAGCAGACCGACGGCGGAGCGGGCCATCCCGGCCACGATCCCGCCCAGTCCGCCCCGCTGCTGGCGCTTTTTGGCGGCGTTCTTGAGCATGTTGACCACCGTCGAAACCGCAGCCAGGGTCAGGATGTCGAAAAAGTCCCGCCGCACGATAGCCCAGGCCTTGTCCATCCGCCCGTCACCCTCCGAGAGATAACCGAAGATCAGGTAGGCGGTCATTCCCGAAAAGACGTAGGTGACGGTGAAGTTCGCGAAGACCATCAGCGCGCCGAGGATGAAGGTGATGCCTTGCCCAACGCGCGACTCGCCGAGCAGCAGCCCAGCCCCGACGATGGGGATGATGCCGATAACGGAGACAACGAAGCCGACCATCAGGGCATAGATGGACGGCTTGATCAAATCCTTGTCTTTGAAGGCCATCCCCCAGGCCTGCTTGAGAAAATTCCAACCGCGAGCAAAACTTTCCATATCAGCCTCCAATTTATTCAGAAAGGTCGAGTTTTTCCAATGCCACGATCAGAACAGGCAAATCATTGGTAACCACCTGCCAAACTACATCTTCATCTATGTTCATGTAATCGTGGACTATATCATCTTTGGATGTAGGCGACTTTTGCATTTTGTTCCACACTGTCACGAATGCGGCGGTTCAAAAATTTGAGAGTTACCAGATCCACTTTCCTTCCACCAAGTAATTCCGAGAGTTCATCCTGGATGTTGATCAGCGCAAAACCAGGGGTGTGGCCTTTTTCAAATTCAACCAGTACATCCACATCACTGTCCGGTCTAAAGTCTTCGCGTAAAACTGAACCGAAAAAGGCCAATTTCTTGATGTGGTGTTTTCGGCAGAATTGAGCAATTTTTTCTTGCGGAACTGCAATGGGGATATTTTGCATAAATTGATTATAGCAAAATCGGATGAAAAAGGTGACAGACGAAGGTGCGTCGCACTCGCGCTAATAATTCACCACAGAGACACTGAGTAGGATGAGAGAAAAATCTCCGTGGCTCAGTATCTCTGTGGTTGGATTGTTACTCCGGCATAGCGCTGCGGATGAACTCCGCCAGGTCGGTTTTGAGGGCTTCGAGCGAGGGCATGTGGATGTACATCATGTGCCCGGCCTCGTAGTAGCCCATGCTGACGTTGCCGCGCAGGCTTTCGTCCAGGCCGAGGTGGTTGAAAGTATATTCAGTGGCGAAGTAAGGCGTGGCAAAGTCGTAGTAACCGTTGGCCACGAAGACCTTGAGATACTTGTTGATGGACATCGCCCGGCGCAGGGTCTCGGCCACATTCAGGTACTGGTTCTCGAACTCGGAGTACGACCAGGGCCAAACCTTCCCGTTCAGGATCTCGTAGGGGATGTCGGTCTCGAAGTTCAACTCGCCGCGCACGTAATCGTAGAAGGCGGCGGTGTACGGCCCCATGATGTTGCTCATCGAGGGGTCGCCTTCGAAGTTCTCGCCGGCCGAGTCGCGGTCAATGCCTTTGAAGCGGCTGTCCAGGCGGCCTACGGTGCGGTTTTCATCGCGCAGCAATTCCTTCGTGAAGCGGAAGATCTCGACCCGCAGGTCCGTGCGCTCGATGTATTCGGGCGACAATCCGGTATAGCGCGCCAGCTTCTCGACGATCCCGGCCCGCTCGCGCCTGGTCAGTTGGGAGCCTTTCGACAGCGCCAGGGCGTACTCGCCCAGGGCGAACTTCTCGACTTCGGCCAGGATGCGCTGCAACGGGCGGCGCAGGCGCAGCTTGCGGTGGTACCAGGCCGTGGCGGTATAGGTCGGCAGGAACAGGATATGGGGCAGGTCATTGCCCGGGACCGAAGAGCGCCGTGCTGAAGTCCAGGATGGACGAGACGAGCATGATCCCGTTCAAATAGAGCCCGTGCCGCTCCTGGAGATAGCCCGACAACCCGGCGGAGCGCGTCGTCCCGTAGCTTTCGCCGATCAGGAACTTGGGCGAGAGCCAGCGCTGGTAACGGGTGGTGTACAGGCGGATGAAATCGCCGACCGATTCGATGTCCTTCTTGAAGCCGTGGAACTGTTTGGCCTTCTCGCCCTCGACCGGGCGGCTGTACCCGGTGCTGACGGGGTCAATGAAGACCAGGTCGGTCTCGTCGAGCAGGGAGAACTCGTTATCCACCAGCTTGAAGGGCGGCTGGGGCAGGTCGCCTTCGAAGGTCATCTCGACCCGGCGCGGGCCGAGCAATCCCAAATGCAGCCACACGGACGAGGAGCCGGGTCCGCCGTTGAACGAGAAGGTCAGCGGGCGTTTGGACCTGTCTTCGACGCCATCTTTTGTGTAGGCGACGAAGAAGAACTGCGCCTTGGCTTTCTCCCCCTCGGACTCCTTCTCCCGGTCGGGGGTCTCCTCCTTCATCACGATCGTCCCGGTGGTGACGGTGTACTTGATCTCCTTCCCGCCGATGGTCACGCTGTGCTGGGTGACGACCAGGTTGTCTTTTGGAGCGGGTTTTTCGTCTTTTTTCTCTTCTTTCTCTTCGGGCTTTTTGGTTTCTTCTTCGGGCATGGGAGGCTCCTGTTATGGAATGAAAATTTTGGCTACACTGCCAGGTCAAAGGGCAAATCGCTGATATCCCGCAATCGCCGGCCTTCGATCATGGTTTGAAGCATTTCAAGTTGGTCCTGGTTGTCAGCCTGTTCGATGGCAGTGATCAGTTCGGGCAGCGCGAAGTGATAGACGCAATCAATATCCCCCGTGCCAAGAGCGAGAGTGGCAATTCGCATTGGCAAGGGTTCGGCAGTGACTGCGACAATGTGCGGTAGATTGCCTTTGCGATTTCGGATAAGATTCAAGGCTTCCGTTCGCGTATTTTGGGACCGATCGCTCCTGATCGTCCACTTGCACGAGATACTTGCGTGGAGAAGTAAGTTTCCCCTGCCTGCATTCCGGTTTTGTTTTCGCAATGGAGTCAGTGATGCCAGGACATCACTATCCAAAATCGGCGTGCTTCGGTTTATTTCATCGTCCGAAACCGGGTAGCGCCCAACAACGATGTCTGGTTTGACGATGTAGCCGACGCCAATTATTGCAGCCAGAGTTGAATCACTCTTGACCTTTTTATCCAAAGCAGCCAGGTGCTCATATTGTTCAAAACCAGATATGGCTGTTTTGTCGGTGGAATAATACCAGTTGCCGGGTCGGATGTGGCGCAACAGATCAAATGCAGATTGCAAAAAGTTCTTCGTCAAGTCTTCAAAAATGTCCCCGACTGTTTGTTCTTTGACAGGCGCATAATTCAGATCACATCCCAATTGCCTGACAATATTCCAGGCAATTTCAACGCTGGATTTGCTGTCGCCATCCGCAAAATTCGGGTACTCTTTTTCACCGCGCCGCTTGATTCGAATAATGTTTGAGCAGACACCAAGATGATACTGATTGCGCAGATCGCCAATTCCCATTATCTCCTCCGCATCAAGTTAAGGTTTATAAAATCCAATCACGTATTCCTGGTGCATACGTTGTTGGATTTGTGAGTTCAGATTTACATTTATTCCAGCAGGCAACATGCGGCGATTGCGGTCAAGGTTTCTCACTCCAACCTTTGGCACTTCAAAACCAACCGTCCTCCCAATGTCAGCCAGGCAATTTTGAACTTCGGTATCAATACCTCGGATCACCGAACTGCCTACCACCACCACAGCGGCCTTCCCGGATTTAAGAACCCGGTACATCTCGCGTAAAACACGCGTCATTTCAGAATAGTAGCGTTGCACCACCAAACTTTTTTTCTCATCTACTGCCATTAATTTTTTTACAACCTGTTGAGTGTATGCGGGAAGTTTCTCATACTTGACATCCAAAGTTGCCTCCGCGCCGATATAAATCTTACGTTTATCCCCAAGTTCATCAATGGAATACCCCAACCAGGTGAGCGAAAATTTGTGCGCCCGCATGTAATCAATCGCATTGGATGGATACGGAGGGGAGGTCACGATCAAGTCCACAGCATTTGCCGCCAGGGGAATATTTTCGGCATTCCCAAACACGCCCTGGCTGAACATATTATTTGGATGAGAAATGATCAAATCATTCAAACTCGATTGGAACCGTTTCTCGAATTCACCCAACGCAGACTTGATCTTTTTAGTCAAAATCTCCCTGCGTTTCTCCGATACCGGCTCATCCACAATTCTCGTTCCGTCATTGGAGTAAACGATTTTGGCCCGGTGCGGGCGCGTATGCGCCAAATCGAATGCCAGGGAAACCCCGCCGGATTTGGTGATAATTATTCCAGAAAACACTAATTCGAAAAATGAACGCTCCCCAACGTCGGGTATTTGCTCTATTTCTTTAGCCAATGCCAGTAATTCGATTTGAGTTTGAAGCGAAAACCAATAATCAATGAATTCCTTCGTCTTTTTATCCCATCGGGTTGTCAACCCTTCCAATAAAGTCTGTTTTTCGTCCTCAATAGACTTTCGGGCGCGTTCGATTAAAATCCGGGCCATAGGCTCAAGTTTTTCGATTGAATGGTGAGCGGTCTTTACACTCGAAATTTTCAGGGCGAGCGGATCAATATCGAAACCGATCCCGTTTCTCTGGGCTAACAAGGCTTCGAGGAGGGTCGTTCCAGACCCCATCATCGGATCCAAAACGAGGTCATGCGGCTCGGTTAGAGTATGGATGAATTTTCTTGGTAACTGCGGGGGAAATTTCGCCGGGAACGCATGAATATTATGCGATTTATAGGTGTTATTCTGGTTATGAAAATCCAAATCGCTGCCAAGGAGAGCGATCAATTTATCCCGATAGGTTCCAGTTATTTTCGGCGGCTCTTCGACCTGCAATTCGTTCAACAATAAGTTTGACATGGCAACCTTTCAGGCGGTTTTCTCTGGTGGAAAGATTTTATCATACCGCCAACCCGCAGCCCGTCACAACAAACTCACCGGCCTCACTTCCACCCGCCAGCCGTCCAATCTCTGGTCCCTGACCACCTCCACCGGGTTTAGGCCGCGTAACACAATTTGCCAGCGGTATATGCCGCCAACCTTCTCGAAGAAGCAGGGCACAGGCCCGATGAGCGTGGTAAGCGGTGAGTGGTAAGTGGTGAGCAGGTTTTGGAGTCTTGCAGCCATGCGCCGCGCTTCGGATTCGGCCTTCTCCGCCTCCGGGTCGCGGTATTCGAGGCGGAGCAGTCTGGCGAACGGCGGGTAGCCCAGGCGTCGGCGCTCGGCCAGCTCGTGTTGGTAAAAACCGTCCACGTCGTGCCCGGCGGCGAAGCGGATGGCGTAATGCTCCGGCTGGAAGGTTTGCAGGATGACCTTGCCGCCCAGCGACGAGCGTCCCGCCCGCCCGGCCACCTGGGTCAGCACCTGGAAAACCCGCTCGGCCGCGAACGGGTCCGGCAGGTTCAGCCCCACCTCGGCCAGCACGATCCCCACCAGCGTCACCTTCGGCAGGTCCAGGCCCTTGGCCAGCATCTGCGTCCCCACCAGCACGTCGGCCCGCCCGGCCGCGAAATGACTCAGGATGATCTCGTGGGCGTCCTTCTGGCGGGTGGTCTCCCAGTCCCAGCGCAGGGCGCGGGCCTTCGGGAACATCGCCGTCACCTCGGCCTCCACCCGCTCGCTGCCCAGCCCAAACTCCCGGATGGCGGTCGAGCCGCAGGCCGGGCACTTCTTCGGCTTCCGGCGGGTGTACCCGCAGCGGTGACAGGTCAACCGTTCGCCGCCGTCCACGTGGAAGGTCAGCGGCGTCTCGCACTGCGGGCATCTCATCACGTGGCCGCACTCCCGGCAAAAGACGTAGGTCGCCGTGCCGCGCCGGTTGAGGAACAGGATCGCCTGTTCGCCGCGTTCCAGCGTCCCGGCCAGCGATTCGGCCAGGTCGCGGCTGAAGATGCCCCGGTTGCCCGATTTGAGTTCCTCGCGCATGTCCACAATGTGGATTGGAGGCAGGTCCAAGCCCTGGGCGGATCCCGTTACGTCAGCGGAAATGCGCTCCGGCAGTTCCAGCAGGATGCTTTCCCTCACCCCATCCCCTCTCCCAATGGGAGAGGGGCCAGGAGTGAGGGGAACAGCCTGATACCGTTGCTCGATCGTTGGCGTGGCCGAGCCGAGCAGGCAGACCGCACCGCACAGCCGGGCGTAGACTTTGGCCGCCTCGACCGCGTGATAGAACGGCGGCTCGGACTGGTAATACGACGCGTCGTGGCATTCGTCGGCCACGATCAGCCCGATATTTGGAAAGGGCGTGAACAGGGCGCTGCGCGGCCCGATGACCAGTTTCAGCAGTCCCGCCCGCGCCCGCCGCCAGGTGTCGTAGCGTTCCCCCGCCGACAGCTTCGAGTGGACCACGCCCACCTGACCCGGGAAGCGCGCCAGGAAGCGGCGCACCGTCTGCGGGGTGAGGGCAATCTCCGGGATGAGAATGATCGCCTGTTTCCCGCGCCGGATGGCCTCCTGCGCGGCCCGGATGTAAAGCTCGGTCTTGCCGGAGCCGGTCACGCCTTTGAGCAAAAGCGGGCGGGTTAGCGAGTCGGCGAAGGCGGATTGGATCACCTTCCAGGCTTCCTGCTGGTACGCCGTCAAGGCCAAATCTCCACTTCGCTCTACTCCTCTATCCTCTATTCTCTCTGTGGGATCCCGCCAGATTTCGCTCTCGCGCAGGAAGATCAGGTCCATCTCGGCCAAAAGCTGCAAATCGGACAGGTTGCATCCGCTGGCGGCGTAGACCCACGAGACATTGACCTCATCCAGTTCTTTCATCAAGTAACGCAGGGCCGCGCCCCGGCGGGCGAGGGTCGCTTCAGTCTTGCCCAAATTTGGCATGGCGGCTTCGGCGATTTCGAGTGAGACTGCCAGTTGGGCCATCTTGACCATCTTGGGCCGCACCGAGGGCGGCGGCAGCACCGATTTTTTCGTCAGCAGGCCGCTCTTCACCAGCCACTCGGCGGATTTGCGCCAGTCCACTTTGGCGAAATGCCGGTCAATCTGGCGTCCGCGCAGGGGGCCGCGTTCCTGCAAGAGTTTGAGCAGGCGGGCTTGGGTTTGGGATAGTTGGTAATTGGTAATTGGTGACTGGTGACTGGTGACTGATAACTGATCACTGATCACTGAATACTGGACATCCGCCTGCTGGGAGAGACCCGGCGGGAGCATCAAATCCACGATGGCGGCGAGGGGGTTGAAGGTGGAGTCGGCCAGGGCCTCGGCCAACGCGATTTGAACGGGAGCCAGCACCGGGTCCGGGTCGAGCACGCCCAGCACGGGTTTGGTATCCGCAACAGACGGGGAATCCACATAGCGCAGGATTACGCCCTGGACGGTCTGCGTCCCGAACGGCACGGTGACGAGGCAGCCGGGCGCGGCGGTCGGGACCAGTTCATCCGGCAAATGGTAATGAAAAACGCCCGACACTGCCGGGACGTTGACGGCGATTTCGACGAAAGTGGGGGGCGTCGCACGCATCAGCAAGTTTTCAACACGGCTGCCGCGCCGTACCCGACGACACGCTCGAAGTCGCCGGTCACATCGCCGGAGGTGGCATGGTGCAGCACTTTGACGGTATCCGCCCCCAGGTCACGCGCCGCCCACAGCACAGCGGCCACCGCGGCGTGCCCGCAGGCGAACCCCTGGCCGGCGCGTTCGGCCTCGAATATCCCGTCCGGGTCGAAGGCTTCGATCCGGCGCAGCATTTCGGCATCCAGTAATTTTGCGGTTTCCTGGTCGTAAAAATGCGACAGGTCGGTGCTGGCGACCAACAAGGCGCTCCTGCCGCGCAGCGTTTGGGCGAGGGCCTGGCCCAGCGCCCGCAAGACTTCCGGCTCCTGGGCGCGGAGCATGACCGGCAGCAGGCGGAAGTCCCCGGCCAGGGCGCGCTGGAGGAAGGGCAGTTCGATTTCGAGCGAGTGCTCCGGGTCGTTGGGGATGGGGGCCAGGCCGTAGCCGAGGGCGGAGGCCAGGGCCGCGTCCAGCTCGGCCAGGGCGGGTTTGTCAATCGGGATGTCGCCGAGGGGGGTGGCATAGGCGTCGTGGCGGGCGGTGAGCAGCGGCGGGCGGTAGGGATGGTGCATCGGGGCGACGACGGCCACCAAGTCGAACGAGCGGCCGCGCACCGCGTCGAAGGCGTATCCCGCCACCGGGCCGGAGTAGCGATGCCCGGCATGGGGGGCGATCACGGCGACGACTTCGCCGGGCAGTTCGGGCAGTTCAGCTCGGTCGAGGTAGCGGTCAATTTCGGCGGCCAGGACTTTGGGATCGCCCTCGTACCAGAGTCCGGCAATCGGGGAAGGGCGGATGTCTAGGTGGGTCATTTTCTCATCTCCCTGTCGGATTCATTGTAGCACAGAGGGTGCGTCGCACCAGACTTTTGGGCAAATCCCGTTTGGCATGGTGCGACGCCCTCACGGCTAGAAATTCCGCAGCACGTACTCGACCGATTTGAAGGCCAGCGGCGGAAGGGATTGGCGCGGGAACCATTCGACCGCCAGGGCATCGTCGTCGGCGCGGATCTGGCCGGAGAGGACTTCGCCGGCATAGTAGACGACGAAGTCAGCGCTGTTGGGGAACTCGCGGTCGGGGACGACATCCAGCAGGCGGGTCACGCGGACGCTGAGGCCTGTTTCCTCGAGACATTCGCGTTCCGCGGCCCGGGCCGGGTGCTCGTCGGCGTCCACGAAGCCGCCGGGGACCGACCACAGTCCCTGGCCGGGGGTGTTGGCGCGTTGGATGAGCAGGACCCGGCCATCCCGTTCGACCAGGACCGCCGCGGCGACCTTGGGATCGGTAAAGTGGACGTATCCGCAGGCCAGGCAGACGGGGCGGAGGCGGCCGAAGCGGGGTGCGTGAGTCACGGCTGAGCCGCAGAGCGGGCAGTAGGCGATGTCGGTGAGTTTCATAGAATAAATTAAATCATAGTTTCGAGAGGAGAGAAGGCAACGTGTTGCGTGGAGCGTGGTACGTGGTACGTGGTGCGTGGTACGTGGTGCGTGGTGCGTAAAAAGTCCCGCTCGGTGGGGTGAACGGGACTTCAACTGAGTGATGGGAGTTATCGCCTTCAACGCCAGCGGCGGTCGGTGAGCCAGCGCAGGAGGAAGGCCAGGGTTGCCAGGACGACTGCGGCAGCGAGCAGGCCGACCTGCCAGGCAGCGGGAATGGGCGGCGGGGGCGAGGTTTCGGGCAGCGACGGTGCGGGGGTGAGGCCCTGGGTCCCTTGCGGGGCGAGGTTCTTTGCAGCAGGTTCCTGGGTGCGAGCCGAGTCTTCTGTGGGGGCCGGCTCGGCGGGAGCTGCCATTTCCGGTTCGCCGGTGGCAGCCGGGGCGGTGTACGGCTCTTCGGTGGCCGCGGGGGCTTCGAGGGCCATCGGGCCTGTGTCGGTAACGTCTCCACCGCCGCCCATGCCATAGAGCGGCTGGGCAGAACGGGAGGCGCTGAGCGGGACGACGAAATTGGTGGCAAAGGTGAAGACCAGCAGCAGGCTGGCGACGACCGAAGCGAAGCGCAGGGCGGGGACGAGGCGCGGCAGCGGCGGGCGGACGCGTCGGCTTTCGGCCCTGAGGGTGAAATTGCGCGGGGCGCGCCGTTTGGGGGCGGCGCGCAGGACGGCCCGGGTGCGGCGTAAATCGTCCATAACGGCGCGCAGGCCGGGGTCCGAGGCGAGGCGGGATTCGAGACGCGCAGCATCGGCCCGGGACAGTTGTCCGTCCAGGTAGGCCGATAATTTCTCTACGTCACGAAAGGTCATCTTGTTATTCATACGCGGCTCTCCGCCAAGAGGGGATCGTCTCTGAGACGGAAGGCCGCCGGTAAAAGTTCCCAGAAGCCTTGCAGGCACTCGCGCATCCGCAGGCGGGCGCGGGCCAGGCGGCTTTTGATCGTGCCGAGCGGGGTTCGGACGACGCGGGCCGCTTCCTCGTAGTCCATGCCCTGGATGTCAACCAGAATGACCACAGTGCGGAAATCGGTCGGCAGGGCGTTGAGGCAATCCTGGATGGCTTCGTCGAGGTCAACCAGTTCGGTCTGTTCTTCAGGGGTGAGGGAGGGGTCGGCCATCCAGCGGGGGGTCTCCATCTCTTCGTCCTCGCTGGTCATGGGTTCGAGCGGGACGGTGGGGCGGCGTTTGCGGCGGCGGAGTTCGTCGTAGCAGGCGTTGGTGACGGTGCGCAGCAGCCAGGCCCTGAAGGAGCCGCCCCGGAAGGTGCCGATGCTGCGGAAGGCGGAGATGAAGGCTTCCTGGGTGGCGTCGGCGGCGAGGTCGTCGTCGCCGAGGATGCGGCAGGCGGTGTTGAAGAGCATGTCCTGGTAGGCCAGGACGAGGCGGTTGAAGGCTTCGAGGTCGCCGCGCTGGGCATCGTGGATGAGGGCGGTTTCGTCCATGCCGCAATTGTATCAGTTTTCGGGAGAGCAGGTGATCAGTATTCAGTATCCAGTGTTCAGGAGGCCGGTAGGCGGATCGGGGTCGTGCTATAATTTTCAAGAACGAGGAGGCGCGAAATGTCAAAGAGAAACCTGGAAACAATCTATATGCCTTTGCTGGGGCTGGCTGCCATCGTGCTGGTCATGTACGGTATTGACCTTTTAACCGGCATGTTCAAGAAACTCGCCCCGTCAACGTTCAGGTCTGTAGCTTACTACTGGTCTCTTCCCTTGTTCACACTTGTTACTGGGCTGCTCCTGCTCTTGCTTTTCTGGAGCGTCATGCATGAGAAGCCCCGCAGTCAATGGGTTGGGCTGAGTTACCTGGTGATCGGGTTATTCATGGTTACTGCATTCAACCTGCTTATGAGCGTGAACTTGCCATTCCAGTTTAAAAGGCCCCTCTATCCCATCATCGAGACTGTTATCCCTACCACGTTCCTGTTCAGGGCAGGCGGATTCATTGCGGCGATGGGGTTTTTGTCGCTGGTGCTGCCGGGAGAGAAATCCTGGTCGGTGAAGGGGGGACGGCGCGGCCCGCAAGCGCCATCCGCACTTGACGAACCTCCGCCCACAGGCTAAAATGTAGGCCGTTCGAACTGCCGCCTCCGCACGGAGGCGCGTTTTTTGCCCGGAGAACAAAATGAGCGAAACCGAAGATACCCCCCAGGTGGTCAACCTGACGGACGCCAGCGCTGAGCTGGTGCAGGCCGAACTGGTGCGAATGCACCAATCGGCGGCGCGGGAGATCAAGGCCGATGAAGTGGAACTGCACATGGCTGCGGCCGCGGCGGTCTCCGCGACGGAGGTGGTGGCCCACGAGGCGGCCATCGGCGCAGTGGACGCCGGGACGGTCAACGCGGTCAACAGCGGGATCGGCGCGGTGGCGGGGGAGGTGGTCACGATCAGCGGACTGGCGGGGGCGGTGGCGGGTGAAACCGTCAACCTGGTCAACACCACCTCGGCGGTCACAGCCGGCCGCGAGGTCCGGGGCGAGCGGGTGGAGTCGCTCCTGCTGCTGGCCCAGCACGTCGAGGGCGAAGTCCACACGGTGGTGGATACGCGCGGCGCGATCCTGATGGGCGCGGTAGCGGGCGCGTTCGCCGGGCTGGTGCTGCTGGCCGGACACCTGCTCTTCGGGCGCAGGAAATAGTCAATTCTGGAGTGCGGACTTTAGTCCGCAAACGGGCAGACTTTAGTCCGCAAACAGGCAGACTTTAGTCCGCGAGTGGGCGAACTGAAGCCCGCAAACGGGCAAACTGAAGTCCGCGAGAAGGCAGACTGAAGTCTGCACTCCTGAGAAAACAGTGTCGGGAGTGGGCGAACTGAAGCCCGCGAGTAGGCGAACTGAAGTCCGCGAATAGGCAGACTGAAGTCTGCACTCCTGAGAAAACAGCGTGAATTAACCGGCGGCTGCCGGAAATCTCAATTCAAAAGAGCGAAGGTAACCTTATCCGCAAGGTGAGAGGCGCTCGAGGATGGTAGAAATGGAAAAAATCGTTCTAAAAGCGGAAAAACGCACGGTGGTGGGCAAGCAGGTGCGCGCCCTGCGCCGGGCCGGGAAGCTGCCGGCCGTGATCTACGGGCATCGCATAGACCCGCTGGCGATCACGCTGGAGGCCCACGAAAGCAACATGACCCTGAGCCGGGCGGCGTCCACCGCGCTGATCACGATCGCCGTGGGCGGGAAGGAATATCCCTGCCTGGTGCGCGAGAAACAGCGCAACTACATCAAGGGCGGGCTGATCCACGTGGACTTCCAGGCTGTGTCGCTGACCGAGAAGATCAGCGCGAACGTGGCGGTCGAACTGGACGGCGAATCCCCGGCGGTGAAGAACTTCGACGCGGTGCTGGTCCAAAGCCTGGCCGAGATCGAGGTCGAGGCCCTGCCGACCGACCTGCCCGAAAGTTTCGTGGTGGACATCAGCAAGCTGGTCGAAGTGGGCGACCAGATCCTCGTGAAAGACCTGGCGGTCCCCGATAAGGTCGAAATCCTGACCGACCTCGACGAGGTGGTCGTGGTTGCCACTGCCCCGAAGGTGACGGAAGAAGTCGAAGAAGCCGAAGCCGGGGAAGAACCCGAAGTGATCGAACGCGGCAAGAAGGAAGAAGAGGAAGAGTAAGCCTCGCCTGCCAATGCGGACGGGACGATCCTGGATCGTCCCGTTTTTTATTACAGCAGACTTCCGAAATCTCTTCCCAATCATTGACTCTCCACCAACTGGATGGTGTATAGTAATTGTGGAGGCAGACATGGAAAAAATTGATCTCAAGAAAACCTACAAAACGCTTTACACCGCCAAACCGCAGCCGGCCTTCGTGGACGTGCCGCCCCTGGGCTACCTGATGATTGACGGGGAGGGCGACCCGAACAAGGCGGCTGAATACCAGGAATCCCTCCAGGCGCTCTACGGCGTGGCTTATACGCTCAAATTCCAAGCCAAGAAATCGCTGGGACGGGATTTCGGTGTGATGGGGCTGGAGGGGTTGTGGTGGGCCGAAGATATGGCCGGGTTCAGCATGGAGCGCAAGGACGACTGGCTGTGGACGATGATGATGCTCCAGCCGGATTTCGTCACCCCCGAACTGGCCGCTGCGGCAAAGGACGAAGCGCGGCGCAAGAAAGGCCAGGCGGCCATCGAACAGGTCCGCTTCGAGGTGTACGAGGAGGGGCTTTCGGCCCAGGTCATGCACCTCGGGCCGTATGACGCCGAACCGCCGACCATCGCCCGGCTGCACGAATTCATCCATGCCAACGGGTGTGAGCTGCGCGGCAAGCACCACGAAATCTATTTCGGCGACCCGCGCCGCACCGCCCCGGAGAAGTTGAAGACCATCATCCGGCAACCGGTGGAGAGAGTTTGAAAATAGATTTTGGATTCTCTACCGGACAGATTTTTGAGAAAACCTTTTTTCAACGCGAATTTCGCGGATTTGGCGAATACCCTGGCGGGTACGACGTGACGCGGATGTTTTGAAAAAGAAAATTCGCGAAATTTGCTCCACACCTGCACTCCCTGGCACTGCCCGCCAGGGCAAGTGTGCGTGCGGTGCAAGTGTCCGCGTCATTCGCGTTAAGGTTTTTGGTTTTGTCCGGTAAAGAAACTTTGGAAGTCATCTTCCGGGCGACTCTTTGCAAAGCCACCAGTGGATCCGTTCAAACTCACTGGTGACTATTTGCAAAATCACCAGTGATTCTGTTCAAAGTCACTGGTGATTCTATTCAAAGTCACTAGTGACTTTAAGTAAACTCACCAGTGACTTCAAGAAAAACCACTGGTGAGTTTAAGCGAACCCACCAGTGAGTCCGGGAAAAGCCGCCAGTGGGTTTTCGTTCATAAGCCCAACACTTCCAGGAAATTGACCACCATCCGGGCGGTTGCGCCCCAGAGCAGTTCGCCGTCGAAGGGATGGTAGGCGATCAGCCGCACGCCGGTATCCGGGCGCTCGAACTCCCAGCGGTTGCGGCGGTCGGACAGCCAGCCCAGGGGCATGGTGAAAACCCGCCCGACCTCGACGCCCGAGACGCGGAAGACGTAAGGCCAGAGCGTTACCACCCCGACCACCGGCGTGACCCGGTAGCTGGTGATGGTCACGACATCGTTCAGCCTCCCCAGCAGGCGCACGTCCGCCGGGCGCAGCCCGATCTCCTCGTCGGCTTCGCGCAGGGCGGTCTCCTCGGGAGCCGTCTCGCCGTCGTCGCAGGCCCCGCCGGGGAAGGAGACCTGTCCTTTATGGGATTCGACGATCTCGGTGCGGCGGGTGAAGAGCAGGTTCCAGCCGCCGTCCAGCCAAACGAGGGGGACGAGCACTGCGGCGCACTTGAGCGGGTCGCGGATCAGTTCCGGGCGGACGCCTGTATCCGTGTTGGCGATCTTGCCGGGGATGTAGGCGGCCCGCAGGCGCTGGGTGATGTCGGCTTCGGTCAGGCCGGTCATAGCACTGAGCGATCAGCGATCAGGTCGGATGAGGCTGCCGCAGTAGTCACATTCGGCGGAGGCGGCGTCGAGCCACTCGACCTCGTCGGGGCGGAGGGGCGCGCCGCAGCCGGGACAATGCGTCGGTAACGTGACCCGGCCCACCGGTCCCGGGGCGCTCGGGGTGGCGGAGAAGCCCGGGAGGCGCTGGCGCAGCAGGCCGGTCACTTCCTCCGCTTCGGCGGTCAATCCCCGTTCGGTCAACTCGCGCACCACCCGCGGCCCGATCCGGCCCAGGGCGGCCAGGTTCCCGGCCGCGATCAGAGCGTTCAGGCCGTCTTTGATGCGGGCCATGCCGGTCTGGACATCCCCGGCCATGACCCAGGCTTCACCGGCGCGCAGGGCAAAGCGCCCGGCGTTGGGTCCGCCGCGCATTTCGGCCCGGCGGGCGAGTTCGTCGAAGGCGGCGGCTGCGGCCCGGTAATCGCCGCCGGTGAAAAGCTGGTTGGCGCGCAGGAGCGCCGGGGGGACCTGGCGGGCCGGATTGGGGCGGGCAAGCCGCCCGCCGCGGAAACGTCGTCGCATGGGTTATTCTCCTTCCGATTTGTCCACGTGTTGCTCGGCTATCAACTCGGCGGCGCGCGGGTCGTCGCCGGGTTCGATGCGGCGGGCGAAGGTCAGGAAGCCGGTGTGGGCCACCATCCGGTCGGTGGGGCGCAGGCGGAGCGGCTCGGGCTTGTAGTAACGCAGCAGCACTTCGCACACCTCCACGAAGGCGAATTTGTTGCGCCGCAGGGCGTGGAGCAGATCGGCCACCTGGTTGACGGTGGGGACCAGGCCGCAGAAGAACCCGCCCGGCTTGAGCGCGCCGCGCACCTGCGGGATGTAATCGTAGGGGTTGGGCACGTCCAGGAAGAAAGCGTCCACGTCAGTCTCGGCAATCCCGTCGCCGATGTCGCCCAGGTGGAGCGTGACCTGCTCCAGCAGGCCCAGGCGGGATAAATTCTTGGACGCCAGGTTCTGCATCTCCGGGCGGACCTCGTAGGAGATGACCTTTCCCCCGGCCCCGACCGCGTACGCCAGCGCAATCGTCATGGACCCGGAGCCTGTTCCCGTTTCGAGGACGGTCATCCCCGGCCCGATGCCCATCGTGGTCAGGATGAAGCCGATGTCTTTGGGATAGAGGATCTGGGTATTGCGCTTCAGGCTGAGCAACAGGTCGGCCAGCGAGGGCTGGAGCAGGAAGAACGGCGCGCCGAGGTGGCTGAAGACCTGCGTCCCCCAGGGCAGGCCAATCAGGTCGTCGTGGCGGACGATGCCGCGATGGGTGTGATACTCCCCGCCCTCGACGAGCGGGAAGATGAAGTTCTTGTGGCGCAGGCCGACCAGTTGGGCCAGGTCGCCGGCGCGGGCGTGGGTGCCGTGCAGGTTCCAGGTCATGGTAAATCACCACAAAGACACGGAGAACACAAAGTTTTTCTTTGTGGTGAACTCCTTCTAGGGCTTCAACTTTTCAGCGAAGAATTCCGTGATGGCAGTGTAGCAGCGGACGCGGTTTTCGTATTTGAGCACGTCGTGGCCTTCATCCTCGAAGATGAGCAGTTCCATGTCCTTGCCGGCTTTCTTGAGTTCGCCCACCAGGTCTTCCGATTCGGCCGCGACCACGCGCGGGTCGTTGCGTCCCTGGATGACCAGCATCGGGCAGGCCAGGCCGTCCAGGTAGCTCTTGGGCGAGCGGTCTTTCAGGTGGGCCAGACCCTCGACGGTCGCAGGATCGCCGATGGCCAGTTTGAAATAGGGCTTCCAGGTTTCGGGGATGCGCTCGGAAAACGTCACCAGGTCGTAGGGGCCGAACATGTCGCAGGAGGCGGCCCACAGGTCCGGGTGGCGGCCGGCCAGGGTCAGGGTCATGTAGCCGCCGTAGGAACGCCCGACCACGGCCGCCCGCTTCACGTCCAGGCGTTTGTCCTTCGGCAGGACCTTCGTCATGGCGTGGACGTGGTCGAGGCGGTCGTTCCCGCCCCAGTCCATATCCACTTTTTTGGTGTATTCCAGCCCGTAGCCGGAGCTGCCGCGCACGTTCGGCACGAAGACGGCGAAGCCGCGCAGGGTGAGGAACTGGATCAGCGGCATCGAGAACCAGGCGAAGTCCGGGCGCTCCTGCGACTGCGGCCCGCCGTGGATGTAGTACACCACCGGGCGCGGCCCCTCGAAGCCGAGGTCTTTGGCGGGCATGTACAGCCGGGCCGAGGTGCGCAGGCCGTCGAACGATTCGAAGGAATAATCCTCGCCCTTCGACAGGAGGTTATCGGGGATGCCGAGGATGCGCTCGTTGGTATGCATCACGAAGGTTTCCCGGTCCTTGCCTTCGATGGTGTAGATCTGGGTCGGCGAGGTGGCCGTGGAGAAGGAAACCACGAAGCGGTCTTTGGCTTTGTCGTAGTAGGCGTGTTCGAGCACCCCGTTGTCGAGCGGTTCGGGGCCGACCAGGGCGTAGCGCAGTTTCATCAGGCGTTTGTCTTCGTTGAAGGCCGCTTCGTACAGCCAGTTGCAGCCGTCAATGTTGAAACCGACCAGGTAGCGCGTGCCCTTGAGGTGCGAGACGTAGGTCATCTCGCCGATGCCGCTGTGCGAAACGCCCTCGAGTTCCACCGGCTCGATCACCCCCGGCCTGGACAGGTCAATGTAGCCGAGGCTGTACTTGTCGCTGAAGACCGCGCTGGTGACGACCGCCCCTTTCCCGCTGGGGCTGAACTCGGACGAACCCAAGCCGTTGAGCGGGACCTGTTCGCCCTCGGCCCGTTCGGTGAGCGGCTTGCCGTAAAGGAGGCGCTTCCCGCCATCCTCCCACAGGAAGAGCACGTTGTCGCCGACGGTGTATCCCTCGCCGATGAAGACGCGCTTGTGCTCCTCGTCGTTGCCGGACGGGAACGCGCCATACATCGATTCGTCCAGTTTCACCAGCTCGCCGGTGGTCAGGTTGCACTGGTAGCCCTCGTTGAGCGGCTTGTCGCGGCGTTCGGCGGCGATGTAAAGGATATTCTTCTCGATGTCGCACTCGCCCAGGTGGCAGCGGTATTCGGCAAAGTAATTGTCGAAGGCCGGTTCGGGGAAACCGCCGTCAATCGGGATGAGCATCGGCTGGTAGTTTTCGTCGCCGTCGCGGTCAATCATCACCAGGATTTTGCCCAGGCGCGGGAAGACGAAGAACGAGTGCCCGCCGATCAGGTGCGGGTTCTGCAAGGCGATGTTCGGCGGGAGCAAAGGCTCGGGCACCGATCCGCCGTATTCCATGGCGTACAGGCTCAGGTGTCCCGAAAGGTTGCTGATGAAAAATATCCGGTCGCCGGCGATCTGGGGGGCGATGAACAGACGGGCAGAGAGGAACGATTCGATCCGATACATTTTTTTCTCCATTGATTTATGTGGCAGGCCATGTTTGCAACATGGCCTCGCCGGGCGCTAACATGGCTTTTCCGGTCACGTTGGAAACATGACCTACTTGCGTTCGATTTCGACCAGGCTGAGCCAGTAACCCAGGCCCAGGAACAGCAGGCTGCCGAGGGTGGCAAACCCGGCCTCCAGCGCGCCGACCGGGACGAAACTCCAGCCGAGGGCGCCGGCGGCAAAATGCCCGATCCAGAACCCCGCCCACGACAGCACGAGGTACAGGGCCAGCCGTCCCAGCGAGCCGCCGCGCAGCAGGTGGAAGGCCGCGCCGTAAAGGGTCGAGAGCACCACACCGAGAAGGATGGACGGCAGGGTCATGGGATCGTCTTCAGTTCGCTGAAAAAGTAGGTCCGGTCTTCTTCCTCGGCGATGGCGTGACCGGCTTCGTTCGCCAGCAGCAGGTACTCGTCCCGGCGGGAGAGGTCGCCCATCACGGCGCAGGCGCGGGCCAGGGCCTCGTAAGCGAACGCCAGGTCGAAATCGCCGTAGCCGTTGGCGTGGCACAGGTCGAGCGAGCTTTTGGCGTAACGCAAAGCCGTCTCGCCCAGGCCCAGCGTGGCGTACACGCGGGAGATCTGCCAGTCGCCGCGGGCGAACTCCAGCGGCGTGCCGATCTGTCCCCAATGATAGCGCGAGGCGTGCGCCATGTGGACCATCGTGGCATCTTCGTCGGAGGTGCGGTCGGGTTTGTCGAGCAGGCTCCAGGTCCCGTTGAAGCAATCCACCGCGAATTTGCGGTGCAAGGTTGTGACGTCCATTTCTTCCGGCATTTTTTCTCCTTTCCCGCGAGGGTGCGTCGCACCTTCCCAAAGGGACTTTTCCAGACGGGAGACGCTCCCATTTAACGGGATTCGGCTAAAAGTCTGGTGCGACGCACTCCCGGAATGACAAATTTGAAATCAGACGATGATCCCGCCGCCGAGCAGCCTGTCCCCGTCATAGAAGACGGCTGCCTGCCCCGGGGTGACGTCCCGCTGCGGAGCGTCGAACCGGACCCGGGCCTGTGTGCCGCTTTCGAGGGGCGTCACCTCGGCCCAGGCCTCCCGCGCCGTATAGCGGATCTTGACCTCGGCCTGGAACGGCCCGTCCGGCGCCTCGCCGGAAATCCAGTTGACCTGGCGGGCGGTCAGTTCGTGTGAACCGAGTTCATCTTGTGTGCCGACGACTAAAGTGTTGCTGGCCGCGTGTTTCGAGATGACGTACAAAGGCACGGGCGATGACAGGCCGAGTCCCTTGCGTTGGCCGATGGTGTAATTGGCCAGGCCGCTATGCCCGCCGATGACCGTCCCGTCGGTGTTGACGATCTCGCCGGGGACCAGCATCTGCGGGGCGTTGCGCCGGATGAAATTACGGTAGTCGTCGCCCGCCAGGAAGCACAAATCCTGGCTGTCGGGCCGCTTGTGGACGGGCAGGTTCAGCGATGCGGCAATTTTTCGGATCTCCGTTTTGGGATATTCACCGACGGGGAACAGGGCATGCTTGAGTTTGTCCTGCGTCAGAACGTGTAATACGTAAGATTGATCTTTGGAATGATCCACCGCCCGCAACAAATTCTGCATTCCTGATTCTGAATTCTGAATTCGCACGTAGTGTCCCGTCGCCATGAAATCCGCCCCGATCGCCAGGGCGTGCTCCAGCAGGAACGTCCACCTGATCTGGCGGTTGCACAGCAGGCAGGGATTGGGCGTCGCGCCCCGGGCGTAGCCGTCGAGGAAGTATTCGACCACGGTCGAGCGGAAGACATCCTTGGCGTCCACCACGTAAAAGGGGATGTCCAGTTTGGCCGCGACCCGCCGCGCCATGGCCATCGAATCGGGCGTGCAGCAGCGGTTCGAGTCTTCCTTCCCCGGCTCGGACCACAGGCGCAGCATCATCCCGGTCACGTCATGGCCCTGCTGCTTGAGCAAAGCCGCCGCAACGGACGAATCCACCCCTCCAGACATGGCAACGACAACTTTTGGCATGATAAACGGTAATTGGTGAATGGTAAGCGGTAAGTAAAAAGTGAGCAGTAAAACGTAATGCGTAAAAAGTTGCCATAATTCGAGAAGGCTTTACTTTTTACCTTTACTTCAAAGAACGAGCCTTTTCGACCAATGAAGGTAACGCCTGCAAAAAAGCCTCCACATCGGCAGGAGTTGTGCCTGCGCCGAGGGTGACGCGCAGGGAGCCGAGGCCCCAGTCGCGGTCAAATCCCAGGGCGGTGATGACGCCGCTCGGTTCGGGGTTGCCGGTCTTGCAGGCCGAGCCGGACGAGCAGGCGAACCCGGCCGCGTCGAGCATTTGCAGCAGCAGGTTGCCGTCCACATCCTTGAAGACGAACGAGGCGTGGTTGGGGACGCGGGAAACGGGATGCCCCGTCAGTTGTGAATCGGGGATCTCCTCGAGCACCGCGCCGATGATCCGGTCGCGCAGCGGCTGGACGTGGGCGGCACGGGCCTGGCGCTCCTCGTCCGCCAGGCGCAGGGCCTCGGCAAAACCGACGATGTAGGGCACGTTGCTCGTCCCGGCTCGCAGGCCGTGTTCCTGCCCGCCGCCGGTGATGACCTGGTAGATCGGCGTCCCCTTGCGGATGTAGAGCGCCCCGACGCCTTTCGGCCCGTAGAATTTGTGCCCGCCCAGCGACATCAAATCCACGCCGAGAGCCTGCACGTCCACCGGGAGGTAAGCCGCGGCCTGGACCGCGTCGGTGTGGAAGGGGACGCCCCGGGCGCGGCAGACGGCGGCGATCTCACGGATCGGGTTGACCGTGCCGATCTCGTTGTTCGAGTACATGACCGAGACGATGGCCGTTTTATCGCAAAGCGCCTTTTCGACGGCTTCGGGCGTGATCTTGCCGGCCGCATCCACCTCCAGCCATTCGACCTTGAAGCCGTAATATTTCTCCAGGTCTTCGGCGGTCTTGCTGACGGCGGGATGCTCGGCCCGGTTGGTAATGATCCACTCTGCGCCGGATTGATCTCGTTTCGCCATCGAGACCCCGCGCAGGGCCAGGTTGTCGGATTCGGAGCCGCAGGAGGTGAAAACGACCTCGTCGGCGCGGCAGTTCAGGGTCCGGGCCACGCTCTCGCGGGCCTCGTCCACGGCGGCTTCGGCCCGCTGTCCATAACGGTGGACGGACGACGGGTTGCCGAAGTCGTCGCTGAAATAGGGGGACATCGCCTCGCGGACGCGAGGGTCAACGGGGGTGGTGGCAGCGTAATCCAGATAAACCATGTCCGCAATTATACCCCCGCAATAATGCAGCCACAGAGACGCGGAGACACCGAGATTAAAAACTCAGTGTCTCAGTGTCTTCGTGGTGAGATTTAAACGACGATACCTCGGGCTTCGAGGGTCTCTAAATCGTCCAATCCCAACTCGCCCAAAACCTGGCGGGTATGCTCCCCCAGACGCGACGGCGGATTGGCGCTCTCGCGGCGGGCGAACACGAACGGCGTGTTCATGCGGACCGGTTTGCCGTTTTCGGCGTGGACGTGGCCGCGCGCCCGCACCTGTGGATCGGACAGCATCTGCTCGAAGGTATTGACCGGCTCGATGCAGGCATCCGCCCCGGCGAATATCGCCATCCATTCGGCGCGGGACCTTTGGCCGAACAGCGCGTTCAGCTCCTCCCCCACCGACGGGTCGAACTGGCGCGGCAGCAGGTCGGGCCGCCCGGCGGCTTCGCAGAATTTACTCCAGAACTTCGGCTCGATGGCCCCCAGGCTGAAATATTGGCCGTCGGCGGTGCGGTAGACGTTGTAGAACGGGCGGCCCATCGTCACCGGCAGGCTGCCGTCGCCATGGAAATACGAGCCGCCAATCAACGGCGTGACCAGCGAGACGACGCCGTCGAGCAGGGCCACATCGAGGTACGCGCCGCCGTGCTGCGCCCGTCCCGTCAGCGCCGACAGGATCGCCACCGCCGCCAGCACCCCGCCGCTCAAATCGGCCAGCGGCACACTGATCGGGATCGGCTGGCCGCGCCCGCCGTCCGGGGCGTTGTGGGCCAGCGCTCCGCCGATGGCAACGTAGTTCAGGTCGTGTCCGGCCCGGTCGGCGTAGGGGCCGTCCTGCCCGTAGCCGGAGAGCGAGCAATAGATGATGTCCGGCTTCGCCTGGCGGAGGTCCTCGTAGCCCAGACCCCAGCTCGCCATTGCCCCGGGCCGGAAGGACTCGAAGACCACGTCGGCGGTCTTGCACAGTTCGAGGAAGATTTCGCGGCCGCGCGGCGTGCGGTAATCCAGGCCCAGGCTTTTCTTGTCCCGGTTGACCGACTCGTACAGCCCGGCCAGCCCGTTCTCGACGGTGAAAGTGCGGGCGTAGTCTCCCGCGCCGGGCGTCTCGACCTTGACGACTTCCGCACCCAGGTCGGCGAAGAGCTGGGTGACGTAGGGACCCGGCAGCAGGCGCGACAGGTCGAGGATGCGGATTCCGGTCAGGGGTTGGTAGGTCATGGTCAGGCTCCTTTGGGTTCTTGATGATTTTAGCCTCGAATCCTGTTCTGGGTACAAAAATTCCCGATTCTGCTGGATTTTGTGGTTCTTTCGTTTTCATTGGGAAAACCCTAAAACACGAAGGAGCACAAAGTCTACAAAGGAGGAACCCATCAAATCAAGGCGTTTTCCCTTTGAGCGCCTTCGTGT